>CALNYP010000001.1:0-7745 GCA_942490715.1 uncultured bacterium
GTGCTGATCGTTGACGATCCTGCGCTGAACAGGCAGCGAGCAGGGCGACGACAGGAAGGGTATTCTGGGCTTTCATTCCGGACACTCCCGAAGCTACGCAAGACAGCAGGCGTGTAGCGAGCGCGAGGGGCGTGGTGAAATGAATGTTTTGTGTCGGGACTAGTCAATCGGGCAGGGAAGAGTGACGGTCGGCAATTGCGCTGGGCTGTAGCGGATCACAGCATCACTGACTGACTGGCCCGGGCCCATTCCGCCCAGAACGAAATAATCTGCCCCGCGGCGGACAACAGCCCGTATGTCCATCCGGTCATTGGCCGCCAATTGGCGCGACATCCACCAGGCAGACGCTGGGCGACAATCGCCGGACCGGAGAATGGACGCTCGCGGTTCGGTCGGCTCGCCATTGTAGCCGATGCCATCGTAATTATAGGCGTTGTCGCTGCCGCCAATCAGATAAACCGCATTGCCCGACGCTTCGACGAGGACACCGCGATAGATGGCCCCAATGTCGGGCGCGCGATATTCCCGCCAGTCGAGCCGGGCCGGGTCTTGCCCGATATCGGCCTGGTAGCAATCGGCCGTCGCGACAAAGCTGCGGCGTCCTCCAATGATTTCGGGAGGGATGACGGCGGTGCCGCCGCAAATCAGGATCTGTCCGGACGAAGACAAGGAACCCGCATGGCCGAATACCGGAGCGCCGGGAAAGGGCGTGGCTTCAAACCAGCGGTCTTCCTCGACATCATAGACCTGAACCAGTTCGACATTGTCCGTGTCGTGCCAGCCGCTGACCAGATAGATGTAACGATCCTGGAAGGCCAGGGCGACGGTATCGTCGACGGGCACGGGCATGTCAGTGGCGTGGCTATAGGTCTCGCTGGCGGGATCGAAGCGCCAGACTTCCGGGGTCGAGCGTTCGGACCCGTCCTCGGCGACGGTGTAGCCGCCAAAAACATAGATCTGGTCGCGAACTGTCACGGCAATCGATGCGAGACGACCGACCCCGTCCGGCAGGCCGTTGATCTCGCGGCAGGTGCGGGCATCCAGGTCGCAGGCATAGGCGTCTGCCGTCACATCGCGCCAGGTCTTGCCGGCATGCAGGCCGGCGAAGGAATAGGCCATCAAACGACCGTCCCGTTCAATTGCGGCGACAGCGTTGTTGGTGACCGGCGTTGGCAAACGAGCCCAGACCTCCGGTTCGGCAGGTTCTTGGGCGAGCGCGGGTGAGGCGTAGAGGGCAAGCCCGATGAGCGCCGTCTGAATTCGCATGCATCTCTCCCGAACAACAGGCGGAACTCAGGTTTCCAGCCGTTTCTTCAATCGCGCCAGAGCGGCGCGCCATTGCGACTTCCAGTGTTCACACTCATCCGCCGTCTCGAGACTCTCGTGGCTCAGGCTGATCTGCGTCTTGCAGCCAGTGTCGCCGTCCCGGTCTGTCAGCCAGACTGACAGCCGTCCGCCTTCCGACCATCGTCCATTGACCGATTTTCCAGGTGTGCCCGACGTTCGGGTGAACACGCCCTCGGGACCCCATTCGGCGAAGTCCGGCAGCTCGAAAGCGGCCTCGATGGCGGCTGGCGGCGCGGTGATCGTCTTGGAACCCGAGGCCTGGTATTGACTGTCACCACAGGCGCGTTGATGCGGGTCACGGCGTCCGGTCATCATTCCCCAGGTGCCGGAGACCATTTGCGACCACCAGCCGGACAGACCGCGCTCTTCGCGCAGGGTTCGGGCGAGAGTCTTGTGGTCGAGACCGTCAGCCCAGTCGTCGAGATCGGCCCGCCATTGCGACCAGGTCTGGCCGGTCGCCTTTTCGACGGCGGCATCTGATACCGGGGGTGTCCAGTCGGTCGCCATGCCTTACTCCGCCGGCTGGAGGGCCGGCTTAACGTCGAAGAATTTGACGCATTCCGCGATCAGCGCCTGCTTGGCGAAGCTGACGATTTCGGCGCCCTTTTCCGGTGTCGCCCTGGGACGGGTCGGAGCCGATCCGGCCATCCGGGAAGCGCTGGCGATAGTCGGCCGCGTCGCTGAACCCGCCGACCGGGGCGATTTTCGGTTTCATCTCGACCTGTTTGATGGCGTGTGGATGGGCGTAATAGGTCACCGATACTTCAGACGCGGTCGCGTGCATGCCCTCACCGACCGGGAACAGCTTGCGGCAGGTCTCCATGACGCCAGGCAGTTCCCACCAGTTCCGTTGCATCAGCTGGATCGGGCAAGGCGTGCCGTCGAGCGAGAAATTGGCATAATACTCGGCGAAGGCGGCATTGATCGTGGTGATGTTGCCGCCATGACCGTTGAAGAAATAGATCCGGTCGAAGCCGTGACGGGTCAGGCTTTCGATCCAGTCATTGATGACCGCGATCATGGTCGAGGGGCGCAGCGTCATCGATCCGGCGAAGCCGAGATGGTGTTGGGCGATGCCGACATTGAATGTCGGGCCGACCAGCAGTCCAGCTTCGGCCCCGGCCTCGGTGGCGATCACTTCGGGACAGATGGCGTCGGTGCCGACCAACCCGTTCGGGCCGTGCTGCTCGCGCCCACCGATGATGCCTTCGCCACGCTGCCCGAGGGCACCTTGGCCACGCTGCTGAAGCCCGAGAACCAGGATCAGCTGGTGACCCAATCCTCACCTACCACGTGGTGGCCGGCCGGGTGCCCTCCTCGGCGCTCCTCCCCACGAGCAGCGCGAAGAGCCTGGGCGGTCGACCGTTGCGATCGACACGTCCAACGGCGTGAAGATCAACAACGCGACCGTCGTCAAGGCCGACATCCTCACCTCGAACGGCGTCATCCACGTGATCGACACCGTCCTCATCCCCAGCAACTAGCCGGGGAGTATCCCTTCGGCGCGCGGAGCCACGACCTCCGCGCGCCTCTCTTTTCCCCCACCCCGCACTCTCGACTCAACGAGTCCTCGCAGGAGCCTCCGATGACACTGACCGCCGCCAGGTTCGAAAGTCCTCTTCCGGTCTCGGCCGACGAAGCCTGGAACTGGCATATGCGTCGAGGCGCCATCGACCGCATGCTGCCCCCCTGGCAGACCGTTCAGAGTCCGCAGGGCCGAGCCCATCGCACCGGGATCGATCACCGAACTCGAACTCGGACCCGCTCCCTTCAGCATTCGATGGATCGCCGAGCACACCGGGGTCGACGAGGGCCGTTCCTTCACCGACCGCCAGACCGCCGGACCCTTCCAGAGCTGGATCCACGAACACCAGATCACGGCCACTTCCGAAACCACTTCGCTGCTTCGCGACGCCATCGACTACTCTCCGCCACTCGGCGCGCTCGGCAGCCTGCTCGGCGGATCGATCGTTCGCAGGAAACTCGAACAGATGTTCGCCTACCGACACCGGACCCTGGTTTCCGACCTCGCGCTCCAGCAGCGCTACCGCCAGGCCGAGCCACTGCGAATCGCGATCACCGGTGCGAGCGGCCTCGTCGGCCGATCCCTGGTCGCCTTCCTCTCCAACGCGGGACACGACGTGATCCGCATGATCCGTTCGGGCGAACCGGCAACGGATGAAGTACTTTGGGATGCCGAACACGGCATCGTCGACACAGACAAGATGGAAGGTCTCGATGCGGTCATCCACCTGGCGGGCGAGAACATCGCCGCGGGGCGATGGTCGGAAGCCCGAAAGAAGGCCATCCGTGACAGCCGAGTCCAGGGAACGGCCGCGCTGGTCGAATCCCTCTCGCGCCTGAGCCGACCTCCCAGGATGTTCCTCGGCGCCTCCGCCATCGGCTTCTACGGCGAAACCGGCGATCACGCTGTCGATGAAACCACCGAGCCCGGGAGCGATTTCCTGAGCCGGGTCTGTCGCGAATGGGAGAGCGAGGCGGCACGCGCCGCTCTCTTCGCCGAACGCGTCGTTCATCTGCGCTTCGGCATCATCCTGACCCCGGCAGGAGGCGCCCTCGCCAAGATGTTGCCACCCTTCCGCTTCGGCGCCGGAGGCCGGCTGGGTTCAGGCCACCAGTTCATGAGCTGGGTTTCTCTCGACGATGTGCTCGGTGCGGTGCTCCACTGCCTGGCAACCCCCTCGATCGACGGTCCCGTCAACGTCGTGGCCCCGGACGCTCGCAGCAATCGATCCTTCACCAAGGCGCTCGGCAAGGCTCTGGCCCGCCCGACGATCGCCCCGCTCCCGGCAGCGGCGATCAAGATCCTCTTCGGTGAGATGGGCGAAGCCATGCTTCTCGCCAGTACCCGGGTCGCGCCCGGCGTCCTCGAGGCCAGCGGATACGAGTTCGTCCATCCCGACCTGTCCTCGGCCCTGGAGCACTGCCTCGGCCGATCGACACGAATGCCGGGCCGAGCGCCGGCAGAACAACTCAACCGCGCGGCTTGACGATCGATCTGCCGGAGGCTGTCCTGATGAACCGGATCCTCTGCTCCTGCACGCTCCTCCTGGCCCTCTCTCTTCCAGGTCTCGCGACCGCGGTCGATCCCCCGAGAACGGAGACCTGGAACCAGTGGCGGGGCCCCCTGCGAACGGGTGAGGCGGGCGGGGCGCCATGGCCTGACACCCTCGAGGGGCTCGAAACCGAGTGGCAGGTCGATCTGGGCAAGGGCTACTCCGGACCGGTGCTGTCGGAGCATCGGGTCTTCATCGCCGAAACCGTCGACGACGACACTGAAGGAGCACGCGCGTTCGATCGTCACAGCGGCACGGAGATCTGGAGGATCCGCTGGCAGGGGAGTGGCAGCGTTCCGTTCTTTGCCCGCAAGAATGGCGACTGGATTCGATCGACGCCGGCCTTCGACGGCGAGAGTCTCTTCATCGGAGGCATGGAGGAACGACTCCATCGAATCGACGCCGAGACCGGCGGGATCGTCTGGACCGTCGACTTCCCGAAGCGCTTCGACACCCCGGTTCCCGAGTTCGGCTTCGCGAGTTCACCGATGGTCGTCGGAGACCATCTCTACATCCAGGCTGCGAACTCGATCGTCAAGCTCGACAAGGTCACAGGGGAAACCCTCTGGCGCTCCCTTCAGACCGACGAGGGAATGATGGACAACGGCGCGTTCTCGTCTCCCGTCATGGCGAACCTGGCAGGCCGTGAGCAGCTCCTGGTGCAATCGAGACACGTGCTCTACGGTCTCGAGCCGGAAACAGGCGTCACTCTGTGGGAGCAGTTCGTGCCCAACTTCCGGGGCATGAACATTCTCACTCCCACCGTCTGGAACGACTCCATCTTCACCAGTTCCTACCGCAACAAGACCCATCTCTTCACCGTCCGCGAGGACGACCTCGGACGGCTGGCGGTCGAAGAAAGCTGGGACCACAAGGCTCACGGCTACATGTCCTCACCGGTCCTGATCGGCGACGACGTCTACCTGCACCTCGGCAACGGACGACTGACGAACATCGACCTTCGCAGCGGCATCAGTCGCTGGACCAGCACTCCTCTCGGCGACTACTGGAGTCTGGTGGTTCAGGGGGGGAAACTCCTCGCCCTCAACTCGGACGGAGAACTGTTGCTGCTCGAAGCGAATCCGGACGAGCTGAAGATCCTCAGCACCGCCGAAGTCTCTGACCAGGCGACCTGGGGGCACCTCGCCGTCGACGACGGTCAGGTCGTGATCAGGGAACTGGAGGGACTGCGAGTCCTCCGCCTCACCGAAGCCGCCCCGCGGGCGGTACCCAGCGGATAGGCCGGCAAGTCGCGCCATGGGCGGCCCGTGCTTTTCCACGGGCAGCCGGAGATAATCCCGCCCAGGGACATCTCCCACCGTGAGCGCCGACTTCGAAACCAGGAACGCAGGATCCGCCCCTTCGCCGACCCACGGTCCGGGCGTCGCCAAGCATTTCGCCCTGCTCCTGGTCTCGGTGGTCGTGAGTCTCGCAGCGGCCGAGATCCTGGTTCGCGTCTTCCTGCCCCCGGCGACGCGAATCCACGTCACCGACGAGGCCGACTCACAGCAGCGACTCGCAGAGGAGAACGCTACGCCGATCGAGCAGCAGCTGCTTCGCAAACCGAGTTCGGGAGGCAGATCGCTCTACGTCGGCACCGCTGCCGGCAGGCGCCTGCGAGCCAACGCGACCAGCGTGATCGGCAGCCACCGACTCGGCGGACGCGACGTCGAGATCCGCACCAACTCGCTCGGCTACCGCAACCCCGAGATCGGGGAGAAGCAACGACCCCGCGCCCTCTTCCTCGGCGACTCGGTCACCTTCGGCGACTGGCTGCACGAACCGGAGACCTTCGTTCGGCTGGTGGAGCAGCGCCTCGCCGGGACCGAGCGACCCTACGAGACCATCAACGCGGCGGTCGGCGCCATCGGCCTCGAAACCGAAGTCGCCATCCTCAAGGAGACCGGCCTGTCGACGAACCCCGACACGGTGGTTCTGTGTTTCTACCTGAACGACGCCAGCCCCTCACAGGGAGTTCGCCCGATCGAGGTTCCCGGGGCCCTCGGCTGGAGCGAACTGGTTCGCCACGTCTTCCACCTCGCCGCCCTGGTCCGCCCCGAGCCCGAAGAAGAGGTGCGGGCGTTCCGTCGTCGGGCGAAGCTCCAACAGGACGCCTGGGAGTCCGAGATCCGCCAGAGCTATCCCGGCCGGCAGGGCAATTTCCTGCGCGACCCCGAGGCGATGAACGACAAGATCGCCGATCACGTCGACGACTGGGGGGCCCTGTGGAGTGAGGCCGCGTGGGAGTCGATGATGCCTTCCTTCGTCGAACTGCAACGCCTGTCGCAGGTGCACGGCTTCGAGCTGCTCTTCGTCGCCTTCCCGGTGCGCTACCAGGTCGAAGCGAAGTTCGTCTACGACCAGCCCCAGCAGCGCCTGCGCCAGGGTCGCCGAGTCACTCGGCGTTCCCGTGCTCGATCTCCTGCCGATGCTGCGAAAGGAGTCGGCTGGGCGATCCGAAGACCTCTTCTACGATCACTGCCATCACACCGCGCTCGGCAACGAGCTGGTCGCGGACGCGATCGCCGAGTTCCTGCTCGAGTTCGGCTGACGTCGATTCGTCGCCCGTCGCCAGGCTCCTCCTAGCGCGTTTCGGGCAGATCCATCGCCGGGTTGCCGTCGAAGAAGTCGAACGGCCGCAACTCGAAGCGATGCCACATGACCGGCATCACCGGCCAGTCTTCGGCACGCACCATGTGATGCATACCGACCGTGTACCAGAGAACGACGTCGGTCGTCGCGATGTCGCGATTCGCCGCGGTCCAACTCGGCAACCCCATGCCCGGCTCACTGAGCGTCGGATGCTCGCCGGCGGCGTAGCGCTCGCCCCTCTCGTAGGGAGTCACCCAGAGATGGTGGTCGATGTAGCCGGCACGAAGGCGTGGGTAGTCGTCCTCCGACAGTAACGTCACCGCCGTCGCTCCCGGCATCAGCTGGTAGCTGGTCGGGTAGCCGACGTGGTTGGTTCGCGACGGGCTGATCACCCGCCAGAGAGCGGGCTTGCGTAGATCGATGTCGAGCTGAGCCGCCGACTCGGTGGCCGGATGGTGCGGCTCTCGCACCCAGATGCTCTTGCGACGTTCGCTGTCCAGCCGCTTCGGGACCATCTTGTCGATCACGAAGTCATTGGTCGGGCCGTCGACGTCGAGGTCGACGCGGTAGCTGAAGTAGTGATCGTGGTTCACCGCCACGATATGCGGATCGACGAATCGGCCGTAGGCGTCGGCACGGCCCTCGGGATTCGCATCGGCAGTCTCCGCGGCAGTGGCGCCGGTCAGGGCGGCGACCTGGACCGTGGCATCGCGGGGCGCCACCATCTTG
>CALNYP010000002.1:0-23114 GCA_942490715.1 uncultured bacterium
GAGACGAAACCCGAGGCCGACAACAGCACCGCCGAGGGACGCTCCCAGAACCGCCGGGTGGTGATCCGCGTCCTCGAGTAGGGCGGGGCGGCCCCCGTTCGCTGTCGGTCTCCCGTGGTCGCGGTGACACTGGGTGACCTCTCGTCACCGCGAGTTCGTGCCGTTCCGGCATCTCCGGGTCGATGTTTCGGGGTTTTCGGTGAATCGGTGGTCGGCATGGACCTTGCTCTTTATCAGGGCAGCCGGAACGACCCGGCGTGGAGAGCGCGATGACGACCACGACCCGACAGCTCGCCGACAATCTCCGTGACCGACTGACCGACGGATCCCTGCTGCTGCTCGCGGCGACCCTCCTCGTCGTCCTGTCGAACGGCTGACGTCGGCGCCTTTCGAGGCCACCGCTGTCCTGAGCCACGGACAGCCTTTCCCGCTTTCGATCGCGAATTTCCCCGTTTCTGGCCGTTCGTGCGCCGATCGGCCGTGGCGCGTCCCTTGCAACCTCCGGCGCAGGCACCCACGGGGGTGACCGCTGGAGGTCCGATCATGCGTAGAGCAACCGTCATCGCCGGCCTGGCCCTGATGTTCGTGGCCGGCAGCAGCGCCCCGGCGCGGGCCCAGTCCGGAATCGCCGAGGACGCCTTCCAGTTCCGCTTCGGCTGGTTCTTCCCCTCGGGGGGCGGCGAGGTCTGGAACGAGAACGAGGAGGTCTTCACTCTCGAGGCCTCGGACTTCGACAGCTTTCAGTTCGGCATGAGCTACGTCAAGGGCCTGACCGGGCACCTCGAACTGGGGATCAACTTCGACTGGTACAGCGAGACGGTGTTCTCCTCGTACCGGGACTGGGTCGATGAGCGAGGCTTCCCGATCAACCACGACACCCGCCTGGAGCGGCTCCCGCTCACCGCCGACCTGCGCTGGCTGCCCGCCGGACGCTACCGGTCTCGGCCGGGTGGCAATGTGCTGCGTCCGGTGTTCTACCTGGGGGCCGGAGCCGGTGTGAATTTCTGGGAGTACCGGGAACAGGGAGACTTCCTCGACTTTGCGTTCGACCCGCCGGAGGTGTTCTACGCCAGCTTCCGGGACAGCGGCGAGGCGTTGACGGTCTACGTGCTGGCCGGGGCCGAGTGGCCGATGTCTCCCTCGTTCAACTTCGCGATCGAGGGCCGCTATAGCTGGTCCGACGACACGCTGGGCTCGGACTTCGCCGGCCTGGGCGATCTCGAGCTGGGCGGAACGGCGATCTTCGGCGGGCTGTCCTGGAGATTCTAGAGCGGCTACTCGGCGTCGTTCTCGTTGCCCCAGGTACGTCCGAGCAGTTCGCCCACCTTGCGGGAAAGTGCCTCGCCGACGTTCATCTCCTGGAAGACGATGTCGTCGGCACCCAGCGTCTGTAGCTCGGCCCAGCCGTCGCCGTACAGCTCCGATTCGTCACGGGCGGTGTAGATCAGGATCGGGCAGGATTTCTGCGCTCCGCTCCGGAGCAGCCGCTTGCCGTCGCCAGCGTTGATCGTCACGTCGAGCACGATCAGATCGATCCCGCCGGCCGCGAGCAGGTTCTCCGCTTCGGTCACCGTCGCGGCGGTTCGCAGTTCGCAATAAGCCCCGAGGGCGTCCTGGGCGGTTTCGAGGTAGTACCCCTTCTCCTCGACGATCAGCACCACCGGCCGACTTCCCTCGGACGCCACACTTGCCGCGCCCTGGTGCTTGAAGTGCAGCTTGCAGCGGGGGCAGACGATCACCTCCGGCTCGGGTCGGGTCAGGGTCGCTGCGGGGGCGGGAGCCACAGCGGTCGCGGTCGATGCCGCGGCAGCCGCCGGCGCCGTCGCGGGTGCCGTCGCAGGCTGCTCGATCGGATGGGCCGAGCCGGGGGGGAGGGTCGAGGTCGGGTCGAAGCTGCTCGGTTGCGGGCTCGCCCCCGGGGGCGTGCCGACGCGCACCCGGGTCTTGCAGGCCGGGCAGAGGAAGGTCCGGCCGGCGGCGGACTCGTCGAGCAGGTAGCCCTTGTGGCAGGCCGGACAGGAGATGCGGAGCTTCATCGGGATCTCCCATCGGCGGCCAGATAGATCATCGGGTCGACCGGAACATCGTCCCGGCGGATCTCCAGATGACAGTGCAATCCCGTGGCGTTGCCCGAGCGACCGATCCGAGCGACGACCTGTCCTGGCTGGATCCGATCGCCGACCCGGACGAGCAGGCTCGAGTTGTGGGCGTAGAGCGAGGTGATCCCGTCCCCGTGGTCGAGGATCACGGTCTTGCCGTAACCGCTCATCGACGAGCCGCTGTAGACGACCTGGCCTTCCTGCACCGCCCGCACCGGCTGCCCGCTGCGGCCGGCGATGTCCAGCCCCTTGTGGGTGTGGGTACGGCGCCGCGCGCCGAAGTTCGAGAGAACCTGGCCACCCTCTACCGGCCAGCTCCAGCTCTCGCCGAGGGGGACCGGCAGCTGCAGCTGCACTCCGGCCTCGATGGAATCCGCATCGGCGATCCGGTTCAGCCGGACGAGCTCGTCGACCGTCGTGCCGTACTGATTGGCAATCGACCAGAGGGTCTCCCCGGGACGAACCTGATGGAACGCGAGGGGTGCCGTCGGGCCGATCTCGACGGCCGGCGTCACCGGGCGGTCCGGGGCCGGCCGGCTGCTGGGGGCGCGAGACGCACCGGCACACCCCATGGTCAGGCCGCCGGCGATCAGCACCGGGGCCAGGGACCACACCCACCGAGACGAACCTGGCATCCGTCTGCAATCCATACAGAAACCTATATAAGGTCCGCCGGATCGGGAAACCAGTCACCCACCGGACCGGGTCGCGACCGGGGCATCCTACCCCGGGACCGGCCTGCTACCCCGGGACCGGCCTAGTCGGGCAGGCTCGACAGGTCGATGTCGGAGGTCTGGGTGACGGTGGTGTCCCCCTGCTCCTCGACGACGACCGCCGCCGGATCCTTGACCTGGAGCTCGTGGGCGTCCCACCATTCCCTGGCCGACTCCGGGTCCATCTTCCGAAGTCCTCGCACAGCGCCAGGGCCTCGTACATCCGCTGGGCGTTTCGCGGGCGCTTGTCCCGGTTCTTGGCCAGGCACTGGAGGATCAGCCGCTCCAGCGCGGGAGGGATCGGCTTGCCGAGTCGCTGGGACGGCGGGACCGGCACTTCCTTCAGGTGCTGGGCACAGACCTCCATCACCGTCGCGCCCTCGAACACCGGCTCGCCGGTCAACAGGAAGTAACCGACGGCACCGAGAGAGTACAGATCGGCCCGGGCGTCGATGTCGCCGGGGGTCTTGATCCCCTCCGGCGACAGGTACTGCGGAGTCCCGGACATCACGTCCACCGCGGTCAGCTTCACGTCCTCGGAGTCCACGTTCTTGACGATGCCGAAATCGACCACCTTGGGCACGTCGTAGATCCCGCCCCGTTCGCAGAGCATGATGTTCGCCGGCTTGATGTCACGGTGGATCAGCCCGATGTCGTGGGCCTCGCGGAGCGAGTCCGTGACCTCGCGGAGGATGTGGATCACCCGGGCCGGGCACTGGGGGCCGGAGATCCGGATGAGCCGCTCCAGCGTCACGCCGGGCAGGTACTCCATCGCGTAGTAGAAGATGCCGTCGGAGTTCTGTCCGTAGTCGAAGATGCGCACGGTGTTGGGGTGGGTCAGCTTCGAGGTCTGCTGGACCTCGCGCTCGAAGCGGACGATGTCCTTCTCGGAGGCACGATCCCGCCGCAACAGTTTGAGCGCCGCCGGCCGGGTGAGCATCGCGTGGTGCGCCAGGTAGACCTCGCCCATCCCGCCCTCGCCGAGCTTCTCCTTCAACGTGTACTGGCCGATCTTGCGTGCCTCCTCCACCGCGGCGCTCATCCGCTGGCTGGCACTGGAGACGAGTACCGTCGAGAGCAGGATCACCAGCGTCGAACCGGCGAGCAGGGCGAACAGTCCCCAGACGAGGTTGCGCAGCTTCTGCAGCGGCGCGAAGGCCTCGGCCACGTCGACCTCGAACGCGACACCGATGCCGTAGTCCGGCAGCCAGCGCCAGGCACCGATCACCGGGACGCCGCGGTAGTCGCGATACCCGTCCACGTCGACGCCGTCCTCTCCGGCGATTGCGGCCTGGACCATTCGCGTCAACGGTCGGTCGTCCGGCGGCTGGGTCGGCTGGTAGCCCTGGAGCAGGTTTCCGCCGGGGTCGCGGACGGTGACGTTGAGGGTGCTGTGGATCTCGGGGTCGGCGGGGAGCAGGCCGATGCTGCGCAGGTGGTCCTCGAAGCGGCTCAGGGAGAGCAGCCTGCCGTCGCGATCGAAGGCGTAGGACTCGCCGCTTTCGCCGGGGCGGGCGACCCGCAGCATCCGCGAGAAGTCCTTCTCGGGATCGATCTCCAGGCTCAGCACCGCGATCGGGTCGCCGGCGGCGTTGCGCACCGGCGCCGCGGCGAACATCACCGGGTCCATCGGGTCGATCCAGTTCCGGTGCCGGGTCTGGCTGTGGGGAATCGCGAACGGCGGCGTGACGAGCGGCCCCTGGCCGAGCGCCTGGTCGAGGAAGTCGGAACTCTCGGCGAGGTCGCGGCCACCGAGCAGCGTGTCGTCGTCGGTCACCACCGCGTGTCCCTGGGCGTCGGTGATCCAGTAGCCCGGGAAACCCTCGGCCTCGCAGAACGGACCGAGCACCTCCTGCAGCTGCCGGATGCTCGCCGACTTCCGCGCGGCGGCTCCGAGGTCGTCGGATCCGGCGAGATCTGCGATCGCCTTCTCGATCAGGCCGGCGATTCGCGGCGATCGGGCCAGCGCCCCGGCCAGCGAGCGCTGAGAGTCGAGCAGGATCTCGAGACCGGCGACGTTGGCGGCCAGCGTGGTCTCGAGCTGCTGGCCCAGACGATCCTTCATCACGCCGGCGATCGACGTGCGCAACCAGTAGCCTCCGCCGAGCAGCAGGACGCCGAGGATCGGAACGACCCAGAGCCACTTGCCGATCGGGGCCAGGCGATCGGTCGTCGTGCCCAGACGCTTGCCGATCCGCATCGTGTTCATCGGCTACTCCCTCTGCGCTGCACGTCGAAGTTCAGCATCTCCACGATCATCGGCAGCTCGGCGACCCGGGTCTCGACGATGCGCCGCGAGGGGAAGGTCGGCCCGCCGGGAAGGTCGGTGTACTCGGTGACGATGCGCACCGGTTCGCCGTCCAGCTCCGTCAACACCTCGATCCGACGCGGTCGCAACGACGCCGGTTCGATCCAGGCATCGACGAGATCGCCGGGCCGGACCACGTCGCCGACCTGCAGCAACGTCTGGCCGGTTCCCGCCGGTGTCTCCGCCGGCAACGCCGCCCGGGAGAAGACGACCTCGTTGCGTCCCGGCTCCCAGCCGGTGTAGCCGGCGACCAGCTCGGCCAGCCCCGGCGGCATCTCGCCGAGCGGGGTCGGGACGTCGGGCGCGTCGGCAGGATCGGCCTCGGGTGCCTCGGCAGGATCGGCCTCGGGCAGCTCGGCACTCGGCCTCGGGCAGCTCGGTGCCTTCCGGCGCGATGCGGTGGGTCAGCGGCCCCTCCCGTTCGAGGACGATCTCCTCGCCGTCGGGCAGCGTCTCCGGTTCGCCTCGCCGGTCGTGGCGCACAAGGAACAGTTGCGGGGGCGAGAGGACCTCGCCGTGGGTCACCGTCATCCGCTGCCGCCAGCGGTACTGACGCAGCGCCTCGGCGTTCTCGCGCATGAAGCCGGCGAAATCCTCCGGCGTGCCGGCGAGACTCGACGGCCCGATCGTCAGTGCGACCAGCAGCAGCAGCGGCACTGCCCATCGTGGGGAAGCGTTCATCGATCCGCCTCCGCGACCTGCGCGGGTTCGGCGAATCTTACTCCGAAGAACAGCGAGTACAGAATCGGCACGACGCCGAGGGTCAGAACCGTGGCGAAGACCAGCCCGAAGATGATCGCGATCGCCATCGGCTCGAACATCGGCCCGCCGCCGAGCCAGAGCG
Organism: uncultured bacterium; assembly: GCA_942490715.1. GTDB lineage: Bacteria > Acidobacteriota > Polarisedimenticolia > Polarisedimenticolales > Polarisedimenticolaceae > CALNYP01. The sequence goes on from CALNYP010000002.1 coordinate 5,965, forward strand.
GGAGCAGGCCGCCCAGGGTCGTCACCGTCGTCAGCAGGATCGGCCGCAGACGCCGCTGGGAGGAGGCCAGGATCGCTTCGCGAGGCGAGAGCCCGTTCTGCTCGATCTCGATGCGGATCCGGTCGAGCAGCACGATCGCGTTGTTGATCACGATCCCGGTCAGCGAGACGATGCCCAGCAGCGTCATGAAGCCGAAGTACGAGCGGGCGATGACCAGGCCGTATAACACACCGATCAGTCCCAGCGGGATCGTGAGCAGGATGATCAGCGGCTTGCGGAACGAGTTGAACTGCGCGACCAGCATCAGCACGATCGCCATGACAGCGATGGGAACCTGGTCGGAGATCGATTTTGACGACTTGATCGACGACTCGATCTCGCCGCCGAGCTCGTAGCCGTAGCCGAGCTCCCACTCTTCGCCTGCTCCTCGAGCCAGGGATCAGCGCGACGTTGACCTCGGTCGCGGTCAAGCCGGGCTCGAGGTCGCACTCGACCGTCACGGTCTTGATCCGGTCGCGGCGCAGGATCTTCGACGGCTCCCAGACGACGCGGGCGTCGGCGACCTGGCTGATCGGCACCGCCTGCCCGGTGGTCTGCGAGTAGACGTCGAGGGTCTCCAGCTTGCCCAGGTCCTGGCGGTCCGCCGCCACCGAGCGCAGCGTGACCGGGATCAGGTCGTTCTCTTCCCGGAACTCGGTCGACTCGATGCCGCTGAGGATCGACTGCAGCGAGATCGCGATGTCCTGGTTGGTCACGCCGGCGCGGCGCGCGCGGGGCTGGTTGATCTCGACCAGGATCTTCTTCGTCCGGCGGCCCCAGTCGTCGTCGATGTTCGTGGTGCCGGGGATCGAGCGCAGCTTGTTCCTTGACCTCGTCGACCAGCGCGAACAGCTCGTCGGTGTCGCGACCGGACAGCCGCACCTGGATCGGCTTCTCCACCGGCGGACCCATGTCCGAGGGTTGGACGATCGCCACCACGTCGGGGAAGGCTCGTCCGGCAGAACTCCTCGACCCGGTCGATCAGCTCGGGACCACCGGCCGGATACGACGTGGCGTTGATCAGCAGGAAGGCGTAGGCCGGGTTCGGCTGCTCGATGGCGAAGTTGAGCATGTAACGCGGCTCGCCCCCCGCCGATGAACGACACCCAGTTCGTCACCCCCTCGTCGCGCCGGGGCCGACTCGCAGCTCGTCTCGAGGAAGGCCTCCAGCTTCGACGACCGTCGTCGGTCGCGCTCGATGTCCACGCCCGTCGGCAGGTAGAGCTGCGTGGTGAAGGACGGCCGGTCGGCCTTGGGGGAAAGAAGATCTGCGGGATGAACCCGGCGACCCACAGCGCCGAGAAGAAGAGCAGCACGACCCCGGCCAGGGCCAGAGCCCGGTGCCGCAGCCGAAGAGCAGAAGCCCGGCGCTGATAGAATCCGGTAGAATCGACCCGCCCGCCGTCCGCGGTCCGTCGGTCTTGCGCTTGACCGCGCAGGAACCTGACGCAGAGCAGCGGGATCATGGTCAGCGACAGCACCCAGGAGCAGAGCAGCGTGATCGTGACGACCACGAACAGCACGCCGGTGTACTCGCCGGCGTGGACTCGGCGAGGTAGATCGGCAGGAACGCCGCCGCCGTGGTCAGCGACGAGGTCAGCAGCGGCACGCGCAGCTCGAGGCCGAGTCGATCGCGGCCTGGACCGCCGGCTTGCCCTCGCCCATCTGCACCATGATCGACTCCGACATCACGATCGCGTTGTCGATCAGCATGCCCAGCGAGATGATCAGCGCAGCCAGCGACATCTGGTCCAGACCGACTCCCAGTGCGAGCATTACCAGCAGCGACATCAGCATCGCCGCCGGGATCAGCGTCGCGACGACGAGACCGGTGCGCAGCCCCAGGCTGATCAGCATCACCGACCATCACGATGCCGATCGCCTGCAGCAGGTTGCCGACGAACTCCTGGACCTTGCGGTCGACGCGGCCGGGCTGGTCGGCGATCAGCGTGAACTCGATGCCGATCGGATAGCGCGTCTCGAGCTGGGCCAGCGTCGCCTGTACCTCCTGGCCCAGGTCGAGGATGTTGCCGCCCTCGCGCATCGAGATGCCGAGCCCAGCGCTCGCTCGCCGCTGGCGCGGACCATCACCTGGGGCGGATCGATGTAGCCGCGGCGGATCTCGGCGACGTCCTCGAGGTAGACCACCTCGGGCTGTCGGGCAGCTTGATCACGGTGCGGCGCAGATCTTCGAGTCGAGGCGAAGTTGCCCGAGGGTTCGAGCTCGATCTCGCTCGAACTCCGACCAGGACGTCGCCGCCGGGAATGATGATGTTGCGAGTGCGCAGGATCTGCATCAACTGGCCCGCGGACAGACCCAGTTCGGCCAGCCGGGCGTTGTTGTACTCGACGAAGACGCGCTCTTCCTGGGCGCCGTAGATCTCGACCTTGGCCACCTCCTCGACGCGCAGCAGCTCGTCGCGCACCTGGTCGGCGATCTCCTTGGCCTCCGCGTAGCTGAACCCCTCGGCGGTCATCGCCAGCACGATGCCGAACACGTCGCCGAACTCGTCGTTGACGAACGGTCCGATCGAGTCCTCCGGGCAGATCGCCGCGGATCGCGGTCGACCTTGCGCCGCAGGTTGTCCCAGATCGGGCGGATATCCCGGACCTCCTCGCGGATGTCGACGATGACCACCGAGACGCCGGGCTTCGAGTCGCTGCGGACCTGGTCCAGCTCGGGGATCTCCTGGATCACCTTCTCCAGCTTGTCGGTGACGAGCTGCTCGATGCGTTCGGGGCTCGCGCCGGGGAGCCAGGTCATCACCACCGCGTTGCGGATGATGAAGCCCGGGTCCTCGCTGCGGGGCATCTTCACGTAGGCCATCGCGCCGGCGACGAGGATCGCGAACAGCGCCGCCCAGGTCACGCGGTTCTTCTCGATCGCGAGTTCGGCGAGGCTCACGAGCCGCTCTCCGATAGCCGCACCCGCTGGTCGTCCTCGAGCCGCCGGACACCTGCGGTCACGACCCGCGCTCCGTCGGCGAGACCGTCGAGGATCTCGAGGCCGTCGGGAGTCAGATCGCCGATCTCGACGGCGGTGCGCACGACGCGCCCGACACCGGCCTCGCCGGTCGTCTCGAGAACGAAGACGAAGCGTCCCTGACGATCCTCGCCGACCGCCTGGGGCGGCACGTAGATCAGCCGGCGCTCGCGCCCCGGGAAGCGGAAGGCGACCGACGCCGCCATCCCCGGGCGTACGTCACGGTTCTCCTGGTCGAGCTGGACCGTGACCGGAAAGGTCGTCGCCGCTCCGGTGGAAGCGACGGCGACCTCGGTCACGCTTCCGGTCGCGGTGTGGCCTGGGATCGCGTCGAAGGTCACGCTGACGGCGTCGCCCTCGCGAATTTCCGAGATCAACCCCTCGGGGATGCCGATCTCGACCTCGGCCCGGGTGCCCGAGCTGAGCATCACCACCGTCTGGCCCGCGCGGACGTTCTCGTCGATCTCGATCGGTGCGTCGGCGATCGAGCCGTCGACCGGCGCCTGCAACACCGTGTAGCTGCGCTGGCGCTGGGCCGCCTGCAACGCCTCACCGGCGCCGGTGGCCAGGGCCCGTGCGGACTCCGCCGCGGCCAGCGCCTGGTCGAGTTCGTTCTGGGAGGCGTTGTGGTTCTCCCACAGCGCACGGACGCGCTCGAGGTTGGCGTCGGCGTTGCGGGTCGCCGCCCGGGCCTGGGCCAGGGCAGCGTCGGCGCGACGGACGGAGATGTCGAAGTCGGTCGGGTCGAGGCTGGCGATCACCTCACCGGCGTTGACCCTCCGGCCGACCCGGGCCTCGAGTCGCTGCACGACACCGGGCACCCGGAAGCTCAGGTTGATCGAGCGGCCGGCCCGGGCCGATCCACTGAACGTCCGCGTGCGAGCGCCGCCCTCGGAGTGAACGGTCTCGGTCCGCACCGGACGCAGTACCGGCTCGGGAGTCGGGGTCTCCCGGCAACCGGTGACCGGCGCCAGGAGCAGCCATCCGGCGGCGGCGATCCAGGCCGAGGCCCGGTGGGAAGCGAGGCGGTTCATCGTGGATCCTCCGGAGTCGCGGGATCGGCCGGCGATCGATTGACCTTCATCCCGGCCGCGTCGAAGAACTGCGCCAGGCGTGCGAACCACGCGGCGCGGCCTTCGGGAGAGTCGAAGAAATCGAAGGTGCTGGTCGCCCGCTCGATACGCATCAGGTCGATCAGGAAGTCGTAGATCGCGTTCTCCGCCGATTCCTCGGAGATCAGGCTGGCGTTCTGGGCATCCAGCAGATCGATGATCGACATCGTGCCCCGGGAGTAGGCATCGCTGACCAGCTCGAGGTTGCGCCGGGCCGCCTCGGCCGCCTCCCGGGCCAGCTCGATCGCCGGGAAGGTCGAGCCAGCGTCGAACAGCACCGTGCGCACCCGGGTCTCGAGGCTCTCGACCAGGGCGGCGCGGTCCAGGTGCAGGCCGCTCAGCTCCGCGCGGATCCGGCGGACCTCGGCCCGTCGCGCGCCGCCGGCGTAGAGCGGCAGCCCGGCCTGGATGCCGACGCTCCACTGGTTGCGCTCGAGGGGTACGCCGATCGACAGCTCGGTCGGCGGCATCGTCGGTAGCGTGATCCCGTTCTGGGTCGAGCCGGCGCCGGATCTCCAGAAGTCGCGCCGGTACTCGCCGGTCAGACCGATCGTCGGCGACCAGAACGAACGCTCGGCGGCGACGAGCTGACGCTCACCGGCGGCGAGTGCGGCGTCGATCGCCTGCAGCTCCGGCGCGTTCTTCAGCGCCTCGGTCACCGAGAACTCCCGGAACAGGCGGAACGTGTCCGGACCTTCGACGTACGGCTCGAGCAGGTTGCAACAGGTGATCGAGGCCGGGTCATCGGGATCGGGCGGGATCAGGACGTAGCTTTGCTCCAGGGGCCGGTGCAGTACCTGGTTCAGCACGACACGTGCCGAGTGCACCTGGTTCTGGGCCCGGATCACCTCGGCGCGATCCCGGGCGATGCGGCTCTCCCAGCGGTAGACCTCGGCCGGGCCGGAGACGCCGATCTCCAGCCGCCGTCGCGCCAGGGCCAGGTTCGACCCGGTCAGGGCCAGGTTCTCCCTAACTACCGCCTCGAAGGTCTCGGCGCGCAGCACGTCGAGGAACGCGACCGCCGCCCGCAGCGCGATGTCCAGCCGCTCCTCGTCGTAGGTTGCGACCCGGGCCCGCTGCAGGTCCCGTGAGATCGCCACGTCGGCTCGGATCCGCTCCGAGAAGATCGTCTGGCCCAGGGAGAGCGACAGCGTCCCGGTGCGTTCGGCGACGGTGCCGAAGCTGGCCTCGGCGCGGTTCTCGTTGACGAACGTACCGGTGGCGAACAGGTCGACACGGGGTCGGTATCCGGCAAGCGCCCGGGCGACGGTCTGCTCGCCGGCGGCGACATTCCGCTGTGCGGCGCGCAAGGTGACGTTGGCCCGGATCGCTTCGTGGACCACGTCGTAGAAGGTCAGCGGCGGCGCGTCGGGGAGCTCGTCGTCGTCGTACAGCAGTTCGGCCTCGATCCGGGTGCGCCAGCGCAGGTGCACGCCGGTGGCGCGCACGGTGCGCATGTTGATCGTCAGGCCGCCCTGCATGTCGAGGACGACCGGCAACGTCCCGGCATCCTCTCCGCTGAGGATGCGCTGGAGGTTCAACGCCAGCCGGCGGCCGAGTCGCTGGATGTCGGTCGGCGGCCGCACCCCGGCCATCGCGCCGCGTTCGACGACGGCGCGGCCGAGCAGGCCGAAACTGGCGATCCCCCGATGGGCCAGGCCGTCGAGCAGCGCACCGAACTCCTGATCGGGCATGCGCAGCATCGGTGTGATGTAGACGGCGGTCGCGTCGGCGGGCAGCGCGTCGAGCACCGCCTGCGCGCTATCCGACGCGAACACCTGACCGATCGAGATGCCGAGTTCGGTGCCGACGTTGCGGATGTGTAGCGGGATCTCCGGGATCGCCCGGGGCACCAGCGCGTCGGCGATCACGATCACCCGGTCGGTGCGCACGATCTGCAGGAACGTCTGCAGGTCCTTCTTGATGCTGTCCGGAGTCGTGATGTAGGACAGGTTCTTCCGGCCCGACACCTGGCGGTTGCCGGTCCCGACGCGGATCGGAAATCCCTGGGCTTCGATATCGACGACGAACGGGGCGATGACCTGCTTGGCCAGCTCCGGGCGCCGGGCGACGTCGTTGGTCGCCAGCAGGCCCAGCGGAACGATGACGTCGACCTCCGGGTCGGCCAGCAGGCGATCCATCGCGTCGCGAATGCCGTCGAGGCTCCACTCGCCCGACAGTTGCTTCTCCGGCGGAAAGCGCAGGTCGAAGTCCCGGTCGGTCAAGGCCAGCGCCTCGGCCGCCGCCTCGGTCGCCAGCTGGCGGATCCGGGTCTGGGAGAAGCCGCCGCCGCTGGGCTGGGGACCGTCGTAGACGATTCCGACGATCCGCACCGGCCGTTCCTCGTCGGCCGCCGAGGGGATTCCCCCCGCCAAGACATGCGAGGACCAGCCCACAGAGAATCGCACGGCGCATGAGCCGACTCCGAGATGCCATGGAAGACCGAAACGTCCGGAAACCCGTGCCGCCGATTCTACCGCAAACCCCCTGGGTTGACTGGCGGGGACTGCCCGGTACACTGGGGTCGCGGAACGGGCCCCCGGTCCCGACCGCACACGGTCAACACGTAACCCGACAGAATCAACCCGCTTCCCGAGCGCCGGCCGCGAACGACCGGCCGGGCGCAAGAGAGGACGCATGAGCGACCGAAATATCCGGCCGGTTCCGAACCTCGACTTCAAGCCCCCGAACATCAACCCTGGTGCGATCGGCGTGGGCTTGCTGATCGTGTTGCTGTTGCTCGCCGGCTACAGCTCCTTCTTCACCGTCAAGCCCGAGGAGGTCGGCATCGTCCAGACCTTCGGCAAGTTCAGCCGGATCGCCCAGCCGGGTTTGCAGTTCAAGCTGCCCCGGCCGATCCAGACCGTGATCTGGGTGCCGGTCGAGCGCCAGCTCAAGGAGGAGTTCGGCTTCCGGACGCTCCAGGCCAACGTGCGCTCGACCTACGACAAGCGTGACTTCTTGCTCGAGTCGCTGATGCTCACCGGCGACCTCAACGTAGCCGAGGTCGAGTGGTCGGTCCAGTTCCGGGTCAGCGACCCCTACCAGTTCCTGTTCAAGGTGCGGAATCCGCTGGATACGTTGCGGGACATGAACGAGGCGGTGATGCGCACCGTCGTCGGCGACCGCAGCGTCAGCGAAGTGCTGACCACCGGCCGCCAGGAGATCGCCTCCGAGGTCGAGCGCCGGCTTCAGGAGCTGTGCGACCAGTACGAGATCGGCCTGCGCATCGAGCAGATCGTGCTGCAGGACGTCAACCCGCCGGACGACGTGAAGCCGTCGTTCAACGAGGTCAACCAGGCCCAGCAAGAACGGGAGCGGATGATCAACGAGGCGCAGACCGAGTTCAACCGCGTGATCCCCCGGGCCGCCGGTGAGGCGTTGCAAACGATCCAGGAGGCCGAAGGTTATGCGACCGAGCGCGTCAACCGCGCCGAGGGCGATGTTGCCTCGTTCGTCGCGGTGATGCAGGCCTACCAGCGCTCCCCCGACGTCACCCGACGACGGATCTATCTCGAAACGATGCAGAAGGTCATGCCGAAGATCAAACGCAAGGTGATCCTCGACGACGACCTGAAGGGTCTGCTGCCCTTGCTCAATCTGAACGAGGCGGGAGGTGCCCGATGAAGACCGGCCAGATCCTAGTCGTGTTGTTCGGTTTCGCCCTGCTGATCCTGGTCGCGGTGCTCGCCGGCGCGATCTACGTCGTCGACGAGCGCGAGCAGGTGATCATCACCCAGTTCGGCAAGCCGGTCGGCGAGCCGATCGTCACTCCGGGCCTCAAGTTCAAGCTCCCGTTCATCCAGACGCGCCAGGTCTTCGAGAAGCGCTTCCTCGAATGGGACGGCGACCGCAACCAGCTGCCGACCCGGGACAAGCGGTTCATCGACGTCGACACCTACGCCCGCTGGCGCATCTCGGACCCGCTGCGCTTCTTCCAGCGCCTGCGGGATCTGCGCAGCGCCCAGTCCCGGCTGGACGACATTCTCGACGGTGAGACGCGCAACACGATCGCGCGCCACGAGCTGATCGAGGTCGTCCGCAACACCGATCGCGAGTTCGCCGCGAGCGAGGAGATCGGCGACCAGCAGGATGTCCTCGCCGCCGAGATCAATTTCGGCCGCGACACTCTGGCGACGGAAGTGCTCGAGGCGGCCAAGGAGCGGGTGACCGACCTGGGCATCGAGGTGCTCGACTTCCGCTTCAAGCGCTTGAACTACGTGCCCGAGGTGCGCCGTGAGGTCTACGCGCGGATGATCTCCGAGCGGCAGCGGATCGCCGAGCAGTTCCGCTCCGAGGGCGCCGGTGAGGCGGCCCGGATCAACGGCGAGCGGGATCGCGAGCTGAAGCGGATCACCTCCGAGGCCTACCGGCAAGCCGAGGAGATCCGCGGCACCGCCGACGGCAGGGCGGCGGACATCTACGCCAAGGCCTACAACCGGGACCCGCAGTTCTACCAGTTCCTCAAGTCGATGGAGGTGCTGGGGGATGTCCTGGACCAGGACACCGTCGTGCTCCTAGGCACCGACGGCGACCTGATGCGTTACCTCGAGAAGGCGAAGTAAGCCAAGGCGACCGATGCTGAGAGGGCTTCAACCGGTGCTCGAGGCCGCCTTCGCGGGGCCGGGGGTGCTGGCGACCGTCGTGCGCGTCGAGGGTTCGGCCTATCGCCGTCCCGGCGCGCGGATGTTCTTTCCCGACGGTGGAACGCCGGTCGGCCTGGTCAGCGGCGGTTGCCTCGAGGCCGACCTGGCGGAACGTGCCGCGGCACTGGCGCCCGGTGCGGCCGCGGAGGTCGCCGTCTACGACATGCGCTCTCCCGACGACATCGTCTGGGGACTCGGCCTCGGTTGCAACGGTGAGGTGCGGGTGCTCCTCGAGCGCACCTCCCCCGACGCTCCCGGGCATCTGGCGTTCCTCGCCGACCGGCTGGCCACCCGGCGCGAGGGTGTGCTGGTCTGCGTCATCGACGGTGGCTCCGACATCCCGCCCGGCACCCGGCTGGAGTTCGACGAGCACGGCGAGTTTCGCGATCCGGGCAAGATCGCGCACCTGCCGGCCCGGGCCCTTGCCGGGCTGGCCGAGCAGGGGCAGTCCGGCTTGACCGACGAGCGCTCGTCGATCCAGCGCGTCGAGGTCGAGTCCCAGTCGATCGAGGCGTTCGTCGAGTACCTGGCGCCGGTCCCTCGACTGCTCGTCTTCGGCGCCGGCGCCGATGCCCAGCCGATGGTCGCCGGAGCCGCGGCGCTGGGCTGGAGCGTCACCCTGCTCGACCACCGGGAAAGCCTGCTGGCCCAGGAACGTTTCGCGATTGCCGACGAGCGGGTTCTGCTGGATCTCGAAGCGGCGGGTGAGGAGATCGAGGCGCGGATCGACGGCCGGACCTGCGCCGTCGTGATGACCCATCACTTCCTTCACGACCTGGCGATTCTCGAAGCGCTGGCCGCGGCGCCGCCGGCGTACGTCGCGTTGCTCGGACCGCGGAAGCGTCGGGAGAAACTGCTCGAGGAGCTGGCGGTCAAGGATGTTGCTGTTGCGCGACTGCTGCCGCGGCTTCACGGACCCGCCGGCCTGGACATCGGCTCGGAGACGCCGGAAGAGATCGCCCTCTCGTTGCTCGCCGAGATCCGCGCGGTGCTCAGCGGCCGGGGCGGCGGTTTCCTGCGAGATCGCGTCGCGCCGTTGCACGACTGGCCGACATGATCGGCGCCGTCGTGCTGGCTGCCGGTGGGTCGAAACGTCTGGGGCAGCCCAAGCAGTTGCTCACGATCGACGGCACGACACTGGTGCGCCGGGCGGTGGAGGCGGCGCTCGGTGCGAGATGCTCGCCGGTCGTCGTGGTCCTCGGCGCAGCGGCCGACGAGGTGCGCCAGGCACTGGACGGTGTCGAGGTCACCTTCGTCGAGAACCCCGACTGGCAGGCGGGGCAGTCGACCTCGATCCGTCGTGGGGTCGAGAGTCTGTCCGCCGCCGCCGAGGTCCGGGCCGGAGTGCTGCTGGTCATCGATCAGCCTGCGCTGTCGGCCGAGGTCATCCAGCGGGTCGTCGAGGCCTGGGACGGCACCGAAAGCGGTCGCGTCGCCGCGGCGTACGCCGGAACCCTCGGGGTCCCGGCGCTGTTCGGCCGCCGACACTTCCCCGCGCTGGCCGCATTACGCGGCGATCGGGGTGCAAAAGCCCTCCTGCACGCCCCCACCCGCGCCCACTCGGTGGACTGGCCCGAGGGGGCTACGGACATCGACGAGCCGGCGGATCTCCCACCGGCGGAGTAGCTTTCGCCGGTCCCGGGGTTGCGGGACCCCGGATTGGGCTGCAGAATCTTCCCTGGACCCCGAAACTTCGCGACCCCTTCGAGACTCATGAGGTACGGCATGCGCAAGGCCTGGATTCTGGCGGCGATTCTGGTTCTGGCCCTCGGCCTGACGGCTCCGGTCCCGGCCCAGGAGGACGCCCCCAAACCGACCAAGCCGGCCACCTTCGGTTCGGCGTTCCCCGGAGCGGTCTACAAGAACCTCAACCCGACGATCGGCGGGCAGTCGATCGACCTGGGAGACAGTCTGGGCAAGAAGGCGCTGGTCCTGTTCTACTGGATCCCGGGCAACCCCCGGGCCGACGAGATCCTCGTCGACCTGCAGGAGAAGACCGACGCTGCCGGCGACAAGGTCGCGATGTACGTGATCGCCTACCCGCGCCCCGGTCGTGGCCTGCCGATCATCCAGGAGGGCATCGGCCTGCTGGGGATCCACGTCCCGGTGCTCGAGGATGAGGGCTTCGTGCTCGGTCAGCAGCTGCGGGTCCAGACCGTACCGAACATCACCCTGATCGACAGTGACGGTGTGCTGCGCCTGACCAACGGCGCCGCGCTGTCCCAGGTGCTCGAATACAAGCTGAACCTGGGCGATGCGATCGACCGGATGGCCGCGAAGAAGAACGTCACGACCTACGGCTACCTGCCGCGCTACTACCCGGTCAACGAGCTGGTCGGTGAGAAGTGTCCCGACTTCACCGCTCCCTGGATCACGACCAAGGCCGAACAGACCTGGTCGAACCTGCTCAAGGATGACAAGGTCAACGTGCTCGTCTTCTGGTCCGTCGACTGCCCGCACTGCCGCAAGTCACTCCCCGAGCTGAGCGCGTGGCTCAAGGAGAACCCGGAGGGGTTCAACGTGATCTCGGCGGCCAAGGTGACCAGCGAGGCTGGCTTGATCAAGACCAAGGAGTTCTGCGAGCTGAACGAGATCGCCTTCCCGACGTTGATCGATCAGGACCTGGCGATCGCCGAGGCGTACCAGGTCACCTCGACGCCGACGACGGTGATCATCGGGCCGGACGGTGTGGTCGACTCGGTGGTCCTGTCGGGGAGCATCGAGGAGACGCTGGAGAAGAAGCGTCAGGAACTGCTCGGCAAGGGTTGAGCCTGGTGGTCATGAAAAACGGTCGCCCGGCTGGCGTGTTGCTGTCCCCGCGGGAATACGACCGTACTCAGGAACGGCAGCGATTCCTCGAGTCGATTGCCGCGGGGTTGGCTGACGCCGAGAGCGGACGAACAATGTCGACGATGGAGTTGCGCGAGCGACTTCGCGTCTGGCGCAGCGACCGCGATGAGAAATGAGAGTTGTCTGGACCGAGCAGGCGTGGGAGCGCTTGCTCGAAATCGAAAGCGGTTGAAGTGCTGACAGTCTTCGAGGGCCACCGCCTGCTGCGTCGGGATGAATTGACGGCACCCGGTTGATCGCCCCTCACATCGCGGTGCGCATCACCATCGGCTGTGCGATCAACCACAGACTCTGGAACGAGAACAACAGCATCGCCAGCAACATCGGCAACTGACTGAGCGTGGCCGCCCGCGGCGTGTCGAACAGGGCGAACGCTGCCTTGTGGGCGATCAGGATCCCGTAGATGTGCCCGATCAGGATCAGCGCCACCTGCAGCACCCACCCCACCTCCAGCGGCAGCACGGCATGGATCGCCATCTCCGCCGTCCCGAAGAGGTTCCAGCCCCAGCCGAACGGATCCGACGCGATGCGCATCAGCTTCATCCCCTCGTAGAAGATGTGCTGGAGGTTGTGCGCCAGGTGGTAGAACAGCGCGATCGGCAGCAAAGAGTAGGCGAAGCGGATGAACAGCGTACGCGTTTCATGCTGCCGCTCGCCGGCGGCGATCCGCATCAGCACGCAGATCCCGTAGTAGATCAGCAAGGGCAGCAGGATCATCCCGGCCATTCCGATGCTGAACGAGACGATCTGGCTGCCGCCGGTGACGCGCTCGATGGTCGCCACCAGGTTGTCCCAGGCCGGAGTCATCGACAGACCGTGAAAGGCGCTCATCGACAGCATCGTCACCGCCAGGTACGCCTCGTCTGCGCGGGCCTTCGAGCCCTCCAGTAGATCCGCGCCCCAGGCCCGCAGGTTCCAGGAGACGTTCTCCTCGGGGCAACTCTTTACACACTGCATGCAGAGGGTGCAGTAGGTGTTGGCGTCCATGACGCCGATGTACTGGTGGGTCGGACACGGATCGCCCTTGTGGTTGCCGTGATAGCAATCGTGGCTCCGGCACGAGCGGCAGACGTCGGGGTCGGTCCGCCGCAGTTCCGACGAAGCGAACATCGAATAGAGGCCGCTGACCCGGCCGACCAGGCAGGCGTACTGGCAGAACGCCTTGCGCTCGAAGACCAGCACGGTGGCGACCGACAGGCCGACCATGCCGAGGGCTAGAACGGCGGTGAGCCACGGCTTCTGCGTGACGCCGTAGCCCAGCTCGAGCCAGGTCAGGAACAAGAACAGGAACGTCGCCGGCCAGATGTTGCGCAGGCTTCGCGGCCAGCGCAGGCCGAGCCCGAACGGTTTTCCGCTGCGCCGCACGAGGCCGAGCCGGGCGACCCAGTCCGCGATCGCCATCCACGGGCAGGCGGTGCACCAGAGCTTGCCGACGAACAGGATGATGAACGCGAGGCAGGTCCACCAGAAGGTCCAGGTCAGCGCCGGGGCGAGGTTGCGTTCCGGCGCCGGGTTGCCGAGCAGGCCGGTGGCCACGATCAGCGCGAATGCCGCGACCAGCGGCAGCTGCAGGGCCAGGGGGAACCAGCGGTGTTGCAGCCCGTGGCGCAGTCCCGGGATCTGTAAGAGATCCCAGCGCCGGCCCTTGCGGCTCGCGCCGGATCGCTGGCGACGGCCCCAGATCTCGAACAGCACGAAGGAGAGGATCAGGATCGAGATCGATGTCGTGTAGAAGACCCAGCCAGGCACGCCAGGCATCCGCGGACTCTCTGCTGCGTCGGTGACCCCACCGCCGACCACCGCTCCGACTTCGCCGTCAACCGGCTTCTCCGGCGCCAGCAGGACGAGGTCCATGCCGCAGGTCGGGCAATGGCCCGGCTCCTGTTCGCGTACGGTCTCGCACATCGGACATCCCCACGACGGTTCGGTGGATGCCGACTGGGCGGGTTCGTCCTCGGGGCCGTGAGCGAGGATCGGCGGGCAGAGGGCGATGACCAGGACGGCGAGTAGCAGAGTGTGCGCGTTGTTCCGACCGCTCCGCATGGAGAGCTCCGATCGCCCCCGGACCCGGCGGGACCGGGCCTGTCGCAAACGTAGGTCCGGGAGTGAGCGCCGGCAATGGTCATGCTCTGCGTGAAATCGCGCAGTCGCGAACAGCAGCAAACTCGATGTTCGTCGTCAGGGTCGCCCCGGCTCCACTTACGGAGTGCGCCGCGGGCGAGGGGTCAGCCCGATCCTGCCGAGCGCCGCGGCGTCGCGTCGCCCGTGCAGCTCCCAGTAGGGGAGCCTCTCGGAGGCGACCAGCCGGGCGCTCTCGCCGTCGGACGTCTCCCAGGCCACGAGGCGGTGGGGTGGCGCCTGTTCGACCTGCAAGAACCAGCTCGGGCCGCCCTCGATCACCGCCCGGTAGATCTCGACCTCGAACGTGCCGGCGGGCACGGTCGTCACGGCGGGAGCCGCCTCGCGGTGCAGGGTAGCCTCGTGCCAGGCCAGGGGCAGATGGGCCAGGCGCGCGCGCTGCAGGGACAGCAGCAGCGGCACACGCCGCGTTTCTCCTGGTTCGAGCAGCGGCGCGGCGAGCCCGCGGGCCCAGAGGTAGAGGCCGTCCTCGGCGAGTCCGCCAGCCGGGCGTGGGAGCGCTTCGGTTCGATCCGCCTCGCCCTCGAAGTACGAGTGCACGACGTGCCGCACCTCCGCTTCGTCGAATAGCGCCTGGTGGTAGACGTGTCCGCACCACTCCTGGCTGGAGAACGACAGCTTCGCCGGCTGGCCCGCCGCGAGTCCGCTGCGGCTCTCCAGGGCCACGAAAGCGGAAAGCATCGTGTTGTAGTCGTAGACCCCCGTCGGGAAGTCCTTGACCAGATTCAGCTTGAGTGCCTGGACGACGTCGGCGCCGGCGCTCCGGTCGCTCTTGACCCGGGCACCTGCCGAGAATGGCTCGGTGACCAGGATCGCCACCGCCGAGCCCTCCCGCGGCTCCGCGTATCGCGGGAAGGTCAGGTCGTAGGTGGCGATCTCCGCCTGGCCGTCACCCCAGTGAGTCCAGAACGCTTCGCCGTAGTCCGGCGGTCGGAGTGGCGGAACCTCACCGCTGGAGGGAGGCGCGCACGCGGCCCAGGTGAGGATGCCGGTCAGCACCACCGCCGAGGCGGCGACCGCGCGTCGGTTCATGACGAGATCTCCACGAAGAACAACTGTTCCGGACATCGATTGTCGCACACGATCCGGCTTGTCCGGTCGACAGGGCTGGACGGCTTCAATGTCGAAAATGAGTCTCTCCGTTCGTCGTCATGTCGAAGGAGACCAAGAATGCGAAGAAATCCTCTACTGTTGACGTTCGCGCTGTTTGTCGGTGGATCGATCGTGGGCCCGGCCGTCGCCGGGGAATTGCCCGGCGCTGTGCCGAACAGCGAGCACACATTCAAGCTGGCGCCGGAGGCGAGCAGTCCGCCCGCCAGGATCGAGCAACTGGCCTGGATGGCGGGCTACTGGACCGGGACGGGACTCGGAGGCGAGACCGAGGAGATGTGGACGCCGCCGGTCGGCGACCGGATGCACGGCATCTTCACGTTGCGTCGCGACTCCGAGCTCGTGTTCTCCGAGATGATGATGTTCGTCGAGAAGGACGACACTCTCGTCCTGAGGTTGAAGCACTTCGACGCCGACTTCGTCGGCTGGGAGGACAAGCACGGCACGGTCGACTTTCCCCTGGTCGGGATCGGAGAACGAGAGGTGTTCTTCGGCGGACTCACACTGCGCCTCGAAGGGGAAGACCAGCTGCAGATCTACCTCGTGCTCGCCCGAGACGGGGAACGAAGCGAGATCAGCTTCGCCATGCGCCGGAGGGGCCCGTTGTAACTTCTGCCTGCAAACCGTAGCGACGGGATCGCCTCACTTGATTCGCCGGCGACGAAGAGTTCCATAGTAAAGTCGGCGACGATGCAACTGCAGCCACGACAGCGCCTGGCCGACTACGAGATCGTCGCCGCGATCGGTGCGGGAGGGATGGGCGAGGTCTACTCGGCCCTGGACACGCGCCTGGACCGCAAGGTGGCGATCAAGGTGCTGCCGGGAGCCGGCGACCCGCAGAAGCTGGCTCGATTCCAGCGCGAGGCCCGGGCGGTTGCCGCACTGTCGCATCCGAACATCCTCGCGATCCACGATGTCGGCACCCACGGCTCGATCGCCTACGTCGTCACCGAACTGCTGGAGGGCGAAACCCTGGCGGAGCGGCTGAAGGGTGGTCCGATTCCGGCGCGTAAGGCCGCGGAGTTCGGCCGGCAGATCGCCCGCGGGCTCGCCGCCGCTCACGAGAAGGGCATCGTCCATCGAGACCTGAAGCCCGAGAATCTGTTCGTGACGAACGACGGTCGCATCAAGATCCTCGACTTCGGTCTGGCCACGATGGACGAGGAGGAAGACGCGGCGCAGGACCAGGCGACGCGTACGAGCTTGACCGTCCCCGGCACCGTGCTCGGAACGGTCTTCTACATGTCGCCGGAGCAGGTGCGGGGCGACGTGCTCGACCACCGCTCCGACATCTTCTCCTTCGGCTCCGTCCTGTACGAGATGGTCAGCGGCTCGCGCCCGTTTTCCCGGGACACCTCCGCGGAGACGATGACCGCGATTCTCAAGGAGGAGCCCGACGAGCTGCAATCGGTGTCGAGCGAGCTCCCCCCGGCGCTGCCGGCGATCGTCCGACGCTGCATGGAGAAGAAGGTCGGAGAGCGCTTTCAGTCGGCCCAGGACCTCGCCTTCAGCCTCGAGGCGCTGTCGTCGGCGACGGTCGCCTCCGGTTCCTCGTCGAGGCTGCCCCGTCGCGAAGGGCGTTCCGCCTGGCGGCTCTCCGTCGCCTGGGTGCTCGCCGCCGCCCTTGCCGGTTTGCTCGTCGGTGCCTGGGTCGCAGGGATGACCGGATGGTTCGGCGGCACCGCGTCCGTCGAGCCTCCCGTGTTCACGAAGCTCAGCTCCCGTCGCGGATCGGTGCTCGCGGCTCGCTTCAAGCCCGGAGCCGACACGGTGGTCTACAGCGCGACCTGGGAGGGTCGCCCACCGCAGCTGTTCGAGTCCTCCGAGTCCAGATCGGCCACCGCGCTACCCTTCATCGGCACCGACCTGCTCAGCGTGTCGTCCTCCGGAGAGATGGCTCTGTCCCTCGATCGAAGGTTCCCGATCGGCTGGGAGGCGATCGGCACGCTGGCCATCGCGAGGCCCGACGGGTCGGCCCCGCGGCCGATCCTCGAGGATGTCCTCGTCGCGGACTGGGATCCGGCAGGCGCGGAGCTGGCGGTGGCGCGCGAGATCGACGGTGTGGTCCGGCTCGAGTATCCGATCGGCAACGTGATCTACTCCTCCCCGGGCTGGATCAGCGACTTGCGATTCCATCCCGACGGCGATCGGATCGCCATCGCCGACAACCCCTATCGCGGCGACAACGAGGCCGAGATCCGGATCGTCGCCCTCGACGGCACCGTCGAGTCCTTCGGGCGCGGTGCCTCCTGGGGCCTCTGCTGGACGCCG
>CALNYP010000003.1:0-64475 GCA_942490715.1 uncultured bacterium
GCGGCAACTGTCCGCGGCCGGGAGTTTTGGCTTCCCCCGTCGGGCGGGCCAGTCTGCAATTGCAGACTCTGGCGGAGAACGTCCGCGGCCGGAGGGTTCGACTTCCCTTCACTACCACCGTGGATCAGTCCGCGATTGCAGACCCTCCAGGAGCGGACTGTGAGAGATTCGTGTCCGACGCAAAGAACGCGGTCTGCGAGGCCTCCGTCGAGGCTGACGTCGAAACGCACGACGAGGACGGCGCCGCCGCCCTGGAGTTCACGGTCGACATCGAGTCCAGTAGCCGCGGAGGCGGGCGCATTCGTTCGCCGCGGTCACCAGCTCGACGCGCCTGGTACCCGGGGATCGTCGGAACATCACGGCGGGTCAAACGGCGAGCCGTACACCGTCGTCGGCGTGATGCCCGCGGACCTCTACTCACCGGACGCTGGATCCTAGAAAACGCGGTCAGAGTCCACCTGGCCTCGCGCCGATCTTCTTGTCGACGCAGTAGTGCAGCAGTTCCTGGCCGGGTCATAGAGGCATGCCCGCCATTGTACCCCCAGAAACTCGACAGCCACTCCCGCTTGAAGGCCCTCGAAGCGGGCATCGTCCCAGCCTCCGTTTGGGGCCCAACCCCCTCCGCGGGTATGATTCGCGGCACGCGAGAGGAGAAGCGATGATCGGTAAGGTCCTGTCGAACTTCCGGATCACGGACAAGCTCGGTGAGGGTGGTATGGGCGTCGTCTATCGCGCCGAGGACACCCGTCTCGGCCGAGAGGTGGCGATCAAGGTGCTGCCGGCGGCGGTTGCCGACGACCCGGAACGACTCGCGCGGTTCCAGCGCGAGGCGAGGGTGCTGGCCTCGTTGAACCACCCCAACATTGCCTCGATTCACGATGTCCAGGAGGTCGACGGGCAACAGTTGCTGATCCTCGAACTCGTCGAGGGGCTGACCCTGGGTGAACGGATCCGCCAGGGCGCACTACCCCAGGGTGAGGCGCTGGGGATCGCGCGGCAGATCGCCGAGGCGCTGGAGAACGCCCACGAGAAGGGTGTCATTCATCGCGACCTCAAACCGGCCAACGTCAAGATCACGCCGGACGGTCAGGTCAAGGTGCTCGACTTCGGTCTGGCCAAGGCGTTCGACACCGAGGGCGGCCCGGGAGGCGATCCACGCGTCAGCCAGTCGCCGACGATGAGCGCGCAGATGACCGGCGCCGGAATGCTGCTGGGCACCGCCGCGTACATGAGTCCGGAACAGGCCCGGGGCCACGCCGCGGACAAGCGCGCCGACGTCTGGGCCTTCGGCTGCGTCCTGTACGAGCTGCTCACCGGTCGTCAGCCGTTTCAAGAAGATACGATCTCCGACACGCTTGCGGCGGTCTTGAAGAGCGACGTCGCCTTCGACACATTGCCCGTCGAGACCCCGGAACGGGTGCGCCGGATCGTTCGCCGTTGCCTGGACAAGGACTCGAAGCAGCGGCTGCGCGACATCGGGGAAGCGCGCATCGCACTCGAGAAGGCCGAGGCCGATCCTGACGAAGCGCCCACCCTCGTGGGCGAGGTCGCCCCCACCACCACGGTCGGCCCGGTGACGTCGGGCAAGCCCTCCCGGCTCGCCTGGTTGCTCGCCGGGGCGTCCACGATCGCGGCACTCGCGCTCGCCTTCCTGCTGGTCACCCGGACAAGCCCGGAGACACCGGTGATCCGGGGCAGTCTGACGCTGGTCGGGGATAGCCGGCTCCAGCTCGATTCCAGTGCGCCCGGCCTTCCCGCGGTCTCTCCCTCCGGCGATCGCGTCGTCTTCACCGTGACGGCAGAGGACGGCGTTTCCCGGCTCTGGATCCGTGACCTGGACGATTCGATGCCCCGGCCGATCGCCGGAACCGACGCCGCCGCCTACCCTTTCTGGTCTCCCGACGGGCGACACATCGCCTTCTTCGCCCAGGGCAAGCTGAAGAAGGTCGAGGCGACCGGCGGCGCCGTGTTGACGCTCTGCGATGCGCTCAACGGTAAGGGGGGGAGCTGGAACGCCAGCGGTGACGTCATCTTCTCCGGAGGGCCGAGGAGCCCGTTGTTCCGGGTGTCGAGCGTCGGCGGTGAGCCGACGGCCATCACGGCGCTGGAGGATACGCCGTCGGCAGACAGCCACCGTCACCCTCGCTTCCTGCCCGACGGGAAGCACTTCGTCTATCTCGTCCGCGATGCCCCCGGCGGTGACAGCGAGAAGAATCAGATCTACCTGGGCTCGCTGGACGGAGGAGAGGATCGACCGCTCTTCGTTTCCGACAGCCAGGCCGAGTACGTCGCGGGGCATCTGTTGCACACCCGTGAAGGCGCCCTCCTCGCTCAGCCGTTCGACACGCAGCGGTTCGAAACGACCGGTGAGAGGTTTCCGGTCGTCGACCGGATCACATTTCTTCAGGCGGCCTCCGCGGGCGTCTTCTCCGCCTCCGAGGATCTGCTGGTCTTCCTCGTCGGCACGATCGAAAGGGAAAGTTCTCGCCTTGCCTGGGTCGATCGAGCCGGAGAAGATCTGGATGTCCTGGCAGAGTCGGAGCCGTCCGGTCAGGTTGCCATCTCCCCCGACGGCCGCTCCGTCATCTCCTCCGTCGACGACGCCGAAGGAGGCACGGGCGTCTGGATCTGGAACCTGGAACGCAAGCTGCGCAGCCGTCTCACGCTGACGGGCGGGAATCATTTCGCGCCGGTCTGGTCGCCCGATGGTCGTCGCGTGGCCTATTCCAGGAGCCGCAGTGGTGGGGAGTTCGATCTGTTCGCGATCGAGGTCGGCGGCTCGGGTCAGGAACAGCTGCTTTACGAATCCGATCAGCCGAAGTTCGCGACCAGCTGGACGCCCGACGGCCAGTCGTTGCTCTACAGCGCCTTCACCGGAACCAGCGCGGACCTGTTTCGCCTGGACGTCTCGTCGGGGGAGGTATCGGAACTGCTAGCCGCGGAGGGATACGACCTGAACTACCCGGCCATCTCCCCGGACGGCCGCTGGTTGATCTACGCGAGCGACGAATCGGGCCGCAACGAGATCTATTTGACCGCCTACCCAACTGGCGGCCCCCGGTGGCAGGTCTCGACCTCCGGCGGTCAACATCCGCGGTGGCGCCGGGATGGACGCGAGATCTTCTACGTGAACCCCGAGGACGAGATGCTGAACGCGGTGGCGATCGACCTCGCCTCGGGTAGCTCGCCGACGATCGGCCGCCCGGAAGTCCTGTTTTCGGTGCCCGACGCCTTTCTCGGACTCAAGTACGACGTGGGACCGAAAGGGGAGAGTTTCCTGGTCCTGCAGCCCGGGGACGCCGCCGCAGCAGCGCCGCTGACGATGGTCTACAACTGGGCCGCCGAGCTGGCGGAGCGATAGCCGATGCCGATGCAGCGGTGAGCTGCAAGATCACGAGGCGTGATTTCCTGAACGCGTGCAACATCGGTTGCCACGTCTGAAGACGACGGTTTCCGTGTATGCTCGGCGGGATCCCCCGCGAGACGACGGGGCGGTACATCGACGCGATTCCCGAGGTGAACCGATGAAGAACTTCCTCATGTTCGTACTCGCGCTCGTGGCTGCCGGCAGCACGACGTTGGCACAGGATCCTGGGGGCACGACGGCGCAGTGCGACGCCGTCAACAGCGCCGCTCGAGAGCTCGTGGATCGACTGGCGACACAGCGGACCGAACTCGCGGCGGCGCGGGATCGGCGAGCGCGAATCGACGAAGAGGTGGAACGGCTCGATCGGGCAAGACCATCGTCGGCCTCCGCCGGCTTGGCCACGCCGCAATACTGGCTCGACTACACGCGGGTGCTCGAGAGCCGTGACGAGGCGATGCTCGTCGAACACAGCATTCACCGAAAGGCCTTCGCGACCATGACCGCGCTGCAATCGGTGGCGGAGTTGCTAGAGCTCTTCTGCTCGGGAGGCGGCGACGCGCCTCCGAACGCCTCTCCGGGCGCGCGGCCTCCGGTCGTCTCCGGAACCGCCGTGGGCACGGACGCAGCCGACGCCATCGACGGGCGTTGTCGCTGGACGGACGTCGAGCGAGACACATCGTTCGACGGGGATTCCATCAAGAGCGTGGGACGCCAGTCGTTGAGTCAATGCAAGACAGAGTGCGAGAAACTGTCCGAGTGCAAGAGCGTCATCTTCGACCCCAAGGGCGGTTGGTGCTACCTGCGTGCAGCCTTCGCCAGCGACAGGCGGATCGTTCGAGAGAATCTCGATTACTACGAGTGTCGCGAAGACGCCGCGCCTCCGACTCTTCCCCCGGACACGCCGTTCCGCCAGCTTCCGCCGCCCGGCGACACTCAGGTCGAGGCGGCATCCAGCGCGAACCCGACCTGTCGGTGGGCGGAGCCGCAGCGGGATCGATCGTTTGACGGGAAGAACATGGCGAGCCTGAGGAAGGTGTCGATCGACCACTGCAAGGTCGCCTGTGAAGAGAACGACGATTGTCGCAGCGTCATCTACGACCGGGCGGGAAGTTGGTGCTACCTGCGTGACACGGTGGCGACTGCGTTGAGGCAGCGGTCCAACCTCGATTACTACGTGCCGCTCAACTGCCCGTGACAATGCACCGGAGAGACTGGCCGATCAGGCTCGTCGTGTTCGCAGTCGTGATCGTCCTGGGTGCCGGCGCCCCTGCGGCCCAGGTGGACGGACCGACCCCGTGCGAAGAACTCGAGGACGCCGCGGTCGATGCGCTCGTTCGGTTGCAGGACCTGTTCGCCAGACATGAATTGGCCGAACAGAAATACAGAGAGCTGGACAGGGAGTTCGATGACGCCATGAGTCAGGTCGCGTTGACCCAGCTGTTGCCCGGGCAAGGTACTGATCTGGCGAAAACGGACTGGGGTGTCATCATGACGTACGCACGGATTCAGTTTCAATGGGAGGAAGCGCGCCTCGCGATGGATCGGATCCGCGTCCAGCTCTACGCGACGCTCGTCGCGCTCAACGCTTCGTTGCGCGTGCGCGAGGTGCTTTGCGGTGGCGATGGCGAGCCGGCCGCGGGCGAGTACTCGGGGCCCTATTGCAGATGGCAGCCGATCTCGAGGGGTAGGGACATCGTCGGCCACGAGATCGGGCGGGCGACGACAGCCACGATCGAGGCGTGCAAGTCAGCATGCGAGGGGCTGATGCCGGATTGCGTGGCCATCGTCTACTCCCCGGTCTCGGGCAACTGCTCGCTCAAGAACGCTGCACCGCGGCGTTCGCTCAACCCGGATACCGTCGTCGTCACCTGTCTGGACCCTCCGGACTGAGCCGTGCCTGTACTTGTTACACGCATGTGACAGCTTTCAAACGCCGTTTCCCGCACTATTCCTTCATGAAAAAGAGGTGCGTGATGCGGGTTGCGCTGTTGACGATCTTGCTGGTCGGTGCTCCGTTCGTGTTTGCCGAGACGAAGCCTGAACCTCCAAGCGATGATGCCGTTAAACCAAAAGTAGAGGTCGGGCCGCTGTCGCCGCTGGAGGAGAAGCTCCAGGGAACCTGGAAGCCCGGCTACACGATTGTCATCGACGGTCGAGAGTTCTGCGCCGACACCCAACCGGGTCAATGGTACGAGGGTTACATCGTGATCCGAACCGATGAAGAACCGGCGCAGTTTGATTTCGTGATCGAGGCTTGCGGCTGTGATTTCGAGGGACAGGCCAGTGCGGGGATCTTCCACCTTGACGGCGATGCCGTTGTCGTTGTCTCCGCCGTTCCCGGAAGCCCGAGACCACAAGTTTTCGAGAGCAACGACAAACTGGTCAAGATGCGATTCCAGGGCGACGGGGGATCCCAGGCGCCCGGCGAACACTGCTCGACATGGTCGGCTACGGACAGGTAATTGGCCGCCCTTCCCCGGAACGCACCAGGCCGGTGATGGCCTTGACCACTTCCGCGGGTCGCTGCTCCTGAATGAAGTGGCCGCCGCCGGCAATGGTCGTGTGCGGCTGTCCCTTCGCCCCCGGAACCCGCTCGATGAACTCGGCGTCGCGCCCGCGGGTGATCGGGTCGCTGTCGCCGAAGGCGCAGAGGAAGGGCTTCTCGAAGCGGTCGTAGAACGCCCAGGCCCTGGCCTGGGCGGGCAGGGAGGGATCGTCGGGCAGGGTCGGCACCTGGCTCGGCATGGCGCGAACACCCATCTTGTGACTCGGGTTTGGGAAGGGCGCTTCGTAGGCAGAGCCAAGCGGCGTGGAACTTCGCAGCGGCGCCAACCCAAACCGGTGCAGCAGCAGGCGGGGGAGTACCTTCCAGGTCGGCGGCCGTTCCACGGCCATGGACATGATGAAACCGACCGGCACATCCTCGGTCTCCCAGCAGTATTTCTGCCAGTGGGCGAACGCCATGGCACCCCCGTCCTCCACGTTGAGCAGGGAGCGCCGCATCGCGGGCAGGGTCGGTGTCGGCGCGTCGGCGCGAAACGCCTTCACCGCTCGCACGACGTCCTCCGTTACGCTCGGGTTGCTGGGCAGGGCGGTGTTGGAGATCACCACCCGGTCGAAGCGTTCCGGGTGATCCGCCACCACGCGCAGGCCGATCAATCCGCCCCAGTCCTGGCCGAAGAACGTCACGCCGGAGAAGTCGTTCTGCACCAGCCATTGCCCCATCCAGTCCACCTGGTTCTGGTAGCTGTAGTCCTCGAGCGCGGCGGGCTTGTCGGACTTGCCGTAGCCGGGCAGGTCCGGTGCGATGACCCGCATCCCTTCCTCGACCAGCAGGGGAATCATCTTCCGGTAGAGGTAGCTCCAGACGGGTTGTCCGTGCATGCATAGCACCAGGGGCCCGTCACGGCGCCCCTCATCAAGGTGGTGGATGCGTAGCTCCGTCCCGTCTGCCGTCTGAATGGTGGTGTAGTTGGGGGCGAAGGGATAATCCGCGAGTCCCGCAAATCGCTGATCGGGAGTGCGTAGTACTTGCATGGGCTTTCCTTCTGGTTAGGGGTTCGGCCTCCGCGAGGATTCTTGCGTCCACCAAGGGGATGGATTCTCCGGCATGCGAGGGAATCTGACAACTCGCGCGAGCGGCGCCCCGCGGGTTCGGAAGCGCCGACGATCATGCAAACCGCAACGGGGCTCGTCCGCGGTACTCCGAGCTACATGTCTCCCGAGCAGGCACGGGCACGAGATCGTCGATGCGCGCTCCGACGCAACTGGACCGCGTGCGAGGAGCGGTTTCGAACAGTATTGAGCGAGGCGCCGGACCACGTCCCGGCCGGTCCCATGCGCGAGGCCACCGAGGTTGCGCGGCAGGGCATCGACCTCGAGCCCGACAGCATCCTCGCGCAGTGGCAGGGCGCTTTGGGGGGATCTTCTCGAGGTCTGGCCAGCAGCGGCCTTGTTACACGGATATGACAGCATTCCGCCGCCGCGGCTCGTTCGACCTTGCAGATCATGGGGCTTTGCCTTACTATCTTTTTTGAGTAATCGAAAACGAGGTTTTGGAATGCAAAACAAAGGGTTTTGCACGGTCGGTATCGCGGTGTTGCTGGCGTCCGCGGCGCTCGCCGCCGAGGTGGACTGGCGGCGGGACACCGATCGAGCCCTGCGCCAGGCCCGGGCCGGGGAACGGCCGGTCCTCCTCAACGTCGGCGCGCCGTGGTGTGAGCAGTGCCGCGAGATGGACCGCACGACCTTCGTCGACGCCGAGGTGGTCGATGCGCTCCGCGGCCTCGTGACCGTGAAGGTCGACGGGGACGCCGACCCCGACCTCGCGCGCCGCTACGTGGTGACCGAGTACCCGACCCTGATCCTGCTCGACGGGAACGGCCGTGAGCTGCGGCGGACACAGGGACTCGTCACCGCGCAGGACCTGCTGCAGACCCTGCAGGACGAGGGCGTTGCCTGCGAGGTTGACGGGTTCGTCCGCAACGCAAGCGGCAAGGGAGTGCCTGCCGGGCTGCTGGTCCTTCCGCAGCGCCTCTTCGTTCCCACCGCGGCCGACGGCTACTACTGCTTGCGCGACCTCGCGCCGGGGCCGGTCGAGATGGTGGCGCAGGCCGACGGTCTGTCCGCCCGTGCCGTCGTCGAGCGCGATTCGTTGTCGGTCCGTGTGCGGCAGGACCTCGACCTCTCGGGAGGCCTGGGCGAGCGAGTCGTGGTGACCGGAACGCGTACACGGAAGCTGATGAGCGAGGCGCCGGTACGCACCGAGGTCGTCACTCGCGAACGGATCGAGGAGAGCGCCTCGCGCACGCTGGCCGAGGCCGTGGAGTACACGCCCGGAGTGCGCGTCGAGAGCAACTGCCAGAACTGCAACTTCTCCCAGGTGCGAATGCTCGGGCTCGAGGGCGCGTACAACCAGATCCTGATCGACGGCTCTCCGCAGTGGTCGCCGCTGAGCATGGTGTACGGCATCGAGCAGATCCCGACGCGCATGATCGGCCGGCTCGAGGTCGTCAAGGGTGGAGGCTCCTCGATCTACGGGCCCGGCGCGGTCGGCGGTGTGATCAACGTCATCCCGCGGCAGCCCCGCGACCCGGGCGGTGTCGTGGAGTTTCGAGGCGAGAGCTTCGAGGAGGGGAGCAGCCATTCCCTCAACGGGGCGCTGGACTGGGCTTCGGAAGATCAGCGTTCCTTCTTCACGCTGTACGGGCAGGACGATCACATCCCCGGGCAGGACCTGTCCGGCGACGGGTTCACCGAGATCTCCGAACGCGACCTGACCACACTCGGAGTGCGAGCCCAGCACTCGGTCCTCGACGGGCGCGGCCGTCTCACCGCCGACGTCAGCTTCTACGATGCATCCCGGCGCGGTGGCGACCAGATCGATCTCCCGCCGGAGCAGACCGAGCTCGCCGAGCAGATCGAGACCGACCGGCGCAGCGTGACGCTGCGCTGGGCCCAGGAGACCTCCGACATCACGTCGTACCACGTGCAGGGCTCCTACGTGAGCACGAAGCGCGAGACCTACTACGGCGGCGGGATGGACCCCGACGCCTACGGCTTCTCCGACAATCCGCTGATTCTCGCGGAAGCCCAGGCCAACCACGTCCTCGGCGAGCATGTCGTCTCCTGGGGCGCGCAGGTCCAGAGCGACCGGGTGATCGATGAGCAGCCGTCGATCGGTCGCAAGCTCGACGAGACGTACACGAACGTCGGCATCTTCGGTCAGGATGACTGGAGACTCGGAGAGAACAGGTCACTGGTCTACGGGCTGCGGGTGGATCAGCACTCGGAGATCGGCGGCCCGATCTTCTCGCCGCGTGTCGCGTTCCTGTGGAATCCGGCTGACGAGCTCGCGTGGCGGTCCTCGTTGTCGACGGGCTTCCGTCCTCCCGCGGCGTTCGACGAGGACCTGCACATCGAGCTGGCAGGCGGCTCCCAGCGCGAGGTGGTGCTGGCCGACGACCTCACCGAGGAGCGTTCGGTCAGCGTGATGTCGGGTGTCGAGTGGGTGCCCGAGGTCGGCGAGAAGTTCTGGCTGCTCGAGGCCAACGCGTTCTACACCTCGCTGGACGACGTGTTCGAGCAGGAGCAGATCGGCCCGCAGACCTTCGAGAAGCGCAACGCCGGCAACGCCGAGGTGTACGGAGTCGAGCTGGGCGCCGGCTTCGACCTGCCCCGGCTCGTGACCATCGAGCTGGGCTGGGTGGCGCAGCGCGCACGGTTCGCCCGGCCCGAAGCGGACTTCGGCAGTCGCGACTTCTTCCGCACTCCCGAGAACTCGGGCGTGCTGAACGTGACGTTCCGCGACGTGCGCCTGGGGCAGGCGTTCGTCGGCCTGCGCTACACGGGCACGATGAAGGTGCCGCGGTACCACTTCGACGACACCGGGCAGCAGGTCGGCCAGGAGCTGGTCGACAGCGAGGAGTTCCTGACCGTCGACGCGAGCGTGGCGCGGTCGTTCAGTCTCGGGTCCCGTGGCTCAAAGATCCGGCTGCAGTTCGGCGTGCGCAACCTCACGGACGCCTATCAGGAAGATATCGACCAGGGGCCGTACCGCGACTCCGACTTCGTCTACGGGCCGCGGTTTCCGCGGTCGTTCTACGTGACGACGTCGTACGTGTATTGATCCGAGCGTGGACGCCCCCGCTCCGGCGGCAAGACCTGATCCGGACGCGCATCGTTGCGCCGAGAGCCGGCTAGAACGAGTGGTGAAAGCTGAACTGCAGTTGCCCCTTGCTGATCGCGTCGGTGGTCTGGATCATGTATCCGAATTGCACTCTCTGGCGGTCCGCGAGACCGTACCCGATTCCTCCGTACAGTCGATTGCGGTCGAACCGTTCGACCATCCGGCCATCGCCGATGTCCTCCTCGCCGTTGATGAAGATCTCGTTGTACAGAGCGGCGTAGAGCGTGCCCTTGCGAATCTGCTCCCCCTGGAACGGAATCTCGAAGAAGAGCGCGTATCGGAAACGTGTCCGGAAGTCCTGGTCGTCCACCCAGCGCTGCTCGAACCGAAACCGGTGACGCAGCTGGACCTTGCTGCCGATTCTCTGGGGTAGCAGCGCCTCCTGGTACAGGCGCGTTTCGGAGGTCGTATCGTCGCTGTCGCCGAAATCACCGGAAGTGATACTCGCGACGCCGCCCGTGAAGGTCGCATCGCCGTTCCTGGTCGTGTAAGTGAGGCCGCCCCGCAGGAGTAGCTGTTCCATGTCGGAGCCCAGGTCCCAGGCCCGGTACTGGCCGTCCCCCTGAAATCCCCACTGACTGTCGTTGAGGCGGGTGTTCCAGAAGTACATGTACCAGGCGCCGATATCGTCCTCGTCCACCTGCGCCGCCGCCGGCGTCACGAGGCCGGCGGCGAGCAGGACAAGCAAGGGGACGATTCGCAAACGGACGGGTGCAGTCGTCATGGCCCGAGTCTGCCTCCCCCGGTCTCCTCGAACACCTCGGCCTCTTCCTCGAAGTCCAGCGCGTCGAGGTGTTCGGCATCGAAGAACCGGTTGAGCGCTCTCCGGATCGGAACCAGCATCGCGATCAGGACCGGGAAGAGCAGACCCAGCGGACTGGACTTCAGGGCCCACAAGGCCGCGAGACAGGCCACCTGCACCGCAGTGAAGGCATGGATCACCTTCACGGGTACTTTACCCATGAAGTGGTGGGACTTCGGGTACAGGCGAGGATCCATCGCCCACAGTCGAACGCGCTCGAAGAACTCGTTTCCGCCGAGTGTGGCGAAGCCCATGAACAGGAACAGGCCGAACAGGACCGACATCGGGATCAGCTTGACCAGCGGCAGGAACAGTAACGACGCGCCGATCAGGACGTGAACCGCCAGCGGGGAGATCCGGTTCTCGCGCACGGAGACGATCTCCTCACGACGCTCGCCGTTCTTGGAGACGACCTGGTGCTTGGCGAGGCTGCGAACGTGGTTCAGGGAGTGAACCGTGGCCGCGACGATCCAGGGCAGTCCGAACAGCGATGCGATCAGGATGATCAACCCGACCACGAACAGGTCCTGGTGATAGCCCGAGCCCTTGCGGAGTCGGTGATGCTTTGCATTGACGAGGCGGGTCGTGATGTTCTGGTCGAGGAACAGCAGGACCACGGCGAGAATCGCCGGTCCGATCGCTGCGAACCAGACCCAGCTGGGGGCGGCCATCAGGTCCACCACCCACGGCCGACTGGTGGTCGTGCCCAGGGACTCCGGAACCTTTGCGTGATTTCGCGGGACCTCGTGCATCAGGATCGCGATGACCGTCATCACGACGATCGCGATCGCGGGGCCGAAGTCGGCGAGGAAATCCCGCATCCACCAGCGCAGATAAGGTGAGTTCCGGAACCACTGCAGCGTGCGGGCCAGCAGGAACGTGCCCATCGCGAGGACAAGGCCGAGGAGCGCTGCGTCGTGAGGGGTGTCCGGGTCGTGGAAGCCCTGCGAGATGTCCTTGGTGGCCTCGACAATGAAGATGACGGCGATCAAGGCCGCGAAGATCTCGTCGGTGAAACGAGTGAAGAAGCGCATCAAGGCGCTCGCGTCGGTCACGGCCAGCAGCATCAACAGAACGCCGGACCAGATGCCGACCCAGCCGTACACCGGCAGGAACTCCAGGTCCAACCTGGTGCATGCCTGATAGAGCAAGGCCGTGTAGATCACGATCGGGCCGGTACCGCCCAGGATGGTCAGTGGTTGACCTGACAGAAGGGCGAACGCGACGCCGCCGGCCGCCGTGGCGACCATCATCTCGGTGGTGCCGATCTGCCCGTCCGTCATGAAGCCGGTCAGTGCACCGAACGCGATCGCGTTGGCCAGGCAGGCGAAGTACAGGAAGAACGTGGAACCCAGAACCTGTGTGTGTAATCCCTGCGTGAAGTCACTCAAATAATGAGGAAGTCGACGCTTGAGGTCGTCTCGCAGACCACCGGCGAACCTGCCGGTCCAGCGCAGTCCGTCATCATGATTTGCGGGGCGAACTCCTTGTCGGCTTTGCCCATGGTCGTTGTTCATTGCTCTCCCTTCATTCCGTGTGGTTCCAGACGTGGTCGTTCATGGTTCGCTGGACATGCCGACCGCCGGCACCCGTCCCCCGGTAGACGGTTTCCGTGCGGGTCCGAGTGTGCGTACGTGTGGATCAGCGTCGACTTGACCTCAGGAGGCCTCCGCCTACCGTGTCCAGAATAGAGATTCCAGACATTTAGCTCTAATAGATAATCCTGGTGTTATTATTAGCTTTGGACGAAGTGTCGATGTCACGGAGGAGGCAAGCATGGAATGGCTCAACTACCACCACCTGCTCTACTTCTGGACCGTGGCCCGGGAAGGCAGCATCACCCGGGCGTCCGAGGTGCTCAGCCTTGCTCCCCCCACGATCAGCGCTCAACTGAAGACGTTGGAGGAGAGCCTCGGCGAGAAACTGCTGGTACGGCAGGGGCGAGGGCTTGCCTTGACGGACGCGGGGCGGCTCGTGATGAGCTACGCGGACGAGATCTTCTCGCTCGGCCGCGAGTTGATGAACGTGGTCCACCGACGACCGACCGAAATGGCGAGACGGTTTCACGTCGGCGTCGTCGACTCGGTGCCCAAGCTTCTCGTCCGAGAACTTCTGAAGCCATCCCTGCTGATGGAGCCGCCGGCACACCTCATCGTTCGCGAGGGCAAGCTCGACGACCTCGTCGCCGATCTCGCGACCCACAAGCTCGATATCGTTCTTGCCGATCATCCGTACAACGCTCCATCGTCCATCAAGATCTATCACCACCCTCTTGGTGAGTGCGGCGTCACGTTCTTTGCCGCTCCACCTCTCGCTCGCAAGCTCCGCAAGGGGTTTCCAGAATCTCTCGATGGAGCCCCTGCGCTGCTGCATTCGGAGAACACCGCCATGCGCCGTTCGCTGGACACCTGGTTCGCCAAGATCGGTGTGGCTCCTGTCGTCCTTGCCGAGTTCGAGGACAGCGCACTGCTCAAGGTGTTTGGCAGCGGCGCCCAGGGTTTCTTTGCATCTCCCACCGTCGTGGTCGACGAACTTGCCCGCAGTCACAGTGTCAGCATCATCGGCTCCACTGAGGACTGTCGAGAACGGTTCTACGCGATCAGTGCAGAGCGCCGACTGAAGCACCCCTCCGTTGTCGAGATCACGAACGCGGCCAGATCAAGCCCGCTGGATTGAAGTCGAGTCACGGGACGCCGGCGCGATCTCCGACGAGCACCCCGCGGCCTGGATCAATCGCCCCACCGACAGGTGTGGAGCGAGCGGTGTGCTGAGCGGGAAGTCCTTCTTGATCTCGTAGCGGTTCCGGCGCCCGTCCTTGTAGCGACGGACAACCTTCACGTCGATCAACTCTTGAACGATCCGGTGCACCGAACGCTCCGTGATTCCCAGATGTTCGCTGACTTCTCGGAGCGTTGCGTCCGGCGTTCCGGTCAGAAACAGCAATACGTTCATGTGATTCGTCAGGAACATCGCGGCGACACCTCCTTCGCGGCTCATGCCGACTCGGCCAGCCCTGGTCGCTCGACCGAACGCAGCGGCTGCCGCTTGAAACGTGCCTCGAGCTCTTCCCAGTCGACGAAGAGCTGCCCGCCCGTAGCCTGGTGAGTGCGCTTCCAGTTCATCAGCAGATCGAGACAGGCGTGGTCGATGTAGTCGAGATTCTCGAAGTGCACGTGGAGCTCGGCACCGGCAGGCACCTTTTCCAGTTCCGCCGCGAGCTTCGGCAAGCGGATCACGGTCGCCGAGCCCGACAGACGGAGATCGATGCGCGAGCCTCCCGTGTCGACCAGCTCGAGCTTCAGGTGGGACACGCTGTACAGCAGCTTGGCCAGCGACAGCGCGATTCCCAGCACGACGCCGGTGAGCAAGTCCACGGCGACGATCGTGACAACGGTGGCGGAGTAGATCAGAACCTCGCCGCGGCCAAAGCCTGCGAGTTTCCGGATCGCTGCGGGGTTGAACAGCTTGTACCCCGTGTACACGAGCACCGCAGCCAGACAAGCTGTAGGGATCGCACGAAGCACGAATGGAAGCGCCGCCACGAATACGAGGAGCCAGCCGCCATGGAGGATCGCCGACAGCCGCGTTTTCGCTCCGGCCTCCACGTTCGCACTGCTGCGGACGATGACGCCCGTCATCGGGAGGGCGCCGACCAGCCCGCAAAGCATGTTGCCGACTCCCTGCGCCGTCAACTCCTTGTCGTATCGAGTGCGCGGGCCGTTCTGCATCGTGTCGACAGCGGTGGCGCAAAGCAATGTCTCCGCGCTCGCGACAAATGCCAGGGCCACGGCGGCGCCGATGATCGTCCAGTCGACCTGCCCGAAGAGAGCCACCGTCGGAAAGGTCATCGCCTCGGCGAGGTTGGCCGGGACGTCGACGCGTCGGATGCCGAGGCCTGCGACCTGAGCGACGACCGTGGCCAGGATGACGGCGACGAGCGGTGCGGGGATCACCTTCAGTTTGCCGGGGGCCAGCGGCCGCCACAGGAGGATGGTCGCCAGGGTGAACACACCGATCAGGGCCGCCTGGAAATGAACGGAACCATCTGCGGGCACGACTCCCTTCCAGATCGCCATTGGGATGGAAGAGAGGTTCTCCAGGCCGCTGCCTTTAGGGGCATCGTCGACCATCACATGAAACTGGCTGCTGAAGATCAGCACGCCGATTCCGGCGAGCATTCCGTAGATGACCGCAGGTGCGACGGCACGAAACCACTGGCCGAGCTTCAAGAATCCGGCGACCAGCTGCACGACACCGGCAATCAACACGATGATTCCGAGCATCTCGAACCCGTGCCGCTGCACGAGGTCCCAGACGATCACGCTGAGGCCCGCAGCGGGGCCGCTGACCTGCAGGGGTGCACCCGCAATGAACCCGACGACGAGGCCGCCGATGATGCCGGTTATCAGCCCGGCGGCCGGCGGCACTCCGGAGGCGATCGCGATCCCCATGCAGAGGGGAAGGGCGACCAGGAACACCACTACCGAGGCCGTGAAGTCCCGGGAAAGATGCCGGAACATGTCCGGCGGCGTGGTCTCACTCGTGCTCGTGTGATTCGATCCCATGTTCATCCCTGCCTTTCTCGTCTTCCGCCGCTCAGCTTGCTGCCGCGGTCGCTTCCAGCGATTTGAACTCTCCGGACTGCGAGCACAGCTCGCGGATCGTTCCGGAGACAAAGTCGTAGGTCCAGCCGTGTAGCTTCAACGTTCCGTCAGCCTCGGCCTGCTTGACCGAAGGGTGGGTCCGGAGGTTCTCGAGCTGCTCGGCCACGTTCGAGCAGACCTGATCATCGATGGACGGAGAGTCGTCAGAGATCCGACTGGGCCCGGCTTTGCTCAGCCAGGCCGCGACCGCGGGGAGTTCGGTCACGCTATCCGGGTCCAGAACGGCAGCCATCGCACCGCAATGCGAGTGGCCACAGACCACGATGTGTTTGATGCCGAGGGCCTTCACCGCGTATTCGATCGTCCCGGCCTGGGCGTCTCCGGCGGTGTCGTACTTGCCGACGAGATTGCCGGCATTGCGGATGACAAAGAGGTCGCCGGGAAGCGTCTGTGTCACGAGCGCCGGGTCGATTCGCGAGTCCGAGCACGTGATCAGCAGTACCTCGGGTTGCTGGCCGTGGCCGAGCTCGTGGAAGAGCGACTCGTGGGCCGGGTAGACCTCGTTGCGAAACTTCCGGATTCCGTCGTGGATGGCTTTCGTTGGCATGGCTGTCTCCCGTTGTGTGATGGAAATCGTCAACCTGAATTCACTGTCGTGAAAGAAGTTATCGGGATGCTGGGGATTCGACCAGAAGATAAGTTGGCATAATGAATGCGATTTTTTCGAATAGACGTTCGTCGACCTCGAACCCACGGTCCCCGGCTCCCAGCGCCGGTCTCCGGTATCGTTGTTTGCGCCGCCGGCGGGGAACGGGAGCTTCGAACGGAGTCATCGATGAAGGCGATCGTCTTTGACGAGTACGGTGCACCGGAGGTGCTCCGGGTGGCCGACGTGCCTGCTCCTCAGCCCGGCGAGGGAGAGGTGCGAATCCGTATCGCTGCGGCCACCGTGAACATGGGTGACTGCGAGATGCGCCGCACCGAGGTGCCGAACTCGATCTGGGTCCTGGTGCGTCTCGTGTTCGGCTGGCGCAAACCGCGCAAGCGGGTGCTCGGGGCGTATACTTCGCGGGCACCGTGGATGCGGTCGGGACCGGCGTCGAGCGCCTGCGGGCAGGGGACGAGGTGATGGCCGCGTCGGGGTCCCGGTTCGGCGCCTATGCCGAGTACATCTGTCTCCCCGAGGCGTATCCGATCGCGATCCGGCCGTCGAACCTGACCGTGGCGGAGGCCTCCGGCGTGCCGCTCGGCGGCGTCAACGCGCTCCACTTCTTCCGGAAGGCGGCGGTGGGGCCCGGCGACCACGTCCTGGTCAACGGTGCCGGCGGGAGCTTCGGTACCTTCGCGGTGCAGCTTGCCAAGTACCACGGAGCCGAGGTGACAGCGGTCGACCACGGAGACAAGCTGGAGATGCTCCGGTCGATTGGCGCCGACCACGTGATTGACCACAATCGCGAGGACTTCACCGACACCGCTGCCCGTTACGATGTGATCTTCAACATGGTGCTGAAGTGTCCGCTGGCCCGGGCCGTTCGCGCGCTCAAGCCCGGTGGGCGCTATCTGCTCACGAACCCCGACGGGTTCGGCCAGATGTTCCACGCGGTCTGGATCTCGTTGACGACGAACAGGAAAGTAGTGATCGAGATGGCGAAGGAAACCACGGCCGACCTGGATCATCTCCGGGAACTCATCGAGGCAGGCCACGTCCGGTCGATCGTCGACCGCACATATCCACTCGAGCAGGCCGTCGAGGCGCAGCGGTACGTGGAGTCCGGCCGCAAGCACGGTAACGTCGTGTTGACGATGGATCACCTGATCGGAAACGAAGCGATCGCCGAGGCAACCCAGCCCAACCGCCCCGGGAGCGATGTGTGAGTGACTCGTGGCAGTGGAACGTTCTCCGGGCGAGCCGGGCGAGCGTGGGGAGTCTCGTGCTCTGGGCGGCCCTCGGGCTTGGCTTCGGTCCCGGCTCGGTGACTCCCCCCCCACGCCGGCCCGCCTCGAGAGCACACGTCGGGGAAGGGTGAGCAGTCCGAGGACGGCAAGGAATCCGAGGAGTCCCGGGAGTCCGAGAACGTGACGTTCCGCGACGTGCGCCTGGGGCAAGCGTTCGTCGGCGTGCGCTACACGGGCACGATGAAGGTGCCGCGATACCACTTCGATGACACCGGGCAGCAGGTCGGCCAGGAGCTGGTCGACAGCGAGGAGTTCCTGACCGTCGATGCGAGCGTGGCGCGGTCGTTCAGCCTCGGCTCCCGGGGCTCCAAGGTCCGGCTGCAGGTCGGTGTGCGCAACCTCACGGACGCGTATCAGGAAGACATCGACCAGGGGCCGTACCGCGACTCCGACTTCGTCTACGGGCCGCGGTTTCCGCGGTCGTTCTACGTGACGACGTCGTACGTGTATTGATCGCCGCTCCCGCTCCGATCGAACCGTGCTTCGTTGACGATCAGGCAGCGCGGCGAAGTTGAGAAAGGCAGATGATTCCTGCCGCCGATCTACTTCGCGGAAAGGCCCACCGCGCCGGCGCAACCCAGACCCGTTACAATTTGTGACAGCCGAGACACAGCCGACCTAAGCCTCCCGGTTATCGTCGGAACGTTCACCGGTGCACGAGGCCCGGACACGACCACAACTGGAGGATGCCGTGACCCGTCCGACCATCGCAGTTCTGCTTCTGATGCTTGCAACGACCTCCGAGGCCCACGAGCCTGCCGGGCACGGCGGCGACGGGGCCACGGTCAACTCGGTCGTGCCCGGCAGCCCCGCAGAAGCCGCCGGGCTGCAGGCGGGCGACGTGATCTCCCGCTTCGCCGGCGAACGGTTTGCGACGACCGGCGACCTGGAGAAGCTCAAGGCGACCCACAAGCCGGGAGAGACGGTCCCGGTCATCGTCGTTCGTAACGGCGAGGAGGTCGGGTTGTCCCTGACCTTCGGGAAGCGACCGGAGGGCGGAATCTCGATCGGCGTTGCCGTGGGACTGCTGTCCGAATCGTCGATGCCCGGCGCTTCACCCCACGGTGCGACAGGCAGCGCGACCGGCAGCGGGACGGCCAAGTGCCTGGCCTGGATCGATGAGACGTACCGGATCGAATCGATCAGCGGTGACCTCGGGATCGAGATCGCAGAGGCCTTCGAGACGATGCAGGCCTGCGTCTCGCACGACACTTCCCGGATGGCGACGGCGGATGCGGTCCGTTACTGCGACAACGTATTCAAGGTGCACTGTTCCGGGCTCGATCTGCTGACCGAGATCGGCGAGGGGCTGCTCGACCGGTGTGACGCTTCGCTGGAGGGGTCGCTGGGGATCCGGCTGCAGCGGCACCGCAGCTGGACGACCTGTGCCGAGTCGAAGCTGTTTGACCGCTACTCGAATTCCGGAATCTCGAGCGATGCGGCTACGTGCCGCAGCGCGTTGCTGGACGAGTGCGGATCGAACATCGACGCGATGCGGGAGGTAGGCGATCTATCCGAGGAGCGACGGATGTTCGTCGATTGCTGCCTTGCGGACGACCTGGACGGTGCCCGGGAACGCTGTGCGATGATCGATGAAGGATTCGAGCGAGGACCGTGTCATGATCGCGAGATCTGTCTCGATCGTTTCTCCGGCGACTGGCTGACCTGCGCCGGCTCCTGATGGGTTGCCCGGTAAACCCTCGCCGTTCGGCCCTCACCTGGGTGCCCGCATCGGTTCTCGCGCTGGCGCTCGGGCCGGCGGCCGTCCCCGCGGAGACCTCGCCTGACGCCGCCGCGGGTCCGGGTCCCCACGACTCCTGGTTGCAGTTCGGCGGCCCGGGGCGCGATTTTCAGGCGATGGCCGGTCCGCTCGCCACGCAGTGGCCGGAAGGTGGGCCGGAGACACTCTGGGAGCGACCGCTGGGCGAGGGCTACTCGGCGGTGCTGTTCGAGAACGGTCGTCTTTACACGATGTACCGGGTCGAGCAGCAGGAGGCGGTGATCTGCCTCGACGCCGCGACCGGCGCGACGATCTGGGAGTTCCGTTACGACGCCGCAGCGGTGGATCAGCAAACGTACGGGCGCGGTCCTCGCTCGACGCCGCTGATCGCGGGCGATCGAATCTTCTCGATCGGCATCGGTGGCGAGTTGCACGCGCTGGACAAGGGTGACGGGACGTTACGCTGGAGTCGGAAGTTGTGGGGCCCGCACTTCGGCGGCAACCGTCGGCGGCACGGATACTCCTCGAGCCCGATCGCGTTTCAGGAGACGGTGATCGCCACGGTCGGCGGTGAGGGCGCCTCCCTGGTGGCGTTCGATCAGGCCGATGGCGCGGTGCGCTGGAAAGAGCTCGACTTTCGCAACAGCCACTCCTCCCCGCAGATCGTCGAGATCGCGGGAGAGACGCAACTGGTGACGTTCATGGCCGAGGAGTTGATCGGTGTCGATCCGGCGTCCGGTACGTTGCGCTGGCGCTACCCTCACGTCAATCAGTGGGGGCACAACATCACGATGCCGGTGTTCCTCGACGGGGAAACGATCTTCCTGTCATCGGCTCAGGTCGGCGCCCGCGGTCTGAAGCTGGCGCGGCGGGAGAAACGCATCGATGTGGAACAAGTGTGGTCCAACCGGCGCATCCAGTTCTACCACGGCTCGGCGGTGCGGCACGGCGACTGGGTCTACGGTTCGAGCGGGGTCGTATCGTCGTCGTTTCTCTCCGCGGTCAACATTCGTACCGGGGAGATCGGCTGGCGGGAGCGTGGGTTTTCCAGGGCCAACCTGGTGCGCGCCGACGGCAAGTTGATCATCCTGGATGAGGACGGGGTGCTGGCCATCGCCACGGCTGACCCGGAAGGGCTGACGGTTCACTCCAGGCATCAGCTCCTGGGGCAGGTGTCGTGGACGGCGCCGACGATCGTCGGCACCACGATGTACGCACGGGATCAACGGACGCTCGTCGCGGTGGATCTCGGAGTCCGTCGGCACTCGAATCAGCCCGACTAGCGGCCGTCCAGAGTCCTCGGCCGATTCCTGGATTCCGCTGACGGCATAAATGCCGTATATCCTTCCTGGACTTTCCCAGCTGGAGGATCGCCGTGTTTCCCGCCCGCCCGCCCGCCCGCATGTCACTCGCCGTCTTCTCGTATGCCCTGCTCGGTTTCGGTGCAAGCGCCACCCTCGCCGACGAGGGGCGGATTCCGATCTTCGAGCCGACGACGCTCGACGGTGCCCAGACCGATATCGGCGGGAAGTACATCGTCACGCGGAACATCGCGATCGGCGGCAACCCGGGAGACCCGACGGTCGCGCTGACCATCGTCGGCACCGGAACCGAGGTGCTCGACATCGACCTGAACGGGTTTGCGATTGCGGGGCACCCGTTCGATCCGGAGCCGACGATCGAGATCGACAACGTCCGTTCCGTCACGCTGCGCGGCGGAACGGTTCGTTCGAGTCTGACGACGAACTGTATCGAGGTCACGGCCAAGCAGGTCGTGATCGACGGGCTCGTGCTCCTGTGTGGCGTGCAGGCGATCTCGATCACGTCGGCGGACACGATCGGAATCCGGGACAACCGGATCCGTGCGGAGGGCGGCTCGCTGAGCGTCTCGGGTGTGGCGGTCGTCAAGGGGCAGATCGAGCGGAACCTGATCGAAAGCGGCGGGATGATGGGCGGACCGGACGCGATCTCGGTCACCGCACCCAGCAGCGGGCTGGTCGTGCGCGAGAACCAGATCGACGGCGCCGGCTCGGCGGGAATCGAGTTGATGAAGGCCGATAACGCCCTCGTCGTCGGAAACTCGGTGCGTTCCGTCGGCGGCGCAGGGATCGTCCTGCTCGAAAGCTCGGGTTCGAGAGTGAACGGCAACGCCACCCGCCAGAACCACGGGGCCGGGCTGTTCCTGAGCATGAGCGCGGACTGCCTGGTGGAGGACAACGTGTCCTCCAGCAACGGAGGCCACGGGATCTCCCTGGTCGGCGCAAACCGGAACCATCTCGAGGGCAACGTGACGAATCGCAACGGGACGGGCCCGCTGCCTTCCTTCGGGATCTTCTTCAGCCCCACGAGCAACGGCAACTCGTACGGTCGGAACTCGTCACGCGGAAACCTGGCCGCCCCCGGGACATGCGCGAACCCCGGCCCGGCCACCTGCGGGGCTCCCGAGTTCTGCGACCTGGGGACAGGGAACGGGACGTTCGGCGACAACCTGCTGCCCGGACAGCCTCCCTGTTGACGCAGCGGAAGGCGATGTCGCACATGCTGCGGCCCGCATCGGCACCCCAGCTGATATCCTTGCGGCAATTACACCCTCCGAGCGCAGCGCTTGCCGCCTCGGAAACCCGGAGAAGTACGATGTGGCGATGGCTAACGGTCGGCACGCTGGTCCAGTTGATTCTCATCCCCTCTGGGTTCGCGCTAGGACGTGCCAACAACCCCAACGTCGTACTGGAGTTCTCACCTCAGCGGCACGTCGGAGTGTCGTTGAACCCGCGAGCCGCCGAGATGCTGGATTACGCTGTTGCCATCCATTTCGAGGACCATCGCAAGGGCGACCCGACGGTGATCGGAACTCGAACGGACGACGACAACGAGGTATTCGATCTACGTGCCGTGAATGACGTCATCGAGTACTTGAACGGAACCGTGACCGAGTTGATCCAGGGAAGAAGCATCGCTGTCGACCCGAACGGCAGGCGCCGCCTGACGATCGAGGTGCATGAGTTCGTTCTCAGCGAGGTCAATCAGGCTGTTGGCGCTGAGTACAGTTCCCGCGTGAAGCTAGTAGCGCAACTGCACGACGACGGCGGCAACAAACTCTGGTCCGGCGAGGGGAAAGGTGTCGTCTTCGGTGATGGGCGAAAATTCAAGAATGAGATCGTCAACGCTTATCTCAGTGACGCCTTGTTCCAGGCCGTGGCCAGCGTGATGAACGATCACGCTCTCCAGATGTCGTGGGCGAAAGGCAAGGCATGGAGGGTCAATGAGTCGGGCACCGACTTTGTGGTGGCTGGCACCATGTCTCCACCTGAGTTGCTCGCGCAAGTTCTTGCACTCGTCGAAGCTGACCTCGGCACTGAGATTCTGCTCGAGTTCGTCGGACAGGAAAAACTTTCACGAAAGATGTCCGCGGCGGACTTGATCGAGTGGAAACAAGCCAGAGTTCCGGAGCCGGTCATCGAAGCGGCAATGCGACTTCCGGTCGAATGAGAGTCGTTGACAGTCGGTCGAGACGTCTCGAAGAAGCGCTGGTCGAGGCGCGCCGGGCGGTGGCCTTCGAACCGTGGGACTGCCGCCATCACCTGGCGGTGGCCCAGGCGCTCGCGGGTCTGCCGCAGTGGGACGGGGGGCTGGTGCACGCGAACAAGGCCTACCACGGCAGCCAGGCGCAGGGGTCGAGAGCCCGCGATCAGACGAGCGCCTTCACATAGATGACCTTGGAGTCGCCGGGGGCGTAGAAGTCCGTCAGCTCGGCCTCGGCTCGATACCCTCGAGCCTCGTAGAACCCACGGGTGGCCGCGTAATCGGCTCGAGAGCTCGTCTCGGCGTAGAGCCGGCGGCCTCCGGCTTCCGGGACCCGCCGTTCGACATCCTCGAGCAGCTGTCGACCGACACCGCCGCCGCGCCAGTTCTGATCGACCGCGATCCAGTACAGATCCCAGCCGTGGAGCGAGCAGCCGATCGGCCCGTAGCAGGCGTACCCGACGGTCGCGCCATCGGTGACCGCGAACAGGAAGTGGTAGCCGCTCGCCTGTGCTCCCCTGTCCAGGGCGTCCTGCAGCAGCTCGACCGCGATGGCGATTTCGTCCTCACGAAAGGCACCTGTCGAGCGGACGATCCGTTCCACCGTCGCCAGATCTTCGAGGGCCGGTTCGGATCGCAGGAGTATCCGGTGAGAGCCTCCGGCCGTCGGGCGCAGGTCAGGCATGGAGCATTCCCTCGTGAAGTCCGACGAAAAAACGCCGGGCATTCACTCCGAGTGTGCGGATCCGGTAGCCACCTTCCTGAACCACGAGCGTCGGCAGGCCGAGGTTGCCGATCAGCCGCCCGTTCCGTTGAAAATCGTCGGCGCGCAGGCTCCACGTTCCCGTCGGGTCGCCCTTGGCGGGGTCGAGTCCCAGGGCGACCACGAGGACCGTCGGGTGAAAGTCGGCGATGCGTTTCAATTCCCGCTCCAGTTCGCGGTGGTAACGCTTGCCGTCGACGCTTTCGGGAAGCGGTACGTTGACGTTGAATCCCTCCCCCTCGCCCTCGCCGCGTTCGTCCTCGAAACCGGTGAAGTAGGGGTAGGCGAATCTCGGGTTGCCGTGAATCGACACCGTCAGAACGTCCGGACGCTCGTAGAAGATGTTCTGCTGTCCGTTTCCGTGGTGGTAGTCGATGTCGAGAAGCGCAACCTTGCCGTGGCTCGACAGGTAATGCGCGGCGATCGCGGCGGAGTTGAAGTAGCAGAATCCACCGAAGACGTTGCGCTCTGCGTGATGTCCCGGTGGGCGGACCAGAGCGTAGGCGGCGCGGTGACCCGCGAGTAGCGAGTCCGCCGCCGTCAGCGCGCAGTCCACGGCCCCCCGCGCTGCGATGTAGGCATTGCGGTTCAGCGGAGTGAAGGTATCGATGCAGTAGTAACCGGCCCGGACCGGTAGCTCCTTCGGCGCACGAGCCTGATTGCGGATCGGGAACACGTAGGGATACACCGACCGGCCGTCGGGCACCGCCGCACAGACCCGTTCGAGATAGTCGACGAACGGGCGGTCATGCACCGCGTAGATGTGACGCTGGGGGTACTTCTTCGGTTCCGTGTCCAGAAACAGATCTGTCTTTCGTAGTTCTCCGAGCACGGAGCGGATCCGAACCGGAGATTCGACATACCCATGTTCCCGGACGTGATGGATCTGGTGAGCCTGGTTCAGGACCAGGGCGATGGCGTCGTCGATTCGCGGCGTCGTGTGCTC
Source organism: uncultured bacterium (assembly GCA_942490715.1). Taxonomy (GTDB): domain Bacteria; phylum Acidobacteriota; class Polarisedimenticolia; order Polarisedimenticolales; family Polarisedimenticolaceae; genus CALNYP01. Next base: position 24,369 of record CALNYP010000003.1, read on the forward strand.
CACGTCGGCGTGTACCTCGACCGAATAGCGCGGCGGCCGGAGGGGCACCGGGTCCGAGGCGAAGGACTCGACCACCTGCTTCACGTACGGTTTCGGGCAGAGATGGCCGTACTTGCGCTCGAGAATCGCCCGCACGATCGTTCGGACTTCGTCTCGCCTCGGCTCCTTGCCGCGGCCCAGTCCGTCGAAGACGAGGATCGGCATCGGGCCGTCGTCGTCTCCCAGGGGAAGGTCGTACCGGTTCTCGGCGAGCGGACGTGCGCCGTACTCCTCGTAGAACTTCAACCGTCGTTCGTTGTTGCGCCGCTCGTTCGGATCGGTGACCTGCTCGGAATCGTCCGGGGGACACTCGAAGAACAGCCCGATCGCCCCCAGCTCGAAGGCCTCCTCGCGCAACTGCTGGTACAGCGCCGCGCCGATCCCGCCACCGGTGCGGCCAGGAGCGGCGGCGACGTATTCGAGGAAGCAGAAGTTCTCCGCGGGTGCGTGGAGCACGATCGCGAAGCCGCGAACGGCGCCGTTGTGCTGCTCGGCGACGAACAGCGTTCGTCGAAACGATTGCTTGAACGGGTTGCGCAGTTTCTCGGGCAGGGCAGCTACGTCGCCCTCGCTGTCGCCGGGAAACTGCTCGCGCCAGATTGTCTGAACCTGTCGGATCGCCTCGCGGTTGATCGGCAACAGGTCGTCGTGAATTCGGCGAATGCGGATCATGATCCCTCGGTATCGGCGAGGATCCGATCCACCGCCGTCGAGAAGTCTATCCCGGCCCGATCCAGGGCGGCGGCAAAGCCGGCGTCGGGGCTCAGGCATGGATTCACGTTCGCTTCGAGGATCATCGGCGACCCGTCCGCGTCGACGCGGAAGTCGACACGGGCGTAACCGCGAAGATCGAAACAATGCCAGACCTCTCGCGCGAGGCGTGCCAGTTCGTCGAGCAACTCGGCGTCGTCCTCGCCGAACTCGAATCGCCGACAGGTATTCCGGTATTCGAAGCTGTCCTCGACCCACTTGGCTCGATAGCCTACGACCCGGGGCCGGTCGCCCGTCCAGCCGCGGAAGATCATCTCCGCGGGCGGCAAGACCTCCACCGCGCCGTCACACCCGGCGAGTAGGGCCAGGTTGAACTCGCGTCCGTCGACGTATCGCTCGGCGAAACGCCGGCCCGCTGCGGACGACTCGGCGACGAAGCGCATCAAGCTGTCTCCGTCCGGAAAGGTCTGCACGTCGCTCTCGTCCAGGGCGCCGGAGCCGTGATCCCACACCGGCTTGACGATCACCCGCGTCCCGGCCAGAGCGGCGGCCCCGGTCGCCGGGTCGCCGTGGGCGTACCACTGCGCAGTCGGCAAGCCGGCATCCCGGAGCAGGCGCTTGGCGATCAACTTGTTCGTGGTCATCAGCACCGCTTGCAGCGGTGCTCCCGTGAACGGGATGCCGATCCCCTCGAGCAGAGCCGGAACCTGCACGATTCCGCGATCGTCTCCGGCGAGGCTCTCGACGAGGTTGAACAGGCGCTCGGGCCGTTCCCGGGTCAACTGGTCCCGGAGCCGTCCGAGGTCCAGGTCGACAGGGAGGACGGAGACGTCGTGGCCGAGGGGTCTCAACCCATCGCGTACAGCCGCCGCCTGGTCCAGGACATCCCGCTCGTTCGCGGGGGCGTTCTCCGCCACCGCATTGTGCAGGATGGTTACCCGCATGTCACTGCGGCGCGATGTGGCCGTCGGCAGGCCGACTCGACGATCGCCCCGATCAGCTCCTCGTAGTCACGACCCACCTGTGTCCAGAGGATCGGAAGATCCGAGTGGGTCGGGTGCAGACCGGCCAGGGGGTTGATCTCGAGTACGTAAAGCTTCCCTTCGGCATCCGCTCGTAGATCGACACGGCCGGCGTCGCGGCAATCGAGGCCGCGCCATGCCGCAAGTCCCAGCATGCACGCTTCCCGGGCCGCCTCGTCGTCGACCAGCACGTAGTCGATCAGCTCCTCGCAATGCTCTTTGTTGTGGTAGGAGTGGATCCCCGCCTCGGCGCCCGGTCGGGTAATCACCTCCAGGGCTCCGACCGACCAGGCCGCGTCGCCGGTGCCGACGATGCCGACGGTGAACTCACGGCCGGGGAGATCGATCTCCACGAGAACCGGTTGGGCGAAGCGATCCAAGAGATCCCGGCAGGTCGCTTCCAGCTCGGCAGGCGTTCCCACGCGGGAACTGGGGCCGATGCCCAGCCCCGTGCCTTCTCCAACCGGCTTGGCGAACAGGGGGTAGGGCAGATCGACCTGTCTCGCCTGTTCGAGACTGGCCACGACGGCGAACGGGGCGGTCGCAATACCGAGATCCCGAAGGACGCGCTTCGTCAGCGCCTTGTCCAGGGTCAATCCCATGATCACCGTGTCCGAGAAGGTGTACGGGATGCCGTACACATCGAGGATGGCCGGGATCTGCGCCTCCCTCCCGCGGCAGGGCAGCCCCTCTGCGATGTTGAACACTAGATCCCAGCGTTCGCCATTGGCGAGCCGTGAAATCAGGGCCTGGGCCCGACCGACGCGGACGACTTCGTGGCCGTTGACCCGCAGGGCGGCCTCGAGGGCGGCGATCGTCTCCTCACGGTCGAACTCCGCAGTCTGCTCTTCGGAAAATCCGGCCCGGAGGTAGTCGTCTCGCAGGTCGTAGGTGAATCCGATGCGCATGATCAGGCTCTCCCGTTCCGTTTCTCCGGCCGGCTGCCGTTGCTGCCGTTGCTGCCGTTCTTGCCGTTGCTGCCGTTCTTGCCGTTGCTGCCGTTGCTGCCGTTCTTGCCGTTGGCGGCACCGATCGGCTCCCGCTCCACGGGGTCCCGATAGCGGAAGACACGGCCTTCGAAGTTGCGCAGTACGATCTCGTCGCCCTCGCGTCCGACGACGTAATCGGGCAAGAGGGGGATCTTGCCTCCACCGCCGGGAGCGTCGATCACGAACTGCGGCACCGCGTAGCCGGTCGTGTGGCCACGCAGACCCTCGATGATCTCCAGCCCTCTCTCCACCGGGGTCCGGAAATGCGAGGAGCCGCTGATCGGATCGCACTGGTAGATGTAGTACGGCCGTACGCGGAGCTTCAACTGACCGTGCATCAACTTCTTCATCGTCGGGACATCGTCGTTGATCCCACGCAGCAAGACCGTCTGGCTGCCAAGTGGGATTCCGCCGTCGGCCAGACGATCGCAAGCCGCCGCCACCTCCGGGGTCAGTTCGGCCGGGTGGGTGAAGTGGACGCTCATCCAGACTCGGTAGCGGCGGAGCATGGTGACGAGTTCCTCCGTGATCCGCTGGGGCAACACGGCGGGCACCTTGGTGCCGATGCGCAGGAACTCGATATGCGGAATCGCCCGCAACTTCGACAGCAGATGCTCCAGGCGGCCGTCGGAAAGCGTCAGCGGATCGCCCCCCGAGAGCAGGACGTCTCGAATCGCCGGAGTTTCCCGGATGTAGTCGAGGGCGGCATCCCAGCGCTTGACGTCGACGGTCATCTCACCGCTGCCGACCACCCGGGAGCGCGTGCAGTACCGGCAGTAGACGGCGCAGTGGTCGGAGACGAGAAACAGCACTCGATCGGGGTAGCGATGGACCAGCCCCTCGACGGGGCTCGAGGCGTCCTCGCCCAGCGGGTCGTCGAACTCACCGGGGCCCTGGACCCACTCCTGGCCGACCGGGATCATCGACCTGCGGATCGGCTCGGCCGAGTCTCCCATCAGGCTGGCGTAGTACGGGGTGATCGCCGCCGGCAGGTGGCGGCCCAGGCGACCCAGCGCCTCGCGTTCGTCTTCCGAGAGCTGAAAGATACGTTCCAGGTCGTCGGCGGTTCGCAGCCGGCTCCGAAGCTGCCAGCGCCAGTCGTTCCACTGGGCGGGCTCCACGCCGGGGTAGAACGCGGCCCGGAACCGCTCCGCGGCGGACGTACCCTCCGGCGGCGAGGCCGGTGAAACGCTGGCGTGACGCGACCTCATGACGGTCCCGGGGCGGGATGTCACGGAGCCGACGGGGATGGAGGTACTAGGAGGAGGTTCCTCGGGGACGGGGATCTCGGGCATTTACAGCCTCCAAAGAGGCTGCCCGACCCGGGCGGCAGCTTCGACTCCCTTTTCGGTACTCCACTGTGGGACCGAACAGGACCGGTTCGCGTCGTATATTGAATGCTCCTGAACGTGTGTCAAGACCCCCGGCAAAAAATCTGCAGGCCCGCCGATCACCTGGCTGCCTCGCGGGGGGAGGGGACCGTAGGGGACCCGGGCTGACCGACCAGGGAGACGGAGTAAGGACCGGCGCTGTTCCGGAAGGTCAACGCTTCAGAGGCCGCGTTTACTTGTTCATCGACTCGGGCGCTTTCGACTCCATCGACTCGATGCGCCATCCGGCGGGGATCCCACTGCACGGGCTCAAGGACCCCGGTTCGACCCCGTGGACGCGCGAGACGCCGACCCGTGTGGGGCTGATGTACTCGAGTCGCAGGCCGGTTCCGGGAAGCAGGCACGGCTCACCCGGAGCCGGCGCCACCTCGAGATCGACGGTGACGACATCGGTCGCCCCGAGGCACTCGCCACCGCTCACCGCCTGTCCGCTCACCGTGACGGTATTGACCGTCGGTTCACTGATGATGGCCGAAGTCTCGAGCACGATGGTCTCGCCGACCTCGAGTGCCGGGATCGGACTGCCGGGGATGAGTCCGAGTCGGTCATCCACGGCGCTGACGTTCAGTCCCGCCTCGTGACCCACGTTGGCGATGGTGTACGTGTACCGGACGTCGTGGCCCAGACTGACACGGGGTCCCTTCGTCGTCTCGAGGCCGAACACCTCGAGGGCTCCGAAACGATCGCCGAGATCGATCCGCTTCGAACACGACGTCTCGATGCGGAGCTCCTGGAGCCGGTTGCCGGATTCGTCGTACAGCACGCACTCGATCGATGCGGGCAACCTGTCCTTGCCGGCGGCCGCCGCGGTGATGTCGACCGTGTCCATCAGCTCGATCCCGGCCGGCGCCAGCGAGTCCAGGAGCAGATCCCGGCCCCTCTCGCAGACGATACGAACCGGCGAGACGGCCAGCGCATCACCTTCACACTCGAGCTTGCCGTCCTGGTCGTTGGTCGTGTCGTTGCAGCTGCCACCGCGGTAGCGCAGGGCGAGTGACTCCACCTTCCCCTGGCAGTGGGGTGGCGGTGGAGGCAGCGGTAGCGTGCAGTGATCGCCACCCGGCGGTGGGTCGACGGAAGTCGTATCCGTCCCCAGGAGATCGCCGAGCAGCACAGGAGTCCGGCCGAAGGAAACCGCATCGCTCTTGGCGTGCGGGAGTCCTGTTGCCAGGCCACTACCGGCCAGGAAGTCGTCATCATCGTCATCGTCATCGTCGTCGCCCTGGGGAAGGACGAAGCAGCGTTTATCGACGGTGAGGAAGCACTGGGACTCGAGCACGCAGTCGAGCGTGCAGCCGTCTCCGTCCCGGTTGTTGCCGTCATCGCATTCTTCTCCCGTGTCGATGACTCGGTCACCGCAACCAGGTAGCGAGCAATCGGCGCGACAGGCATCGGGGAGGATGTCGGAGTTGGCCGGCCCGTCGTCGCACTCCTCGCACGCGATCGTATGGACATAGGCCGTGCCGGAGAGCACGCCCGCGTCTTCGAAGCCGGGGGCGCCCACCGCGATTGTGTTGCCGGACACTGACACGTCGAAGCCGAACCTGTCGCCAGGGGAACCGTCGAAGGCAGTCAGCTTCGTGGCTTCGCCCCAGACATCGGCGCCGCCGGTGTGGCGCTCGAACACGTATACCGCTCCGGACTGAGAATCGGCGCGAAAGGCCCCGACCAGAACCCTGTCCTCGTGGACCGAAACGGACCCACCAAAATTTTCGCCGAGGTCGGCTTCGGAGCCCGTCAGCCGGGCGACCTCGCCCCAGGCTTCCCGGCCGCCTGCGTTGCGTTCGAACACATAGGCCGATGCGGACCGGGTCCCGACGCTGACCGTTTCGCCGTGGACCGAGACCGAGAAGCCGAAGTCGATGCGATCGCCGCCATCGGAGGCAAGCAGCTTCGCGGCCTGGCTCCAGATGCCGTCGCCGCCCGCATTGCGCTCGAACACGTAGGCCGATCCGCTGCTGAATCCGAGGTCGTCGTCGTTGTGAGCACCGACCACGACCGTGGTCCCGCAGATCGAAACGGACCCGCCGAACCAGTCGGTCCCAGTGCTGTCCGGAGCGGTCAGCTCGGCGACCTGGCCCCACGCATCGACGCCACCCGCGTTGCGCTCGAACACGTAGGCTGACCCCGGTCGACCACTGCCGCCATTGATTCCACGAGAAGCCCCGACGACGATCCGGTTACCGCCGGCCGAAACGGAAAAGCCGAAATAGTCGCCGGCAAGGCCATCGGGCGCGGAGAGTCTCGCTACCTGCGTCCACGCACCCGCCGCGCTGCGCTCGAACACATACGCCGATCCCGGACGAGATTGGGTGGCGCCGGTATTGGTGCCGACCACGATGATATTGCCGCTGATCGAAACGGACCAGCCGAAGGAGTCTCCGGCGGCGGCATCGGAGGCGGTCAGCTTGGCGACCTGCTGCCAGGGGAGGACGCTACCCGGGGTGCCCACGTAGACGTAGGCTGCCCCGGAGGCCGGCCCGTCGTCGTCGTCGGTGGGTACTCCTACCACGGCCGTGTGGCCGCTGAGCGAGACCGAGTATCCGGTCTGATCTGCCGGAGCGGCATCGGAGCCGGTGAGCCTGGAAACCGGGTTCCACTCACAGCGGTTGTCGACGACGCCGTCACCACAGGAGTCACTGCGACTGGACAGGCTCTCCAGCGATTCATCGGTGGCGAGCCGTTTGGCGTCGGACACCGACCATCCCGGGCGGTCGGCTACCGCAGTCGTGACGGCCCCGACCGCCGCCACCGCGATGAGCGCAAGAACCGTGATAAGGAAGGAGGGACCGAACATGCGTGGCGGTACACAAGAAGTCACGAATCCCTCCTTGAACGTACTTACGTTCGCGCCGCCCCGAGGTCAAGTCAAACTGCGGTAGACTCAGGCTGGTTCCGTTCAAGAGGATTCCCATGAACCTGCTCATTCGTTTCGACTCCACGATCACGCGTGACTCCGTCGGCGGCAAGGGCGCGAATCTCGCGCGATTGATCGACCGCGGTTTTCAAGTACCCGAGGCCCGGGGCGTCGTCGTCGACGCTTTTGACATGCACGTCACCGCGTGTCGCGAGGCGGGAGCGACCGACGATACCGCGCTGCGCCAGGCGATCCTGTCCCGTCCCCTCGACGAGGATCTCGCCGGTCCGTTGCGCGCCTTCGTCGAGCAGGTCGGGGGCCGTGTTTCCGTGCGTTCGTCCGCCACTCTCGAGGACGCCCACACGCACTCGTTCGCGGGACAGTTCCTGACCGTGCTCAACGTCGGCGCCGACGGTGTAGCGGATGCCGTCCGTCATGTCTGGGCCTCGGCCTACGGGGACAATGTCCGCGCCTATCTCGAGCGCGGTGGCCTGGACGGAAGCGCGCTCCAGATGGCCGCAGTCGTGCAGCAGCAGATCGACTCCACGGCCAGCGGGGTCGTCCTCGGCGACGGCAACCGGGCGATGATCGAGTCCGTCTTCGGCCAGGGCGAAGCGGTGGTCTCGGCCGAGGTCGAGAGCGACCACTGGGACCTTCAGAACGGGCGGATCGTCGCCGCGCGTACGGCTCACAAGGGCTGGCGTGTCGGCATTCCCGATGGCGCTCCCACGGGAGCGCTGGAGCGAATCGAACTGCCCGAGGATCTGCGCGATCGATCGTCCCTTCGCCCCGACCAGGTGCTGGAGGTCGCGGCTCTCGCCGGCCGTCTCGCCGCGTCCTTCGACGATCGGCCTCAGGACTGCGAGTTCTCGTTCGTCGACGACGAACTGTTCGTGCTGCAGACCCGCGACGTGACCGCATCGCTGCCGATCGAAGCTCCTGAGCTGGGCCCATGGGAGGCCCCGGGCGAAGGGCCGTGGGAGCTGGACGAGAGCCACTTCACCCGTCCGGTTACCCGCCTGTTCGCGGACCTGTTTCCGGAGGCGATGATGCGTGGGTTCCGGGCCGCGTCGGCACGCTACGGTGCGCTCCTGTCCCATGTCGAGATCGGCGTCACCAACCGGTTCATGTTCATGGGCATTCGCCCCGTGATGGACCCCGACGAGGCCGGCAAGCGAATGGCCACGGCGGCGCAGACCTGGAAGAACCGTGAGTGGCGCCAACAAGCCGCCGAGTGGGAATCCGACAAGTGTGCTTCGATCGAGGCGCATCTCGCGTTGCAGGGCGTGCAACTGGCGAGTCTGAGCGATGCGGCACTCATCGAACACCTCCACGCAACCGTGGCGCACGCCCAGCGCATGGTCACGCAACACCACACGTACAACCTCGCGTCGTTCGTCCCGACCGGAGACCTCATGGCCCACGCGGAGCGCTGGAGCGCGGGCAAGATCACCCACGCGGAGATCCTCGAGCTGCTCGCAGGCACCTCTGCTGTCTCAGCCGATCTTCGTTCTCCGGATGCACGTCGTCTGGCACGCAGCGTCGCCGGCAGCCCGGAGGCGCGTGCGCTCCTGCGACTGGAGGAAGCGGCTGCCGGTGCATCGGCGAATGGTGTGCAGGTGACCGACATCGAGGCGGCGCAGGCCCTGGAGGCGCTGCGTGGGCTGGAAGACGACGCCGGCCGGCACGCCGGAGTATTCCTGGACCATCGAGAGTACCGTCTCGTCGAGGGGCTCGACCCCTCGTCGCCGTGCCTGAGGGAGGAGCCGGCCTTGCTCTGGCGCGCCGTTCGCGATGCCGCCCGTTTCGCAGACGACGAGACGAGCGAGGACGGCGATCGTGAAGCGCTGTTGCAACGATGCCGTGAGGCGATTCCCGCGGAACACCGCGAGGCCTTTGCCGGCCTGCTGGAGGAGGCCCGGTCGACGTACCACATTCGCGACGAGCGGGCGCTGTACTCTGACGTGTGGGCCTGGGGCATCCTCCGTTCGGTCTGCCTCGAGATCGGCGCTCGACTCCTGCGACGCGAAGATCCGCTCGTCGTCGAGCCCGAGGATGCCCTGCAGGCCGGCGTCGACGAGCTGGTTTCCCTGTTGCTCGAAGGCACCGGACCCTCGGTCGCGGAGCTGCTGGCGCGTGACCTGTACCAGCGCTCGTACACGACCGATGTCGCGCCTGCCGCGCTGGGCCCGGAGCCACCCCCGCCTCCGCCGCTGGACGAATTGCCGCCCGATCAGGCGCGCCTGATGGGTGGGTTGATGACGGTGATCGGCCTGGCGCTGGCCGGCCGTGGAGAGAAGCCGGCGGAAGGTGCACGCGAACTGATCGGCCGCCCGGCCAGCGGCGGTGTGTTCGAAGGCCCGGCGCATGTCATCGCATCGCCCGGCGACGTCGCGAACATGGCGCCCGGCTCCGTGCTGGTCGTCGGCGCGAGTTCGTCGGCGTTCACGATGCTGGCGCCTCTCGCAGCGGCCGTGATCGCCGAGGGCGGCGGGCTGCTGTCTCACGTCGCCATCGTCTGTCGCGAGTACCGGATTCCCTGTGTCGTCGGCTGTGCGGGTGTGCTTGAGCGGGTGACGACCGGACAGCGCGTGCGGGTCGACGGCACCCACGGCACCGTCGCGTTGCTCGAGGGGGTCGTGACCGAGACGGAAGATCGCGAGCACGTACCCGGGTCGCTGGTCGCCGCGCTGATGTTGACGGCGATGCTGACACCGCTCAACTCGACGATGATCGCGGTTGCGCTTCCCGCGATCGCCACCCGTTTCGGCGTGGCCGGCGGCGCGGCGACGACATGGCTGGTCACCTCGTACCTGATCGTCAACATCGCGCTCGTCGGCCCGGCGGGGAAGCTCGGCGACCTGATCGGCCGCCGCGCCGCGTTACGGCTGGGGCAGGGTGTGTTTGCCGCGGGCGCGATCGCGGGAGGCCTGAGCCCGGTCCTGTCGGGTGTCGTGGCCGGCCGGGTCCTGATGGCGGCCGGCGGCGCGATCGTGGTGCCCGCCGTCATGGCGGCGCTTCGCGGTGCGTTCGCCCCCGAGCGGCGGGCGCGCTGGTTCGCGACCATGGGCTCGTTGATGGGCGTGGCGGCCGCGGTAGGCCCTCTGCTCGGCGGCATCCTGACGGCCCGGGCCGGGTGGCAGTCGATCTTCCTGGTCAACGCACCGGTGCTGTTGCTGACGGCGTTCCTCGCGCGGGATGCGTCGTCTGCCGAGGAGCGCAGCGCGATCCCGGCCGGTGGAGGAGGATGGCGGCGCCTCGACCTCGTCGGCGTCGGGTTACTCGTGTCGAGCCTCGGTGCTCTGGCCGCCGGATCGAAGATCGCCGCGTTGCGCTGGGGGCTGGTGCCGGCGGGTGTGATCGGGCTGACCGCGTTCGTCCTGTGGGAACGACGGGCCGACGAACCGCTGATCGACCTCGCGATGCTGCGCAATCGCACGTTCGTCGCCGGCGGAGTCGTGGTGGCGCTGCAGAACCTGAGCATGTACGCGCTCCTGTTCCAGTTGCCGTTCCTGTTCGCCGGGCCGCTGGACGTGGATCCCGAGCGCGGCGGACGCATCCTCCTCGTGATGATGGCGACGATGGTCGTCACCGCTCCACTCGGAGGGTTCCTCAGCGAGCGCATCGGCGTGCGCACCACCGTCATTGTCGGGCTGCTGGGCGGAGGGTCCGGGCTGTTCTTCGGCCTGCGCGGGATCGCCCAGGGGTCGGTCGGGCTGCTGGTCGCGTGCCTCGCGGCCATGGGACTGGGCGTCGGGTTCGTGATGGGGCCGAACCAGGCGGCGGCGCTGTCCGCCGTCTCGGCGGGCCGGAGCGGGATGGCGTCCGGCCTGCTGGCGACGCTGCGCTACGTGGGCGGGCTGGCCGGCGTGACGCTCATCGCCTTGCTGCTCAACGGGGCTGACGGCCCCGTCGACCTTGGCGCGCACCGTGTGTGCCTGTGGGTCTACGTCGGCGCGCACGTAGCGGCGCTGGCCGTCGCTGCAGGGCTGCCGAAGCGGGTCCGGGCCTTTACCCGCGAGTCCTCGCAGCCCGTCGAGCGGTAGTGCCTGCCGCCAGTTTGCACGACAGACCGGGGCAGGGTAGGATCGCCCTCGTGACGACGCGCCGACCAGGATTCAAGCTCGCTGCCGTCTTCGTGCTGCTGCTGTGGCTCGGTGCGGGGAACCTCGCCGGCCTCCACGCCCATGACCTCGACCACTCCGGGGGCGTCGCCGGATCCCGGACGTGCGTGGCGTGTGTCGTTGCCGGCGGTCCCGTCGATCTTCCGCTTGAGTGTCACCAGGTAGCGCCGTGCCAGGATGATCCGTCCGCGGTCGTTCTCCCGCTTCCCTTCGCAGTCTCTACCGTACTCCCCGGCAGCCTTCCTTCCCGCGCACCGCCCGCCTCCTAGACGACGCCCACCTCGACGAATTCCTCGTGCGCTCCTGGTACGAGGTCGTCATGTGTTTCGCAGCGTTTGTCCCGGAGGAATCTGTCATGACTTCGTTCCGTACTTCATTCCGCAGTGTTGTGGTCTTTCTTGGTGGTCTTGTGTCCCTGCAAGCTGTCCTCGCCGCGCAGGTCTCCGGTACGGTGACCCGTCCGGACGGCAAGCCCGCCGGCGACGTTCGCGTCATTCTCGTGGAGACCGGACGGAGCACGTTCACCGACGAAGCCGGTGCCTTTGCCTTCGAAGACGTGCCCGCCGGTAGCTATCACCTGCAGGCGGTCAGTCGCGGCCTGGGAACTGTCGTCGCCGAGTTCGATGTCGATGCCGACGATGCCGCTCGTGCGGTGGTCGTGCCGATGCGGCTGAGCATCTCTCCGCACAAGGAGACGATCGTGGTCACCGCGACGCGATCGGGCGCCGGTAGCGACGAGATCGTCCAGCCGGCAAATGTGCTCGACACGCTGGCGATCACCGAGAAGATGCAGCCGACGCTGGGCGAGATGCTCGGCAACGAGCCGGGCGTCAGCCAGTCGTTCTTCGCGCCGGGCGCAAGCCGGCCGATCATTCGTGGTCAGGACGGTGGCCGGGTCCGCATGCTCGAACACGGCATCGGCACCGGTGATGCATCTGCCGCGAGTGCCGATCACGCGGTCGCGATCGACCCCGCGCTGGCCGAACAGATCGAGGTCATTCGCGGTGCGGCCACGTTGCTGTATGGAAGCGCGGCCGTCGGCGGGGTCGTCAACGTGATCGATCGACGCATCCCCGACAGACTGCCGTCGATGCCGGTGACCGGCGGGATCAACGCACGGCTCGGCAGCGCCGCCGACGAGCGGGCGCTGACGGCGGACATGAACGGCCGCTTCGGCTCGCTCGCCTGGCACCTCGACGGTGCGGTGCGTGAGACCGACGACTACGAGATTCCAGGCCATGCCGAGGTTGAAGAGCCCGGCGAGATGCATGATCCGGACGAACCCGTGGGGTTCGTGCCGAACAGCGCGATGGAGTCCGAGAAATTCACCGGGGGGCTGTCCTGGGTGTTCGACGAGAGCGGCTTCGCAGGCGCGTCGTACACACGGTTCCAGACGCGCTACGGCATTCCGGGCGGGCACGGCCACGAGGAGGAAGATCCGATGATGCCGATGCCGCCGGACGAGCCGCCGGTCTCGATCGACCTGAAGCAGGAGCGGATCGACCTGCGCGGCGGGTTCAATGTCGGGCTGGGCCCGTTCGAGCGGATCGACGCGAGTCTCGCCACCGTCGATTACACGCATACCGAATTCGAGGGGAGCGAACCCGGCACCGTCTTCGAGAACGACACGCTCGAGTCGCGAGTCGAGCTGCACAACGGTGCGGGAGCCAGGCTGCGCGGCACGATTGGCCTGCAATACCTCGATCAGGAGACCGACGCCATCGGCGACGAGGCGTTCGTACCGAGCAACACGACGGAGAGCATCGCGCTGTTCGGTCTGCAGCGGCTGGACGCCGGGTCGATGCACTGGGAGGCCGGCTTGCGCTACGAAACCCAGGACAACCGTACGATCGATCCGCTGCTGGATCGCGACTTCGATGGAGTGTCGGGCAACGTCGGGTTGTTGCACCGGTTCGCGGACGAGCGCTGGGCCATCGGTGGGTCACTGACGTCCACCGAGCGGCTACCGTCGGGCGAGGAGCTGTACGCCGACGGACCCCATGCGGCCACGCTGTCCTACGAGATCGGCGACCCGGACCTGTCCGTGGAGACCGCGCGTGGCGCCGAGCTGACCGTGCGCAAGGAATCGGGCAAGCTGAGCGGTTCGCTGAACCTGTTCCACAACCGCTTCGACGACTACATCTTTCTCGAGCAGCAGTTTGACACCATGGGGAACCCGATCCTGATCGACGACCTCCCGGTGTTCCAGCAGGTGCAGCGGGACGCGGAGTTCGAGGGGTACGAGCTGGAGCTGACCGTCGGGCTGCACCACGACGACCACCACGACTTCGACCTGATCCTGCGCTCGGACCAGACCATGGCGGAGCTTCGCGACACCGGTGAGGCGCTGCCGCGCATCCCGGCCCAGCGCTACTCGGCGGCGCTCGACTTCCGCAGCGCGTTGTGGGGCGGGATGATCGAGCTTGCGTACAACGACGACGTGACCGGGGCCGACGTCGCGTTGACCGCCACGCCCACGGAAAGTTCCGCCGTGCTCAACGCGAGCGTCACCCGACGGTTCATCGGCGACGGTGTCGTGCACACACTGATTCTCCGCGGCACGAACCTGACCGACGAGGACATCCGCCTCAATACGTCCCGCGTGAAGGATTCGGTTCCGCTACCCGGGGTAGATGTGAGCTTGATCTACCGGCTGCAGTTCTGAGGTGTAGCGGTGTACGCTTCTCCGGCGCAGGGGTTGCCGGGGTGCACGATCGGCGTATAAGAGGAAGGAGCGATGCTCCGTCCCTGGAGCCGCGGAGGCACATGATGGACCCGCACGCCTGCCGCCGCCGGCATCTGTGGCGATGTTCGCTTCTCATGGCGCTGTGCCTGGCCCTGCTCCCGGAACGGACCCTCGGCGCGGGAAGCGATCGCGGCGACGGGACGGTCCGGCATGTCGCTCCGGTCGGCACCGCCGAGAGCGGTGGCCGCAGTCCGAGTCCCTGGAGCTGGGGGTTCGGGCTTCTCCTGGCAACTCGTGAATGACGACGATGTCGTCGTCGGACGGCGCTACCTTTCCTGCTGCTTCGCGCAGGGAGCGGTGCCTCTTCCTCCCGGCAAGTTTCGCTTTCTACCCTTCGCGATCCCGCTGGAGTACATCAACTCCGACACTGGCGAGTCGGGGCCGCTACCGCCTGGCGACTACAAGCTGCGGGTCGAGTGGCAAGGGGCGCACCGGTTGAACCCGAGCGCGAGCATCGATCTGCAGGTGAACTGATCTCCCCGTCGCCGGACACGATAACGAGTGTTCGCCGACGCGGTCGCCCGGATCGAGCTATTTCCCGAACCCCTTCAACCGCCTCTGGGCAATCTCATAGCACGGCCCGCAGTCTCCATCCCGTTCCCCGTCCGGCGGCAACACCCGGTTGTAGTAGAGAACCGCCGCCTCGCGCTCGCCGTACCCCTCCGCAATCTGCCCGAACACCTGCCACTCGATCGGGCCGGGCCGATCCCGACCCGTCAGGGCCAGCTCCTCCAGGATCAACTCCCGGGCCTCGGGATTCCGTCCGACCGCGGAGTAGACCGACGCCAGGGTGTGCAGCGCGGCGGCTGTCGGTGCCTGTGTATACCGCGCCGCCTTCTCCGCATACTCCACCGTCTGCTGGGTCACCTGGTCCAGCTCGAAGTGATTCCAGGCCAGGTTGTTGTACTCGTGGGCCTCGGCCTTTCTCGAGGCGACGATCCGCAGCAGGTAAGCCTCGGTCTCATCCCGCTTGTCCTGGGCCGTCGCCGCCGTCGAGAGGTTCTGTAGCGCAGCCCGGTCCTCCTTCTTGACCTCGAGTCGCGCGTTCGCCGAGCGTGAAAGCTCGTCCCAGCGCTCCAGTCGGGTCAACGCCCACATCTCGTTGCGGAACGCCTGGACCGAATCCGGAAACGCCTCGCGCAAGCGCAGCGCGACCGAAAGCGCTTCCTCCCACTGCTTGCGACGGGTGTACTCCGCGAACAGCGCGACGTCGAACTTCGCCTGGTCGGCCGGATCGGCCGTCTTGCGTCCCTCCTCGAGAACCGGGAGCGTGCGTTTCGACGCGGCACTGCCGGCGGCCAGCGCGGCTGCGACGAAGCGGACGTCGTCGTCCGCGACCTCGCCGGAATCCCGGAACAGCAGAAACGGCGGCACGACCAGCGGATCCTCGCTGCGGGTGAGGCGCCGGGCCTCGTAGATCCACTCCAGCAACTGTCGCGCCTCGTCCAGTCGGCCCGCCTCGGCCCGGCGCAACGCCTCGGCCCCGAGCACTCCCGGTTCGCCCTGCGTCGCGAGAACCCGGTACTCGCCGTCCTCGAGGACGACGAACAGGTCGTACCCCGAGTCCTCGCCCAGCACGCTCATCCGGACGCGGTAGCCGCTCTGGTCGTCGCCTTCCGTCTGCCAATCGGCGATCGCGAACGCCAGATCGACGACGGCGTCGAACCCGTTGGCGCCGAAGGCGGCGATGGCCCGCTGGAGCTGTCGCGCCTCGAAGCCGAGCGCATCGCTCACCCGCTCGGCGCCGTCGGGCATCTCGTCGTACACCGTGGACATGCGGTCGATCAGGAACGGACTCTGGCCGCGGGTCAGGACAATCTCGATCAGCACTTTCTTGACGAAGTTCAATGGAGTCTTCTCGTCCAGGTTCAGGGCTTCGTGGCGTTGCGCCTTGCGAAGTACGTCCAGCAACGTCGCCAGCTCCTGCGACGTGGTGGCGTTCGGCACACCGGCGACGAGCAGGGCCGCCGCTTCGGAGTAAAGCCGGTTCCCGATCAGCATGACGGCAGCCTGGGCGATCAACCCCTGACGCTGGGCCGCGACTCTCTCGAGGTTCCACGCTCGCGCCAGCGCAGCCTCGGAATCGCTCGTCGCGGCGACGGCGGCGACCCAGAGTGTGTTGCGATCCAGCGAGGGTGGTATCTCGGGGACGAGGGCCAGCAGCTCCTCGAACCGACCGGCTTGCTGCAGCGCGGTGGCGAGGCTCAGGTCATACGTGTTGTCGTCGAGGTCGTCGCGGATCGAACGGTACTCGGCAATCACCTCGTCGAGCGCCGGGGCGCGGCCGCCGGGAAGTCCGCGGAGGTCGAGGCCCAGGAAGTAGGCCAGGGCAATGCGGCTATCGACCTCGTCGGGAGCGACGGCCCTTGATTTCCGGTAGGCGACCTCGGCGACGTCCGGGGCGCTGCCGGGCTCGAGGAACCGCCCGATCGGGTCGTGGAGATGGGTCCAGCCCAGCACGCGCAGGGCCAGGTCGCTCTGCGGCTCCAGATCGACCGCGCGCTGAGCCTCCACGCGGGCGGCCTCGCCCAGTCCTGCGGTGAGCAGCGCGAGGGCGATCTCGCTGCGATGCAAGGCTTCGTCAGGATGCAATGCGGCCAGACGGCGGTACTCGATCAACGCCTCGCGGAATTCCCCCGCGGCCAGATGGCGGTTTCCGACCTGCTCGAAGCTGAGAAAGATCGCCCCTTCCTGTTCGAGCCGTTCGAGTCCGTCCCGGACCTGCTGTAACTCCTCGGGCGTCCAGATTCGCTTACCGGTGTCGAAGGTGAGCAACGCCGAGACCGTGCCGTCTTCTTCCTTGGTGATGTGAACCGTCAGGGTCACCGGACCGAGCTGGATCCGTTCTTCGGGTGGAAGCGGCGCCGCCACGAAGCCTGGCGCGGGATGAATTCGATAGCGCCATTCCAGATGGTAGGGCCACCGGACGCGGAAGTCGGCCTTGCGCCCCGCAGCGCTCTCGTCGCTGCCGACGTCGTCGTCGGGTGGCAGTTGATTCCAGAGTTGCGTCGCCAGCAGTGTGGTCGGAATCGACACGATCGCCTGGGTCTGGTCGGCGTAGGCCGTCCTCGACTCCTGGACCGTCAACTGGATGCGGAACTCGCCGGTGAGGTCCGCGGGGTCGGAGGTCTCGTACTCGATCTGACCCGGGATCTCGGTGACGAAGAAATTCTCCGCGTAGCTTTCGAGATTCTCACGGACATCGTCATCCTCGGCCTCGGCGTACCAGTCGCGATACTCGGTCTCCTGAAGTCCCCAGGACTCGGAGGTCTCCACGATCCGGCCTCCCTCGCGCTCGGCGAGGAAGATCTCACGGGTCTCACGGACGCGGTTGTCCGCGGTCGTCAGCGCCGGGGTGCGGATGGTCGCGGTCGTCTCTTTTGCCGCGACGAGGGCGACCCGGTCCTCGACTCCGGGCAGCAGTACGCCGGGCTGGGCGTGGGGAACGGTCGGGTCGATCCAGACCTCCGGTTCGGTGACACGGACGATCGCGTGGTCGAACAGCCCCAGCCCGGGCATCTCGATATCCAGGTCGGGCTCCAGTCCGCTGTCGACGAGCACGATCTCGGCCTCGAACCCGGCGGCCCGTAGCATCGCCACGAGCAACGTCGACTTGTCCTTGCAGTCGCCAAACTTCCTTTCGAGAGTCGTCGCGGGCGTTGCGGGAACGATTCCGGCGGCGCCGAAATGCACGCCGGTGTAACGCACGTCCTCGTGCAGACGCATCACCAGCGCGGTGATCTTCTCCGCCGGCGTTCCGGCGTTCTTGATCGCCTTGCGCGTCATCTTCGCGACGTCGCTGCCCTCCAGACGCTCCTCGACGATCTCGGCGTAACGCCGGGCGACGGCGGCCCAGGACTCGCCGGTGGACCACGAGAGGTAGGGCGCCGGGAGGTCGCTGAACGGCAGGTACGCCTCCGACGTCTCGGCAGCCTTGACTGCGTCGCGTTCCAGTACGAGGCGGAACTTGTCGTCGGCCGTCGAGGTCTCGGGTTCGACGCCCTCGATGCCGCGGACCGCGTACTGCAACGGTAGCGACGACGGTGCGTGGAGTTCGATCCTCAGCTTCCGAACGGGGAACTCGTACTGCAGCGGCTCCCAGCGTGACACGCCGGCGTCGAACCGCGACTTCGTCTCGCGCTGTTCGATCTCGATCTCGACAACGGAGCCGACCGAGACGGCAGGTAGAGGCCCGGCGACGATCCGGCGGTCGGCGTAGACGCTGGGCACCGACGCGCCGTAGGGAGACTCGACGAGGGTCTCCGGGTCGAGCTGGCGCGCGGTGCCGTCGGGGGCGATCACGCGGCCGCGCACCGTGGGTGCTTCCTCGTACCACGGGCTGTAGACCAGGCTCACATCGGACCAATCGCGGACGCCTTCGGTGGTCAGCAAACGGAAGATCCGTCGCGTGTGGACCGTCGCACTTCCCTGAGCGTCAAGGGTCGTCCTGGATTCGTGAAGCAGCAGCACCGCCCCGGCATCCGGCGGAAACGGATGGGCGTAGGCGGCAGCCAGGAGAACGGCCGGGGCTACCTCGAAGGCCGGAACGTCGAGCCAGGGCTCCGGGGCCTGCTCCGCGGAGACCAGCGGGCCGATGGCAATAACGAGGCAGACGGTCAGGGCGAACGCTCTCATGATCCCGGGCTCCATCGATCAGGTTATGTGGTTGGTCCGAGGGTACCACGCTCACTTTCGCGATGGGGATCGGTGCGCGAAAGCCAAACTCAGGGCGACGAACTCGAACTCCCGAGCTGTGGATTGCCTCGACGAAACCGAGTTGCTGAATCGGAATCGAGTCGTGGCTCGCGCCAATCAAGAAACCGATCGCGCTCAGGCGGCCATTCCGGGTACCGAACTGTCCGGTGTCTCTGCTGTGGACGCCGCGTAGGCGATGCGACCACTGGCGATGTCCCACGCCACGTGCACGATCATCAGGATCCACAAGGACCCGGTCAGACCGTAGAGCAACGCGAACAGGCCGCCGACGAGGGCCGTCTTCGGGATGCCGGCCAGACCCTGATAGGAATGGTTCAGGCCGAAGACGAATGACGACACCAGCGCCGCGCCCCAGAACGGGAGACCGAAGGCGGGCATCAAGTAGGCGATCAGGTAGCCGCGGTAGATCACTTCCTCACAGATCCCGGCGGTGACGGAGAGGGCCTTGAAGGTGCCCCACTCCTTGGGCGTTTGTGGAAAAAAGAACGAGAGCGAGGCGAAGCTCTTTCGCAAACCGGCCAGAGTCTCCGGGTCGTGGAGGGCTTGGCGGACCTGCATCACGAGCATGACGCAGAGCGCGGCGGACAGTCCGTAGCCGACCCAAACCCTGGTGCCGACCTGTGGAACGAGTCCGAGCGCCGCCCCGCCGCGGCCGAGGACGAACCAGCCTGTCAGCACCTTGATCGCCATCACCCACTCCTCGGCGATGATCTTGCGGTACAGGCCGTGGCATCACGGCGACGGTGAACGAGACGAACGAATCGTCGCTGGCCTTGGGCTTCGAGTACTCGTATTCAAAAATATGCCTTTGTTTACATTCAAAAACAATTAACTATTTGATTATCCGACTCGGCGGGCCTCGATGCCAGGAGGGCATGTCGAGCAGGGTCCCTCTTTCGCTCCTGCGCTCGACCGGTTTTCGGGCGATTCGGCGTTCCCAGCGCGGTTTCGACGTCGCGGCTGTTCGCTTCCTGGCCGCCGGTCCGTTGAGAAGTGGCCTACTTCCCCGACATGGTGAATCTCCTGCTGCTCGGAGACTGGATGGCGGTTCCCAAGCCCCACGGTCCCGAGGTCCACGGCGAAGATCAATTCGAGCGCGCCTTCCTGGACGCCGTCCCGCACCGTCGCGACAAGGTCGTGTTCATCGAAGACTGGTGCTCGTATCACGAGCGGCTGGGAGAGGTTCACTGCGGCACCAATGCCGAGCGTGAGCCCTTTCGCAGGAAATGGTGGGAGTACAAACCTCCAGCCGGATTCGACCTCTAGCGTCGAAAGGGTCTCCGACCATGAAAGTCGTTCTTACCGGTGGGACGGGGTACGTGGGCGGCGAGGTTCTTCGCTGCCTGCTCGAAGGGGGCCATCAAGTGGTCGCTCTCACGCGTCGGTCACCCACCGGCGCACAACTCGAATCGATGGGAGCCGAAGTCGTGGTCGGCCGACTCGAGACACCGACCGACTATCTCGACGCGGCCCGTGGCGCCAGCTGCATCGTGCACTGCGCGCTTGATTACGGTAGTGACGGAAGCGAAGGCACGATGACGGACCGGATCGCCCTCGCCGCCCTGCTTCGAGCTGCCGAAGGCGGTAGTCGAGTCGTCTACACGTCGAATCTCTTCGATCTCGATCCTCGTGATCTCGATTGCATGGATGAAGAGAGCACCCTCGATCGGATGACCGGATGGAGAGCAGGGCAGGAACGTGCCGTGTTGAACAGCGTCGGTGGTGCCGTCATCCGGCTCGGTTTCGTCTATGGCGGTTCCCGTGGCGGATATATCTGGGAGATGCTGGCGCCAGGGGATGACGGAAAGATCCTGTTCTCGGGCGGCGATCATCGCTGGCCCTTCATCGACGCGCGTGATCTGGCCGTGATCTTCCGGCTGTTCCCAGGCGATCGTTGGAGCTCGGCTGGAGGCCAACCGTTGCTTCGTTTGATGCAGGCGCTCAACTGGCCCATCGCAACTGGCTCGAGAATCGCACGTCGGGAGGAGCGTCGTGAATGTCCTGTACTACCTGGTTGCTTTAGGCTGCCCAGCGGGGTATACCAATCAACGCTCGTGGTTGGGTTGTTTCAGGCACCAGCCGGAGGGACGAATGTGTGGGGCATCGCCGGAACAGCCGCAATCGCCGTGCTGCTCGGCATGGTGGGCGCCGCGGGAACCGCCGACGCCTGTGGGCAACTTGCCGCCAAGACCGCCCGTTCTCCGAGCACGCCGAGCGCACCGAGTTCCCTGAACACACCAACCGATAGCGATGTGCTCGAGTATCGGGTCCTCTCGAACGGCACGGTGATCCTGTACGTCGACGATGTCGGTCTCTATCGCTCGAACCACCATGGAGCGCTGGAGGCACTGTACGAGGGAGCCGTCGAGCAGTTCGACGTCACGGCGGACTCCCGTCGTCTACTCTACCTGGTGTCGCGGACCGACACGTGTCTCGGGATCCGCCGTCTTCTGATGAGTTCCCTGACCGGTGGCGGGCCAGCGGTGCGACTCAACAAGATCGAATCGGTCTCGAGATTCGTGGTCTCACCTGCATCGGATCGGGTCGCCTACTACGGTCTGGACATTCACTTCTCGACCGGTGGGCTGTATCAGGCAACGATCGATGGCTCGGGCGCGCCTCAAACGATCATCCCGCCCCGGGAGAATGGCTCCTTCTTTCAGTTCAGCCCGTTGGGTGGATACATCGTCTATATATTGTACGGCCCGACCGGCCAACCGGAGGGTATGAGTGCACCCGGCGGGGGCGTTGCCAACGCGAGTCAGTCCTTCGTGTTCACGCCGAACGAGAGTCACTTCGTATTCGGTGGGCACAGTCCGGAACAGACCTTGAGCTTCGCCCTCGACGATGGCCCTCGCATCCTGCTCGCGGAACTGGACGCCAAGAGGTGGGTTTCGCCTGTCCCCGTGGATGGAGTACACCGTGTGCTGATCGGCTCCCAGGGGGGATTGGTCGTGCCGATCGACGGTAGCTCCGCGGCGGTTCCGATCGGATTGGGGACCGAGGTACAGTTCGAGCCCGATGGGAACCATCTACTGACCAATCGGCGACTGTCCCAGGGCGAACCGGTCGATCTGTTGCGCGTGCCCGTGCTGGGCGGTGATCCGGTGCCGCTCAACGAACCCGTCGCCGGCCGCGGCGATCTGCAGAGTTTCAACCTGACCGACGACGGACACACCGTGCTCTATCGCGTGGCGAACCAGGGCTCGATCGAACTGTTCGCCACCGACGTGACCGGTGGGCCGATCACGCCGCTGTCGGGCGCGCTGCCCGCCAGTGCCGACGTCGCCGAGACGGTAGTCGTATCTCCGGACGGCAGAACCGTGCTGTTCCTGGCCGACCGGGACACGGACGAGCGCTTCGAACTGTTCGCGGTGCCGATCGACGGCGGCACCCCGCTGAAGATCAGCGGTGAGCTCGAACCGGGCACCAGCGTCGCCGCCGATTTCGCCGTTGCTCCAGGGAGCGATGTTGCGTTCTATCGGGCACGCCACGCCGGGCGCTCGGCGTTCGACCTGTTCGCCGTCCCGCTGGAGTTCGATGGCGACGCCATTGCCGGCATGCTGGATAACTGCCCGGGCGAAGACAATCCGGACCAGGCCGATGGAGACGGAGATGGCGTCGGCGATGCCTGCGACGTCTGCCCCGTGACCGCCGACCCGCTTCAACTGGATCACGATCTCGACGGGCTCGGCGACCTGTGCGATCCCTGTGCCGACGTCGACGGCGACGGACTCGGGTTGCCCGGTGTCGAGACCGACTCCTGTCCCGTCGACAACTGCCCGGGGCGCCTGACCGCAAGCTCCCTCGACAGCGACTCGGACGGCCGCGGTGACGGATGTGATGACTGTCCCTTCGACCCGCTGGACGATATCGATCAGGATACCCGGTGCGGGGACGTCGATAACTGCCCGGAGACCTGCAACTACGGGCAGCTCGACGGTGACTCCGACGGCATCGGAAATGTCTGCGACCCCTGTTTCGGCCCAGGAGTCAACATCGACGAAGATACGGACGGAGTCTGCGACGACGTGGACAACTGTCCGGGCCTGGCCAACGCCGGTCAGTTCGACTGGGATGCTGATGGTCAGGGAAACGAGTGCGACCCCTGCCCGCTCGATCCGCTCGATGACGCGGACGGTGACATGCATTGTGGCGACGTCGACAACTGTCCCGCCGTCGCAAACTCCGCTCAGACGGACACGGATGACGACGGTCAGGGGGACCCCTGTGACCCGTGCCCGCTGGACAGCCTCGACGACGGCGATTCCGACGGTTCCTGCTCCAACTTCGACAACTGTCCGGTGGATCGCAATCCCACCCAATCCGACGCCGATGACGACGGGTTCGGGGATGCGTGCGACAACTGTATCCAGGCTGCGAACCCGGAGCAGGACGATGCAGATGGCGATCTGTCCGGCGATGCTTGCGATAATTGCCTCGGCGTCGCGAATCCGCTCCAGGACGACGCCGACGCGGATGGCCTCGGGGACGCGTGCGACGACTGCACCGACCCTGACGGCGATGGGTTCGGCTCACCCGGGTTCCCGGCCACGACCTGCCCGCTGGATGATTGCCCCGACGTACACGACCCGGATCAACTGGACGGCGACGCCGACGGCTTTGGCGATCCTTGTGACCCGTGCGTCTTCGACGCCGAGAACGATGCGGATGCCGATGGCCACTGCGAGAGCGTCGACAACTGTCCGACGATCTTCAACATGGACCAGGCCGATGTGGATCAGGATGGCTCAGGCGACGTCTGCGATCAGTGCCCGGTCGATGCCGACCCCGAGCAGCCGGATCTGGATGCCGATACGGTCGGGGATGCGTGTGACAACTGTCCCACGATACCGAACAGCCAGTTGCCTTCGATCGTCTTCGACTTCGATGTTGGCGATTCGGGCTGGTCGCATTCCTCCCTCGGGAATGTCGATAGCTGGCATCTGGCGGAAGTGACCTGCTTCGGCGTGCCACTGGGAAGCCGGATGTGGGTCTCCAACGGAAACGCGGGAATCGATTGCATCGCGAATACTTCCGTCGAACGGAGCCGCTTGCTCAGCCCGACGATTCCGCTCTCCTCCGCCACGGAGATCAAACTGACCTTCAACGCACGTTCGTGGGATGAAGGTGGGGAGTGTACGGCAACGCCGACATCTTTCGACTGGCACGACGTTGGTGTCACGACCGACGGTGGCATGACCTACACGATTCTCAACGACTGCTTTTCTCTCGCCGATGGAACCGGCCAGCCATTGGCCCATGAGTTCGACCTCGGCCCCTGGGCCGGTCAACCGATTCAGCTTGTGTTCGTCTACGACACTTTCGACCTTGCGACCGGCCACACGTTTGCCATCGACGATGTGCGGATCGAATCGGGGTTCGGTCTGCCCCCGACCGATTCGGATGGCGACGGGGCAGGGGATGCCTGCGACTGCTCCCCTCTGAACGTTGCAACGACCGCGCCGGAAGAGGTCGACAACCTCAGGGTTCTTGCGCCGACCCCAGGCGCGGCGATGCTGCAATGGGATTCCGTCTCTGCGGCCGACGAGTACCTGGTGTTTCGGGGGGCGCTTGCTGGAGTTCGAGAATCCGACTACGGGAGTTGCATTGCGGCTACGACCGACACGGGCTACCCGATTGCCGGGTTGCCCGCCCCTTCGGAAGGCTGGCTCTACTTGATCGTCGCTACCCAGGAAACGTGCGGCACGGGAACGGCCGGCACCACGTCCGGATTCATCACTCGCACGGTCGACGCGAAGGCCTGCCCGTGATGTGCGGAGACCAGCGCTAGCGCTGGATCACCCACTCGCGGACCGGATGCCCGGCCGGCGTGATGACCGCGTCTTCGGTCGATCGTTCGAGCAGGCCAGAATGCAGCCAGCTTGATTCCTGGAACTCGCGATCCGACCCCGCGCTGACGACGCGGAAACTGCGCCGGTCCGGCCGCAGACACCTCCTTTTGCCCTAGTGTCCTAAGGCATTAGGACAATAAGAGCAAAGTGTCCAGTGGAAGACCCGACGATCTCGCCGATACATTCGGGAACCTTTGGTCGCAGCCTTGACTAAGTCAATGACTAAGTCTAATTTCATTGCCAGGAGCAAGACATGACCACGATCAACGTCCACGAGGCCAAGACCCATCTGTCCCGCATTCTCGACCGTGTTGCCGGGGGAGAGGAGGTGCTGATCGCACGCGCCGGAAAGCCGGTTGCCCGCCTCGTCCCGATCGAGGTCGAGAAGAAGACCCGCACGCCGGGGACCTACCACGGTCGGATCCAGATCGGCGACGACTTCGAGGCGCCCCTTCCCGAGGACGTCCTCCAGGACTTCGAGGGTTCGCAAGGGTGAGGGCGTTGCTGGACACCCACGTCTTGCTGTGGTGGTTGATCGATTCCGAGCGTCTGTCCGCGCCTGCACGACAGGCGATTGCGGCGTCGGACACCGAACTTTTCTGGAGCGCAGCGAGTTCCTGGGAACTTGCGATCAAGGTCGGTCTGGGCAGATTGGATCTACCCGAACCTCCGCGAAGTCTGATCCCGAAGGTTCTGCAGGATCAGGCGATCCGGCCACTCGATATCACGCAAGCCCACGCTCTCGCCGTCGCGGACCTTCCAGTCCATCACCGCGATCCGTTTGACCGCCTCCTGGTGGCCCAGGCCAAGCTTGACAAGCTCACCGTGATCACCGCGAATCCCGTCTTCACCGAGTACGGGGCCCGTGTGGTCTGGTAGATACCGCTATCGCCTTGACGACCCGTCAACCACGGCACCATTGACGCGACTCGCCGGCGCCAGATAACCTCGGTCGCATAAACGAAGGAAGAGGGTCAATCTGTCGATGAAGGTCCGTCGCCCCGAAGACTGCGTGGAGATCGTCGCCAACGACGGCTGCCGCCTGCGGGAACTGTTGCACCCGGACCGGGGCTTCGCCGCCGGCTGCTTCTCCCTCGCCGTCGCCGAGGTGTCGATCGGCGAGTCGACGCTGCCCCACCGGCTCGTCGCGGAGACCGAGACCTACTACGTGCTATCGGGCTCGGCGCGCATCTTCGTCGACGGCGACAGCGCGTTCCTGCGGGCCGGCGACGTCGCCGTGGTGCCCGCCGGCGCGGAGCAGTGGGTCACCTGTGCCGGGGACGAGCCCCTGCGGTTCCTGAACATCGTCGACCCGCCCTGGAACGCCGAGAACGATGTCCGGTCCCGGAGAGACTGACGTGGCCAAGCCGGAGCAGCCTTCGTTCTTCGAGGGCACCGAGAAGAAGATCGAGATCGTCCTCGGCCCCGGGCCGTCCCTGCGCGAGCGCGGGCGGCCGTACTGGGACCGGGTCGTGCGCCGCGCCGACGCACGGATTCT
The DNA here is from genome assembly GCA_942490715.1 of uncultured bacterium. Classification (GTDB taxonomy): domain Bacteria; phylum Acidobacteriota; class Polarisedimenticolia; order Polarisedimenticolales; family Polarisedimenticolaceae; genus CALNYP01. The sequence goes on from CALNYP010000003.1 coordinate 50,317, forward strand.
CTCGTCGATCGCCAACGAGTTCTGCGACGCCTATCTGCTGTCGGAGTCGAGCCTGTTCGTCTTCGATCGTAAGCTGCTGTTGATCACCTGCGGTCAGACCCGCCTGACCGACGCGGCGCTGGGATTGCTCGATGACTTCTCCGGCGATGACCTGCGCATGTTCGTCTACGAGCGAAAGAACGAGGTCTTCCCGCACCGCCAGGCCAGTAGCTTCTTCGACGACGTCGAACGTCTGGCGCAGCGAGTCCCGGGCTGTGCGCTGCGCTTCGGCAACGAGGACGCCCACCACCTCGACCTGTTCCACCTCGACCGGCGCTACGAAGACGAACCCGAGGATGCGACGGCCGAGATCCTGATGTACGGGCTGTTGCCCGAGGTGCGATGCCGGTTCGCACCCTCACGGCCGCTGGGCGGCGAGCGGCTGTGCGAGAAGGTCGGTTTCGACCGGATCTTGCCCGGTTTCCAGATCGACGATCATCTGTTCGATCCCCAGGGCTACTCGCTCAACGCGATCGACGGCCCGCGCTATCTGACGATCCACGTCACGCCCGACGAGATCAGCTCGTATGCCAGCCTGGAGACCAACGCCCACCTCGGCGGCAACCTGCAGACGCTGCTCGACCGCGTCGTCGGTTTCTTCCAGCCGCGCTCGTTCGACCTGATCACCTGGGAACGCGGCGCGGCCGGCTCGGCCACGCGGACGCCCGACTCCGCCGCTCCGACGCCCGACGGCTTCCATGTCTCGGCACGGGTCCGCCAGCCGCTCAGCTGCGGATACACCGTGAACTTCACCAGCCATCACCAGCCGGCCGGTAGCCCGCGCCCGGCGCAGGTCTTGCCGATTCCCGGTGTTCCGGTCGATGCACGAGAGGTCAAACGCGATGGGTGACGACAGCAGAAAGGATCTGGAGCTGTGGGCCGAGGAGCGGCATCAGGGCTACCTGGGCCAGCGCTTCCGGGTGACCCGGACCCTGTTCTCGGGGCGCAGCGAATTCCAGCAGGTCGACGTGGTCGAGACCGCCGGCCACGGACGGATGCTGTTCATCGACGGGCTGGCGATGGTCAGCGAGCGCGACGAGTTCGTCTACCACGAGATGATGGCCCATGTACCGCTGTTCGTGCACCCCGATCCACGGCGTGTCCTCGTGATCGGCGGCGGCGATGGCGGCACCCTGCGCGAGGCGCTACGCCATCGATCGGTCGAACACGTTCGGATGGTCGAGATCGATCCGCTGGTCGTCGAGTCCTGCAAGGAGCACATCCCGCAGACCGCCTGCGCGATGGACGACCCCAGGGCGGAGGTGACGATCGGCGACGGCGTCGCGTTCGCCGCCGAGACCGACGAGAAGTTCGATGTCGTGCTGGTCGACTCCACCGACCCGATCGGGCCGGCGACGCCGCTGTTCGGTGAGAAGTTCTACACCGACGTGAATCGCATCCTGCGTGAAGACGGGATCGTCATCTCCCAGGCCGAATCACCGTGGTACGAACCGACCTGGCAGCGCAAGATCGTCTCGATCCTGGTCGGCACCTTCGCCAGGGTGCACGTCTACAACTACTCGAACCTGACCTACCCCGGTGGTCTCTGGTCGTTTTCCTATGCTTCGAAGTCCGATCGCTGTCCGATCGCCAGCCTGGATGACGATCGCGTCGCCAGAGCCGATATCGAGTGTCGTTACTACCGCCCCGATGTCCATCGGGCGGCGTTTGCCTTGCCGGAGTTCCAGCGGGCGGCGCTCGAGAAGACCGTCTCCGTGTTCGGCGGCTCCTGATTCCCGGCCGGCGGCCGGCCCGTGGAGCGCCGAAAAAAACGAAGGAAACGGTGAGGAGCTGGCTCCCGGGAAACGGCCTCGATTCCGGGGGGTGTTGGATTTGAGGCCGAACCTGGACTCCTGCACCGTTTCCTTAACCGGAGGGTCTGCCAGCCGTCCGACCGGGGCGCAGTCCCAGTCGATCCAGCATCTTGTAGAGGCTGCGCGGCGCGATGCCCGCGGTTCCAGCCGCATTGCGTACGTTTCCACCGTGCCGCCCGAGGAGCCGTTCGGCGTAGGCCGCCTCGAACCCCTTGCGCGCGTCGGGCCACTCGAGGTCGAGCAGTCCGCTCAGCCGGTATCCCTCGGGGGACGGCGGGTCGAGCTCGAACGAGATCGGCTCGAGCTTCCTCTCGTTGCCCATCGTGACGGCCCGTTCGAGAGCGGCCTTGAGTTCGCGAACGTTGCCGGGCCAGTGATAGCGCTCGAGGTAGTCCAGGGCGGTCGGGCTGATCCGGCGCCCGCTCCCCAGCCGGTGATCGGCGAGGAAGTGGTGCGCCAGTTCACCAATGTCGTCGGCGCGATCGCGCAGCGGCGGCACCGGGATGCTGAGTACCCGTAACCGGAAGTAGAGGTCGGCGCGGAAGCGTCCCTGGCGGACCATCTCGCCCAGGTTCTGGTTCGTCGCGGCCACGATGCGGATGTCGATCTTGCGCGGCGTCTCGCCGCCGACCCTGACGATCTCGCCACACTCCAGGGCGCGGAGCAGTTTCGGCTGGGCCGACAGGCTGAGATCGCCGATCTCGTCGAGGAACAGCGTGCCCCGGTGAGCCCGCTCGAAGGCGCCCCGGCGGCGGTCCCTCGCGCCGGTGAACGAGCCGGGCTCGTGGCCGAACAGCTCGGCTTCGATCAACGATTCGGGTATCGCCGCACAGTTGACCGGCACGAACGGAGCGTCGGAACGGGACGAGTGTCCGTGAATCGACTGAGCCACGAGTTCCTTGCCGACGCCGCTCTCGCCGGTGATCAGGACCGTGGCATCGACCCCGGCCGCGCAAGATATCCGTCGCCGGACGCCTCGGGCGGCAAGACTGTTTCCGATGAAATCGCGTCCGGCGGACTCCTCGAGGACTCCGGATGGACGGTTTTCGGGGAACTCGGGCAGGGAATGTTCCACGGTGTGTTGCTCCATTGCCTGCCGGTCCGCGGCTTTCGGGCGGCGTTTGGTTGACACTTCCAGGACCCACGGGTACTGTTCGAAGACGCGCCGCGACCTTTAGATACCTGGGGGGGTACAGGGCAACAAGGCATGGGGGAGAAGACGCCGACGATGGGCAAGCGGCGAGGTTCTCCGGATCGAGCGAAGGGTCGCTCGAAATCAAGCAGGAGTTCCGCTGGTCCTTCGCCAACGAAGGCATCCGCTGCGGCAGTGGGTGCATTCCTGCGCGGCATGCGCGAGAGCCAGCGCATGTCTCAGGAGCAGCTCTCCGCGCTGACCGGCTCCCAGCCCTGGAAGATCTCCCGTCCCGTGATCGGCGCCATGGAGCGGGGCGAGCACCTCCCGAGCTTCGAAGCGCTGATGGCGCTGTCGAAGGTCCTCAGCTTCGATCCGATGGAGGTCCTCGAACGGGCCGAAAACGCGGTCGCCGTCCCGGTCGACATCACCGACCTCTCCCTCGACGATCTACACACCCAGGCCAACGACCTGGCGCTGGCCGGTAGCTACCGCGAGGCGCTGGGGCTGTTCGACGCGATGCTCGAGCGGCTGGTCCTCGATCCCCCGGCCGAACCGGAGTTCTCCCGTCGCCGCGCCGATATCGAGTTGCGCCGGGCCGGGACCCTCGCCCGCTGTGGCGCGCTGCTCAGCGCCGAGGCCGCGGCGAAGCGTGCGGTCAGCACCGGTCAGGGGCACCCCGAGATCCAGTCCTTCGCCTACGCGGTGCTGGCCAAGATCCAGATCCAGCGGGACTTCCTGCCTCTGGCCCGGGACCACGCCCGACGAGCCGTCGAGCTGGCCGAGGGTTGCGGGCCCGGCGCCCAGGGACGTGCCGCCCTGCAGCAGGGGGAGATCCTGTTCGTCGCCGGGGAGCTGGAGCAGGCCACCGAGTGCTTCCTCACCGCGAGAAAACAGCTCGCCGACGGCGGCGACACCCGGCACGCCAGCCATGTCGAGGGCAACGTCGGGCTCTGCTGGGCCGGCCGGGGGAACCTGGCGAAGGCCCGGGTCTGGTTGCGCCGCGGCCTCGAGCTGGCACGCGAACAGTGCCTGCCGATTCTCGAAGCGCGCTGGTTGCTCGAACTCGGCAAGGTCGGCCTGGGCGAGGGGAAACCCGACGAGGCAGATCGGTACGCCCTCGCCTCACTGGCGATCGCCCGCCCCCGGGAACACTGGTTGTCGATCTTCAGGGCCGAGTGGCTACGTCATCGGGTCGTCACGGATCGAGTTGGCAAGGAACATGCAAAGAAAGAGGATCGATCGCGGCTTGCTCGCCTGCGAAAACTGATGGTCCACCTGGCGGACCACAAGGGCGAGGCCGAGATCCGGGAGTTCGAAGCGCTGACCGCAAGCGATGGCGCTCCCGGTCCGGATCGGAGGCAGGGATGAAGTTCAACTGGAGCGTCCTCGGGACGGCACTCTTGTTCGGAGTCGCGGCGACGGGTCCGCGAGCCGAGGTGTCGATGGACATCCTCGGACCGGGCAACTACCACATCGTCGTCCTCGGCGTGACGGAAGGGCCGGATCCGTTCGGGATGTGGGTTCCCGTCCGTCCGATCGAACCGGACCGGATGTTGAACATTTCCGGCGCGGCCCGCGGCGATGGTCGTCCCGACATCTCTCGCCCCGATACCGACGTTCGTGCCGTCGTGTGGGCCTACCAGACCGGCACCGACTTCGACATCGCCTTCTCCGAATGGACTGGAATCTCCTGGGCCGACCCGGTTTTCCTCACGTCGAGCCTGCAGAACGAGATCGATCCCCGGGTCTACGCCGAAGAGGATGGTTCGGTTCACGTGACGTGGTGGGCCCAGGAAACCCGCACCGTGCACCTGATTTCCCGGGACGGAGTCACCCGCCTCTGGGGCCACGCGACGGAGATGACCGTACCCGGCACGACCGGTCGACGCCCCTCGGTGACGATCTGGAACGGCAGCGTCTACATCGCCTTCGAGCGTCACCGCACCGCGTCGGGCGGGCTCAAGGAAGTCGTCGTGATCCGTCAACAGGACTTCGGCGCGTTCGAGGAGACCGTCGTCGCCCTCGTGGAGCGGTCCAAGCCGCTGGACGTGATCGTTCACGTGCACGGCGGACTGATCTGGGTCGACTGGAAACACAGCGCGTTCGAGTTCGGCTACAGCGTCGGCGGAGTGTCGAGCTGGGGCGAGGTCGAGACGGTGGAGTGGCCCGATCACAGCTGGGTCGGCGAAGAGGACGCCCGAGCGCGGATCCGCAATCGCCTGTTCGCGCCGGACCTGACGCCGGTGAGCGAGAGCCGTGGCGACCCCGACGGGGATCGGTTTCAGTTGCTCGTCGCAGACCCACCGCCGCACGGTCCGGGGAACCATCGCAGGTGAACCCCGGAGTGCCCCGGGTGTGACCCACGGTTCACGATCCCGTGACCCGCGGGGCATGTTTCGGGGGTCGTGAAGGGTCACCCGGCGGGTTGCCGGCGCCTCCGTCGATTTCGTGCGACGAAGGAGCAGCGCCGGCTGCAACACCACAGAAGATCGCCGTGATAGCCAGGCGTCGCCGTCGGAGCGCTGGCGCCGCCGAGCTCGGGACGCGAGAGCAGGCCGTCGTCGAAGAAGCGTACGAGCCTCCCTGTCGGCGGCCGCTCCTGGGCCACCGGGGGAGAGCCCGGCCGGGGAGGCCTGCGGCGAGTCCTCCGTTTCAACCGGTTCATGCCTGTCCCTCATCGAGGCGTCCGAATCGCCGGTTCCTTCGGCGAAACGTCTTCACCGCCTCCGACAGGCAGGCGCCGTCGAAGTCGGGCCAAGCCGTTTCGACGAAGACCAGCTCGGCGTAGGCCACCTCCCAGAGCAGGAAATCGCTGAGTCGCTGCTCGCCGCTGGTGCGGATCAGCAAGTCGACGTCCGGCGTGTCGGGGTCGTTCTGCACGATCTCCCCCAGCACCCGGGCGAACGCCTCGGCATCCACCGGTGGGTCCAGCCGGCACGCCCGCGCCGCCCTGGCGATCGACTCCCGGGCGGAGTAGTCGACCGCCAGACGGAGATCCAGTCGGCGGCAATCACCGGTGCGCGCCTCGGCTTCCTCGATCGCCTGACGCAGCCGCGGTCGCAGACGATCCCGGCGCCCGATCACCCGCAAGCGCACCCCCTGCTCGACGCAGCGCCCGGTCTCGGCGCCCAGGTAGCGCTCGAACAGCTCCATCAGAGCGGAGACCTCCGCCGCCGGGCGCTGCCAGTTGTCGGAGGAAAAGGCATAGAGCGTCAACGTCGTGATGCCGAGCTCCGGGGCGGCTTCGACAACCCTGCGTACCGCCCGGCCGCCCTCGCGGTGCCCCGCGGGGCGGGAGAGTCCCCGGGCCCGGGCCCAGCGACCGTTCCCGTCCATGATGATCGCCACGTGGAACGGTGGCGGTTCCGGTAAAGAGCTTTGTATTGCAAAGTCAGCGGGCAAAAAAAACCTCCTCAGGCCTTTCGCGTGGCCTGAATCAGCGCTTCCATGTGATCGAGATAACGTCGCAACGCCTTGTGTCCCGCCGCCGTCAAGCGGTACTCGGTCCGGGGCACCCGGCCGGCGAAACCCTTCTGGCAGTCGATGTAGCCGGCCTCCTCGAGCTTCCGGGCATGGACGCTGAGATTGCCGTCGCTGGTGTCCAGCAGCCCCTTGAGCTCCGAGAAGCTGAGCGATCGATTGACCGCCAGCGCGCTGAGCAGCCCGAGGCGCACCCGCTCGTGGACCAGCCGGTCGAACTCGTTGCCACCATCGCTCGACAGGTATCCGGGCAAGCCGTGCAGTTTCCGGGAGCGGACCTTCGTCTCGCCCTTCGTGCCGCCCCGCCGTGCCGCCGACGGCTTAGCCACCGTGCCGCCTCGCGATGATCACGCCGAAGACGATCTGCAACAGACCGAAGCCGATCGCCATCATCAGGTTGGCCCAGGAGGCCGGCCCGAACAGGGCGACGACACCGAGTGCCATGAAGCAGCCGCCCATCAAGGGAACCGCACGGACCGAAAACGATCCGGCGGCGACGACCCCGGCGCCGTAGAGCAGCAACCAGACTCCGGGTATCGTGGATTCCGCCGCGGTGCCGTGGAGAACGACCGTCAGCACTCCGGCGGCGACCAGCGGGGGACCCAGGCTGAGCATGAAGCGGCGGCCGGCGGCGTGAGCCAGCAGGCGGATGCCGGCGCGGCGCGCCTTGCGGGTCATCGACACGCTGCCGATCGCCGCGGCGACCAGCGCCACCGACAACCAGACCGCCAGGAATCCGTCGGTCGCCGACGTCCGCGCAGCGATGCCGGAGCCGATCAGCGCAACGCAGCCCATACCGACGCCGCCCCAGCCCGGGACCGCCGTGAACGCCCCGGCGTTCTCCATCGTTTCGCGGATGTAGCGCAGGTTATCGATCGCCCGGTTCTCGAGCGTTCGGGGGGGCCTGGCGCGGGAAACGGCTTCCATACGTTTCAAGCTACGGCGCATGGTTCAGGTCGTCAAGTACTTTGCATTGCAAAGTGCGCCCGGGATCAGGGCGTGAACTCGACCCGGCGAATCTCGTCCCAGGTCAGGTCGACCGGTTCCTGGCCCTTGACGGTGACCCGAACGCCCTTGTTTTCCCCGTTCACGTCGTTCGATCCCGACAGGAGCAGCGTCTGCCCGCCCCGCAGCTCGATCCGGGCGGATTCGTCGCCTGCGGGCTCGATGGCCGCCACGGCGCTGAACGGGATGTTGTAGGTCAGTGCGTCGACATCGCCATCGAGGGTCTCCCAGGTGTAGGACTCGTCGCGGTCCCAGACGATTGCGCCTTCCAGCTTGCGGCCGACCCGGGTGTGAACCGTGCCCCGCAGGGGGTGTCCACCATCAAAGGCATCGTAGCTCCGGGACTTCGGAGCAGGAAGAAACTCGACGCGCTTGAACTCCTCCCAGGGAACGTCGACTACGCCTGTCTCACCCAGGGTGATGCGGACACCGCGGTGTCCGTCGTCGATGTCGTTGGTGTCCCGGAGGACGATCGAACTGTCGTCGGTCAGCTGCAGGCGGCTGCCGCCTCCGGTCAGCTTCTCGATCGAACGGATCTCTCGCAGCGGGATCTCCCGATCGTCACGTTCCTCGTCCTCGCCGTCGATGATGTCGGCCAGCAGCGATTCGTCGCGATCCCATACCAGGTAACCGGTGAATTCGCCCTGGGTCGTCTCGACCCGCCCGAAGAGCCGTTCGGCATCGCGACCCTCGCCGGGCCCCTTGCCGAAGTCGATTCGCTTGACGTTCTGCCATCTCAGTTCGACCACGCCCTGGTCCGGGTCTTCGATCTCGAGTCGTTGCAGGTCGTGGCCGACGTCCGACGAGCCCCTGCCGCTGATCGCGATCGATTCGCCGGTCTTCAAGGTCAGGGTCGCATCGTCGCCGTCGGGAGTGAGCGATGCGAGGTGGCCGAACGGGATCGAGAAGGCCGGGCGTACGGTGTTGTCGCCGGGGCCGATCTTGATCCCGAAGAAGCGGAAGCGCGTCTTGCGTTCCTCGATCAGGATCTCTTCCTTCTTGCTGCCGTCGAGGACGTCGTCCCAGAAGTTCTCGTTCCTGTCCCAGCGGATCGCGCCGGAGTAGCTCTTGCCGTCGTGGGTCGCGATGCGGCCGTAGATCTCGCCTCCGGCCATCGCCCCGGGAACGACCGCGATGGTCAACAGTGCGAACACGATCCAAGCGGACTTCATCGACACCCCTCCCGGACAACGATCCCGCGGGCGGCCTTCCGGCGGCCCGGATGGCGGCGCCGGATTTATACCCCAATGAAACAACGGTCGCTCCGGGAGGAAGGTTCCATTCCCCGGAATCTCTAGTATTCTGAGACGATGAGTCGGCGACTTCACCCGGACCCGGAGCTGCAGAATCTGATCCGCAAGCTGAACGCGGCGGCCCAGGCCGCCGAGCCGGACGATGGTTCCGCCGCCGGTTCCGTGGACGGAGGCGTGAGCCTCGGGGTCGGCCCGACCGCTCGCTGGAAGCTGCCCCGGTCCAGATCCGAGGCCCGCGCGCGCCTGCGCGAACTGCTGGCGGCGGCCCGGGAACTCCACGCCTCCGACCTGACCTTCGTGGTCGGTGTGCCTCCGACCGTGCGTGTCGACGGAGAGTTGCGATCGATCGGCGAGGGGCCGCTCGACGCCGACGAGACCGGCCGGCTCTGCGCCGCCCTGGTGCCGGAGGAGCGGCGCGACGATGCCGAGTCCGGCGCCTCGATCGACTTCTCCCTGGACGTCAAGGGGCTCGGCCGGTTCCGTTGCAACGTGCACCGGGAGCGAGGTCGCTGGGCCGCGGCGATTCGCGTGTTTCCCGAGGCGGTCCCGGATCTGGAGTCGCTGTCGTTACCGGAGACCCTGGGTCGTTTCGCCGAGATGGATCACGGTCTGGTCCTCGTCACCGGGCCGACCGGCTCCGGCAAGTCGACGACCCTGGCCGCACTGATCCGGCGGATCCTCGAGCGCCGCCGGGTCCACGTGATCACCATCGAGGACCCGGTCGAGTACGAGCACGCCCACGGGGAGAGCGTGGTCGAGCACATCGAGATCGGTCGCGACGTCGCCTCGTATCCCCGAGCCCTTCGCGCCGCGTTGCGCCAGGACCCCGACGTCATCCTGATCGGCGAGATGCGCGATCCCGAGTCGATCAGCATCGCGATCACCGCCGCCGAGACGGGGCACCTGGTTCTCTCGACCCTGCACACCGGCGATGCGCCCCAGACGGTCCATCGCATCCTCGACAGCTATCCCGCAAGCCAGATCGAGACGGTACGCGTGCAGCTGTCGATCTCCCTCGCCGGAGTGATCTCCCAGACGTTGCTGCCGCGGAGTGACGGACAGGGGCGGGTGCCGGCGGTGGAGATCCTTTACGCCACTCATGCCGTGCGCAACCTGATCCGCGGGGGCAAGATCGAGATGCTCCGCTCGCAGATCACCCTGGAGCGCTCCGAGGGTACGCTCTCCCTGGATCGCAGCCTGGCCAATCTGGTCAGTCAGGGTGTCGTCGAGCTGGAGGACGCCCGGGCCCGGGCCCGGACCCCGGCCGAGTTCGATCTGCTGGTCCGTGCCGAGGGGCGGCGTCGACGACCCTGACCGGCTGCGGCGCCTCGCGGCCGGCTAGCTCGACTCGAGTTCACGGAAGACGCCGCGTAGCGCAAGCGCCAGCGTGCCGGCTCGGGCAGCCATGAACAGCGCCATCGCGAACCAGAGCAACCGGTTGTCGCCCAGGTGCCAGGCGAGCCACGCCGGCGGCACGAAGAAGCACAGCGTGCTGATCAGCATCGCGTTCCGCAGCCGTCGTGCCTCGGTCAAGCCGAGGAAGATCCCGTCGTACTGGAACGCCAGGGCGCCGAACAGCAGGATCGGGATCATCCACGGTGCATAGCGCAGCCCGAGCTCGATCACCTCGATGTGAGAGGTCATCAGCTGGAAGAACGGCCGGGCTGTGCCGAGGAACAGCACCAGCACGCCGACCGCGAACAGCACCCCCCAGCTCAGGGACATGCGCACCAGCCTGCGCAGTGCCGCCGGCTGCCGGGCGCCGACCAGCACGCCGGCCAGGCTCTCCGATGCGAAGGCTGCGCCGTCGATCAGGTAGGCCGCCAGGTTCTGCACGCGGATCAGGATCGAGTTCGCCGCCAGCGCGATCGTGCCCATCGTCGAGGAGACATTGACGAAGATCGCGAACGCGGAGACCAGCATCAACGAGCGGATCAGGATGTTGCGGTTGAGCCGGACCAGCGCCGAGAATCCGCCGCCCTCGACGATTCCCCGCCGACACGGTGGCGACCGGTCGGGCTGCCGCAGGACCAGCCAGATAGCGAGGGCCAGCATCAGGTACTGACTGGCCATCGTCGCCAGTCCGGCGCCGTAGGCGGCGAGCTGCAGCCGGACGATGAAGACCCAGTTCAGCGCGATGTTGGCCAGGTTGCCGACGACGGTCATGGCCAGGGCGCTGCGGGCCTGCTCGCGGCCGAGGAACCAGCCCAGCAAGACGAAGTTGGCCAGGGTGGCCGGGGCGCCCCAGATCCGGGCGTCGAAGTAGGCCCGGCCCGCCGCCTCGACCGACGCTTCGCCGGACAGCAGGCCGAAGCCGGCCTCCCGAAGCGGCCACTGGAACAGCAGCATCGCTCCGCCGATGATCAGGGCCAGGATCATCGAGCGATAGAGGGTGTTCCAGACCTCGGGGCGATCGCCGCGACCGACCGCCTGGGCCGTGGTGCCGGTCGTACCCATCCGCAGGAAGTAGACCGCCCAGTAGACGTAGTCGAACAGCACCGAGGCCAGGGCGACCCCGGCGAGAAAGCGAATCTCGTCCAGATGTCCGAGCATCGCCGTGTCGACGAGGCCGGCGAAGGGCACCGTGACGTTGGAGAGGATGTTGACGAAGGTCAGTCGACGAAACCGACCGCCCAGGTCGGCGGTCGCGTCGATCCGCGTCATCCGAGCCGGGCGCAGACCGCGTCGGTGAACTCCTTGGTGCCGCCGGTTCCGCCGATGTCCGGCGTCAGCATGCTCTTGTCGCCGGAGGAGAGCACGGCGTTGTAGGCCGCCTTGATCCGGTCGGCGACGTCCCGCTGCTCGAGGTGGTTGAGCATCATCACGCCGCTCATCAGCAGCGCCAGCGGGTTGGCCTTGTTCTGGCCGGCGATGTCCGGGGCGCTCCCGTGAACGGCTTCGAACGTGGCGCAGTCGTCGCCGATGTTCGCGCCGGGAGTCACGCCGAGCCCGCCGACGAGTCCGGCGCACAGATCGCTCACCACGTCGCCGTTGTAGTTTTCGAGCAACAGCATGTCGAAGTTCTGCGGGTCGCGAACGATCTGCATGCAGCCGGCGTCGATGATCATCTCTTCGTAGGTGATCTCGGGGGCGACCGCCTGATGCGCTTCGCGGGCTACCTTCATGAACAGTCCGTCGGACAGCTTCATGATGTTCGCCTTGTGGAACAGGGTGACCTTCTTGCGACCGCGTTGCTTGGCGTAGTTGAACGCGAAACGCGCGATGCGGTCACATCCGGCGCGGGTGGTGATCTTCAGGCTCTCGACGACACCGGGGACGACCTCGTACTCCAGCCCGGAGTAGAGCCCCTCGGTGTTCTCGCGGATGACGACGATCTCGACGTCCTCGAAGCGGGTCTTCACACCGGGGATCGAGCGGATCGGCCGCACGGCGGCGTAGAGGTCGAACGTCTTGCGCAGGGTGACGTTGAGGCTGGTGAAGCCCATGCCGATCGGTGTCGTCAGCGGTCCCTTCAGTGCGATCCGGTGCTCGGCGATGCCGTCGAGGGTCTGCTTGGGCAGCACATCGCCGAATTCCTCGGCGGCGGCGGCCCCCGCGGGCAGCGGGACCCAGTCGACGTCGGCGCCGGCGCGCTCGATGATCCGCTGGGTGGAACTGGTGACTTCCGGGCCGATTCCGTCACCGGCGATGACGCAGACCTTCTTGGACATGTTCGGACCCCTTGGAAAACCCGCACGTTATAAGAAACCGAGGGCTTCTCGCCACCTGCGGCGCCCTGGAATCAAGTAGAATCAACCCCTTTTTAGAGCAGGAGATAGCCCAGTGCTGGAATCGATCGAGTCCCTGACTCAGCCGATCGCGGACTTTCTCAACGGAACCCTGGGCCCGGTGGCCAGTTTCCTCGAGCACTACGTCTGGGGCTGGCCGAGCAACGCGCCGATCCTGGCGGTGCTGCTGCTGAGCGCCGGCGTCTACATCACGATCCGGCTGGCTTTCATCCAGATTCGCGGCTTCCGTCACGCGGTCGATGTTACCCGGGGGGTCTACGACGACCCCGAGGACGAAGGCGACCTGAGCCACTTCCAGGCGCTGACGACCGCGCTCTCGGCGACCGTCGGCATCGGCAACATCGCCGGTGTCGCGATCGCGATCCGGATGGGCGGGCCCGGGGCGCTGTTCTGGATGTGGGTCACCGCATTCCTGGGGATGGCGGTCAAGTACACCGAGTGCACCCTTGCCGTGCAGTACCGCACCGTGCACGAGGACGGTTCCGTCTCCGGCGGACCGATGTATTACATCGAACGTGGTCTCGGAAAGAACTGGCGCTGGATGGCGCTGGCCTTCGCCGCCTTCGCCGCGATCAGCTCGTTTGGCGGCGGCTGCATGAACCAGTCGAACACCCTGGCCGTGCAGGTGAAGTCGCAGTTCGGGATCCCGACGGTGATCTCGGGGCTGTTCTTTGCCAGCATCGTCGCCACGGTGATCATCGGCGGCATCAAGCGGATCGGCCGTGTCACCTCGATCGTCGCGCCGGGCATGGCGTTGATGTACGTCGGTGGGGCGCTGGTGATCCTGCTGCTCAACTTCCAGGCGATCCCCGGCGGCTTCGCCACGATCTTCGAGAATGCCTTTGCGCCGAAGCCGCTGGTCGGTGGCGGCGTCGGTTCTTTAGTGATCGGATAACCTGATTTATCTCCAATTACTGCGTCAATACCACGACTTTGGGCACACTGGAGTTTGGAGAATTCTGTCGACTTCATCCCACCAGTCATCTATCTTTGATGAACTAAAAATAGCCAGACATTTAAAACACCCGCACAAAACACTCTGTTCTATTTCTTTACGGCTTTTAAATGAATGCTTGTGTGCAGCTATATGATCTGGTTCTGACATTTATTTTTTTGATCTCGTTTAGCGGCTGACGGCAGAGGTTCCAAGCGTGGTTGATGGCAGTTTCGATGTCGGGAAAGGTGCAAACGGTGAGATCATTAATTGTGACACGATAATTAGCCTCTTGATTTATGGATTGGTCGGTGGTAGTGTTTTGGGTACCCATTTTTCGAGTCTCCTTAGTTTGGTTTGATTAATGGTAGGCCGGACATTTGGGTAGAGCCATTTGTCCGGTCGCTTCTCTTGTCGGATCTATTTTGGCATCACCTTTTTTCTCGTTTTGATTTCATTATACAGCAAGCAGGTGTCGGAGTTGAGATCCTCTTCTGTTGCTTCTTCAAACTCACAGACATGCCCATCGGTCCAATGGATAGGCTGGGGGATCTCTGTTGCATGGACTTCATGCCGCATTTGATGCATAGGAACATTCGATAATTTGTCATTGGTTAGTCCTCTTTTCTACCATCCTAATTCGTTTTTGACTTTCCCGGAGAGATAGCCTAACTGGTTCCCTTCACCAGTGTAGACCTTCCCGGCAGCTTCCGTTATGGTGCCGATGGAATACTCAAAGGGCCAGCTGGG
>CALNYP010000004.1:0-37997 GCA_942490715.1 uncultured bacterium
GGCCACGGAGCCGGGCAACGAGGAGACCTCGGGACAGCGAACCGCCTGGATCGAGTCGACGATCAGCAGAGCGGGCGGCGCCGCGACGACTCGCTCGACGATGTTGGTCACGTCGGTGTCGGGGAGTACCCGCAGGGCGTCGGATGTCACGCCGAGCCGGTCGCCGCGGAGTCTGAGCTGGGACGCCGACTCCTCGCCGCTGACGTAGAGCACCGAACGTCCCTCGTCGGCAAGGGCCGAGGCCGCCTGCAGGATCAGCGTGCTCTTGCCGATTCCGGGTTCGCCGCCGAGCAGCACCGCCGCGCCGGGAACGAGCCCGCCGCCGAGGACGCGATCCGAACTCGTCGCAGGCCGGTGGCAAGCCTCGTCGCGAACGTCCAGGTAGCCGCGGCCGATACTCCGGGAAAGGCCATCGGCTGCCGACCACGCCGCCCGTGAACGACCGGTCTTCGGGATCGGCCGGTGGCGCCTCACGGGACCTCTTCGTGATCGTGCCCCAGGCGTCGCACTCGGGGCAACCCCGGCCGGTGCCAGCGGCGCGCTGGGGATCGCAGTCTTCGAAGACGTAGACGTGCACCGTCACGGTGGTGTCAGAACTCCCGGAACTCCGGGACGACGAAGCGCGTGAGCTGGCGAATGAAGTTGGAGCTGAACCGTTCCGATCGGTTGGGGACCGTTGGTGGTGCGCTGCTTGCCGATGATCAGCTCGGCCTTGCCGCGCACGGCGGGGTCGTCCTTTTTGTAAAGCTCCTCGCGGAACAGGAACATCACGACGTCGGCGTCCTGCTCGATCGCCCCCGACTCGCGCAGGTCGGAGAGCTGAGGCCGCTTGTCGCCGCTGCGCTGTTCCGGGGCACGGGAGAGCTGGGACAGCGCGAGCACGGGGATGTTCAGCTCCTTGGCCAGCTCCTTGAGGAAACGGGAGATGTCGGAGATCTCCTGCTGGCGGCTGTCGTACGGGCCGCGGCCGCGCATCAGCTGCAGGTAGTCGACGATGAGCAGGTCCAGTCCCTTCTCGCGCTTGAGTCGGCGCGCCTTGGCGCGCATCTCCATCATGCCGATGCCGGGCGTGTCGTCGATGTAGATCGGCGCTCGGAGAGCCTGTCGTAGAGCTTGATGATGCTGTGCCACTGTTCACGGTCGATCCGCCCGGTCCGCAGGCGGTGGGCGTCGATCTGGCCCTCGGAGCAGAGCAGGCGCATGAACAGCTGCTGGTGCGACATCTCCAGCGAGAAGATGCCCACGGTCTTGCCCATCGCGAATCGCGGCGTGGACTGCAGATGTTCAGCGCGAGCGCGGTCTTGCCCATCGACGGCCGGGCGGCGAGGATGACCAGGTCGGAGGGCTGGAGGCCGGCGGTCATCTCGTCGAGCTGCGGGAAGCCGGTGGCCACGCCGGTGATCAGCTCCTTGCGCTGGGTCAGCTCCTCGATCCACTTGATGCTCTGCTCGGCGGAAAGACTGAGCGGGATGAACCCGCCGCCGTGCCGGTTCTCGGCGAGACTGAAGATCGACTTCTCTGCCTCGTCGAGGAGCTCGTCGGGGTTTCCGTCCGCGCGGAGGGCGGAGGCGAGGATGCTCTGGCTGGTCCGGATCAGCTCGCGCAGCATCGCCTTTTCCCGGACGATGCGAGCGTAGTGCTCCACGTTGGCCGAGCGGGGCACGCCCTCGACCAGGGAGGCCAGATAGGCCGGTCCGCCGCATTCCTCCAGCGCGCCCTGTCCGGCGAGGGCGTCCTTCAGCGTCACGAGATCGATGGCGGTGCCGTTCTCGATCAACTCGGCGAGGGCGTCGAAGATTTTCTGGTGGCGAGTGGCGTAGAACGAGGATTCGCCCAGCAGTTCCTGTGCCCGGTCGAACGACCGGTTGTCGATGAGAATCGCGCCCAGTACGGAACGCTCCGCTTCATCGGAATGGGGCAGTGCGCTGGATGAACTTTCGCTCGACATGGACGGATGGAAACGCTCGATTTTTAACGTTTCTGACGTGGAGTCGATGACGGTTGCCACCGGCACGATGTTATCACAATCGGCGCCCGTGGCCGCGGTGGACGGGTGGTAAGCTTGGCCCTCGCCATGAGACTCGCCATCGTCACCTGCTTCGTGCTTCTCCTGTTCGCTTCGGGCGTTGCGCCCTGCGGGGCGGAAGAGCCGGCTTCGGGCGAATCGCCCGACCGCAGTGCCCGTTTGCTGGGCATGCGCGCGGAGCTACGCCTGCTCGAAGTCGAGCTGGCGGGATTGCGCCGGCGCGAGCAGGTCGTACTGGGAGAGCTGGAACGGTTGGGGGCCGAGTTGCGCCTTCGCGGCGCGGAGTTCGACGAGGTCTCGCTCCGTTCCGAGGACGTCGCGGAAGCGATCGACCGAACAACAGTGTCATCGCCGGCCTCGAGGAGGACCAGCCAGCGACGACGCAGCTACCTGGCCTCTCGACTGAGGCAGATCTACAAGGAAGGCCCCTCTCGCGCGGTTCGCCGGTTCCTCGGCGGGGAGAGCGTCGAGCACTACTGGTCCGGGGTGCGCTACGCCGCTTACCTGAGCCGCAAGGATGGCCGGGTGCTCGGCGCCTACCGCGACGACGCCGAGCGGCTGGAGGCGGAGCGCCAGGGTCTGATGGCCCGGCAAACCGAGTACCGTGCGGTCGGCGAGGACCTCAGCGGAGCGCGGATGCGGCTTTCCGGGACTCGTGAACGCCGGGCCCGGTTGCTGGAGGAGATTCGCGCGGATGCCGGCCGGCGCGAGGTTGCCTTGGAGGAACTGCAGGCGGCCGCCGACTCTCTCGCCTCGCTGGTCGAGACGTTGCCATCCAGCGACGAAGTTCCCGAACTCGACGTGCACAAGTTCCGCGGGCTGCTCGACTGGCCCGCAGAGGGGCGCGTCACCGACGGGTTCGGCTCGGTGATTCACCCACGCTTCAAGACGCGGGTCCCGCACCCGGGGCTCGATATCGAGGGGCAGTTCGGCGACGATATCCAGGCAGCATCTTCGACGGGCGGGTCGTCTTCGCCGACTGGATGCGCGGCTACGGCCTGACGGTGATCGTCGACCACGGGGGGGGATTGCTCTCCATCGCGGCTCACGCCTCGGTGTTGATGGTCGAACAGGGCGAGACCGTCCGTCGAGGCCGCAGCCTGGCCAAGATCGGTGAGAGCGGTTCCCTGCGCGGCCCCTTCCTGTACTTCGAACTGCGCCACGAGGGACGGCCGGTGGATCCCGAGGAGTGGCTCCGCCCGCGGTAGGTCGATGGCAGCGTGCGGTGGGCCCTCCGCCCAGGCGAGCGCTGATGTTGCCATCACGCCAGGGACAGGTTAGCTTTCCAGGGAGGACGCGGGTGCGTCCGCTGGAGAGAACAGATGAAACTCGGTCGGTCGCTGCTCCTCACCGTCTCCCTGCTCGTCAGCGCCCTGGTCCTCGGTGGAGGTCTGTTCGTCAAGGTCCGCGCCGACGAGACCTCATACAAGGACGCTGTGATCTTTGCCGAGATCCTCTCCCTCGTGATGGAGAACTACGTCGATCCGGTCGAGAGCGAGAACCTGATGCGAGGTGCCTACGAGGGGCTGCTGGTCGGCCTGGATCCGAACGGCGCCTATCTGTCGCCGGTCGAGGTCAAGGAGTGGAAGTCCGGTCCCGTGGGGGCCGCCGGCCCCGGCCTGACCGTGCTGAAGCTCGGACGTTCGTTGCAGGTCGTCGGAGTCGCGCCGGGCTCGTCGGCGGCGGACGCAGGGATCGTCGTCGGCGATCAGGTTCGCACGATCAACGGCCGCGAAGTGAATCATCTCTCCCTCGGGCAGTGCCGCCGCCTGCTGGCCGGCGCCTCGGGGACGACCCTCCGGCTCGATCTGCTCAAGCGCAACGAGGAGTTTCGTGAGGACAAGGTCGAGCTGGAACGGGGGCCGGTGACCGGCCCGCCCTACACGATCGACGCAAGCGGAAACGTCGCGGTGCTGCACCTGAAGAGCGTCCACGGCCTCGACCCGGCCGAACTGGCGGCGGAGCTCGATGATGTCGCCTCGAACGGCCAGTCCCGCCTGTTGATCGACGTGCGCAACCTGGCCGACGAGGACATGAGTTCGGTCGCGGCGATCGCCGCGCTGTTCACCGCCTCGCCCCGACTGCTGCTGAAGGATCGCGACGGAGAAGTCGTCAACTCGGTCGAGGGCAGCGCCGATACGGTCGCCTGGACCGGTTCCGTGACGCTGCTGGCGAACGGCGCCACGGCGGGCGCCGGAGAGGCGTTGACCCGGCTGCTCCAGACGGCCCTCGGAGCCGAGCTGTTCGGCGAGCCGACGTTCGGGCTGGGAGCCGAGCCAGAGCTGCTGGAACTCGACAACGGATCGGGCCTGCTGGTCTCGGTCGCCCGCTGGGAGACCGCCGCGGGCGAGAGCTGGAACGAGGACGGGATCGAGCCGGACCAGAAGGTCAGCGGCGATGGTGACAACTTCACGCAGATCTCCGCGAGCCAGCTGGAGAAGGTGCTCCAGATGATCGACGGCGAGCGGGGCGAGGAAGTTCGCGCGGCGTGAACCGTCCCCGGTGACCGAACCACTCGACGATCTCGCGCAGCTCGCCTCCTGGCACGAAGCCCGAGAGGTCGAATCAGCGTCGGGCTCCCCTCCGCCGGATCCTTTGACCGGCGCGCTCCGCGAACGACTGCAGGATCACCTGCGTCGAGATGCGGTGCGGGAGGCCTATCGGGCGGCCCGGGATTCCGCACCAGGCCCCACCGGTGAGCCCGCCCGCGCCGCCCTGCGCGCCCGCTGCGGAGCCTGGTTGAACCTGGCAACCGCCCGGATCGACGAGGAGCTGGCGGCCCGCTCGACCGTCCGATCCCCGGAAGCGTTGCTCGCCGCGATCGCCGACCCGCGGGAACGTCTGCGGCGGTACGACGAGCTCGACGAAGAGGGCCGGCGTGTCTCCGCGCTCCTCGACGAACGCCGGAGGGTGCGACGTCAGGCCGGCGAATCGGTCGAGGCGGGATCGGTCTGCGAGTTTCTCGCCGCCGGGCACCCGGTTCCCGTTCGCGAAACCTCGCGGCGGTTCGCGTCCGGCGCGATTGCGCCCCTCGATGACGCCGTGCAGGCCGGCGCCCGGGGACGGCGGTTGCGGGCGCGAATCCCGTTGAACGAACCCGAGCACCCCGCCGACGAGGCGAGTCTGCGGAACCTCGCGGATCACGCGGCGGCGGTCCCGTCGAGCCGGATCGTCGCGGTCCTGCGCCGACTGGGCCCGGTCTTCGACGCTGATCCGGATCTGGAGTCGGGGCCGCTGCTCGTCTCCGCGACCGGGCCCTCGGCTCCGACTCTCTTCCGGACCACCGAGACCGGACACCCGACGGTGATCCTCGGATCCCTCCACGGGCCGGTGGGCTTGCGGCGTGGGCTGGACGCCTTCGGACGGGCGGTCCGGGCGACGTTCCTGGACCGGGCCCGGGGGGCTGCCGCCTGGCGCTGGTCCGACCCGGCATTCTCCTTGGCGGCCGGGGTGCTCTTCGGCCGCCTGGTCGATTCCCCGCGGTTCCGTGAATCCGAGGGGATCGCCGGGCCGGAGAGCCTGATCGCCGACCTGCGGTTCGAAACCGCATTGGCTCCGCGCAGGAATTGGACTTACCTTGAGGTTGCGGGTTTTTCGCAGGAGTTGCCCTCCTCCGAGCCGGACCCGCGGGACGTCGATGCCCTGCTGGGGCGCGCGAACGGCCGCCCCGGAACCATCTGGGAACGCCGGCTGGCGACCGAAGGCGACCCCCGAGGGGCGGCGGCGTTGCGCGGCACGGTGCTCGCGCTGTTGATCGAGGAGCGCTTGCTGAGCCGGTTCGGCTGGGACTGGTTCCGTGAACGTGGAGCAGGCCGCTGGTTGCAGGAGATGTGGGAGGCCGAGCCGGATACGACCGCGGAGTCTTTGGCGGATGCACTGGACCTCGGTACAATTGAAGCGACGCCGATGATCGATCGTTATCGGCCCTGACCCGGGACATACACATGCACGCGTTCTTCCGATCCGCAACTCCCCTTCGTCCCGTGTCGATCCTGCTGGCCGCCGCGCTGCTGATTGCCCCCGCCTCGTGGGCCGACAAGGACAAGGAACGCGAGGACCGCGAAAGCGCGACCCGGGCCCGCGGCGCGGCCTATGCCTACCTGATGCGCTCGATGTTCGCCGCCCGCCAGGGCGAGTTCCGCAGCGCCGCCGCCGAGGTGCGCAAGGCGATCCGCGCCCAGCCCGACCAGCCCGATGTGTACATCCAGGGAGCCGCGATGCTGCGGGCGATGGGACGCCACGATGAGGCTTGGCAGCTGGCGGTCCAGGGTCTCGAGCTCGCCCCGACCAACGTCGAGACACTGCGCTTCGTCGCCGATCACGCCGCCGATTCGGCGCTGGCATCCAACGCCGACTCCCAGCGCATCCAGGAGGCCCTCGACCTCTACGACCGGCTCGCCGCCGAGGAGCCGCTCGACGCCACCGGCCTGCGCAAGGTCGCGAACCTGCGGATGTTGCTCGGCGATCTCGACGGCGCGATCGCCGCCGGCCGCGAACTGGCCGAGCAGCGCCCCGGAGACGCCGACGTCACCCAGATGCTCTACCGCTTGCTGGTGCATGCCCGGCAAGAGCCCGAGGCTCTCCAGGTCCTCCTGCGCTACATCGGTCGTCATCCGTTCGAACGGGCGATGGTCGACAACGCCGACCGGCTGGCGACCAAGCTCGACGCCTGGGACATCGTCGCCGACGAGCTCGGCCAGCATGAGGCGACCCGGACCGGCCAGAACCCGGCCCAGGGGCTTCGCGGCCAGGCGTTGATCCGCCTCGGTCGCATGGAAGAGGCCGCCGAGGCGCTGGAGAACGCACTTGCCGCCGACAGCTACGACGTGCGCACCCGGCTCCGCCTCGTCTGGGCCTACCGCAACCTGCGCCGGCTGGCCGACGCGTCGCTGATCGCCCGCGGGCTGGCCGAGGAGAAGCCCGGCGACTGGACGATGCAACTGGTGCTGGCTCAGATCCTCGACCAGCAACGCAGCGTCGGCGAGGCGATGACCAGTTACGAGGACGCCCTGCTGCTGCTCACGACGGACACCGAGTCCGGCGGCCCGCAAGACCGGGACATGATTCGCCGGCAACTCGCCCAGCTTCACCTGCAGCGCGACCAGCTCGGCGCCGCTCGCCGGGTGTTCGGCGATCTCGAGCACAACGCCAACGCCGAGAGCTACGAGCTCGAGGCCGAGCTGGCGATCGCCGAAGAAAACTGGGACGTGGCGCGCCAGGCCGCCCGCTTGCTGCGCGAGACCGGACGTTCCGGCTCCGCGGCACGACTCGAGGGCGAGGTGCTCGCCCGGCAGGGCAAGTTCGGCAAGGCCGAGCCGCTGTTCGCCGAGGCGGTCCGCGAGCTCGGGCCGTACTACCGCTACGGCGTCGCGCTGCTCTACATCGAGCTCGATCGTGCCGACGAGGCAGAGGCCTGGGTTCGTGGTTGGGTCGACCGGCAGCCGAACGAGGCTGACGCTCATTTCGATCTCGGACGGCTGCTCTACTCGCTCGAGCGACTCGACGAAGCCGAGACCTATCTGCGCAAGGCGTTCGAACTCGATCCGGCGCACTCGGCCGCGCTGAACTTCCTGGGGTACAGCATGGCCGAGCGGGGAGACCGGCTGGATGAGGCCAAGGCGCTGATCGAGCGGGCCCTCGTCATCGATTCACACGACGGGGCCTATCTCGATTCGCTGGGCTGGGTCTACTTCCAGATGGGGCAGTTCGATGAGGCCCGTGAGCCGCTGGAGCGAGCGGCACGTGAGTACCCGAGCGATCCGATCATCCTCGACCACCTCGGGGATCTCTACTCCGGCCTCGGCGAGATGGAGCTTGCCCGGGCGGCCTGGAGCCGCGCGCTGGAGTCGACGCCCGCGGACCCCGAGGCGATCCGGACGAAGATCGCCCACGCCGAAGCGCCGAGCGAGGAATGACCTGATGACCGCCGTCTCGCCGCGGCGGGCCGGGTTGTTGCCGTTGCTGCTGCTGGCCGTCGCCGGGACAGGCTGCGGCAAGCAGGTCCGGACGCAACCCGACGTCGCCGGACCGATGATGGGTGTCTTCCGGGTAGCGGTCGAAGAGGCCGGCGAGAAGACCCGGCGCTTCAAGCTGCTGCTGTTCGCCGGGGCCCCCGATCGCCTTCACGGAGAGATCGTCTCGCCGGTGGGCACGACCGTCGCCATCTTCGACGGAGGTGCCGGGCGACTTGCGGTAACCTTCCCCCGGGACCGGACGGCGTTCGTCGGCGTGGCCCGGGAGGACGCACTCGAGCGGATCTTCGGGGTGCCGATCTCGCTGGAAGGACTGGTGACCGGGCTGCTCGGTGGCGACGAGCAACCGGCGGAATCCAGGATCGATCGCATTGGGCCGATCGACGAACTGCCCGAGCGGTTCACGTTGTCGTCGGAGGTCCGCCGACTGGTGATGGAGCGTCGCAAGTTGCAGCCGATTCGCGGGGACCGCCCGATCGGCAACGGGGAGCCGCCCCCCGGTATGCAGGCCCGGCCGCTGGAGGAGCTTCGTCTCTATGAACCGTCCGATGAGGAGCTTGGCGGGTAGTTCCGGCGGCGGAATCGTCCGCTGTCCGGCGAAGGTCAACCTCTCCCTTCGCGTGCTCGGCCGTCGCGAGGACGGTTATCACGAGCTCGATACGGTCTTCCAGGCGGTCGATCTGTGGGATGAACTCGAGGTCCGGCCCGCCGATGTCATGGCGCTGCGCTGCGACGCCCCCGGGGTTCCCACCGACGAGTCGAACCTGGTCTGGCGCGCGGTGGCGCTGCTCGCCGAGCGATACGGAAGACCGCCGGCGGGGGAGTGGACCCTGCGGAAGGCGATCCCCGCCGAAGGCGGCCTGGGCGGTGGCAGCTCCAACGCCGCCGGGGCGCTGGTGCTCGCCGCGCGGTTCATGGGGCTTCCGGTCAGCCGCGAAGAGCTCGTCGAACTGGGCGCGGAACTCGGTGCCGACGTGCCGTTCTTCCTCCACGGTGGAACGGCCCGGGGCACCGGTCGCGGCGACCGGATCGAGCGGCTGGAGCCATTCCCGGAGCGCCCGCTGATCCTCGGTTTTCCGCCCTTCGGGGTCTCGACTCCGGAGGTGTTTCGAAGGCTCCCGCGTCGGTTGACACACCCCGAGAATGGTGTTAGTTTGCCCGCTGTTTTCCGGCATAAGTGGCAGGAAGGAAAAGACTTCTCGCTCGGCGTGAACGATCTGGAGACGGTCGTTCTGGAAGGTTGGCCCGAGTTGAGGAGGTTCCGGAACGCTCTGCTGTCGGCCGGCGCCACGGCGGCGCTCGTCAGCGGTAGCGGTTCGACGATGTTCGGAGTGTTCGAGGCAGCGAGGTCGGTCAACGAGTCCATCAGCAGTCTGCGTCCGGCATTCGAAGGTTGGACCCTCCTGGCGAGTCGAACCGTCAACGAGGGAGTTCTTGTGCTGGACCCGGCGATGGGGTGAATCTCGTGAGCGGCCGGGGGGCTACGAGTGGAGATCACACAGGTTCGTGTATTTCCCGTCGACGAGGAAAAGCTGAAGGCGTTCGTTTCGATCATCATCGATGACTGCTTCGTTGTGAGCGACATCAAGATCATCGAAGGGACGAGCGGGCTCTTCATCTCGATGCCCAGCAAGAAGCGCAAGAACGGTACGTTCCGTGATATCGCGCATCCCCTGAACAACGAGACCCGTCGTCAACTCGAGGAGACGATCATCACGGAGTACAGAGACGTCGTTGCCGGATCCGGCGCGGAGCAGGATGACAGCGTCAACCTGCGCCGGCTGGACGATTCCGGGGTGGAGGCGCCCCCGGCGGTCCCCACCGACGACGATTCGGTCGAAGGTGAGCGCGCCGACAATGCGGACGGCGGCGGCTCACACTGGCCCTGATTCGCGACGAGAACCGTTTTGGGGCGTCGCCAAGTGGTAAGGCATCGGCCTTTGGCGCCGACATTCGAAGGTTCGAATCCTTCCGCCCCAGCCATCGGGAGCAACCGGGTGAATAAAGAGCTGAAGATCTTTTCGGGGCACGGAAACCCGGCCCTGGCCCAGTCGATCTGCGATTACCTGCGGATCAAGATCGGCCGCTGGAACCTGACCCGGTTCAGCGACGGCGAGGTCTACTGCCAGATCCTGGACAACGTCCGGGGCGCCGACGTCTTCGTGATCCAGCCCACCTGCCCGCCGGTCAACGAGAACCTGATGGAGCTGCTGATCGCGATCGATGCGCTGAAGCGCTCGTCCGCCGCGCGGATCACCGCGGTCATGCCGTACTACGGCTACGCCCGCCAGGACCGCAAGGACAAGCCCCGGGTTCCGATCTCGTCGAAGCTCGTGGCCGACCTGCTGCAGGCCGCCGGTATCGACCGGGTGCTGGCGATGGACCTGCACGCCCCGGCGATCCAGGGCTTCTTCGATGTGCCGGTGGACCACCTGTTCGCCGCGCCGGTCCTGCTGGCCTGGATCGAGCAGCAGCGCTACCCCGACCTGACCATCGTCTCCCCGGATGCCGGGGGTGTGGAGCGGGCCCGGTTCTATGCCAAGCGGCTCGGCAGCGGGCTTGCTATCATCGACAAGCGTCGCGTCGAGGCCAACGTGGCCAAGACCATGAACGTGATCGGCGAGGTCAAAGGACAGACCTGCGTCATCGTCGATGACATGGTGGATACTGCGGGCACGCTGACCGGCACGGTCTCCGCGTTGCTCGAGAAGGGTGCCCGGTCCGTCGTCGCCTGCTTCACGCATGCCGTGCTGTCAGGACCGGCGGTCGAGCGGTTGAAAAACTCGGAACTGGAACGGGTCGTGGTCACCGACACGATCCCGATGGAAGAGGTGAAGGAGAAGCTCCCGAACCTCACGGTACTGACGGTGGCCGACTTGCTCGGCGAGGCGATTGCGCGTATTCACTCCAATTCTTCGGTGAGTTCCCTGTTCGTTTGAGCAGTCAAGAAGGAAGTCTGGACCCATGGCTACAACGGAAAAAACTGTCCTCGAAGTCGATCGCCGAGACGAGTCCGGCAAGATGGCCATGGACGCCGCTCCGCCGGCTGCGGGCATGATCCCGGGCATCGTCTACGGGATGGAGCTGGCATTCTCGGTCGCCGTGTCTCCGCACGTCGCATCGACGAGGTCTCTGCAGCGGCCACCGGGCGGAACACGATCCTCACGCTGACGATGGCCGGTGCCGATCAGAAGCGCGATGTGATGATCCGCGACCTGCAGCGCGACCCGGTCACCGAGCGCGTGCGCCACGTGGACTTCGTCCGGGTCGATCCCGATCAGAAGGTGACCGTCGAGGTGCCGGTCAACCTCGATCGGTATGCCCGAGGGCGTCAAGAACGAGGGCGGCATCCTCGACTTCGTTCATCGCGAGGTCGAGCTGGCCTGCCTGCCCAACGCGATTCCCGAGCACATCGACGTCGACGTCAGCGGTCTGCACATCAACCAGAACGTCTCGGTGTCCGACCTCGAGCGTGGCCGACGGCGTCACGGTGCTCGACGATCCGAGACGATCCTCGCCGTGGTCCCCAGCGAGCCGCGACGAGGTGGCGGCAGAGGAAGAGGTCGCCGAGCCGAGGAAGGCGCGGAGGACGAGGACGGCGAGGAGCGCCGAAGTCGGCCAAGGGCAATGCGGCCGAGGCCGGCCAGGAAAAGCCGAGAAGGTCAAGGAGAGAAGTAGCCGCCTGCCGCGAGCCGGAGTCGCCGTGCAGATCGTCGTCGGTCTCGGCAACCCGGGCGAGGATACCGGGACACGCGGCACAACGTCGGCTTTCGCGTGCTGGACCGCATGGCGCAGGACGAGGGCTCCGATTCATCGTGTCGACGGCGAGCTGGGGCGTCGCGCCTGGACGACGGAGTCGACCGACGCAGCGGGCCGGACCGTGGTGCTGGCGAAACCGCGAACTTACATGAACCGTTCCGGCCGTGCGGCCGCCGCTCTTTGTCGTCGCTACGACGTGGCGGCCGACCAGCTCATCGTCGTTTACGATGACGCCGATCTGGCCCTGGGGCGGGTCCGGCTGCGGCCCGACGGCGGCAGCGGTGGGCACAACGGGATTCGCTCGATCGCCGAGTCTCTCGGCAGTGGAGGATTCCGGAGGGTCCGTCTCGGAGTGCGCGGCGCGGGCCGCGAGGACCGGGAACTGGCCGACTACGTCCTCGACGAGTTCGAGCGGCTTGGCGGTCGAGGAGCAGCCGATCTGGTCGTGGAAGCGTTGGATAGAGTTGGGTGCGCGATGAGCCGTCAACGGCCGGCGAGTCGGGGGATCTCCGACGGCGTAGAGACTAGGCGTCGGAATGAGGACAGTTCAACGGGCGCAACGGTCAAGCTCCCGAGAACCGCCGAAACAAGCGAGAGGAAGGGTCTGGTTGAGGTCAACCCTCGGATACAGTTGGCGGTCTATCGTACGCACCGCGAATTGTTCGCTTGGAGCAGTGAGTGACGTATGTCGTGGCGATCCTGTATTTCACCCCCGCGTGGTACTGGCCTGATCGATGCCTACAGGTACCTGGGTCAAGCGCCAGGATGCAGGGTACCGATCGCATGGATCAGATCCTGGATCGGACGGAGCGATGGCGTTCCTGGGTCGTGAGTACACGGTCCTCTCGTTCGTCTTCATCGCGGTCGTGGCGATTCTCCTCGGTGTCTGGCCTAGATGCTCGGTGGTCCAGAACACCAACCGCTTGATCGCGGTGTCCTTCGTCGGCGGCGCGGCCTGTTCGATTGCAGCCGGTTTCTCCGGCATGAAGGCGGCGACCCGGGCCAACGTTCGCACGACAGCGGCGGCGAAGGACTCGGGGCAGGACCAGGCGTTGCTCACCGCATTCAACGGTGGCGCCGTCATGGGTATCTCCGTCGCCTCCCTCGGCCTGATCGGCGTCGGCGTGCTCTTCATGATGTACGGCAAGCCGGAGACCGCCGAGGTCATCAACGGCTTCGCGATGGGCGCCTCGTCGATCGCGCTGTTCGCCCGCGTGGGTGGCGGAATCTACACGAAGGCGGCTGACGTCGGCGCCGATCTGGTCGGCAAGGTCGAGGCCGGAATCCCCGAGGACCACCCGCTGAACCCGGCCACCATCGCGGACAACGTCGGCGACAACGTTGGTGACGTCGCCGGCATGGGCGCCGACATCTTCGAGTCCTACGTCGGCTCGGTGATCGCGACGATCGCGATCGCCGCCACCGTCGGCGGAGATGCGCCGGTCTCGCAGGCGGCGGAGGCCGGCGCGGGCATGAACGCCGTGTACCTGCCGCTGGCCATCGCGATCATCGGCATCATCGCGTCGATCATCGGCTTCTTCTTCGTGCGCACGAAGGAAGGCGGCAAACCCGCAGACCGGCCTGAACATGGGCACCTTCGGCGCCGGCGCGCTGATGGTCGTGGGCACCGTCGCCGCCATCAAGTACCTGATTCCGGCGGGCGGCGTGACGACCACGGACCTCATCACCAGGCAGCAGGGAACCTACGAATGGTGGGGCCTTGCCATCGCCGTCATCGCGGGTCTTGCCGCGGGTATCGCGGTCGGCCTGCTGACCGAGTACTACACCGCCACCGAGAAGAAGCCGGTGGAGAGCATCGTGGACGCCTCCAAGACGGGCGCGGCGACCACGATCATCCAGGGCCTCGCAGTGGGCATGAACTCCACCACCTTCCCCGTTCTGGTCATCTGCGGCGCGATCGTCGTCGCCTACAAGTTCGCCGGCCTCTACGGGATCGCCCTGGCGGCCGTGGGAATGCTCTCCACTACCGGGATCCAGCTGGCCACCGACGCCTACGGTCCGATCGCCGACAACGCCGGTGGCATCAGCGAAATGGCGGGCCTCGGTCCCGACGTCCGGAACCGCACCGACAAGCTCGACGCCGTGGGCAACACCACCGCGGCCATCGGCAAGGGCTTCGCCATCGGCTCCGCGGCGCTGACCGCGCTGGCGCTGACCGCGGCCTTCCTGACCAAGATGCAGGGCAAGGTCGAGCTCGACGCGGCGAACCCCTACGTGCTGGTCGGACTGCTCATCGGTTGCATGCTGCCCTTCCGTTTCTCGGCCATGGCGATGGTCGCGGTGGGCCAGGCGGCCCAGGACGATGATCCAGGAAGTCCGCCGGCAGTTCCGCGACATCCCCGAGCTCGACCGGCCCTCGAGGCGGCGCAGAGGGCCGAGAGCGAAGAGCGCGAGCCCACCGCCGAGGAGGCTGCGATCATCGAGGCCGCCGACGGGAAGGCCGAGTACACGCAGTGCGTGGAGATTTCCACCGCGGCGGCGATCAAGAAGATGATCGCGCCCGGCCTGATGGCGGTGATCGTTCCCGTGGTCGTGGGATCTCGGTGGACATGCTGGGCGGGCTGCTCGTCGGGGTGACGATCTCCGGTGTCTGCCTGGCCATCTTCCAGGCCAATGCCGGCGGCGCCTGGGACAACTCGAAGAAACAGGTCAAGGATGAAGGCCACGAGAAGTGGGGCGACGACTTCGAGGAGATGCACAAGGCGCCGTCATCGGCGACACCGTGGGCGATCCCTTCAAGGACACCTCCGGCCCGGCGCTGAACATCCTGATCAAGCTGATCAGCGTCGTGGCGATGATCATCGCGCTGATCCCCTACGCGATTCACTTCGGCTAGAGCCTCTAGAATTGACGCGTTGCGGTGAGGGGAGCGCGCCGGGTTTCGGTGCGGTTCGGGCCGCCGTCGATCGGCTGGCAGCGTCCGCCGGCTCGATGGTAGAGTTGCCGGGCGTCTGACGACGCCTGCAGAACAGTTTGATTGAACGGGATCCCACGATCCTGCACCCCTTGCTCCCGGCGCGACCGGGGGCGAAACGCCGTGAGGAGGTGCGCGTGCCCACCTACGAGACCATTTTCATCACGTCCCGAACCTCACCGAAGACGAAGAGAAGGACGACGGTCGAGACCTGGCCCAGATCGTCACCGACGGGGGAGGCTCCATGATCGCCAACGATCGCATGGGCCGCCGGCGGCTGGCCTACCCGATCCAGAAGTTCGAGGACGGGGTCTACATCCGCTTCCTCTACGACTCCGAGGCGGCGGTTCCCAACGAACTCGAACGCCGCTATCCGGCTGTCCGACAAGGTGCTGCGGTATCTGACGGTTCGTCTCGAACGGAGTGGGCCGTCGCAGGCCAAGGAAGCAGGCGCAGTGCGCGACGCCGAACAGCGCCGGGCCGAGGCCGACGCGGCCGCAGCGGAAGCAGCCGAGGAAGCGGCGAGGCTGCCCCGAAGAAGGGCCGAGGCCGGCGAAGGAGGAGGCTGCCGAAGGAAGAAGCGGCCGAGGGCATTGCCGAGGAGGCGAGCCGCCGACGACCGGGAAGCCGAGGTGCGGCGGCACCGCTGACGCGCCGCCGGAGACGCTGACGCCCGGCTTCGAAACGCCGGTAGCCGAGGCCGTGCGCAAGCCGACGCCCCGGCCGAGGGCCGAGAGCCCACGCCGGACGCCACCGAGGAATCCGGCAAGCGGAGACGGAGATCAGGCGAAGTACCGATGGGTGGCCAAGAGGACGAGGCGGAGTCGGGGGCGGCCGGGCGACGCGTTTCCTGTTTCCGCCGCAGGAAGTACTGCAAGTTCTGCGAAGTGAAGTCGAAGTGGATCGACTACAAAGACGTCAAGACGTTGCAGAATTACATCCCTGAGCGTGCCAAGGTGCTCCCGAGGCGAATTTCGGGAACCTGTGCCAAGCACCAGCGTATGCTGATGCAGGCGATCAAGCGCGCGCGCATGATCGCGTTCATCCCGTTCACGAGCGACTGATCGAGGAGGAACGCGGATGCATGGTGAAAGTCTGATTCTGCGCGAGCACGTCGAGCACCTGGGGGATCGCGGCGAGATCGTCACCGTGGCGCCGGGTTACGCGCGCAACTACCTGCTGCCCAAGGGACTGGCCCTCGTAGCCACCCCGGCAACCTCAAGCTGCTCGAGCAGCAGCGCAGGGTCTGGGCCGTCATCGGACGCCAAGGAAGATCGGCGAGGCCGAAGACGCTGGCCGCACGCGATCTGGGCGGTCTGCAGCTGAGCGTCGCCAAGAAGGCCGGCGAGAGCGGCACGCTCTACGGTTCGGTGACCAACGCCGAGATCGCCGAGCTGCTCGCGGCCAAGGGCTTCGAGGTCGATCGGCGCAAGATCGTCCTCGACCGATCCGATCAAGTCGCTCGGGGCCTACGAGATCACGGTCAAGCTCCACCGCAAGGTCACCGCCAAGGTCAAGCTCGCTGTGGTGGCGAGGAGGAAGCGGATCTAGCCCCGGGCCGGAAAACGCGAACGACCGGCGACGGGGCCGACCGACGACGAGGCGGGCGAACGAGGTCGGCGCTCGCCGCGGCCTGGGCTCGACGCCCGGCCGGGACGCCGGGCCGACTCGGTCGGGGCTGGTCTTCGGACGGCGATCTGGGGTTCGCTTCAGCGCTGGGCCTGACCCATGACGGCCGTCATGGCGCTGCGCGACTCGAGCCAGCCGTTCCTGACCACGCTGCAGGTGGTGGCCAGCATCGGGCGTGGTCCCGGGACATGGTCGTGCCGGGCGGCTGTCTACGGCGAGGTGGCCTACGCATGCCGCACCCCGTCTTGGCGGTGCGCGCCGGATCGGAGATCTTCCGCGACCGGGCCACGACGGGGTCTCGATCTACGGCACGGCCTACCTGTGGACGGCCGGGTTGATGAACCTGCTGCTGCTGTTCGACGTACCTGGGCGTCGGTCCGGCCGACGCCGTGGCGCGTCTGTTCGTCTACGGAGAGGTCGCTTATCGCCTCCCTCCGACGCGGACCGCCGCGGTCGTGCAACGCCAGGCGACCTTCCGCGACCGGGCCCGCTCCTCGGTGGCGATCTACGGCACCGCCTATCTCTGGACCGCAGGTCTGATGAACCTCCTGCTGCTGTTCGATATCTGGGACATCTTCTTCGTTCGGGACAGGAAGCCGTGACTGCAGAGTCACTTCTTCCGACAAGGTGCTCCACGCCACGATCGTTTCGACCTTCTTCGCGGTGATGCTGGACGGACCCAGGAGCGATCACTGCGTCTGGGCGGCCCGCTTGGCTGGCGATGGTCGGTAGGCTACGGGGCGACGATGCTTCTGGCCTACGTGACGGCTCCCAGCGTGGCGGACTGGCTGGCCGACGTGGTCGGCGTGTGATCGCCCTGGCGCTGCTCGCGATCGGGACGCACAGGACGAGGAAAGCAATGAAGCGCAGGTACGCGGTACTGGCCGGGGACGGCATCGGCGTCGATGTCACTCGTGAAGCGTTCAAGGTCGTCGAGGCGGCGGCGCGTCGCGACGGGTTCACCGTCGAGATCGAATCCTTTCCGTACAGTGCCGAGCATTATCTCAGCACCGGCGAGACGCTGCCCGACGACGCGCTCGAGACGCTGAAGGGCTTCGACGCGATCTTCATGGGCGCCTTCGGCGACCCGCGTGTCCCCGACATGGCGCACGCCCGGGACATCCTGCTCGGGACGCGTTTCAAGCTCGACCAGTTCATCAACCTGCGGCCGGTGCGCTGCGTCACGAGGCGTTGAACCCGCTCAAGAACTACAAGGCCGCGGATATCGACTTCGTCGTCTTTCGCGAGAACACCGAGGGCGCCTACGTCGGCATCGGCGGGATCTTCAAGAAGGGCACGCCCGACGAAGTCGCGATCCAGGAGGACGTCAACACGCGCAAGGGCGTCGAGCGGATCATCCGCGCCGCCTTCGAGTACGCCAGGGAGAACGGGCGGCGCAAGGTCACGATGACCGACAAGTCGAACGCCTTGCGCTACGGCCACGACCTGTGGACCCGGGTGTTTGCCGAGGTCGCCGCAGAATACGACGGGATCGAATCCGATCACATGTTCGTCGACGCACTGGTGATGCAGATGGTTCGCGACCCGCGCCAGTTCGACGTGATCGTCACCTGCAACATGTTCGGAGACATCATCACCGACCTGGGCGCCCAGCTCCAGGGAGGTCTCGGCTTTGCCTGTTCCGGCAACATCAACCCGACCGGAACGTCGATGTTCGAGCCGGTTCACGGCTCGGCGCCGGACATCGCCGGGACCGATACGGCGAATCCGTTCGCCGCGATCCTGACCGCGGCGATGATGCTGCAGCACACGGGGCTTCCCGAGGCGGCGGCGCGGATCGAGCAGGCGGTCCAGGACTGTCTCGAGGCAGGAGAGTGCACGGTCGAGCTCGGTGGTTCGCTGGGGACGAAAGCTGCAGGCGACGCGGTCGTCCGCCGCCTGACGGAGACTAGATGATGAGCGAGAAACTGGTGAGCTATCAGGCCGAGAAGGGAATCGGACGGATCGAACTGCGAAACCCACCGGCGAACACCTACAGCCACGAGATGATGCGGCAACTGGATGACGCGATCCTCCAGGCGCGCTTCGATGCCGAGGTCCACGTGATCGTGCTTCACGGTAGCGGAGAGAAGTTCTTCTGCGCCGGAGCCGACATCAAGATGCTCGAGCAGGCCGACCCGACGTTCAAGTACTACTTCTGCCTTCACGCCAACGAGACGCTGAACCGGCTCGAGCAGACGCCGAAGCTGGTCATCGCCGCGCTCAACGGTCACACCGTCGGCGGCGGGCTGGAGATCGCGATGGCCGCGGATCTGCGTCTGGCCCGCAAGGGCGGCGGCAAGATCGGACTTCCCGAGGTGCATCTCGGCGTACTCCCGGGAACGGGCGGGACGCAACGACTCGTGCGGATGGTCGGGAAGTCGCGGGCGATCGAATTGATGAGCAGCGGTGCCAACCTCGAGTTCGAGGAGGGCGCCGAGCTCGGACTGGTCAACCAGGTTCTCGAAGGCGGCGACTTCATGGAGCAGGTCCTCGAGTACGCCGCGCGGTTCGTTCCGCCGGCCAAGGCCTCCCGTGCCGTCGGGCTGATCAAGCGCGCCGTCCAGTCGGGTGGCGAGGTCGGCTTCCACGAGGGGCTGGCGCTGGAGCGCGAACTGCAGCAGCAGCTGTTCACGAGTGACGATGCCCGGGAGGGACTCGCCGCTTACACCGGCAAGCGCCCCGCCGTGTTCCAGGGTCGTTGAGCCGCTGTCGTCGATGACGCGCCCCGCCGATCTGAGCCGACTGAAGACGTTCCCGCTGGCGCAGCGGGCCAGCAAGGTGCGCCGGGACAGTTTCGGCGGTCGCCCCGATCCTGACGCCTCGGTGGCCGCGTTTCTCGAAGGTCTTCCCGATATCCTCGGCGCCCGTCAGCTCCGCGGACTGGCCGGGGCGGTCGCCGACGCTCACCTTGGCGGCCGACCGGTCCTGTGGGCCTCCGGCGGACACATCGTCAAGACCGGCGTGTCACCGGTGCTGATCGACCTGATGGAACGCGGCATCGTGACCGGCCTCGTCCTGAACGGGGCAGCCGCGATTCACGACTGGGAGATCGCGGCGATCGGGGCCACGTCCGAGGACGTCGCCGAGGGTTTGCCCGACGGCCGCTTCGGCATGGCCCGGGAGACCGCCGAGGCGATCAACGGCGCAGCGACCGTCGCCGCCCGGGACGGCCGCGGGTTCGGCGAGGTTCTCGGCGAACAGATCGAGGCCGCCGGGCTGCCCCACCGCGACGCCAGCCTGCTCGCAGCCTGCCATCGCCTGGGGGTTCCGGCGACCCTCCACGTCGCTCTCGGGTGCGACGTGGTCCATCCCCACCCGTCGGCGGATGGCGCGGCGATCGGCGCGGCGACGCTCCATGATTTCCGTCGGCTGGTCACCCTGGTCGGGGGACTCTCCGGAGGGGTCTGGGTCAACTGCGGCTCGGCCGTGCTGTTGCCGGAGGTCTTCCTGAAAGCGCTCTCGGCAGCGCGAAACCTCTCCGGGGGCGATCGTCGGGTCGCTGACTTCTGCACCGCCGACCTCGACATGCAGCGGCACTACCGGACCGAAGAGAACGTCCTGCGGAGGCCACTTGAAGGTGGCACCGGTCGGGCCTATCGAGTCCTGGGGCACCACGAACTGAATATCCCGCTCCTTGCGGTCGCTATTCTCGCTGCCATCGCTGACAGGCGTTCGAACTCCTTGACCTGACGCCACCGGACCTATAAGTTTTTCGTGCGAGGGTGAAGATTCCCTTCAGGAGACCGAAATGCGCGCCAGACCCATCGGAATGATTTGCGGGGCACTCTGTTTCGGGTTGATCGCCTTCGGGGCGGTCCAGGCGCAGCAGCGCGTGGCCAGCCCGGGCCGTTCCAAGCAACCCGCCTATGCACCGAAGAACGGCGGCGCAGATTGCGCGAGCGCGACGGAGATCGGCACGAGCCTGCCGTACACCGACACCGGTAACACCTGCGGAGCTCCCTCGGTGGTCTCCGACTACGACAGCTTCACCGCCAGTGGCGGACCGTGCAGCACCTACCTGTACCCGGGGCCCGAGGTGATCTACAAGATGGATCTCGGGGACAACAACGACGTCACGGTCACCTTGACGCCGACCGACCCCGCCGATCTCGGAGTGTTCGTCGTCAGTGACTGTGCCGACACGACCAGCTGCGTCGGCTTCGCGGACTTCGCCGGTGGCGGTGAACTCGCCGCGGTGACCTTCAGCGCGGCACAGACCGGACTCTGCACGGATACCGGGACGATCCTCTGCCCGGCGATCCCGGCCGCGTCCTACTACATCTACATCGACTCGTTCTACGCCGGGGGCGCCCCGAGCTGCGGCGAGTATCAGCTCGACGTGGCCGGCACTCTCCCGGTCCAGTTGATGGAGTTCTCGGTCGAGTAACCGGCCGATCCGATGCCGATCGATTCCTGAATGCCCGCGCCTCGGCGCGGGCACTTTTCTTTGTGTCGATGTTCAGACCGCCATTTTCACGATCCCACGTCGTCGCCCTCCTCGGCGCGCTCGCGCTGCTGTCACCGGGCGTGGCGCTGGCCCAGGAGAGCTCCGCCGCCGGGTCGCGCGGGACCGGCGGGGGAACCGCGCTGCAGTTCGACCGGCGCCACGTGACCTTCGAGGATCGTTTTCAGGGAGAGACGGTCGAGCAGCGCTGGACCTTCGTCAACACGTCTGACGGGCCGGTGGAGTTGCGGTCGGTTCGTCGATCGGTCGCCGGGGCCGACGTCCAGTTCTCCCCGGCAATCCTGCTGCCCGGGGCATCCGGCGAGCTGCGTGTCCGCCAGTCTCTCGGCGGTCGGCTGGGGAAGGTCTCGTTTCGCTATGCCCTCGTCACCAGTGACTCCGAGGAACTCGGCTATCGCGTGTCGCTGTCGGGCTTCGCCCAGTCGGCCTACGACCCCGAGACGATCTCCCTCGACTTCGGCAGGGTCGACCGGAGCGAAGGCGGGTCGGTCGATTTCCTGCTGGACAGTCGCGAGATCCCGCGGCTGGAACTTGTCGCGGCCGAATCGACGGTCGACGCGGTCGGCGTGACGGTCGTCGAGCGCACCGGTGAAGGCGAGCGGGGCCTCGTGCTGCTGGCGGCTCTGGAGCCGGGCGCTCCGGAGGGATACCTCGCCGGAGCGTTGACCCTGCAGACCAACGTGGCCCACCATCCGGCGATGACGGTCGGATTTCGTGCCGTGGTCGTCGGCGACGTCTCGCCCAGCGAGAACCCGATCGACCTGGGCGCCGTGGAGCAGGGGAGCGGCCTGCAGCATCCGGTGATCCTGCGCAGTCGAAGCGGTACCCCGTTTCGTGTCGCGCGCGTCGAGGACGATGGCGGGCGGATCACCGTCGAGGTAACGCCTTGCCCCGAGGCCGAGACGGTCGACGCCTGTCACCTGCTGGATCTGCAACTCCAGGCGGGCGACGACCGGAACTTCGCCGGGAATCTATTCGTCCATCTCGTGGACCGGAAAGACGATCCGATCCGTCTCCGGTACCAGGGCATCGTCGTCCGGCCCGGCACGCAGATTCGCGATCTGAAGATCGGCGATTCCGTCGGGACGATCGACGGATCGGAGCCGGGTCGATGACCGGCCGTACTCGAAACGGGACCTCCTGTCGCACGCTGCCGATCGCAATCGCGGTCGCGGTGTCGATGGCGATCGCGACGCTGGCGGCGACCGAAGCGCCGACGGCTCGGCTCAAGTGGAAGGCCCGTGGCGAGAGTGGGACCTACGGATATCTCGTCTACCGTTCGACCACGCCGGAGGGGCCGTTTCAGCGGGTCAGCCGCAGGATCGTCCCGTCGACGAGCTCGGTCGGGTCGACCGAGTCGGAGTACGAGTTCGTCGACCGCGACGTCGAGGTCGGGCGGACCTACTACTACTACCTGGACACCGTGGGGAACGACGGCCGCAAGCGTCGCTTCTCACCGGTGATTTCGAAGACCGTCGCACCGGTCGACAGTCCCTGATCGGCCGGGGCGGAAACCGCTACGTCAGCCAGGGAACGCAGCGAGGCCGCCGGCGACGATCGCCATCGCCCGCCGCAACTCCTCCTCGCAGAGAACGTAGGCGATCCGCACCTCGTCCTTGCCGAGCCCCGGGGTCGCGTAGAACCCCTCGGCGGGTGCCACCATCACCGTCTCGCCGTCCTGCTCGAACTCCGCCAGCAGGAACTCCGCGAACCGCTGGCCGTCCGCGACGGGCAGTCTCGCGCAGAGGTAGAACGCGCCCTCCGGCCTGCGCACCGTCACACCGGGCATCGCCGTCAGAGCGTCGAACACGACGTTGCGCCGCTTTTCGTACTCGGCGATCACACCGCTCATGTACGACGCCGGCACGTCGTTGAGCCCGGCACCGAGGTGCTGCTCGATCGTCGCCGGGCAGAGTCGCGCTTGCCCCATCTTGAGCACGCCGGCCATCAGCGCCCGGTTGCGGCAGACGATCCAGCCCAGCCGGGCCCCGCACATCGACACGCGCTTGGAGAGGCTGTCGGTCAGGATCACCTGCTCTTCCAGCCCGGCCAGATTCCAGGCCGAGCGGTGCTCGAGGCCGTCGTAGGTGAACTCGCGGTAGACCTCGTCGGAGACGAGGAACAGGCCGCGGTCGCGGCAGATCCCGGCGACCCGTTCGAGCTCCTCCTCGGAGTAGACCGTCCCGGTCGGGTTGTTCGGCGAGCAGAGCAGGATCGCCCGGGTGCGCTCGGTGACCGCCGCCTCGATCGTCTGCCGATCGGGAAGGTGGTAGCCGTCGTCGGCCCGGGTCGTGACCGGCACCGTCTTCACGCCGGTCAGCCCGGCGAACCCGCTGTAATTGGTGTAGAACGGCTCGAAGACGACGACCTCATCGCCGGGGTCGGCGATCGCGGCGATGACGAACAGCAGCGCCTCGCTGCCGCCGCTGGTGACGAAGATCTCCTCCGCTGCGACGTCCAGCCCGACCCCCTCGTGGTACTTCCGCAACGCCTCGATGAACTCGGGAAGCCCCTCCGACGGTCCGTAGGCGATGTTCGGCTTGTCGAAGGTGCGCAGCCGCTCCAGAATCTGCGGCGGCGTCGGAATGTCGGGCTGTCCGATGTTCAGATGGTGGACCTTGCGCCCGGCCCTGGCGGCGGCGACCGCAAACGGTGCCAGCCGTCGAATCGGAGAGGCGGGCAAGCCCTGGGCGCGGTTGGAGATTCTGGGGTCGCGGCTCATCGGATCCTCCTGACGGGTCCTCGGATTGTCGCATATGCGGCCACCTTGTGTAGACTGGCCTGCGCCGAGAAAGGAGCCCCGATTGTTCCGCCGAGTCCTGATCGCCAACCGAGGAGAGATCGCCGCCCGGATCGTGCGCGGCCTGCCGCGCTCTCGGTGTCGAGCCGGTCGTCGTCTACTCCTCCGCCGATGCCGGCGCGCCCTGGCTGCGACGACGCCGACGGCGACGATCTGTGTCGGCGGCGCCCGCTCGGACCGAGTCCTACCTGAACGCCGACTCGATCCTGCAGGCGGCCGAGCAGCCGACTGCCAGGCGATTCATCCGGGGTACGGCTTTCTCGCCGAGAATGCGGTATTTGCCGCCCGCTGCGACCCAGCAGGGGATTCGTTTCATCGGTCCGCCGGCCTCGGCGATCCGCAGGATGGGCGACAAGGTCCAGGCCAAGCGCACCATGCAGGCCCTCGGGCTACCGACGATCCCCGGCTCCGCAGGGCCGGTCGACGACGTGGAGCAGGCCCGGGCCCTGGCGGCGGAGTTCGGTTACCCGGTCCTGCTCAAGGCCTCGGCCGGCGGTGGCGGCCGGGGCATGCGGCTGTGTACCGACGACGCCGAGCTGGTCGCCGGATTCCAGCAGGCCTCGGCCGAGGCGGAGAAGAGCTTCGGCAACGGTGAGCTGTACCTCGAAAAGCGGATCACCGGCGCGCGCCACGTGGAGTTCCAGATCCTCTGCGACGACTTCGGTCGCGGGATTCATCTCGGCGAGCGCGAGTGCTCGATCCAGCGCAAGCACCAGAAGCTCGTCGAGGAGTCGCCCTCGCCGGCGGTCGCCGCCGACACCCGCCAGGCCCTGCGAGTCCGCCGCCTCGCGCGGTGAGGCGCTCGGGCTATCGCAACGTCGGGACCGTCGAGTTCCTGCTCGACACCGACCGGCAGCTTCTACTTCATGGAGATGAACACGCGGCTGCAGGTGGAGCACCCCGTGACCGAGATGGTCACCGGAGTCGATCTGGTCGCCGAGCAGCTGCGGATCGCCGCGGGATGCCCGCTGACCCTCGAGTCCCCGGAGATCGCCGGCCACGCCATCGAGTTCCGGATCAACGCCGAGGACCCCGACCGTGGCTTCCGTCCCGACGTCGGCTCGATCGAGTCGCTGACGGTACCGTCGACCGCCGGCGCCGACGGGGCCCGGGTGCGCTGGGACTCGGCGATCCGCGAGGGCTACCGGATTCCGCCGTACTACGACTCGATGATCGGCAAGCTGATCGTCCATGCCGCCGACCGGCCAGCGGCGCTGGCGGCCGCGGAGGCGGCTCTGGGAACGCTGTCCATCTCCGGGCTGAAGACGACGATTCCCTGGCACCTCCGGCTGCTGCAGGATCCCGGGTTCCGCAGTGGCGACTACACGACCGATCACGTGGAGCGCCACGGACTGGCGACAGGATGAGGAACGATCGATGGCCAAGGTGATCCTCGAACCGATCGGATCCGAGCGCGAACGCTTCCTCGACGACCGCACGTTCGCCGATCAACTCGAGCACATGACCGGCCGCAACGCCGATCTCCAGTCCAAGCGCGACGAGGTTCGGGCCGGCTGGGGCGAGAAGTACGTCCAGCGGGTACATGCCAAGGGCAAGCGCACCACCTGGGAGCGGATCGATCTGCTCAAGGACGACGACAGTCCGGTGCTGCCGATCGGTACGCTGGTCAACTACGGTCGCGACTTCGGCGGCAAGAGCTCGCCGGGCGCGGGGGTGGTGACCGCGTTCATCAAGGTCCACGGTCGCTGGACCGTGTTGATCGCCAACGACAACACGGTCGCATCGGGGTCCTGGTGGCCCCAGACGCCGGAGAAGATCCAGCGGGCCCAGGAGGTCGGCCTGCGGCTGCGCCTGCCGGTGCTCTACCTCGTCGACTGTTCCGGACTGTTTCTGCCCGAGCAGTCCCACACCTTTCCCGGTCGCCGAGGAGCCGGCGCGATCTTCCGGATGAACTCGTTGCTGTCCGCCGCCGGAGTGCCGCAGATCGCCGGCGTCCACGGAGATTGCATCGCCGGCGGCGGTTACATGCCGATCATCAGCGATGTCGTCTACATGACCGAGCAGGCCTACATGGTCATCGCCGGCGCGGCGCTGATCAAGGGCGCCAAGTCGAAGAAGATCACGTCGCTGGTCATCGGCGGCCCCGACGTCCACGTGCACCTGTCCCGTTGCGCGGACCACCGCGTGCCCGACGACGACGCGCTGATCGCCGCGTCCGTGGCGAGGTGGAAAAGCTGCCCGGGCCGGCCTGTCGACTACTACCGGTACGGGGCCGCCGCGGCGCCGCCGCGCTTCCCGGCGTCGGAGCTGGACGGCCTCTTCCCCGCCGATCACCGGATGGGCTACGACATGCGCAGGTGCTGGCCCGCCTGGTCGACGATTCGCTGTTCTGGGAGCTGTTTCCCGACCGCGGGCACGAGATGATCTGCGGCGTGGGTCGCGTCGCCGGCCTCTACGCCGGGTTCATCGCCAACAATCCGGCGCTCTCGGATCATCCGGTCGAGGCCGGCGCGAAGCGGCCGGGCGGCATTCTCTATCGCGACGGAATCGCCAAGATCTCGCAGTTCTCCCGGGCCTGCAACGACGACGGGATCCCGATCATCTGGCTGCAGGACATCTCCGGGTTCGACATCGGTGTGGAAGCCGAGAAGGAAGGCCTGCTGGGCTACGGCTCGAACCTGATCTACACCAACTCGACGAACAGCGTCCCGATGATCACGGTGCTGCTACGCAAAGCGTCGGGCGCCGGTTACTACGCGATGAGCGGGATGCCCTATCGCCCGGTGCTGCAGCTCGCGACGCCGATCACGCGGCTGTCGGTGATGGAGGGTCGCACGCTGGCGATCGCGACGTACAACACGCGCCTCGACGACGAGTTCAACATCGTCGCGGACTCGGAGGCTCAGCGGCTGGAGATCGAACAGGGCATGCAGTCCGTCGAGCGCCGGATCGAAAAGGACATGGACCCGGTCCTGGCCGCGGCCCAGCGCGACGTGGACGAGATCATCACCCCGGAGGAGGTCCGGGAGTACCTCGCGGCGGCGGTCGAGATGTCCTACCAGGCCACCGGTTATCGCCGGGTCAAGAACCCGCGGATCTGGACCCTGCACGATCTGCAGGCGCTTTCGGAATAGAGCGGGAATAGCGATGGAACCGATTCTGGAAGTCGAAGTCGAGAGCACGGGAGCGAGCTGGTCGGTCCGGGCGCCGGCCGTCGGCTGGTGGATCGCGATCCCCGGCGGTGGTGACTGGGTCGGTCCGGGGGCCTGCGTCGGCAGGCTGCGCCGCCTCCGTCGAAACTACCGGCTCGTGCTGCCGGCCGGCGTCAGCGGCCGCGTGGCCTCCAGTACCGGTTCCGCACATCGCATGGCGGTCGGCGCAGGCGACGAACTGCTCCGGCTGGAGAAGGTCGAGGCCGGTGCTGCCGCAGGGGAGCCCGCGACCACCGGAGCGACCGAGGGGCTGGCCGCCGGACACAGCGCGGTGCTGGCCGGCGGGGATGGTGTCTTCTACGCCAGGCCGACGCCCGACGCGCCGCCGTTCGTCGTGCCGGGTGCGCGCATCCGCCGCGGAGAGCCGGTCGGACTCGTCGAGGTGATGAAGACCTTCAGCCCGGTGCCGTGCGACGGGCCCGGCGTGCCGGACGAGGCCGAGGTCGTCGAGCTGCGAGTCACCGACGGGGACGAGATCTCGCTCGGCCAGGTGCTGGTGGTGCTCCGCCCGATCGCCGGCGGCTGAGCGCGGCTTCAGCCCTTCTTCTTCCGCGACGCGTTCGGGCTGGAGGGCGTGGCGCTGTCGGGCGATGCCACGCTGTCGCCGGTCTCCTCGTCCGCCGCAGCCGACTCCTCGCCGTCGCCCGTCGCGGCTGCGGCGTCGGTCAGCTGGAGCACGATCAACGACGCCTCCTCGGGGTTGTACTTCTCCCGGGCCAGGACGATGTGGCCGTCGGGTGTGGTGATCGGAGCTCCGCGGATCGTTCCCCCGGCGGTCGGCAGCACGAACCGGGCAAGCTCCTGGCCGGTCCGGGCATCGAGAGCCAGCACACTGGAGCCCTCGTCGGGCAGCACCAGCACGGCGTGAGGCGCCCCGGGGTCCGGCGGCGCGCCGGTCGGCGACGGAGGCGACCAGGCGATCGGCTGCTTGGAGATGCGCGTGCCGACGTCGACGTCCCACTCCCGGTGTCCGTTCTTGCGCTTCAAGCAATAGACCCGGTTGTCCTGAGCGCCGAAGTAGACACGGCCGTCGGTCACCAGCGGCGGCGCGATCCTGTCGCCGGGCACCGTCAGCGTCCACTTCTTCTTCCAGCCCTTCTTGCACGAGCGGCAGCTCTTCTCCAGGACGAGTTTGCCGCCTTCCGCGAAACGGGTACGAAACCTGCCGCTGGGATCGAGGGAGATCGTCATGACGGCCTCCGGAGAAGTCGCCCCCGGGGCGTCGCCGGCTCCCTCGTCGCCCGTCCCGTCGGTTCGCGGAACGATCGTCGCCACGGAATCAGGCGCCCACGGCGAGGTCGCGAGCCCTCCGGCTACCGGAAGCTCGATCCGGTCGCCCTTGCGGGTCGGCCCGACGTCCGGCAGCGGGCCGGGGAGGGGAATGTCGGCGACGATCTGGAACGACATCTTCGGCACGGTATCGACACGGTTCGCGCCGAACATGCGTTCGAGGAGGCTGCGGCTTTCCCGGCCGTCGCTCGCCGACGCGATGCCGGCTGCGAGGAGGAGGCCGGCCAGGAACGCGGTGAGGCGGCACCGAGGCATGAAAACGATGGTAGCACGCAGCGGCGGCCGGCGATGCGCCCCGATTGCTGCCAGGGAAGTCAGGTGCTATAACCGGCGATCCATATGGAGACCTGACATCGTCGAGGAGACGAATGCCGACCGAATCACAGAGTCTGCTGACACGCACCATCGGCTGCGGTGAGGTGACCGAAGCCCACGCGACCGAACGCACCGATGTGGTCCTCACCGGCTGGGTGCAGCGACGCCGCGACCTGGGGCAGCTGATCTTCCTCGAGATGCGCGACGCGACCGGGTTCGTCCAGGTCGTGTTCGACCCCTCGCGGCATGCCGATTCCCACGCGATCGCCGAGAGCCTGCGCAACGAGTACGTCATCGGAGTCCGTGGCGCGGTGGTTCCCCGGGAATCTCCCAACCCGGACCATCCGACCGGGATGGTCGAGGTGCTCGGCGAGCAGGTCGTGGTCCACAACCGTGCCGACGCCGTGCCGTTTCCGGTCGAGGACGAGACCACCGCCAACGAAGAAGTCCGGTTGACCCATCGCTACGTCGACCTGCGCCGTCCGGCGATGCAGCGCGCCATGCGCCTGCGGGCGCGCCTGGCATCGAAGGCCCGGCAGGTACTCGACGAGCGTGGCTTCGTCGACATCGAGACGCCGATCTTGACGCGCTCCACTCCCGAGGGTGCCCGGGACTACCTGGTGCCCAGCCGCATCCACGAGGGAAGCTTCTACGCGTTGCCTCAGTCGCCGCAGCTGTTCAAGCAGTTGCTGATGGTTGCCGGCTTCGAGAAGTACTACCAGTTCGCACGCTGTTTCCGCGACGAGGACCTGCGAGCCGACCGGCAACCGGAGTTCACGCAGATCGATGTCGAGCTGTCGTTCGCGACTCCGGAGCAGGTCTACGAGCACGTCGAGGCGGTGATGGCCGCGCTGTTTCGTGAGATCGAGATCGACGTCCCCCGGCCGTTCCCGCGGATCTCCTACCGAGACGCGATGGATCGCTTCGGCTGCGATCGCCCCGACGCACGATTCGCCCTGGAACTCCGGGACGTTGCGCGACTGGGCGAGACGTCCGGCTTCAAGGTATTCGACAATGCGCTCGACGGTGGCGGCAGTGTCCGTGGCATCGCGGTCCCCGGCGGCGGGACGGCGAGTCGGAAGCAGCTCGACGTCTGGACGGAGTGGGCCAAGGAAGCCGGCGCCGGCGGACTGGTCTGGGTCAAGATCGCCGAGGACGGGACGGTCACGTCGACGGCGCTCAAGATCCTCGGGGCTGAGCGGTGCAAGAAGGTCGCGGAGTCGGTCGGCGCCGGAAACGGTGACGCCGCCCTGGTCGTGGCGGACACCCGCGACACCTGCAACCGGGTGCTGGGCATCCTGCGATTGAAGATCGCGGCCGAACGCGAGTTGATCCCGGCCAACACGTGGAACCTGCTCTGGGTCGAGGAGTTTCCGCTGCTCGACTGGGATTCCGAGGCCAAGCGCTGGGTCTCGGTGCATCACCCGTTCACCGCTCCGAACTGGGATGAGATGGAGATGCTCGAGACCGAGCCAGGGGCGGTACGTTCCCAGGCCTACGATCTGGTGCTCAACGGGACGGAGATCGCCGGCGGGAGCATCCGTATCCACCGCCGGGAGGTCCAGGAGAAGGTCTTTCGCGCCCTCGGCATCAGCGCGGAGGAGGCGGAGGAGAAATTCGGCTTCCTGCAGCGCGCCCTGGCGTCCGGGGCGCCGCCCCACGGCGGCATCGCGTTCGGGTTCGACCGGATCTGCGCGCTGCTCACCGGGGTCGACTCGATCCGCGACGTGATCGCCTTCCCCAAGACGACCAGCGCGACCTGCCTGATGACCCAGTCGCCCTCGGCCGTCGACCCGAAACAGCTCCGCGAACTCTATTTGAAGGTAGTCCGAAACAGCAAAACCAAGACAGGCCAATGACTTACGCCACGTTTCGTTGACCGTCCCATCGGGGCTGTGATAGCGTGACTGACCGGACAAAAGGGCTTGTCCACAGGGAGTTTCCAATGCGTGCAATCAAGGTATCTCGAGGAATGGCCGTCGCCGTCATGGCGCTGGGTCTGGTAGCCGTGGGTTGCTCGAAACAGCTGCCCCAGGAAGTGGCCGATGCCAACATGGCTTTGAACGAGGCGAAAGACGCGTGTGCGTCTGTCTACGCCCCGGACCAGCTGGCAGACGTTCAGTCCTCCGCGGACGAGATGAACGCCATGGCCGACGACAAAAAGATGAAAAAGGCGCGCAAGGCCGCCGAGCCGCTGATGAGCGACATCAGCGCCCTCCGCAGCTCCGCGGACGGCG
Source organism: uncultured bacterium (assembly GCA_942490715.1). Lineage (GTDB taxonomy): Bacteria > Acidobacteriota > Polarisedimenticolia > Polarisedimenticolales > Polarisedimenticolaceae > CALNYP01. Next base: position 30,605 of record CALNYP010000004.1, read on the forward strand.
CCCGAGCCGGCGCCCGCGATTCCGCCGACGCCGCGATCAAGAGCGCCGAGGGCAAGATCGCCGCGGCGAAGACCGCCGGAGCCGATCAGTACGCCTCCAGCGAGTACCGCGACGCGAACAGCAAGATGGCCGCGGCCGGCAAGGCTTTCGCGGACCCCTGCAACTACGCCGAGGCCGAGCGGCTGGCGATGGAAGCCGGCAAGGCAGCGGACGCGGCACGAACCGCCGCGATCGCCGAGAAGCGTCGCCAGGAAGAGGAAGCCGCCCGCAAGGCCGAGGAAGAGCGTCGCCGCCGCGAGGAAGAAGCTCGCCGCCGGGCCGCCGAGGAAGAGGCCAAGCGAAACACCCCGGGGAACTACACCGTCGTTCGGGGTGACTCGCTGTGGAAGATTTCCGGGATGGACAAGATCTACAAGAACCCGATCTACTGGCCGATCCTGTTCGACGGTAACGGCGACAAGATCCAGAACCCCGACCTGATCTATCCCGGCCAGAACCTCACGATCGGCCGTGGCATGGATGAGATGCAGATGGACACTCGTCTCAAGGAGCTCTGGCGCCAGATGGCCGGCTCCTCGGGAATGTAGGAGGTATCGAAGGGTACAGCGAGGTTCACCGGCGCCGATGACGCGTCGGTGAACCTCGCCTCAGCGGTCGACGCATTGCCTGGTTCTCTTCCGCGCGTGCCCATCCCATGAAGACGATCACCCTCGACGCCGGGGCGATGCAGGCGGTCTCGGCACACTCCGACGAAACTCTCCGGCTGATCGAAACCCGCTTCGATGTCCGCCTCGACGCTAGAGGCAACGAAGTCACCATATCCGCCAACGGCGGCGGCACGGACCGCGTCGGCGATGTGGTCCACCTGCTCGAACAGATCTCCGCGCTGGTCGACCGCGGCGTCCGGTTGAACCGGGAGGATCTGAAGACCGCGGTCAAGCTGGTCGAGGACCACCCGTCGGCGAAGCTCGTCGACCACTTCATCGACGCACGCATCGAGATCGCCGGAAGAGTACGCGGGGTGATCGCCAAGTCGGTCAACCAGCGTCGCTACATCCAGTCGATGCAGCGTCACGATCTCGTCTTCGGGGTCGGGCCGGCAGGAACCGGCAAGACCTATCTCGCTGTGGCGATGGCCGTGGCCTTGCTGAACGAGCGCAAGGTGCGCCGCATCGTCCTGGCCCGGCCTGCCGTGGAGGCGGGAGAGCGACTCGGGTTCCTGCCCGGCGATCTGACGGCGAAGGTCGATCCGTACCTCCGGCCGCTCTACGACGCGCTATACGACATGCTCGAGCCCGAACGAACCGAAAAACTGCTGGAACAGGGTGCGATCGAGGTCGCCCCGCTGGCGTTCATGCGCGGCCGGACCCTCGATCACTCGTTCATGATTCTCGACGAGGCCCAGAACACCACGTCGGAGCAAATGAAGATGTTTCTGACCCGGATCGGCTTCCATTCGAAGGCGGTTGTCACCGGTGACGTGACCCAGATCGACCTGCCCCAGGGCAAGGTATCCGGGCTCGTCGCGGCCCGGGACGTCGTCAGCGGAATCCAGGGAATCGACTTCATCGATTTCAACGACAAGGACGTCGTGCGCCACCCACTGGTCCAGAAGATCATCCTGGCCTACGATCGAAAGAGGCCGAGACCCGAGGCAACCGTCGGCGAGGAGAATTCGTGAAGGATGATCTCCCTCAATCCGAGAAGCCACCCGAGAAGCCGCGTAGCAAACCGGGGCGTCAGACCCGGAAGCTGAGCCTGCGTTCCAGGGTCCGTGATTCGTTCCGCCGCGGAGCGGATCGGATCCTCGGAGCGGACCACGTCTGGAGCGTGGCCTTCGTCATCGTCGTCGTCTTGCTGGTCGGCGCCCAGCGCTGCGGAACCGGTCTGGGGGATCTGTCCCTGGGCGACGTTGCCACGACGGACGTCAAGGCGCCCTTCGACTTCCTCGACGTGCAGCAGGGGCGGACCACCGATCTGCGTCGGACGGCGATGGACGGTGTCGCCGAGGTCTACGTCTACGACACCGAACGAGGACCCAGGCTGGCGCGCCAGTTGAGCGGGCTGTTCGGTGCCGGGCGCCAGGCCTTCGAACAGGCCGGGCTCGCAGGCACGGATCCGTCCGTCGCGACACACGAGGCGCTGCGGGGACAGCTCCCCGCCCCGGCGATCGACGCATTGATCGCCGCCAAGTTCGACCGCTCGATCGAGCGGGAGTTGAAGACGGCGGTAACGCAGGCGATGGACGGGCGGATCGTCGCCAGCAAATCGCTGCTCGAACTGCAGACCGAGATTCTGCTGCGTCGGGTCCCCGAGGAGCTCGAAGGAGCGGGTCGCGCGGTACGAGGGCTTCAGTGATATCGAGCCGGCGCGCAAGGGGCTCGAAACGCGGTTCAGCGAGTCGATGATACTCGATCGGCGAGGCAGCGAAGAACGTCCTGACTGAATTCGTGGCCACCTTCGTCGACGCGAACGTGCACGTCGACGCGATCGAAACCTCAGGCCGCGGCGACGTCAGGCGAGCCGATGTGGCCAGCCCGATCATGGTCGTGCTCCAAGCGCAGGGCGAAGTCCTGGTCCGCAAGAAGGGCGAACGCATCACCGCCGATCCACCTGGAGCTACGCTGGAGAACGCTCGGCGGACCTCTTCGGCGTCGTTCGACCTCCGCCAGGTGCTGGCGCTGATCTTCGTCGCTTCGCTGCTCGCGTTTTTTCTCTACCGCTACAGCCGCTCTATCACCAGCGGCACTTCAGGAAGCTGCACCATCTTCACGCACTGCTGTCGTTGCTGTTGATCCTGACGATGCTGCTGACGCGCAAGGCGATGCAGTGGTTGGCGCGGAACGGTCGTCGACAACCTGTCGGAGCCGTTCAACGATCTCGGCCTACTCGTACCTGATCCCGCTCGGCGCGGGTCGATCCTGGTCGCCCTGCTGGCCAACGGTCGGATTGCCATCGGTCTACTCCGCGTTCATCGGCCGTTCTGTTCGGGATGATGAACGGCTGGAATCCCTACCTGATCGTCTGGGCGTTGATCGTGCAATGTGCGGGTGTCTACGCGATCTCCACCTACCGAGAGCGGTCCGCGCTGCTCCGAGCCGGGCTGGTCGTGGGCGGCGCCGGTGCGCTGGCGACGATCGCGATGGAGACGTTGCGCGGCAGCCTCGAACCCCTCTCACGTACCTTCTACGCGTCGGGGCTGGCCTTCCTCGGCGGCGCGATCGGCGCGGGCCTGCTGATCTCCTTCGCGCTGCCGATGCTCGAGGCGCTGTTCAACGTGTTGACGGAGATCCGCCTGCTGGAGCTGTCGAACATCAACAACCCGCTGTTGTCGGAGCTGGGGGTCAAAGCACCCGGCACCTACAACCACAGCCTCGTCGTCGGCACACTGGCGGAAGAGGCGGCGAAGGCGATCGGCGCGAGTTCGCTGTTCTGCCGGGTTGCCGCCTTCTATCACGACATCGGCAAGATGGCGAAGCCGGAGTACTACGTCGAGAACCAGCGCGGCCGAAACCCTCACGACAGGCTCTCACCGCACATGTCCGCGCTGATCATCGCCTCCCACGTCAAGGACGGCGTGAAGATGGCCCGGGAAGCCGGTCTGCCAGAGCAGATCGTCGACATCATCCCGCAACATCACGGCACCAAGATGATGACCTACTTCTACGAGAAGGCGAAGAGCGAGAGCGATCCGTCGCTGGGTCCGATCAAGAAGGAAGACTTCCGCTATCCCGGACCGAAGCCTCAGAATCGCGAGGCGGCGATCTTCATGCTCGCCGATTCGGTGGAGGCTGCCGCTCGAACCGTCGAAGAGCCGACACCGAACCGTCTGCGGGACGTGATCCAGAAGGTGTCGAACTCGATCGTGCTCGATCGACAGCTCGACGCCTGCGACCTGACCTTCGCCGACCTGCAGAAGATCCAGGACGCGTTCCTGCGGCTGCTGGTCAGCATGTACCACCATCGCGTCGATTACCCCGGTTTCGACTTCAACAAGGGAAAGGCCGGCGACAAGGCTGCCGAGTCTCGACCGGTGCGGAGTTCTTGAGTTGGAGGTCAACGTCGTCAACCGACAACGTAGCCACCGCATCGCGGCAACGCCGCTGGCCTCGTTCCTGCGCAGGGTCAACCGCCAGGAAGGACCAGAGGAAGACTCGACGCTCTCGGTGTGCCTGGTCTCGGACCGGCGAATGCAGGAGTACAACCGGACCTATTCGCGGCGTCGATCGACCGACCGACGTCCTCTCGTTTCCCGATGACGAGGCCGGAACCGACGGCGAGCGTTACCTGGGAGATATCGTGATCTCCGTGCCGACCGCGCACCGGCAAGCGCGAGCTCACGGCCATTCGCTGGCGCGGGAGCTGAAGATCCTTGCGCTGCACGGCTACCTTCATCTGCTCGGCTTCGACCATGAAAACGATGGCGGGCAGATGATGCGCCTGCAGCGTCGGCTCGAGCGCAGGCTGTTGCCGGCGCCGTCCGCCCGCGAGGCGTCGTGAACGTGCATTGGACGCAGGGGCAGATGACCGCGGCGCTGCTCGGTGCCGGACTGCTCTTCGCGATCGAGCTCGGCCTGTCGATTGCGCTGGTCGCGATCGACTCGCTGAGCCGCGTCGCGCTGCACCGCCTCCGCGAGCAGGCGGCGGGCAAATTCGAGTTTCTCGACGAAGTCGGCGCGCCGCTGTCGGCACATCGTAGCGCGGCGCTCCTGGTTCGACAGTTCTGCCTGCTGGGAAGCATGGCCCTGTTGTTCGTGGCTGGCCTTGCACGGCGCCGGCCTACCGAGAGCGAGCTGCTGGGCATCGGCCTCGGTGCGGCAATCGTGGGCGTGCGTGGTGGTCGAATCGATCGTGGCCCAGGCGATCGCCCTGTGGAACCCACGGGCTCCTGCTGGTCACCGCGAATCATCGTCACGCCGGTACCTGCTGCTGTTCCCGATCGTCGTGCCGCTCAGCAAGCTCTACAGCTGGATCGACGGATCTCCCAGCGAGGACCTCAACGAGCAAGAGCAGGAAGAAGAGGTCGATGCGTTGATCGAGGTCGGGGAACGGGACGGCCTGCTGGAGGGTGACGAGGGCAAGATGATGCGTAGCATCGTCGACCTCGACGAGACCAGCGTGCGCGAGATCATGACGCCACGGATCGACATCGCGGCGATCGCCATACGGACACCGTGGCCCAGGCACGCAAGCGAGACTGATCGAGGCCGGACATTCCCGCTTGCCGGTCTACCGGGATTCGATCGACGAGGTGATCGGTGTTCTGCATACCCATGACCTGTTCCGTGCCTGGGATCCGGATCACAGACGAGGAATCCGATCACCGACTACATGCGTCCGGCGGTCCACGTCCCCGAGACGGGTCTCCGCCGGCGACCTGCTGGCAGAGATGCGCGAACGAAGACCACATGGCCCTGGTCGTCGACGAGTACGGTGGTGTGTCGGGGCTCGTGACCCTCGAGGACCTGCTGGAGGAGATCGTCGGCGAGATCCGTGACGAACACGAACAGCACGAAGAGGACGAGATCTGCGAGACCGGCGACGGCGTCTACGACGTCAAGTCGGTGACCCACGTGGAGGATCTCGAGGAGCTGTTCGGGGTCGAATTCGGCGCACGGGACTTCGATACCGTCGGTGGGCTCGTGGTCTCGGCCTGTGGCTCGGTGCCCGATGTCGGCCAGACCGTCGCCGTCGGTGGACTGCATTTCGAGGTGTTGAAGCAGACCGACGACGCATGCTGACGGTCCGGGTGCGCCGCGACGTTTCGAAACGGACACCGCAGCGGATGCCTCGTGAGCATGCGTAGCGGCCACGTGGCCCTGATCGGCTGGACCAATGTCGGGAAGTCGACGCTACTGAACCGGATGGTCGGCGCGAAGCTGGCGGCGGTGGCCGACGTGGCACAGACGACCCGACATCGCATCATCGGAGTGCACCGATCCCGAACAGCGGGGCCAGATCGTGTTCGTGGACACGCCCGGACTCCATCGTCCACGAAGCACCGGATGAACCGCGGGATGGTCGGAATTGACCGAGGCGACCGTGACCGGCGTCGAGGTCGCGGTACTGGTGTATCGATGCGGCAGGGGGTCGGGGCGGAGATCGGGAGGTCTGGCGGAACTGGTGCGCAAGACGGGGGTCCCGGTCGTCCCCGTACTCAACAAGGTCGACCAGATCCATCCGAAGACGCGGCTCCTGCCGATGATGGTCGAAGTCACCGAGCAGTTCGGCGTCTCGACACGATCATTCCGGTGTCCGCGTTGTCGGGCGAGGGCTGCGACGGGTTACTTGCGGCGTTGTGGGAAAAGCTCCCCGAGGCACCCCCGGTCTTTCCGGACGAGTACCTGACCGACCAACCGGAGCGCTCCCTGGCGGCCGAGATCGTGCGAGAGCAGCTGCTCCACGTGACACGCCAGGAGCTGCCTCATGCGACGGCGGTTACCGTCGAACAGTGGCAGGAGCGGGACGACGGACTGCTCGAGATCCACGCCGTGATTCTACGTCGATCGGGATTCCCAGAAGCCGATTGTCATCGGCCGCGAGGGCAGCGTCCTCAAGGAGGTCGGCACGGCGGCCCGGAAGGAGATCGAGGGGCTGCTGGAACGACAGGTCGCCCTGAATCTGTGGGTCCGTGTCCGTCCGCAATGGCGCGACAACGAGCGGGCGCTCCGGGAACTCGGGCTGGACGGCTGAGCGCCGTCCGGAGTCCGTTTCCAGCCCTGCTCGTCTGCTATCATCGGCGCTTCCGGGATCGGCGTTGAGGACGGGTACGCGGCGTGGCTCGCTCGGCGCGACGCAGCCGCAAGCGCTTCGGTGGACTGCTGGAGCCGCTGACCCGGGTGCGACTTTCCTGGACCGAGAAGCAGGGGCGGGAGCTGCATGCGATCGATGCGCTCGACGGCGTCCGCTCCCACGCCGACCTCCAGTCCGACCCGTTGCTGCAGTCCGGCTGCGCCCTGCTCGCCGAGATCTCCGAGGCCTTCGCCCGTGACGGCGAACCCGATCCGAAGAGTTTCGACCTGCTCGCTGCGGTTCTGGAAGCGCTCGAAGCCCGGGCCGATATCTGGGTCACCGTGCGCTACTTCGAGTACTGGCTGTTGCGGCTTCACGGTCTGATGCCGGACCTGCACGTCTGCTCGGCGTGCGGCCGTCCGGCCGGCAGCGGCGAATCGTCGTGGGTCGAGCGGGGAATGGGGGTACGCTGTTCGGCCTGTCGGGGCGAGGCGCTGGGAGCGACGATGAAGCTCCGGGCCGCCGACCTGGCGTTCCTCGCCGAGGTGCGCCGGCGCCATCCCGTCGAACTGTCGACCGATCCGCGGGCTGCCCGCTCCGGAGGTGCCGTCGAGCTACTGCTGCGCGGGGCGATCGAGTCATTCGCGGAGCGGCGGTTTCC
>CALNYP010000005.1:0-310699 GCA_942490715.1 uncultured bacterium
CCCCGCAAAAAGTGTCGTGAATGGTCATTTGGATCTCCCATGTGCTCGTGGTCCACGGGAATCTTAACCTATGCGGGAAACATTTCGAATCGATTTGCGGAAATTCGCGAATTACGGGAAATCAGGCAGAAATATGAGCACAATCTGACACATTTCGAACTATTCTGTGGCCCTGCTGCGAACCAGAGACGATCGTTGCGTCAGTAATCGTCCGGCGGCACGACGTTCATGGTAAACTCGGCGTCCATCGCATCGCGATCTGCGTCACTCAGATTGGCAATCTGAACGTTTCTTGTCCGGTCGATGAGAGTGGCAAGAGCGAACTCGCCATCTGCAAACCGACAAGCCATGGCCAGCCGCTGATAACTGATCGCCTTAAGGTCATTATTGTCGCCATGCCCGATGCGTGTGTGGATATGATCCAGCCGGATACCGCGCGTGGTGGCGATGTCGTGAAATGGTTTTGCCAGCAGGTTGGCAAACCCCGGACCGCCGGGCAGATTTGCTATGCCCTTGCCGACTGAAGATCGGTATTTTTCCCACCCGAACCATGTGGCGTAAGATGATTTTTCGCCCACTTCGGTGCAGATCCAGTCGCCATTATCCGCGTTGAAGCGAAACACCATCAAATAGGGCCGCAGCGGGGCGAAGGCCGGACTTTCAAGCGCGCCTTCTGACCGCGCCCAAGCGTGAAAGCCGAACCGGATCAAGGGCGAGCCCATATCCCAGATGGCGGTCAGCGGGTGCTGTTGCAGGAAATACGGCACATCCCCGATTTGCATCGCAAGATAGAACAGCTCGTTCACATGCTTGCTTTCGTCGTAGAGCCATGCCTCGCCACGTGCGATCAACTCCTCGGCCTCTCGCAATGCGTTCTTACCATCCTCGGTCAGCCGGTATTGTCGGTTTTCAAAGCTGAAAAGTTCGCAACCTTTATAGCTTTCCAATGATGCGATGTGGCGACGGACGGTTTGACGGGTGCTGTCAAGCTCGCGCACGGATTCGGATAGGTTCAATGTGCGCGCCAAAGATGCAAACGAGCGCAACATCTCAAACAAAAGGGCGGGGCTGGTTCGATTGGTCATTTCTGCACCCGGACTGTCTTCACCAAACTGTTTCCGCAATGGAATTCAACATAATCCAAACAGCCTATAGCAGAAATTATCGTTCTTAAATTGATATTTAGACAGTAGGGTAAATAAATCATCCATACCGGGTAAATTTTTGCAACCAAACCGTTCAAGACTCATCACTTGGGTCTTTCGATGAAACCTGACATTCTCGTTTAACGGGAAGCAATTAAATGGTGAGAAAATGGTCCATCCAGTCGATGTCCATGTGGGTAAGAAAATCAGAGAAGTCCGTCTGCTGCGCGGCCTGACTCAGGTAAAAGTTGCCGAGCAACTGGGACTGTCGTTCCAGCAGCTCCAAAAGTACGAAACGGGATACAATCGTGTCTCGGCCAGCAAAATGTTCGAGATTGCACAACTCTTGAACGTTCAACCAGGGTATTTCTTCGAAGGGCTGGCAGATGCCGGCACGTCAGAGGACGAAGCCATGGATGAACGTACGGCGAAAGCCGCACAGGCGTTGTCGTCAATCCAGGACGTGAAGGTGCGCAACCAGATCCAGTCCATGATCCACGAACTGGCCAACCGCCAGTCGCTGAGCGCCTAGACAAACGACACTGCCTTTTCTGAGGGGGAAGGGACGTGGTGGAAGGGGGACGTGCCAAGCGCGTCCCTTTTTCTTTGGAGCACGTGAAAAAGACGTGTGGGCGCCCGTCATCTCTAGTGCAGTCAATTCTGTCCAAGAGATCCCATTGGAGCGGGCGAGGCCTTTCGAACACCCGACCCTAGCCTTGGCAATCAAATATAGACAACCTAGCGCGCGCGTCCCACTTTGGGTCATACCCGCCGTTCAGCCGCCAGTCCTATGAAGATCTTGAATCTGAGAAGATCTTGGCGGCCTATCCCGAAGACAGGATCCGAGACCGGCGGACCAGTCTGCGCCTGATTGCAGCGGCTGTGAAAGCCGGAGTGAAGCCCGATGACTTGCAGCAGGCGGTCAAAGCCTATGCGAAGGAAACCGAGGGCTACACGCGGAGCAAGGTCTGTTTTTCGGACAATTGGTTCAGGATGCGCCGATGGGAGAAGGGGCTTGCCCAGATACAGGCGGACCGCGAGAAGGCGCGAGAGGCCGAAGCCAAAGGCCGTGCGAGCCTCGCCGAGTGGATCAGTGAACGCCACCCCCTGTGCCGCCACATCACGAACCGGCAGATCAAGGACTTGATCGCGTCAAAGCTGGTGACGCCCGAGCAGGTGTGCGCTGCGGGGCTGCAGGCATAAGTGCGGCTCGATTGTTACGCCATGGCGTAAAAAGTAGATATTTACGTTGTAGCGTAATTTGTTTTAAATTACGCTGTGCCGTAAAAGGAGCCACATCATGGACCTCACAGCACGAACGGCCGAGCAGATCGGCGAGGCACTTCGCCGGACGCGCAAAGCGCGCGGCTGGACCCAAAGCGACATCAGCGCGCGTACGAATTTGCGCGTCGCGACGATTTCGTCGCTCGAGAATGGCGACGCGGGAGCCAAGCTCGCCACAGTGCTTGCTGTTATGGCGGCACTTGGGCTTGAGTTCCGATTGGTGGAACGCGGTGGCTCGCTTGAGATCGAGGATATCTTCTGATGGCGAAACGCGGGCGTAGCGGCACAATGCAGGTGCTTCTGAATGGAAGGCTGGTTGGGGCTTTGCGTCTTGCAGGCTCAGGCGCAATCAGCTTCACCTATGATCCGGAATGGTTGGCATGGGAACATGCCATGCCCATTTCGTTGTCACTGCCTTTGCGCGAAGAGGCGCATCAGGGCGGCCCTGTCATCGCCTACCTGGAAAACCTGCTGCCGGACAATCAGGCGATACGTGAACGCGTTGCTGCACGGGTGCGTGCGGGCAGCACGGACGCGTGGCACATGCTGGAGAAGATCGGCCGCGATTGTGTGGGGGCCTTGCAGTTCGTTTCGGGTGAGATCCCCGAGGTTGGCGCACTCGAGGGAGAGCCCGTTTCCGAGGCGCAGATTGCGGATATGTTACGCAACCTCGCAAGCGCCCCCCTTGGCTTAGACGAGGAAGACGACTTCCGCATTTCTATCGCCGGGGCGCAGGAGAAAACGGCGCTGCTACGCCACGAGGGCGCGTGGATCCGTCCATCGGGGCTCACCCCAACAACCCATATCCTCAAGACGCAGCTTGGCGTTCTGCCCGCAGGGATCGATTTGTCCGACAGCGTCGAGAACGAGTTTTTCTGCATGAGCTTTTGCCGCGCCATGGGCATGGATGTGGCCGAGGTTGAGATTGCCGACTTCGAAGACGTGCGAAGCCTTGTCGTAACGCGGTTCGATCGGCGCTGGACCAAGGATGGCCGATTGATCCGCCTCCCGCAGGAAGACTTTTGCCAAGCGCTCTCAGTCCCGCCCAGTCAGAAATACCAAATGGACGGCGGGCCGGGAATCACCGAAGGGATCGGGTTGCTGAAGGGCAGTGATGACCCCGAGGCGGATCAGCGCGTGTTCTTCCGCGCGCAGGTGCTGTTTTGGCTTTTAGGGGCGACGGACGGGCACGCCAAGAACTTCAGCATCGCATTACGCCCTGGCGGCTTCCGCATGACCCCACTCTACGATGTGCTGAGTGCACAGAAAGCGGTGGATGATGGCCAAATCCGTCAGAACCGCATGCGCCTCGCGGTGGCGGTGGACGGGCACTATCGGGTAAACGAGGTGGTGCCTCGCCATTTCCCGCAGGCTGCAAAGGCGGCTGGTTTTGGTGTGGCGCTGGCGGAAGAGATCTTGTCGGACATTGCGACAGAGCTTGAACCCGCCTTGGACAAGACACTAGCAGACCTGCCAGATGGGTTTACACAGCCTTTGGCGGAAGCCATTGCCGCTGGCATACGACGCCGGGCAATTGCCTTTCATGCCGTATGATCCGCAGATCATATTTCTGCTTTATGATCCGTGGGTCATATTGAGTGGCAGGTCGCGTTCATGCAGCAACACGTATTTAGGGCCAGAGTACACCGTGATTGTGAGGTCGCAGGGGCGTCACTCTATTCGATGCATCGGATTTTCCATGTGGATGGACGCCAAAGCGGACATTAAGTTGAATTGCAGCGAATAACTGCCAAGAGCCCAACCTGTGAATTCAACTATCGCGCTGCGTGCGCTCGCACCACCATATTTGCTGCGCCTGCATCAAAATCTGATCTGCAGTGCGGAAGAGATTGCTGCCATTCATGCAAGGTGCAGTAAATCCGAAACGAGGAACTTACGCAGCGCGCAACGGAACTGACTTTCGATGCATTCGAACTTCTGGCCGCATTTTTTTCTACGTACCGACCACCGTCATATTCGGGCGGTAATCATTGATCGGGACACAAATATGGAATGATCCGATCTCCAATCCTGCCATTCCCGGCAGCCTCAACGACTTTCTTGTTTGGCTAGGATTTTTGAGCTCTGACGATGAGGGACGGCATGTCGAACTCAACCATTCCGCCTTCGATCACAAATGGCTGGAGCTGCGGTGTCGGCCTCCCTGAGAAGTCCTCGAATTGCTCGTCAGTCAACACACCGCCCAACGTCCACACGCAGGCGCGCTCTGTCGACACCAGCGCGTCGATCGAATTGAATCGAACCTTCCCGTTGCGTCGGAAGATTTCGGTGTCCGCGAGGTGAGCTTTGCTGCAAATATCCTGCAATCGATCGGCATTGCCGAGCCTGAAAGGAGCTCGAAACGCGTCGCCGACCTCTTTCCCGAACAACCGGTCGAGCATTGACGCGAATGTATCATAACCGGGCGAGTTCTCGACGGCGTCACACACGGCCACCGCCAGTTGGCCGCCGGGCTTCAAAACCCGCATCATCTCGGACAGGGCTTTCCGCTTGTCCTCGAAGAACATCAGGGCGAACTGGCTGACGACGGCGTCAAAGCTCTTGTCCGGGAATGGCAGATCCTCTGCCGTACCTTCCAGCCATTCAATCTCAACCGGTTTGCGGCGCGCGACCTCCAGCATCTCCGGGTTGGCATCCAGCCCGACGACCGTTCCCGACGGGCCGGCGACCTCGGCGGTGGCAAGCGTCAATGCCCCTGTTCCGCAAGCAACGTCTAGAACACGGTCGCCGGATTGCACGCCGGCTTCTGCGGTGACGACTGGTCCCCACTGCGCGAAAAGGGCCGGCACGAAATGGGTGTCATATACTTCCGCCGGGCGGCGCACTTCCTCCTGAATGGTCATCGAAATACTCCCTGTAACGGTTTCAAGCGGCACAGCGGCTGGCTGTACCGTCGCACTCAGGTTATCCTGAAGCATGGAACAGACCCATGACCGAAAGTCCTCGTCGATTGCCAGATCGTCCATCATGCAGGTGCAGCCAGGACCGGCAAAGCGGCCGGGAATGTCCGAATTGCCGGTCCTCTGCCAGGAAATTCGGCAACCGATCCGCTGTCGGACGTTCTGAGGATGGTCAAGCTCACCGGCGCGATCTTTCATCTGGTTGAAGCGTCCTTTCCCTGGGGCGTCGAACTGCCGCCGGCGCGCGAGTATTCCCGGCATCATTCTCGCCGCGCGCTGCAGCACCTGATTTCGTACCACATCATCTTGAAGGGCACGGGTTGGGTGGAAATCCCGGATATCGCGCCAATGGAGTTCGAAGCTGGTGACATTCTGGTTCTTTCGCATGGAGATCCGTATTCGCTGCTAAGCACGCCGGGACAGCCCCCTGAATATGACCGGGACGCAACGCTCGCCTTCTTTCGCGAGTGGATGGCTGGCAAACTTCCATTCGTGACCGTCGAAGGCGGCGGAGGAACGGGGGGCGCCAAATACATTTGTGGCTTTCTGGGCTGCGACATGCGTCCGTTCAATCCGCTGCTCGCAACCCTTCCGCGCCTGTTGCGCATCAGCCGGTCAGAAACGGACGGCAACGATCTGTTGGGCCGCCTGATTGATCTGGCTCTTACCGATGCGGGGATGCCGCAGCCGGGCGGCGAATCCATCCGTCTGAGGCTCAGCGAGCTTATCTTCGTGGAAGTGATCCGACTGTTCCTGGAATCCTCTCCTGCGCATGAAACAGGCTGGCTTTCAGGATTACGGGATCCGGCGATCGGCAAGGTTCTGACTTTGCTGCATGAATCGCCCGCACGCGCCTGGACGCTCAACCTGCTGGCCAGCGAGGCGGGCCTGTCGCGCTCGGCACTGGCAGCGCGCTTCAGTCACCTGATCGGACACTCTCCGATGCAATACCTGACGCTTTGGCGTATGCAGATTGCCTCACGCCTGCTGACTGACAGTTCGTTAAAGGTCGCGGCTGTGGCAAAGGATGTCGGCTATGAATCGGAAGCGGCCTTCAGCCGGGCATTCAAGAAGACCGTCGGCGCATCTCCTACCGTATGGCGCAATAATACTGGCGATATGAGGAATCCAACGTGATTGTTTTCTCAGGTCTGGCATCGGCCAGATCGCATCCATCCCTCGCCTTTGCGCGATGACGCCTCGCCCCACTTTGTGGTCATTCCCGACATGTCCCAGCATCAGGACAAAGGACTTTCAACCGCCATGCGGTTGCGCAGCAGGCTGGTGAGCGAGGTCAGACCGACACCGGCGACTGAGGTCAATCGAGCAAGATGAGCGTACATTGCCTGGATCGTTCATGTTATAAGCACCAACCCCGGTGCTGGCCGACATTGCCCCGCCGGATGCAGACGTTGGCGCTGAACGCGGCAAACTCAACCACCGAGCCCAACTCGGACACCTTGATCCTATGCTGCGCGCGCACGCGGCGCAAAAATACTGCACGCGCGTGGTTTGCGGCACGGCAGCATGCAAAGAAAATCGTCGTTCAATTTTTGCGCAGCATGGTTGACTTGCCCAATCTACAGGTCGCGGGACAAAAACGGATTACCGCTGCATTTGGGCCGAGGTTTGCCTGAAGGTGAATCCATGCTCGAGCAGTATTGAATGAATCTGGGTAAGTCAGATCAGTTCGCCCATGGCGGCACAGCCAAGACCAAATGCGTGACAGCGGCATCGACCGCGTAGAACGACCAATGCAAACCGTAGGCCCACCGAAATCCGCAGTGCGTGCGCAGGTAGAGCCAAGGGATAGCAAGGCCAAAGATGGTTGCGGCAATCGTGAAACGGGTGACATAAAAACGGGTGAATCCATCGAAAATCAGCAGCAGATGAAAACCGCCGAACAGAACCGCCATGCCGACGGATATGGTCGGCAGACTGATCTTCGCGCGGGCTGCGCCCAGAACCATGGCCGCCACGAGGATTTGCTGGAAAAGGATGTCAGCTGACTTCGGCAGGTAATACCAGGCCGAAGCAAACATGAACTCGGGCGGGTTCGTTGGTGCTTTCTCGACCGAGACATCCGGAAGCAGGGGCAGGATAACCACGACGTAGAAGCCGTAAATGGCAAGGATCGGTGCAACGGCGATGACATGCCCGACGATCCGCCGGGGCGTGACATGCTCCCGTATGACCGGCCGGAACAGGACCAACGCGACGCCAGTCCAGATCAGATAGAACCCCGCAAAGAGGATCGGCGCATCGTCATAGCCGCTATCCAGAGCCAGTGCCTCGACCAGAACGTAGTAGCACCAGCTGGATGCCATCCAGAGGGCCGCGACCGTCAGCAGCATCGTGACCGGCGCTGATAGGCTGGCGAACCGGGCCGGGCCGATTCTCGTGACACCGGCCGACGTTTTTTCAAGGGTTGCCACTTTCTGTCCCTTTCTCAGAACCCGATGTTACCAGTTCGCATGAACGTCGGCGCGCATGGGCGATGTGGCGGACTCCATTGCCCGATTGCGTCACGCCATACCTTCAGCACGCCATCACATGCCCGATGATTTGATGCCAGATCAAAGGCGGCACCAATATGCCCGATCACCAGTGCTGCGAGGATCCAGCCCAAAGTGCCGTGCCAATCCGAGATTGTCTCCCGTCCAAGCAATAGCGGCATCGCGGGCAGGAAATATCTGAAAGCCAAGGTAGCTGAAGCCGCGCGTTCCGCCCGCAGCCCCGATGATCTTGATGGCTGGGACGATTACCATGAGCGCATATAGCCCACCATGTCCGGTCTTTGCCGCGGTGCCCATCAGATCAGATTCTGTTGGCCGATTAGTAAGATTCCAGATCCCCCATGCACCGCGCAACAGCACCAGAAGAAGCAAGGTCACGCCCAAATCTACATGATAGGCCCAAAGCGTTTCGCGCAGGGCGTTTTCACGCGGCAACGCCCAATGCGCGGCAGCAGAAACGAATTGGATGGCAAACAGGGCGGCCATGCCCCAGTGAAAAAAGCGGCTTACAAAACCGTAGCGGTCCGGGCTGTCGGCTAAGCTGGTCATTCGAACTCTTCGTCTTCTTGAGGTTTCTTATTATACGTGGCCCCACGCCAATTCCGTTGCGGCAACTCGACTGTTCGAAACGCGAGGTTTTGATGTGGGGGCACCCTCGAAACTTTAATGGGTCATTCCTGAATGACCCATTGCTTGAAGCTTGGCTCCAATTCGTCACAGGCGGCCACCGGGACATGAGCAGCTGCTCGACCCGCGCAACGAGCGCGTGACCGAGACCCAGATGATGGGCAAGGAAATGGAGATGAACTTCAGCCCGGCGACGATCGAGCTGTCGTGGTTCGCGATGCCCGAGTGGTCGGCGCCGGAGTTCCTCGCCGCGGTCGACGACGGCCGCAAGGGTCGACTGGACAAGCTGGAGTTCGAGAGCGCGACCCTCGGCAGCGGCATCGCCCTCGATGTCTACCTGCCGGCGGTGTACGACGAGAGCGACGCGCGCTACCCGGTGATCTATCAGCACAGCGGCGGCGGCGCCCAGACCCGGGGTCACTGGCAGACCGCGCTGGACAACCTGATCGGTACGCGGATCCAGCCGGTGGTCGTCGTCTTCATCGACGGCATCCGGGCTCAGGGTCCCCAGTACAACCAGGTCTTCGCCGAGATCGTCCCCGCGGTCGACGGCAAGTACCGCACCGTCGCCGAGGCGAGCGCCCGGGCCAGTGTCGCCGCCGGTTTCCAGGGAGCCCAGGCGCTGGCGACGGCGATCGGGCCGCCCGGAGTGATCGGCAAGGTCGCGACCCAGTCGGCGTTCTACTTCGATTCGGTCTGGGCCCAGCTCGTCCAGTTCGTCCGGACCGCCGATGAGCAGCCCCTCGACATCTACATGGACTGGGGCGCCTTCGACATGCGCAACCCCCATGAGGCCTGGGACCTCGGGACGATCAACCAGAACGTCGCCAGCGCCCTCAAGGAGAAGGGCTACCGGCTGTCCGGCGGCCCGTCCAACGACGGCACCGGCTGGTCCAGCTGGGCCAACCGCACCGACGAGCTGCTCGTGTTCCTGTTCCCCTTGAAGAGCGCCAGTTAACCGGGAAGGAGACTCCACCATGATGCGACCGCACTCCCACAGCTTCGTCCGGCGCGCGGCCTGCGCCGCCGCCTCGGCCCTCCTCCTGTCCGCGTCGGTCCTGGCCGCCGGTGCGGTCCGCTCGACGGAATGGCCCCAGTTCCGCGGCCCGTCCTCCGACGGCGTGGCGATCGCGTCGGGTCTGTTCGAGCAGCCGGTCGGGATCGGCCTCGAGGTCGGCTGGAAGCAGGCGATCGGCAGCGGCTACTCGGCGATCTCCGTCGCCGGCGGTCGTGTCGTGACGATGTTCAGCGATGGCGACGCCGACTTCGTCGCCGCGTTCGACGTGCGGACCGGCCAGGAACTCTGGCGTCGCAAGGCCGACGCGAAGTACGCCGGCCACGACGGCTCCCACGACGGTCCGCTCTCGACACCGTTGATCCTCGACGGCCGGGTGATTGGCGTCTCGCCTCGGGGCAGCCTGTTCGCGGTCAAGGCCGAGGACGGTTCGCCGGAGTGGGAGGTCGACCTGGTCGAGACCCACGGCGCCGCGGCGCCGTTCTACGGCTTCGGCGTCTCCCCGGTGGCCGCCGAGGGCATCGTCGTGTTGCAGGTCGGCGGTGAGTTCGCGATCGCCGGCTTCGATCCGGCGACCGGCGAGAAGCTCTGGGGCGTCGGCGCCGACGGTGCCCAGTATCAGACTCCCGCGGTCGTGCACCAGGAGGACGGTTCGACCGTCGTCGTCGCCTCGGGTCAATCACAGTTGATGGCGATCGCACCGCGCACCGGCGAGATCCTCTGGAGCCATGCCCACGAGGGCAACGGGCCGTACGGGGTGTCGAGCGCGACTCCGGTGCCTGCCGGCGACGGCCGGATCTTCCTGGCCCACAAGGACGACGCCAGCGAGATGTTCGCCGTCACCCGCGACGGCGACAGCTACAAGATCGAGAAGCTCTGGGAGAACAACGCCATCCGTCACTCGTACAACACGCCGGTCTACCACGACGGCCATCTGTACGGTTTCAGCAGCCGCTTCCTGCTCTGCGTCAACGCCGAGACCGGCGAGCCGGTCTGGCGCTCCCGCGAACCCGGCGACGGCTTCCTGATGCTGGTCGACGGCCACCTGGTCGTCGTCACCAAGGACGGCGGACTGCACATCGTCAAGGCGACCCCCGACGGATACAGCGAAGCTGCCGGCCTGACCCTGTTCCAGGATCACGCCTGGTCGGCGCCCAGCTTCGCCAACGGGCACATCTTCGCCCGCAGCCTCGGGGAACTGGCGCGGATCGACGTCGGCAGCGGCGCGACGTTCGCCGAGGCCAACGCCGCCGCCGGTGCCGAGGCCAAGGGCACGAAGTTCGGCAAGTTCCTGAACAAGCTGGCCAGGGCCACGCCGAGCGACCGGAAGGGAATGGTCGACGCCTTCATGGCTTCGAACAAGTCCTTCCCCGTGGTCGAGAAGGACAAGGTCACCTTCATCTACCGCGGCAACGCGCACGACGTCGCGGTCGCCGGCGACATGATCGGCGTCGCGCTGGAAGCGTCGATGGGCCGTGTCGAGGGCACCGACCTGTTTCACTACACGATGACGGTCGAGTCCGACGCACGGCTGAACTACAAGCTGATCGCCGACTACGAGGAGATCCTCGATCCGCTGAACCCGCGCTCGGCGACGACCAGCGTCGTCGGGAAGGACATGGAGCTGAACTTCGGTCCCGGCAACTACGAGATGTCCTGGTTCTCGATGCCGGACTGGCGGGCGCCGGAGTTCCTCGCCGACCCGAAGGGTCCCCGGGGGAACCTGGAGACGATCGAGTTCGAGAGCGAGGGCGTCGGCGGCAAGGTCACCGCCGAGGTCTATCTACCCGCCGGCTACTCCGCCGGCGACAGGCGCTACCCCGTGGTCTACGTCTTCGGCGGGACGGACGCGGTCGCACGCGGTCAATGGCCGACGGCGCTGGACAACCTGATCGGCCAGTCGATCGATCCGTTGATCGCGGTCTTCATCGGGCCGGTCCAGGCGCAGTTCCCGCAGCTCGTGCAGATGTTCGCGACGGACCTGATCCCCCATGTCGACGGCGCCTACCGCACCGTCGCCGGCGCCGACGGCCGCGCGGTGGTCGGTCAGGGCTTCGGTGCTGTCGGCGCGCTGTTCGCGGCGGTGGGGCAACCGGGGCTGGTCGGCAAGGTCGCCACCCAGTCGGCGTTCGTCTTCGAGTTCGCCTGGGACCCGCTGATGCCGATGGTCAAGAGCGCCGAGGAGAACCCGTTACAGATCTACATGGACTGGGGAAAGTACGACCTGCGCAGCTACTACGAGAACTGGGATCTGGCGAACCTGAACCGCCGCGTCGCGAACTATCTGGACGAAAAGGGGTACCAGGTAGCCGGCGGCGAGATCCACGACGGCTCCGGATGGCCCAGCTGGCGGAACCGGACCGACGCCCTGCTGGAGGCGCTGTTTCCCCTGGGGAAAGCCGGAACCTGACGTTTGCGGCCTTTTTGGGTATAAGAAGAGGGTTCACCAGGGCCCGGACAGGGCCTCCCGTACCCACGATCGATCGTACGAAGTGGTCATCGATGCGCCCAACGGACAGGTTCGCTTTCTCACTGCGGATGACCGCCCTCGTCCTGGCGCTGGCCTTGCTCGGGGTTCCGGCAGCGCTGGCCGCCAACGACCCCAACGAGTGCGACGCCCCCGGCGAGGCGCCGGACGTGATCGTCGGCGACATCGGCGCGATGGCCCGCTGGGGTGTGGTCGGCGAGATGACCGGCTTCTCGTTCTCGACGAACTCTTGCAACATCGGCACCTGCTGGCTGGACTGGATCTACAACACCGCCCATCACCCGGTGATCGGCCAGACGATGTACCGGTTGAAGGACGGCCGCTTCGAGCAGATCGGCCAGAGCTGGCTCAAGCACGGCTTCTTCGCCCTGTCCCTCGAACTCTGTAACGAGGGCTGCATCCCGACCGACGGCGACCACCTCGGCGTCAACTGCTCCGACCCCTACTCCGCCCAGCTCAACGGCGATCAGGCGGGACTCGGGCCGAAGTTCGAGGTCAACGCGAGTTCCGGGGTCTACCCCTATCCGGCGACCGGCCTGGGAATGACCGGCGACCCGATCTACAAGCGGCTGCAGCTGCGCCACCGGGATCTCGATCCGAACCGCAACGCCGGCGCGCGCTACTTCGCCGAGGGTCAGTACGTCACCCGCGACGACGCGATCGCCGGCAACCAGGACAACAACGCGTCGTACCGCGAGGTCCGGGTCACCGGCACCGACGGCGAGTTCGACATGAGCTTCCTCGGCGAGACCCAGCGGGAGATGCCGGCGTTGACCGCCTGGGCCGCCGCCGACCCGACGGTGGTGTTGACGACGACCCGCAGCGACGGCCTGTTCCTGCTCGCCGCGAAGACCGTCGATCTGGGCCAGGGCTACTGGAGCTACGAGTACGCGGTCCAGAACCTGAACTCCCACCGTTCGGCGGGCTCGTTCGAGGTTCCGTTACCCTCCGGCGCGGACCTGCAGTCGATCGGCTTCCACGATGTCGACTACCACAGCGGCGAACCCTACGAGGGCGACGACTGGACTGTCGAACTGCAGGACGGTTTCATTCGCTGGGCTACCAAGACCTTCGTCGAGGAGCCGAACGCCAACGCGCTGCGCTGGGGCACGACCTACAACTTCCGCTTCGTCGCCAACGTTCCGCCGGGGGAAACTCCGGGGCAGGTCAAGCTCGGGCAGTTCCGCCCGGGAACGCCGAGCACACTCAACGCGTTCCTCCCCGTTCCGGCGCCGTGTGACCTGGACGGGGTCTGCGAACCCGGAGAGACCTGCGACAACTGCGCCGCCGATTGCGTCACTCCCGGCGGTTCGTGTTGCGGAGACGACACCTGCTCCACCGACGAGGACGACTGCCAGTGCGTCGCCGACTGCGGACCCTGCGTGCAGCCCTGCACGATTGCCGACGAGTGCGACGACGGCCTCGCCTGCAACGGCGCCGAGCAGTGCGTCGCTGGTTTCTGCGAGGCCGGGCCGGAGCTTTGCAACGGATCGTTCTGCGACGAGGAGAGCGACAGCTGCTTCGATTGCCTCACCAGCTCCGACTGCGACGACAACTTCCTGTGCAACGGCATCGAGGAGTGCGTCGGCGGAGCCTGTCTCTCCGGCAGCGACCCCTGCCCGGGACAGCTCTGTGACCCGGTCGCCGAACTCTGCGTCGAGTGTGTGACCGACACCGACTGCGACGACGGCGGTTTCTGCAACGGCATGGAGATGTGCCTCGACAACGAGTGCGCGCCGGCGACCCCGCCCTGCCTGGTCGGTGAGAACTGCGACGAGGAAGCGGACGAATGCCTGGGCTGCAGCGTGCCCGGCGAATGTGACGACGGCCAGTTCTGCACCGGCGTCGAGATCTGCCTCGGCGACCGCTGTGAGGACGGCACACCGCCCTGCACGATCGATCAGGTCTGCGACGAGCTGGCGGATCGCTGCCTCGATACGGTGCCCCAGCCGGCACCGGGCGATCCACTGCATGGATTGACGACCGACGAGCGCGCCCGTTTCGACGCCGGCCGGCTGGACTTCCTGGCCGAGATGGTCGCAGGAT
Source organism: uncultured bacterium (assembly GCA_942490715.1). Lineage (GTDB taxonomy): Bacteria > Acidobacteriota > Polarisedimenticolia > Polarisedimenticolales > Polarisedimenticolaceae > CALNYP01. The sequence continues at coordinate 14,043 of CALNYP010000005.1, forward strand.
CGGGCCTGGGCCCGATCTACAACGCAGCGAGCTGCGCCTCGTGCCATACCCTCGCCGTCGGCTCCCACGGCAACCCGACGGTGACCCGCTTCGGGCTGTTCGACGGACTCGACTTCGATCCGTTGACCCACCTCGGCGGCTCGCTCCTGCACACCTCCGCCGTCGACGATGCCTGCCTCGAGACCCTGCCGGCAGAGGCGAACGTCTCGGGTGAGCGGCTGTCGACACCGCTGTTCGGCGCCGGTCTGGTCGAGGCGATCTCGGACACGGACCTACAGTTCTTCGAGCTGAGCCCGCCGGGAACGGTGACCGGCCGCTCGACGATGGTCGCGCCGTTCGAGGATCCGGGGACGCTGCGCGTCGGTCGCTACGGCTGGAAATCCCAGCTGCCGACGGTGCTGTCCGGCACCGCCAGCGAGGCCCGCAACGAGATCGGCCTGACGAACCGGTTGCTGCCGACCGAGAACGCCCCCAACGGCGACCTCGATCTGCTGGCGGCCTGCGACGACGTCGCCGACCCCGAGGACGGCCCCGACGCCACGGGCTTCGACTACATCGATCGCGTCGGCGACTTCGTGCGATTCCTCGCGCCGCCACCGCAGACGCCGCTTCGGGGCATGACCGGCGCAGTGCACTTCTCCGCCTTCGGCTGCGCGGACTGCCACCGACCGGTGTTCACCACTTCCGCCTCTACCGTCCTGCCTCCGGTGCTCCGGTCGCGGCAGATTCGACCCTACTCCGACTACCTGCTCCACGACATGGGCGCCAACGGCGAGCTGACCGCCGAGGGCGACGCGGAGATGGGCGAGGTTCGCACCGCTCCACTGTGGGGCCTGCGGCTGCGCGAACGACTCTGGCACGACGGGCGCGTCTCCGCTGGCACGTTCGACGAGCGGGTGCGGGCCGCGATCGAGCTCCACGACTCCCCCGGCAGCGAGGCCCAGGCCTCGGCCCAGCAGTTCGCCGCGGCTCCTGGTTCGCTCCAGGAGATCGTCCTGCGCTTCCTCGGCTCCCTCGGTCGACGGGAGTTCGATTCCGACGGCGACGGTGACGTCGACAGCGTCGACCTCGACGCCTTCCTCAGCTGCTTCACCGGTCCCGGCTCCTCGATCCAGGCCGACCACCCCTGCGCGGTCTTCGACGTGGACCGCGACCAGGACGTCGACAACGACGACTACGTCGTTTTCCGCTCGGTCTTCGAGGGCGAACTGGGCGGCCGCGTCCCCGACGGAGGGGACGTCCCCGGCACGCCGCTGACCCTGCGCTTGCTCGACGGCCAGATCGAACTCTCCTGGGGCGAGTCCTGCGCGGCCGACGACCAGGACTTCAACATCTACCAGGGAACGCTGGGCAATTTTTACAGCCATTTCCGCCGATCCTGCGGCACTGGCGGGGCGACCAGCGCCCTGGTGCCCCTCTCCTCGAGCAGCGTCTATTACCTCGTCGTGCCCGGCAACGGGTTGACGGAGGGCTCGTACGGAGTAAACAGTGCTGGTGTCCCCCGGCCTCCGGCCCAGAGCGCCCTGGCCTGTTCGCCGCAGATCACCTCGGAGTGCGACTGAGATTCTTGCGGCACGGCCGGTGGGCAGAGCGTAGTCTCCCGTCAGGCGTTACGGACAAGAAGAGGGGTAGTACATGACCAGGGGGAAGAGTTTCCGATTCTGGATCGGTGGTGCATTCGTGCTGTCGATTCTCACCGGTGCCGTGCTCGGCGCCGCGGGTACACCCGATCGCATCACGCAAGATGAGATCGCCAGCGGCGAACGCTCCCTCGACGAGATCCTCGACGCGGGCCTGACGATGTTCTCCCAGCGCTTCACCACGGTCCACGGCTTCGGCGACGGACCGCTGGACGTGGTGGACACGGTGATGCCCGGAGGACGTCCGACCCTCGGCGGCAACGGACTGTTGCTGCGCATCAACGGACTCGACGGCCAGTCCTGCGTCGAGTGCCACTCGGTGATCCGCGCCGACGAGGTCCCGCCGGTGTTCGGCGTCGGCGGCGTCGGCGGCGCGGTCTCGAACGCGATGATCATGCCGACCGAGATCGACCCTGCCGACCTGGAAGATTTCGACGGCAACGCCGCCTTCAACGGCCGCGTCGCCAACCCACCGTTCGTCTTCGGGCTCGGCGCTGTCGAGCTGCTCGGCATCGAGATGACCGAGGATCTCCAGGCGCTGGCCGCCGAGGCGATCGACAACCCGGGGACGGTGGTCGAGCTGGTCACCAAGGGCATCTCGTTCGGTAGCGTCGTCGCCGATGGGTTCGGCGAACTCGACACCAGCGCCGTCGAAGGCATCAACCCGGACCTCGTCGTCCGGCCCTTCGGCCGCAAGGGCGAGTTCGCGACGGCGCGAGACTTCGACATCGGCGCGATGCGCTTCCACTTCGGTCTGGAGCCGGTCGAGTTTGCCGGCGAGGACGTGGACAACGACGGCGACGGCGTCGTCAACGAGATCCTCATCGGAGAGCTGAGCGCGCTCAGCGCCTTCGTCACGACGATGCCCCCGCCGATCACCGAGAAGCTCGACCGTGACGGCAAGCGCGGCGAGGAGACCTTCGCCGAGGTCGGTTGCGCCTCCTGCCATGTGCAGTCGCTGACGACCCGGGGCAAGACGCTGCCCCTGCGGTTCCCCGAGGTGGCCACCTCCCCCCGGGAGAACAGCTTCCTCGAGCTGGACCTCACCAAGGAACCGACGAAATTCAAGAAGAACCGCGACGGCGGCATCGACGTCCCGCTGTTCGCCGATCTGAAGCGCCACGACATGGGGCCGGATCTGGCCGAGGACTTCTTCCTGGCCGACGACAAGGTGAACCGTGAGTTCACGACCGCTCGGCTCTGGGGCGTGGCCGACACCGCGCCCTACCTCCACGACGGGCGGGCCTCGACGCTGACCGAGGCGATCCTGGCCCACGGCGGAGAGGCGCTGGAATCCCGCAACGCCTTCGCCGCTCTGAGCGAGGAGGCACAGCAGGAGCTGATCGCCTTCCTCCGATCGCTGCGCACGCCGCTGCCGGACGACGACGACCCCAAGGGCAAAGGCAAGGGAAAAGGGCCGAAGGCAGCCGACTTCGATACGCCGCGGCAGGACGACTGACCTGGCGGCGACCGACGGGTCCGGCTGGCCTCCCGCCGGACCGCGGGGTATAAACGCCACAGGCGCTCGCGACGATGCGGGCGCATGGGGCGCTCATGGGGGCTACACGACGCAGCCGGGCCCTGATTTGCCTGGTCGGTGCTTGCCTGGCCTCGGCGACCTCGGTCGCGCTGGCCGCGGGCGAGAGTCTGGTCGTCGACCCGCGTTTCGTCGCCACTTCGTTCGCACCGGACCGCAGCGAGCGCTTCGAACCCGGCAGCTCCTCGGCACTGGCGATCGCCCTTCGCGAGTTCGTCGATCGACACGGCGGCGACTGGACCTTCCGGGTCGACCGGCGAACCGACAGCCTGGCCCTGGCCCAGGGATCCGGCGTGGAGCTGTTCCGCCCCGACGACGACGACCAGGACGGACTCCTGCAGCGGGCCGAGGTTCACGTTCGGCGATTCCTGGCCGAACACGACCGAGCTGATCCCGCTGTCCCGGGGCCGGCTGACGGTTGACGAACGCGCCAGCCAGGTCCGGGACAACGGCCGGCGCATCACCGTCGCGTTCGACTGGCAGATCGACGGGGTGGTCGTCGAGGGTGCGACCGTCTTCGCCCGGCTCCTCGACGGCCGGCTGACCCAGTTCGGTTCGCGACAGGTCGGGCCGGGCGTGGCCCACACGCTACCGCTGCTCGACGCCGATGACGCCTGGATCCGCCTGTTGCTCTGGTCCGGCGATGCCGAGACCGCCGTGCCGGTCGGCAACGGAGAGCTCCGGCTGCAACCGGAGGAAGGCGACAGCGGCATCGTCTACCGGTTGATCTGGCGTCGTCTCTATCGCGCAAATGGCCGGGTCGAGACCTGGGAGGGGCGGGTCGACGCGCGCACCGGTGAGGTCGTCGGCTTCCGGGACGTCAACGACTACAGCCGGGTCACCGGCGGGATCCACCCCCGTTCCGCGTTCCTGCGCGAGGAGGTCGAGGCTCCCCTGTCGTTCCTGAGCGTCAGCCTGGCCGAGGGCACCGCGATGACCGACGGCGCCGGCAGGTTCCCCTATCGCGGTGGCAGGGCCCGCGCCTCGCTGGCCGGACCCTTCGTGCGAACCGTCTGTGTCGGTTGCACCGCTCCCGGCAAGTCCCGGGTCGAGACCGACATCGGGGCCGGACTGCTCGATTTCGGCATGGGTGGCCTGGGTCCGACCGGTAACGGTCGCTCGACGCCGGCGGCGCGCAACGCCTTCTTCCACATCAACCGTGCGCGGCGGATCGGCCTCGGCTGGCTCCCCGGGTCGAAGTGGTTGCGGGGTCACGACCTGACCGCCGCGGTCAACGAGGACGACCTGGCCTGCAACGCGTACTACATCGACGAGCTGCAATCGCTGCACTTCTTCCGGGCCCGGGACGGATGCCACAACACCGGCGAGGTCTCGGACATCATCTATCACGAGTGGGGTCACGGCCTGGACCACCGGACCCGTCTCGGCGACCGCGCCACCGGCGAGGGCACCGCGGATGTCACGGCGATGCACTTGACCCGGGGTTCGGAGATCGGTCTGGGGTTTCGCATCTCCGGCGCGCCGATCCGCGATCTCGACGCCGACCGCACCAGCCTCGGACTGCTGACGCTGCACCGGGTGAACCGCGGCGACTGCCGGTTGCCGTTCGGCGGCGACTCGGTCCACTGTATCGGCCAGCTCTACGGCCAGGCGGCGTGGGAGCTCTCCCGGGCCCTGATCGATCGCCACGGGAATCACACCGGCTGGCGGGTGTCGGAGCGGTTGTTCTACACCTCGCTCCCCGACGCCGGGACCTACCTCCCCGAGGGTCCGCTGTCGCTCTATGCGGCCTACCTGATGGCCGACGACGACGACGGCAACCTGGCCAACGGCACACCCCACGCCACCGAGATCCACGAGGCGTTCGCCCGCCACGGAATCGCCGAGGAACCGCTGCCGTCGTCACCCGCCTGTGAACCGCCGGCGCAACCGACCCACTGGGTCGAGACCGAGTGCGACGCCCTCCGGATCCACTGGACGCCGGTGGACGGCGCGACGCGCTACGAGATCCTGCGCAGCGAACTGCTCGAGGACACCGCCTACGGCTCCCGCGCCCGGCTGGCCGGATCGGCGTCGGAATACCTCGACACCGAGATCGCCCCGGGGGTCGACTACTGGTACACGGTGATGGCGGTGGACGACGTCGGCTGCGAATCCAGCGTCGAGTCGCCGGTCTCCGGGCGGCTGCCGGGGCGTGCGCTGCTCAACGTCGCCGGGGTCGTCGTCAACGACGACACCCGCGGAAACCGCTCCGGATCGCCCGACCCTGGCGAGGAGATCGAGCTGACCCTGCGGCTCGAGAACCTGGGCGACATCGACGCCCGGAATGTCCAGGCGCGGATCCTCGGCACCACCGGCGGCAGCACACGCAACGCTCAGCTGAGCTGGCCCGACGTGGCGGTCGGTCAGAGCCTGGTCGGCAGCGAGCCGCTGCGCCTGCGGATCGATCCCGCCACCCGTTGCGGCGATACGGTGCGTCTCGAGCTGGCCTTCGACGACCCGAGCTGCGAGGAACGGCCGGTCTCCTACGTCGACGTCGTCGTCGGCACACCCCAGGCCGACGGCACGTTCGTGTGCGACGCGACGCCGGCCTGTTTTTCGTCGCCGGAGTTCGACGGCCTGGCCTCGGTCTCTCCCGGTCCCTCGTGCGGCGAGATCAGCCTGGACTGGCCGGAGGTGCCCAGCGCGTGTCCGGACTCCGAGGTCACCTTCGAGGTTCACCGCTCCCGGGAGGCCGACTTCGCACCCGACGATTCGACGCTGATCGCCGGCCAGCTCCGGGAGACGCACTGGATCGATCGCCTGCTCGAACCAGGCCAGCTCTACTTCTACGCGGTGCGGGCGGTCGATCGTCGCTCGGGGGCCGACGACAACCGCGTGGTCGCTCGGGTTCGCGCGGCGACCGGCCCCGACGATCGCCCACCGGTGTTCGCCGGGATTCGCTCGGCCGCGACCGGGGCCGGTTGCCGGGAGGTCGACCTGCACTGGGATCCCGCAGCCGAGAGCTGCAGTCTGCCGGTAGCTTACGAGATCCACCGCTCGACAGATCCGCTGTTCGTTCCCGGCGATGCGACCCTCGTCGGTTCGACGTTCGATCGCTCCTTCACCGACGTCTCCGCCGAAGCCGGAGCGGAGTACACCTACCTGGTCGTCGCCCGGGATACCGCCGGCAACGCGTCGCCCGCCAAGACCCGGCGCAGCGTGACGTCGCGTACGTTCGACCACGCGATCGTCAACGAGACGTTCGAATCCAACGACGGCAACTGGCGCGTCGTCGAACCCAACGACGCGACGACCGGCAACTGGGAGTGGGGCATCCCCGAGGAGACCGAGATTCAGCCCGGCCAGGACGCGACCGCGATCGGCGCGCGCTGCTGGATGACCGGTCTGTCCCGGGCCACCGCGGACGGTAACAACAACGACGTGGACTTCGGTACGACCACGCTGCTGTCCGCTCGCTACCAGCTCGAGGGAGCGGAGGCGCTGTACCTGCGCTACGCCCGCTGGTTCACCAACGATCGCGGCGGCAACCCCGGCGACCCGCGAGACTCCCTGCGGCTGTTCGGTTCCGACGACGACGGCGCGAGCTGGGTCCGGCTGGCCGAGGTCGGGGCCGGCACACCGCTGGCCTGGGAGACCGTCGAGGTTCCGCTCGACGGCCGGCTCGGCGCGACCGACCACGTACGCTTCCGCTTCTCGGTCGCCGACCCGGGCCGGTTCATCCTCGACGCGAGCTGGGTCGAGGCCGGCATCGACGATTTCCAGATCCTGGAACGCGACCGCGGCTGCTCGGTCTGTGAGGGTGCGGTCGCCGCGGTGCGGACGATCCGGCTGGCCCGGGACGGCGATGACGTGTGGCTCGACTGGACCGGTACGCCGATGAGCCCCGGAGGCTTTGCCGTCTATCGGCTGGAGGGTCCGCGGCGCGAGCGTGCCGTTCGCATCGGTACGACACACACGACGAGTTTCCGTCACCTTTCGGCGATCACCTACCCCGGCGATCTGGCCTACCGGGTCAGCGCCCTCGACGAGTGCGGTCGCGAGTCTCTCCTCGTGCCGGAGAGTCCCCGGTGATAGCCTTTGAAGGCTCATGGAACCCACCGGACCGGCGATTGCATTCGAAGGGGTCACGAAGCGCTTCGGCGACGTCGTGGCCCTCGACGCCTTCAGCCTGAAGCTCGGACCGGGAGAGTTCCTGGGGCTGCTGGGGCGCAACGGCGCCGGCAAGACCACGGCGATCCAGCTCGCCACCGGCCTGCTCCGACCCGACAGCGGGCGGATCCGGGTGCTCGGCGACGATGTTGTCGACCGTCCGCTGCAGGTGAAGCGACGCATCGGCGTGATGTCCCAGACCGACAGCGCACTCGATTGTCTGACCGGCGACCAGTACCTGGACTTCGTCGGTCGGATCTACGGCCTGGAGCCGTCCAGGATCGATCAGCGGCGGCGGGAGCTGTACGAGGCGCTGGAGCTTGCCCCGGGGCCGCGCAAGCTGGTTCGCGAGTACAGCTACGGGATGAAGAAGAAGCTCGGACTCTCGGCGGCGCTGATTCACGGGCCGCGGATCGTGTTTCTCGACGAGCCGTTCGAGGGCATCGACCCGCTGACCAGCCGGACGATCAAGGAGATCCTGCTCAGCCTGCAGGCCCGCGGCGTGACGATCCTGATGAGCTCCCACGTGCTGGAAGTCGTCGAGCGGCTCTGTCCACGAATCGCGATCCTCGACAAGGGCAGCCTGCTCGGTGACGGCACCGTCGCCGAGCTGCGGGAGTCCCACGGCGGCGGCGACCTGGAGACGCTGTTCGTCTCGTTGATGGGTGGCGCGCGCAGCGGAGAGCTCTCCTGGCTGTGAAGGGATCGCCGTGAGAGTCCTGGGTGCGCTGCTGACGGTCCAGGCGCGCAGCGCCTGGAACCGTGTGCGCCGGGAATCCGGGGCCGCCGGGCCGATCGTCTCGCTGGTCGTGCTCGCCATCGTCGGTCTCGTGCTGACCTTGCCCGCGTTGCTGATGTTGCGCGCCGGCCTAGCGCTGGGTCAGACCCTGGCCCGGGGTTACGAGCCGCTGGCGATGTTGCAGTGGAACGCGCTGCAGGCCCTGTTCACGCTGCTGTTCGCCGCGCTCGGCGGGTTGCGTCACTCGCCGGGGTTTGCACGGCACGATGTGCTCACCTTGCCGATCCGTCCCAGCACGCTGCTGATCGCCGAGATGCCGGCGGCGCTGTTCGATGCCTTTCCGATGCTCGGCGTCGCGGGGCTGGTCTGCTCCAATCTCGGACTCGCCTTGCGGATGCCCGGTTCCGCGCCGTTGATCCTCCTGCTCAGCTTGCAGGGGGTCGCGTTCATGATCGGCACGCTGCTGCTGGTCTCCGCGGCGATCCGGGTGATCGGCAAGCGGCGCCTCTGGCCCTTCGTGATCCTCGTCGTCGGTACGTCGTCGGCCCTCGTGCAGCTCGGTCCGGGCTGGGGCGGCTGGGGACGCACACTGCGCGGATCGCTGCCGACCTGGGTCGATGGTTTACCCGGCTCCTGGGGCTACGCCGGCCTGATCCGTCTTCGTGACGGTGAGATCGCCGCCGCGGCCTTCGATGTGGGGATCGCCCTGCTGGCAACGGGGTTGCTGTTGCTCGTCGCCGGCGCCGTCTATGGCCACGAGCGTGGCCTGGACCAGCGGCCCTCGCGTAGCTCGCGTCGACGAACCGCCTCCCGGTTCGTCTTCGACGGGCCCGCCGACGGCGTCGGACGACTGTTCTTCCGCCAGCTGCTCGACACCCGGATCGGCAAGGTGACCCTGTTCCTCCCGCTGCTGCTCTCGGGCCCGCTGGCGATCGGTGTGGTGATGTTGCGGGCCGGCTTTCACGGCGGAAGGGTCGTGCCCGAGTCGCTGCTGATGCTCCACGAGCAGATCCTGGGTGCACCGATCTACGCGCTGTTCCTGATCGTGATCGTGCTGCTGGACTCGCAGATCTGGTTGAACCAGTTCGGCTGGGACCGCGGCGGAGTGCGCACGCTGCTGCTGCTGCCGGCCCCGCCCCGGGCGGTCCTGCTGGGCAAGACGTTCGGCCTGTTGCGGCTGGTCTTCCTGCAGAGCCTGGCCGGCCTGTGGCCCCTGCTGGCGATCCGGCTGCCTGGCGGACTCGAGCTGGTCGTCGGCATGACCGGCGCCGGGGTGTTGCTGATCACCGGCACCGCGATCGGCCACTGGGTCTCGGTCCGCTTCCCCAGGGCGGTCGACCGCGAGGGTGGCGCGAACCTGCCGCTGTACCTCTCCTGGATCCCCCTCGCCGTCGCCGTCGCCGTGTCGACCCTGCTCGTCCTCGTTTTCCGCGCGTTCAGCCCGGCCGGACCCGGCGGCGTTGCGCTGGCCTTCCTGGTCCTGCTGGGTCTGACGGTGCTCGTCTACCTGCGGCTCCTGCCGGGGCTGGGGCGGCGGATGCTGGCCGAGGGAGAACGGTTGTTGAATTTAGGTTGAAATATCAACCTTTTTCCCCAACGGCTCCGCCCCGCCGGACGAACTCCGAAAAAATTCGGATTTCCTTGCGACCAAACCATCTCCTAATTCGTTAGTAGGGGTATGGCAAGACACAAGACGGCGACCCTGACCGACGGCGAGCTCCAGATCATGGACGTGCTCTGGGATCGCGGCGACGCGACCGTCCGGGACGTGCTCGAGGTGCTGCGCGGCGATCGGACGGTCGCCTACAGCACGGTCCAGACGATGCTCGGCATCCTCGCCGACAAGGGCTTCGCCGACGTTCGCAAGGAGGGCCGGGCGTTCGTGTACCGGCCGTTGATCGGCCGGGAGCAGGCCCGGACCACCGCCCTGCGGCATCTGATCTCGCGCTTCTTCGGCGGCTCGCCGGAGGCGCTGGCCCAGGCCCTCGTCAACGAGGGTGACGTGGACCTGATGGAGATCCGCCGCCTGCAGCAGGAGCTTGCCGACAAGGAGGACGCATGAACGGGATCGCCGACTTCTTCCTCGAGATGGCGGGACATCATCTCTGGCAGGCGCTGCTCCTCGCCTTGCTGCTCGTGGCGCTGCCGGCCCGGGTCCGGCGCTGGAACGCCGGGACCCGTTACTGGCTGGCGACGATGGCGCTGATCGCCATCGTGCTGATGCCGTTGACGACGCTGCTTCCCCTGCCGCGGATCGATCCGGACGCCTGGCTGTCGGCGCTCGACGCAAGCGTGGCGGATGGCTCTCCGGTTCCGGCCGGCGAATCCCTCGTCCGACCCGGAGAGAACAGCCTCGCCGGAGAGGTGCCCACCACGCTTGCGCCGGTCGCCGAGCCCCGGGAGCGGGAAGCGAAGCCGGCCCCGGCCTCGAAGCTCCGCGCCCGGCTGGCCTGGACGGCGTTCCTCGGCTGGAGCCTGATCGCCGGCTGGCTGCTGCTGGGAGTCGCCCGGCAGCTCCAGGCGACCCGCAGGTTGATCCGGGATGCGCGTCCGGTGGAACTCCCGGTCGGCGCGATCCCGCCTCAGGCGGCGTCGTATCCGATCCTGAGTTCGGAGCAGATCCGCTCCCCGCTGGCGGTCGGTCTGTTCCGCCGCTCGATTCTCCTGCCTGATGGACTCGCCGACCGGCTGTCGACCGGCGATCTACGACAGGTGCTCGTTCACGAGGCCGCGCACCTCGACCGGCGAGACACCTGGTTCTGTCTGCTGCAACGGACCGTCGTTGCGCTGTGCTTCTTTCACCCGGTGGTGCACTGGATCGCCCGCCGCATGGAGCTCGAACGGGAGACGTCCTGTGACGACCGTGCGGCGGTGATCGGAGACCGCCGGGAGTACGCCGCGTGCCTGCTCAAGGTGTGCGAATCGATGCAGGGCTCCCGCAACGAGGTCATCGCCGTCGGCGCACTGACCTCGCGGAGCCAGCTGACCAAGAGGATCCGGACCATGATGGACAACACTCGCAATCACCAGATCGAAGCCTCGAAGAAGACACTGGCCGGGTTCACGCTGGCCACGCTGTCGCTGGTCGTCGTGCTCGCCATGACCTTGCCGACCGCGACGTTCGCCGACGACTGGCAACGGGACTCGCGGAGCCGCTCGGATGTCGCCATCGAGGCGACGGGCGATCCGACCGTCGCGTTGATCGGCGCCGCCTGGGAGGGGGACCTCGACGAAGTGCGGAGACTGCTCGATTCCGGCGCCGACCCCAACGGGTCGCAACACGACCGCGAATTCCCTCGTTCGCCGCTGAACGCTGCGGCGCGGAACGGCAACGTCGATATCGTGCGGCTGTTGCTCGATCGTGGAGCCGACGCCGACCGGGTCGTGCGCGGCGATGCGACACCGCTGATGGCGGCGGCCCGGCACGGCAACTACGCTGCGGCCGCGTTGCTGATCGACCGCGGTGCCGATGTCAATCGTGTGCTGTCCGGAGACGGCACGGCACTGATCAACGCGGCCCGCGGCGGGTACATCGAGATCGTCGAGCTGCTGCTCGATCACGGCGCCGATCCGAACCGGGCCGTCTCCGGCGACGGCGCACTGTTGATCGCCGCCGCGCGGTCCGGCAACGACGAGATCGTCGAACTGCTGCTCCGGCACGGCGCCGATGCCGACATCGCCGTCTCCGGCGACGGCTCGTCGCTGATCGAGGCCGCACGGCAAGGCAATCTCGCGGCAGTTCGTCGACTGGTCGAGGGTGGAGCGAACGTCAACAAGGCGGTCCGCGGCGATGGCACTCCGTTGATCGAGGCCTGCCGCAGCGGCAACCCCGACGTCGTCGATTACCTGCTGCGTAACGGAGCCGACCCCGATCGCTCGGTCTCCGGCGACGGCTCGCCGCTGATCGAGGCGGCCCGCGCCGGTGACGAACGAGTGGTCAGCATGCTGCTCGAGGCCGGGGCCGATCCGGACATGGCCGTCTCCGGCGACGGGAACCCGCTGATCATGGCCTCGTTATCCGGCCAGGCCGAGATCGTCCGCGAGCTGCTCCGTCGCGGCGCCGACCCCAACGGCTACGTTCGGGGCGACGAGACACCGCTGATCAACGCCGCGCAGGTCGGTCACATCGATGTGGCCGAGATCCTGATCGCCGTCGGAGCCGACGTCAACCTGGAGGTCCAGGCCGGCTCCTGGCACGAGCGATCCCGGGTGCGTTCGCCGTTGAGCGAAGCGCGGCGGATGGGACATGACGACATGGTCGACCTGCTCGTGAGGCACGGGGCGAAGCGGTAGGGTTGTTGCGCGGCGGAGCATGCCTGGCTGTCCGAATCCGCTGTTCAGGGTACGCACTCGGGCATCCGTTCCACCCCCGACGACATCGCGCCCCAGCTTCCCGGGTAAGGTGCCGTGGCCCGGTTGAGGTAGTAGAACACTTCACGGGTCGACGGTGCCTCGGAGTCGATCACCTGGGTCGCTGGCGTCGTGAACTGAAGACACGGGGCCACGAACTCAGGACTATGACTGCGGATGACGTGGTATTCCGTCGCACCCGGTTGCGCCGGCCATGAATAGGTGTCGCGATCTCCTGGATCGAGAAAGCCAGCCGCTTCGGAGGTTTCGTCGATCAGTCCGAATCCCGATTCGCCGTCACACTGGTTGTCCTGGCCGTCGTTGACCTCCAGCGCCCCGGGATGCACCGCGGCGTCGGCGGGATCGCAATCGCACGCATCGCCGTGGCCGTCGGCATCGAGATCGTCTTGAGACGGGTCGGCGACACCGGGGCAAACGTCACAATAGGTCAGGATGCCGTCGTTATCGCCGTCAGGTTCGAGGTCGCGGGCCAGGAGCACGTCACCAAAGTCCCTCGCCCGGAAAACCACGCGCTGCCCGTCATCCGTGATCTGAAACTCGTAAACGTAGCCCTCGATCGAATCGTGCAGGCGTTCGGGGACGCCGCCCGTGAGCGGAACACCGAACAACTGGGTCCCTACGCCCGAAGAGCGCGCGAGATAGACCAACCAATCGGACGTCAAAGCAAACTCCACTCCCCCGAGATACAGCTCGGAGAGAGGGCTTGCGCCTTCCCCCGTCAATGGAGCGATCTCGATTCGCTCCTCGTTATCTTCATTCGAGTAGTTGGAGAAGACGACGCTCGCACCGTCGAGGGTAAATGCGAGGCTGCGGAACGTGTTGGCGGGATCACTGACGATGGCAAGGCGCGCAGGGGCACCACCGTCAATCGGGACGACCCACAACTCGTCGCCGGTCTCGTACGCGATGACGGTGCTATCCGGGCTGACCGCGAAATCGCCCACGGTTCCCGCAGCAGGATCCGAAATGCGAACGCGGCCTCCGTCCGTGAGTCGAGCCCGGTGCAGTTGCCCGTCCTGCCGATACACCACGGACTGGCTGTCCGGCGTCACTAGGAAATCGTACCCGACGGAATCGCCCGATGCGCTCAGCTTCCGATGGCCGCTTCCGTCGAGACGAACTCGGAACAGATCCGCGACCGCGACGTCCGCCTCGTTCGAGCGGTAGATCACCCAGCGCCCGTCGGGCGTGAGCTGGTAGCCATATACATTCTGGCCGATGAGCAGCGGCCGGCTCACGAGCGTCGATGGCCCCCCGGACAATGGCACACGGAATAACTCCGTTTGCTGACTCTCCCGCTGATTGGACTGGTAGAACAGCCAGGTGCCCGTGGGGTCGAAGACGATAGGACCATACATCAATGACGGAGCCGTTGTATCCGAGAGTTCCCGGATCGGCCCGCCATTGATCGACACGACGAGCAACCGCATGCGCTCGTGGTCTTTTTCCAGTCGATTCTTGAACACCACGGCGCGCCCGTCGGGGCTTACCGCCGGGTTCCAGACCGAACCATGATGCAGATGCGAGGGAGTGAGCGACAACGGCGGCGCACCACCCGGGACGGAACGAAACAGCTTGTTTCTTGTCCTGTATAACCCCGTCTCGAATACTGTCGATCGCCCGTCCTCTCCGGCCACGAATTCGTTCACGGAGCCCTGCGCCGGGTAATCCACGCGGATGGTCGGGCTCTGTCCCGGTTGGTACCCGGTCGGGCAGTTGTCGAGATCGCCGCAGACACCATCGCCGTCCACATCGTTGGCGTCGTCGTTGGGACAGACATCGCATAGGTCGCCGATGCCGTCGCCGTCCGTGTCGGTCTGATCCGGATTGAACAGGTCAGGGCAGTTGTCCTCGGCGCAGAGTACGCCGTCGCCATCGGTGTCCTCGTCCGCCGGGGTGAGGATCACGCAGGGGTCGCAGAGGTCCCCGATGCCATCGCCGTCTTCATCGGCCTGACTTCCGCCGGCGGTCTCGGGGCAGTTGTCGCAGGCGTCGCCGACGGCGTCGCCATCGGCATCTTCCTGGTTGGCGTTGCTGTCGAACGGGCAGTTATCGCAAACGTCGAACACCCCGTCCTCATCGGTATCGGTCGTGCTCGGGTCGGTGATGCAGGTGTCGCAACGGTCGCCGATCCCGTCGCCGTCGAGGTCGGCCTGATCCGTGTTCGGTGTTGCCGGACAGTTATCGCAAGCATCACCCCAGCGGTCGGTGTCGCTGTTGGCCTGGTCCGCCAGGGCCAGCTCCGGACAGTTGTCCAGGGCGTCGAAGATCCCGTCCCCGTCCCCGTCGTCGCACGCGTCTCCCGGGCCTCCTGGATGAATCCCGTCAGCCTGGTCTGCGTTCGGCACGCCCGGGCAGTTGTCACATGCGTCGCCAACGCCGTCGCCATCCTGGTCGCCCTGGGCGGGGTTGGCATTGTCACAGCAGTTATCGGCTCCGCAGCAAACCCCATCGCCGTCGATATCGTTGGCGAAGTCGCCGGGACACGGGTCGCAGACATCGCCCACGCCGTCGCCGTCCGTGTCGGTCTGGTCGCCGTTGGCAACGTCGGGGCAGTTGTCGCAGACCTGCAGGTCTTCGTCGAGATCCTCCAGGGTCGGCAAATGACTGTTGTCCTTGGTATCCGGTGCGAGCGGTGTGGCGTTGGGAACCGTTCCCGTGATCGCGACGTCGTCGATGAACCAGCCGTCGTCACGTACATCAGGATTGAAGGTGAAGGCGTTCTCCCAGGTGAGGAATCCGCCGAGTTTCAGGCTCGAGGTCAAGAAGCGCAGCCGAATACGACGCCCACGGAAGCGATCGAGGTCGAATCGCGGCTCGACCCACGTGCCCGGCCCCGTACTCCCGGCCAAGCCCGGCCCGTCGGTGGCGTCGCCTATGTTCTGCGCGTCGAACGAACTTCCGGTTTCCCCCTGTTGGTTGAAACTGAACTCCGGAGCGCAAGTCGAGGACGGCCCCATGAACCGGTTCGGATCGGTGGGGTCAAAGAAGTCCTCCTCCGTGTTGCCGTCGTCGATCGGGTCGAAGGAGCAGTTGAAGGTCAAGACGGGTAGGGCGTCGTGGAGATTCACGTAGGGTTCGAGCTTGATCCACGGTCCGGAGGGCGTACCGTCGTCGTTGGCAGTCTGGAGCTGGACCACGCCGCGGTCATAATTGTCGGCGGTGCGGTCATCCAACAGGCTGATCTGATGCTTGATCGAGAGTTCGGGAGGTCGACACTGCTCGGCGGGGACGCAGTCGGCATCCGTGCCGCACGCGACACCGGACACCGAACAGGTTCGGTTCGGTGCCAGCGCGATGGGCGAGGTGCTGCGAACTGCCTCCAGCTGTGCGGTCGGCGTGGTAAACCCGAGACCTGGCCCCAGATCGACGCCCCAGTGCAGGGACCGGTTGCCGGAGAACGCGCGGTCGGTTGTCGTGCCCCACCAGAATCGATCCGGCGCACTATTCGGGCTGGGGTAACAGACGGTGGCCTGGGAGGTTCCGTGCGATACGGACCCCTCCCAGTCCGGGTCGCTGTACTGACAGCGATACCCGTCGGCGTTGGCCACCCCGGAAGCGTGATCGCCGATGTTCTCCGGGGGCGGGTTCAGCATCTCGTCGATCGGCTGCGGCTCGAAGGTGCCCAGACCGTTTTCAAAGCTCTCCAGGAAGGTGCTGCCATCCGAGGGACCGGCCGCGTCGAGATCGAGTTCGAGGGCGAACACGTCGGGCCCCGGCAGCGCTCCGCCGTATTCGTTGGCAAAGAACTCGATCGAGAACGTGGCCGAGAAGCTCGGCGTGTCGGCCGGGCGCGCGACATCCGCCAGCTTGAACTCGAACGCGGATTCCGTGAAGCCCTCCGCGTCTGCCGCCATCGACCCGATATAGACGAACGGTCTTGTGATGCACTCGATCGCCGGGTCGTCGCTCGAGATCCTCGCGCGGACTCCCGTGAGATCGATCTGCGTGCCGTTGTGGATTCGAACGTGCAACGCTACGGTTTCGTGCGAGTCGGCCCAACCATCCCCGTCTCCGTTATCCGTGGTCAACGTGTGGACCACGCGGATGGTCCGGGCGAGTGGGTGCTTGACGAAGGGGTTGGCGAGGGTCGCGAGTGAAACAGAACTGAGCGTGATGATCCCGACGAGAAGGATCGCCCGCCACGGGGTGGACTTCATGGTGTCGCGTTGCTCAGATCGCGCATGGTTACAGGGCATTTACGCGGATCCGGCATTTTCGGCCAAGTTAATACGATTTGAATCGCATATTGCCTGGAAACTCGGCTGAAGAGCTTCAGTCGATCTTGCCGGCGACCGTCGTTACCTGCCCGGCCTTCGCATCGAGCCGACGAACCCGGCCGTGGCGATCATCGACGTCCGCCTCGACCCAGTAGAGATTCCCGGCGGGGTCACGGACCAGCCCCGCCGGGCTCGTCACCGCGACCTCGCTGGCCGGCCCGACCTCCGGCGCGCTGGACGGCACCCCGGTACCGACGATCACCCGCAGCTTGCCCTCGCCGTCGATGGCCAGGATCCGGTGGTTGATCCACTCGGTGAACACGGGCCGGCCGGCACGGTCGAGCACCAGTTCGCCAGCAGAGGGGTTTCCAAGGCGCGACGCGAGCGGTAGTCAAGGACAAGGGCTGTGGTTCGCCCGCTCGACACCCGCGCTGTCAGTACCGAGGCTGCCTTCGGCATCGCCGATGAGTCCAGAGACGAGATAGAACGCAGCCTGTCCTTCGGCGAGTGACGTGCTGTCGGGGACGGATTCGCTGCTCACGTTGCAGTAGTGCAAAGCCAGGGGCACTGTCGCCGAGTCTTGCGTGTAAACACCAGTGGCCCGTAGTACCACAAGATCGCCGCGGTAGATGTTAAATGACGAGAATCCGGACTCTTTTTGGATAGCGATGCTCTCCGTATTGGGCATCGTTACCAGGATCAATCCGTCGTCAACGTCACAATGGTCACCCTCGTTATCAAGATCGAAGTCTGTCTGACCCGGATTGGCCAACAGGTCACAGTTGTCACAGGCGTCCCCGATCGTATCGTTGTCGACGTCCGGTTGTAGCGAGTTAGGCACACTCACACAGTTGTCACAGAAGTCGCCCACGTCGTCGCTGTCGGAGTCTGCCTGATCTGCGTTCGGCGCCGATGGGCAGTTATCGCAGGCGTCTCCACGCCCGTCGCCGTCGAGGTCTTCCTGCCCGAGGTTCGCGATCAACGCACAGTTGTCGCAAGAATCACCGATGTCGTCACCATCGAAATCCTCCTGCACGGGGTTCCAGGCCAGGGGGCAGTTGTCCAGGGCGGACCGAACGCCATCCCGGTCCTGGTCCTGAAGAGCCATCGAGCCGATCTTCTGATACTCGGTGGGCGTAAACGACTCACCCCACTCGCCAAGCATCGACGTGGGACTGTGAAGGTTCAGTCGCTGTGCACCCAGTTGCTCCGCGAACCCGAGAACGCCCCGGTAGAAGCGGACGGGAAACTCCCAGTCCTCCGTGAGTTGCTGCGAGAGAATCACGGGCGTCGTCGTCTGCGAGGTTAGATCCCGGACGGCCGTCTCAACATCATCCGCGAACGTGAACTCTTGTCGATCGAGCAGCCAGAAGTTTCCGCTGATCGGAACGATGATCGCATCAACGATGTCCGCCATCCTGATCCGATCCTCGTGGCCCGCGAAGGGATCCCTGCCAACCGAGAGAGGGTAACTGCTCAAGAAGATCTCGACCGATGGGTCCACTTTTCTGATGGTCTGCACCAACTCTTCGCCGTAGTCCTCGAGGAGAGCCGCCCTCCAATCGCCCCCCGTGTCATGCTGAGCACACTCCGGGTGACCGCCCATCGGATATAGGTAGTTTGTCGTGTCCCAGTACAGGCGGGACAGTACAACACCGTCGACGTCAAGTTGTGCGAGTTCGGCAACCAATTGGACGTTTGTTTGGCGAAACTCCAAGACACACGGCGAAATAGATACGTTGGGGTATGCGGACTCCGGGTCGTTGGACACCCTGCCACGCCAGTCGAAGTTCGATTCCAATGTTTCACGATCTGCCAAGACGCTGACTGCCACGTAGACTTTGAGATTACGTGAAGATGCACTACTCATAAGAGGAGTCAACGCATCGAAGACAAACCGGTTCTGAAACTTCTGCGTCGGGTAGTACACATGACCGAGCACGGTCTTCACAGTGAGAATGATCGTGTCAAACCCGCCAGCCTTGACGCGATCTGCGATGAACTCTGCTCCGTAGACCTGTACATCGGTCGGATTGATCCAGACCGAGTTCTTGGCTGCTACGAAATCAGAGGGGAGGTTCATGACTTCCCTGACCCTCTCGATTAGCTTCTGATCGCGCTTGGGAGGGTCGATCCGATCCCAAGGGGGATCGAGCAGCCCACTAGAGTACGAACAATTGCTAGGCGGCGTGCCGTACCCACAGTGAACGTCGGTATTGATCCACTTGGCACCATCGTACAGTACCTGCATCGACGCGGGAATGCCGAGTGACCGGAACAGCCCGTTCATGTCCTGGAAGTGGAAGGCCGAATTCTGAAGGTTGTGCCGCAGGTGTTCGTCGGCCGACATTCGGTTTCCGAAAGTCTTCCGGTAAACGAAGTAACCCGCATCGGCCCACCGACTGATCACCCAATCGTATATGAGCCTTCCCACTTCGACGTAATCAGACTCCGAGCCGGCAATATCTTTGGCCTGCGCGAACATCCGGTAGTTTCCGACGGAGTAATAGTTGTACCGGACGAAATTGTAGGGACTCCATCCGCTCAAGATCGACGTGTACTCCTCATATCCCTGTGGGGTTTCCCATGGCACTAGCCCTTTTGGCGAGACGACGGAGAGTTTTGCGAGCTCGGGGAGAGTGCCGAAAAAGTCGTAAAACCTGAGTACGCTGGCTGTGAGGTGCAAGGCTTCCGGAAGCCGAACCGACTCTCCGCGCCATGGAATTGCCGCCGGCAAGACAGCGTTAATGGAAGAGACTCGCCCGATCTCTGCACAGAATTCCAGCAATTCGTACGCCTCGAACGCCGTTCCGAACAGCGCCTCCTCAGGCGCAACGGAGGGGTAAGGATCCGCCGCCGGTAGGATGCTGGGAAACTCGATCGGCTCTTCCATCCGATCCACGTGGATACTCGTGATCGCCTGGGCGAATAGCGCTAGAAGCTCGGCGGGATTGTAGGTCGCCTCGCCCAAGGCCAGGTCCGGAGGGAGCACACGATATGTCTCCATGTAGTTGGCTACCTCGGTGCCCCCGGCGATGACATTCTCCAATCGAACAGACGGATTCGTGCCTCCGGCGTTGGCCACTGAACCTGTGAGGACTCCGAGAAGGAACAACAACAGGGAAACGCCCCACTTGTGGCGTTCGTGCGGGGTACCTCGGCGGCGTTCAGACCGAGGTGTCGATGAGCGCCGAATACAACAAGAGGTGCTGACGCAGGCGGCGTCACGAAGTAAGCGATCTAACGTCACGTATTTTGCACGGATGTGAGAGGTCTCCGCAGTAGATTCAAAAGTAAGATCCTCGGACGTTAACCGCAGTATATACGGGGCTTTCACTACCAGATCAAGTCTAGAGGGCAGGTCTCCCAAGACGATGAGTCGTTGTTTCAGAAACGGTGGGCCTGAAGTTCCCCCCTGAAACACGGCCGCCTCAGAGGAGTTGCTCAATTTTCGGACTTTGTGGACCCGTTGTCCGGCCAGGGGTTCTATTACCTTGTTCGCGCACGCAACAGCTATGGGGTTGGCAACTACGGTGCGATGACGGGCGGTGGCGAACGCATGATCATTGCGTGTCCCTGAACCTGATGTGCCCCCCTGTGTCGAGTGGCGCGGGGAATCTCACCCCCGCCCTCCCAGAACCGCGCGTGAAAGTTTCCCGTCACACGGCTCCGCGATCTCCCTGGCAAGCCCGAAACAAGCTTCAGTCGATCTTGCCCGCGACCGTCGTGACCTTTCCGGTCTTCGCATCGAGCCGGCGAACCCGGCCGTGGCGATCGTCGACGTCCGCCTCGACCCAGTAGAGATTCCCGGCGGGGTCACGGACCAGCCCCGCCGGGCTCGTCACCGCGACCTCGCTGGCCGGACCGACCTCCGGCGCACTGGACGGAACGCCGGTACCGACGATCACCCGCAGCTTGCCCTCGCCGTCGATGGCCAGGATCCGGTGGTTGATCCACTCGGTGAACACAGGCCGACCGGCACGGTCGAACACGAGCTCGCCGAAGAAACCGAACGCCGCCTCGGTCGCCGGCGACCCCTCGGCGCTGATCCCCCGCTCGCCACGCCCGGCGAGTGTCGTCAGCTCTCCGGAACGGGCATCGAGCCGGCGGATCCGCTGGTTGTAGGAATCACCGACGATCACGTCGCCATTCGCCGCGACGGCGAGCACATGGGGACGCTGCAACACCTCGGGCCGACCGTCGCCGGCGATCGTCGCGATCGTGCCCTTCTCGGCGTCGATCCGGCGAATCCGGTGGTTGTCGGTGTCGGCGAAGAACAGGTTCCCCGCGGCGTCGAACTTCACGCCGTAGGGCGAGTGCAGGGACGCCGCGCTCGCCGGTCCGGCGTCACCGGAGAAACCGGCCTGACCGGTACCGGCGATCGTCGAGATCGTGCCGCTGCCGGCCTCGATCCGCCGCAGACGGTGATTGAACGTGTCCGAGACGACGAGGTTGCCCGCAGGGTCGACGGCGACGTAGTTCGGCGCCTGCAACTCGGCCTCTCGTGCCGGGCCGCCGTCACCCGAGAACCCCCGGCTCCCCTTGCCGGCGACGGTCGCGATCGTACCCTGGGCCAGGTCGATGCAACGCACCCGATCGGCGGCGCGCTCGACGACGTAGAGTCGCTTCCCGGCGGCATCGATCGCCAGCCCCAGGGGAAACTCGAGTCGCGACTGCAGCGCCGCTTCCGTCGGGCCCGTCGGAACGGTCAGGGGCTCGCTCTTCGCGTCGGCCCCGGTCTGCGCCGCCGCCGCGCCGATCCAGCCGATCGAGACCATCGACAGGAGTACGATCGCCCTCGGCGGCGTCGGTCTCATGGCCTCGTTTGCGCTAGCTGCCGGACTTCCTGGAGGATCTCGTCGCCCTTGCGCAGCCGGTACTCCACCGGCGATCCCGGATAGTCGTCGGCGAAGAACATCTCGGTCACGCTGCCGGTCGCGGCGTCGTTCACGACGTAGGACCAGCCCTCCAGCTCGCCCAGCGCGGTGGTGATCGTCGAGCGTTCCCTTGTCGCGTTGTCGACGGAGAAGGTCGCGTGATCCCGCAACTCGGCCCAGGTCGCCTTCTGGGTCGTCGATGGCGGTTCGGGACCGTCGGAGATCACCATCGAGTACTCGATCTCGACCCCGACCTCGTCGGCGGAGACGACGGTCCAGCGTTGCTTCATCTCGCCGTCGGTGCCCGGCCCGACGATCACCATGTCGATCACCAGGCCCTCGGGCATCGCGTCGCGAATCTGCTCGGCGGTGAACGGGAAGGGCAGGATCTCCCCGGCCGCCTGCTCGGTCGGTGCCTCGATCGGCGCCTGGGCCGCCTCCGGTTCCTCCGTCGACCCACCGCAACCGATCGTGGCCACGAACGCGAGCACCAGCGCACCGAGCGCGACGCGCGGGATCCGCCGACGGTCGACCGTCGTCGATCGCCCGCTCACGAGGTCGCCACCGCCAGCGCAAGCCGGCAGCCGTCGAGGTACTCCTGGACGGTGACGAACTCGTCGGTGGTGTGGGGGGAATGCTGCCCCGCTCCCATCGTGACCGTCGGCAGCCCCTTGGCGTTGAGGTAGTTGGCGTCGAGACCGCCGTCGGCGGCGAACAGTTTCGTCTTCAACCCCAGCCCCTTCGCCGCGGCGACCGCCTGGCGAACCACCGGCTCCTGGCGATCGATGCGGAACGGCTTGTAGTCCAGGGCGGCCTTGAACTTGATCTTGCCGTGGGCGCGCTTGTGGTTCTTGACCTTCTTCGCGGCGCGCTCGAAGGACTTGCGCCAGGCGGTGGTGATCTCGGTGACGAACTCCGGGTCGTGGCTGCGAGACTCGCCGCGGATGAAGACGTGATCGGTGACCTGGTTCGTCGCCTCGCCACCCTGGATCGCGCCGATGTTCGCGGTTCCGCGCTTCTTGCCCTGCTTGATCTTGCCGAACCAGCCCCGGGCGGCCGCGTCCTGGATCGCCATCGATGCGATCAGCGCCGCGGAGATGCCGTGATCGGGATGAACGCCGGCGTGAGCCGAGCGGCCGATCACATCGACCTGCCAGCGGTCGGCGCCGAGAGCGCCGATGGCGAACTCTGCCGGGGCGCCGCCGTCGATGTTGAAGCCCATCTTCGGCCGGCCGAGGTCGGCCAGGTTGACGAAGCGCGCGCCCCACAGCCCGACCTCCTCACCGACGGTGAAGAGGAAGGTCAGCGGAGGATGCGGCAGGTTGTTGCGCAGGATCGTCTCCAGGGTCGTGACCAGCGCCGCGATCGCGGTGCGGTTGTCGCCCCCCAGGCCGGTGTTGCCCTTCGAGACGACACGGCTGCCCCGGACGACCGGCTCGGCGCCGCGGCACAGCGGCACGGTGTCCATGTGACCCATCAGCAGCCTGCGCGGGCCGGCGGTGGTCCCCGGCAGCTGGATGATCAGGTTGCCGATCTCGTAACCACCCGGGATCTTCTTGTTCGCGTCGTCGAAACGCATCCACGACGGCTTGCAGCCGGCGGCCTTGGCCCGGCGCTTGATCTCGGCGGCGACCTTGCCCTCACGCCCGCTCAGACCCTCGATCGACAGCAGATCCAGCAGATTCTGCAACGCCCGCTTGTCATCGATCGCACTCTTCGGCTTCCCGTTGGCCCGCATCTTCGGTATCTCCTCTCCGCTTGTGGTTTTGAATCCTCTCATCCTATCTGCCGCCCGGACGTTCTACAATCCACGGATGAGCTTGCAAACGGAACAGATGCTGGCGCACTACCGCCTGGTCGAGAAGATCGGTGAGGGCGGGATGGGCGTGGTCTGGAAGGCGACGGATACGGTCCTCGACCGGCCGGTGGCGATCAAGATCCTGCCCGCCGACCTGTCCGGCAATCCCGAGCGGCTGGCGCGCTTCGAGCGTGAGGCGAAGGTGCTGGCGACGCTGAACGACTCCGGCATCGCCGGCGTCTACGGCCTGCACTCGGCCTCCCTCGCCAGCGGTGAGACGCTGCATTTCCTGGCGATGGAGTTCGTCCCCGGAGAGGATCTCGCCGAGCGCATCGCCCGGGGGGCCCTCGACATCGACGAGGTGCTGGAGGTCGCCACGCAGATCGCCACCGCCCTCGAGACCGCCCACGAGAACGGCATCGTCCACCGGGATCTGAAGCCGGCCAACGTCCGGCTGACCCCCGACGGGACCGTCAAGGTGCTCGACTTCGGCCTGGCCAAGGTGCCCGGCTCGGACACCCTGCTCTCCGGCACCGATCCCGGCATGTCGCCGACGATGACCTCCGCCGGAAGCGTCGCCGGCATGTTGATGGGCACCGCCGCGTACATGAGCCCCGAGCAGGCCCGGGGCCGGATGGTCGATCGTCGCGCCGACATCTGGGCCTTCGGCTGCCTGCTCTACGAGATGCTGACGGGCAAGCAGGCCTTTCCCGGCGAAACCGTCTCCGATTCCCTGGCGGCGATCCTGCGCGGCGAGGCGGATCTCGAAGCCCTGCCCGCGGATACGCCCCATCACGTGCGACGCCTCCTCGGGCGCTGCCTGGAGAAGGATGCCCGGCAACGCTTGCGGGACATCGGCGACGCCCGGCTCGAGCTGTCCGGTGCCGGCGATCTCGCCACCGGGATCGATCCTGCAGTCGTCGGGGTCGCCGGTGACCCGGTCTCCGTCGCTCGGGGCCGCTGGCTGTTTGCCGGGGTCGGCGTGCTGGTCGGGGCGCTGCTGGGCGGCCTGCTCCTCGGCGGGTTGTTCGCTCCTGCGGCTCCGCCTGCCGAGGTGATTCATGCCTCGCAGACACTGCCTGACGGCCTGGACACGAGGACCGGCAACATCACGATGCCGATGGCGCTGACCCTCTCGGCCGACGGCTCGACGATCGCCTTGATCGGTAGGTTGACCGACGACGGCGGTGAAAATCCTCGCCGCAGCATCTGGGTTCGCAAGCTGTCCGAGCGCGAGTATCGCGTGATCGCATCGACCGAGGGCGCCTTCGGGAGGCCTCGATTCACCGAGGATGGCCAGAGCCTGCTGTACCTGCGGCAGGTTCGCGGGCAGCGGGAGATCGCCAAGGTACCGATCGACGGCGACGGACCGCCGACCACCTTCGTCCAGTTGCAGGACGAGTGGGGCGCGACCTTCACGACGCTGCCGGGAGGTCGAACGCTGATCGACGACCGGGACGACCTGGGCTACTTCATCATCGATGCGGAGGGAAACGCCGGCCCGAGAATCGCCGTCGAGTCGAACGTGCCGACCGCAACCTTCAGGTTCGGCCGCAGCGAGCCGGTCCCCGGCCGCGACACCCTGTTGCTCGAGGCGATCAACTACGACAAGGACGGCTGGGCCGTGTCGATCGTCAAGCTGGACGTTGCAACGGGCCAGGCGGAGCTGTTGATCGAGGACGCGGGAAACCCGAAGCTGGCGTACCCCGGTTACCTCGTCTTCACGCGCTCCGATCAGTTGCTCGCCATTCGTTTCGATGCCGAGAAGGTCGAGACCGCAGGAAACGAGGTCGGGCTGATGGCCGGGCTGCGGACCGAGGGACCCTACCTCCCGGCACAGTTCGAGCTGTCGACCAATGGAACGCTGCTGTTCGGCCACGGCGGTCTGGTCGCCGAGAAGAGACGGATCGTGATGCTGGAGAGCGACGGGACGCTGAAGGAGCTGGACGTCGCGCCGAAGGCGTTCAGCGGTGCCAGCCCTCTCGCGATGTCCGGCGACGGCTCGACGTTCGCGGCCGTCGCCACCAACGCCCGGGGCATCGACGAGATCTGGGTCTCGGAGTTCGAGGACCCGTTCCTCCGCCGGGTGACCTCCTTCGAAGGGGCGGACTCGGGGAACCCCGCACTGTCCGCCACCGGCTCCCACATGGTCTTCACCGTGAACGCCAACGACGATCGAAACGGAATCTATCTGGTCCCGACCGACGCCAGCGCGCCGCCACGTCGGGTCCACGCCACTCCCGAGGGGACACGGGTGAACCCCACGTCGGTATCGCCCGATCTGCGCTGGTTGCTGGCCGACGTGTTTCCACCCCAGGGCAATCGCTATGTCGGCCTGCTGCGTCTTCCCGACGAGGGCGCCGGAGAAGCCACCGGCGAGATCGAGCCGCTGGCCGCCGACATCGGTTTCAGTTTCTTCGGAATGTTCTCCCGCGATGGCAAGCGTCTCAGCTTGGCGGCCACCCGCTCAGGTGCCGCCCAGGTCTACGTCGCGACCTTCGACGGCAAGGTCGGCCGGCAGGTCCCGGTGACGCGCAACGGTGGCGCGATGGCGCTGTGGAACGCCGGCGACCGGAGCCTGACCTACGTCAGTGACAACACCATCTGGACGGTCCCCCTGGGAAGCGATGGGTTGACTCCGGGAACTCCCGTCCAGGGAGTTCGCGTCGACCGGACCAACTGGATCGGCGGGACCGTCGCCCCCGATGGACGCGTGATCGCCATCGCCCCCGATGAGGCCGAGGCCGAACTCGATCGGATCGAGATCGTCCTCGGCTACTTCTCGGAGCTGGCCCAGCGATTCTGATCGGCGGGCCGGGACTCGTTCTCAGTCCTTCGGTAGCACGTCGGTCGGGTCGGAACTCCTGTCGTCGCCGGGGTCCCGGTATTGCTTGCGGGAACCACCGCCGGTCGGCAGCATCGCGTGGATCTCGGCGCCGCCGGTCACCAGTGCTCCGTTGCCGTCGTCGCAGCTGAACCCGACCGAGTAGGTACCGGCCTGGGTGAAGTAGCGGGAGACGACAACCGGTTCGTACGGCGGGTGGACCATGATCGTCTGGCTCTCGGCCTTTCCGGCATCGACGACACAGGTCAGCGAATCGCCATCGGGGTCCATCGGCGCGAGTTCGAAGTTCACGCGCATCGGCACGATGCCCTGCATCGTCGACGGCGTCACGACCATTGCAGGAATCTGGTTCAGCGCACCGGCCTCGACCGGTAGCGTTGCCACCGCGACACCGATGTTGTCGGGGCCGCAGGTTCCGCCGTAGTTGATGTCGTCGCAGCAGTAGAGCGTCGCCTCGTAGGTGCCGGCCTCGTAGACGTGGTACGGCGTGACCGACAGCGGCACGCTCATGCGCCAGTTCCCGCTGGTGCCGTCGCCATAATCCAGCGTGCAGGCGACGACGCCGTTGTCGACATCGTCGGCACCGAAGGAGAAGCTGATCGGCAGCGGTGCCATCCCCGAAGCGTCGCCGGCGGTGAACTGGGTGATCACCGGTTCGACGTTGTCCTCGTTGCGGTCGACCTGGACCTGGACGATCTTGATCGACTCGCCGCCGTGGCCGTCGCTGCAGTCGATCCGTGCCGGGTACGGTGTCGGGGCGGCGGTGAAGTAGGTGTGGGTCACCCACTCCTGGGTGTACAGCGGCGCTTCGAGGACCCGGGTCTTGGGCCAGGAGCCGTCGCCGGGATCGAAGATGCAGGTGATGTCGTCGCCGTCCGGATCGGAGCCGGTGACAAAGAACGAGACGCCGAGGGTCGCGAGCCCGCCGTCGGGGGTCGCGTCGATGCGCACGATCGGATCGTAGTTCGCCGGCGGCTGCCAGTTGTCGGTGTCGATCCAGACCGCGTCGCGACTGTGGCCACCCTTGTCTTCCTTGCAGTCGACGCTGGCCTGGAACGCGTTCTCGGTGACGTAGGTGTGCTGGACCGACACGCCGTTGTACGGCGGGGCGACCTGTAGCTCCTCGGGGGTCTCGCCGAATCCGTAGTCGATCACGCAGTTCAGCGTGTCGCCGTTGGCGTCGTTGAACTGCAGGTCGAAATCGACGGTCAACGGAACCTGGCCCTCGCTGACCGAGGAGGCGATCGAGACCACCGGGTCGATGTTGCCGTGAGCCTCGTGAACGGCGATGAACACGTTGTCGCTGGTGTGCCCACCCTGCCCGTCGACGCAGGCGACCGTCGGGAAGGTCACCTCGGCCGGCTCGGTGTAGTAGCCCTCGAAGTAGACGTCGTTGTAGGGCGGCATGATCGTGAATTCCTGCCGACCGCTGCCGTCCTTGCTGTCGAAGTAGCAGCTCAGCATGTCCGATCCAGGATCGTTGATGCTGCGCAGCCGGAAGCGCATGTCCCGCGGCGCCTCACCGCTGAACGAGTTCATCCGCGTGAGGTTGAAGGTCGGCGGGACGTTGCCCGGCGCCATCATCACATCGGTGTTGACCGAATCGATCGCCACGGCACCGGCGGAGTCGGCGCAGCGGATCGTCGGATCGTAGCCGGCGCCGTTGACGCTCGGGCGACCGTACTTGTGGCTGACCACCTGCTCGGCGTAGGGCGGCTCGATCGTCAGGGAGATCGGCGCGACGGCGAACTCGTCGAAGTCGACGCTGCAGTTCAGGCTCTCGCCGTCGGGGTCGAAGGCGTTGATCGCGAAGTTCACCGGATCGGAGGCGTACAGGTTCTGGCCCGGGCCTTCCAGCTGGGCCACCGGCGTGCCGTTGTTGGACGGGTTGTGCACCGTCACCGGACTCGAGACCGTCGTGGTCCCTTCGTCCGCACAGCGGACCGTCGGCGTGTAGTCTTCCATCGCCGGGTCGTAGGTGTAGGTGAACACCTTCTCGGCGTAGGGCGGCTCGAGGGTGAAGAAGTGCGAGACGTCGTAGGGACCGTCGTCGCCGCGGGTGCTGATCTTGCAGAACAGCGGGTTCGGATCGGCGTTGGTCGCCCGGACGACGATCTTCACTTCCAGCGGTCCCTCACCCTCGTCGGGGACGGTGACCACCTGGAGCTCCGGTGTCGAAGCCAGTGCCAGAACGGGCATCGCCAGCACGCAGAGGAGCGCGATGATGCGGGGGATCCATTCGTTGATCTGCGTCTGTTTCGTCATGCTTCACTCGCCTATGGATGGGTGGGGTCGCCCATCGATAGGCCAATTGCGATCGGTGGTCCGTCCCCCAACGATCCCTCCGCCGTAATCGGCCGCGGGTACCCCGTGAGTGTTCACGAAAACCCGTGCACTGCGGACAGAGTGGAATGTAAGGGGATCAATCCCTGCGAACAATGGCATTGTTCGTAAGGTACGTTACGAAATCCGGATGTGGAATGCGGAGAATGCCGCGGACGTACCGCAGACTCCGAAAGGTTCAAAAAGCGAAAGCGTCAGACGTGATCGGGGCGATGGTTTTCGACGATTCCGCGCATCTCGTCTCGATTGCGGTGGACCTCGCGGACGAGGGCGAACTGACCGCGGGCACGATCGAGGTTCTGCCCGGGCTGGGTCACGCGGAAGTAGCGATCCTCTTCGAGATAGTCGGTCAAGAAGCGCAGCCCGATCGTGAACGCCAGCGCGGAGAAGGCGTCGACCAATCGCTCGTACTCGCCGCCGGTGATCCGTCCGGCACTTCCGGCGACGAAGCCGTCGACCAGTGCATCGAACAGCTCGAGATCCAGCCTCGCACCGCCCGAATCCTCTTCACCGCGGCACGCTGCGCGCCGCGCCGCATCGCCGAAGTCGTAGAGCAGCGTACCGGGCATGACGGTATCGAGATCGATGACGCAGATCGCGACACTCGTGCCGGCGTCGAACAGGACGTTATTGAGCTTGGTGTCGAAGTGGATGATCCGCTCGGGCACGTCCCGGTCGGCGAGAGCCTGGACCAGGATGCGGGAGAGGCCCCGGTTCTCGCCGACGAAGGCGATCTCCTCGGCGGCCCGGGCGACGCGCACCGGCAAGGGCGCAGCCTCCAGCACCGCGTCGAAGGTGTGCAGGCGACCGAGAGTATCGCCGAAGCCGGGAATCGTCTCGTGGAGCCGCGGAGGTGGCAGATCGGCGATGCGGTCGAGAAACTGACCGAACGCGCGACCGACCTCGGCGACATGTTCGGGACTCCGCGGGGCATCCCAGGTCCGGGTCCCGTCGATGTGCCGGAACGTGCGCCAGACCTCCTTACCCTCCCGCAGCAGCGCTTGGCCTTCGAGGGTCGGCACGACGGTCAGCGTCTCCCGGGCCGGATCGCCGCCGGCGGCGCGGATCTTGGTCGCCAGGTGCCCGGTCACACGGCCGAGGTTCTCCATCATCTGTTCCGGCGAGGCAAAGACGTGGGTGTTGATGCGTTGATGGACGAAGCTCCGTTCGACTCCTCGGTCGAGGACGCGGCTCTGCCATGTGTCGTGGATGTGGCCGCTGCCCAGCCGCTCCAGGGACAGCACCTCGTCCCCGGTGCGGAAGCGCGGGACGATGCTCCACGGAGCGCGATCCTGTTCGACGGTCATGTCGGTCCTCGCCCCGGCGATCGGGGAAGGCGAGAATAGCAGACCGCCGCCGTGCGCCTGCTTCGTCGGCGCTCGTCGGTGGTACCATGCGTCGTCGCCGCGAGGGACCCGTGATCAACCAGCTGCTTGCACGAGTTCAGAGGCCGGAGCGCGGCTGGGATCCGGTGCCGGCGGAGCACGCCGCCAGCTACTCCAACGACCAGTGGAGCAGCGACACGGCGCCGCTGACCGATGCGATCGAACAGCGCGTCGGCCCCCTGGCCGGGCGCGAGGTTCTCGATCTCGGCGGCGGACCGGGCAGCTACACCCTCGCCTTCGCCCGCCGCGGCGCCCGGGTCACCTGGTTCGACGTCAGCGCGCACTACCGCGAGATCGCCCGACGACGCGTCGAGTCCGCCGGCGAACAGGCGCTGTTCGCGACCGGCTACCTGGAGGAGGCGCCGGGACTGGGGCGGCGCTTCGATCTCGTCTTCAACCGGATCTGCTGGTACTACTCGATGCACGACCGGGCCTTCGCCCGGATCGTTCACGGACTTGTCGCCCCCGGTGGCTGGGCTCACGTGGTGACGCCCTGCATCGACCTGTACGGCGAGACCTCGCTGGGTCACCGGCTGCGGAGCCGGTTGAATGCGACGACCGGCTTCAAGATCGGCCACCCGTTCCCGACCCGGCGGCATTTCCGCCGGGTCTGGCAGGGGCTCGAATGCCGGACCCTGGAACACGGCACCAGCGGCCGGAACGCGACCCTCTGGCTCCAGCGTTGAAGCGACGACGTTGACCCGCCGCCCGGGCGGCCCGATACTGCGATCGATGACTCGTTACTGGCTCCGCTTCGACGATCTCTGCCCGACGATGGATCGGTCGAGGTGGGAGCGCGCCGAAGAGCTGCTGGACCGCTTCGCCGTCACCGCGTTGATGGCGGTGGTCCCGGACAACCAGGACCCGACGCTGCAGATCGACCCGCCGGATCCCGACTTCTGGGACCGGGCCCGGGCCTGGCAGGAGCGGGGCCACGTGATCGGCCTTCACGGCTACCGTCATCTGTACGACTCCCGGAACGTCACGAACCTGTTGCCGTTCAAGACCGTCAGCGAGTTCTCGGGACACTCCCGGGACGAGCAGTCCCGGCGGATCGCCGAGGGGCTGCGGCTGCTGCGGGAGCAGGGGCTCGACCCGCGGGTCTGGGTCGCCCCGGGCCACGCCTTCGACGACGACACGCTGGCGGTGCTGCAGGACCTCGAGCTGCGGGTCGTCAGCGACGGCTTCGGCTTCCGCCCCCGACAGGACGACGCGGGGTTGCTCTGGATCCCCCAGCAGACCCGGCGGCCACGGCCGTTTCCCTTCGGCACGGTGACGATCGCCTTTCACACCAACGAGATGTCCGACGCGCAGTTCGACGAACTGGAACGCTTCCTCTGCACCCACCGGGACGGGCTGGTGCGCAGCTTCGACGAGCTGATCGACGGCGTCGGCTCACGCAACTGGATCGATCGTGCCTGGGAGAACGCCCTGCTCGCCGGCTTCCGCTGGAAGTGGCGCAACCGTGTGCCGGGATGAGCCGTTGAGCGATCGACTGCGGATCCTGCACGTGATCACCGGGCTCGAGGTCGGCGGTGCGGAGACGGCGCTCTTCCGCTTGCTGGGTCGTCTCGACGTCGAGCGGCACGAGTGCCGTGTGATCTCGCTGACCACGTCGGGGCCGCTGGCCGGCAAGATCCGCGAGCTGGGCATCGACGTCGAGGCGCTGGAGATGAAGCGCAACCCGCTGCGCTGGTTCCGGCTGATCCGCTCGATCCGTCGCTGGAAGCCCGATGTGGTGCAGACCTGGCTCTACCACGCCGATCTGCTGGGCGGACTGGCGGCGCGACTGGCCGGCAACCGGCGGGTGATCTGGAGCGTGCGTCACGCGAACCTCGACCCGGAGAGCAACGAGAGTTCGGTGATGTTGCTGACCCGGTTGCTGGCGCTGGTCTCGGGCTGGCTGCCCCGGCGGATCCTCTATAACTCCGAGGCGGCGCGCTGGTCCCATGAGGCCCGGGGGTATGCGGCGGACCGCGCCGAGGTGCTGCGCAACGGAATCGACACCGCGATGTTCCGGCCCGACGCGACGGCCCACGATGCGCTGGCCCGGGAGCTGGGCTGTCCTCCCGGCGCACGGTTCATCGGGCTGACCGCGCGGCTGCATCCGCAGAAGGACCACGCGACGTTCCTGCGGGCCGCGTCGCGGATCACCCGGGCGATTCCCGAGGCTTGCTTCGTGCTCTGCGGCCGCGGCGTGGTGCCCGGACAACCGGCCCTCGCCGGCTGGATCTCGGAATCCGGACTGGCCGAACGAGTGCATCTGCTGGGGCCACGGGACGACGTGCCGCGGATCCTGGCCGCCCTCGACCTCGCCGTCTCCTCCTCCCTCGGCGAGTCGTTCCCCAATGCGGTCGGTGAGGCGATGGCCTGTGGCGTCCCCTGTGTCGCGACCGCGGTCGGTGACACTGCCGTACTCATCGGCGACACCGGCAGGGTCGTGCCGAGTCGGGATCCCGTCGCCCTCGGCAACGCCTGTGTCCAGTTGCTCGAACAATCCGCCGACGAACGGAAGGCGCTGGGCTCGGCAGCCCGGCAACGGATCGACGAGCGGTTCTCGATCGATCGCATGGTCGCCGCGTACGCCGAGATCTACCGCAACACAGCCACCGACTCCTGATCGCTTATGACACCTGCGATTGACCGGCCGATCCGCGGTTGGTATCTATCCCTCGCACTCATCGAGACCGGCTGAGGGACGGGCCCTTTGAAGCCGGGGCAACCGACGGCGAATCGTTCGCCGGAATGGTGCCAACTCCTGCGGGACCCCGGACGGGGTCGCGAGAGATGAGTCGCCGGAGTCGGCGCGTCGCGGTTGCCGCGATGGATCGGCATCGAGCGAATCGTCCCTTGCGGCTACGCGGGTGTCTCACCGGAGCGACCAGCCCGCCGATACGAGGGACCTGCCGATGTCGACCCAAGCCACCCACAACCTCTCCGACGCCTTCCAGGCATCGGGCACCTCACCCACCGTACCCGCGCTGCGCCAGGCAACGGCCCCGGCGCGGATCCACCTGATCGGACCGGGCAGCGTCGGCCGCGCACTGCTGCGCCTGCTCTCCGGCTCGCGACACTCGCTGGTCGCCGTGACCGACTCGAAGCGCACCCTCGTGCGCGCGAGCGGACTCGATCCGCTGCGCATCGCCGACAGCAAATCCTGGGGCCACTCGCTGGAGTCCTGCGGGGACGGCGCCCTGCTCCCGTCCGGCGTCTCGCCCCTGGCGATCGACTCGGACATCGTCGTCGATGCCAGCGCAAGCGCGCCGACCGATGCGATCGCCGCGTTCGAACGGGGCGACGCGGTGCTCCGCAGCGGCCGCCGGCTCGCGGTGGCCTCGAAGCACGGCCTGGCCCGGGTGCCCCATGACTGGCTGCGCACGGAGTACCGCGACCGCTTCGGCTGCAACGCGGCGCTCGGTGGTGTGGGGCGACGGTTCCAGGAGTGGCTGCCGGTACTCCGGCAGGATTGCGACGCGGTGTGGATCGGTGGCAACGCCAGCACGACGACGATCCTGCAGGCGATCGAGGGCGGCGCAGCGTTCGATCGCGGAGTCGACCACGCCCGGCGAGAGGGAGTACTCGAGCCCGACCCGGAGCAGGACTTCCGTGGCGACGACGCGGCGATCAAGCTGGCGATCGTCCTCGGCGCGCTGCGCGGACGCCGCTACAACCCCGACGATTTCTCGCGCCAGGATCTGCGCGAACTGGATCCGCAGCGTCTGCGTAGCCGCGCCGCCCGGGGCGAGACGACACGTTTGATCGGACGTTTCCACAACGGTGGCGGCGGCGAGCTTGCCTATCAACCGTTCCCCAGGGAATCGGGCTGGGCCAGGGCGACCGCGCCGGGCAGAGTGCGCTACGGCTTTCACCGGAAGAACGGCGAGTGGCTGCACCTGGACGGCGACGGCATCGGGGCCGAGGGAACCGCGCGGGCGTTGTGGGAGGACGTCGAGCGTCTCGCCGGTTGCCGGTCGCAGGCGGTCCGCCGATGAGCGGCCGTACGCCGAGCAGCCCGGCGTCGAGCGGCCCGGGGAACAGCGTGACGACGCGGACGGTTCGCGCCGGTGTGGCCCGGGAGCGCCAGCACGGTGCGGTGATGCCGCCGATCCACCTGACGTCGAACTTCACCTTCGACGGCGTCGGAGGAAAGCGCGAGTACGACTACACGCGCTCCGGGAATCCGACCCGCGACCTGCTGGCCGAGGCGCTGGCCGAGCTCGAGGGCGCCGCCGGAGCGACGGTCACCGGCTCGGGCATGTCGGCGATCCACCTCGCGCTGCAGCTCCTCGAACCCGGAGACCGTGTCGTCGCGGCTCACGACTGTTACGGCGGAACCTACCGGCTCCTCGAGGCGCTGGCCCGGCGAGATCGAATCGACGTCGCGTTCACGGATCTGTCGGATCCACGTTGCGTCGACGCCGCGTTCGTCGATCCACCGCGCATGGTCTGGATCGAGTCGCCGAGCAATCCATTGATGCGGATCACCGACATCCGCGACATCGTCGCCCGGGCTCGGCGATCCGGAACACGGGTCGTCGTCGACAACACGTTTCTGTCCCCGGTGTTCCAGCGACCGCTGGAACTCGGCGCGGATCTCGTCGTGCACTCGACGACGAAGTATCTCAACGGACACGGCGACGTGGTCGGCGGCGCGTTGCTGGCGAAGGAGCCGGAGCTGGCCCGGGAGATCGCCTGGTGGGCCAACTGCCTCGGACTCGCCGGCTCGCCGTTCGACAGCTACCAGACCCTGCGCGGGCTGCGCACGCTGCACGCCCGGATGCGGATTCACGAACAGAATGCGTGGGCGTTACTCGAGCTGCTCCGGGAGCATCCCGCTGTCGAGCGGGTTCACCACCCGGGGATCCCCGGACATCCGGGTCACGAAGTCGCCCGGGAGCAGCAGTCGGGCCACGGCGGAATGCTGAGCTTCGAGGTCGCCGGTGGACGCCCGGCCGTCGATGCCCTCGTCGACGGGCTGCGCTGCTTCACCCTGGCCGAATCCCTCGGCGGCGTCGAGAGCCTGATCTCGCATCCGGCGACGATGACCCACGCCGCGATGGAGCCCGCGGCGCGGCGGCGTGCGGGGATCTCGGACAACCTGATGCGCCTCTCGGCAGGGATCGAGCAGGCCGGCGATCTGATCGACGATCTTCGCGCGGGTCTCGATCGCGCCAGGCGACAGGCGGCGCTCGGAGCGGCCGCTACTCGGCTCGAAGCGTGCGCGCCGGATCGAGCCTCGCCGCTCGCCGGGCCGGCAACCCGACCGACGGGCCGGCGACCAGCAACAGGATGATGACGACACCGCCGAAGGTCGCCGGGTCTCCCGGCCGGATCCCGTCGATCGCGTTTCTCGCGACCAGCGAGAACGCAGTGGCCACGATCAGACCGACCGCCATGCCGATCACCGGGGCCCGCAGACCCTGACGCACCATCAACCGCAACACGTCGATCGGGCGCGCGCCGAGGGCCAGGCGAACGCCCATCTCCCGGGTACGCTGGGCGGCGGCGAACGAGGCGACACCGTAGATCCCGACGGCGGCCAGACCGAGACCGAGCAATCCCATCGTTCCGGCGACCCAGGCTGCCAGGCGCTGGGGCAGGAAGAACGTCTCGAGCAGCCGGTCGAGCAACTCGATCGTCGGCACGGGGAAGCGGGGATTGGTCAGCGGGGATTGGTCAGCGGGGATTGGTCAGCGGGGATTGGTCAGCGGGGATTGGTCAGCGATGACCGGGGAGCGCGGCCCGGGAACGCGAGCTAGCGCAGGCGTCCGAGGAATCCAGCGGTTGCTGCGACGAACCCCCTGGGGTTCTCCAGGTGGGTGTTGTGCCCGGCATCGGCCACGGTGTGCTGTTCGGTGGTGGGAATCTGCTCGGCGAAGACCCGATTCCGGCGCAGGACCTCGGGGTGGTCCAGCTCGCCGGCCAGCAGCAGGACCGGGGCCTGGATCCGGGCCAGCTGCTCGATCAGCGGTGGATCCGGCGCGACCGGCAGGCTCATGTCGAAATCGGCGCCCTTGTCGAACTGCTCGGCCATGTTCTGCCGGGCCTTGCCCCGCACCGCACGATCGAGCGGCGCCGGCATGAAGTGCGGATCCTCGAACATCGCGTCCAGGAACGGCTCCCGGCCGGCCCGGGCCGCCTCGTTGAAGCGGTTCAGCCGGATCATCATCTCGTCGGAGAACGAGAAGCCCGGCACGAACGGCGCCGAGACGACCACGCCGGCGACACGCCCGGGATGCTGGATCGCGAACTCGAGAGCCAGGCCACCGGCCGAGGACAGGCCGATGACCGCGACCCGCGCTAGCTCCAGTCGGTCCAGCAGCTGCGCCAGATCGTCGGCCTCGGAGTAGCGGGCCGTCGGGTTGTCGGAGCGGCCGACGCCCCGGGGATCGTAGCGGATCACCCGGTAGTCCGGCGTCCATAGCGCTTGCACCCGATCCCACTGCCGGAGATCCATCCCGCTCCCGCCGCCGATGAGCACGATCGGTACGCCGGCTCCGGCCACCTCGTAGTACAG
The DNA here is from genome assembly GCA_942490715.1 of uncultured bacterium. Classification (GTDB taxonomy): domain Bacteria; phylum Acidobacteriota; class Polarisedimenticolia; order Polarisedimenticolales; family Polarisedimenticolaceae; genus CALNYP01. Next base: position 50,428 of record CALNYP010000005.1, read on the forward strand.
CCGGTCGTTCCCCAGCGCGAGAAAGCCGGTGGTCTCGACCGGCCCCGGTGACGCGCCAGGGGCCCGCCGATCCGGCGGCGGCGCCTCGCTGCATCCTGCTGCGAGGGCGACGACGGCGATCCCGGCCACGGACCGAAGCATGGTTCGACCGAGCTGCATCCTCGTGGTTCTCCGTTTGCGGTCGTCGTCGACGGCGGTCGAAACATGCTAGTCCGCGAGGCACGGGCTGGCGAATCGGCTTGATGTACAGCCCGCACGGCGTTAGCTTCGCTTCGATGCGAGTCTTCCTGGTAGCCCACACCGATGCACCGTGGACGCGGTACTTCGCGACGTCGTTCGTCGAGCGCGGCTGGGCCGTCAAGGTCGTCAGCATGGCGCCGGACAGGCTCGAGGGCATCGATGTCGAGTTCATCGGCGTCGAGCCGTTCAACAAGTTCGCCAACAAGCATCTGTTCTTCAGCCGGGTGCCGCGGGTGCGCCGGATGATGCGCGAGTTCGACCCTGACGTCGTCTTCGCCCCCTACCTCTCCTCCAACGGACTCCTCGCCGCATTGACCCGGCGGACTCCCCTCGTCGTCGCAGCAGTCGGTGGAGACGTGTTCAACGCCAACGGGCGCAAGGGGCTCGGGCTGTGGTTCCGCGAGGCGACGATCCGTCACGTCTGCAAGCGGGCCGCGCTGATCAACACGGTGGCCCAGAACCTGACCGACGAGCTGCTACGGCTGGGGGTCGACGAACGCAAGTTGATGCAGCTCAACTTCGGCGCCGACGTCGATCGCTTCGCCGCCGACCCTGCGATGCCCCGGCATCCGGCGACGCGGCTGATCTGCACTCGCAAGCACGAGAAGGTCTACGACATCGCCTCGGTCGTCCGGGCGCTGGCCCGGCTGCGGGACGCCGGACGCGAGTTCCACTGCACCTTCCTCGGTGGCGGCTCGCTGGTTCCCGAGAACCGGCGCCTGGCAGAGGAGGCCGGCCTGGCTTCCCGGGTGACGTTCACCGACCATGTCGATCATGACGAGGTGCCGGGGATCCTGCGCAGCGCCGACATCTACATCTCGGCGACCCACAGCGACGGCACCAGCGTCTCGTTGCTGGAGGCGATGGCCTCGGGCCTGTTGCCGGTGGTCAGCCGGATCGACGCCAACACGCCGTGGGTCGTGGACGAGGACAACGGCTTGCTGTTCGAGCCCGGCGACGACGCGGCGCTGGCGGCCTGCCTGACCCGGGCGATGGACGACCGCGAACTGCAGCGCCGCTCCCTCGAACGAAACCGTCCGATCGTCGAGGAGCGCGGCAGCATGCGTCGCAACCTGGACCGCCTGGCCCGGGCCCTCGAGACGGCGGCGGGGCGGACACCCGGTCAGGCCGCCAGCAGCGAGTGAACCTGCTGCTGGAGTTCGTGCAGGGCGAACGGTTTGTAGAGCACACCGTCGGCCCGGGAGAACTCGAGGAACAGCGCCTCGCGATCCGGATCCGACCGTAGACAGCGACCGGTCAGCAGCAGCACCTTGGCCCCGCCGGTGTCGGACTGCTCCTTGATGCGGCGGGAAACCCGGTAGCCGTTCTCCCGGGGCATCACGACGTCCATCAGGATCGCGTCGGGCCGGAACCGACCCAGGCTCTCCATCGCCTGCGCCCCGTCGTGCACGCACTCGACCTCGTAGCCGGCCATCTGGAGCGCCTCACAGACGAACTCGCTGATTGCGACATCATCATCCACCACGAGTATCTTCTTCTTGGCCTGCATGACGGTTCTCCCATCTCTTGCCGTTCCCCGGACCGTTACAAAGCAACCCCGGTGCCAACTCGACGAGTGACGGTATTGCATGGGAAAAATCGGTTTTGGAACTTCTGGCACTCCGGGTCCGTGTAGTCGTCTCCGACACGTTCCCGTCGTCGGAGCGGCGGCACGAGGTGGAAGCGGTTGAATCCACGGCACTTGGACACGCCGTCGCGGATTCCGACGCGGCCCGCCGGGAATGTCGCGGGCCGCGACACTCAAACCTTTATGATCCTGGCGATGCTTCGTTCGACCCTGCGGATCTTGCTCCTGCTCTCGTGGTTCGCCCTCCCCGCGATCGCCGCGCCCCAGGCTTCGGGCGACGACAAGCCGGCCGACGACAAGAAGGACGCGAAGAAGCCCCGGGTCGAGGAGGCGGTCGTCGTCTCGGCCTCGACGAGTCGCGGCGCCCGGATCGATGCCCCCGCTGCGGTCGACGTCCTCGAGGGCGAGACCCTCGAGCAGACTCCGGGAGACATCCTGGCCGATTACCTGCGCCGGGTCCCCGGCGTCAACGTCGTCCAGTTCAGTGTACGAGACGTCAACGTCGCCTCGCGTTCCGCCACCGGCGGCATCAACAACTCGACGCTCGCCCTGGCCGACGGACGCAACCTGTACCAGGACTTCCTGGGGTTCGTGCTCTGGGAGTTCGCCCCGACCGACTTCTCGATCGTCGATCGTGTCGAGGTCGTTCGCGGGCCGGCGTCGGCGATCTGGGGCGCCAACGCCGTCGGCGGCGTGGTCCACGTGATCACCAGGAGTCCCCGGGACACGCCGGGGGGCCGGCTGGTCGCCGAGGCCGGCGACTACGACACACGACGCATCGAGGCCCGTCAGAGCTTCCCCGCCGGCGACTGGGATCTGCGGGTCTCCGGCAGCTATTACGAGGCCGAGGCCTTTGCCCGACCGCAGACGATCACCAACTTCCTCGGCGAGACGATCGACCCCGACCTGGGGCTGATCGACGAGTCGTTCGTCAACTCCGCCACCGAGCAACCTCGCTTCGACCTCCGCGCCGACCGGCGGACGGATCGCGGCGGCGAGTGGATCCTGCAAGGCGGCTGGGGCGGCACCCAGGGCTGGATCGCCACCGGACTCGGTCCGTTCCAGATCGGTTCGGGCACCGACAGCTCGTTCCTGCAGGCACGCTATCGCCAGGGGCTGTACGAGGGGCAGGTCGACGTGACCCACTTCGACGGTGACGCGATCAACCTGATCAACGGGCTGCCGTTCGCCTTCACGTCGACGACGGCCAACGGCTCGTTCCGCGGCCAGCATGTGCTCGGCGATCGCGGGGTGCTGGGGTTCGGGGCCGAGGCCGGTCGTTCGGACTACGACCTGAGCATCGCGCCCGACGCCGACCACCGGACCCGCGGCGCGCTGTTCGCCGAGGTCGACTACCGGCTGGCCTCGCGCTGGTGGGCGCTGGCCGGCGGACGGGTCGATCACATCCGCGAGATCGTCGGCAGTGTCTTCTCCCCCCGGGCGGCGTTGCGGTTCAAGCCGACGCCGGATCAGACGATTCGCCTCGCCTGGGGCGAGGCGTTCCGGGCCCCGTCGGTGATCGAGACCGACCTGCTCGTGCCGAGTATTCCGGTGGCGATCCTGGACTGGGAAGAGCTGGACGAGGAGGTCGTCGGCTTCCCGTTCTTCGACCCACTGGCCCAGGTCGTCTGCTCGATGGAACCCGACAACTGCGGCGCACCGCCCGGGGAAGCGCCGGACTACATCGCCGTCACCCGGGCCGAGGGAAACCGGGATCTCGACGAGGAGACGACCTCCTCGGTGGAGCTGGGTTACGCGGCCCGGCTCGGCGCGTTCGAACTGGCGGCGACGGTCTACCGCACCCGCTCGGAACGCGGGATCGACTTCCCGCTGCTGGCCAGCTACGGCAACGGTCCCGATGGGTTGCCGGGAACGGTCGACGACATCGTGTTGCCCACGGACCCCGACGGCGACGGGATCGACGAGGCGCCGCCCACCGACGTCTGCCCCTACCTCTCGGCGATCCCGCCGTTCAACGAGCTGTGCCTGCAGGGACCGATCGCCTACAACCACGCGCTGTCGATCCTGCTCGACGGGCAGGTGCCGTCACTGTTTCGCTACGAGAACAGTGCGACGGCCCGGGACCGCGGTATCGAACTCGGAACGACCTGGTTCGCCCCGGCGGGCGTGACGCTGTCGTGCAACTACACGTGGCAGGACGACCCGGTCGCCGACGGTGTGCCGATGCGCGAGCGGATCGAGACCGTCCGGCAGGAGATCGAATCCGACATGGACATCGACGGCGACGGGGAGATCGGCAACACGCGCTCGTGGGTCAACATCCCGGCGGAGCATCGCGTCAGCCTGTCGGCGCAGATCGAGCGGCCCCGCTGGTTCGCCGGCGTCAGCTGGGACTGGGTCGACGAGACGTTCTGGCAGGACGTGCTCACCTCGGACTTCTGGGGCTGGGTGCCGAGCTACTCCCTGGTCGGGCTGCGTGCCGGGTGGCGCTCGGACTCCGGCTTCGGCGTCACCGGGCAGGTGACCAACCTGCTCGACGAGCCGATCCAGCAGCACATCCTCGGCGACATCATCGAGCGCCGGGCGACGCTCTCCGTCGAGTGGTCCTGGGGCGATCGGTGAAAACTTCTGTTCGGCGAGGGATGAATTGCGTACACCGTAAGGATGATGCGCCGAGGATGCCACCGATGAAACCGACCCGTCGCCGTCCGCTTTCGTCATCCCTGTTGCTGACCGCGGCCGTCGTGGTCGTCAGCGTGCTCCTCTCGATGACGCCGGGAGTCCAGGCGACCGAGGTGACGGTCTCGTCGTCACCGGAGACGGAGTTCCGCCGGACGACGATGCTGCGCTTCGCCGGCTCGGGCCTGGGCTCCACGACGACTCTCGCACTTCCCGCCGGCTTCGAGCAGCGGACCTTCTGGGACCTGAGCGGCGTTATCGAGGGCGTGACCTACGGCCGTGTCGCCGATCATTGCCCCGACGCGCCGGCGGCCGACGAGTCGCTGCGCTGCAGCTTGCTTCGCGGCCAGCTTCGCGAATCTCGCACGGTTCGTGTCGGCGATCGCTACGACAGCGCCGTGTTGCAGGGAGCGGTCGTCGCCGAGGGGATCCTGCTGCTCCCGTCGGGCCCCCGGGAAGTGCTGCTGCACCGGGAATCGTTCACCGACGCGTCGGGAGAACTCCGACGTCGTTACCGCTTCGTCGAGGCAGCCGGCCGCGTAGCGGCGACCCTCGAAGGCCGGGAGCCTGAGCCGGGCACAGCGTTCCGGGTCGAGTCCGGCGAACTGGTGCTGGTCCGGGACGCGCTGGCCGACAACGGCATCACGATCCCCTACCCGGCGCTCCACGCGGCGCTGACGCCGGGAGCCACCGGCTTTCTCCAGTACTCCGTCGAGACCGACACGCCGTTGACCGATCTCGACCCGAGCTGGACGTCGGTGCCCGAGATGATCGCCACCGACGCCGTCGACGTGGACTACCAGCCCGACCCCGGCGACCCCTCCTCGGAGGTCACCCTGCCCGAGGTCTGGGACTTCAGCGGACTCCCGCCGGGCTTGCTCGATCACCGGACCTTCAACACGACCCGGGACGACCCGGCCGGCGCGAGCTGCTTCGACGGCTGCACCGCACGGGACGTCGGCGAGACGCCGGCCGACGGGACGTGGCAGGCCTATCTGAAGATCGACCGCTACGGGCCTGGCGGCACGTTGACGGCCCAGGACTACTTCGCCCTGAACGACAACGACACCGGCGCCGACCCGTCGATCGACGTCCCGTTCACGGCCCGGGACGTCGGTCACCCCGAGGACTGGACCCAGGTCTGCTTCGAGCAGAGCGCCGGAGGCAACGATCGCTTCCTGCGCTTCTTCCGCTTCAGCGGCGCGACACCGGAGAGCGCCGTCCTCGGCGTCGGTGACAGCTGGACCTCGGGGGTCTGGAACGAGTGCGACGACGGCAACGGACTCCGGCTGACCCTGTCCGGTGTCTGCGGCGAGGGTTGCTATCCGAGCTGCAGCACCCTGGCACCCCGGGCCCGGGGCCGGCTCGGCGACGGTGCCGGCTTCCGGATGACGGCGGTCGAGGACGGCTTCATTCACGTGCCCGCGGGCAACTACCTGCCGGCGTTGCTGCTGCGCCAGGACACCGACCTGCTCGCCGGTGTCGACTTCATCACGACCTGTCAGCTCGGCTCGACCGCCCTGCGCGCCTTCGACTACTTCTGGGTCAGCGAGCAGTACGGCCTGCTGGCCCTCGTCTCGTCACCCTCCGACGAGACGATCACCGGCGACGACTGGACCGCGGTCGGCAACGTGACCGACGGCGCCGATTTCACCTGGGGCCCCTACCCGCCGTACCAGATCGAGGCCCAGGCCTGTCTCGCCGGAACGCGTATCGACTGGGCCCTGCCCGCCGACGGTTCGAATCTGGGCGGCGAACCGGGCATCACCGACTGGGGCTACGTCGTCTCCTGGGGTGACTCCGACGATGCCGAGGCGCTGGCCGACTGGGACGCCAACGGCAACCGCACGGCGCTCCCCGGCGAGGAGGGTTACCTCGCGGCACCTGCGGGATCGGAACCGACCTCGATCACGATCCAGGGCTGGCCCGGCGCGGCCCTCGACGCCACCGTCGTCACCGCCCTGCGTTACACCGATCCCGACGTCGGCGATGTCGTGCCCTATCGCTCCGCCGCGCTGTTCAAGGTGCGGGCGGACCCGGCCCAGCTCTCGAGCCAGGCCTTCAACATCGGCTTCGCGGTCGCCCCGTTCGTGGACAAGGCGGGGGATGACCTGCTGCTCAGCTGGCCGGCCCGCGACGGTGCGTCCGGGTACCACCTGAAGGTGTTCGATCTGGCGAGCGGCGACGAGATCGCCTGCCCGGCCGGTCTCGATTGCGACCCGGCGACCAGCAGCACGACTCACGTCGGTGGGGCGAGTGCGGCGGTCGACTTCGGCTACCGGGTGCAGGCGGTCGATCCCTGCGGATCCCGTTCCCGGAACTGATCCGGCGGACGCCGGGATTCCCCGGGCGCGCCGCCACTGCGCCCGGGGTCTCTTTCGGTCAGGGAAGGTACGGGATCACCAGGGCCTTGCCCTTCTTGTTCAACGGCGCCCCGTCCTCGAACAGGATCAGGTCGAAATCGAAGCCCTTGGTCCAGTTGTCGCGGATCCGTGGATCCTTCGCCTCGGGCTGCCAGTCGCAATCCTCGCAATCGGTGCGCGAGACGACCGTCAGCGCGACCCGACCGCGACTCGTCGTCACCATGTTGTCGACGATGCGGTTGTCGTTGGCACTCGGGCTGCAGTTGCTGAACGGCTCGTCCAGCGCCAGCGACGCGACGCTGATGCCGGTCCGCGTCTGATCGATGAAGTTGCCGAGTATCGTGTTGCGGTCCGCCGAGGGGCGGTACCAGCACCAGGCTTCGGTCGCGATCGAGGTCTGGTTGTTCAGCAGGTCGTTGCGCTGCACCATCACGTCGTCGGACTCGAAGATCAGCACGCCGGTCGCCTCGGCGCCACCCTCGAACCAGTTGCCGGTGACCGTGTTGTTGGTCAACTCCGCCGCCGCCCCGAAGCCGACCTGGATGCCGTTCTGGCCGACCGCTTCGGTCCGGCCCGCACCACGGATCAGGTTCCGGCGCACCAGAGCCTCGACATCTCCGGCGACGAAGATGCCTCCCTTGCCGTAGTCGCGGACGACGTTGCGCAGCACCTCGACCACGTGGGTCGCGCCGCCGCCGCCGCCGCCCGAACCGTCGAAGGGCGGATTACGGATCGAGATCCCCATGCCCTCCTGGCAACCGCAATCGTCGCCCTTGTTCGGGCTGACGATCAGGTTGTCGGTGATCGAGCCGCTGGCGCCGTCGAAGCGGATCGCGTCGAGGCGATCCGGCCCCTCCTGACAGATGCACTCGAGTGCATCGGTCGAGATAACCGTGTTGCGCACGTGGGCCAGCGGCCCCTCGTTCTGGACGATCGCGCCGACCCAGCCACCGGGGAAACCCTCCACGGCGGTGATCCTGTGGCCACGTCCGTCAAGGGTGTATCCCTGGGGAACCCAGATCGTCGACTTGGCCTCGCAGTCCTCGTCGAGTAGCCAGACCGTACCCTTCTCGGTGAACGTGCACTGCCCTGCCAGGGACGCAGTCCACGCTGCCGCGACGACCATCGCGACCATGCCTACCTGAATCCATCGGTTCCTGTTTCTCGAGCCCATGCCTCCTCCTTTCGCGTTCGAATCCCGTGCCATGCACGAACGCCCCCCGGAAGCAGATGCGCATCAACGTACGTACGGAGCGCGGACTTCGCGGGGGTTATGATCTGAGGCGAACGGGAAGCTGCGGACGGGATTTCCGCGACGGTCGATCGGTCGAAGGGCGGTTGGAACCACGGTTCCGCCGGTGACCGGAAGCGTGAACTCCGGTTCGCGCTACTCGCCGGTGGCGCCGAGTGTCGCGCGGAGCGAGTCGGGAATCTCGGCGCCGTGGCCTTCGAGAAACGCAATCGTCTCGGTGACCTCGTCGAGCACCTCGCGTTGCTTTTCGATCAGCTCGGCCCGGGCGCGCCGGGGGCGGCTCTCGATCTGGAACGCGACGACCTGGAGCAGCTGTTCGGAATGGTCGACCGCCTCGGCCGCGACACCCCGTGCCTCGGCCGAGCCCTGCCGCCGCAGCGCGTCACTCAGGTCGCGCTCGGCACGCACCAGCTGCTGCAGAGACTCCACGTGCTGCGGGTCGCCGTTGTGCAGGCGGCGGAAGACGTCGCGGGCGGCGCGGTGGGCATCGACCACCTCGGCCGGCGGCGGCGTGTCCGACTCCATCGATGGATCGTTCCGGCGTCCCAGCTCGGAGTAGGCCCGTCCGATGTCGAACAGCAGCCTGGCGTCCTGCTCACCGACCGGCTCGAGCTGGCCCAGGCCGATCAGCGCGGCCGGCAGCTCGTCCGCTCCACCACGGATGCGCTCCAGCTCGACCCGGGCCGCATCGCGTCGCATCTCGGCCCGACGCATCGCCTCGCCGTAGCGGTACTGCAGCCAGCCGAGCACCGTCATGGCGATCACCGCGCCGACGACGGCGACCACGATCCAGGAGCGCTTGGTCATCGGGATAGCGTAGCAAGCGGCTACTCGGCGCGCAGGGTCGTCAGCGGGTCGGTGTTCGCGGCCCGCCGTGCCGGGAAGTAACAGGCGGCCAGGGCCACCCCGGTCAGGATCGCCGCCACGGCGGCAAACGTACCGGGGTCGCTGGTCGTCACGCCGAACACGAGACTCTCCAGGAAGCGCGCCAGGCCGAAGCCACCGAGGGTGCCCAGGGCGACGCCGATCACGGTCAGGATCGCCCCCTCCCGGACGACGTGGCGCACGACCTGGCGGCCGGTCGCCCCGAGGGCCAGGCGAATGCCGAACTCCCGCCGGCGCTGGCTGACCGTGTAGAGCATCGTTCCGTAGATCCCCGCCGCCGCCAGCACGACCGCCAGGCCGGCGAAGACCAGCAGCAGCGTCGAGAGGAAGCGCGTCGAGGCGTAGGTGTCGCCGATGTAGGCATCCATCGCCCGGACATCGGGCAGCGGCATGTTCGGGTCCAGCTCGCGGATCGCACCGCGAACGGTCTCGGCGACCAGCGCCTCGGTGCCGGGACGGACCCGCACCGCCATGCTGAGCAGCGGGAACTCGGCGAGGTAGTGATGGGGTACGTAGATGTCCGCGTCACGATCGGTGGACAGGCTCCAGTGCTTCAGGTCGTCGATCACACCGACGATGCGGAACGTGTTCGGGTTGCGGCTCCTCGTGCGTACGCTCTCGCCGAGGGGGTCGGCGTCGGGGAACAGCTGGTCAGCGAGGGCCCGGGAGATCACCGCGACCGACTCCTCGCCGGTCGGATCGTCCCACTGCAGTTCGCGACCGCGCACCGGCACCTGCAGCGTGGCGAAGTAGTCCGGCGCGATCGCATGGATCAGCGCCCGCGCCTCGGGCCCCTCGTCGGGCCCGACCGGCGACATCGTCGAGCTCCAGCAGCAGCGGCCGTCCATCGAGAACGGGACGGTGGCGCCGGAGGTCACCGAGACGACCCGGGAGTCGGCGGCGACCCGCTCGGTGAGCGCCCGGGCGAACTGGGTGCGCTTGATCCCCTCGTCACCGTCGTAGGCCGCGCCGAGCAGCATCGGCACCGTCACGACGCCGTTGGCCTGGAAGCCGGGATCGACCCGGTTCAGCGAAACGAAGCTGTGAAACAGCAGACCGGCGCCGAAGAACAGAATCAATGCCAGGGCGATCTCGGCGACGACCAGCGCGTTCTTCATCCGCAGCCGGACCCGGGAGCCGGTGCTGCGGCCGCCGGACTCCTTCATCGCACCGTGCACGTCGGAGCGTGCGCCGTAGAGTGCAGGCGCCAGCCCGAACACGGCACCGGCGACGAGGGAGAGCAGTAATCCGAAACCGAGCACCCGCAGATCGATCGACACACCCTGCAACCGGGGGATGTTGCCCGGCTCCAGTGCGACCAGCGCCTGGATTCCTCCGACGGCGACCAGCAACCCGAACACGCCGCCGACCAGCGCCAGCAGGACACTCTCGGTCAGCAACTGCGAGGCGATCCGCGAACGACTGGCGCCGAGGGCGATCCGCACGGCGATCTCCTGTTCCCGATCGGTGCTGCGGGCCAGGAACAGGTTCGAGACGTTGGCGCAGGCGATCAGCAGCATCATGCCGACCGCTCCCAGCAGCATCAGCAGGCGCGGTCGCACCGCGCCGACCGTCGCGTCGTGCAGGGTCAACAGCGGAAACTCGGGGCGCGGGTATTCTTCGTGGACGTAGGTGTCGGGGAACTCGGCGACGGCCCAGCTGATCCAGCTTTCCATCTCGGCCTGAGCCTGGGAGAGCAGCGCCTCCTGCTTCAGCCGGCCGATCACGTTGAGCACGTGATAGCCGCGATGCTGGTAGCGCTCGTCGTCGAGGTCGAGCGGCATCCACAGGTCGACCGACGTCGAGTCGAGCAACAGCGGTGAGTGAAACTGCTCGTCGAGCACGCCGACCACCTCGTAGGTCGCCCCGTCGAGCTCGATCGTCCGGCCGAGGATCTCGGGGTCGCTGCCCCAGCGGCGCTGCCACAGGCCGTGACTCAGCACGACGACGGCGTTCTTCTGCTGTGCATCGGACTCGCCCAGCAGGCGTCCCAGAGTGGGACGTCCGCCCAGGGTGGCGAAGACGCTGGCGGTCGTCTTGCCCGCGACGAGTCGCTCCGGTTCGCCCTCGTTGGTCAGGTCGAGGGATTCGGACCAGACCGCGGCCAGCGTCTGGAACGACGGAAGGCGCTCGCGCCACTCCTTGAACTCCGGCATCGAGTGATTGCCGTTCTCGAAGAAGACCAGCTGGTCCGGTTGTTCGTACGGCAGATCCTCGAGGAGCACGCCGTTGACCACGCTGAAGATCGTCGTCGTCGCCCCGATCCCCAGGGCGATGATCGCCATGGCGGTGATCGCGAAGGTCGGGCGGCCGCGCAGGGAGCGGACGGCGTACCGGAGGTCGTGCAGCAGGTTGTCCATGACGAGTTCCCCCGCCGGTTGCGGCAGGTGACCACCCCGGCTCGATGTCGGATTCAGATGTTCGGCGGCGGCGACCCACGGGAGTCGCAAGGCAGTGCGGAGCCAGAGGGCGGTGGTTGCCCGCAGTCCGCCCTGTCGGCGGGCGTCGCGGTGGAGATCGCAGAACAGCTCGACGGCGTCCTGGCCGTTCTGCTCGCGAAAGTCCCTCGGGAACAGGAGCAGCAGCAGCCGGTAGTAGCGGGCGGCCCAGCCGGCCGGCTTCACGAGCGCACCCCCGGGATCAGCCGGGCGCTGCGGGCGGCATCGGTCAGCCGGGCCAGCCGCCGGGCCTCGGCGGTGACGACCCGCTGCCCGAGGCCGCTGATCTCGTAGTAGCGCCGCCGGGCGGTCGCGTCCTCGGCGGTGGCCCGGCGACCGAGGTCCCGGACCAGGCCCCGCTGCATCAATCCCCGCAGGGAGCGATAGAGGTTCGAGGGATCGAGCCGGACCGCGCCGTCGCTCTGGCGCTCGATCTGCTTGACCAGGCCATAGCCATGACCGGGGCCACCGGTCAGGGCGAACAGGATCAGGTAGTCCCGGGGCGGAAGCGGTAAGTGTTTTGTTTCCAGTTCGTTATGGCTCATCACTTGGCCCGGTTCCTCGTCGTTCGACTCACGGTCAGTTGACCTATACATGGCAGCACTCCGACCCTTCGTGTCATCCGGGACGAGGATCCATTCAGGGAGGGTATCTGTTGAGACGACTGGCGGGGGTTTTGGTTGGGAATTCGGTCGCGGGGATTGCGATCCGTGCTATCTGGTAGCACAATGTCGGTGTGAAACTCTCCGCCCGAACGGTACGAGAACTGGCCCGTCGCCGCGGGGAGTCCCTGACCGCGCTCCTCGACCGGGCCGGTGTCAGTCGCACCGCTTTCTACTCCTTGGCGCGCCGCGAGACGGTGCTCCCGAAGACGATCCTCGCCCTGTCCCGGACACTGGGCGTGTCTCCCGCCGAGCTCCTCGAGCCGGGCTCGCCGAGCGCCGACCCGATGGCATCCCTGGCTCCCGAGCATCGGGAGCGTCTCGAGGAAGCCCGCCGGATCGTTCGAAACACGCCAGGCGCCAGCTTTCAAAACGTCTGGCACACGCTCTGCCTGCTGGAGCTCGACCCGATGGAACGACTCAACCGGAGCCTGATTCGTGGACGTGCAACCGCCCTTCACAATTAGGGAACTGGGCCTGCTACGGGCCCTCGTGGAAGAGGGCATCGAATTCCTGGTGGTGGGACTCGGTGCGGCTGCGCTGCAGGGGACACCGGCGATCACTCAAGACATCGGTCTCTGGTTTGCGGATCTATCGGACCCGGCTCTCCACGAGGTCCTGCGACGGGCAGGGACGACCTACATCCCACCGAGTCATGACACTCCGCCGTTGCTGGTCGGTGGAGGCGCGGAACTCATCGATATCGTGACTCACATGCACGGCCTCGAGTCCTTCGCCGAGGAGGCCCGGAACGCGCTGAAGGTCTCGATCGGAGGCACGACGATTCCGGTCTTGCCGCTGGAGCGAATCATCAAGAGCAAGCAGACGACGAACCGACCCAAGGACCGGGCCATCCTGCCGGTGCTCGAGGATTCCCTCGCCGTGCAGCGAGCCCGTCGTACCAAACCGGACGACGGCGAGTCGTGACAGCGGCAGCCGCTATTTCGCCGGCGGCGGAGCCTTGGCCTCGGTCGGCGGGGCGATGACACTGCCGGTCGACTTGCAGGTCCGCAGCTTCTCGTCGCCCCAGAATTCACCCATGATCCGCTTCAGATCGGTCTCGATGTTCTCGAGGGTGAACTCGGCCTCGTGGACCAGCTCGTGGGTGTCGTCGGAGTACCACTGCAGCCTGTCCTTCATCCCGGGCTCCCGGGGCTGCTCGACGACCAGGCCGATCGTGTTCGCCGGACGTTGCGGGCTGTGAGGCACGTTGGCCGGCAGCAGGTAGATCTCGCCCTCGCGGATGACGATCTCCTCGGGCTTGCCGGTGTCGGGATGAATGATACCGAGGGTGATGTCACCCTGGATCTGGTAGAAGAACTCCTCGGTCTGGTTGACGTGGTAGTCCTTGCGGGCGTTGGGGCCGCCGACGATCATGATGATCGTGCCCCGCTCGTCCTTCCAGACCATCTTGTTGCCGACCGGCGGCTTCAGCGCTCCCTTGTTCTCGTCGATCCACTTCATCAGATTGACCGGTTGAAACAGGGACATGGGCGCCTCCTCCTTCTGGATGCCTCATTGTAGAGCGGGCCGGGGGCCCAGGGCCAGAGGAGAGCCGGGCGGGGTCGTCGCGGCGGGTCAGTCGTGGCGCAGCGCGATCATCGGGCTGACCTTCGTCGCCCGGCGCGCCGGCAGGTAGCAGGTGATCGCGGCGACGACGAGCAGCACACCGGTCACGCCGGCGAAAGTCGACGGATCGGTCACGCCGACCTGGTAGACGATCCCGCTCATCAGCCGGGTCGCGGCGATCGACGACAGCAGCCCCAGGGCCAGACCGAGGCCGGCCAGGGTCATGCCTCGCCCGGCGACCAGCGCCATCACGTCCGCGGAACGGGCGCCCAGGGCGACGCGGATCCCGACCTCGCGCATGCGCTGATTGACGAACCAGCTCAGCACCCCGTAGAGCCCGACGGCGGAGAGCAACAGCGCGACGCCGGCGAACAGGCCCAGCAACAGTGCCTGGAAGCGTGCGCCTCCGGTGGCGGCGTCGAGGTTCTGGCTCATCGTGCCGACGTCGGAGACCGGGATCTCCCCGTCGATCGCGTGGACCTCGTTCTCGACGACGGCGGCGAACTGCAACGGGTCGCCGCCGGTGCGCAGCAGCAGGCGCATGCCCCGCCGCGGCCGCTGGGAGAGGGCGAAGTACATCGTGTCGTCGGGCGGGCTGGCCAGCGAAAACTGTCGCGTGTCGCCGACGATGCCGACGATCTCCGCGATGACCGACTCTCCCAGATCGACGACGAGTCGTTGACCCAGCGGGTCGTCGTCGCCGAAGAATCTCCGGGCCAGACTCTGGGTGACGATGATCGACGCCGGTCCGTCGGCGCGCTCCCGGCCGTCGAAGACCCGGCCGCGCAGCAGCGGCGTGCGCATCGTCTCGAAGTAGCGGTCGGTCACGGTGCGGGTCTGGGCCGTCTGGGCCTGCCCCGGCTCGGGTTCGTGCCCTTCGACCCAGACGTACGTGTCGTTGCCGAAGCCGGTCAGCGGCAGGATGTCCGCGGCCGACGCCGAGACGACCCCCGGCAGCCCGTCCATGCGGCGGATCAGCTCATCGTAGAAGCCGCGCCGGGCGTCGGCCTCCTCGTAGCGTTCGTCACTCAACGTCACCGTGGCGTGGAACAGCCCATCGGCCTCGAAGCCGGGATCGACGCTCTGCAGTCGCCAGAGACTCTGCAGCAGCAGGCCGGCACCGATCAGCAGCACCAGCGACAGGCCGACCTGTCCGACGACCATCGCGCTGCGCACACGCGAACCGGAGCGGGACTGCAGGCTCCAGCCGGTGGAACGCAGCGACCCGGCGACGGTCCCCAGCGACGCCTGGATCGCCGGGGCCAGACCGAAGACGAACGCGGTGAGCAGCGACATCGCCAGGGCGAACAGCAGCACGCCGCCGTCGATCGCGATCCGATCGGCCCGGGGCAACCCCGCCGGGGCCAGGGCGATCAGTCCCTCGAGGGCCCAGATCGCCAGGCCGACCCCGGCGACACCGCCGATCAGGGCCAGCACCAGACTCTCGGTCAACAGCTGCCGGGCGACCCGGAAACGACTGGCCCCCAGGGCCGTGCGCACCGCGATCTCGCGCTCCCGGGTCGAGGAACGGGCCAGCAGCAGGCTGGCGACGTTGCCGCAACCGATGAGCAGGACGAGACCGGCCGCGCCGAGCAGGATCAGCAGGGGTGTCCGGGAGGCGCCGAAGATCGCGGTGTGCATCGGGACGATGTTGAGGCTCCAGCCGTCGTTCGATTCGGGATAGGCCGCCGCGAGCTGCTCGGCGACGACATCGGCCTCGGCCTGGGCCGTCGCCAGATCGACACCTGGTGCGAGGCGGGCGACCGGCCGCAGGAAGTGGAACCGGCGAGCCGAGGTCTCCTCGGTGTGGAACGGCAACGGCTTCCAGAGCCGTGCGCCGGCGGGGTAGTCGAATCCGGCGGGCATCACGCCGACGACGGCCTGGGCTTCGCCGTCGAGCTGGATCGTGCTGCCGACGATCCCGGGGTCGCCGCCGTACTGGTGGGTCCACAGGCCGTGGGACAGGATCACCCGGTTGCGGCTGGCGTCGTTCTCTTCGTCGAGACGGAACGTCCGGCCCAGGGCCGGCTTCGCCCCGAGGGTCGCGAACAGTCCGGCGGTGACGAACGCGCCGTCGATGCGCTCGGGGCGCGAGCCTCCCGTGACGTTGAACGTGCGCATGAACGACGTCGCCGCGGCGAAGGACTCGAAGGAGCGCAGCTGCTCGCGGTAGTCGAGGAAGTCCGGCGGTGAGACGCTGGCGAACTGGTTGAGCGGGAACGAGCCGTACATCAGCACCAGCTCGTCGGGATCGTCGTAAGGCAGTGGTTGCAGCAGGACGCTGTTGACCACGGTGAACATCGCCGTGTTGGCGCCGATGCCGATCGCCACGGTGAGCACGATGGTGGCGGTGAACGCCGGCTTGCGGATCAGCCAGCGGCTCGCGTAGCGCAGATCGGACCAGAAAGTGCTCACTCGACGTCTCCCGCCCCCGGCTGGGGGTGACGGGAGAATTTGCAAGATCATTGCCAGATCACGGGGCTGGAATCCGTGGGAAACCGGGCCGATGAGCCGGGGCCAGGTGTTCGCATCCGGGACGTCACCGCCCGGATGCGAACGGCCCGCCCCGATCAGGGGACCAGCTTACCCGCCATCTCGACCAGTCCGAGGAACTCGGCGCGGTGGCCGTAGGGGTCGCCCTCGATTCCCGATTGACCGAGACCGGCGATGTGGCGCCAGTGGAAGTCGCGCACCTGTTCGCTCTGCCGCAGTCGCATGCCGAACGCCGCGACCGCCGAGGCAAACCGCAGCTCCGGCGATGGCCGGGCCGGCCCCGGATCGAGTACCGGGTAGATCCGCAACCGGCTCTGCTCCTCGTCGGGCAGCTTGAAGCGGAGCTTGAGGGTGAACAGCTCCTCGCCGTAGGCCGCGGAGTTGCGGCCCCTCGCGCCGGAGTAGCGCAGCGGGTCCACGTCGCCACCGGGTACCGGGCCCGCGCCGACCGGGACGAGCTCGTAGAGGGCGGTCACCTTGTGGCCGGCCCCGACCTCGCCGGCGTCCTTGGTGTCGTCGTTGAACTCGTGATCCTTGAGCGCCCGGTTCTCGTAGCCGATCAGGCGGTAGGCCGCGATCCGCTCTGGATTGAACTCGACCTGCAGCTTCACATCCTTGGCCACGGTCACCAGTGTGGCCTCGAGCTCCTCGACGAGGATCTTGTGCGCCTCGGCACGGGTGTCGATGTAGCCGTAGTTGCCGTTGCCGCGGTCGGCGAGCTGTTCGAGCCGGTCGTCTTGCAGGTTGTCCATGCCGAAGCCGAGCGCCGTCAGGTCGACGCCGCGCTTGGCGCCGGCGGAGATGATGTTGAGCAGCTGGCTGTGACTCGTCACGCCGACGTTGAAGTCTCCGTCGGTCGCCAGGATCACCCGGTTGACGCCCCCGACGACGAAGTGCTCGTCGGCGATGGCGTACGCCAGGTGCAACCCGGCCGCCCCGGCGGTGCTGCCGCCGGCCTGGAGCCGGTCGATCGAATCGAGGATCGTCGACTGGTCCGACCCCGGTGTCGCCGGCAACACCACGCCGCTGGAGCCGGCGTAGACCACGATCGCCACCGTGTCCTTGCTCCCCAGTTGCCGGGTCAGCAGCGACAGCCCGTGCTTGACCAGGGAGAGCTTGTTCGGCGCGTTCATCGAACCCGAGACGTCGATCAGGAAGACCAGGTTCTTTCCGAGTGCGGCCCGGGCGACGTCCCGGGGTGCGGCGACGGTGATCCGGGCGAGACGATGCCGCGGGTTCCAGGGGCAGCTCGCCACCTCGGTTTCGACACCGAGAGGATCGTCGCCTTCGGGCGGAGTCGACTCGTAGTCGAAGTAGTTGATCAGCTCCTCGACCCGGACCGCGTCGCGTGGCGGCGGCTTGCCCGAGGTGAGATAGCGCCGGACGTTGGAGTACGACGCCGTGTCGACGTCCGCCGCGAAGGTCGACAGCGGACGGTCCGACACCTTGTAGAACGGGTTGTCGTCGAAGGCGGCGTAGGACTCCCGCGACGTACCGGAGATCGCTCCGTCGAGAGTTCTCCCCTGCTCGTCCCGGGTCGCGTCGAGGGTGCGGTACGGAGCCGAGCGCAGCGACGGCGGCTGGGGCGGCAGCGGCGGCGTGTGCTTCTGGACCGTCACCGGCTTCGGCTGCGGCTCCCGATCGAGCGGGGCCGGTGCTGCCAGCTGTCTCGGGTCGGCGCTGGCCACCCACCACGCGGTGTCGCCGGTCGTGTGTTGCACCCGTGTCGTCGTGGACCCGACCGTCTCCTGCGCTCGCAAGTCTCCGGCGGTTCGACTGCCGCCGACCGTCACCGGCTCCGGACTGTCGGGCGTCGGCGCCGGGACATTCGCCGCGATTCGATCGTCGATCGACGACGCAACCTTCTTCTTCGTCTCGTCGGCAGAGGTCGCGGACTCGCCGCTGCCGGTCGCGGCGGCGGCCGAAGTCGGGACGGTGGGGGCCGCCGGTTGAGTGGCGGTCGCCGTGACGCGGTCGGTCGGTTTCGGCGGCGGCAGGTAGGCTCCGGGCCGGATCACCCGCAGGCCATGGTTCGCCGGCACAGGCGCGGCGTTGTGCGCGGGTCGCCAGCCGACCAGCGAGGCCTGGATCACGATCGTCAGGGTGGCGGCGACGACGGCGGCTCCGGCGATCCGGCGGCGGTGCCCGATCGACATCGCCGGCGCTTCCCGGACCCAGCGCAGCGGCGTGAAGCGCGGCGCGTTCATCGAGTCACTGCGTCGCAGGGCCGCGAACGCCCGGCGCAGATCTTCGTCCGACGTTTCGGTGGGTTTCTTCGGTTCGATCCTCTTCAACATGATCACTCCGCGAGCAGGTCCCTCAACCTCGCTTTGCCTCGTTCGTAGTACTTCCGCGCCGTTCCCAGTCGCAGACCGAGCACCTTCGCGGCCTCGGCGATCGTCATCTCCTGGTAGAAGACGAGGTGCAGCACGTTTCTCTGTCGGTCGGAGAGCTGTTCCAGGGCCGCACGCACGCGCTGGCCGGCCTCGTCGCGCTCACGGGTCTCTTCCGGGGAAGGTTCGGTTGCTTCTGCCTGCCGGGTCAGGTGGTCGCGCAGCCGCGACAGGAGCCGCAGCTGTCGTCGTCGACGTCGCTCCATCGCGGTCAGCCGGATCACGCCGAAGAACCAGGTCTTGCAGCTGGCCTTGCCACCGAAGCGAGCGCGACCGTCGAGGGCCTTGAGATAGGCGCTCTGCAGCACCTCCTCGGCCTCTTGCCGCTGCCAGCGGCAGCAGGTCATCGCCCAGCCGAAGCTCAGTGGGTGCAGGCGCTCCAGCTCGCGCTCGAGTTCGACGCGGCCGATCCGGGTATCGGTGGCCGTCGTCGAGACGGGGAACGTTGCAGTCGAGTTCGCCATGACACTTCCTTCGTGTCATGGAGGGGCCGTCGATAGGCCACCTTCGTCGCGCCGCGCTCAATTCGCGGTCCCATCAGAGCAGAATCGTCCCTCGTTGCCGGCGCACGACGTCGGATGGTCGGTGACCCTCCATGACGCTGCGCCCCCCCGTTGCTATCCAGTCTGCGCACCGGCGCCGGGGGCCGGCCAACGATTCCCGGGCTCGCTGCGGGGAGCTTGCCGCAAGTTGAGATCGCGGCGCATTCCGCTGGCGTTCATCTCGCACATCGGCACCATCCGGCCGTCGACCGGCAGCCGCAGGACACAGCTGGCAAGCCGCTCACGGCCCTCGGGCGTGTCCAGTTCCTGGGCATTCATGAACCGGTGCACGATGATCGCCAGCGGACGGATCCGGGTCCTGCGCCCACGCAACCAGCCGGTCACCACGTCGAACAGCAACCGGCGGACGCCGAGCAACCGGTAGAGACCGTAGGCCAGGGCCTCGAGGACGAAACCGGGGGCGCGCAGCAGCAGCGAGGCGATCTTCAACACGCTCTCGAAACCGGTGGCGCCGACAACACTGAAGCCGCCGAAGCGATCGAGAATCCGGCGCATCATCCTCCGATCCCAGCGGTTGTCTTCGCGGCAACACTGGATGATCCGGTGCACGCCGCCGATCGAGACGACCACGACGGGGCAGATGATGTTGCAGCGGCGGTCGCCGAAGTGCATCGCGTCACGGTTCAACGGTTGCCCGACTCCCTGACAGATCCGACTCCAGACACCGTCGAGCCCCAGATCGTCCCCGTCCGATCCGTCGCCGCGGGTTCGCCGGTCCCGGGTGCGACCGACTTCCGCGACCGGTTGAAAGCTGACCATGCGAAAGGCATCGACGTTGTCGAGGATCCAGCGCATCACACCCGGGACGTCGGCGAGGTTGTCGTGGGTGACGGTCATCGTCTGGGCTGCGTGGAGCTTGCGACCGGTTTGCCGACGCACGTCACGGATCAACCTGGCGAAACGCTCGCGCACCCGGTGGTGGTCCGACTCCGTCGCGTCGGGTTTCATGCCGGCCCGGCCCCGCTGGGTCGAGTCGATGTGGATCGAGATCTTCTCGAGCCCGTGGTCGCGGACGAGCCCGGGCAGGTAATCGGGCAACTCGAGGAACCGCTCGCCGTTGGTCATCACCATCGGGTCGAGTCCGATCGCCCGGGCATGATCGACGAGCCGCCCCAGCTCGGCCGGCTCGAGCAACGTCACCTCGCCGGAAGTGATCTGGGCCTTGCCTGCCGGGCCCAGGTGCGCGCGAAGCTCGTCGAGCTGGGCGATCGCCTCGTCGTGCGGAAGGGGCGGCGTGGCGTTGGCCACGTCGCTCAGGTAACAGCTCGTGCAACCGAAGTTGCAGCGTTCCATGACCCCGTGGGTCGCTCCGCAGGATACATAGGAGCGACCCGCCGCCTGTTGGGGCGTGCGGACCGCCTCGGGCAGTGTCGACCAGCGCTCCTGGTTGAGGGCCAGCCTCTCGGGCGAGCGGGGTTCGACGATCGACTGCAAGCGACGGTTCATCGGGTTCCTCGTAGAGGCGGTCTCAAGGCTGGCGGTTGAGCGACTTGTCGTACTCGAGGATCGTCACCTTGTATCCATCTGGAATCTGCGCGTCGGATTCGCGATAGCGGTTGATGTAGTCGATCACGTCCGCGTCGTCATTCCCCTGCTGTTTTTCGTAGTCCACGAAGTCCTCCTTGAACCAGTCGAAGATCTTGGAGATGCGGACCGTCTGCTGTCCGTCGTCGACCTGGACGTTGCGCTCCTCGGCCACGAAACGCCGCATCGCGACGTCGAGCTGACCGTCGAGCTGACCGGCCTCGAACGCCACCTGGGGCAGGATCGGGCAGCCCCGGGAGGCGCAGTTCAACGCGGCGTGAATCCGTGGGTCCTGGTATTCCTCGCGGATCACCTTGTTCTCGAGATTGCGCAGATTCCATTTTTCCCCGCCGACGGTGTACTTGCGCGAGACGAAGAACTTCAGTCCAGGTACGAGCCCGCCCCACACGCTCTTGTCGGTGCCACTCTCCAGCACCCCGCTGAAGACCAGAGCGTTGTAGGCGTTGATGTAGTAAGCCAGCTCGTGATCCCGGGACGGGAACAGCTCGGGGTGCGTCTCGGGGCTGACCCGGCCCAGCAGCTCGACGTAGCGATCGAGCGCGGCATCGTCCTTGGCCAGGGCCTCGTAGTCGACGAGGCCCTGATCGTCCACGTACCGGGAGAGTACCTGGCTCCAGTCGGCATGGGACATCTCGTTCACCCTGGCCGCGCGGTCGTCGGCAGCCGGATCGGTGGCGAGTAACATCGCCAGCAATAGCGGAATCCAGGCCATACTTGCTCCACCCTCTTGATTTCAGGTCGCCGATGCATCCGAGGTTCCGTGTTGGGAATGCCCGGGGCCGCTCGGATTATTCCAGGGTAGACTGATTCGATGCTTCAGGACGTTCGTTATGCGCTTCGCGCGATGGGACGGACCCCGCTGTTCACCGGGATCGCGGTGCTCACCCTGGCGGTGACGATCGCGGCGGTCTCGACGGTCCTGACCCTGTCCGATGCGCTGCTGTTCCGACATCCCGCCGTCGTCGATGCCGGCGGGCTGCTGCGGATCTCCGCGGTTCGCGGCCAGCGACTGGACGACACCGACCCGCTGTCCCACCCTGACTACCTCCATTTCCGGGAACGGACCCGGACCCTGAGCGGGCTCGCCGCGCACTACTCGACCTCGCCGTTGTTCCTGACCACCGAGCGTCACGCCCAGGAGGTCAACGGCGCCGTCGTGTCGGCTGACTTCTTTCCGGTACTCGGGTTGAAGCCTGCGCTGGGCCGCTTCTTCACGCCGGACGAGGACCGGGTACCCGACCGCGATCGTGTCGCGGTGCTGGGCCACGACCTGTGGCGCGGCTGGTACGCCGGCGATCCCGACGTGATCGGCACGTCGTTGAAGATCAACGATGTCCCCTTCACGATCATCGGCGTGGCGCCCGCCGATTTCCACGGGATGCGTGAGAGTCCGAGCAAGATCTACATCCCGACGATGATGCTCTCGGTCGGCTATCGCTGGTGCGACGACGCACTGGCGGTCGACTGCACGATCCTGCACCTGGTCGGCCGGCTGGCCGAGGGCCGCGTGGCCGACGACGTGCGCGCCGAGTTCGCCACGCTGGTGCCGCAACACTGGAGCCGGGGCGACGAGGCCGAGAACAGCGGGATCACCGTCTACGGTATGCGCGAGATCGACCGGCCCGGGGCCGACGTCGGACTGGCGACGCTGCTGGGCTGGGTCGCCGGCGTGCTGCTGCTGGTCTGCTGTGCCAACCTCGCCGGCCTGCTGATCGCCCGGGGGAATGCCCGGGTCCGCGAGCTGGCGGTACGCACGTCGCTCGGCGCCACCGGTCGACGCCTGGTGCGCCAGCTGCTGACGGAGTCGCTGTTGCTGGCGCTGCTGGGGGGAACCCTGGGGATCGCGATCTCGATCGGGCTGACCCGACTGTTCGAGGCGCGGTTCTACACCGTCGATTACGCCGGCCGGCCGATCCACTTCGACTTCTCGCTGCAGCCCCGGGTGATCCTGGCCGTACTCGGAATCTCGCTGGTCGCGGGCGTACTGTTCGGGCTGCTCCCGGCGCTACGATCGACCCGGCTCGATGTTGTCGATGCGCTCAAGCGGCAGAGCGGTTCGGTCAGCGGGCGCTCTCGCCTCGGCAACTGGCTCGTCGGCGCCCAGGCCGCGGCGGCGGTGGCGCTGGTGGCGATCGCCACGCTGCTCTCGGCGAGCGCCGCCGATCTCGTCGCGGGGACGAGCTATGACTCGTCGCACGTCGCGCTGATCCGCATGCGTCCGAGGCTCCTGCGCTATTCACCGGAGCAGGCCCAGGCCTTCACCCGCAGGGTCGTGGCCCAGCTCGAGGCTCGCCCCGACGTCGAGTCGGTCAGCCTAGTCGGCACCGGCGCCGCGTTGAGCGGTTCCCAGACCCGGGTCTCGTTGCCCGGCTCCCCTGGCAAACCGCTGCGCGTCGGCTACATCGAGATCGGTCCGCGCTACTTCGAGACCCTGGGTATCCCGCTTTTGCGCGGCCGGGATTTCGGCGATCGGGATTCGGTCGAGGCAGCTCCGGTCGCCATCGTCAGCCGGACGATGGCGTCGCGACTCTGGCCCGGCGACGAGTCGCTGGGCCAGGCGATCGTGATCGGCGATCGGCCCCACGAGGTCGTCGGCATCGTCGAGGATGCTTCGCTGCAGAGCCGGCAGGAAGGCGTGCTGCCCTACGTCTACCGGCCGTACTGGCAGAACCCCGGGAGCATCGATGCCCGGCTGCAGATCCGCGTGACCGGAGATCCGGCAACCACGCTGCCGTCGCTGGTGCGCGAGGTCCACGAGGTCGACCCCGCCGTTCCCCTGGCCGAGACCGTCCCCTTGACGATGAATCTCGAGGGTGGCTTCAAGGTGTTGCGGATGAGCGCCACGTCGGTCGGTTACGCCGGAGCGCTGGTGCTGCTGTTGACCGCGATCGGCCTGTACGGAACCCTGGCCTACTCGGTGGCCCGGCGGACCCGGGAGATCGGCATTCGCCTGGCGATCGGTGCGCGGCCCGCGGGTGTGCTGGCGACGATCACCCGGGAGGGCATGACCGTCGTGCTGGTCGGCATCGTCAGCGGACTCGGCATCGCCGTCGGAGCATCGCGCCTGCTCGGACACCTGCTGTACGGTTCGGCCAGCGCCGACCTGCGCTTCTACGCCCTGGCGGCGACGGTCGTCGTCGCGGTCGGGCTGCTGGCCTGCTGGATCCCGGCACGCCGGGCCGCGAACGTCGATCCGATCGTCGCCCTGCGCGACGAATAGACGGTCGCACCCGCCGTCAGCCGGCGTCCAGCAGCGCGGCCAGCTTCGCCAGGGTGCTTCGATGGTCGTGGTAATCGACCACGATCGGCTGCATCGCTCGGCCGTCGTCGAGGATCAGCGAGGGGAAGCCGGTCACCCCCGAGTCCCGGGCGAAACGGATCTGGCGCTGCAGCTCGGCCTCGGTCTCGCCGGACGTCAGGTCACGTCGAAACTCGCCGGCGTCCAGACCGAGCTCGGAGGCGAGCGCGACGAGCACGTCGAGGTCGGACGGGTTCCGGGCCTCCAGGTAGTAGGCCCGCTGGATCGCGTGGACCATCTCCTCGCAACGGGATTGCCGCTGGGCCGCGAGGACCGCGCGGCAGGCCGGGTAGGTCGACCGGCGCGGCTCGTTCACCCGCCAGAACTCGTGATTGAACTCGGTGCCCAGCATCGACTCGATGCGCTTCCAGTAACCCTGGATCGCCTCGCGCTGGGCCGCCGGCATCGGCTGGTCGCTGTCCGGTGCCAGTCCCCCGAGAACGTCGACCCGCGCGACGCCCTGGGGGAGGTTGGCGAACAGCATCATCGCGACCGGGCGATAGCCCCAGCACCACGAGCACATCGGGTCGTGGAAGTGATAGAGAGTTCCGGTGCGAGGCATGTACCGAGGATTCTAACGGATCGCGAAGGGTTCTAGACCGGCCGGACAATCCCGGGGCAAAGGAGTAATCTGGGGCCCATGGAAACGGCAAGAACGAAATCCTCCACCCCGCGGAGCTCGTCGAAACGCGCCCTCGCCGCCCGTCTGAGTTCCCTCGATGCCATCTTCCGCCCCCGCTCGATCGCCGTGATCGGCGCCGGCCGCCGCCGCAACCAGATCGGTCACGAGATCGTCCGCAACCTGGTGCGGGGCGGCTTCACCGGTCCGGTCTATCCGGTGAATCCAGCGGCGACGGTGGTGCACTCGATGCACTGCTATCCCAGGGTCTCGAGCATCCCCGCGGTCGTCGACATGGCCCTGATCGTCGTCCCCGCAGCCCACGTCCTCGCCGCGGCCCGTGATTGCGGCAAGAAGGGTGTCCGGGCGATCGTCTGCATCGCGGCGGGCTTCGCGGAGGTCGGCGGCGAGGGAGCGAAGCGGCAACAGGAGTTGATGGCGATCTGCGAGCAGTACGGCATGCGCCTGATCGGGCCGAACTGCATGGGGGTACTCAACTCGGCGGACGACATCTGCATGAACGCCTCCTTCGCCAACGCCCAGCCGCACCGGGGCGAGGCCGCGTTCCTGTCCCAGTCCGGCGCCCTGGGTGCGGTGATCCTCAACGACGCCCAGAACCTGGGGCTCGGCGTCAGCATGTTCGCCAGTCTCGGGAACCGCGCCGACGTATCGCCGTCCGACCTCCTCGAATACTGGGAGGCCGACCCGGCGACGAAGCAGATCCTGATGTACCTCGAAGCGTTTGGCGATCCCACCGACTTCATGCCGATCGCCCGTCGGGTCTCGCGCAAGAAACCGATCTTGATCGTCAAGTCCGGTCGTAGCGACCGTGGTGCCCGGGCCGCGATCTCCCACACCGGCTCCCTGGCCGGCTCCGAGGTCGCCGTCGAATCGCTGTTCGAGCAGTGCGGTGTGCAGCGGGTCAATTCGATGAAGCAGCTATTCGCCCTGGCCGGCGCGGTGCAGACCGGCAAGCTTCCCCGGGGCCCACGGGTCGCGATCGTCACCAACGCCGGCGGCCCAGGCATCCTGGCCACCGACGCCTGCATCGCCCACGGGCTCGAGATCTGCGACCTCGCACCGCGAACCCGGCGGAACCTGGCCCGGCACCTTCCCCCGGAAGCGACGATGACCAACCCGGTCGACCTGATCGCCAGCGCCAACGCCGAGAGCTTCGATCGCTCGCTGAAGATCGTGCTCGACGATCCCAACGTCGACATGGTGCTGGCGATCTTCGTCGCACCGATCATGATCGACGCCGCCTCGGTTGCGGAGGTCTTCGCCAAACGCGCCCTGGCCAGCGACAAACCGATGCTGGCCTGCCTGCCGGGACTGCCCGAGTCCGACGCCGCTCTGCGCCTGCTTCGCGAAGCGCGGGTGCCGAACTACAGCTTCCCCGACGATGCCGCCCGTGTGCTGGCGGGGCTGGCACGGCAAACGGAGCTGCGCGACCGGCCCGACGGCGAGCTGCCGGCGTACAACGTCCGCAAGAACGTCGCCCGGCGTGTGATCAAGGAGGTCCTCGCCGACGGTCGCGAGACGCTGCACGGCGAGGAGATGTACCGCCTGGCCACCGCCTACGGCCTGCCGATCGTGCCCTCGGTCATCGTGCACTCTCGCGAAGACGCCTTGAAGGCGTTGCGCCGGGTCGGCTTTCCGCTGGTGATGAAGGTCGAGAGCGACCACATCCAGCACAAGTCCGATCTGGGCGGCGTGTTGCTCGACATTCGCAACCGGGAAGAGTTGCTCAACGCCTACGATCAGCTCGAGGCCCGATTTGCCGCAAAGCACCCGGACGTCTCGTACATGCTGCAGTCGATGCGTTCCGAAGGTGTCGAGACGTTCATCGGCGTCGCCAGCGACCCGGTCTTCGGCCGCATGCTCGCCTTCGGTCTCGGTGGAATCCACGTCGAGATCCTGAAGGATGTCGTCTTCCGCTTGCACCCGTTGACGACGGCGAGTGCCGGGGAGATGATCGAGGCGGTTCGCGGCAAGGTTCTGTTCGACGGGGTACGCGGGAAGCCGCCGGTGGACAAGGGGCAGCTGGTCGAGATCCTGCTGCGCGTCTCCCAGATGCTCACCGACAACCCCGAGATCGCCGAGCTGGACCTGAACCCCTTCCTCGCCGGTTACCGGGGGAAGGACAGCTGCGTGCTGGACATGCGTTTCCGCATCGTCGCTCCGGATCGTCAAGCCTCGTCGCGCTGAACCTCGGCCTCGGCCTCCATCTCGACCCGGTACCGCTCGCCGACAAGCTCGGCCCGGACCAGCGTATTCGCCGGCGGGTGCTCGCCGAAGCGTTCGCCGTGAACCCGGGCGACCGCCTCGGCGTCGGCGACGTCCCGCACATAGACCCGGGTCCGGATCACGTCGGCGAGGCCGGCGCCGAGGGACTGCAACGCACCCTCGATCTTGTCGATGACGAAGTGGGTCTGGGCGACGACGTCGTCTCCGCCGATCGGGTGTTCCCCGTGGGTCGCCGTGGTACCGGAGACGAGAATCCGTGAACCGCTGCGCAGGGCACGGCAGTAGCCGCCGATCCCCTCCCAGGCGGTTCCGCTCGATGCGCGGCAACGACCGTCGGGCCCATCGCAGGTCGGATACGGCGCGGGAAACGATTCCACATGATGCTGCAGATCTCCCGACGCGGTCAGGAACGGCGGCTTGCGATACTCGTCGCCGCAGTCTCCCGGGATCGCGTCGAGGTTCGACGTGGCGGTGTCGATCTCTTGACGATCTCGATCGTCGAGGGAGAAACCGAACAGCTGACGGTTGGCGTCGATGTGTTCGCTCTCGCCGAGCCGCGCGCCGACGATGATGCCGCCCACGGCCGGTTGATCCAGCACCCAGCGGCAGGCGACGTTGGCGATCGAAACCCGGTTCCGGCGCGCGATGCGCTGCAGCACGGTGAGCAGCTCCTGGAAACGGACCCAGCCACCGCCAACGTCGATGAAGCGCCTGTACTTCATCCTGGACCAGCTGGCGGAAGAGTCGCTGCCGGGATCCGCGGCCCCGAGATAGCACTCGCTGAGGAAGCCGCCAGCCAGGGTGCCGAAGGCCAGCAACTTGACTCCGCGATCGACACACAGCGCGCACATCCGGTCCAGCGCCCGGCGGTCGAGAAGCGAAAAGCAGACCTGGTTCGAGACGACCTCGATGCCGCTCTCCAGGATGATCCGGAGGTGCGCCGTGTCGACGTTGGTCAGCCCCAGGTGCCCGATCAGCCCTTCCCGCTTCAGCTCCTGGAGCTGAAACAGCGTGTCGAGGTAGCTCGGGTCGGCGTAGCTCCAGGCGTGATACTGGAGCAGGTCGATGCGCTCGCTGGCCAGCCGGTCGAGGGCCCGCTGCACCGCCGCCCGCACCTCTTCCCGGGATCGCGGCCCCGGTTGGGGGACCCACTTGGTCAGCAGCTGAACCTTGCCGCCGGTACGCAACGATCGGGGTAGGGCACCGGCGATCAGCTCGGCGGATCCGTAGTGGTCCGCCATGTCGAAGGTGGTGAATCCGGCGTCGATGTACGGCAGCATCGCCTGGGCGGTGCTCGTCGGGTCGAGGACCGTGCCGCCGCGCTCCATGTCGGCGATCTGCCAGAGCCCGGTCAGGACCCGAGCGATCTCGAGTCCGGGGGCCAGCGTACAGCGTTCGATCGGCTTCGCCATGACTCACGACCTCCGGTTTGCACGGCCGGGAGACTACCGTCTATTCGGGAGGCAGCTCCGCGAACAGCGCCTCGACGTCGACACCGTCACGACGCAGCGCCCGCACCTCACGCAGGAAGATCATCGACGCGATCGCCATCACGATCAACCAGATCGTCGTCGAGCGGAAGTACCAGTGGGCGACCTCGGCCGCCAGATCCTTCTGGATGTGCACGACCAGGAACAGGGCGAGGATCGCGGCGCCGACCATCGCCAGCGGGAAGTGGACCGCTCGGGACCGGAAGACGGTGATCTCCCGGGCCAGCTTCGGGTTGCGTTTCGGCAGGAACAGCACCGAGATGCACATCAGCAGGAAGTTGACCAGCATCGAGGTGACGAGGATGTCGACACCGAGGAAGAAGTCGCCGGCCAGGTGGCTCCCCAGTACACCCACCGACGCCATCATCCCGCTGAGGACGATCGCGACATGCGGCGTGTGCCGCTGCGGGTGCACCCTGGCGACACTCCGGGGGAAGATGCCGTCCTCGGCCCAGGCGAACATCAGCCGCGAGACCGCCAGCAGCATCGCCGGCAGGTCGTTGATCAACGCCACCGCCGCACCGCTGACGATCGCAACCGTCCAGCCGGGAGACAGCACCACGCCAAGGAGCCCCGGCGCCGTGAGATCGCGGGTCAGCACCTCGGTGGCGACGTAGTTCCAGGGCACCGTGTGATAGATCGCCGCGGTGAACAGCATGTAGAAGGTCCCGACGCCGAGCACCGCGATGCCGATCGCCAGCGGCAGCGTCCGGCCCGGGTTGCGCGCCTCACCGCCGGCCTGGGCGATGGAGTCGAAGCCGATGAAACTCGAGAACAGCAGCGCCGAGGCGGCGAGGATCGTGCCGAACCGCAGCGGCGGCGCTTCCGCGGGAGGGATCGTCTGCCCCTCGGCCGCCAGCAACGCCGTGGCAAAGTCGTTGTGGTCGAAGGAGAAGCCGGCGACGATCACCACTCCGCTGAGCAGGAACATCAGGAACATCATCGGCACCAGCAATCGCTGGTACAGCGTCACACCACGGATGTTGACCCAGACGAAGGTCCACAGCAGCACCAGCGCGATCGTCAGCCGCACCGTCCCGTTCTCGAGCACTCCCGCCAGGCCGGGTTGCCCGACGGCGGTGGCGATGTCCCGCAGGAACGGCACGGTCAGGTACGAGACGACACCGATGGCGATCGACAGCCCGAACCACTGGGAGAAGCTGGCGACGAAACCGAGGTAGGGGTTCAGCGCGCGACTGGCGTAGACGTAGCTGCCGCCGGCACGGGGCATCGCCGAGGCCAGGATCGCGTAGGCCAGTGCGGCCAGCAGCGCGGGAACGGCGCCGAGCAGGTAGGCCGGGAGTACGAAGGGTCCGATGCCGGGGACGCTGCGCTGGATGACGATCGGAATGACGTTGATCGCCGCGCCGAACATCGAGCAGATCCCGGTCGCGGCCAGGCCCAGCAGCCCGATCCGCCGGACGAGTCCCGTCGAGGTCGCGCTGCCGGTGGTCGAGATTCCCCTTCCCCCTACAGGTCGGCCATCGCCTGTTGCAGCACCTGGAACCAGTTGGTGATCACCTCGACGTCGGTGCGCGGCGGACTCTCGATCATGATGAACCGTTTCCCGTCGGGGTGAATGTCGTACTGCCGGGACCAGCGGTACTGGACGAACCCACCTTCGAACAGCGTCTCCCGGGAGAGGACCTGGATCACCGGTTCGGTCTCGAGGGTCACCTCGATCAACTGCTGCCCCTCGATGTAATACAGCGTCTGCCCATCGGGAGACCAGGCCGGGCTGGTGCCACCGTTGTTGGAGATCTTCGTGCGGGCTGCGGGTGTGGGAAACGCGGTGATGTAGATCTCGTCGGTGCCGGAGTAGTTCGATACGTAGGCCATCCAGCGGCCGTCGGCGGAGATCGCCGGCGCGAGCTCGTCGTCCGCCCCGTCGAGCACCGTCTCCAGCGTTCCGTTCGCCTGATCGACGAGGTTGTGCAGGTCCATCCCCTTGTTCGGCGTCTCCTCACGCAGCAGGAGTACGTCGGGGGCCGGCCAGGCCATCGTACGCATGCTGTTCTCGGCGTCGAGCACCAGCTCGACCGGGCTGCTCAGATCGACCGCACGCTTGTAGATGTCGTAGGTCTCGTTGTTGTCTCGGGTGAAGGCGATCTCGCTACCGTCGGGGCTCCAGAGCGGGTAGAACCCGTCGGTTGCGACCAACGTCGTGGTCTGGGTCAGCAGGTCGATGACCCAGATCTCGCCCACGTCAGTGGTGATCGCCACGCGGTTCCCATCCGCGGAGAAGCGTGGGTCGCTGATTCCCTTGACCGCCAGCCCGGCCGGCACGGCCGGTGTCGTGTTCCCGGAGCGATCGACATAGACGAGGGATACCGAGGCGTCGGATTGCCGCGGGACGTAGGCGACGGTTCCGTTTTTCGACACGGAGAACTGGGTGCCGTTGGCGTTGATCCAGGCCCGGGGCAAGGCCGTCACCGACGTGGTCGTGAAGCCTGGTTTCGCCGTATCGAAGCCGGCGACGACGAGCCGACCGGACTGCTGGAAGATCAGGTAGCCGGGTTCGAGATACTCCGGGTTGGAGCCGTCCATCTGCAGATCGGTCACCTTCTTCGACTTCATGTTCATCGCGAACAGGTGTGGGTTCGACGAGGAAGTGCTGTAGAGCAGGATTCCGGCCTCGGGCAGCACGTGGACCTGCACCGGAACGCCGAGGTCGGAGTTCTCGAACTGGGTGAACTGCTCGGCCTCGCCGCCTCCTGCGGCGGGGAGCCTCCAGATCTGACCTCTTGTCGAGTAGTAGACCCAGCCGTCGGACGCCCAGTGGTAGCCATCGTTTCCTGCCGCCGCCGGAAACCAGCCGACCGACGTGGGGGCACCACCGGAGACGCGAACCTTCATCAAGCCGTCGGAGGGTCCGATGAACGAGATCCACTTGCCGTCCGGCGAGAACTGGGGCGCGGTGGCGCCGAAGGTACCGTCGACCGATCGAGCTTCGAACTCGTCGAGTGCGCGGGTGAACAGCAGGCCGTCGTTACCGAACCCGCCACGGGTCACGATCGTCGTTCCATCGGGGGAGATCCCGATCGCGTTGGCGTCGCCCTGATGGGTGTTGGCGCTGTTCGGCAGGCTGATCGTGAAGCGCATCACCGGCTGGGGAGGGCGCCGATCGGTCTGGCCGACCCAGGCCAGCCCGGCGACAGCGACCGCGGCGACCAGTGCGGTCACGATCCAGGGCGCTTTCGATCTCCTGGCCGGAGCCAGCGGGATCGAAGAGGCGTCCGTCTCCTCTGCGACGGCGTCGGGATGATCGATGGCGTCCTGGAGCGCGATGCGGGCCTCACCGATGTCACGCAGCCGGAGCAGCGGATTGCGCTCGAGGCAGCGCTTCAGCAGTTGACGGACCGACCTGGGCACATCGGCGGGAAGGTCCTTCAAGTCGATATCGGCGCGCAGCACGTCGGCCAGGGTGTGGGAGATCGTCTCACCGTCGAACAGCCGCTTGCCGGTGAGCAGTTCGTTGAGCACGACTCCGAAGGACCAGATGTCGCAGCGCCGGTCCGCCGGCTGCCCGGAGGCCTGCTCGGGACTCATGTACGACGCGGTACCGAGGATCATGCCGGCCACGGTGCCGGCCGAGGTCATCGTCGGTGAGAAGGAGGGGTCGCCGGCCGTGCTCGGCTCGGCGGCGGACTTCGCCAGGCCGAAGTCGAGGACCTTGGCGTGGCCGTCCGGCGTCAGGCGAACGTTGGCCGGCTTGAGGTCCCGATGGATCACGCCGTTCTCGTGAGCGGCTTCCAGACCGACGGCGATCTCCCGGGCGATGCGGAGCGCCTCGGCCACCGGGAGCGGTCCGCGATCCATGCGATCGCCGAGCTCTTCCCCGGCGACCAGCTCCATCGCCAGGAAGTGAATGCCCTCGACCTGGTGAATGCCGTAGATACCGGCGATGTTCGGGTGGTTCAAGGTCGCCAGCAGCCGGGCCTCCCGGTCGAAGCGGGCCAGACGGTCGGCGTCGGCGGCGAAGTCCGCGGGGAGGACCTTGATCGCGACCTCGCGACCCAGGGACGTGTCGAGGGCCTTGAAGACGACGCCCATCCCCCCCTCGCCGATCTTCTCTTGAAGGCGGTAGTGCAGCAGGGTCCGGCCGGGTTCGAGATTCATGGGCGGATGATACAGGGATGCTCGCCGTTCCGTCACTCCTGTTAGGATCGCCCGATGACGCACCCCGCCGAGACCGCCGAGATCCAGTACGACACCAGGCTCGCCGGGCACCCGCTGGGGCTGCTGGTGCTGTTCTTCACCGAGCTGTGGGAGCGTTTCAGCTACTACGGCATGCGCGGCATCCTGATCCTCTATCTGGTCACCGGGAAGGACGGCGGCGGACTCGGCTTCGACGTCGCCGCCGCCGGGGCGATCTACGGCCTGTACACGTCGATGGTCTATCTGGCGGGGGTGCCCGGGGGCTGGATCGCCGACCGCATCCTGGGACAGCGCCGGTCGGTACTCTGCGGCGGCATCCTGATCGCGATCGGCCACCTGACGATCGCCCTGGACACGCTGCCCACCTTCTATACCGGCCTGGCCTTGATCGTGACCGGCACCGGACTGCTCAAGCCCAACATCAGCGCGATGGTCGGGCAGATGTACCGGCCCGGCGATGCCCGGCGGGATGCGGGCTTCACGATCTTCTACATGGGGATCAACCTCGGCGCGATGTTCGGACCGCTGGCCTGCGGCTGGCTCGCCGAGAAGGTCGCCTGGCACTACGGCTTCGGCATCGCCGGGGTCGGCATGGTCCTGGGGCTGGTCGTCTTCGTGGTGTTCGGCGGGGCTCTGGGTCACGCGGGGACGAAGCCGATCGACACCGTATCGCCCGAGTTCGTCGCGATGCGCAAGAAGGCCCTGGCCGGGGCGGTCGGTTTCGCCGTCATCGCCATCGCCCTCATCATCGCCGTCTCCTCGGGCTGGCTGTCGCTGGTCGGCCTGGCCAACGGTTTCGGCGTGGTGCTCGTCGGGCTGGCGCTGGTCTTCTTCGCCTGGATCTTCCTCGGGTTCCAGTGGACAACCGCCGAGCGCAACCGGTTGATCATCATCGCCGTCCTGTTCGTCGGTGCGTCGATCTTCTGGAGCGGCTACGAGCAGAGCGGTTCGTCGCTGACCCTGTTCGCCAACGAGAACACCGATCGCGTCTTCGGCGGTGAGGAGTTCCCGGCCTCCTGGTTCCAGAGCGTGCCCGCGTTCTACGTGCTGGTGCTCTCGCTGGTGTTCGCGGTGCTCTGGACGACCCTCGGCCGACGGCAGCCGGGGTACGTGGCCAAGTTCGCCATGGGCCTCGGTTTCCTCAGCGCCGGCTTCGCGGTGATGATCGTCGCCGCGACCCGGGTGGCCGATGGCGACCTGGTCGGCCCGGGCTGGTTGCTGGCGGCCTACCTGCTCCACGTGATGGGCGAGATGTGCCTGTCACCGATCGGCCTCAGCGCGGTGGCCGGACTCGCGCCCCGGCGGGTGACGAGCACGATGATGGGCGCCTGGTTCCTGGCGTCGGCGGTGGGAAGTTACTTCGCCGGGCGGGCTGCGGGCCTCTACGAGTCGCTTTCGTTACCGGCGCTGTTCGGGATGTCGGCGGCGGTCGCCCTCGTCGCCGGCCTCGTCCTCGCGGCCCTGATCCTCCCCACGCGAAAGCTGCTCGACGGTGGCGACGTGTAGCGCCGACTCTGCAGCGGCTACTTGTCCTTCTCGAGCGAGCGAACGTAGTTGACCATGTCCCACTTGGTCTCGTCGGAGAACCGATCGTGCTGTGCCGGCATGCGGCCGTGCCCTTCGGTCAGGGCGTAGAACAGGGCACCGTCGCTGAAGCTCTTCTGCATCGCGGGGTCGGTGAAATCGGGCATCGGAAGCTGCAGCCGCTCGACGAGATCGCCGGTTCCTTTGCCGTCGTGACCGTGGCACATCGTGCATTGACTGGAGAACATCTGCTTGCCGCGAAAGATCGAGGTCTGGGTGCGCTCGACCGGGTTCTTGACCGCGTCCGCCGAGGCGGGGATCGGCGCGACGACTGCGGCTTCGGCCGCTTCCTCGTCGGACTGCGACCAGACCAACGACAGGCCCGCGCTCATCAAGCCGGCCAGCACCAGCACTGCGAGAGATTTCAGGTCACGCATGTCTCGACCTCCTCCGGGTCAACCGTGGTCGGAACCTGAGCGGTTCGACGCAGCGGAGGGGCTTTTCACCCAGCGATCTCCTGCCGTCTGGGTGCGCCTCGACTCCTTGACCCCGGAGTCGAGGCTCCGTCCGATGCAACCCTTTCAATATGCATTTGCCGTGCCGGGTTTTCGGCCCTGGGCAGTCGTGTAAGGGCCGGGGCTCTGATGAAAAAAACCCCGGAGCTGTCAGGCCCCGGGGCTTTGCAAACCATCCAGTTTCGCGTGACGACTACTTCGCGCCACCGTTGTCCTGGAGTGCCTCCAGGACGCGATCGAGGGAGAACGAACCCGGCTTCTGGCGGGGCGGGAATTCCTGGAACGTCGCCAGGAACTTACCGACGTAGGCCTGGGCCGGGACCAGCGCGAAGACCCGGTCGATCCGCCAGCGTGAGTAGCCGATCGACTCGTGCTCGGCGCGTTCGAACGGGTCCTGCCGCAGGTTGAACAGCTTGGGCAGTCGCAGCGCGACGAGCGGCTCCTGCCAGACTTCGAATCCGTGGGCCCGCTGCTCGGTGAACTGGACCTTCCAGTCACCGTAGCGCAGCGCCGATAGCGAGCCGTCGTCGGTGAAGTAGAACATCTCCTTTCGCGGGCTCTCGGAGACTTCGCCGGTGAGGTAGGGCAACAGGTTGTAGCCGTCGAGGTGCACCTTGAAGCTCTTGTCGCCGGCGGTGTGCCCCTTGAGCAGCTTCTCCTTGATCGAGTCGTCACCGGCGGCGGCGGCGAACGTCGGCAGCCAGTCCTCCATCGAGACGATCTCGTTGGAGACCTGTCCGGCCTTGATCTTCCCCGGCCAGCGGACGAGCATCGGCACCCGGAAGCCACCTTCGTAGGTCGTGTTCTTCTCGCCGCGGAACGGGATCATGCCACCGTCGGGCCAGCTCATCAGCTCGGCGCCGTTGTCGGTTCCGTACATGACGATCGTGTTGTCGGTCAGGCCCAGCTCGTCGAGCTTGTCCAGCAACTGTCCGACGTGGCCGTCGTGCTCGACCATGCCGTCGGCGTAGACGCCCTGGCCGGTGACGCCGACGGACTCCTCTTTCAGATGCGTCCAGATGTGCATCCGCGTCGAGTTGAACCAGAGAAAGAAGGGCTTGTCCTGTTCCTTCGAGTCCTCGATGAATCCCAGCGCCGCGCCGAGGAACTCGGTATCGACGGTCTCCATCCGCTTGCGGGTCAGCGGACCGGTGTCCTCGATCCGGCCGTCGGCGTAGCTGTGAATGACGCCGCGAGGGCCGAACTTCTTCTTGAACTCGGGGTCCTTGGGATAGTCCGGATTCTCCGGCTCCTCTTCGGCGTTGAGGTGGTACAGGTTGCCGAAGAACTCGTCGAAGCCGTGGGCGGTGGGAAGGTGCTCGTCGAGATCGCCCAGATGGTTCTTGCCGAACTGCCCGGTCCGGTAGCCCATCGGCCTGAGGATGTCGGCGATCGTCGGATCTTCCTTCTGCAGCCCTTCCTTCGCGCCGGGGAGGCCGACCTTGAGCAGCCCGGTGCGGAACGGACTCTGCCCGGTGATGAAGGCGGCGCGTCCGGCGGTGCAGCTGTTCTGCCCGTAGGCGTCGGTGAACAGCATGCCCTCGGCGGCGATGCGATCGATGTTGGGAGTCTTGTAGGCCATCATCCCGCGGTTGTAGGCGCTGATGTTGAACCAGCCGATATCGTCGCCCCAGATGACGAGGATGTTCGGCTTGTCCTGTGCGGTTGCCGGTGATCCGGCGGAGAGCACCAGCGCTGCGATTGCGATCGCGAGCAGGGCTCTACCGAGGAGGGAACGAGTCTGCGTGACTTGCATTATTTGAACTCCTTGGGGCGAGGTCCCTCGTGCCGTGTACCCCCGCCAGAGCGGCGGATTATACATGGTGGTTCTTGCAATCGCCGCCGGTGTCGCCGTGCCGTCCGGTGTGTCGTTGTACACTCCGCAACAGCATTTGCCGGCGATGGCACAGTTTTCTGCGCCCTTCTCGAGATCGCCGTCGCGGCAAGCCAACCGCAAGGAGCAACTCGATGCCCGACGCAACGACGCTTCGCCACCTGGCCTTGATTCGCGAAGCGAATCGAAGACGCCTCGACGAACTGGATGGACCGTGGGGAACCGCGCTGGGACGAAAGAACGGCGATGGTGCACCGGCCGTGCTGGTCTTCGTCGAGCGCAAGATTCACAAGAACTGGCTCGACGACGCCAGACAGATGGTCCCACCGGCGCTGAAAGGTCCGAACGGCCTGACCTGTCCGACCGACGTCTTTCAGGCCGGTGGCGATCTCGAGGTGCCCTACTCCCCGTCCCGGATGAACGACAAGCTGCTCGAGTTGCGAAATCAGCTGCGTGGCGAGAGCCCGCGGATCGGCCCGGGCTCCCAGCTGGCGTTTCAGGACCTCGACGGAACGGAGTACATCGGCACGCTGGGGGCGTTCGCTCGCCGGCGCGACGATGGGGTGATCGGCCTGATCACCAACTCCCACGTCGGGAGCTACGAGGGCAACCTGCTCACCCATCCCGAACTCCATTCCAGGGTCGTCGCCCGCGTCTCCCGGGTCGTGCGTGCGGTGCCGGTGGCCCAGCGGTACGACCGGATCATCAAGGACAGCGAAGCTCGGGTGATGATGGACTGCGCCTTTGCCGAATTGATCGGCGTCGACCCGCAAACGGATCTGGAATTCCGGGTTCCGTGGGTCGACGGCAACGGAGACAGGCAGACGATCGAGCTGGAGACGTTCGGTGCGGTCCGGCCGGTCGACCTCGACGCCGAGGACCTCTGGCCGATCGGCGAACACGTCTACGGCGCCGGGCGAACACGGTCCGATCAACGAGGTGTCGTCAAGGGCTACGCGTACCAGTCCGCCGACGGTCCCTACATGGCAACCTATACCGACCTCTTGATCGCCCCCGTCGACGAGGACGACTATTTCAGTCAACCCGGTGACAGCGGCAAGATGGTCTTTACCAACGACCTGAGCGTCCCGATCGGGTTGTTGTGGGGCGGATCGAACCTCCGATCGAACATGAGCCGGGAACTGGTGGATCACTCGTTTGCGATCAACATCGCCGACGTCCTGGACGAACTGGGCGTGGACCTGCTGTCCGCGGCCCCCTGAAGGAGAGTTGGCGACTCTCCCGTCCGCAGCCCCGGTGCTGTTGAAGTTCGTCGAGAAGATCGACGAGGCTCAGGCCGAGCTTGACCGTGCGAAACTCAAGGCCATCCAGGCCACCGCCGATGCGACCCAGGATGCGATCCGCGCCAGAGATGCCGCGCGGCAGAAAGCCGAGCACACGCGACGGGAAAGCGAGTTCAAGGCCGGCACGGAATACGACGAGGCGGTCGATGCCGCCGAGATCGTATTCGAGAGCGAGATCGATGCCGCCAACAACCGGCCGACCAGTGCCCAGACCAACACCGCGAAGCGGGCCGCCAGGACGAAGTACGACCGCGCAGTGGCCGCCGCGAAGCGCGCTCGCGATGGGAAGAGGCGAGCCAGTTACAACGCCTGGAAGGCCGAACACGCTGCCGCGGATCGAGGGCAGTCGTCGAGCATCGAAGCTGCCGGATACACCGAAGCACGGGCAGTAACCGCCGCCGAACGTGCCCACAAGGCCGCAGTGGCCAGCGATGCGTAGCCGGCCGACTAGCGCGTCAACTTGCGGTACTTGATCCGCTTCGGCACCTCGGCATCGCTGCCCAGCCGGCGCTTCCGATCCGCCGCGTAGTCCTCGTAGTTGCCCTCGAACCACGTCACCTTGCTGTCGCCCTCGAAGGCGAGGATGTGCGTGGCGATGCGATCGAGGAACCAGCGATCGTGGGTCACGACGACGACGCAACCGGCGAAGTTGAGGATCGCCTCCTCCAGCGCGCGCAGGGTATCGACGTCGAGATCGTTGGTCGGCTCGTCCAGCAGCAGCACGTTGCCGCCGCTACGGATCATCCGGGCCAGATGCACGCGGTTCCGTTCACCGCCGGAGAGCTTGCCCACCGGCTTCTGCTGGTCCGAACCCTTGAAGTTGAACCACGAGACGAACGCCCGGGATGCGACCGTGCGCTTGCCCAGTTCGATCAGCTCGTCGCCCCGGGAGATCGCCTGCCAGACACTCCACTCGGGATCCAGCTCGTCCCGGGACTGGTCGACGTAGGACAGCGAGACCGTCTCGCCGAGTCGCAACGTTCCGCTGTCGGGCTTCTCCTGGTCGGTCAGCATGCGCATCAAGGTGGTCTTGCCCGCGCCGTTCGCTCCGATCACGCCGACGATGCCGGCGGGCGGGAGCTTGAACGACAGATCTTCGAACAGCAAGTTCTCGCCGTAGCTCTTGCTGATCTTGTCGGCCTCGATGACGACGTCGCCCAGGCGCTCGCCCGGCGGGATGTAGAGGCCGTCGAGCTCGCTGCGCGTGTCTTCCTGTTGATGCAGGAGATCCTCGTAGGCCTTGAGCCGCGCCTTGCTCTTGGCGTGGCGCGCCCGGGGCGCCATCCGCACCCACTCCAGCTCGCGCTCGAGGGTCTTGGTCCGCGTCTTCGAGGCTTTCTCCTGCTGGGCCAGACGTTTCGCCTTCTGGTCGAGCCAGGAGGAGTAGTTGCCCTCCCACGGGATCCCCTCACCGTTGTCCAGCTCGAGAATCCAGCCGGCGACGTTGTCGAGGAAGTACCGATCGTGGGTGATCGCCAGGACGCTGCCCGGGTAGGTGTGCAGGTGATGCTCGAGCCAGGCGACCGACTCGGCGTCGAGGTGATTCGTCGGCTCGTCGAGGAGCAGCAGATCGGGTTGCGAAAGCAACAGCCGGCAGAGGGCGACCCGGCGGCGTTCGCCACCGGAGAGCTTGGTCACATCGGCGTCCCCCGGCGGGCAGCGCAGTGCGTCCATCGCCAGCTCGAGGCGCGACTCCAGCTCCCAGCCGCCGACGGCGTCGATCTTGTCCTGGAGCTTCGATTGTTCCTCGAGGAGCTTCTCCATCTCGTCGGGCTCCATCGGCTCGGCGAACTTGTCGCTGACCTCGTTGAAGCGGTCGAGCAGTTGCTTGATCTCGCCGACGCCCTCTTCGATGTTCTGGAGCACGGTCTTCTTCGGGTCGAGCTCGGGCTCCTGGGCCAGGAAGCCGACCTTGGCCTTCTTGTCCGGGAACGCCTCGCCCTCGAAGGAGGTGTCGAGCCCGGCCATGATGCGCAACAGCGTGCTCTTGCCGGCGCCGTTGTGACCGATGATGCCGATCTTGGCACCCCAGAAGAACGACAGCCAGATGCCCTTGAGGATCTGACGCTTGGGGGGGACGACCTTGCTCAGGTCCTTCATGGTGTAGATGAAATCGGGCATCTTGGGCGTTCCTCGGGACGTGGCCGACCGTCGGGTCGGAGAGTCGCTTTGGGGATTTTCGGGCCGTTGAAGGACCCAGGCTAGCACCGCTCGGGGTCGAGGGAAAACCTCGGTGGATTCCCTTCGATTCCACCCTGTTCGCTTCTGGCCCCCTTTCCGTTGGAGAATTCAGCCAGAGGGAGGTAGTCGATGAGCCATCGCTGGTGTCGGGGTCTGAGAAGCGGTCTGCGCTTGTGTGTGGTTGCCGGCCTGTCGTGGGCCTCTGCAGCTGTGTTGACGTTCGCCGCTGGGAAGGAACCGCCGCCGGAGCGAAGTCTGGAGGCTGCGGTCGACGCGTACTGTGAGCGCTCGATCGAGATCGCCACGCGCTCGGCCATGGACCGGGACGGATCCTTCGATGCCGATGCGGCGGAGCCTGGGCCGGCGATGTGCTGGGATGACGACATCGATCCGCTGACGGCGTGGTTACATGTCCGAAAGTATTGCGACAGTTCAGCGAAGTCTGATTCCGTCTGCGATCGGCTTCCCTTTTTCTTTCCTGCGGTGGTCGCGTTCGATCACGGCCGAAAACAGTGGGGCGTCGAGTCCGGAATCGAAGAGAAGCTGGTCAAGAAGGATGTCTCCGGGATCCCGCTGATCCCACTCGGTCGGAAACAGACACTCGTTGTCCTGATCGAGAACACCAACCCGCTGCTGTACACAGCCGCGGTCACCGAGTCTGCAGATGCAGACTTACCCCAGATCGCGAACCTCGGAGTCCTCGTATCGCTACTGGGTGGATTCGCCCAGGGACTGGTGGCGGTGGTCGCGCCGGAAGATTATCAACCCCTTGTTGAAGGCAAGACTCGCGTCGACAGCGCCAACGACGCCGTCCGGAAACTGGACGATGCCCTGGCCGGGATCCGCAAGCTGATTCAGCAAGTTGAGAACGGCCACGATCGCACGACGGACTGCGAGTTCTTCGCCCCGGCTCTGGAGACCATTCACGAGCATGGAGATCATCTGCGCACGCTCCGGAAGGAGCTGGAGTCGGAATTCGACGGAGGCGCCGCCGAGGACATCGGCAAGGCTCTCGTCGCGTACCTCGCACTGCTTGACGCCGAGGACAAGAAGCGAGAGGCCAGCAAGGAGACGCTGCTCGGCCTGATGGGTTCCAGTCAGTACGCGGAAGTGTTGGCCGCCTTTCCCCTGGAGTCTTCGCAGCGGCACACGACGCTCTTGCAAAGCGCGATCACGATCAAGGACGCCGGCACACAGCTGCTGGAACGGGAGTTTCGGCAGAGCGCGGAGTTCCAGCGGCAGCTCGTCGAGGGCACGCTGGCGAGACGTAAGGCGGTCGCCGAACTGCTGAAGGCGTGGCCGGAGGCAGAGAAGGGTGCCGCTCAAGCGGAGACCTTCGCCAGACGTTGCAAGCAGGCTCTTGTCGGTGACGAGATCGCGACGTGGATGCTCGTCGACCACGAGACCCCGCCGATCAAGCGGACCAAGCGACAAACCCACAAGATCACGATCTCCAGGGCCTCGCTGTTTGCCGACGCCATCGTGCCGACGCCGGAGCGACCGAAGGAGTTGACGACCTCCTACCGTCTCGAGTGGGACAAGGCCTCTATCCTGGGCGTCGGCTTCGCACTTACCTCCTCCTCCCTCGAATCCCCCACGTTCTCAGCGGTCACCGACCCGGTCGATCCGGACAACCCGATGGAGACCGACCCGCTGGTCATCGCCCAGACCGGGTCCGAGTCCCGCGCCGCGGAACTCGCCGTATTCGCCAACCTCGAGATCAGCCGGCTGTGGAAGAAGTGGCGACACCGTCCCGTTCAGCTCTCTTTCGACGTCGGTGCCGGTCTTGACGTCGGAACCCCCGCCGCCTTCGCAGGCTTCTCGCTCGGATACAAGTACGTCCGCCTGGGTGGTGGCTGGACCTGGCAGGAGGTCAAGGCGCTGGATGGTCAGGCCATCGGGATGCCGATCGGCTCGAGCGAGGACATCAAGACGCGGAACACCTTCGAGAACGACACCTACTGGTCCCTCATGCTCTCCCTCGGAGACCTCCCGTTCTTCAACAAGAAGGAGTAGGGACGACAGGAAGGAGCAGGAACGGCCGGTTCTACTTCAGCGGCTCGAAAGCGTAGAGGTACCGCGTGTTCGCGATCGTGCCGTCGCTCTGCCGGATGTGGATTCCGATGCACTTCGGATTCCGGGCATCGCAGATCTCCTCGACCTTCCAGGTCGGTCCGGCGTTCAGCTCCTTGCCGACGGAGATCTCGTAGGCGCCCTCGGTGGTGTTGATCCCGGCGAGCCTGGCGATGCAGATCGCCTGCTCCCGGGTGACCGGATGGTCCAGGGCGCCGCAGGCCTCGAGCTGCTGCTTCGGTTTGATCTTCAGCGGCTGGCGTACCTTCGGCCCGCAGGCCGGAGACGAGGGCGAGCCCGACGGCGAGAGCGAGTAGCAGCGAGAGCCTGTCGCGGCGGACTCCCCGGATGGCAGGACGGCTGTTTCGAGAGTTCACGGGCGGCGCTCCTCATGGCGCGGTAGGTCGTCGCCAGCGGGAATCCAGGAAATGCAGCCTCCGGTCATCGCCATCGTCCTTTCCCCCGCTTCCGATACTCGCCGATCGGCGGCGTCGATCGTGACGTCAATCATTATAAGGATGGAATCGATCCGATAGAAACCCGGCCCGTGTAAGCTATCTGCCGGCGTCCAGCCGGAAGGGGCTCCCATGAGATTCCTGTTACGAGTGTCGATCGGAACCTGTTTTTGCCTGCTGCTGGCCGCGCCGCCGACGGTCGCCGGCGAGGAGTTCGATCAGGGGCGTGAGCTGACGTCGATGGGCCGGGTACTCCCGCCACGGGAGCGGATCGAGCCGGTCAATCGCATGCTGGCCGATCGGCTGGACAACCTGCTGCCGGGGCTGATGCGCGAGACCGGCATCGACATGTGGCTGGTCATCAACCGGGAGTACGTCGAGGATCCGGTCTACCTGACCCTGGTTCCGGAGCCGGTCTTCGCGGCGCGGCGCACGACGATGCTGCTGTTTCACGACCGTGGACCCGAGGAAGGCGTCGAGCGCTTGACCGTGAGCCGGTACCCGCTGGCCGGCGTCTACGACCCGGTCTGGCAGGGCGGCAGCCTCGACGAACAATGGCAACGGCTGGCCGAGGTGATCCGGGAGCGCAACCCGAAGAAGATCGGCATCAACACCAGCCTGAGCTGGCCCTTCGGCGACGGTCTGACCGCCTCGCTCCGGGATCGGCTGATGGCCGCCCTCGGTGAGGAGCTGTCGAAGAAGGTCGTCAGCGCCGAGGCGCTCTGCGTGCGCTGGCTCGAGACCCGCAGCGAAACCGAGCTGGAGGCCTATCCTCACATCGTCGCCCTGGCCCGGCGCACCATCGCCGAGGCGTTCTCCAGCGACGTGATCACCCCCGGGGTGACCACGACCACCGACGTCCACTGGTACATCCGCGAGCGATTCGAGTCCCTCGGGCTTCGTCCGTGGTTCCAGCCCGACGTCAACGTGCAACGGATGGGCGACGACGTCGACGCCGATTCGCCGTTCTTCGGAGCGTCGGACGTCGTGATCCAGCGCGGCGACGTGCTGCACACCGACGTCGGCATCTGTTACCTGCGCCTGTGCACCGACACCCAGGAGATGGGCTACGTGCTGCGACTGGGCGAGGACGATGTCCCGGCGGGGCTGAAGCAGGCCCTGGCGGTCGGCAACCGCTGGCAGGATGCGCTGACCGACAACTTCGTGACCGGTCGAACCGGCAACGAGATCCTCGCCGCCACGATCGCCGACGCCGAGGGGAAACAGATCCGCTCCCAGACCTACACCCACCCGCTGGGCTTCTTCGGCCACGCCGCCGGCCCGACGATCGGCATGTGGGACAACCAGGGAGACACGCCGCTGCGTGGCGACTGGAAGCTGTACAGGAACACCGGGTACGCCATCGAGGGCAACATCAAGGCCCAGGTGCCCGAGTGGGACGATCAGTGGGTCCAGATCAAGCTGGAACAGTCGGCGGTCTTCGACGGCGAGCGGGTGATCTACCTCGCCGGGCGCCAGACGACCTGGCACGTCGTGCGCTAGCGGAACAGGAACGCGAACAGGGCCGGCAGCAGGAAGAACAGCCCGACCACGTAGAACAGCGCCCACTTCTTGGACTTGACGGCGATCTCCGCCAGCGCCTCGGCCAGCCGGACCGGGATGTCGCGAATCGCCGGGATCGGCATGATCATCAGCGTCGCCGACAGGTTGAACAGCAGGTGCACCAGGGCGACGGTCAGACCGGCCAGCGCGTTCTCGCCGGTGGCCGCCAGGGATGCCAGCAGCGCCGTGATCGTCGTGCCGACGTTGGCACCCACCGTGATCGGGAACGCCTGACGCACCGTGATCACGCCGGCGCCGGCCAGCGGGACCAGCAGCGAGGTCGTGATCGAGCTCGACTGCACCATCACGGTCACGATCGCACCGACGGCGAGGGAGGCCAGGATCGCCTTGCCGAAGAACCGGTTGACCATCCGTTCGATCCGGGACTGCATCGCCCCGCGCATCACCTTGACCAGCATGTACAGCGCGCCGAAGATCAACCCGCCGCTGATCAGGATCAACAGGATCCCCTGCCCCTGATCCGATTCGAACAGGGCGTGAGCAAGCTCCTTGATCGGCTTCGCGCCGGTCTTGATCGCCGCCTTGATCGGGCTCTCGTACTTCACGCCGCCGACTCCGGAGACGTAGTCCGCGATGTACGCCGCGCTCCTTTGCAGGAAACCGGTCATCAGTTCCATGGGCAAGAGGATGCCCACGGCAATGAAGTTGAAGAAGTCGTGACAGGTCGCCGTCGAGAAGGCTCGCCGGAATTCCTGGGGGCGGCCGACATGCCCCAGCGAGACGATCGTGTTGGTCACCGTCGTGCCGATGTTCGCGCCCATCACCATCGGGATCGCGTTGTCGATCGGTAGCGGATTCTCGGGCGCTGCGACCAGTGCGACGATCATCGACGTCGACACGGAGGAGCTCTGGACGAGGGTTGTCGCCAGCACACCGACCATCAATGCGATGAACGGGTTGGCGGTGGCCGAGAAGAAGACGTCGAGTACGTCGCGGCCCAGCAGTTTGAATCCGTCGCCGAGAGTCTTGACGCCGATCAGGAACAGGAACAGC
Organism: uncultured bacterium; assembly: GCA_942490715.1. GTDB lineage: Bacteria > Acidobacteriota > Polarisedimenticolia > Polarisedimenticolales > Polarisedimenticolaceae > CALNYP01. The sequence continues at coordinate 95,334 of CALNYP010000005.1, forward strand.
AGTGCCAGGACGACGACGGCGCGCAACAGATCGTGGGGCAGACTTCCCGGTTCTTCCGTGGGGGCCGGAAGGGCCTCTCTGGTCGACATCGAAACTCCGCGCTGCTGGCGCTCGGCTCGCCCGACTCGGACGGCCTGCGGGACAGACTACCCCGGCCGGCCCCCGTTCTCCATAGCTTGTTGCTCGGAAGTTCATTCTCCGGGAGACGCCCTGAAAACCCACCGGGAACGCGCTAGACTGTCGCCCATGAAACTCCAGATCGAGTCTCGCCACCTGGATGAGGTGACCGTCATTCGACCTCGTGTATTCGAGGACGATCGCGGCTTTTTCATGGAAACCTACCAGGTGGAGGAGTTCGCCGAAGCGGGACTTCCCACGAACTGGGTTCAGGACAATCACTCACGCTCGACCCGGGGTGTCCTGCGCGGGCTGCATTTCCAGTGGGAACCGGAGATGAGCAAGCTGATGCGGGTCACGGTGGGGACAGCCTGGCTGGTCGCCGTCGACATCCGCCGGAGTTCACCGACCAGGGGACAGTGGTACGGGCGGGAGGTATCCGCCGAGAACAAGCTGCAGATCTGGGCCCCGGCGGGTTTCGCCCGTGGATTCTGTGTTCTCAGCGACTTCGCCGAGGTCCAGTATCGCTGCACGGCGCTGTACAACCCGGCCGGCGAGAGTGCGATCCGCTGGGACGATCCGGAGCTCGGCATCGAGTGGCCGATCGAGAAGCCGACGCTGTCCGACCGGGATTCCCGTTCCCCCAGCTTCGCCGATTGGTCGAAACTCCCCGAATCCGAACGGTTCTAGCGCGGAGCTTCCGCGGATCCAGCGCGGATCCAGCCAGAATCTAGCAGGCGGCAGGGACGGCGCCGGCCGCCGCGACCCGGCTGGCCAGCGACGCGCCGATCGCCAGCGACGCGGTGGCTCCCGGCGACGGTGCGTTGAGCACGTGGAGCATCTGCTGCTCCTCGACGATGCAGAAGTCGTCGAGCAACTTCCCGTCAGGCGCAACCGCCTGGGCCCGCACCCCGGCGCCGTGGCGCACGACGTCGGCCTCTTCGAGTTCGGGTAGCAGCTTCTGCAGCGCGCGGACGAACGCGGCCTTGCTCAGGGAGCGGTGAACCTCGCCGAAGCCGGTCTTCCAGTACTTGCCGGCCATGCGCCAGAAGCCCGAGTAGGTCGCGGCGTTCATCAGGTCCCGGGCCGAGATGTTCGACCAGGAATAGCCCTCACGCTTGAGCGCCAGCACGGCGTTCGGTCCGGCCTCGATACCACCACCGATCATCCGCGTGAAGTGCACGCCGAGGAACGGGAAGCGCGGATCGGGAACGGGGTAGACCAGGTGCTTGACCAGGTACTCCTTCTCCGCCGCCAGCTTGTAGTACTCACCGCGGAAGGGCACGATGCGAATCGGCGAGGAGACACCGCACATCTCGGCGACACGGTCACACTGCAGTCCCCCGCAGTTGACGATGTAACGAGCCTCGAACTCACCGCCGGTCGTGACCAGCGTGAACGTGGAACCCCGGCGCTCGACCGCGGTCACCTTGCAGTCGGTCTTGACCTGGCCGTCGTTGCGGCGCACGTCTTCGGCCATCGCCTGGCAGACCGCGACGTAGTCGGCGATGCCGGTCTCGGGCACGTGGAGCCCGGCGATTCCGATGATGTGCGGCTCGTGCTCCTTCACGCCGGCGGCATCGAGCCGCGTCATGCCGACGAGGCCGTTCTCCTTGCCGCGGCGCTCGAGCTCGTCCAGCGCCGGCAGCTCTTCCTTCGACGTGGCGACGACGATCTTGCCGCAGTTGTCGTGGGGAATCTCGTGCTGTTCGCAGAAGCGATACATCGCATCGCGTCCCGCGGCACAGTTGCGCGCCTTCAGCGACCCCGGTTTGTAGTACAGCCCGCTGTGAATCACGCCCGAGTTGTGCCCGGTCTGGTGCTGGGCCAGCTTCCCCTCGGCCTCGAGCACGACGACACGGGAACGGCTCGACAGGTCGCGGGCCGTGGCCAGCCCGACGATTCCTCCGCCGATGATCGCTACATCGATGACCTTGCCGGATGCCATGGACGACCTCTCCCGTGGACAGGCGACCCCTCGCCTCATCTTTGTACAACCTAGGCCCCGCCGAGGTCGTTTTCATCCGGTTGCGGGCTTTTTTGCAATCGCAACATGAACGTTGCGCCACCGCGGGGAACATCTGCCGGGTTGGCAGCGTTCTCGCAGCAGGAAGCAACGTCGATCCCGGGGGCATCCAGGAGGCCGACCTTTTGTACGACTGCCCCCGCGGCCAGCGCCGACCGTCGTTCGTGCGCCGCCTTGCTCCGCCGGTTCGCGGGACCAATGTTCGCACCACCGAAATGTAACCCGGACTGACGGAGGATGTCGGATGTCAACTGGAGAAGCGCTCATTAACGAGGCCAGGGACGCCCTCGACCTGGACGAATACCGCCAGCAGCACTGGGTCGGCAACTTCGCGGAGTACATCGACCTCGTGAAGCGGAACCCGAAGATCACCCGGTCTGCGTTCGAGCGGCTGTACGACATGATCCTCGGTGCCGGCACACGCGAGTACGTCGACAACAAGAAGAAGATCGTTCACTACAACTTCTTCGACGACCCGACCGGCGACGGACACGATTCGATCTACGGGCTCGACATCCCGTTGATGAAGCTGGTCAGCATCTTCAAGAGCGCCGCCCAGCGTTACGGAACCGAGCGGCGCGTGATCCTGCTGCACGGCCCCGTCGGCTCCTCGAAGAGCACGATCGCCCGTCTGCTCAAGCAGGGGCTCGAGCGTTACTCGCGCACCAACGAAGGCGCGCTGTTCACCTACGGCTGGATTCGCGACCTCGACAAGCCCGATGAGGTCACGCCTTGCCCGATGCACGAAGAGCCGCTGCACCTGATCCCCGAGAAGCTACGCCCGATGATGATGGGCAAGATCAACGCCTTCTCCGACAGCAACGACTTCGATGTACGCATCGAGGGTGAGCTCTGTCCGTTCTGCCGTCAGGAGTACCGCGAGCTCTCCGAGCGCTACGGCGGTGACTGGAGCCGGGTCGTCAAGCACGTCAAGGTCAACCGACTGCTGCTCTCGGCACAGGATCGCATCGGCATCGGCACCTTCCAGCCCAAGGACGAGAAGAACCAGGACAGCACCGAGCTGACCGGTGATCTGAACTATCGCAAGATCGCCGAGTACGGCACCGACTCCGACCCGCGCGCGTTCAACTTCGACGGCGAGTTCAACATCGCCAACCGCGGGATGATCGAGTTCATCGAGGTGCTGAAGCTCGACGTCGCGTTCCTCTACGAGTTGCTCGGCGCGAGTCAGGAACATCAGATCAAGCCCAAGAAGTTCCCGCAGACCTTCATCGACGAGGTGATCATCGGGCACACCAACGAGCCCGAGTACCGTCGCCTGCAGAACAACGAGTACATGGAGGCACTGCGCGACCGCACGGTCAAGGTCGACGTCCCGTACATCACCAAGCTCAAGGAAGAGATGAAGATCTACGAGAAGGACTACAACTCCTCGAGGATCCGCGGCAAGCACATCGCGCCGCACACGATCGAGATGGCGGCGATGTGGGCCGTGCTGACCCGGCTCGAAGATCCGAAGAAGCACAACCTCACACTGATGCAGAAGCTCAAGCTGTACAACGGCAAGACGCTGCCGGGTTTCACCGAGGAGAACGTCAAGGAGCTGCGCAAGGAGACCCGCCGCGAGGGCATGGACGGGGTCTCGCCCCGTTACATCCAGGACAAGATCAGCAACGCGCTGGTCTCCGACCGCAACGACAGCTGCGTCAATCCCTTCCTGGTCATCAACGAGCTGGAGTCGGGTCTGCGCCACCACTCGCTGATCACCAGCGAGGAGCAGCGCGGCCGCTTCCGCGAGCTGCTCGACGAGGTTCGCCGGGAGTACGAGGACATCGTCAAGAACGAGGTCCAGCGGGCGATCGCAGCCGACGAATCGGCGATCGGGCGCCTGTGCGGCAACTACGTCGACAACGTCAAGGCCTACACCCAGAAGGAACGGGTGCGCAACGCCTACACCGGTCAGGACGAGGAGCCCGATGAGCGGCTGATGCGTTCGATCGAGGAGAAGATCGACATCCCCGAGAGCCGCAAGGACGACTTCCGCCGGGAGATCATGAACTACATCGGCGCCCTGGCCCTCGAGGGCAAGAAGTTCGACTTCCGCACCAACGAGCGGTTGCACAAGGCCCTGGAGCTGAAGCTGTTCGAGGACCAGAAGGACTCGATCAAGCTGACCAGCCTGGTCTCGAGTGTCGTCGACAAGGACACCCAGGAGAAGATCGACATCGTCAAGGGCCGCATGGTCAAGAACTACGGCTACTGCGACTCCTGCGCGACCGACGTCCTGCACTTCGTGGCCAGCATCTTCGCCCGTGGCGATGTGAAGGAAGCCTCCTAGAACCGTGAGGAAGTAGCGCCGTGTCAAGAATCAAACAAGACGTGAGCCGGTTCCGGCAGATTGTCCGGGGGCAGGTTCGCGAGGAGTTGAGGAAGCACCTGGGTCACCAGGAGCTGATTGGCCGGCAGGGCAAGCAGACCGTGTCGATCCCGATTCCGCAGCTGGAGTTGCCGCGCTTCGTGCACGACCCCGGCGGCGGACAGGGGGTCGGTCAGGGCGACGGCGATGGGGAAGGCGACGGCGCCAAGGCCGGAGATCAGCCCGGACAGCATCTGCTCGAGGCCGAATTCTCGATCGAGGAGCTGGCCGAGATGCTCGGCGAGGCGCTGGAGTTGCCGCGCATCGAACCCAAGGGACGTCAGGAGCTGAACAGCGTCAGCGGGCAGTACACCGGCATCTCCCAGGTCGGGCCGGAGTCGCTGCGGCACTTCAAGCGCAGCTACCGTCACGCGCTGCAGCGCATGATCGCCAGTGGAGCCTACGATCCGGTCAACCCGAAGATCACCCTCTACCGGAAGGACCGGCGTTACCGCGCCTGGAAGCCGAAGGAGCAGGCCAGCACCAACGCCGTCATCGTCTACGTGATGGATGTCTCCGGGTCGATGGGCGCCGATCAGAAGGAGCTCGTCCGTTCGGAGAGCTTCTGGCTCGACGCCTGGATCAGCGCACACTACCGGGGAACGCGCACGGTCTACATCGTGCATGACGCCGCCGCCAAGGAGGTCGATCGCGAGACCTTCTTCCGCATCCGCGAATCCGGCGGCACGGTGATCTCGTCGGCCTACGAGCTGGCGGCGAAGGTGATCCAGGAGCGCTTCCCGCCGAACGACTGGAACCTGTATCTGTTCCATTTCACCGACGGCGAGAACTACAGCCGGCAGGACACCGAGAAGTGTCTGCAGATGCTCGACGAGACGTTGCTCCCGTCGGTGAACCTGTTCGGCTACGGACAGGTCGAAAGCTACGGCACCAGCGGTGATTTCTACGAGGCGCTGAACGGACGGTTCGCCGACGACGAGCGGGTTGCGCTGTCGCGCATCCCCGACCGCGACGCGATCGTCGATTCGATCAAGGTCTTGCTCGGGAAGGGGCGATAGTGAAACTCCGTGCGCTACCCCAGGTACTGGTCGAAGCTCAGGATCGCATCGAGCGGCACGCCCGCGAGTATGGGCTGACCTTCTTCCGCACCGTCTTCGAGATGGTCGACTACGAGCAGATGAACGCGCTCGCCGCGTTCGGTGGCTTCCCGACGCGCTATCCGCACTACCGCTTCGGCATGGAATACCAGCAGCTGAGCAAGAGCTACGAGTACGGTCTGCACAAGATCTACGAGATGGTGATCAACAACGACCCGACCTACGCCTACCTGCTCGAAGGCAACTCGATGCTCGACCAGAAGCTGGTGATGGCCCACGTCTACGGCCACGCCGACTTCTTCAAGAACAACTTCTTCTTTTCCCACACCGACCGGAAGATGATGGACGAGATGGCGAACCACGCCACGCGCATCCGCCGGTACCAGGAAGCCTACGGCGTCGAACGCGTCGAGAAGTTCATCGACGCCTGTCTCGCCGTCGAGGACCTGATCGATCCCGCGTCGGTGTTTCACAAAGAGGACAGCACCGGTGCGGGTGGCGCGGTGAACCGGCCCGAGGCGGCACCCGATGCCCGGATGCCGGCCAGCGACTATCTCGATCGCTACGTCAATCCTCCGGAGTACCTCGCGCGGCAGCAGCGAAGAAGCAGGCCGACGCCAAGGAGCGCGACGCTGGCTTCCCGGCGAAGCCGGAGCGGGATGTACTCGGCTTCGTGATGCAGCACGCCCCGCTGGAGAACTGGGAGCGCGACGTGCTGAGCATGATTCGCGAGGAGGCCTACTACTTCCTGCCGCAACGCCAGACCAAGGTGATGAACGAGGGCTGGGCCTCGTACTGGCACAGCACGATCATGACCCAGCACGTTCTCGACGACTCGGAGGTGATCGACTACGCCGACCACCACTCGGGCACCGTCGCGACCCAGCCGGGTCGGCTGAACCCCTACAAGCTGGGGCTCGAGCTGTTCCGAGACATCGAGGAGCGCTGGAACAAGGGGCAGTTCGGGCCGGAGTGGGACGCCTGCACCGACATGGCCGCGCGCAACAACTGGGACCGCAAGCTGGGGCTGGGGCGGCAGAAGATCTTCGAGGTCCGCCGGGTCCACTGCGACGCGACCTTCCTCGACGAGTTCCTGACCCCCGAGTTCTGCATCGAGCAGAAGCTGTTCGTCCGCCCCGAGCAACCGGCTGCCGGCCCCCGGGGCAAGAAGCAGGAGCCCTCCCGGGACTTCAACGACGTCAAGCAGGCGCTGCTGTTCCAGTTCACCAACGGTGGACGTCCGGTGATCGAGATCCTCGACGCCAACCACGCCAACCGGTCGGAGCTGCTGATGGGCCACCAGCACATGGGCATCGACCTGCGCTGGGACTGGGCCAAGGAAGTCCTGGAGAACATGGTCACCCTGTGGAAGCGGCCGGTCCGCCTGGTAACCCGGCGGGGCAAGCGCTGGTTGCAGCTGGGGCATGACGGGGTGAAGGCGGCGGAAGAGTTCATCGAGCAGAACAAGCCGGATGGGGCCGAGAAGGGTGGGGAGAAGACCGCGAAGAGTGCCTGATGTCGATTTCTATCATTGGTGATCGATAGTAGCTGTTTCTTGACTCTACCGATCACTTTCGATCATTAATCTATTTCGCCGGTCTCTTCAGCCGTGCTCTGGTCGATCGATCTCAACCGATCAAGTTTGATAGACGATTGACTTGAGCATCTCCGGTCGATCAGAATTGATCGGTCATGCGACTCACCTCCGATCTGTCCGACTCCATGATCCTCGCCGAGCTCGGCTCGCGGATCGCCCGCTACCGCCTCAATCGAAACCAGACCCAGAAGGCGCTGGCGCTGGCCGCGGGGATCTCGGAGCCGACCGTGGCCAGACTCGAGCGCGGCCACTCCGTCCAGTTCTCCAGCATCCTGCGGGTTTTGCGGGCCCTGGACCTGATCGAGAACCTGGACGAGGTGGCCCCCCGTCCTTCCCCCAGCCCGATCCATCGCCTTCGCACCGAAGGGAAGGATCGCCGGCGTGCCTCCACTCGCGGCGACGCCGCCACGAGCGGACGCCCCTGGACCTGGGCCGACGACGCGTGAGGCGCCCCTCGGGGGATCGAGAGGCGGTCGCCGGCGTGACGCTCTGGGGCCGCACGATCGGCGCCGTCTCTGCGGATGAGGGCGGAATCGCGGCCTTCGAGTACGACCCCGAGTTCATCGGGAGCGGGATCGAGCTTTCCCCGATCCGCATGCCCCTCGGCGACAAGATCTACCGCTTCCCTTCCCTGTCCCGCGAGCGATACCAGGGGCTCCCCGGATTGCTCGCCGGCAGCCTGCCGGGCCCCTTCGGCAACTCCCTGATCGAGGCCTGGTTGCTCGAGTCCGGCATCGCCGCGAGCCGTTTCGACGCCGTGGGACGACTCGGTTTCGTGGGCGACCGGGGTTGCGGTGCCCTGGAGTACCGGCCGGGCACCGGGCCGACGACCGACGACGACGAGGCGCTGGAGATCGCCTCCCTGGTCGAGCTGGCCGAGACGATCGTGTCCGGACGTCGGAGCTTCACCACCTCCTTCGCCGCCGAGGATCATCGCCGTCAGATGCGACAGCTGCTCAGCGTGGGCTCATCGACCCGCGGTCTGCGCCCCCGGGCCGCCGTGGCCTGGAATCCGTCGACGAACCGGTTCCACGCCGGAGACGCTGCCGCCCGCGACGGGTATTCGGACTGGTTGCTGCGCTTCGACGGGCTCTCGGCCACGAACGCCGACCGTCGGGCGACCTCGCGGTCCTGGCCTGGCGACGATGGAGCGGTGGAGTTCGCCTACTACCGGATGGCCCGGGCCTGCGGAGTGGAGATCAGTGAAGTTCGGCTTCTGGAAGACGGTGCTCGACGCCATCTCATGAGCCGCCGGGTTGACCGTACCGACTCGGGCGGCAAGCTCCACATGCAGACCTTCGAGCACCTGGCGCATCTCGACCGCGATCGGCAGGAGGCCCCACCCTGTGAACAGGCCCTGTTGCTCGTCCGTCACCTCGGCCTGTCGGTGGAGGATCTCGAGCAGCTGTTCCGACGGATCGCGTTCAACGTGATCGCCCGGAACCAGAACGATCATGTGGGCAAGATCGCCTTCCTGATGGACCGCAGCGGGGAGTGGTCGTTGAGCCCGGCCTTCGGAGTTTCGTTCGCGTTCGACCCCGGGAACCCCGTCACCCGTGAGCATCGGATGAGCCTGAACGGCAAGCGTGACGACTTCACTCTGGACGACTTCAAGGCCTGTGCGTCGGAGGTTGCACTGATGCGGGGGCGGGCCGAGAAGATCGTCGACGAGGTTCAGCGAGTCGTGTCCCGGTGGGGGGAGTTTGCCGGACTGGCCGGCGTCGACCCGGCCGCGATCGAGCGGATCGGCGCGGCGCATCGAACGATCGTCTGAGCCCACGGCGTCTGAGCCTACGGCGTCCGCGCCTCCAGCCCCTCCAGCGCCTCCAGCTCCTGCCGCTGCCGCGACAGCAGCGGATGATCCGGCGCGATGCCCCAGGCCCGGTCATGCACCGGCCGCGCCTGTGCCGCGTCGCCGTTCTGGATGAACATCTGCGCCAGGTCGTGGAGCGCCGGGATGTTGTTCGGATCGAGCTGCAGTGTCGCCAGCAGATCCTCGTAGGCGCCCTGGTAATCGCCGGAGAACAACTTGGCTCGGGCCAGGTTTCCGCGGTACCCCGGGTTCCGTGGCGCCAGTTCGACCGCCTTGCGGAAGTCGGCGATCGCGGTCGGCAGGTCCTGACGGACCACGGCCAGTTCACCGAGCAACGCCCACGTCTGGGCCCGTTCCGGCTGGGCGCGGACGGCCTCCTCCAGCCAGTGCTTCGCGTTGTCGAAGTCGCCCTGGCGGAAGTAGGCCGCGCCGAGAGCGTTCAACACCTGCAGATCGCCGGGAGTCTCCTGGAGCGCCAGGTGCGCGTGGCGGATCACCTTGGGCCAGTCCTGCAACAGCTCGGCGTAGGCGGTGCGACGGTGCTCGACGTTGGTCAGGAACGGCGAGGCCGCCGCCGCATCGTCGAGCCACTCGCCGGCCTCGATCGGCCGATGCATCGCATAAAGGAAGTCGGCCATCGCGAAGTACGGATTGGGAATCGTCACCTTGCCGAAGAAGCCGACGTCGGCGTACGGCGTCGGCCGGGGCAGCCTCTCGCGCAAGCGGGCCAGGCTGCTCTGCAGTTCACTCTCGGTGTCGATCGGATCGACATCGCCCAGCGAATCCGAGCGGACGAAGACGACCGTGGTCGTATCGATCGTCACCACTTCCCAGCCGCCGACCCGGCGCAGGATCGGAACCAGGCCCGAGCGCAGGTCGAGGAGTGCGATGCGGATGTCGTAGGTCTGGACCGCCTCCTGCCAGGCGGCGGCGCTGGACATCGCGCGCAGGAACTCTTCGAGCTTCGCGTCGGGATAGACGTCGCCCCGGGGGTCGGCGAAGATCTGTCGGTCCTGGCTCAACACGTAAGCCGCTTCGAGCAACGTCGCGAAGATGCGCCCCTCCAGCTTGTGCTCCTCGATGAAGGCGAAGGACTCGAACGGGTAGCGGTGCTCGGCGAAGCCTGCGCCGAACTGATTGCTGTCGAGCTGGCGCAGACTGTAGCGATCGGTGACGATCGCCGGGGCGTACCAGGCCAGCCAGAGCAACGTCGCGACCGTGAACCCGATCTGCAGCCGGCGTCGCAGGCCCTCGCCGGCACGTTGCAGGAGTTCGGAGCGATCGAGGTTCTGCACCGTGAACGGCAGCGCCGCCAGGCAGAACAGCGGCACGTTGCGCACCGCGATCATCGACAGCAACAGCTGGGAGGTGCAGAACAGGAGCCAGAACGGATCGAGCCGCTTCAGGTTGAGCAGCGTCGACAGCGCCACCAGGCCGATCAAGATCAGGTACTGCACGACCGGCGTCAGGTGCAGGTAGGTCAGCGGAGACTGGTATTCGGTCAGCACGCCGGCGTAGGCCGAGTCGCTGATCTGCAGGAACTGATCGAACGGGACCCGGAAGCCCTCGAAGCCCCACGGGTTCACGAAGCCGGCGAGCAGGCAGAGCACGAGCACCGAACCGAGGGTCGTCCACTGTCGTCGAATCTCGGGCTGCATCCACTCGTCCAGGCGTCGCACGAGCAGCCAGATCGCCCAGGCGGCGACGATCGCGGCACCGGCGATGTAGACGACCAGGCCGGGGTCGAGTGCCTGGGCCAGGGCGAATCCACCGAACAGCGCCAGCCCGACCCAGACCGCGGCCGGTCCCATCACCGTCACGAACAGCAGGAGTCCGATCAGCAGTGGGCCGAAGACGAACAGCGTGTGGCTGTTGACCCAGAGCACCTGGATCAACGGCAGGGCCCAGATCCAGCGCGAGCCGTTCTCGCGGTAGCGACTGAGAATGAACACGAACAGCGCGGCGAACAGCCAGCTGACGAACTCGGGGCGAACGAGGAACCGCAGGCTCGCCGCCATCCCGGCCACGGCGAGCACGAACCCCGCCGTCGACAGGTTGTCCCGGCGCACGACCGGCGCCAGCACGAGGCCGAACGCCAGCAACACCGCGAGGGTCTTGGCCACGATCAGGCTCGTGGGCCCGAACGTCTCCATCAGCTGGTACTGCACCAGGACGAAGATCCAGCGCAGCTCGACCCAGGGTTCGTTGTCGAGGGCGTAGGAGAAGACGTCGACCGTCGGGAAGCCGTGCTGGGCGATGTACTGACCGGCCTTGTACTGCCACCAGAGATCGGTGGCCCAGAGCTTGTGAAAGGAGACGAGGATCGTCAGCAGCACCGCCGCGCCCAGCGCGACCGCCCCGAGCCGGCGCCCGAGACCGGATCCGGATACGCCTACTTCTGGCTGGTTCGGAGTTTCTTCGGACATTCCTGACTCGCGCCGTTAAAGGGTTGGCATCTTACCGTGTTTTCCGCATCGCCCCCGGCGACAGATTGGACCGGAACCTCCTCTGGCCGAGCGTATACTTAGATATTCGCCGATCTACGGGTCGGCCAGTTTTTATTACGGGCGGCACTTCGAGACCATGGGTGGGCAACTACACGACCGCGGTGCGCGTGGCGTCGGCGATTTCGACGACGCCCCGGGCGGCCTCCACGAGGCGGTCGAGCTGAGCGTCGTCATGCCCTGCCTCAACGAGGCGGACACCCTCGAGACCTGCATCCGCAAGGCCCTCGATGTCTTCGAGGAGAACGGGATCAGCGGCGAGATCGTCATCGCCGACAACGGCAGCACCGACGGGTCGCAGGCGATCGCCCGGGCGCTCGGCGCCCGTGTGGTCAAGGTCGATGTGCAAGGCTACGGCAGTGCGTTGATGGGTGGCATCGCGGCGGCCCGCGGGCGCTACGTGATCATGGGCGACGCCGACGACAGCTACGACTTCCTCGACATCCCGCGATTCCTGGACAAGCTGCGCCAGGGTTTCTCCCTCGTGCAGGGCTGCCGGCTACCGTCCGGTGGCGGACGTGTGCTGCGCGGCGCGATGCCGGTGACCCATCGCTGGATCGGCAACCCGGCGCTGTCGTTCCTGGTACGGCGCTGGTTCCGGGCGCCGATTCACGATGTCTACTGCGGCATGCGTGGATTCACGAAGGAGCTGTACGAGCGCCTCGATCAGCGTTGCCTCGGGATGGAGTTCGCCACCGAGATGATCATCAAGGCGAGTCTGTTCGGCGAGAAGATCACCGAGATCCCGATCACGTTGCATCCCGATGGCCGCACCCAGCACGCGCCGCATCTACGAACCGTGCGTGACGGCTGGCGCACGTTGCGTTTCTTCCTTCTATATAGCCCGCGCTGGTTGTTCCTCATTCCGGGGTTGCTGTTGATCCTGCTCGGCCTGACCGGTTACGGCCTGGCGATGCCCGGGCTGTCGGTGCTCGGCGCCAACCTCGACGCTCACACCTTGTTGTTCTCGAGTCTGTTCATCCTGTGTGGGTTCCAGGGGATTCTGTTCGCGATCTTCGCCCGGACGTTCGCGGTCGGCGAGGGGTTGCTGCCCCAGAGCGGCCCGCTGCGCCGATTCCAGCGCTTGTTCGGCCTGGAGAAGGGTGTTGTCGTCGGTTCGCTGACGTTGCTTGCCGGCGCGCTGCTGCTGCTCGGAGCGATCAATCAGTGGCGTCTGGCCGAGTTCGGCCATCTGGACTACGCGAAGACGATGCGCTGGGTCATTCCCGGCGTCACCCTGTCGCTGCTCGGATTCCAGACCGTGCTGTCGAGCTTCTTCCTGAGCGTGCTGGCGATGCGCCGGAAGTAACGACGGTTGCCGTTCGGGCGACCGGGGGGTTGCCGTGCCGGAAACATCGTGCCATGCCGATGGGCGGTCCCGGGTCGATGACGCGTTATGGTTCGACCCGTGTTCCCGTGCCCTCCGAGGGATTTCGAACCGGTTGATGTAAATTGGGGCTGCCATGGCGGAGCCTTGTAACAGAGCGTTCGGTCGGTACCTTCGCACGCTGCGGGAGCGGCGAGGTCTGTCACTGATCGACGTGGAAACGCTGTCGCAGTCGTTTGCCGATCCGATCCACAAGGCGCATCTGTCGAGGTGTGAGAACGGGCGGCAGAACCCCGGGTTCTCGAAGATCATTGCTTTGAGTCGGGTTTATGACGTGCCGCCCGGTGTGTTCGTGGAACGGATGGAGCTTGATCTCGAGGTGGACCGGTTGGGTGGGCCGGATACCGAGGGGTTGGGGTTTGGGGAGTTGTTTGCGTTGGGTCGGGAGGCGCTTCGCAGGGGCGAGTACTGGAGGGCGTATGCGTTCTTCAGGGACGCTCGCGGGACCCCCTTTGAGAAACCGCTTGAGGAGTTTATCTCGTCAACCGAGCAGCTTCTTGTTGCAGAGATGAACTGCGGCACGGCTGCGCTTGGACTGGGCCGTTCAAGCTATACGCTCCATGAGTTCAAGTCAGTCCAAAGTGCCGATGGGCTGGGCCCACGATGGCAGCCTATCGTTTTGGAGCGTCTCTCAGCCTGTCATCGCCGAGTGGGCGACATTGTCAGTGGACGGAGATACGCCGAATTGGCCGTGGCGAAAGCTGAGCAGTCTGGCGATACCTGGTCTTTAGCATTTGCTGTTGGAGGACTGGCAAATCAAGCTGGCGAAGAGAACGCAATGGAAGATGCAATCGCACTTTACGACCGCGCCTTCAAGCTGTTCTCCGAATCTGGCTCTCATCAAGAACGAGCTCGGGTGTTGATAAACCTCGCTCGTATCTACATCGACTTGAGTCGATACGATGCCGCCAGAAAATCACTCGAAGCGGCGATCAAGATCACTGACTCGAAAGACTGTGAGCGACTGAAAGCACTCGCCGGACTGATGTTTGGCGAGCTTGAAGTTCGGAGGCGGCATTATGAAACCGCCCGGAAGAGACTCCAGGCAGCGGCGGGAATAGCAAAGGCGCTAAGCGACAGGGTCCTTCGATTTCGCATCGACTATTGGTTACTTCAAGTCGCTCAGCGATCAAACAACGAGCCTGTTGAGCGAGCGATCACGAGAAGACTGCAGCGCCTGGCCCCGCAGATTCCAGCGGACACACCGGAGTTAGGCTCGTTCAAGAACTCCGCGAGTCGTTAAGTTTCCACTTCGCAACTTCCCGCAGCATTCAGGCGCAATCCAACTAGTCTGAGGCTCTTCGCTTACGCCTCTTGATTCCGTAGAACTACGGAGTACAACGGAGGTGTGTCATGAAGCGTTTCGTGCTCTTCGCGGTCGTGGGAATCCTGGCTTCGCCGCTTACATGGGCAGGGAAGCGGGGAGTCGACGTTGCGTTGCCTGATTGTCGGTCTTTGATTACTTCGGGCAGTAGTTTTCCACCTGAAGTAGTGCGCGCACTGTGCTCGATCCTAGATGACCTAGACCCAGGCGTCAGGTCCGAGATTCGCGCGAATCATTCAGGAAATCGAACCAAACCCCAACCGCAGGAGTTTTCCTCCCGCCCGAAACCCAAACCTAACCCCCGACGTTCTCGCTACTCCGCGCAAGCTCCGTCTCGATGATCTCGCGGAAGACGTCATACGCCGGCGCGCCCACGATCTTCCGTCCGTTCACGAAGAACGTGGGCGTCGAGTCGACTCCCTTCTCACGGCCGAGCTGGAAGGAGGAGCGCACGACACCGCTGTGACGGCGTGACTGGTAGCACTCGGCGAACTTGGCGACGTCGAGCTGTAGATCGGCGGCACGCTTCGCCAGGTCGGCATCGTCGAGGTTGCCGGTCAGCAGCATCAGGTTCTGGTGGTAGTCCCAGAAGCGGCCCTGCTCGTTGGCGCAGAGAGCCGCCTCGGAGGCCGGCACGGCGCGGGGGTGCAAGGTGGTCAGCGGGAAGTCGACGAACGCGAACTGGATCTGGCCGCTGAACTCGAGAAGGAGGCGCTCGATGTCCGGATAGGCACGACGGCAGGCAGGACACTCGAAGTCGGCGAACTCGACGATGGTGATCGGGGCGTCGGTGCCGCCCTTCATCGGCGTACCCGGCGGCAGGTCGATCGCCACCCGGGGCGGCTCGAGGCGGATCGTGAACCCGGCGTCCTTCTTGAGGCCACCGACGAACTCGTTCCGTCGATCGATCAGCTTCTGACGCTGGAGAAACTCGGAGATCGGACCGCGGGCCTGCTCGAAGGTCTGGCCCTTGAAGGTGGTGTCCTTGCCGGAATCGTAAAACTGCTGGATCTGCGTGGTGTCGGGGAGACTGATCTGCGAGACGACCTCCTGGGTGAAGAGGTCCTCCTCGGTCAGGTCACGGCTTTCGGCCTCGCGCTTGACGACGATCTCCGCCGCCATCGTGTCCAGGGTGGCCTGGAGCAGGTCGAACTGCTCTTCGGTCAACCGCGCCATCAGCTCGTCCGAGGTGATATCGGCGCCCTCGAGGCTGGCCACGACCTCACCCGATGCACCGTCGCTGTCGGCACCGCCTCCGCCGCAGCCAGTCAGGGCCAGGGCGGCCAGCAGGGCACACCCGACCATCGCGATTCGTTGGTTCTTCATCTGACGGATCTCCGTTGTGGCGGTGTTCCGGACTCTTGAGGGCCGGAACGGAGCAAAAAATATACACACGGCCTGAAGGGCCGTCCAACGGCGCTATCATGAGGCTGGCCCCGGAAATCCCCGGGCGAGGAGTTGCCCATGCGACCGGAACCGGTCGTTGTCGTCGGGGGAGGGCTCGCCGGCAGCGAAGCTGCCTGGCAGATCGCCGAATCCGGCGTCCCCGTGCGACTTTTCGAGATGCGCCCGGTGCGCCCGACGGCGGTGCACAAGACCGACCGGATGGCCGAACTCGTCTGCTCGAACTCCCTGAAGTCCCTCGAACTGGCGACCGCCCACGGGCTGCTCAAGGAAGAGATGCGCCGCCTCGGCTCCCTGATCCGGCGCTGCGCGGTCCAGAACCGAGTCCCCGCCGGCGGCGCGCTGGCCGTCGATCGCGACCGCTTCGCCGAGTCGGTGACCCAGGCGCTGGAGTCCCACCCGCTGATCTCCGTGATCCGCGAGGAGGTGACCGAGATCCCCGACGCCGCCGTCGTCGTCCTGGCCGTCGGTCCGCTGGTCTCCGACGCCCTCGCCGCAGCGATCGCCCGCTTCACCGGCCAGGATCACCTCTACTTCTTCGACGCGATCGCCCCGGTGGTCGAGGCCGACTCGATCGACCGCAACATCGTCTTCTCGGCCTCGCGCTACGACAAGGGCGACGGCGCCGACTACCTGAACTGCCCGATGAACGAGGAGGAGTACGAGCGCTTCATCGACGGCGTCCTCGGCGGCGAGATGGCACCGCTCCACGAGGTCGACAGCACGCCGTACTTTGAGGGTTGCCTGCCGATCGAGGTGATGGCCTCTCGCGGCCGCCGCACCCTGGCCTTCGGGCCGATGAAGCCGGTCGGCCTGACCGACCCGCGCACCGGGCGCTGGCCCCACGCGGTGGTGCAGCTGCGACAGGACAACCTGGCCGCGGAGCACTACTCGATGGTCGGCTTCCAGACCCAGCTCCGCTGGCCGGAGCAGAAGCGCGTCTTCCGCATGATCCCCGGTCTGGAGAACGCCGAGTTCGTCCGGCTGGGGCAGGTACACCGCAACTGCTACATCAACGCACCCTCGGTCCTGCGACCCGACCTGCAAACCCGCGAACGTCCCGGCCTGTTCTTCGCCGGTCAGATCTCGGGGATCGAGGGCTACACCGAGTCATCGGCGTCGGGGCTGTTCACCGGCATCAACGCCGCGCGGGTCGCGAAGGGCGAGGCCACCCTTGAACTGCCCGGCGACACGATGCTCGGCGCCCTGTGCCACTACATCTCGAACTCGCCGGCGAAGGGCTATCAGCCGACCAACGCCGCGTTCGGACTGCTCCCGATGCCCGAGGGTCGGCTGAAGAAGCGAGAGCGCAAGCTGGCGCGCTCCGCACGAGCCCTCGAGTCCCTCGACGCCTGGATCGCCGAACACCGGCTGACCCCCACCGTCGAGGAGTCGGAGGTCGGAGACGCTCTTTGAGCGCCCGTCGCGCCGATCGCGCCTATCGGGAGTCGGTCGCGACCTTCCTCGGATACCTCCGCGATCAGCGCCACGTCTCCGAACACACGTTGCGGGCCTACGCCGGCGACCTGGCCCAGTTCGGTCGCTATCTAGCCGAGGAGCACTACAACGGCGCGGCTCCCGGGCCGGAACAGATCGAGCGGCTGGCGGTGCGCGGCTTCGTCGCCTGGTTGACGATGTCCGGCGTGGCCCGTTCGACGGTGTCGCGGAGACTCTCGGCGGTGCGCTCCTTCCTGAACCACTTCGTCCGGCAGGGGCGCATCGACGCCAGCCCGGCTGAAGGGGTGCCGACTCCCAAGCTGCCCCGGCCGCTACCCCGGGACCTGACCGTCGACGAGATGTTCAACCTGCTGGACAGCATCGAGCGCACCGACCTGGCGTCGACCCGCGATCGCGCGATCCTCGAGGTGATCTACGCCACCGGCGTTCGCGTCAGCGAGCTCGTCGGGCTCGACCTCGACGACGTCGACCTGTCGGGCCACGTGCTGCGAGTGCTCGGCAAGGGCGGCAAGGAGCGCATGATCCCGTTCGTCGAACAGGCCGAGGTCTCGGTGCGTTGCTGGCTCGAGGCGTCGGCCGAGTTGCGGGTGAAAGGCGACGCCGACGCGATGTTCCTGAACCTGCGCGGCGGCCGCCTGTCGGCGCGTAGCGTACGCCGGGTGCTCGACCGGCGGCTGAACGAAGCGGCGATTTACGCTCGCTATTCACCGCACAGCCTGCGACACTCGTTCGCGACGCACCTGCTCGGCGCCGGCGCCGACCTGCGAGCGATCCAGGAGCTGCTGGGGCATTCTTCGCTGTCCACGACCCAGCGCTACACCCACGTGAGCATGGATGCGCTGATGCGCGTTTACGACAAGGCTCATCCCCGCGCGCGAGGGGAACGATGACGTCCGACGAAAGGAACACAGGCGACCAGATGCACGCTGACAACGAAACGACTCGCTTCGAGGACTTCGAAGAGATCGCCTGCGAGGCGGCCCGGGCCGGCGGCGAACTGCTTCGCGACCGCTTTCACTCACGGGAGTTCGTCGAGGCCGAGCAGAAGGGGCTCCACGACTGGGTGACCCAGACCGACCGCGATGCCGAGCACAGGGTCGTCTCGGTACTCCGGAAACGCTGCCCGGATCACGAGGTGATGGCCGAGGAGGGCTCGCCGGATGCCGCACACGCCCCGTACCGCTGGGTCGTCGACCCCCTCGACGGAACGACCAACTTCATCCACCACGTGCCGACGTTCGGCGTCTCGGTCGGCCTCGAGGGGCCCGACGGGCTGCTGGCCGCCGCGATCTACGATCCGGTCCGCGACGAGATGTTCCACGCACGGCGCGGAGGCGGCGCTCGCTGCAACGGCACCCCGATCCACTGCTCGGTACCCGACGGCCCCGGGCACTCGTTGATTGCCACCGGTTTCCCGTTTCGCGAACTCAACCGACTCGGGAAGTACCTGGAAGTCTTCGAACGCTACGTACGCTCGACGGCGGGGTTACGGCGCGCCGGAGCAGCCTCGATCGATCTGGCCTACACCGCCTGCGGCCGTTACGACGGATTCTTCGAGGTCGGGCTGGCTCGCTGGGATGTCGCCGCCGGTACTCTACTGGTGCAGGAGGCGGGCGGCGTGGTCACCGATCTCGTCGGCGGTGCGACTCACCTGGATACCGGCGACATCGTCGCCGCGAGTCCGGGGATGCACGCCTGGCTGCTGGAGCACACCCGCGACGTCTTCGAGACGTGAGGCGGGCTACTTACTCTTCGTCCTGCTTGTAGAGATAGCGGACGCAGTGCTTGAAGATCAGCAGGTTCGCATCGCCGTCGCGGTGGACCTTCAGGCAGTTGCGGTCGTACCACTCGATGTGGCCGCGGATCTCTTCGCCGTTGTCGAGGATGAGCACCATCGGTGTCTTGGTGTTCATCTGCTTGAGGTAGTAGAAGGCCTCGGCGCTGGTCGAGTCCGGCGGAACGAGACGACGACGAGGATTCGCCGAACCGTTGCCCGACTCACGAGGAGGCGGCGTGTTGTAAGAGGGCTGCTTGGTGCCGATCTTGCCTTTCATCTCGGCCAGGTTCGGGCGGACCAGCTTGCGGTTGACCATCAATGTCCCCCTTGGGTGCAGCGAACGTCTGCTTTCGTGAGCGGAGGCTACGAAACAGCGGTGGTGGTCGTTGATCCCAAGTACGTAAACAGGAAAGTCAGTCGCGAAAGTCCCGGGGGTGCATTCGTGACTGGGTGATCGAAACTTACCATGTGCCCCTGGGTGTTGCAAGGGACTTCTGGGATCGGGTTGCGTCAGGAAAAACCCTAAAAATGCGGTCGATTCGTCCGCGGGAGCCGGACTACAAGGCGACGCATTCCGGTGAGGGGACGCTCAGGCGGTTGCGGTAACGCGGCTTGACACACCACTCCGCCAGGTCGCGCTGACGCTTCATGTACTCCTGACGCTTCTCGCCAAAACGCTGTTGTTCCAAGCCATCTCGGAGCCGCGACTCGACCTCTTCGAACGTACGGAAGCTGTCGTGGGTCCGTTCGGTCACCGTGATGATGTGAAACCCGTACGGCATCTCGAGCAGCCCGGAGACCGAACCGATGTCGATGGTGAAAGCAACGCCACCGAGGGTTTCCGACAGATCTTCTCGCTTGAGCGGGCCGAGTTTTCCGCCGTTGGTTGCCGTTCCGGCCTCCGACTTCTCCCGGGCCAGCTCGCTGAAGTCCGGCGCGATCATCGCCTGGGCTCGCAGCGCCTCGGCTTCGGCGCGGCGTTCATCCCGCGCCGCGGCGGTGTCGGCCAGCAGGACGATCTCGGCGATCGAGACCTCGCCCGGGACGACGAACATCTCCGGCGTCTCGTCGTAGAACTTCCGCACCTCTTCCGCACTGACCGCGATCCGTCCGCCGACTTCGTAGCTGTAGACCTCTTCCGGTGCGGACATCTCGAGCAGTCGCTGTTTCATCGCGGCGATCGTCAGCCCTTCCCGGGCCAGCATCTTCTCGAACTCTTCCTCGTCGTCGATGTTCTGCGCGGTGCGGAAGTTGTCGTACAGCACCTCGCGCATCTTGTTGATGTCGAACAGGACGGCGGCGCGAGAGACCAGGATCTTGTTGTCGATCATCTGTAGCAGCAGTTCTTCCTTGACCTTGGTGACGTACCTGTCGAGTTCCTCGCCGGTGAACTGCCGGTAGGCCTCGGCGGTCATCAGCTGCTCTTCGGTCTGCAGATCGGTCAGGGTGATCACCTCGCCGTTGACCCAGGCGACGATCTCCTCGATCAACTCGCCGCGAGTCGCGGGGGTGGCGACCAGCGCGACGGACAGCGCAAGAACCAACGGAATGACTCGAAACTGCATGGAAAATCGCCTCCAAACCCGGCCCTCAGCGGGTTTTCATCCTTACGCTATTCCATCTCGGCGGACCGCGCTAGTGCACCTCGTCGGGGCAGGCCTCGAGCATCCTGGCCAGGGTGTCCCCCACCGAGGCGATCCGATCGGCGTCCCGGGGAGGGGCCGGCAAGACGAGCATTCCCGAGGGGCTGAGCGAGCCGCCCTCCTGCGCCACCAGCTGGACCAGCCGCGCCGGCTCGACGAAGGGCCGGTCGTGAAAGCGGATCTGCAGCCGGTCGTCGGCCAGGTCGACGCTCTTCACACCGGCGCTGACCGCCACCGAGCGGAGCCCGGCCATCGCGAACAGGTTCTGGACCGGCAGCGGCAGGTGGCCGAAGCGATCCTCGGTCTCGGCTCGCAGCCGGTCGATATCCTCGATCGCGTGGGCCTGGGCCAGCCGCTTGTAGAGCACGAGCCGATCGGACGCTTCGGGCAGGTAGTTCTGGGGCACCTTGATGTCGATCGCCAGGTTGAGGCTGACCGGTAGCCGCTCGGCGACATCCTCGCCGTTCAACTCGGCGACGGCGCGCTCGAGCATCTGGCAATACAGGTCGAAGCCCAGGGCACCGATGTGTCCGTGCTGCCGCGAGCCGAGCAGCTCGCCGGCACCGCGGATCTCGAGGTCGGCCGCGGCGAGCCGGAAGCCCGAGCCGAGTTCGCTGAACTCCTGCAGGGCCCGCAACCGGCGCAGCGCAACGGTGCTGAGGTGACTGCGCGAGGGCACCACGAAATAGGCGTAGGCGTGCTCCGCGCTTCGGCCGACCCGTCCCCGGAGCTGGTACAGCTGGGCCAGGCCGAACCGGTCGGCCCGATTGACGATGATCGTGTTCGCCCGGGGGATGTCGAGACCGTTCTCGATGATCGTCGTCGTGACCAGCACGTCGGCCTCGCGATTGACGAAGGCGAGCATCCCCTTCTCCAGCATCTTCTCGCTCATCTGCCCGTGGACCATCGCGATGCGCGCCTCGGGAGCCATCTCGCGAACGGCCCGGGCGATCGACGGTAACGTCTCGACCTTGTTGTGCACGACGTAGACCTGGCCCTCACGGCGCAGCTCCTGACGGATCGCCTGGGCCAGCACGTTGGTCCGGAACGGCACGAGGTAGGTCTGGATCGCCATCCGGCCCGGGGGCGGCGTCTCGATGATCGACAGGTCGCGGACGCCGGCCATCGACATCTGCAGCGTCCGCGGGATCGGCGTCGCGGTCATCGACAGCACGTCGACGCCGATCGACAGCGACTTCAGGCGCTCCTTGTGGGTCACGCCGAAACGTTGCTCCTCGTCGACGACCAGCAGGCCCAGCCGCTTGAACTCGATGTCCTTGGAGAGGATGCGATGGGTGCCGATCAACACGTCCACGGTACCGACGGCGACGTCCTGCAGCACCTTGCGGATATCGCCGGCCGAGCGAAAGCGCGAGATCATCTCGACCCGCAGCGGGAACGGGGCGTAACGCGCGGCGAAGGTCTGGAAGTGCTGCATCGCCAGCACGGTCGTCGGCGAGAGCACGGCGACCTGTCGACCGTCCATCACCGCCTTGAACGCCGCGCGGACCGCGACCTCGGTCTTGCCGAAGCCGACGTCGCCGACGAGGAGCCGGTCCATCGGCCGGTCGGACTCCATGTCCTCCTTGATGTCCGCGGTCGTCCTGACCTGATCCGGTGTCAGCTCGTAGGGGAAGGCGGCCTCGAGTTCGGCCTGCCACGGCGTGTCGGGGCCGAAGGCGTGGCCGGTCGCCGCCTTGCGCCGGGCGTAGAGCTCGAGCAGCTCCTTGGCCATGTTGCGCACCGACTTGCGTACGCGAGATTTGACCTTCTCCCAGCCCGGACCGCCGAGCTTGTCCGGCCGCGGCGTGTGTCCGGCGACACCGCTGTACTTCTGGACGAGGTCGAGGCGATCGATCGGCACGAACAGCTTGTCGCCTCCGGAGAACTCCAGGATCATGAAGTCGCGATTCAGACTGCCGCCCTTCGGTCGACCCAGACCGCCGTAGCGGGCCAGCCCGTGGTCGACATGCACCACGAGGTCGCCGTTCTTGAGATCGCGGAAGTCCGAGATGAACGCGGCGCGGCTCTTCGACTTGCGGTCGGCGGGCTTGCGTTGCTCGCCGAAGATGCCCTGCTCGGACAGTACGGTCAGCCCGAGCACGGGCAGCTCGAAGCCGGCCCGCAGCGCACCGACGGCGACGAACAGCCCGCCCGGTGTGCCGGCGACGGGTTCCTTCGTCGATGCCCGACGATCGGCGCGACGGGCGGTCAGGTCGTACTCGTCGAAGATCTCGACGAGTCGTGCCGCGCTGCCCTCGGCGCGCATCACGCAGACGGTACGCAAGCACTCGTCACGTCCCTTGCGCTGATCGTCGATCAACTCGGCGACGCGGCCGGCATAGGCCCGTGCCGAGCGGCAGGCGATGGCGATGTGGGCACCGCCGTCGGCGGCCATCGGCGGGATCAACTCCTGCAGCCGCAGATCGGCGCGGGAGAGTCGCTCGCGGACCTCGATCGCGTTGGCGAACAGCTTCCCCGGTGCCGGCAGCACCTTGTTCGGGCTGTTCTCGTAGGACGAGACAAGATCCGATGCCGCCCGGGCGAGCTCCTCGACGGCGCGCTCGGGCTCGTCGAGCACGATCAGCGTGTCCGGTAGATGCTCGAACAGCGTGACGGGACGCTCCGCGGTGATCCCGGCCAGCGACTCGAAGCTGGGCCAGACGCCCTGGTTCTCCAGCACGTCGAGCAGTTCGCGGAAATGACGCACCCGACGATCGTCGCCGGTCGCCGCCGTGACGCCGGCGCGCAGGAAGACCTCGACCCGCCGCAGCGCCTCCTCGGTCGGCGGGCTCTCCGACGCCGGGCCGAAGACGAGCTGGTCGAGCTTGCCGGTCGAGCGCTGGTTGTCGGTGTGGAAGGTGCGCAACGACTCGACGCTGTCGCCGAACAGCTCGATCCGGACCGGCTCGCCGGCGTTCATCGGGAACAGGTCGACGATTCCGCCGCGGCGGGAGATCTCACCCGGTCCGCTGACCGTGTCGACCCGGCGGTACCCCAGCCCCATCGCCTGGGGCACGAACTGATCCGGCGGCACCGTGTCGCCAACTCGGACGACACGGGTCCAGGCATCCCAGGCATCCGGGGCCGGGACCAAGCTGAGCAGCGCCCGGGCAGGCGTCAGCACGATGTCGAACTTGCCGTGGCGCAGCTCGGTCAGCGCCGCTACCCGCTCACGGACGACCTCGGGGTGCGGGGCGATCGCGTCGTAGGGGTCGGAGTCGAGAGCGGGCATCACGATCGTGTTCAGGTTCGTACCGCCGAGCAGGCCGCCGAAGGCCGAGAGGTCTCGCCGGTACGACTCCAGCGCCGCGTCGTCGGGCACGACGACCAGCATCGGCCGACCGCTGCGCGCGGCGAGCAACGCCAGCACCAGGGCCCGGGAATCTTCGACCAGGCCGGAGAGCCAGAGACCGGTGTCCGCATCCCGGACCCTGCGCTCCAGCTCCTGGAAGAAGGGCGCCTCGAGTAGCGGCTCCCACAACGAGAGGTCCCGGGGCACTTCAGACGTCCGCGATGCCGGCTCGCAGTTTCGCCGCCAGAGACGTCGTCGAGCGGTCGGGGACCAGGGGTACGGTCACGACCCGGCCGCCGGAACCTTCGACGATCTCCCGGCCGACGATCTCCTCGACCTCCCAGTCGGCGCCCTTGACCAGGACGTCGGGACGGATCGCCTCGATCAAGCGCAGCGGCGTGGCATCTTCGAAACCGACGATCCAGTCGACGCTCTGCATGCCGCCCAGCATCAGCGACCGTTGATCGAAGGGTACGATCGGGCGACCCTCGCCTTTCAATTCGCGGATCGAGCGATCGCCGTTGATGCCGACGATCAGCCGGTCGCCGTGCTGCGCCGCCGACTCCAGCAGCTGGAGGTGTCCGGTGTGCAGCAGGTCGAAACAGCCGTTGGTGAAGACGATCGTCTGACCGGCCTGCCGGGCCCGCCGGAGATCGTCGAGCAGCTCCGGCAGTACCCGCCGTTTTGCCGCTGCCGCCGTCTCCGGTCTCATCGACCGCTGCCTGCGGCCTTCTCCGACGCGTCGGCTGCCGTCGCCGGGTTGTACCCGCCGCGGCGGAAGCGCCAGCGAACACGCGCCACGTCGAGCAGCATGTTCAGCGGATCGGTGACCAGGTTGACCCGGGAGCTGGGGTCGTTGCTCCAGACCACCGGCACCTCGGCGATCCGCAATCCGAAACGACTGGCCAGGAACAGCAACTCGACGTCGAAGGCGAATCGATCGACCTTCATCCGGGCGAACAGCGGGGCGACGCGGTCGTGATCGATCAGCTTGAAGCCGCACTGGGTGTCGCGGAACGAAAGCCCGGTCGAGGCGCGGATGATCGCGTTGAAGGTCTTGCCCATCGCCTCACGAAGCGGATGCTGTCGCAGCTCGATGTGCGAAGCGGCCATGCCCCGGGAGCCGATCACGATGTCCAGGTCGCGGTCTCGCGCCGCCTCGGCCAGCCGGGCGTGCTCCTCGATCGGCGACGACAGATCGGCGTCGGTCATCAGGATCCAGCGGCCCTGGGCCTGGGCGAAGCCCTGACGCAGGGCGTGACCCTTGCCGCGGTTCTGGCGCAGGGTGATCACCTTGCCGGAGCGTCCGCGGAAGAAGTTCGTCGCGATCTCGCCGGTTCGATCCTGGGAACCGTCGTCGACGACGATCATCTCGTGGGCGATCGCGGAACGCTTCAGGTAGGCCGCGATCTTCTCGAGGGAGGCCCCGAGGCGGCCCTCTTCGTTGTAGGCCGGAATGACAACGGAAAGATGAGGCCTCACCGGTACGCCCTCTATGTCGGCGTGGAGCCGGGGATCACCCGCCGCTGCGAGCGAGCGTCAGACCTTCTTCCGAGAAACGCTCCCACGGCATCATCTTGCCTTCGTGGACCACGAACAGGCGCGGGTAGCGTACGACGTCGCCGTTCTTGTCGAAGCCGGTCAGGCCGGCGGCACCCTTGTGCTCCTTGATCGAGGTCAGTCCGATCATGACGTTCATCGGGTGCGTCGACTCGGCGGTGACGATCGCCTCGTGGATCAGCTTGAGAGCATCGTAGCCATGAGCCGAGTAGGTGTCCGGATCGACACCGTACTTCTCGCGGTAGGCCTGGACGAAGCTGGCGGTGGCGGGCTCGGTCGATTCAACGTCGAAATCGGGTCGGGGGAAGATCAGCTTGTTCGCGGCTTCGCCGACGATCTGGGGGATGTTTTCGGGGACCGACGAGGTACCCATCAGGACCGCGTCGCTGACGCCGTCGAGCTCGGTCAGCAAAGCGGCGAGGCCGGCGTCGTACGAGACGATGTAGATGCCGTCGGGGTTCAACTCTTCCAACTGGGCGATCTGCTCGGAGAAATCGCGTTCCTTCGAGTCCTCGAAATTGAAGACCTTGACCACCGAGCGGAACTTGCTCTCGTATTCCTTGGTGAACACGTCGGTCAGGCCGGCGCCCCAGGCGTTGTCGATCGCGAAGATCACGACGCGCTCGAAGCCCTGGCCCTTGGCGAACCGGGCCATCGACGTTCCTTCCAGGATGTCCGAGGGGTAGTTGCGGAAGATGTATCCCCCGGCCTCGCTGATCTCGGGCGCCGACGAGGAGGGCGACAGGAGCAGGACGTTGTTCTTCTCGCAGATCGGGGCGATCGCCAGGGTGACCGGCGACGAGATGGCGCCGATGATGTACTTGATGTCCTCTGTATCGATCAGCTCCGTCGCCGCCTGGACGCCCCGCTCGGGCATCGTGGCGTCGTCGCGGTAGACGACGGTGTAGGTCCCACCCTCGTAGCCACCGGCAGCGTTGATCTCCTCGAGGGCCAGGTCGATGCCCTTCTTGACGGAAGCGCCGTAGGTCGCAACCGCTCCCGTCTCGGAGATGATCGCGCCGACCTTCACATCGTTCGAGCAACCGACGCCCAGCAGGACCAGGCCGGCCAAGGATAGGGCGGCGACTCGGCGGATGATGCTCATGGAAACTCCTTACGTAGATCGAGCGGGGCCTGATTGAGGCCCTCTTGCAATCATACTCGACCGGGGCTTCCGAGGGAGATCCGGTTGAGGGCTCTGCTGAGGGAAGCCTGCGCCCGGGCCAGATCCACGTCGCTGGCGTTGGCCTGCAGGCGTTGTTCGGCGCGCGCCTGGGCTTTTTGGGCCCGTTCGACGTCGATCTCGTCGGCCCGCTCGGCGGTGGTCGCCAGGATCGTGACGCCG
The DNA here is from genome assembly GCA_942490715.1 of uncultured bacterium. Classification (GTDB taxonomy): domain Bacteria; phylum Acidobacteriota; class Polarisedimenticolia; order Polarisedimenticolales; family Polarisedimenticolaceae; genus CALNYP01. Next base: position 122,019 of record CALNYP010000005.1, read on the forward strand.
GTGCGCAACACCTCGGCGTAGCCGCCGGAGACGGCGATCAGGTGCTCACCGGCTCCGTCACGGTAGGCGACGGTGCCGACCATCAGCCGGGCCATGAGCGGAGCGTGGCCCGGGCGGACGCCCATCGAGCCTTCCGCACTGGGGAGCACGACCTCGGCGACTTCCTCGGCCAGCACCCGGCGCTCCGGGGTAACGATGTCCAGTTCCAGCTTATCGGCCATGAAAGAGTCTCTCTCCGGTTGAGTCCGGCTCTACGCCGCGGTCTCGGCCTTGAGCTTCTCGGCCTTCTCGAGAACCTCATCGATCTTGCCGACATAAAGGAAGGCCTGCTCGGGGATGCTGTCGTGCTTGCCTTCGACGATCTCCTTGAAGCCCTGGATCGTGTCCTTGATCTCGACGTACCGGCCGGGGATTCCGATGAACTGCTCGGCGACGTGGAACGGCTGGGAGAGGAAGCGCTCCATCTTGCGGGCGCGGGAGACGGTCAGCCGGTCGTCCTCGGACAGCTCGTCCATACCCAGGATGGCGATGATGTCCTGCAGCTCCTTGTAGCGCTGGAGGATCATCTGGACCGAGCGGGCGACGTTGTAGTGCTCGTCGCCCACGTAGGCCGGGTCGAGGATTCGCGAGGTGGAGGCCAGCGGATCGACCGCCGGGTAGATCCCGAGGTTGGCGATCTCGCGGGAGAGGTTCGTCGAGGCGTCGAGGTGGGCGAAGGTCGTCGCCGGCGCCGGATCGGTGTAGTCGTCGGCCGGGACGTAGATCGCCTGGACCGAGGTGATCGATCCCTTCTTCGTCGAGGTGATGCGCTCCTGCATGGCGCCCATCTCGGAGGCCAGCGTCGGCTGGTAACCCACCGCCGAGGGCATGCGGCCCAGCAGCGCCGATACCTCGGAGCCGGCCTGGGTGAAGCGGAAGATGTTGTCGATGAACAGCAGCACGTCCTGATTCATCACGTCGCGGAAGTACTCGGCGACGGTGAGGGCCGACAGGGCGACGCGCAGGCGGGCGCCCGGCGGCTCGGTCATCTGGCCGTAGATCAGAGCGGCCTTGGACTCTTCCATCTTCTCGAGGTTGATGACGCCGGTTTCCTGGAACTCGAGCCAGAGGTCGTTCCCCTCACGGGTGCGCTCGCCGACGCCGCCGAAGACGGAGAAACCACCGTGCTTCAGGGCCACGTTGTTGATCAGCTCCATGATGAGCACGGTCTTGCCCACGCCGGCGCCGCCGAACAGGCCGATCTTGCCGCCTTTGAGGTAGGGCTGGAGCAGGTCGATGACCTTGATACCGGTCTCGAACATCTCGATCGACGGGTCCTGATCCTCGAACTTCGGCGCCTCGCGGTGGATGCCCCAGTGCTCGTCGGCCTTGACCGGGCCACGCTCGTCGACAGGCTGGCCGATGACGTTCAGCACGCGGCCGAGAGTGCCCTTGCCGACCGGGACCTTGATCGGGCCGCCGGTGTCCTCGGCGCTCATGCCTCGCTGCATGCCGTCGGTGGGCTGCATCGCCACGCAACGCACCTGGTTCTCGCCGAGGTGCTGTTCGACCTCCGCGATGATGTCGATCGGGCCGTCGGGGCCCTGACCGGTCACTCGCAGCGCGTTGTAGATACCGGGGAGGTGATCCTCTTCGAACTCGACGTCGAGGACCGGCCCGATGACCTGTACGACCTTACCCACTTTGCCCATCTTTCGAACTCCTCGCCCCGTCGTCGACGGGCGCGCTGCTTACAGAATGCCGTGACCCGCGGTCATCATTCGAGCGCCGCTGCGCCCGAGACGACCTCGATGATTTCCGTGGTGATACTTGCCTGTCTCACGCGGTTCATGGCCAGCGTGAGCTTGTCGATCAGTTCGCCCGCGTTGTTGGTCGCCGAGTCCATCGCGGTCATCCGCGCGGCGTGCTCGGCGGCGCAGGATTCGAGGAGCGCCCGGTAGATCTCGATCTCGATCGAGTGCGGGAGCAGCGTGGTCAGCAGTCCGTCGACACTGGGCTCGTAGATGTAGTCGTCCTGGATATCGCCCTCTTCGGCGACGGCGGGGACGATCGGCAGGAGCTGCATCACGACGGGAGTCGACTGAATCGCCGACTTGAACTCGTTGTAAACGAGGTGCACCTCGTCGACTTCCTTGTCGATGTAGGCACGAATCAACTCCTGACCGATCTCCGCGGCCATCGAGAACTCGACCTTGCGGAAGATTTCGATCCAGGATCTGGTGATCTGCCGCTTGCGGCGAACGTGGTAGTCACGGCTCTTCTTGCCGATGGCGCTGATCGTGATCTGCTTGCCCGGGTTCCCGGCGATCAGGCGATCGGCCTCGCGCAGGATGTGCGAGTTGAACGCACCGCACAGCCCCTTGTCGCCGGCGACGGAGACGACCTGGATCTTCTGGTCGCCGTGGCGCTGGAGCAGCGGACTGACGTCGGAGCTGGCACGACCGGCCAGGTTGCGCAGGATCTTCTGGGTCCGCTCGGCGTAGGGCCGGGCGGAGAAGATCGCCTCCTGGGCACGACGCAGTTTTGCCGCGCTGACCATCTGCATGGCCTTCGTCAGCTGCATCGTGTTCTTGACCGAGCGGATGCGCCGCTTGATGTCTTGTGTCTTGGCCATTCAGGAGCCTCGGATCAGCTCGCCGGCGCGAGCGTGGCCTTGAACTGTTCCTTGACGGTCTTCATCGCCTCGGTGAGCAACGCCTTCACCTCGTCGGTCAGGCCGGCGACGATCTGGTCGAGCTGCTCGGGGTTGGCGTCGAAGTGGCGGTGCAGCGCTTCCTCGTAACCGGAGCACTGGTCCTGCTCGAGGTCATCCATGAATCCGTTGGTCACCGCGTACATCGTGACGATCTGCTTGGCGACCGTCAGCGGCTTGTACTGCCCCTGCTTCAACACCTCGACCGTGCGGCGGCCGCGGTTGAGCTGGGCCTGGGTCGCGGCGTCGAGGTCCGAGCCGAACTGGGCGAACGCCTCGAGCTCGCGGAACTGGGCCAGCGAGAGGCGCAGCGTGCCGGCGACCTGCTTCATGCCCTTGACCTGGGCGTTACCACCCACGCGGGAGACCGACAGGCCGACGTTCATCGCCGGGCGAACGCCGGAGTAGAACAGGTCGGACTCGAGGAAGATCTGTCCGTCGGTGATCGAGATGACGTTGGTCGGGATGTAGGCCGAGATGTCGCCGGCCTGGGTCTCGATGATCGGCAGCGCCGTCAGCGAGCCGCCGCCGTTGGCGTCGCTCAGCTTGCAGGAGCGCTCGAGCAGCCGCGAGTGCAGGTAGAAGACATCGCCCGGGTAGGCCTCGCGGCCCGGCGGCCGGCGGAGCAGCAGCGAGATCTCGCGGTAGGCCGCGGCGTGCTTGGAGAGGTCGTCGTAAACAACGAGGACCGCGCGGCCCGGGTTGTCCTTGGAGGCCGGCTTGCCGTCCTTGCCGTTGTACATGAAGTACTCGCCCATCGCGCAGCCGGCGTACGGGGCGAGGTACTGCATCGGCGCCGGGGACGACGCGGCGGCGGAGACGACGATCGTGTATTCCATCGCGCCGTTGTCTTCGAGGGTCTTGACGACCTGGGCCACCGTCGACTGCTTCTGGCCGACGGCGACGTAGACACAGATGACGCCGGAACCCTTCTGGTTGAGGATCGTGTCGATGCCGATGGCGGTCTTGCCGGTCTGGCGGTCGCCGATGATCAGCTCGCGCTGGCCTCGACCGATCGGGGTCATGCTGTCGACCGCCTTGAGGCCGGTCTGCATCGGCTCGGAGACCGGCTGACGCGCGACGACGCCCGGGGCGACGAGCTCGACGTTCCGCGACGAACTGGCGTTGATCGCGCCCTTGCCGTCGAGGGGGTTGCCGAGGGGGTCGACCACGCGGCCGAGCAGCTCGTCACCGGCGGGGCACTGCATGACCCGTCCGGTGCGCTTGACCTGGTCGCCTTCCTTGATGAGTGCGGCGTTACCGAGGAGCACGGCGCCGACGTTGTCTTCCTCGAGGTTGAGCGCCATGCCCATCACATCGTGGGGCAGCTCGAGGAGCTCGAGGTACATCGCCTTTTCGAGGCCGTAGATGCGAGCGATGCCGTCACCTACCGAGATGACGGTTCCGACCTCGGACTGGTCGGTCTGCTTCTCGTAGCCTTCGATCCGCTCGCGGAGGATTTTGCTGATCTCGTCGACCTTGATATCCATCTCTACTCCTGGGCCATCTGTCGTCGAAGCTGGGTCAGTTGATTGCGGAGGCTGCCGTCGTAGACGGTCGAGCCGACTCTTGTGATCGCGCCGCCGATCAGCTTGGGATCGACGGTACAGGTCAAGCGGACTTTCTGGCCGGTCATCTTCGCGATCGCCCGCTCGGCCTGGGCCCGGAGCTCGTCCGGCATCGGCGAAGCCGTGGTGATCTCGGCGGGCACGATGCCCGCGGCGGCCTCGCGCTCCTCGTGGAACACTTCGGCGATCGACGGCAGCGCAGCGGTGCGGTTGTGGTCGACCAGCGCCGCGAAGAAGTTCGCGAGCTGGACCGGCTGCTGCGCCGCGGTGGCGAGTGCCTGCAAGGCCTTGGTGCGCTGCTCGCCGGGAACCGCGGGATCGAGCAGGATCGCGCGCAGCTCGGACGACTGGTTCATCGCTGCGCGGAGGCTGCTCAGGAACGCGTCGGCCGACTCGGCCTGCGCTGGATCCGGCAGTGCGCCGAGCAGTGCTCGCGCGTACCGGACCGCCAACCTTCGGTCTCTCATGCGTGTCTCACGTTGGTTATCGGAGTCCTGCCGGGCCGAGATAACGGCGCCGCCGCTATCTAATGAAGCAGGGAAATTATCACAGGGGTTTGAGAGGGTCAAGGACGGCGGATCGAGCGGAACTTGCGGATTTTCGAGGAGTTTTGGGGCAATGGATCGGTCGTCGAGGTTCCGTCGCTGCCACCGCCGCCGACGAGATTGTCGGCCCGATTTAGTCCGCCGACGAAACTGTCGGCGCGTTGATCCGGGGCTATCCTGTCGGCAGGCCGACAACCGTGTCGGCAGGCGACTCGCCGCCGACATGATCGTCGGCGCGACGACCGATCACGACCCCTCGAGTTCGGCGAGCAGCGCCGCCGCCTGACGCCGGCAACCCTTCGCCGACAGCCAGGCCACGGCATCCGGCTTCGCGGCGACCGCCTCGGGGATCTCGTGCAGGACGAGATGCCGGGAGCTGACCTCGTTGCCCAGCCGGATCAGGTAGATCGCGCCGTCGATCCGCGGGATCGCCTCGGGCCACGCCAGCTCCCGGGCGCCGACGGCCCAGGCCAGCTCGGCCGACGCCCCGCCGCTCAGGCTCTTCAACGACAGCAGCAGCTCGGCGTCGGTGTCGGCACGCCAGAAGCCGGCGGCGGCTCCGGCGGCGACGCACTGCTCTCCGGCCCCGTCGATCAGCAGCGACCAGGCCGGAGCCCCACCGCCGGCATCGACTTCACCGGCGTCGCCGCCACGAACGGCACCGACACTGGTCTCGGAGTCCTTCTTGCCATGAACCAGCGTCTTGAGGGCGACCATCAGACCCTTGTCATCGGCCTCCTTGGCCGTCCTGGGAGACCCTTCGTAAGGACCGGCGTGCTTGTACATCGCTCCGTCCTGGGCCAGGAAGGTCACGGTCTCACCCTCGGCAAGCTTGATCGGCGTCTCCTCGTCGATCAGCTTTCCAGCCGGATAACGGCCGGATCGAGACTCGATCACCACGAGCTCGCCGGCGACGGTCACCACCGTGCACAGGCTGACCATGGTCAGGATCAGCAGGATTCTCGAGGCTGTTGTCTTCGTCATCATTTGCTCTCCAGAACGATGCGCGTGCCGACCTGTCCGGCGTCGAGCCGCCGGTGATGGAACGCGACGAGTCCGTCGTCAGGGTACGTTTGCGTGAGCCGGGCGAAGCACTCCAGCGCCTCCGCCGCCTTCTCGGTCCCGCCAGCGAGTCTGCCGTAGGCCTCGAGATACTCCTCGGTCGGTGCCGCGCCGGCCCTCTCGGCCGGAGTCAACACCTCGATTCCCTTCTCCTTGCCTTTCAACACCAGCTGTCCCACGGGCCACAGTTCGAGACCCGGACAGGCGGCCGCGGTGACCTTGCTGATACAGACCCGGGTCCCGAGGGCCTTGTTGACCGACTCCAGCCGGGCGGCGGTGTTCACCGAGTCGCCGATCGCGGTGTAGTCGAATCGCCGCCTGCCGCCGATGTTACCGACCACCGCCACCCCGCTGTGCACGCCGATCCGGGTCAGCCCGAACGGGATCTCCTCGCGTTCCCGCGCCTGCCGGTAGCCCTCGCAGAAGCGATCCATGTCGAGGGCACAGTCGACGGCCCGGCGGGCATGGTCCGATTGTACCGCCGGGGCACCGAAGATCACGTAGATCGCGTCGCCGATGAACTTCTCGATCGTGCCCTCGTGGCGCAGGGCGACCTCGACGAGCCCGTCGAGGTACTCCTGGAGCACCGAGACCAGGCGATCCGGCGGCAGTCCCTCGGAAAGGGTGGTGAAACCGGCCACATCGGTGAACAGAAAGCTCATCTCGCGCTTTTCGCCACCCAGCTCCAGCGCCTCGGGCTGGGAGACGATGTTCTCGATGACTCTCTCCGAGATGTAGTGCCCGAACGCGTGGCGCAGGAAGCGTTCGCCGGCCCGGTGCTGGCGTCCGACGTAGATCGCCGCACCGCCGACACTCGCCGCGAAGGCCAGGCCGGGGCCGATCACCGGCAGCAACGGCCCGCCCGAGGCGAAGAGCCAGCAGCAGCCGGCGGCGAAACCGGTCAGGAACAGCAGCCCGGCGGTGACCCGCAGCCACAGCGGGAAGGGCAGCCAGCCCAGGCACGCGCCGACGCAGGCCACCGCGATCGCCGTCAGCAGCGCCAGGCCGGTCGAAGGGACGGGAAGCCTGCGTCCGTCGAGGAGCTGGGCCACCGCGTGGGCGTGAATCACCACCCCCGGCGTGGTGCCTCCGGCATCCTGGCTCCGTCCGAGGGGAGTGCGGTGGCGGTCCTGATGGGGCAGATCGGCGCCGACCAGCACGATCGCATCGGCGAACCACTCCCTGGGCAACAGTCCCCGGGCCGCGACGTGGGATGGGAACACCCGGAACGGCGTCTCGCCGGACTCGCTCCGGCGATAGGCCAGGGGCAGGTCGCCATCGGGCAGCTCGGCGCCGAGGGCCTCGGCCAGGGCGAAGGGCAGACTGGGCTGAAGCACGTCGCCGCCGGCACCGGGACGCCAGGACAGGATTCTGCGGACGACGCCGTCGGGGTCCTTCAACAGATTCGCGCTCCCGGTGCGCAGTCCCTCGACGTAGCTGGCCTGGAATGCGAGCTGGGCCTCGGAGAGTCCCGCCGCCTCGCTGGCGGTCGCGACGACCAGCGGCACCTCGACGCCGTGCAGCGCCTCGGCGAGGCGCAGGTCGTCCTCGGCGACGGTCGGCTGGTCGAACAGGACGTCGAGGGCGATCGCCCGGACCCCGGCCCCGCCCAGCCAATCGACGAGGGCGGCCAGGAAGCCCCGAGCCAGGGGCGAGCGGTAGGGGAACCCGGCCAGCGTCGCCTCGTCGATGGCCAGGACGATGATCTGCGGATGCTGGGGTTCGACCGGGCTGAAGGTCGCCACCCGGAAATCGGCAAACCAGTCCTCGCCGACCCGGAGCATCGCCAGCCGCTCGGTCGCCAGCAACACCAGCGGGCCGAGCATCAGCGCGATCAGTGCCACGTGGCTCAGCTGTCGCCGGCGGGAATGCGGTCCCGGGACTCTCAGAAGGTGACTCCGTAGGAGACGCGGAGGTGAATGCCGTCGTCTTGCAAGGTGGACTCCACCGGGTCCGGGACGTCGTCGAAACCGTAGCCCCAGTAGAGTTCGACGCCGAGGCCGCGCAGTGGCGCCCAGAGCACGCCGAGGCCGGCACTGGTGAGCGTCTCGGTGTCGTGAAAGAACGCGTCGCTGTCGTTCCGGGCGGCGCCCCAGTCGAGGAACGGCACGAGCTGCACCGCACCCAGACTGCCGGCGGCGGCATCGGTCAGGTTGAAACGGTACTCCAGGGAGACGACCGCGCCGTTGTCCCGGACCAGCGTGTTCTGCCGGTAGCCCCGCACGCTCCCCATTCCGCCTACCGGCAGCTTCTCCATGTTCTGGAGCTGATCGAAGGAGTACTGGAAGGTCGCGCGGACCAGCGCGGTGCTGCGCCGCCAGGGCAGCCGAAGTCCGTACTGGATCTGTCCCTGGACCGAGGTGAAGCGGCCGTCGGGCTGGTTGTCGATCACCGTGGCGTCGAGGGCGTCGAGTCCGACGCGGACGGTTCCGCGAAGGTGCAGCGCCTGCTTGCCCTTGTCCCGGACCCAGTCGACCCCGGCATAGGCCACCGCGTTGTCGGCCTCGCCGGCGACCTCGCCCGGGGAGAAGGAGAACGGGATGCCGAGGAGCGTGCTCTCGCTGTGGTTGGCCTCGAAGCCGAGGAAACCCTCGAGGAACCGTTCCGGGTCGGCGATCAACGGATGGGTGACCCGCACGCCGGCCTTCCAGGTGTCGCTCTTGATGTCGATCGTCTGGAACGGCTCCTCGACGATCTGGGAGTCGTTGTAGGCGAAGTAGGCACCGAGGGTCGTGTCGTGACGGTTGACCGGGATCGAGTAACGCAATCCGGCGTCACCGAGACCGTCGGCCAGGGCGAAGTTCAGCTGCAACACGTCGCGGTTCCCGCTGAGGTCGCCGTCACGAAACGACACCGTCGCCTCGATGGCGCCGACCGACGGTGGCCGGTAGTTGTCGGCGCCGACGATCACCTCCCGGGTGTCCTGCTCCTCGATCGACAGCTCGAGCTGGCTCTCGCCGGGTTGCAGTCCCGGTTTCAGCTCGGCGTTGACCCGCCGGACGTACGGATCGGTCTCGATCGACCGCAACGTCCGCTGCAGCTCGTTGACGTTGAGCGGCGAGCCGCCGCCGGACATGATCCGGCGCTCCAGGTACTGGTCGCCGAGTCGATCGTTGCCGGAGATCTCGATACCGGTCAGGCGGCCGGCGACCTCCTGGAGCTGGATGTTGCCGTCGGTGACCTGCTGGTCGGGGATGATCACGCCGGAGGTCACGAAGCCTTCCTCGGCATAGAACGCCGCGAGTCGCTGCCGCAGCGCTTGCAACTCCTCGTTGGTGATCGAGCGGCCCTCGTACTCGGCGAGGAGCGGACGCAAGGTCTCGGCCGGAAAGAGGACGCTGTCGAGGCGCAGGGACTCGACCTGCACCCGGGGAGCGGCGCCGAGTCCGGGCAGGCCGGCACGGGGCACCGCGGGAAGGGCGCTGCCGATCTCGTCATCTGCCGCGTGGGCGATCGGCGTGGCGCAGAGGATCAGCAGGACCGGCAGCAGCAGGTTGGAGCGTCTCATCGGCCACCTCCCTGCTCGTCGTCGCCGGAGCCGGAAGAGCCGGCGGACTTCTCGAGGGCCGGCAACCAGATCGCCTCCAGCACCGGACTGGGAGCGTAGCGCCCGGGAACCCAGGGGATGCCTCCGCGGCCGACGCTGGTGAAGCTGCTTCGGTCCCGCAGGCTCGCCGCGGCGCAGACGTCTTCGACCAGCGCCGCGGTGTCGAAGTCAGGCGGCGCCAGGGGCAGGACGCCGCCGGTGACCTGGTTCGGGGCGTCGATCAGGATGTCGCCGTCGACGCCGGTCTGCGACGAGGCCTCGACCACGCTGTCGCTGGAGACCAGGGCGGTGTCGGTGGTCAGCTGGATGTTGCCGCCGTTGCCGGCGTTGGCGTTGGCGCGGATCACGCCGTTGTTGAGAACGATGAACTTGCTCCCGTCGACGAGGATGTTCCCGCCGGCATCTCCGGCAGAGACACCGTTGGCCGAGGTCGAGATCGTGCCGCCCTGGACGTACAGCGCTTCGGTCGGCCGGAGGGTGATGTTGCCGCCGGCGGAGAGAGCGGAGCTGGTCTGGATCGAGGCGCCGGACTCGACGGTGATGGTGCGGGCATCGAGGGTGATGTTGCCGGCGTTGCCGCCCCCGACCGCCGTGGCCTGGATGCTCGCCTGGTCGGCCAGCAGGATCTCGCCGGCGACGATCCTGATCTCGCCGGCGTTCGCCGGCGAGAACGAGCCGCCGCGAATCTCGGTGTCGAACCCGGTCAGCGAGAGCGTCCCCTCGACGTCGATGGTGATCGCCCCGGCCGGTCCCGTCGCACACGAACAGGTCTCGGCACCGATGGCGGCCCCGCCGGCCAGGAACATCTCCCCGGCGGTGATCGTGATGTCACCGGCGGGCCCGACACCGAAGGTGCTCGTGCCGATCGTGCCGTCGGTGTCGAGGATCAGGGTGCCGACCTCGATGACGATCGGTCCGCCGCCGCTCTCGTCGTGACCCACGGAGACGACGGCGCCGCTGCCGAGGATCATCAGCGTCCCGCCGGCCTCGATCTGCAGCAGTCCGCCGAGGTTCTCGCCGAAGCCGAACGAGCCGGTCGAGATCGTGCCGTCCTGGTCGACGACGACGTGGGTGGCATGGATATCGATGTTGCCGCCGTCGCTGAAGTCCGCGCCGGTGCTCTCGATCGACGCGAAACTGGTCACTGTCAATGTCCCGGTCAGGTTCAACGTGATGCTGCCGGGCTGGGAACCGTTGTCGGCCTGGGCGAAGATCGTCCCGCCGGTCGTGACGTTGACGTTGTCGGCGTTGATCGTGATCTCGCCGGTGCTGCCTCCGTCGGTGCCCAGGACGCTGATCCGACCGGTGTCGGTAACGTTGAGCTCCCCGGTGTTGACAATGATGTCTCCCGCGTCGCCGCCGGAGCGGGCGTCAGCGAACAGGCCGCTGACCTCACCGAAACTCATCTGGCCGTACAGGTGGACGAAGTTCGTCGCGTTGATCGTCACGTCACCGGCCTGGGCCGGGCCAAAGGTGTAGGAGGCGATGTGGCCACCGTCGCCGGCCACCAGCGACTGGGCGGTGATGCTGACATCGCCGCTCGGGTTGTCTTCGCGTGTCTCGGCGAGGATCCGGCTGGCGAACACATCGGAAGACTCGCCGAGAACGACGACCTCGTTGTCCGCGGTGATCGAGATGCTGCCGCCGGCGCCGTACCCCGGTCCCCCGGCGAAGATCGTTCCGCCGTTGATCAGCCGGACGTTCTCTGCGTCGATGAAGATCGATCCTCCGTCACCGTCGCCGCGGATCTCGCTGAAGATCTGAGCGCCCCGCCCGGAGCTGAATGAATCGACCAGGAGGTCGCCGCCGATGTCGAGATGAACGTCACCGGCGGATCCATCGCCGAGACTCCGGGTGGCGATCCAGGTCGGTGCGCCCTTCGGGTCGCCGTGAATCATCGAGACGCTTCCCGGCGTCGTGATCGAAACGCTGCCGCTGTCCCCCGCCGCCTCGGCCCTGGACCAGATGACGCTGTTCTGCAGGAACAGGTCGCCCTGCAGGTCGATCGAGATATCGGGCGCGTGTCCGTCGCCGAAGCTGCGGGTGGAGATGAAGCTGCCGTCGACGAGATCCATGTCGCCGGCCAGCTCGATGTCGACGACCCCGCCGTCGGCCTGATCGGTGTAGTTGAGCAGGACCCCGCCTTCGGCGACGAAGTTGCCTCCGCGGATGAAGATCGAGCCGCTGGCGCTGGCCGGATCGGCGTTGCGGACATCCGCTCGTGCCCCGAGCATGGTCAGGTCACCGAAGTCGCTGAACGTCGAGGTGTCGATCGAGCCGTCGGCCTGGATCGTCGCCGTTCCCGCCGATTGCACGCTGACCAGGTTGATCGTGCCGCCGAAGGCCGTCAGGTTCGAGCTCTCGAGGGTCGTGTCCCCGCCGACCAGGGAGAGGCTCTGTCCGGGTTGCACTTCCAGCGTGTTGAACTGGCTGAGGATCGGGGCGACGTCGGGGCCGCGGAATCCGAACGCGCTGGGGTCGGCACCGCCCAGCTGCGTGTCGCCGGGATCGGACAGATCGGCGCCGAAGCGGCCGCCGGTTCCCAGGTCGAGGTAGTCGGCGGTCGTCGCGTGAAACGAGCCCTGCACGTCCAGGATGGCTCCCTGGCCGAACACGATGCCGTTGGGGTTGATCAGCCAGACGGAGGCTCCGTCGACCTGACTCGACAGCGGCCCGTCGAGAACCGACGGATCCAGCCCGGTCACCCGGGAGATCAGGTTGTTGATGTTGCCCTGGGTGTCCTGGAAGAACGTGGCGCTCTCACCCTGGAAGATGTTGAACGTGGCGAAGCTGAAGAACACGTTGCCACCGAAGGTCTGGCCCATGCTGGTCAGGATGCGCATGTCGCCGGACAGGCTGTCGGTCTGGCCGCCGAGACTGCCGTCGAACTTGGCACCGGCGTGGGAGACCCCCGATAAGAGCGTGATCGCCAGGATCAGCGCGACGGCGCGGCTGCGATGGAATCGGTGGAAGCGGTGGACGTTCATCGTGTGCATGACTCCTGGGCCTCTCATAGCCAGTTGCCGATCAGCAGGAACGGGGCCCAGTAGCTCGGGTGAGCGAAGCGCGGGTCCTGGATGAGCTGGATCTGGGCGGTCTGCAGGGCGGTCGCCTTCGTGTTGCCGCCGCTGCGTAACTCCCGGTAGAAGGCGGAGACGAGTTCGGCGGTCGATTCGTCGTTGATCGACCAGAGGGTCGCCAGCGCGCTGCGGGCTCCCGCCTGCAGGGCGACACCGGCCAGACCGAGTGCGGCGCGGTCGTCGCCGACCGCCGTCTCGCAGGCGCTCAGCACGAGTAGCTCGAGGGCCTCGTCGGAGTACTGCCGCCCGCCGATCGACTCCCGCAACTGCCCCATCGTCCAGTGTTCGTCCCAGGCCAGCAGATACGACTTCTCGTGATCAGCCTCGAACTTTCCGTGGGTGGCGACGTGAACGATGTCGTAGTCGCTGTCGAGGAGCTGCGTCTCGACGGTACTGGTAAGGAAGCCCTCGTCGCGGTTGACCATCGCCGGATAGAGCCGCGCGATGTTGTCCAGCTCGGTCGAGACGTTGGCCAGGGCCGGCAGGCCTTCGACCGACTGGGTCAGACCACTGGCCAGGACCTGGGCGTTGGCCGAGTCGAGGGGGCGGGCATCGGTCAGGGTCATGCCCGGGGTCGTGGCCACGGCATAGCGCTGGACCAGATACCGCTCCCCGTCATGGAGGGCGGCCATCGGGATCGTGCGCAGGGCTCCGTCGGGGACGAAGACGACCGTTGTCACCCGCTCCTCCTCGAGCAGCGCTTCGATCGGACCGATCAGCCAGTCGTGGAGTCGCTCGGCGTGGACACGGAACGAATCGGAGCCGTCGTAGGTCTGCACCGATTCACGGAAGAGCAGTGCCTCGTTGATCAGCTCGACCTGGTCGACGTGGGTGGTGAACTGGCGCACGCCGTCGGCCAGGGTGACCAGCAACTCGATCCGCTGCGGCAGGATTACCGGGTAGATCACCGCCGTGTGGCGGGGCAGGCCGGCGGGTGCGCGACCCTGACGTCGGGCGACACACTCGTCCTGGAAGTACTCCTGGATCTCGGCGACCTTGACCTGCTCGAGCACCTCCTGGACGGCGGTGATGTTCGCGGCGGCCAGCGCCTGGTCCGACAGGGTTGACGTGTGGGCCAGCGCGAGGTCGGCGTACTCCAGGAAGACCGGGGAGACCACGTCGCGGTACGAACCCCTGGGTCCGGCAGCCAGGTCGGCCCGTGCGCCGTCGAGGGTCTCGAGGGTCTGGCGGTAGACCTCGAGGGATTCGTCCGGTCGGCCGGCCCGGGCCAGGGTACGGGCGACCTGCCACTGCCACTCGTAGAGCGCCTCCGTCGAGCCGAGGCGCTGGGCGATGAAGACCGCGCTGCGCGAGTACTGCAACGACTCGTCCCAGCGGCGTTCGTCGTCGTAGAGGCGTGCGATGGCGCCGAGGGCTCTCATCGACGAGTCGGCATCGTCGATTCTTCCGGCCAGGGTCAACGCGGCCTGATAGGTCTCGTAGGCCTGGCTCCGGGTGGCGTCGGCAGCGGAGGCCGGCACGGCAACCCTGCGGAGCTGGTCGCCGAGGGCGATGAGGTTACCTGCCTTTCTCCGTCCGTCCGCCATCTCCTGGGTCGAGGAGAGAGCCTCGCGGATCCGCGGTAGGTGGTCTCCTGGAATCCCGGCGTCGAGGATGGCGGCCGCGAGGTTCAAGCGGATCGAGGCGACCAGGTCGACCGGGGCCGAATCGTCGGCGAGCCGGAGGGCGTCGTCGAAGCTGGCGATCGCTCCGTAGAAATCGCCCCGGGCCGCCGACAGGCTTCCGCTGTCGTTGAGCAGGACGGCGCTCAGCTCGGGACGATGCAACCCGGCGATCGCTTCGAGGCCACGGGCGTACTCGGTTCGCGCCCGGGCGAACTCGCCCCGGCCATGCCAGGCGACACCCAGCCGATCGTGGACCATCGCCAGGGCGGCCGGACGGTCGATCAGCTTGCTGACGGTGTCCGTCGACTCCAGCAGGTCCCGGGCCCGCTCGAACTGATCCGTCGCCCGGCTCAGCTGCCCCAGCGCCAGCAGCCCCTCGGCTTGCATCAACAGGGCGTCGGCCTCGGCGGAGCGGTCGCCCTGGAGGCGCGCCTGCTCGACCGCCGGGGTCAGGAACTGGTCGACCGCGAGAGCCGAGTCGCCCCGGGCCAGGGCCTCGACGCCCTTGCGGATCAGGGCCTCGGTCGGCGGCGAGGGGTCGCTGGCGAGGACGGGCGCCCCGAGCAGCAGGAGCAGCGCCGGAACCAGCGCCGCGACGGGAATCCCCCGTGGCCAGGTCCAGTGGGGTCGACGGGTCATCTTCGTATCTCCTCGACCTCTCCAGCCCGGTGGTCGCGGGCCGGATCGGATTCACGCAAGTATCTAACGGAACCTCGGTCTGAGGTCACCTGGTTTGCGCAAGGAGTCGCGGGATGATCCTTGAAGGAGGACGATTCGCGTGCCGACGTTTCTGTCGGCATCGGTTCAAGTGCCGACTATTGTGTCGGCGTCCTCTATTTCGCCTGGAAATCCGGAGGTTCCCGGCGCGTCAGCGGGTGGCTTGATCGGCCGGGAACGTTCCGCAGACAGTTTTGTCGGCAGAAAGCACTACGCCGACATTATCGTCGGCGTTGCCTGGAAACTGGGCATTTTTGATCGGTAGGCTTGAACCGACGAGGCGGTGTCGGCGTGCCGCCACGCTGAACGACTCAGGTCAGCAGGTCGAACAAGCGCTCGAGCTCGTCGGCGCTGTGGAACTCGATCTCGACACGGCCCCCGCCCTTGTTGCCCTGGTGGACGATTCGCGTCCGGGTTCCCAGAGCTTGCTGCAGCCGCTCCTCGGCAGCGACGACGTTGGGGTCGCGCTCGACCGGCGTTGCCGGACCGCTCGTCGATCTCGAGGAGCGTGTGCGAGTCACCAGGGCTTCGGCCTGGCGTACGGAGACACCTTCGTCGGCGAACCTCCGGGCGAGGTCGATCTGTGCCTTCGTGTTGGTGACCGCCGCCAGCGCCTTGGCGTGGCCGGCGCTGAGCTGGCCGTCCCGGATCAGCTCCTGCACTTCGCGAGGCAGGTTCAGCAAGCGCAGCGCGTTGGTGATCGTCGAGCGCTGCTTGCCGACCCGATCGGCCACCTCCTGCTGGCTGAGGTCCAGATCGTCAACGAGCATCTGATATGCGCCGGCGGTCTCCAGCGGGTTCAGCTCCTGGCGCTGGAGGTTCTCGATCAGCGCCAGTTCGAGGAGCTGGTTGTCGCTGACCTCCTTGACCACCGCGGGCAGCTTGAGGATCCCGGCCAGCTGGGCCGCTCGCCAGCGTCGTTCCCCGGCGACGAGCTCGTACTCGCCATCCCCACGGGGACGCACGACCACCGGCTGGAGCACTCCCTGGTTCTTGAGGGACCGCGCCAGCTCCTGGAGCAGCTCCTGGTCGAAATGCTCACGGGGTTGCCGGGGATTGGGGTGAATCTGGTCGATATCGACCTGAACCAACCCCTCCGCGCGGGGAACCGCGATCGTGACCGGCCGCGTGGTCCGCGGGGGAGCCTCGGGGATCAGGCTACGAAGCCCCTTGCCCAACGCCTTTCGTTTCATATCTCAGGAACTCCTTGGCCAGTTCGAGGTACGCCTCGGCGCCGCGGGATCGGATGTCGTACAGGAAAATCGGTTTTCCGTAGCTCGGCGCCTCGCCGAGCCGGATGTTGCGGGGAATCATCGTCTGGTAGACCTGATCGCCGAAGACGTCGCGCACTTCGTCGACGACCTGGCGCGAGAGGTTCGTCCGGTCGTCGTACATCGTCATCAGCAGGCCTTCGATCTCGAGGTCAGGGTTGAGGGAGTCGCGAATCCGACCGATCGTGTCCATCAGCTGGCGGATCCCTTCCAGGGCCAGGTACTCGCACTGCACGGGGACCAGGACCGAGTCGGCGGCCACCAGTGAGTTCAGCGTCAGCAAACCGAGGGAAGGCGGGCAGTCGATCAGGATGTGGTCGAAGTCAGGCTTGACGTCTTCCAGGATCTTCCGGAAGCGGAACTCTCGCTCGGGGACGTCCACCAGCTCAACCTCGGCACCGACGAGGTTCTGATCTCCCGGAATCACACTGAGATGGGGGAGCTCGGGGTGAACCAGCAGGAGTTCCCGGGCGGTCGCCGCGCCGGCGAGGCCGTCGTAGAGCGACGCACGCTCTGGATCCTCGGGGAATCCCAGGGCTCGGGTCGAGTTCGCCTGGGGATCGGCGTCCACGAGCAACGTCTTCCGCTCGGCGATGGCCAGGGCGGCGCACAGGCTGACCGCCGTGGCGGTCTTGCCGACCCCGCCTTTCTGATTGACGATCGCAACGGTTCGGGCCACGGGATTACCTGATTTCCTTTGTTTTTGGATCTTGATGCCCCGCCGTGCCGCGGCGGCGAAACCGCCGGTACTCTAGCACGGTGTCCACGGATCGGTAGCCATGTTCCACGTGGAACATCCCATCTCGGGGAAACCGAACCCCATCTGGCGGAGAAACGGACCGGCGGGCCAGGAAGGGTCGGTACCCGGATGGGACGCAGACGGTTCAACGGGTCGACGGCGGGATGCTCGCTCACCGGGCTGAGTGCTTAGTGCTGAGGGCCAGCCTGGAAGTGGGTCAGCCAGGGGCGCGTCATCAGGGACTGACCACCGGCCGCGGGTCGGATCGCCGGGGATCACAGCAACCGGTCCTCTCGATTCAGCACCCAACCAGGTGCGCCTCTTCCCGCACCGGATGAACTCGAGACTCGAGCGGCGTCATGCAAGCACCAAGAACTCGAGCCGCGTCATGCAAGGACAAGGATGATTGTGACTGTCCGGACAGTTCCACGTGGAACATCACGAGCGGTCCTGCAGGCCCGCATGCACCCGGGTGCTCCACAGCTGCCAGAATCCAAACGAGTCGACCCCAGGTTTGAAAACAATGGCTGCGGAAGCGATTAAATCGGCCTGACAGCCAAAACATTGCATGAAACACCCAAAACATGCATGGATCCGCCCATAAGTCGGAGCCACACCATGCATGGGAAGGGTGAATTTATTCAGTTATTATAAGTAACAGGATGTAGACATACCGACCCCGTGTTTGGAGATCCCGGGAAGGGACGGGGTCGAGGGGAGGGGTAGACAGACGAAGCCGATGCCGGGTAACCCGGTTCGGCTCCGTACCCACTGTCTACAGAATCAGGCCAGACGTCTGCTGGATCAGCTCTGCACCGGACCCGAACCGCAGTTCGCGTCGTTCTCTTTGGCACAGCTGACCGCACGAGCTTCCAGCTTTTCAGTGTGAACCACAGCCGGCTTTTCGTAGGTCTTCTTCACGGAAACACCCCTCTATTGCGCTGTCCGTCGGCGCAAGCCGGCGGATCATATCACAACAACGTTACAGGGAAACCGACTGCAAAGGGCTCCCCGCTCAGATAGAAGGTGCGACGGTTTCGGTAGGCGGTCAACCAGAAAGAACTCGAAAGTGCCAGATCCAGGCCCGATCCAAGCCCGGAAGAGCCGTTTTCCCGACCAGATCGAACCTTTTCCAGCGTTTCTGAGAGGAAACCTGCTCCATCGAGCTTCCGGCCCAGATCAACAAATCTGCGTCGTCGGTCAGCGATTCGCGCAGCCGGGGCACCAGACGCTCCCAGTTACCCATCGCCCGGGTCGTCAAAACACGCACCGGTGCGTGCTCTTCGAGATCGCCGGCGCGCTGGATCTGGGCGGTCAGCACCCGCGCGCTCGGGAATGCCTCCTCGGCGAGACCGGACAGGAAGGCCGACTTGCGGACCGAAGCTTCGGCCAGCACCGCC
Organism: uncultured bacterium; assembly: GCA_942490715.1. GTDB lineage: Bacteria > Acidobacteriota > Polarisedimenticolia > Polarisedimenticolales > Polarisedimenticolaceae > CALNYP01. The sequence continues at coordinate 140,265 of CALNYP010000005.1, forward strand.
CGCAACCCGGGCCGCGCAGCGGCTGTCGGCAATCCCGGATAGCCGTTACCGCTACCGAGATCGAGCAGGGTCCCGGTCGCCGCCGGGTCGATGCGCGCGGCGCCGGCCAGCGACTCCTCGACATGGCGCCGGAGAAACTCTGCCGGATCGCGGATGCTGGTCAGATGAAGAGGCTCGCCATCGACGAGGACCCGTCGCGCCTGGATCGCCAGGGCAGAGATCGCCTGATCGGTGAGTTCCAGGCCGTGCCGTTTTCCCGCTTGCCGGATCGACAGCTCCAGCTCGATCCCCGCCGCCGCAAACGGATCCTTCAACGTTCTCTTCCCGAGCGACGAGTCTCGAGGTGCGCCGCCAGCAGCGACAGCGCCGCCGGTGTCATCCCGTCGATACGCGACGCGCGACCGATGCTCTCGGGGCGCACCGTCTCCAGCTTCTCGACGAGCTCGCTGGAGAGCCCGGGTAGACCCCGATAGGCGAACCCGGCGGGAATCGCACGGGCGCCGGCACGCGCAGTGCGCTGGGCGTCACGGCGTTGCCGCTCGACATAGCCGGCGTAGCGCAGCGTCTCGACGGCCACTCGCCGATCTTCACGAGACAGATCCGCAGCGTGACGACTGAGCGCGAGCAGCCCGTCGACGTCGGTGGTCTGTCGACGAAGCAGGTCTGCCGTCGATGCCGGCTCCTTCAGTTCGACTCCCACGCCGGCGAGCCGGCAACGCGTCTCTTCGTTCGGCGACCAGCGTTCCTTCTCGAGAGCAGCCACCGTCGCGTCGATCGCCTGCCAGCGCGTCGCCTCTGCATCGGCCCTCCCGGGAGAGAGCAGACCGATGCGACGTCCGTGCTCGGCGAGCCGACGGGTCGCGGTGTCGACCCCGAGCAGCAATCGATACTCGGCGCGGGACGTGAACATCCGGTACGGTTCCGTCGTGCCCCGGGTGACCAGGTCGTCGACGAGTACGCCGAGGTACGCCTCCTCACGACCGAGAACAAACGGTGCATCGCCGCGAGCCGCGAGGGCCGCGTTGACACCGGCGATCAATCCGAGTCCCGCCGCCTCCTCGTAACCGGTGGTGCCGTTGATCTGACCGGCGAGGTAGAGACCGGGCACGTTGCGCACCTCGAGGGTCGGGTGCAGCTCCGTGGGATCGACGTAGTCGTACTCGACGGCGTAGCCGGGCCGCACCATCTCGCAATCCTCGAGCCCCTGCACCGCGTGCAGCATCTCGAGCTGCACATCCGGCGGGAGCGAGGTCGAGAAACCGTTGAGGTAGAGCAGGTCGGAGTCGAGTCCCTCGGGTTCGATGTAGAGCGTGTGAGAGTCGCGGTCGCCGAAGCGCACCACCTTGTCCTCGAGGGACGGGCAGTATCGCGGACCCTTGACGTCGATCTTCCCGCTGTACATCGGCGACTGGTCGAGGTTCGCCCGGACCACATCGTGAACCCGTCGATTCGTGTACGCGATGTGGCAGGAGATCTGTGGAAGCCGCAGCTCACGGGTGGACGACGAGAAGAAGACCGGCTGCTCGTCGCCGGGCTGTTCCTCGAACCGGGCGGGGTCGACGCTGGCCCGGGCCAGCCTCGGCGGGGTGCCGGTCTTGAAGCGGCCCATCCGGAGGTTCAGCCGCTTGAGTGTGTCGGACAGCGAATTCGACGGCGCCTCACCGACACGGCCACCCGGTCGATGCTCGAGTCCCATGTGCAGCAGACCACGCAGGAACGTACCGGTGGTCATCACCACACGACCGGTCTCGACGCTGCGACCGTCGGCCAGCTGCACCCCGCGGATCACGCCGTCCTGCAGCCAGAGATCGCTCGCCTCGCCTTCGACGACGGTCAGATTGACGGTCGCCTCGACCTCGCCGCGCATCGCCTCGTGGTACAGGTTCTTGTCTTGCTGGGCCCGGGGACCGCGTACCGCCGGGCCACGGCTGCGATTGAGCAACCGGAACTGGATCCCGCAGTTGTCGGCCTGCCGACCCATCGTGCCGCCGAGGGCGTCGATCTCCCGGACGAGATGCCCCTTGCCCAGGCCACCGATCGCGGGATTGCACGACATCCGGGCGATCGCATCGACCTTCATCGCGATCATCGCCGTCGCTCGACCGATGCGCGCTGCGGCGAGGGCCGCCTCGCAGCCTGCGTGACCGGCACCGATCACGACGACGTCGAAGCGCCCGATCACGTTGGCAGCCCTGTCTCCGCTGGCCTTCATCTCAACTCACTTGCCGATGCAGAAGCGGGAGAAGATGCGGTCGTACATCTCCTCGGTGGTGAACTCGCCGGTGATCCCGCCCAGCTCGAGCATCGCCAGCTTGAGGTCTTCGAGCACCAGCTCCTCGGACATGCCGTCGGCCGCCGCGGCGGTCGCCGCGCGCAACGCGGCCAGGGTTCGCTCCAGAGCTCGCGCGTGGCGGCCGTTGGTGACGATCGGATCCTCACCCGCGGCACCCGCGCAGAGCAACCCACTCAGGCGCTCCCGGAGTCGATCCAGACCGTCGGCCGTCAGCGCGGACACCGCCAGGGGTTCGTCGTGGGGAATCTCGCCGATCGAGCAAGGCCGGTCCGACTTGTTCACGACCACGACGGTTCGCGAGCGGTTCTCCGGTTTCGCCGCCTCGCGGACCGCTCGCAGCTCCTCGTCGTCCAGCGGCCGGGTTCCGTCGATCACCAGCAGCACCAGGTCGGCGTCGGCCCGGGCCTGCTTCGCACGGCGCACGCCTTCGCTCTCGATCCGGTCGTCCACGTCGCGCAGTCCGGCGGTGTCGACCAGTCGGACCGGGATCCCGTCCAGGTCGAAGGTCTCCTCCAGGGTGTCCCGGGTCGTTCCGGCCAGTTCGGTGACGATCGCCCGATCCTCGGCCAGCAGCCGGTTGAACAGAGACGATTTGCCGGTGTTCGGGCGACCGACCAGCACCAGCCGCGCCCCGTCACGCACGATCCGGCCCCGGTTGCGGAAGCCGTCGAGCATCCGCTCGCAGCCGTCGATCGCCTCGGCGATTCCGCGGCCCAGGTCGCCGGTCGGCAGATGGGTCTCGGATTCCTCGACGAACTCCACCGCCGCCTCGCCCCGGGCGATCCACTCTTCGAGTGCTTCTCGGAGGGGCTGGACCGCCCGGGCGACCGATCCCTCGGCCTGGGCCAGGGCGACCCGGGCCTGGTAGATCGTCCGGGAATCGATCAGGTCACGGACCGCCTCGGCACGGGTCAGGTCCAGTCGGCCGTTCCGGACCGCCCGGTAGGTGAACTCGCCTGGTTCGGCGGGGACGGCACCGAGTCCGATCGCCGTCTCGATCAGCTCCGCCAGCACCGGGGGACTGCCGTGGGTCCAGAGTTCCACCGTCGACTCCCCGGTGTAAGAGGAAGAGCCGGGAAACCGGACCAGGAATCCATGGTCCAGCGCTTCGCCCTCGCGACCGAGAAAATGGCCGAATACCGGGCGAGTGCCGGGATCGGCCCCGGGATCGTGAGCCGGCCGGAACAATCCGCCGGCGACGGTGCCCGCGTCGGGACCGCTGACCCGCACGCAGCCGATTCCGCCACGGCCGGGGGCGGTCGCGATGGCGACCACGGTAGTGCTGAGATCGTGCATGCCTTGACCCGGAAAAACCCGGGAAGAGTACACGCCCCGGCGCGATCCGCCCAGGGTGACCCGGTCGGCGAACGCGGTCGGATCGACGCCGTCTCAGTATTGAATTGACCAACACAGGGAAGAACAGGAATGGGTGGGGGCCGGATTCCGCTACACTTGGCAGGAATCGAATGGGTGGAGCCCGGATCGCATCGTTCTCCACCCAAACACCCTTTTGGGTTCCCTCGCGGAGAAGCGTGCCGATTCCAAGGAAAGCCCTGCCGACGGTCTGGCTGGCGGTCGCGGTGCTCGCGATTGCGGCGGTCGCCGCCGGGGGCGCGCTCTCCTCTCGATCGGCCGAGCGAATCGCCGACCTGACGCCGACCGAGCGCGGCCAGGTGACCCGGGTCGTCGATGGCGACACGATCCACGTCCGGATCGAGGGCCGGGACGAGACCGTCCGGCTGATCGGAGTCGACACACCGGAGTCCGGCGGAAGGGGTGGACAGGTCGAGTGGTTCGCCGGCGAGGCGACCGCGTTCGTCCGGGAGCTGACCCAGGGCCGGACCGTCGGTCTGGCACGGGATCCGGTGGGGGATACCCGGGATGGATACGGCCGCGCGCTGCGTTACGTCTTTCTCCCCGACGGCTCGATGCTCAACCGGCGAATCGTCGCCGGCGGCTACGGCCACGCGTACACCCGCTTCCCGTTCCGCTACCTCGAGGAGTTTCGCGCCCTCGAGGGGGAGGCCCGACGGTCGGGTCAGGGACTCTGGAGCATGGCGAACACACCGCGCATCCAGGGAGCCGAGGCGGGGAATCACGTCGGCCGCACGGTCACGGTCTGCGGAAGGGTCGCCTCGACACACTTCGCCCGATCGACGAACGGACAGCCGACCTATCTCAATCTTGACCGCGCCTACCCGTCCCAGACCGTCGCGCTGGTGATCTGGGGTAACGACCGTGGGCGGTTCGGCGAACCCGAGAAGAGGTTCGCCGACCGGGATATCTGTGCCACGGGCAAGGTCGACCAGGTTCGCGGCCAGCTAAGGATCGAACTGCGGGATCCGAGCCAGCTCGAGAACCCTGCCGCGAACGGCGACCGCTAGACCTCGCGTTTTTCCTCGGCTGCGTCGTCGGCGTCGGTTTCGCTGCTCTCGGCAACCACCTCGGAGTCGTCGTCGGCTTCGCTGCTCTCGGCAACCACCTCGGCTTCGGCATCGGCGTCAGCGTCGGCTTCGATGGCCTCGACCGGCTCGGCGGCAACGTCCAGGTCCTCGGCGTCGAGAGCCTCCGGATCCGGCGGCAGAAGCTCATCCTCGCCCAGCTTGTAGATCAGCACCCGCTTCACCGGACCGTCGCCCTCGGAGCGAGAACCGACGCCGCCGTAGCCGCGGACCGTCAGATGCACGAGCCGGCGTTCGTAGGAGTTCATCGGGTGCAGCCGTTTCTCGTTGCCGGTCTGCACGACCTGCTGGGCCACCTCTTCGACGAGCTCGATCACATCGTCATCTCGCTGCATTCGGTGACCGTCGCATCCGACCTGGATCCGGCCGGCTTCCGGGAACGCCCGGCGTGACATGCGGTTGAGCACGAACTCGATCGCCATCAGCGCCTCACCGTCGCGCTTGACCAGGGTCTCCTCGTCGGGACCGGTGATGTCGATGGCGACACCGGCGCTGAGATCGCGCACGGAGGCCTTGGCATCGAGGTTCATCAGGTCGAGCATCTGCTGCAGGTTGGCGACGACCTTCTCGCCCTCTTCCGGCGGAGCCGGCTTGCGATCGGCCGCACGGACCCGGGTCGGACGGGAGGAGCGCCGGCGACGCCGACGGCGACGACCGTCGCCATCCTCGCGGGATTCCTGGTTCTCTCCGCCCTGCTGCCGGGCCTGGTTACCAGAGGTGTTGCCCTCGCCACCACCGGCTCCCCGGCGCCGACCGCGGCGGCGGCGGCGGCGGCGCGGTGCCTCGCCATCGCCCTGGGGGGCGGTACGGTCCTTGTTCTGGCCCTGCTGGCCCTGGCCTTGCTGGCCTTGACCCTGGGCAACGGCCTGACCGTCGGCAGCACGTCCACGGCCACGACCACGGCCTCTTCCGCGACCACGTCCACGGCCGCCTTGACCGTCGATGCTCTGACCCTGGCCGTCGCCCTGGGCCTCGCCACCACGTCCACCACCCCGGCGGGGTCGGCGTGCCGGCTTCTGGCCGGTGATCGCGGCGGTTCGCAGCTCGGAATGATCGATCGGCTGTGCCGGCTCGATCGGCGGCATCACGCGGATGCGCACGCTCTTCGCGCCGATCCCGAACAGGCCACGCCGACCCTGCTCGAGGATCTCGTAGTCGAGTTCGGGTTCGTCGATCCCCATCGCCTTGGAGGCCTTGTCCAGCGCCTCGCCCAGGTCGGCCCCTTCAAACTCTTTTCTGTCTCTCGAACGACTCATCAGTCAGGCCCCTTCACGCTGTGCGCATCGGCAGAACGATCAAGCGGCGCCGCGGCCCCTTCCGGTCTTGGTCTTGGGCTTCTTCGACCCCTTGGTCTTGGCGGTACCGCGCTCGTTCCCCGGCGACTCGAGCGTCAGACGGCTGGTCTGTTTGTTGACCAGCCACTGCTGTCCCATGCCCAGCACGTTGTTGACGAACCAGTACAGCACCAGTCCGCTGGGCATTTGCAAGCAGATGAACGTGAACATGAACGGCATGAACATCATGATCCGCTGCTGCTGCAGCTGCTGCGGATCGGTGATCTTGGACAGGGACATCTTCTGCTGGAGGAACATCGTCGCTCCCATCAGCAGCGGGGTGATGAACCACGGATCCTTGACCGAGAGATCGGTGATCCAGCCGAAGAACGGCGCGCCGCGGAGCTCCACGGCGATGGTCAACATGTTGTAGAAGCCGATCAGGATCGGGAACTGGAGCAGGAGCGGAAGACAACCGGTCACGCCACCCATCGGGTTGACGCCCTCCCGCTTGTAGAGCTCCATCATCTCCTGGTTCATTCGACCGCGGCTCTCGGCGTCCTTCTGCTTCTTGTACTTGGCCTTGATGCCCTTGATCTTTGGCTGGAGGCTCTGCATCTCGAGCTGCGAGCGCTTCATCCGCACCATCGAGTACTGGTTCAGCGGGAAGAGCACCAGACGCAGCGCAACCGTCGCGAGCACGATCGCCAGACCGTAGTTGGCGGTGATCGTCGTCTGGATCCAGATCAGGCCGAGGTAGATGAACTTGACGATCGCGCCGAGCCAGGCGTAGCTGGAGAACCAGACAACCTCTTCCAGCTCGTAGCCCAGGGTGCGCAGCATCGTGTACTGCTTGGGCCCGACGAACAGTCGCGAGCCGGTTCCGACGGACACCGAGATCACCGGCTCGTCGGACGCCTCGGGAACCTCTTCAGGGTCCGGGCTGGCCACCGGCGTGACGCCCCGCTTGACCCAGCGGACCTCGCCCATCTCCTCGCCGGGGATCAACAGGGCGGCGAAGAACTGATCCTCGAGTCCGGCCCACAGGACGTTGCCGGCGAAGCCGCCGTTGTCTTCGAGCTTGCGTTTCTTGCGCCGGTCGACGGTGCCGCCGTAGTTCCAGACGGTCTGGCTGGCGTAGTAGTAGTTGCTGCGTCCCTTGCGGACTTCCTGGGCCGAGAATCCCGGGCCGACGGTCAGTCGCACCGGCAGGCTGCGACCGCGGTCGATCACCTCGGCCTCGACGTCGACCAGGTAGCTTCCTTCGCGGAACGTGAAGGACTTGCGCGCCTCGAGTCCACGGCCGTCGGCCCAGCGGAACTCGACGCGCTCGCCCTCACCCTGGCCGTTGAACCCCGGAATCGACGTGCGCGTGACGACGTAGAGGGACTCGTTGAGCACCGGGACCAGGGAGCGGTCGTCGACGTCGAAGGCCAGAGGTAGATGCAGTTGATCCTGGTAGGGCGGGAACAGCTCGAGGGGAGCGCCGTCGACGGCGGGGTCGGTCAGCTTCCAGGATCGCGCGTGGCCGCCTTGATTGGTGAAGACGATCTCGAACGTCCCGTTCGAGATGACGACGTCTTCGAGGCTCGATGCACGGACCGCCTCACGCGGGGGCGGGGCGTCGGTCTCGGCGTCGGCGTCGGTAACGGTCGACGGCGACCTGTCGGCGGCGCTGTTCGCGGGCTGCCGGTCGCCGGTCGCGGTGGGGGAGTCCTGATCCGCCGCTCCGGCCGTCGTCGCCGGGGGGCTCTGGGCCGGTGTCGGCCTTTCGGGCGGCGGGAAGATCTTTCCCCAGGCGATGATGACGACGATCGACAGGGAGATCGCCAGGACCAGACGCTTTTCCATGACTCTTTTTTCTCGTCAGCCGGCCAGGTGCGACTTGTGGGACGGGCAGTTGCGCGGCGGCGGCACAGGATCGAAGCCACCGCGTACGAACGGGTGACAGCGCATCAGCCGTTTGAAGGCGAGCCACGAACCGCGGAGGACACCGTGAATCTCCACCGCCTCGGCGGCATAAACCGAGCAGGTCGGTTCGTACCGGCAGGCCGCCGGAAGCATCGGGGAGATGTACCTCTTGTAGAAGCGTAGCGCGCCGAGGATGAAGTGACGGATCACTCTTGGCACCTTGTCGCGAGTTGTCGAAGGCCGCTGAGAAACTCCTTCTCCAGTTCGGTCGTCGTCTCTTTATGAATGCCCGGTCGAACGTTGATGACGACATCGATGCCGTACTGCCAGCGTTCACGACTCTTGCGAAACACGTCGCGCAGGACCCGCTTGATGCGGTTACGTATTGCGGCGTGTCCGGATTTGCGGGTCACGGTGATTCCCAGCCGGCAATGGCCCAGCGAATTGGGAACCCCGAAGAGTGTAACGGATCGACGGCCGACACGACGACCTTCTCGGTAGATCGAGAGGTACTGTCGGCGGGCGGTCAGACGGCAGGAACGTGGGTAACGCTGGTCTGGCCGATCAGGGCGCGAGACGCTTCCGTCCCTTGCGCCGACGCCGGGCGAGGATCTTGCGACCGCCCTTGGTGCGACTCCGGACGAGGAATCCATGAGTCTTGGCTCGCTTCCGATTGTTCGGCTGAAATGTGCGTTTCATCTTTGTAGGCCCGTTCCGAGAATGGAAAACCGGTATGGTAGAGAGGCCTCCGGGACCTGTCAAGGAAGGTACCAGCGCCGCCTTTAATAAAGATAGTTAATACAATCTCTCGGTATTGGCGCCGTCGGCACCTTCGTCGTTTCTCCGCTTGCCTGTTCTCGAAGCGCTGTGGTAGTCTCCGCCCGGCAATCGCACGGGTTACGTTTCCGCAACACAGGTCGCTGAATCCACCGAAACCAGGGGGCGTAGGTGTCGCTTTCTTTTGGGTGTGCAACCCAGCATGTCCTTTATTGTGAAGCACTTGGCAAACACCTGATACCTGGTTTACATAATCCAGCGAGTCAAATCGCCACCGACACGTCGAACCCCCGGTCACACCACCACTTAGCCCGATCCACCGATATCCACAGGTGTGGAAAACCTGTGTACGGATAGGCGTTTCGCGGTCTGTTGACCATTGTTATTGACGGTATTGAAACTATGAGTCCGAGGGAGGTCACAGTTGCAAGCGGGTACCAAAAACACCTGGGACCACGTGCTGAGGCGCCTGGAAGCGAAGGTCAGCCGGCATTCGTATTCAACGTGGTTCAAGCCCACCCGTTTCCAGTCCGAAGACGTCTCGTCGATCCAGGTTCGAGTCCCGAACAGCTGGTTCGCCGACTGGCTCAAGACCCACTACTTGCCGCAGATCCAGGATGCCTTGCATGAGATCAAGCGTACGGGTCTGACCGTCGAGTTCGTGCCCGAGACGATCGAGATCCCCACGGCGCGGACCGCCGAGCCTACTCCGGCATCCGCGGCATCTGGCGCTCGCCGGGGTCCCGCTCGCGCCCACGACGCCGGGCCGACGCCTCACGCGTCGTCGGTGGGGAAGCTGAACCCGCGCTACACGTTCGGCAACTTCGTCGTGTCGTCGTGCAACCAGTTCGCCCACGCGGCGGCACTTGCCGTCGCCGAACAGCCGTCCCGGGCCTACAACCCGCTCTACTTCTACGGTGGAGTCGGCCTGGGCAAGACGCACCTGATCCAGGCGATCGGCAACCGGGTCGTCCAGGACGGGCGACGCCTGCACTACATCTCGAGCGAGACGTTCATGAACGAGCTGATCCAGGCGATCCGCTTCGAGAAGACCCACGAGTTCAAGGATCGTTATCGCAACGTCGACGTGCTGCTGATCGACGATATCGAGTTTCTCGCCGGCAAGGAGCGGACCCAGGAAGAGTTCTTCCACACGTTCAATGCCCTGTACGACGCCGAGAAGCAGATCGTCATCACCAGTGACGTTCCGCCCCGGGAAATCCCGACTCTCGAGGAGCGGCTGCGTTCCCGCTTCGAGTGGGGTCTGCTTGCCGACATCCAGCCGCCGGACCTCGAGACGAAGATCGCGATCCTGGGCAAGAAGTCCGAGACGTTCGGCATCGAGCTGCCCGACGAGGTGAGCCTGTTCATCGCCTCGACCTGCTCGTCCAACGTCCGGGAGCTCGAGGGGGCGCTGAACAAGGTGATCGCCTACTCCTCCATGTCGGGGCGTGAGATCACCCTCGACCTGGCCAAGGAGCAGCTACGCGACTTCCTGCCGGCGGAGTCGCCGGCGACCACCGTCGAGAGCATCCAGAAGCTCGTGGCGAACTACTTCGAGTTGAAGGTTTCGGATCTCAAGTCCAAGAACAACAGCCGGAACATCAGCCAGCCACGCCAGATCGCGATGTATCTGTGCAAGAAGCTGACCCCCTGTTCCCTCCCCGATATCGGCCGCCGGTTCGGGGGCAAGCACCATTCGACGGTGATTCACGCCCTGCAGAGGGTCGAGCAGCGGCGGATCGACGAAGGCGATTTCGACAGGCTGGTCGACCACTTCATGTTGTCTCTCAAGTAGTTAGCGGGTTTTCCGCCGAGGCCGACTGTGGACAGGTTGTGGATCAGGGTGGTCAGGGGTTGCCAGGGCTCAATCCACATGTTTTCCAACAGAGTCCAGAAGGGTTATCATCAGGGGCTTGCACAGGGTAAGTCGCTGGCACGAACGGCGTTGCGGGGCGATGTGAGTTTTCCACCGCCCTGTAACTGCTTCAGCAAGTTTTCTATCTCCACTGGTTCTCTTTGATCACCAGTCAGGACCGGGGTCGACGTCATGGAATTCGTAATCAAGAAAAGTGATCTCGTGAAGGAACTGCAGACCGTTACCGGAGTGGTCGAGAAGCGGGCCACCCTGCCCATCCTGGCCAACCTGCTGGTAGAGGCCACCGGTGACAAGCTGCACGTCGGTGCCAGCGATCTCGAAGTCACCGTGCGCGGTTCTTCGACCGCCAACGTCGTGACCAACGGGAGCGTGACTCTGCCTGCAGGAAAGCTGCACGAGATCGCCCGCTCCCTTCCCGACTCCGAGGTTCGCTTCAAGCTGCTCGAGCGAAACCAGGTGGCGATCTCGTGTGAGCGAACCAAGTACCGCATCTCCGGTCAGGCTCGTGACGAGTTCCCCAACTTCCCCGAGATCGACACGGCCAAGGGTGTCAAGATTCCCGGCAAGGTGCTGCACTCCCTGATCGAGCGCGTCGCCTTCGCGATCACGATGGAAGATCCGCGTTACTCCCTCAACGGCGCGCTGATGCAACTGAAGGGTGGCCGGATGACCCTGGTCGCCACCGATGGTCACCGTCTCTCCTTCGCGTCGGCCGACGTCAACGCCGAGGTCGAGGGTGGTGAGCTCAAGGTGATCGTGCCGCGGAAGACATTGAACGAGGTCGCCAAGCTCACCGCCGATCTCGACGCCGACGAGACGATCCTGCTCGGCAAGACCGATGCGAACCAGATCTTCTTCGTGGTCGGCGAGTACCGGCTCACGTCGAACATCCTCGAGGGCAACTTCCCCTCCTACAAGAACGTGATGCCCGAGGCCTGTTCGACCAGCGTGACCTTGCCGACGGCCGAGCTGGCCCAGGCGGTTCGCCGGGTCTCGTTGCTGGCCAACGACCGGTACGGACGTGCGGTGCGGGTCGCCCTGAGCAAGGGCAAGCTCGACCTGTCCAGCAAGACCGAGATGGGCGAGGCCAACGAGAGCCTCGACGTCGACTATGACGGCGACGACGTGACGATCGGCTTCAACGCGCGTTACCTGCAGGATTTCTTCAACGTGGTCGGAAGCGACGCGGTGCGTCTCGAGCTGAATCCGACCAAGGACGGAGATGCGGGGAGCGCCGAGGCCGGCGACAAGCCTGGTCAGTTGAAGCCCGAAGGTGGCGACGCGACGATCGACTACCGTTACATCGTCATGCCGATGCATCTCTGATGGGGCCGATGCATCCGTGATGGCGATGCCTACTGCGACGCTTCACTGACGGTCGAGCCTGCGGACTTCGATCCCGCCACCGTGACGGTAGTGCGGGCAGTCCCGGGCGATCTCCATCGCCGACTCGATCGAATCCGCGCGAATCACGAAGAAGCCGCTGACGATGGTCGTCGAGGAAGGGGAAGGGGTTTCTCCGACGGGTTCTGTATTGATCGATCCATACAATCGATGGATTTCAGAACCCAACCGTTCGCCACTGATCACCGCGCCGTTCGACCCGTCCCGGGCCCATCGCGCGTACTCCTCGTAGAGCCCATCCTTGAGGCCACCCTCGAGGCTGTCCGCGAGCGATCGGTCCGCGGGTTCCCGGAGCAGCAAGATGTAGTCGCCGGCCACCGCAACCGACGTCGTCTCGGTGCCGGGGTCGGTAGTGCCGGGATCGGTTGTAGCCACCCCACGACCGACGGCGAGCCCGGCCACGAACAGCAGGATCGACGCCGCGATCGACCAGAACCAGAACGGCGGACGTTTTCCGTTTCCACCGGCAAACGCACCGGCACGTCGCAGCCGTTCGACCGTGGCGTCCTCCAGCTCCCCGGGCGCCGTCGGGCCGGTCTTCAGTTCGGAAAGGTCGACTTCACGATCTTCGTCGTTCATGAGCGGACTCCAGATCTGCCGAGTGCGATCCGCAACGCTCGACGCGCGCGGGAGAGTTGACTCTTCGACGTGCCGGTCTCGGTACCGAGCATCTCGCCGATCTCCTGGTGTGTGAAACCCTCGATGTCGTGGAGGATCAGTACCTCGCGATAGCCGTCGGCGAGCCCGGCGATCGAACGCTCCAGATCGATGCGGGTCCCGGTAACCCTCATCGAGGACGAACCTTCCGAGAACAGAGCGGCATCCTCGAGGTCGGTCGGATCCTCCCGCCCGCGGTCGCGCTTGCGAATCCACTCGCGACAGACATTGACGGCGATCCCGATCAACCAGGTTCGAAAGGTCGACCGGCCGGCGAAGCGGGGCAGGGAATGGCTGGCCCGGAGCCAGGTCTCCTGGACCACGTCCCGGGCGTCGGCTTCGTTGCCGCGCAACATCCTGGACGCGACGCGAAACAGCAGCGGCGTCCTCCGGCGGTAGAGCTCCCGGAAGTCCGCCTCGCTTCGGCGGGCCAGGAACGCACCGACCAGCTGTTCGTCGGAGACCTCCGTCATTGCGCTCCGCTGGACACCGGGGACGACGCCGGCGTTCTGCGAACCACGATACCCGAAGGTCCCCGGGATTCCCGGGTTCCGCTGCCGGTGATGACCAGCGTTCCGGCTTCCTCACCCTTCCTCGACGGTCGCTCCGCCCTGGCGTGCATCACCACGTAGCCGATGCCGGCCCGGGTGAAGACGAGGGTCTCGGGCAGGTAGTCCCGTGTCGAGACCTCGAAGCCCAGGCCGGTCAGGAACGCCTCGGATTTCTCCATGTCGAGGACCCGCAGGCCGATGTTGAACATCGTCGGCCTGGCATCCGGGGGCAGGTCATCCCACGGATGGTCGATCACGTGGATCGAGTTGCCGTAGGGATCCTCGATCTCGAGATACTTGCCGACGGCGGAATCGAGGGGCCGGTCTGCGGCCGATCCCCCGGCGGCGATCACCCTCTGGCGGGTGAATTCGAGGTCGCCGACCGTCATGTTCAGATTGATGCGCGCCGCGTTCGCCCCGGCTGCGCCGGCGGACGAACGACGCAGGATCAGTCGTGCCGAGTCGTTCACAAGAACCCGGCGCTTGGCCCCGGTGGCTCCGGTGGCCCCGGTAGCCCCGGTGGCCCCGATGGATCGATCGGGGGCCGGCTCGAATCCCAGCGCCTCTTCATAGAAGCGCGCTACCCGATCGAGATCGTCGCAGGCGAATTCCAGGGCGACGATCTCCGTTGGCCCGGCGGCCGAGACGAAGCCGGCCGGGATCAGACAGGTCAGCAGCAGGACCACGGAACCGAGCAACCACCGCGACTTCCAGATCGACATTCGACACCTCCCACGAAAAAAGGGGACAGATCCGTTGACCTGTCCCCTCCGTGAGTGGCATCTGCCCGGACCAGGGTTGCACCGGGATTCAGGATTCCGGAATCAGACCTCCGACGTGCAGTGACCGCAGCGGGTCGCCTTGATCGGAATGCTCATCTGGCACTTGTCGCAGTTCTTCGTCGTCGGATCGGCCGGCGGCGGCTGCTTCTTCAGCTTGTTCATCTGACGCACGACCATGAAGATCGCGAAGGCGATGATCACGAAGTCGATCACCGTCATCATGAACACGCCGTAGTTGATCGTCGCCGCGCCCGCCTCCTGGGCCTCGGCGAGGGTGGCGTAGTCGGTATCGGACAGATTCAAGTACAGCTGACTGAAGTCGACCCCGCCCATCAGCTTGCCGATCGGCGGCATGATGATGTCCTTGACGAAGGACGAGACGATCTTGCCGAAGGCGCCGCCGAGAACGATGCCGACCGCCATGTCGATGACATTGCCACGGACCGCGAAGTCTCTGAATTCCTTGAGCATCCGAGCCCTCCTGAGTGATGGAGTGGAGAAACCGTTTCCGGGGGCACCTTAGCGAAAAGGCCCCGATCTGTAAATTTCACGGTTCCGGTGCAACCAGATCGGGCCTCGAGGCGTAATTGACTAATGTCGATATTCACCGTTGAGGCAAACCGCATGCGCCGAAAACCCCGTTCCCCCGAGACCGGACCTGACGCCGCCTTCCTCCCCGAGGCGGAACTCGAGGTGCTGGCCTGCCTGCACCACCTCGGCCAGGCGGAGGCCTCGGAGGTCCGGATCGCCCTGGAGAAACACCGGCCGATGACCCACGCCTCGGTGGTCACCCTGCTCCGCCGGCTCGAGGGTCGGCGACTGGTGAGTCGGCGGAAGGCCGATGTGGGCAAGGCCTACGTCTACTTCGCCACCGAGGAGCCGGAGCGGACCTATCGCTCGGTCGTGGAGAGGGTCGCGGCGAGGGTCTTCAACGATGACCGGATCGGCCTGGTCTCCTCGCTGTTCGGTAAGAAACCCCCGACCGCGAAGGAACTCGAACGTCTCCAGGCGCTGGTCGATCAGCTGGGTGATCGCCGATGACCACGGTCGTCACGGTGATCACGGCCTGGGCGGCGCAGGTGACGTTGATCGCCGCCGCAGCCTGGCTGGCGGTCCGGCTGGGCCGCAACGGGTCGCCGAGGTTTCGCCACGCCCTGGTCTTCGTCGCCCTGGTCAGTTTCCTCGTGCCGCCGGTGCTGTCGATTCCGGGAGCGCCGACGGCGCTGGGCGGCGTAGCAGCACTGGTGCGGCCGGTCGCCGCCGACGGCACCCTGGCGACCTTCGCGGTTTCCGGCCAGGGGGTGAGGATCGCCGGAGCGATCTGGTTCCTCGGGTTCGCCGCGGTGATCGGGCTGGTCGGACTGCAGTCGTTCTACCTGTCGATGCTGCGCCGTTCCGCCGTGAGCGTCGAACACGGCGAGCTGGCGGAGCTGGTCGCCCGGGTCGCGTCGCACCTGGGAATCCGTCGCGTACCACGGCTGTTCGTCTCCGATCGCATCCCGACCCCGTGTGTCGCCGGGGTGATCCGGCCGGCGGTCCTGTTGCCACGATCGGTGGCCTCGAACATGTCCGCGACGGCGATGGCCCAGCTGATCACCCACGAACTGGCCCACCTGCGCCAGCGCGACCCCTGGCTGAACTGGATCCGGGCGCTGGCCTGTGCCGTCTGGTGGCCTCACCCGTTCGTCTGGATGCTGGCCCGGGCGTCGCGAGCTCTCCGTGAGGAGTGCTGCGACGACGTGGTGCTGACCGAGTGGAACGCGCCGCCCCGGGAGTACGCCCGGACGATCCTCACCGCGGCGAGCTTCGGCGGCCGCTCGGCGACGACGATGCTGGCCTCGGGGGTTCATGACGACGGCCCGGGGGGACTCCGTTCCCGGATCGTCCGGCTCGGCAACCCGTCGGTGCGCCGGAGTCGCCGGCTGAGCTGGGCCCAGACCATCGCGGTGCTCGCGTTCGCCGCGCTGGCCCTCAACGGCGCCGCGGTGCACGGTTCTGCGGCCGCCGGCAGATCCGACGAGCCCGAGGCGACTCGCATCCAATACGTGCACCTCGACGGCAGCCCCGCCCGGACCGACGACTCGTTGCTGGAACGCCATCGCAAGCGACACGCTAGTCGACACGCCTCGGGGCATTGAGCCCCACCATCCCGAAACGCTCCTGAAACCACGACCTGGAGGAGATCCCGATGCGATCAGACCGATGCCGAAAGTATATTGACAGTAGTCTTTATCTGTACGTGACGATGCTGGTACTGACGGTCGTCTGCTTGGCGGCCGGCGCGGGACCGGCGTGGGCTCACGGCGTGACTCGCTACGACAACGGCCACTGGTTCGACGGCACGACCTTCGTCGACACGACCTACTTCACCGTCGAGGGCAAGCTCGTCCTCAAGCACCCAGGCGAGGTCGATCAGGTCGTCGACCTGCAGGGCGGCTACGTGGTCCCGCCCCTGGCCGACGCCCACACCCACGCGCTGGCCGATCCGGGATTCGCCACCCAGCAGGCCGAGTTCCTCGCCGCCGGCGTCTTCTACGCGGCCAACCCGAACTGCTTGACCGATCAGGCGAACCACGTCCGAGCGGAGGCCGCGAAGCCCGAGACCGTCGACGTGACCTACGCCAACGGTGGACTCACCTCCTCCGGTGGCCACCCGATCCAGATCTACGACGCCGTGGCCGACCGGACCGACGGGATCGAGCGGGCCGACCTCGACGGTCAGGCCTACTTCGCGATCGATTCCCCAGAGGATCTCGCCCGGCGCTGGCCGGAGATCCTCGCCGGCAAGCCGGACTTCCTCAAGGTCTACCTCGAGACCTCGGAAGATCACCCGCAACGCAAGGGTCGCCAGGAGTTCTACGGCAAGCGTGGCCTCGATCCGGCCCTGTTGCCGGGGATCGTCGACCGGGCCCACGCGGCGGGTCTGCGTGTCGCGGCCCACGTCACCTCGGCCCATGACGTCCGGCTCGCCGTCGATGCCGGTGTCGACGAGCTGGCTCATCTGCCCCTGGAACGGATCGATGACGAGACCGCACGACGGGCTGCCCGGAACGGGACGACCGTCACCAGCACCACCTTCAGCCACCGGCCGTCGACGGTGCAGGATCTCCAGGACGTGCACCGGGACAATCTCAAGTTGCTGGCCCGGCACGGCGTGCGCATCGTCGTCGGGACCGACAGCGGGCGCGGATTGCAGAACGAGTGGCGCAACGTGGCCGGCTTGATGTCCCTCTCCAACGCCGCCGCGATCGAGATAGCGACGAGGACGACCCCCCGCTGGATCTTCCCCGATCGCAAGATCGGCTCTCTCGAACCGGGTTACGAAGCGAGCTTCCTCGTGCTGAAGGACAACCCGCTGGCAGACCTGGCGGCGTTCGAGGCGATCCAGCTGCGGGTGAAGGGCGGCCACATGCTGGAAGTGAAGGCAACCGAGGCCAGACCGTCGATCGCCCGGAAGCTGATGCACCCGCTGATGTCCCAGGGAGTCGACGCGGCGATCGCGGAGTATCGACGTCTGCGTCACGAGGAGCCGGACGCCTACGACTACTCCGAGGATCAGCTCAACGGCCTGGGCTACGCGCTGATCCAGCACGGGCAACTCGAGTCGGCGATCGCGATCTTCGAGCTCAACGTCGAGATGTACCCCGCCGGCGCGAATGCCTACGACAGCCTCGGGGATGCCCTGATGCAGGCCGGACGAAACGAGGAGTCGATCCGCAACTACCGCAAGTCCCTGGAGCTGAACCCGCACAACGAGGGTGCCCGGGAGAAACTGAAGGAGCTTGGCGCCAAGTAGATCTACCATGGCCTCGTCCGTCCGGTTCGACGCCGGGAGCACGGGAGAGGCACGATGGTCACACGACGCAGGTTTCTACGCTGGGGTCTGACCGGTGCCGCCGCTGGGTCGGCGGCGACGCTGCTGGGTTGCACGCCTGACGGCTCGGTGAACGAGGACGCGGGTCCCGATTTCAGCATCGCCTTCGTCACCGACCCCCACGTCTTCGCCGACGAGAACGCGGCGGCCGGTTTTCAGCAATGCATCGATCACGTGACGACTCACCCGGCGAAGCCGGAACGGATCGTGGTCGGCGGCGACCTGGCCTTCGACATCATGGAGACCGACCAGGCGGCCGCCGACGCCCAGTACGACCTGTACGACGCTGTCGTCGCCGGCGTGACGATCCCCGTCCACCCGGTCGTCGGCAATCACGACTGCCTCGGTGTGCACAAGGACGGGGTCGTGTCCGCCGCCGATCCGCTGTTCGGCAAGGAGTACTTCCGCCGACGCTTCTCCCTGGAGCGGACCTACTACTCGTTCGACCACGAGGGCTGGCACTTCGTCGTGCTTGACAACGTCGCCCTCGACGGCACGAGCTACCACGGTGGGGTCGACCCGGAGCAGCTGGCCTGGCTCGAGGATGACCTGGCGGCGTCGGGCAAGCCGTCGGTGGTGATCGGTCACCTGCCGTTCTTCAGCAACTTCATCGAGTGGCGCAAGGGAACCGCCGAGGGGATTCCCGCGCAGGTGCAGGTGGTCAACGCCCACGAGGTAGCCGCGATTCTCGAGAGGCATCCGGTGAAGCTGACGCTGTCCGGGCATCTCCACGTGAACGAGACCTTC
The DNA here is from genome assembly GCA_942490715.1 of uncultured bacterium. Classification (GTDB taxonomy): domain Bacteria; phylum Acidobacteriota; class Polarisedimenticolia; order Polarisedimenticolales; family Polarisedimenticolaceae; genus CALNYP01. The sequence goes on from CALNYP010000005.1 coordinate 158,876, forward strand.
GTGTACAAGGGAATCACCTTCGCCAACATCGGTGCCGTCAGCGGCAACTGGTGGAAGGGCCTCCGCGACGGGTTCCAGGAGGGGTACGCGATGCTCTCGTTCCGGGGTGACGAGGTCGGGTTCGAGTATGTCGACTACGGTTGGGAGGTCGCGGGTGAAGGTGCGGTCGCGGGTGGGGGGCGATCATGAATCGAAGTGCCTTCAAGGTCGCCACCATGGTTCTGCTGCTGGCAGCGCTCGCCGCCGGCCCCGGTCACGGCCAGGATGACGCGTACCAGATCCTGTTGACCAACGACGACGGGATCGAATCGGCCGGCATTCAAGTGCTCGCCGACAAGCTCCGCGCGGTCGGGCAGGTCCACGTCGTGGCGCCGTGCGGGCAGCAGAGCGGCGCCAGTATGTCGGTGGCGCTGCGGGATTCCCTCACCCTGCGAACCGTCGAGCGTGACGGCAAGCTACTCGGTCGCTGTGTCGACACGACACCGGCCGGAAGCGTGATCCTCGCGGTCACGACACTTGCGCCGGAGGGTGGCTTCGACCTTGTGGTCAGCGGCATCAATCGCGGAGCCAACGTGGGCGCCGCGTCGCACATGTCGGGAACGGTGGGAGCCGCGATGATGGGGGCGTTCTACGGCGTGCCGGCGATCGCCGTGTCGCTGGGAGCGCGGGACGAGGACTACGCCTACGCCGCAGGCTTCGTCGTCGCCACGATCGAAAAGCTCAAGCAGGAGCCGGAGATGGGCGGCGTGGTGCTGTCGATCAACATCCCCAGGTCGACGGAGGAGCAGATCACGGGGGTGTCGATCGCCAGGATGGGCGGCATCCACCTGAGTTTCGATTACGACGAGCTGGAGTCCGCCGGTCCCGAGCGGAGCTTCCGGCCGCGCATCGGGCTGACGACCAGCGGTCCGGCCGAGAGCGACACCGAGGCGTTCCTGGCGGACAGGATCTCGATCACTCCGCTGCAGTTCGACTGGACGGCGTATCCGATGATCGATCGGCTACGGGCCTGGGGTCTGAGTCACAAGCCAGCCGCGAAGGAAGTTGCCCGAGCATCCGGGGAGGTAGAAGCGATGTCCAGAGATCAAGCGATCGACTACGTGGAGTTGCCCGGCGACGATTTCGACGCCCTCGAGGCGTTCTATTCGGCGACGTTCGGCTGGAGCTTCACCGACTACGGGCCGGAGTACCGGTCGTTCAGCGACGGCTCGCTGTCGGGTGGGTTCTACAAGTCGACGCTGCAGTCGAAGAGGGATGCCGGCGCGGCGCTCATCGTTGTTTACGCCGACGACCTCGAGGCGACCCGGGATGCGGTGATCGCGAACAAGGGCAAGATCCACACCGAGATCTTCAGCTTCCCCGGGGGGCGGCGGTTCCATTTCGAGGATCCCCACGGGAACGAGCTGGCGGTCTGGTCGAGTGACTGACCGGAGTCCCGGAAGGACTGTGCCTTGACCACGACGGTACTCCTCGCGGTGCTGCTGGCGGCGCTGCTCCACGCGACCTGGAACGCGCTGGTGAAGGGCGGGGACCACAAGCTGCTCAACATGAGCGCCGTCGTGCTCGGGCACGTGCCGATCGGCCTGGTCTGCCTGCTGCTCCGCCCAGGCCGGAGCCGGCGAGCTGGCCCTTCATCGCTTTCGGTGTGCTGTTGCACGTCGGCTACCAGTTCGCGTTGTTGTTCTCCTACCGGGTCGGTGATCTGACCCAGGTCTACCCGATCGCCCGGGGCGTCGCGCCGATCCTCGTGGCCGGGGTTTCGGTGATGGTCCTCGGCGTCTCCCTGAGTGTGCTGGAGCTGACGGCGATCGCCATCATCGGGGCGGGGATCATCAGCCTGGGTCTGGTGCGGCAGAACAACGGTCTGCACAACTGGTCCTTCACACGGGCGCCGATCGCCCTGGTCAGCGCGCTGCGCGAGACGAGCATCGTCTTCGCCCTGGCGATCGGGGTGCTCTTCCTGAAGGAACGCATCGACGCGGGGAAGGTCCTGGCGACGATGACGACGATTCTGGGTACGGCGCTGTTGCGGCTGTCGAAGAGCGAGTAGGCCGGGGTTCAAGGGTGTCCCCGAAACCCCGGTTTGGTACCCGTCCCCTACAATGCGCCCCATGTGGCTGAAGACTCTCGAAGCCGACCGTCTGCGCAACCTGCGCGCCGTCCAGCTGGATCTGGGTGCGGGGCTGACGGTGATCGCCGGTCGTAACGCTCAGGGGAAGACGAGTCTGCTCGAGGCGGCGCATTTGCTGGCCACGGGGCGCTCCTTCCGTACGCGGCGCTCCGACGATCTGATCTCCTGGGACGGTGGCCCGCTGCGGGTCGCCGGCACCGTGCACGCCCGGGTGGGGCGGACGGGGTTGACCGTGGTCATCGACGGTCCCCAGCGATCGCTGCTCGTCGACGGGCAGGAGTCGCCGGACCTGGAGTCGTTCATCGGGCGGCTCAACGTGATCGACCTGACCGCGGACCGGATGAAGGTGGTCCGGGGCGGCCCCGAGGACCGCAGGAAGTTCCTCGACCGGGGGATCGTCGGCCTCGAGCCGTCGTTCCTGCGGGTGATCGGCGAGTACCGCAAGGTGCTCCAGCAGCGGAACGCCCTACTGCGACAAGCTCGTGGCAGCCAGCCGGCGGAGCTGAATGTGTGGGACGAAAGGCTCGTCGCGGCGGCGGTTCCCCTCCATCGTCGCCGCCGGGAGTACGCCGTCTCGGTCGCCGCCGAGCTGGGCGAGATCAGCCGGATCCTGTTTCCCAGGTCCCACAAGGACGTCCACCTGCACTACCGACCCTCGCCGGCCGAGGCCGGGCGCCGAGATCCCTCGAAATTCCCCGAAATCTTCGCCGAATCCCTGCGCAAGGGCCGCGAGCGGGATCTCGGGCTCGGTCACACGTTCATGGGCCCCCACCGGGACGATCTGCGGGTCGATCTGGACGAAATGGACCTGTTGCGATTCGGCTCCGCAGGTCAGGTTCGGGCCTCGATGGTTGCCTTGAAATTAGGTAAACTATCGCTGATCCATAGGGCCATCGGAGAGACGCCTCTCTTCCTTATGGATGACTTTGATTCGGACCTGGACGAGGTCCGTGCATCCGACCTGGCCGGGTACCTGAACGAGGCCGGTTTCCAGGCTCTCGTGGCCACGTCCAAGGAAGCGATGGCGGAGGGACTCGGAGTCCCGTTTCAGCGAATCAAGGTCGACGAAGGTGTAGCTGTTCCGGAGTCGTCTCCGCGGTAGGTCCGAAGGGATCGCCGATGGGCGCGGCACGGTAAAGGAAGTGCCAATGCCCGAGGACCGACCGACGGATCTCCCGACCGCGACCCCGACCCCACCTCCCGACAGGCATCTCGTCGAGACCGCTGGCGCCGCCGGCGACTACGACGCCAGCAAGATCAAGGTCCTCGAGGGCCTCGAGGCGGTGCGCAAGCGGCCGGCGATGTACATCGGCTCCACCGGCGAGACGGGTCTGCACCACCTCGTCTACGAAGTCGTCGACAACTCGGTGGACGAGGCCCAGGCCGGCTACTGCTCGAAGGTCGAGATCGCGATCCACATGGACAACTCGATCACCGTCCAGGATGACGGCCGCGGGATCCCCGTCGACATGCATCCGACCGAAGGAGTGGCGGCCGCCGAGGTCGTCCTGACCAAGCTTCACGCCGGCGGCAAGTTCGAGAACGACGCCTACAAGGTCTCCGGTGGCCTCCACGGCGTCGGCATCTCGGTGGTCAACGCGCTGTCGGAGGTCGTCGACGTCGAGGTCTGGCGCGACGGACACTTCTGGAACCAGTCCTTCTGCCGCGGCGACAAGACCACCGAGTTCACCAAGGGCGCCGAGACCGATCGGCGCGGCACGAAGGTCCACTTCAAACCCGACGGGCAGATCTTCGAGACGCTGACCTACTCGTGGGACACGCTGTCCCACCGCCTGCGCGAGCTGGCCTTCCTCAACAAGGGGCTGGAGATCGTGCTGCGCGACGAGCGCGGCGCCGAGCCGCGTGAGGTGACCTACCGCTACGACGGTGGCATCGCCGAGTTCGTCCAGCACCTCAACAGCGCACGCACCACGATGCACGAGCCGGTGTTGATCGAGGCCGAGACCGAGGGGCTGTACCTCGAGATCGCGCTGCAGTGGAACGACTCGTACAACGAGACGATCTACTCCTTCGCCAACTCGATCAACACGATCGAGGGCGGCACCCACCTGGCCGGCTTCCGCGCCGCGCTGACCCGCACGCTAAACGCCTACATCACCAGCTCCAACCTGGCCAAGGATGCCAAGGACATGTCGCTGTCCGGCGAGGACTGCCGCGAGGGACTCGCCGCCGTCATCTCGGTCAAGATCCCCAAGCCGCAGTTCGAAGGCCAGACCAAGACCAAGCTCGGCAACTCCGAGGTCAAGGGCCTCGTCGAGTCGATGGTCAACGACAAGCTCGGCGCCTTCCTCGAAGAGAACCCGGGGCCGGCCAAGAAGATCGTGATGAAGGGCGTCGACGCCGCCCGCGCCCGTGAGGCCGCCCGCAAGGCCCGGGAGCTGACCCGCCGCAAGAGCGTGCTCGAGTCCGGTTCGCTGCCGGGCAAGCTCGCCGATTGCCAGGAGCGCGATCCCGAGAACGCCGAGCTGTTCCTGGTCGAGGGCGACTCGGCCGGCGGCACCGCGAAGCAGGGGCGCGATCGCGCCTACCAGGCGATCCTGCCGCTGCGCGGCAAGATCCTCAACGTCGAGAAGGCGCGCTTCGACAAGATGCTGGGCCACGAGGAGATCCGCACGATCATCGCGGCGCTGGGTACCAGCATCGGCGAGGACGAGTTCGACATCGCCAAGCTGCGCTACAAGAAGATCCTGATCATGACCGACGCCGACGTCGACGGCGCTCACATCCGCACGCTGCTGCTGACCTTCTTCTACCGGCAGATGCGGCCGCTGATCGAACACGGCCACATCCTGATCGCCCAGCCCCCGCTGTACAAGGTCTCCAAGGGCAAGGACTTCGAGTACCTCTCCAACGACGACGACCTGACGACCCACGTGATCCGCAAGGCGATCGACGACAAGATCCTGCGCATCCCCGGCGACGGCAACGGCACTCCGGCGTCGGAGATCAGCGGCAACGAGTTGAACCACCTGCTGACGGCGCTGGTCGAGTACGACAAGCAGCTCCACGGACTGAGCCGGATGGGCTACGACACCGAGATCGTCGAGGCGGTGGTCGATGCCGGGCTGATCGAAACCGGTGACTTCGCCGACAAGGCCAAGCTCGAGGCGCTCTCCGAAGCGATTCGAGCGCTGGGCCACGAGGTCGGCGAGCTCACGAAGGACGAGGCCCACAATCGCTACGCGATGACTTACCTCTCGGCCGTACGCGGACAGCGGAAGCTGCCGATCGGCGCCGAGCTGGTTCAAACCGTCGAGTACCGGCAACTCCGGCGCACCCTGGAGCAGGTCTCGCGCCTCGGGGCCGGCGAGATCGTCCTCGTCCCCGGCAAGGGCGACGAGAAGGTCTTCACCTCCAAGCAGGAGCTCGGGAACTACCTGATGGACAGCGGTCGCAAGGGGCTGACGATCCAGCGCTACAAGGGCCTGGGCGAGATGAACGCCGACCAGCTCTGGGAGACCACGATGGATCCCAAGGTGCGGCGGGTCCTCGAGGTTCGCATCGAGGACGGCATCGAGGCCGACAACATCTTCTCGATTCTGATGGGCGACGCTGTCGAGCCGCGCCGGAAGTTCATCGAAGAAAACGCACTGGAAGTCCAGAACCTGGACGTCTAGACGCTCCCCTCCGAATTCGCTAGCGGGGCCGTTCCCCGGAGAACCTGATGGCTGACGAAGAGACAAGACACAACCGCACACCGATCCGCATCGAGGACGAGATGCGGAACTCGTATCTCGACTACGCGATGAGCGTGATCGTCGGGCGCGCGCTGCCCGACGTCCGCGACGGCCTCAAGCCGGTGCATCGCCGGTCGCTGTACGGCATGCACGTCTCCGGCAACCAGCCGGACAAGCCGTACCGCAAGTCGGCCCGCGCCGTCGGTACCGTGATCGGCCGCTACCACCCCCACGGTGAGTCGGCGGTCTACGACACGATCGTGCGACTGGCCCAGCCGTTCTCGATGCGCCATACCCTGGTCGACGGCCAGGGCAACTTCGGCTCGATCGACGGCGACCCGCCGGCGGCGATGCGTTACACCGAGATCAAGCTGACGCGTCTGGCGACCGAGCTGCTCAAGGACATCGACAAGGACACCGTCGATTTCGTGCCGACCTACGACGGCTCCGAGGAGGAGCCCTCGGTCCTCCCCGCGGCCTACCCGAACCTGCTGGTCAACGGCTCGTCGGGCATCGCGGTCGGCATGGCGACCAACATCCCGCCGCACAACCTGGGCGAGGTGATCAACGGCATCAAGTTGATCGTCAACAACCCCGAGTGCACGCTCGACGAGTTGATGGAGTGCATCCCCGGCCCGGACTTCCCGACCGCCGGCATGATCCACGGGTTGATGGGGATCCGTCAGGCCTACGCCACCGGTCGCGGCCGGTTGCGGATGCGCGGTGTCGTCGAGATCGAGGACAACCCGCGACGCAAGAATCGCCAGATGCTGGTGATCACCGAGTTGCCGTACCAGGTCAACAAGGCCCAGCTGATCGAGGAGATCGCCGACCTGGTGCGCGACAAGCGCATCGAGGGGATCAGCGATCTGCGCGACGAGTCCGACCGCGACGGCATCCGCGTGGTGATCGAGCTGAAGCGCGAACGAGAACGCCAACATCGTCATGAACCAGCTCTATCGCTTCACCAAGCTGGAGACGACCTTCGGCGTGATCAACCTGGCGCTGGTCAACGGACGCCCGCAGCAGCTCCCGCTCAAGGACATGCTGCGCCACTTCGTCGAATACCGCCGCGAGGTGATCGTCCGCCGGACCACCTTCGAGCTGCGCAAGGCCGAGGCACGGGCCCACATCCTGGAAGGGCTCAAGATCGCGATCGACAACCTCGACGAGGTCGTCGCCCTGATCCGGGCGTCGAAAACTCCGCCCGAGGCCAAGGAGGCCCTGCGGCTGCGCTTCAAGTTCAGCGACCTGCAGGCCCAGGCGATCCTGGACATGCGGCTGCAGCGGCTGACCGGACTCGAGCGGCAGAAGATCGTCGACGAGTACGAGGAGATGCTCAAGCTGATCGAACAGCTCAAGCAGATCCTCGCCAGCGAGCAGCTCCAGCTGCAGATCGTCATCGACGAGCTGGAGGAGATCGGCTCCAAGTACGCCGACGCACGACGCACCCGCCTGATCGCCACCGACGAGGAGATCACCGACGAGGATCTCATCGAAGAGCAGGAGATGGTGATCACGGTGACCCACACCGGCTACATCAAGCGCACGTCGCTGTCGACCTACGAGTCCCAGCGCCGGGGCGGCAAGGGCCGGATCGGCATGCGCACCCGGGACGAGGACGCCGTCGAGCACGTCTTCGTCGCCTCGACCCACGACTACATCCTGGCCTTCACCTCCGACGGCAAGGTGCACTGGCTCAAGGTCTACCGGATTCCCGAGGTCGCCTCGGCGGCCCGGGGCAAGCCGGTGGTCAACCTGCTGCAGCTGGCGCCCGGGGCGAAGCTGCGGGCGATGCTCTCGGTGCGCGAGTTCGCCGAGGGTCGCTACGTCGTGCTCGGCACGAAGCGTGGTTACATCAAGAAGACGCCGCTGGTCGATTACTCCCGGCCCCGCGCCGGGGGCATCATCGCCCTGAGCATCGACGAAGGCGACGACCTGCTCGGTGCCGTGCTCTCCGACGGCGAGCACGAAGTCTTCATGGCGACCTCCAAGGGCAAGTCGATCCGCTTCAAGGAGACCGACGTCCGGCCGATGGGCCGCAACGCCCGGGGTGTGATCGGGATCCGGCTGGGCAAGGGTGACGAGGTCGTCAGCATGGGCGGCCTGACCGGCGATCAGGAGATTCTCACGGTAACCGAGAACGGCTACGGCAAGCGGACCGACGTCGGCGAGTACCGACTCCAGACCCGTGGCGGCTCGGGCATCATCAACATCCGCACCGGCGAGCGCAACGGAAGCGTGATCGCGTCGATGGCGGTCACCGAGGGCGATCAGCTGCTGGTGATCACCACCGGCGGCAAGATCATCCGCATGAACGTCTCCGACATCAGCCGTATTGGCCGGGCGACCCAGGGCGTCCGGGTGATCCACACCGCCGAAGACGATGTGGTGGCCTCGGCGATCCGCACCGACGAGAGCGCCGCCGAGGATGCTGAGGCGACCGGCGGCGAGGGCGACGTCTCCGCGACGAGCGAAGGCGACGGAGCGAGCGCGACCGACGAGACGAGCGAAACCGACGAGACGAACGAACGAAACCGACGAGACGAACGAAACCGACGAGACGAACGACGAACGAGAACGACGAGACCACGGAGGAGTAGAGAATGAAGTTCTTCATCGATACGGCCAACGTCGACGAGATCCGTGAAGCCTCGCAGCTCGGGATTCTCGACGGAGTGACCACGAATCCGAGTCTCGTCGCCAAGGAAGGGCGTGACTTCCACGAGGTGCTGCGGGAGATCGTCAGCATCGTCAACGGACCGATCTCGGCCGAGGTCGTCGCCACCGATCGCGACGGGATGCTGGAAGAGGGCCACACCCTGGCCAAGATCCACCCCAACATCGTGATCAAGGTGCCGCTGACCAAGGATGGCCTGCAGGCCTGCAAGTCGTTCCGTTCCGACGGGATCCGGGTCAACGTGACCCTCTGCTTCTCTCCCAGCCAGGCGCTGCTGGCGGCCAAGGCCGGCGCCTCCTACATCAGCCCGTTCCTCGGGCGCCTCGACGACATCTCCCACGACGGCATGGAGCTGATCCGCCAGATGCGGGTGATCTACGACAACTACGGCTTCGAGACCGAGATCCTCGCCGCCTCGATCCGCCATCCCCAGCACGTGGTCGAGTGCGCGCTGGCCGGTGCCGACGTCGCCACGATCCCGTTCAGCGTGGTCAATCAATTGATCAAGCATCCGCTGACCGACATCGGCCTGGAGAAATTCCTCTCCGACTGGAAGAAGTCCCGGTAAGATCGGCCGGTCATGGTAGACCAACCGGAAGGCCCCCAGGGCCCACTCGAGAAGATGCGCCAGCGCTACGCCGACGCCCGTCAGGGCGGCGGTGAGGCGCGTATCGCCAAGCAGCACGAGGCCGGCAAGCTAACGGCCCGGGAGCGGATCGAGGCCCTTCTCGATCCCGGCTCGTTCGAAGAGCTCGACGCCTTGGTCGTCCATCGCAACCGCGACTTCGGCATGGACAAGCAGCGCATCCCCGGCGATGGCGTCGTCACCGGCCACGGCCGCATCGACGGCCGTCACGTCTTCGTCTTCGCCCAGGACTTCACCGTCTTCGGTGGTTCGCTGTCCGAGACCTTCGCGGCCAAGATCTGCAAGGTGATGGACATGGCGATGAAGGTCGGTGCCCCGGTGATCGGCCTCAACGACTCGGGCGGCGCGCGGATCCAGGAGGGCGTCGTCTCGCTGGCGGGCTACGCCGACATCTTCCTGCGCAACACCCTCGCCTCGGGCGTGGTGCCGCAGATCTCGGCGATCATGGGTCCCTGCGCCGGCGGCGCGGTCTACTCGCCGGCGATCACCGACTTCACGGTGATGGTCCAGAACACCTCCTACATGTTCATCACCGGCCCCGACGTGATCAAGGAGGTCACCCACGAAGAGGTGACCAAGGAACACCTCGGCGGCGCGATGACCCACAACAGCAAGTCCGGCGTGGCCCACTTCGCCGCGGCGGACGATCGCGATGCCCTGCTGCTGATCCGCGAGATGCTGTCGTTCATGCCGTCGAACAACATGGAGGATCCGCCGCTACGCCCGACGGAGGATCCCGACGACCGGGCCGACGAGGCGTTGAACTCGCTGGTGCCGGCCAGCGCGAACCAGCCCTACGACATCAAGCAGGTCGATCACGGCGATCGTCGACGACCGCAATTTCTTCGAGGTTCAGGAGCACTACGCCAAGAACATCGTCGTCGGCTTCGCGCGCCTCGACGGCCGCCCGGTCGGCATCGTCGCCAACCAGCCCACCCAGTTCGCCGGGGTGCTCGACATCGACGCGTCGGTGAAGGGCGCTCGCTTCGTCCGCTTCTGCGATTGCTTCAACATTCCGCTTGTCGTCTTCGAGGACGTGCCCGGCTTCCTGCCCGGCGTCGAGCAGGAGTACGGCGGGATCATCCGCCACGGGGCCAAGTTGCTCTACGCCTTCGCCGAAGCGACGGTGCCCAAGCTGACGGTGATCACCCGCAAGGCCTACGGCGGTGCCTACTGCGTGATGGCCTCCAAGCACATCCGCACCGACTTCAACTACGCCTGGCCCAGTGCCGAGATCGCGGTGATGGGCTCGTCGGGGGCGGTGAAGATCATCCACCGGCGCAAGATCCACGAGGCCGGGGACGACTCCGAGCGGGTGCGCCAGGAGCTGGTCGACGAGTACCAGGACAAGTTCGCCAACCCCTACGCGGCGGCGGAGCGGGGCTATGTCGACGAGGTGATCGAGCCGGCGCGGACCCGGGCCAAGCTGATCGCGGCGCTGCGGTTGCTGGGCAACAAGCGGGACACGAACCCGCCGAAGAAGCACGGCAACATCCCGCTCTGATCGCCGGGTCGGCCCGCTCCGATTCCGCCTTCAGCGGAGCGACCGGTAGATCTCCCGCCGGTGGCCCACCTTCAAGATGATGATCACGAGTCGCAGATCCTCGACGCGGTAGAGGATCCGGAACGTGTCGACCCGCACCCGGTAGACGTCGTCGTACCCGCGAACCTTCCGGGATCCCGGCGGATGGGGCTCGTGCGCCAGTGGCTGGATCGCCCTCAAGACCCGGATCTGATCCTCGGGGGTCTGCCGGCGGATCTGTTTCTCCGCGGTGGCGGAGACTTCGATCCTAAAGCTTCCCATCGAGCTTCAGGTCCTTGAGGATCTCCGAGAGCGGCCGCGTCGGTTCGCAGAGCAACGTCTTGAGTTCCTCGACGTCCTCGAGCTCCTCGAGCTTGTCGAGCAGTGCCTCTTCGATGAACCGGTTCATCTTCAGGCCCCGGGCCGCGCAGAGACGCTCCACTGCCTTCTTCACTCGCGCGTCGATCCGGGTTGCTAGCTGTACCTGGGTCACGGCCACCTCCGAGTAGCTATCATAAGCTACCAAAAGATACCTTGAACGACCTTTCCATCGGGGAGTTTCCGAACCCTCGCCGCGCCTCCCCGCAAATCGACGTACTATTGAAAGAAGGACTGCCTGGTGAAGATTCCGCGCCAGCGCGGCCTCGCCTGGTGTGATCCCGCCGACGCGGTCGCCGGGTCCGCCCGAGGAGGCCAGATGATCGGCGTCGTTGCGTTTCTCTCCTACACCCTCACCGTTGTACTCGTGGCCGGCACGACGCTGCCCTCGGCAACACCGAAGAAACGGGCCGCGCCGGAGAAGGGCGCCGTCTACCAGGTGGACAGCACACTGGACGAGCACGACCTGACGCCGGGCGACGGCGTCTGTGAATCGAAGAGCGGCGTCTGCACCCTGCGTGCTGCGATCCAGGAAGCCGACGTGCAGCCCGGCGCGGACACGGTCATGCTCCCCGCGGGGTACTACCCGATGACCGAGTACGCCGTTCGCCCGGAAGACGACATCACGATCCTCGGGGCCGGCGCCGCCGACACGATCATCGACTTCGCCCTGTCGGAGGAGTTCGGCGGCGGGTTCCTGCTCGTCCTGCCGATCACGACCACGTTCAAGGACCTGACCGTTCAGAACTCGAACGGCGGCGCGTTCTACATGGCCGACGGCGAGTCGACCCTCGACTCCTGTGCGATGCGCAACAACAGCGGGCATCTGGGCGGCCCCGGCGTCGCCGTACTCGGCGGCGACATGACCGTCGTCAACTCCGCGATCGTGGAGAACGTCTCCGGTGCCTACGGTGGTGGCGTTCTGGTCTGGGCCGGGACGGTCTGGATCGGCTACAGCCGGATCTGCGACAACCGGGCCGATCGGGGCGGCGGCGGAGTCCATGTGACCGACGGCGACGTGACGATCGTGGGTACGACGATCTGCCGCAACCTGACGGGGCTCGACGGAACCGGATTCGGGGCGGGAGGCGGCGTTCTCTCCACCACCGGCAATACGACGATCTTCAACTCGACCCTCTCCGGGAACGTGGCGACGGAGCTCAGCGGAGGCGGAGTTCAGGGTGACGCGAACACGACCATCGGCAGTTCTACGATCTCCGAGAATCACGCGCCTCGAGCCGGCGGAGTCGGCGGGAACCCCGCGATGGTCAACACGATCGTATACGACAACACTGCCGACATCACCGGGCCGAACTGCTGGAGCGACAGCGGACCGATCGATTCGAGCGGATACAACATCTTCGGGGATCTGACCGGCTGTTCGATCGCCGTCGGGCCACAGGATGCGACGGGCAACCCTGGTCTCGGCCCGTTCACCGACTACGGGCCGCCGAACCACGGTCACTACCCGCTGTTGAACGTCAGCGGCGCGATCGACTACGGCACAACGGCACAGTGCCTCGCGCTGGATCAGCTCGGGCTGCGTCGCCCGCCCGCGCTCCCGCCGGTGAACTTCGGCTTCGCCGGTGTGAAACCGGTGCCGGCGGACTACGACGGCGACGGCGAGGCCGACCGCGCCGTCTACGACTCGGCGACCTCGAAGTGGTTCATCAAGTCGACCTACTCGCCGACCGTCGAGCACACCTTCGGCTTCGCCGGGATCGAGCCGGTACCGGGAGACTACGACGGTGACGGATCGGCCGATCTCGCCTTCTTCGATCCGGCTACCTCGACGTGGTACATCCGGCCGTCCGGCGGGGGCGGCGATCTGGTGATCCCGTTCGGCTTCCCCGGCGTACTGCTGGCGCCGGCGGACTACGATGGCGACGGCAAGACCGATCTCGCCGTCTTCGACCCGGTGATGGCGAAGTTCTTCATCCGCCCCTCTGCCGGCGGTGGCGACCAGCAACACAGCTTCGGTTTTGCGGGCTTGAAGATGGTGCCCGGGGACTACGACGGCGACGGCGAGGCCGACCTGGCCGGATTCTTCCCGACGAACAACACCTGGTACTACCGCCCCTCCACCGGTGGAGGGGACCAGACCGAAGTCTTCGGCTTCGCCGGGGTGAAGCTCGTCCAGGCGGACTACGACGGCGACGGAAAGACCGACCCGGGCGTCTACGACCCGGTCACCTCGACCTGGTACTACCGGCCTTCCACGGGCGGTGGCGATGTCGCGGTCCCGTTCGGCGGTGCGAACAACACGCCGTTACCCGGTCACTGGGACGGCGACTCGTTCGCCGACCGCGTGGTCTACAACCCGACGACCCATCTCTGGTCGTACCGGGTGAGCGACCGCTGCGACACCGGGTCGATCGAGTTCTTCTGCACGGATTTCGACGACGACACCTTCCTCAACTGCGTCGACGACTGCAACGATGCCGACGACGGCGTCTACCCCGGAGCGGCCGACGAGTGCGACGGGATCGCCGCGGATTGCGACGATCCGGCCTGGCCCACTCCGCCTGACGATGAAGCCGACCTCGATGGCGATGGCTACGTGGCCTGCGAACCCTGGCTCGGAGCCGACCCGGCGGCCAAGGGAGCGACGATCCTCGGCGGCGGCGACTGTGACGACGATTATTCGTCGACCTTCCCGGGTGCCCCCGAGATCAACGACGCCCTGGACAACCAGTGCGCGGGTGATCTCGGCTACGGCGTGACCGACGAGGTGTCGGGCTCGACCGGCTTCGGCGAGAGTGGTGGAACGGACACCTTCTCGTGGCAACCCCAGGGTGGTGCCACCGGTTACGAAGTCGCTCGTTCCACGACGCCGGACTTCGCCACGGACTGCGTGATCACACCGACGGCGTCCGCCGAATGGACCGACCCCGGTTCCCCGGGAAGCGATGTGGTCTTCTACTACCTGAGCCGTGCGGTGGCACCGAACGTCGGCAGCTGGGGTCAGGACAGCGAAGGAGTTCCACGCCCGGTCGATTGCGACTAACATCGCTGGAATGAAGCTCTCGAGCGTCCTCTCGACACTGGCCCTGGTGTTGATCCATGGTCTGACCCCGTCGTTCGCCGAGCGGGTGCCGCCGGTGGACTGGCTGTCGGAGTGCGAGATCCGCGGCGTCGACGATCCGGCATGGTGCGGTTCCTACACCGTCTTCGAGAACCGCGAAGCCGCCCGGGGACGCCGGATCGAGATCTACGTCGAGGTCGTCCCCGCCCTGTCGGAGAACCCGGAGCCCGACGCGATCTTCTACATGATGGGCGGCCCCGGAGGCCCGGCGACGATCGCCACCGCGGGAATCGTCGTCGGTCTGCCGCTCGGCCATCGCAGCCGGGACATGGTCTTCGTCGACCAGCGCGGCACCGGCCGGTCGCATCCGCTGGGTTGCGGCGGATCCGGGTCCGCTGGCTCGCTCCAGGACCACTTCGAGGAGTTCCTCGCGCCGGACTACGTCCGCCGCTGCCTCGCCGATCAAGACGACGCCGATGTCCGGCTCTACACCACGCCGATCGCCATGGACGACCTGGACGAGATCCGCGCCGCCCTCGGCTACGACAAGATCAACATCATGGGCGGCTCCTACGGCTCCCGGGCAGCGCTGATCTACATGCGCCGCCACCCGGACCACGTGCGCACCGCGTTGCTGTTCGGCGTCGCCCCGACCGACATGGAGAATCCGCTACCGTTCGCCCAGGCCGCCGAGCGCGGCCGTCGTGCGACCTTCGACGCCTGTGCGGTCGATCCCGCCTGCCATCGGGCTTTTCCCGACCTGTCGGCGAAATGGGAACGAATCGTCAAGCAGTTCGAGGCCGGGCCGGTCACCGCCGAAGTCGAACACCCCGACAGCAAGCGCAGGGAAACGGTGACGATCAGCCGGGGCGTCTTCGCCGACGGAGTGCGCCACCTGCTCTACACCGTTCGCGGCGCTGCCGAGCTTCCCCGCATCGTCGATGCCGCGGGACGCGGGGATTACCGCCCCTTCGCCGAGCACAAGCTGCGCCAGTCGATCGGCTTCGGCAACCTGCTGTCGATGGGGATGTTCCTGACCGTCACCTGCTCCGAGGACGTCCAGTTCATCGACGAGGCCGACATCCCGCCGTCGGCCCGGGGCACGTTCCTGGGCGACTACCGGGTGCGCCGGCAGCTCGAAGCGTGCAAGATCTGGCCGACCGGCAAGATCGACCCTTCGTACCAGGAACCGGTCACCGTCGACACGCCCACGTTGCTGATGACCGGTGTCCACGACACGGCGACACCCTACGAAGGCGGCGACCGTGTGGCGAGTGGCCTGCCCAACGGGCGGCACATCGTCGTCCCGAACCAGAGCCACGGACGCGCCAACCCGAACTGCCAGGACCGGATCTTCGACGAGTTCATCCGCGAGGGTTCGGTGGACGACCTGGAAACGGGCTGCCTGGCGGAGACGAAGCGGCCGCCGTTCAATCTAACTCGATGACCGCTTTGGATGCGTCGACCGATGCGGGCACCAGCGCGGCGAGGGAGCGGTCGAACGTCACGATCCGGCCACCGTGTCGGAGTGCCAGTGCCAGCAAGTGAGCATCGGTGACCTGTCGGTAGCCGACGATTCTCTCGAGATCCACGAACGGCGAATCGATCCAAGACACGTCGTCGGGCCAGAACACGTGCCCCTCGAGCCCGACGATCCTACGCAGCAACAAGGCACACTCCGCCGGCGAGCGCGCCTCGGGCACAACCCGGTGGTTCGACGAGATCCGTACGAACCCACCCTGGGTGGTCGGGCAGGTTGCCCACCCACCCGCCTGCAGATCGGCGAAGTGAGCCATTGCACGCTCGTGATGGACGTGATTGGGCCAGGCCAGGGCCACGAGCACATTGATGTCGAGCAGGGAGATCACTCGTTGTCGTCGTAGGCGCGATAGACCATCTCCGGGGTCAACATCGGAGTGTCTTCGCGGACCTCGAACACAGGAAAGCCCCGGTCGGTTCCTTTCGGTTGCGCCGGCCGCAGTCCCTTTCGCGCCAGCTCGGACAGCACCTGGCCGACCGTCTTGCCATGGGCCCGTGCCAGGACCCGGGCCGACTCGAGGACGTCATCATCAATCTTGAGTGTGGTTCGCATCGCGTCGATGGAACAAGGTACGCATCAAAGCATCAGATGTCAAGATGTGACTAGATTCCTTCTTCCCAAACAACCGATTTCCGTAAGCTGGCTGACGCCAGCGTCATACCCCTCCCGTCTCCCGAACCCCGAACCCCACGAAACTCCCCACAAACGCGACCTGCGCATCCTGGCCCCGGATTCGCATTGCCCCAGGCCAGGGAGGTACCGGCGATGAACAACCTAATCAGCCGGGGGGTCAGGGGAATTGCGCTGACGCTCGTGGGGCTGTGCACCGTCACGGCCGCTCACGCCGAGCGTTACGAGAAGACGGTCGAGGTCGCCCGGGACATGGCCGGGATGAAATCCGTCAGCGTCTCCAACCTCCTCGGCTCCACCGAGGTGCGCGCCACCCCGGGGACCGAGCTGTCGGTCCGGGTGCGCATCGTCAGCGAGGACAAGGACCAGCAGGTCGCGATGTCGATCGCCGAGGCTGTCCACGTCGAACAGAGCGAGGTCGACGGCGCCCTCGAGCTGCGCATCGTTCCGGTCGGGAGCGACACGCCGCGGATCCGCCTGCCCCGCTCGGAGATGGACAACATCTTCTCCAAACTGGCGTCGCCGATCCTCAACAAGAGCACGACGACTGTCGACTTCGCCGGGCAGACCGTCGAGGTCGGCCTGGGCGACGACGCGGTGCCGATCGCGGTCCACGTGACCGTCGAGCTGCCCCTCGACCTGACCTCGAGCTTTCACCAGTCGGTCGGCACCCTTCGTGTCGCCGCGGCCCGGGGGCCGACGACCCTCGACGTGATCGACGGCACCATCGACGTCGATCAGTTCTTCGGCGACCTCGTGGTCGAGAACGAGACCGGCCCGGTCAGCATCCACATGTTCCAGGGCAAACGCCTGGAGGTGCGGGCCCGGGAGGGTCGCGTCGACCTCCAGGCCGTGCGCGCCGAGGAGCTGCTGGTCCGGACACACGACGGCAAGCTCCAGGGAGAGACGATCTCCGCAGACATGGCCGAGATCCACACCCGTGGCGGCAACGTCACGCTGGCGAAGTTCGAGCCGGTGCACCTGAAGCTGGCGACCGAGACCGGCAGCGTCGAACTGGCGACCTCCCTCAGCGGTGCGGCGAGCGGTTCGATCTGGACGGGGACCGGCGACGTGACCCTGCGCCTCAGCGGCGAGCCGGACCTGAACCTGATCGCCGAGACCAAGTCCGGCGAGGTGAAGGCCAAGCGCCTCAACCTGGAGCCGCTGGGCTGGGACGAGGGCAAGGCGCGGTACCGGCTGGGCCGGGGCGGGATCGAGATGGAGATCACCGCCACCCGGGGCACCGTGACGCTGCGGCCCGACGACGGCTCGTGGTTCCAGGCGCTGATCAAGCAGGACAAGCGCTGACAGGACTCCACCTCGGCCCCGCGGGCAAAGTCGGGGTAAGATAGTGCGCAACACAGTTGAGTTGTCAGGGAGAACTCCATGTTGCGCCGACGAATCCTGCCCGTCCTGCTGATCCTGCTCGTTTCGATCGTTGCCGCCGAGGCCGCCAAGAAAAAGACGAAGGGCGACGGCGAGCTGAAAGGCCGCGATCTGCTGATCTCCCGGGGCTACCCCGAGATCACCGACGAGCAGCGGGCACTGACCGACGTCGAGTTCGCCAAGGGCGCTCCGGCGGTCGTCCTGCTGCAGGCCCAGGAGTACTTCTGGGAAGGCCTCGAGTTCAAGCGGGATCGCTTCTTCCGTCGAATCAAGATCCTCGACGACTCGGCGATCGAACGCCACGGCAGTTTTCGCTACACGCTCTGGGGCGACTGGCGCGTCAAGGAGGTCTCGGCGCGGACGATCCTTCCCGACGGGACGATCCTCGATGCCAAGGACGGCATCAATCGAGCACGCTCCGACAACGGCGTGCAGGTACTCGACATCGCCTTCCCCCAGGTTCAGGTCGGCGCGATCCTCGACCTCGATATCCAGATCACCTCCGGCGGTATCTCGATCCAGCCCTGGATCGCACAGGGCGAACTGCCGGTGATCGATACGCGGATGATCATGCAGCCGCCGGTCGGGCTCGGCTTCCGGATCCTGCCCTTCCGCCTGCCGGCGGAGATGGTCCAGCCGACCGGTTCGATCGCGATCGCCGGAGGCGGCAAGACGTTCGTCTGGCGGCTCGAGAACGTGCAGCCGCTGCCGGACCTGGCGCACATGCCACCGGCCAATGACGTCGCCCAGACACTGTTCGTCGTCCTGCAGCAGTACAAGGACCAGTTCAACTATGTCCCGATCGCCGCGGACTGGAAGAGCTGGGGCGAGCGCCGCAAGAAGGTTTGGGACGAGTGGCTCACCACGGCCCACACCCAGGTCGCGGCGCTCGGCCGATCCGCCGCCGCCGAGGGTGCGACTCCGATCGAGAAGGCCGAGAAGGTCCGTCTGGCGCTGCGCGACCGCATGCGCGTCGACTATGTCGGCGACTGGGCCACCGGCGATTCCCCGGACCAGGTGCTGGAGTCCGGTTCCGGGAACACCGGATCGATCGCCGCGCTGACGGTGGCGATGCTGCGCGCCGTCGACGTGCCGGCGGAGCTGGGCGCCTTCCGCCGGCGCAGCAACGGCATCATCCACCCCGAGGTGCCGATACCGGCGTTGATGGACGACCTGATGGTCCGCATCCCCGACGGCGCGGGAGGCGAACTGTACTTCAGCCCGGCCACCGACAGTCACGTCAGCGAGCGGCCCTACGAGTGCACCGGCGTGCTGGTCTTCCCCCTCGATGGTGTGGCCGAAGCACCGGTGGCGGTGGCCGACTTCACCGCGGCCGACAACCGGACCGCCCGCTCGGTGCGGGGTGAGCTCTCCCCCGACGGAACGCTGACGGCGACGAGCACCGAGAACTACTACGGCGTGAGCGCCAGCCGCTGGCGCAGCTGGCTCAAGCAGGACTCCGAGGAAGAGCAACGCGACCGGGTGCTCGCCTCGCTGAACCGTTACCTGCCGGAACTCGTTCTCGATTCGTTCGAGGTCGAAGGGCTCGACGACCCCGACGGCAAGTTGACGATCACGTCGACGTTCACCGTCGATCGCTTCGCCTCGGTCGCCGGCAAACGGTTGATCTTCAACCCGAACCTGTTCTCCCGCACGTCGTCGGCCGACTGGGCGCCGGAGACCCGGGCCTACGACATCGACCTGCGGATGAACCGCGACACCGCGGACACGCTGATGTTGAAGCTGCCCGAGGGATTCAAGGATATCCAGACCCCCGACCGGGTGAGCTACCCGGCCAAGCCGGTGGGACTGTACGAGACCGACTACCAGCAGCAAGGCCAGATGCTGATCGCCAAGCGGCACGCAAGGGTCGACATGTACCGGATCCCGGCGCAGTACTACGACGGACTGCGCCGCTGGTTCGTCGACATCGCGGCCGCCGACGAGAAGCCGATCGTCGTCGAACTGCAGTGATCGACACCCGGAGGTCGCTCCGGCGTCTCGGGCGGGTCGTCGCCGCCGCGGTGGTTCCGTTGCTATGGCTGGCCCTCCTGCTGGTCGCGGCCGATGTCGAACCGAGTCTGGCGGCCAAGAAGCGCAAGCGCGCTCCCGTCCCCTTGCCGGTCTGGGTCCAGGAGGCGGTGCAGCGGGCACCGGCGTCGAGCACCCACGACGTCGTCTGGCTGCACGACGAGGAGATCGTCGCGCCGCGCCTGGAAGGCGGACGGCTCGAACACTACCGGATCGCGGCCAAGGTGTTTCGCCCGGCGGGCCTCGACGTCGTCGGCAGCTACGCGATCTCGATCGTCGGAGGCGACGAGGCCCGGGTGATCGGTGCCTGGACCCTGCGCGGTGACGACGAGGTGCTGGCCGCCGATCCCGCCGACTTCGTCGAGCTGCCGGCGCTGGACAGCGCGCTCACGTTCTACGACGCCTCGACCTTCAGCATCGATGCACCGGGAGCCGGGGTCGGATCGATCGTGGCCTACGAGGTCGCTGTCGTCCGCACGCTGGACACGGCGGCGACCGGCTTCCTGTTCGGCAGCACCCGGTGGCCGACGCTGCACGCGCGGTTCGAGCTGCGCCTGCCCGATGGCTGGAGCTCCACCGCGATCGGCCAGGGTGACAAGGTCTGGGAAGAGGCCGAGACGGAGTCGGGTGTCGTCTACACCGCGTCGAATCAGGAGCCGATCGTTCGCGAGACCGACGGCCCCAGCGCGTTCGAGTTGATCCCGATGGTCTGGGTGCACTGGGTCGATCCCGCAGGCGCGCGAGGCTACAAGGACTGGGACGCCGTCGCCGCCTGGTTTCACGAGTTCGCCGAGCCCTCGATGAACGAGCCCGGCGAGGCGACCGCGGTCTCCGAGCGGCTCAAACCCGCGTCGTCGTCGGACTGGCTGGCCGCGCTGGCCGAGGCCTACGGTTTCGCCGCCCGGGAAGTCCGTTACGTCGCGATCGACGTCGGCCTGGGCGTCGGCGCCGGGTACAAGCCGGCGACTCCGGCGACGGTCTGCGACAAGCGCTACGGCGACTGCAAGGACAAGTCGTTCCTGCTGCGGGCGCTCGTCGCGCCGTGGGGTACGGCGACCTATCCGGTGCTGGTGCGCACGGAGCACCTCGGGCCGCTCCCGGAGGAGGTTCCGGGGCCGGGCCTGTTCAACCACTGCATCGCCGCGGTGCGCCTGCCCGACGGTGTCGGCACCGACCTCTGGTCTGTCGTCGAACTCGAATCGGTCGGCCGGGTCGCCCTGCTCGACGCGACGGCGCGATCCGGCAGTCCGTGGGATCTGCCGACGGCGGTCCAGGGAACGACCGCGTTGCTGATTCACCCTGACGGCGGAACGTTGATCGAGCTGCCACGACGGCCCCATGACGCGGCGACGGCGA
The DNA here is from genome assembly GCA_942490715.1 of uncultured bacterium. Classification (GTDB taxonomy): domain Bacteria; phylum Acidobacteriota; class Polarisedimenticolia; order Polarisedimenticolales; family Polarisedimenticolaceae; genus CALNYP01. The sequence continues at coordinate 179,899 of CALNYP010000005.1, forward strand.
CCAGGGTGCTCGACGCCGAGATCGACGACCAGGGAACGATCACCCGGGGCACCTTCGTCGAGACCTGGACCGGCAACCGCGCCGCGGCGGTTCGCGAGGCCTATCACGGGCTCAGCGACAGCGAACACTCCAGCGAGATGAAGGAGTACCTGGAGCGTCGGTTTCCCGGGAGCCGGATCGAGAGCTACGACGTCGCCGGGCTGGACGATGTCACCGAGCCGGTGGTCGAGACGACGACGATCGTCGGTGGACGCTGGGGCCAGCGTGTCGGCGACCTGCTGATCCTCGAGGCCGGCAGCCCGGCGCCGGGGGTGATCGCGAGTCGTCTGCCCCGGCCGCCGCGGACCCAGCCCTATCGCATCGGCCTCCCGATCCGCGAGAACCTCAAGGTGTCGGTGCGGCTACCGGAGGGCTGGAAGCCCGAGGAGATCCCCGAGAGCTGGTCGATGGACGAGGCTCAGTTCGACGCCGAGGCGGCGTGGAGCTTCCGCGACGGGGTGCTGACCTACGACCGTTCGATGCGGACGCTGAAGACCGAGGTCGCCGCCGACGAGTACGCCGCGTTCTTCGAGACGGCCCGGATCGCCCGGGACCGGGATCGGCTATCGCTGGTGCTGGTCCACGCCGACTGACGCTCTGCCCGCTCAGGCGACGGGGAGCCCCATCCGCCGTAGCCGTCCGGGGGGAAGTCCGACCTCCGCGTGGAGCGCGTTCGTCAGGTGGCTCTGGCTGTGGAAGCCGGTAGCCAGCGCGACCTCCGCCAGCGAGCGATCGCGCTGGGGCAGCATCTCGATCGCCGCGGCGATCCGGATCTGCATGCGGTAGCGCCCCATCGAGACTCCGTTCTGCCGCTTGAACAGTCGGGACAGGTGCGCCGGCGACGCCCCGACCTCTCGGGCGACCTGGCCCAGCGTCGACGGCTCGGACAGTCTCCGGCCCAGACGGCTGCGGGCAGCATCGACGATCTGACGGTGCAGGCGATCGGTGCCATTCCGCTGCGCCGACGAGCGCCCCGACCGCAGCGCCAGCAGTGTCGCGAACATCTCGAGGACCTGCTCTTCGGCTTCGAGCGGGTCGCGCCCGAGGGCGATGCCCACCAGGCGGGCGAGGCTGGCCGCCGTCGGTTGCGCCGCGATCGTCAGCGACGGTCGCCGCCACTGCTGACGACCGATCACTCTTTCGACGATCTCCTGACCCACGTCGGCGCGGATGGCCAGGTTCCAGCCGGAGTCGATGCAGCCGTGGGGATGGGAGGTGCGGTAGGCGACCTCCGGAGCGTGCAGCAATCCGGTCGCCGGGTCGATCGCCGCGTTCCATCGACCGCTGTGCACGGTCGAGGTGCCCCGTTGCAGCAGGGTCATCGTCCACGAGCTGTGTTGCCGCTCGGCGCGCATCGATGCGTTGTCGTGGCAGCAGCGCCAGCGCACGACCGCGACCAGCGGCGTGGACAGCACGGTCCGCCGGCGCAGACAGTCGCTCAGCAGGCGATCCGGTTCGGTGTCCGGAACGGCGTGGACCTGTGCGGCCCCCGGCGCGGTGATCTCCTGCAACACGCCTGTTCATACGGATGCCGGGCCGCTGTGTTCGAGGAGATGGCTTCGAGTAGATGGGTTCGAGGTTGGGTTTGAGAGATGCCCAGCAAACGAGCCGGATCTTGCAAGACGGGACCGGCCACTCGCCGTAGGGTGAAGGCCATGACCCACTTCCCACGCCCGAACCTGTCTTGCGTCGTATGGACGTTGGCGCTGTTCTGTGCCGTCACGCCGAACCTGGCCCAGGACGGCCCCCGGCTGGCGCGAGTCGACGAACGCGCCGACATCGTCGTCGGAAAAACCGTCACGATTCGTTCCGGCTTCGAGGGGTTGCCGGTGGTCGAGCCGCACATCGCGGCGCACCCCGGCGACAACAATCGTCTGCTCGTCGCCGCGATGGTGATCACCGACAAGAACCGGCCGTACGAAAGCGCGCGGCTGTCGAGCTTCGCCTCGAGGGACGGCGGCCGGCAGTGGACGGAGACCCGGCACGACTACTGGGGCTACGACCCCTGGGTCGCGATTCTCGAGGACGGTCAGACCGCGATGACCTGGCTCGGTACGCCCGGCAGCTTCCAGGGGCAGTTCCCGATCCGCTTCTTCTCCTCGGCGGATGCCGGGGCCAGCTGGTCGCCCGACGTGCAGACGGCCTCCGGCAACCACGACGGTACGAAGATCGCGACGCTCGGAGATCGGTTCTACTTCACCGCCGTGCAGTTCAACCGGCGGATGGGCGCTGACGTCGTGCTCTACCGGCGCGAGGGGGCCGGCGCCTTCGAGAAGGTCGCGACCGTCGACGGCGACGGGCAACGCCTGGGATTCTGCGAGCCGGCGATCCTGACCGACGGGACCGTCGTCGTGCCGGCGGCGACCCACCGCAGCCGGGCCTGGGTCCACCGCTACGACCCGGCCAGCGGTGCGCTGTCCACGAGCTATCCGATCACCGACCGTCCCGGTGGCGCCGGGGGGTACATGCGACTCGTCGCCGACAACGGCGCGAAGTCGAAGTTTCGCGACCGGCTGTACTTCGTCCGCGCCGTCGGTACCCGCGGCAAGCATCAGGGTGTGTGGTTGAACACCTCGGCCGACGGCGGGAAGAGCTGGAGCGACGATGTTCGGATCGACCGCTTCGCCAAGTCGCCGGGCAGCAAGGCGATCGTCGCCACTCCGGCGGTCAATCGCGAGGGTGTCGTCGCCGTCTCCTGGGTCGACCGGCAGACCGACCCGGAGCAGATCGAAAAGGATCTCTACGTGACGGTCTCCCTCGATGGCGGCGAGAGTTTCCAGCGCCCGGTCCGGGTCACGTCGGTCAGCTCCGACCCCACCGCGGGGGGGAACGCCGATGTCGCCAACCGCTTTCCAGGCGGCGGGCACTACCTGGGCATCGCGCCACGGGCCGACGGGAGCTTCCAGCTGATCTGGAGTGACAGCCGCAGCGGCATCTTCGAGCTCCAGACGGCGAATGTCCGGGTGAAGTGACTGGCGCCGCGCGCGACACAAGCGGTCTTCCGGGCCGATCCGCGGGAATCTGTGCCAAAATGTCCCGCTATCGGGATAGGTCATGGAAGAGCGAAAAAACAAACGACCAGCCACCCCCGGAGCGGGCAACCCGCCGTTTCGCAAGGTGCTCATCGCCAACCGCGGCGAGATCGCCGTGCGGATCATCCGTGGCTGCCACGAGCTGGGCATCCGCACCGTGGCGATCTACTCCGACGCCGACCGCGCCGCGCTCCACGTGCGCTTCGCCCACGAGGCCTACCGCATCGGTCCGCCGCCGGCCGCCGAGTCCTACCTGAGCATCGAGAAGATCCTCGACGTCGCGAAACGAGCCGGCGCCGACGCGATCCACCCTGGTTACGGCTTCCTCAGCGAGAACGCCGAGTTCGCCCGGGCGGTCCGGGATGCCGGCATCACCTTCATCGGCCCACCGCCCGAGGCGATGGAGGCGGTCGGCGACAAGGTCCGCGCCCGGGAGTTGATGACCGCAGCCGGCGTGCCGGTCGTCCCGGGAACGCCTCCCCTCGGCGGCGACGCCGCCGAGGTGCGCAAGCAGGCCGAGCAGATCGGCTACCCGGTCTTGCTCAAGGCGGCCGCAGGCGGTGGCGGCAAGGGGATGCGCGTCGTGCGCAACAGCGAAGAGCTGCCCTCGTTGCTGGCCCAGGCCAAGGGCGAGGCGGGCTCCTCGTTCGGCAACGACACCGTGTTCCTCGAGAAGTACGTCGAGCGGCCCCGGCACATCGAGATCCAGATCCTCGGGGACACCCACGGTAACTACGTCCACCTCGGCGAGCGCGAGTGCTCGATCCAGCGTCGCCACCAGAAGCTGATCGAGGAGGCGCCCTCGCCGGTGATCGACGCCGAGGAGCGGGCGCGCATCGGCGAGTACGCGATCCAGGCGGTCAAGGCCGCCGGCTACCACAGCGCCGGTACCGTCGAGTTCCTCCGCGCCGCCGACGGTTCGATCTACTTCATGGAGGTCAACGCCCGGCTGCAGGTCGAGCATCCCGTCACCGAGTGCGTGACCGGGATCGACCTCGTCCAGGCGATGCTCCGGGTCGCCGCCGGTGAGAAGCTCTGGTTCGGCCAGGAAGAGATCAAGCTGACCGGCCACTCGATCGAGTGCCGGATCATCGCCGAGGACCCGGCGCGGAACTTCATGCCCTCACCGGGTACGATCCGCGGCCTGCGGCCTCCCGGCGGCCCCGGCGTGCGCTACGACGACGGGACCTACGCCGGCTACACCGTGCCGATCTTCTACGACCCGATGATCGGCAAGCTGATCGTTCACGCCCAGGACCGCGGTCAGGCGGTGGCCCGGATGGCCAGGGCTCTCGACGAGCTGCGGATCGACGGCCTGACCACCTCGGTCAGTTTCCATCGGGCGTTGATGGCTCATCCTGCCTTTCTTGCCGCCGACCTGCACACCGGTTTCCTCGAGGAACACCCCGACCTGCTCGGTGCCGTCGACGACCACTGGCTCAACGAGATCGCGGTGATCGCCGCCGCGGTGGCGCACTTCCGCCGCCTCGAGGAGACGTCGGCTCACGCCGTCGACCAGGCCTCGACCGGCGGCGGCTCGGCCTGGCGCTGGAGCGGTCGCAACAAGGGGTGGCGCTCGTGAAGATCAGCGCCAAGGCCGGCAGCGAGGTGTTCGAGCTGATCGTCACCCGGGAGGACGGGCACTACCTCGTCGAGGTCGACGGACAGCAGCACGTCGTCGATGCCCAGAAGCTCGAGGGCGATTTCTACACGATCCTGACCGAGGGTCGTTCCTACGAAGTTTCGGTCGAGGCCCGGGGCGACGGCTACCAGGTGCGCCACGGTGCGGCGCAACAGGTCGTCACATTGTCCGACCCCAGTCGCCGGGCCCGGGAGCTGACCGCCGTCGCCGATGGCCCGCTGAAGATCGTCGCGTCGATGCCCGGCCGGGTCGTGCGATTGCTGGTCGCCGCCGGCGACGAGGTCGAGGAAGGCCAGGGCGTCGTCGTCGTCGAGGCGATGAAGATGGAAAACGAGATCACCTCGACCAAGGCCGGCAAGGTGACGTCGGTGGATGTTGACGAGGGGCAGAGCGTCGAGGGTGGCGCGACTTTGCTTGTCGTCGAGTAGTCCTGCAGGGTTGACAAGACCTGAGTCTTCGGGTACACGTACGGTAACTTTCGAAGCGCGTCATGCGGCCAAGAACGGCAAGTGACGACGCGGCGAACCGGAGCAACCGTGATTGAATCACTGCCCCGCGTTACCCTAATCGGGATCGTTAGCGTGCTGCTCACAGTCGGCCCTACAAGCGCGCAACTAGCGAACGATCTTCGCGACTATTCCGAGGCTCTGACCGATCTCCACCTCGCGACGGGGGGGGGGGGTACGAGTAACCAAGAGCCGGGCGACGGGGTTCGCTCGTTTCGTGGTGATTGATCCGGATGCCCTAGGGTTTTCTCCTGGAGCGACAACGCTAGAAAAGGCCGAAGAATTCTTCCACGAATTCGGTCGGGTCTTCGGCATTTCCAACACGTCCGGTGAGTTGGTGTTCGATTCGTCCAGCACCGATCGACTTGGCATGACACACCTGCGATACCGCCAATCCTATCGCGGCATCCCTGTCCTCGGCGCTGCACTTTCCGCTCACTTCAGACCGGACGGAAGTTTGAGCGCAATCAATGGCTTTTTTGTGCCAGACCTCGATACGAATGAAAGTCCGTCGATTACGGGAGCAGCCGCGCTCGCCATCGCGAAGAACAATATCGGCGTCGTCGCGGAAGGGAGTCTCCCGAGTCGTCAGCGACTCGTGGTTTACCAACCAAGCCTCGCCCAAGGAACGTCAGGCCTTGCCTACCTGGCTTACGAGATCACCATATCGACGCCAGTCTCATCACACGTTGTGTTCGTCGATGCTCACGCGGGCGACGTGTTATCGCAATTTCGCCCCGAATATGACGCGATCGAACGGCAAGCGTATGTCACGGAGTGTGCTGCTCATGCGAATTGTGGCCCGCCACTGGAGCGAGGAACCGCTTGTGAGCAGGACTTGGGAGGTAATTACGTTTGCGAGGTTCCGTTTTCTCACCTCGAGTGCCCATCGGGCAACGACTCGGAATGTGAGGCGACTTGCTTTTCTACCCCGATGGGCGCGGAATGCGCTTGGCGAGAAGGTGATCCCCTACCGCACGACTGTACGCCGCCTGATCCGCTCTGTGACCCGGAGCTGGCGGTCGAGGCCGGAATAACAGCGATTGCCGAGTTCTCCGAGGACGCACGCAACTTGTTTTCGTGCCTGGAGGGAACCGAACTTAACTGGGACCTCACGACCGATGGCCCGATGCACGCGATGCTTTCCACCGACTGTACGGTGATTGACCCAGGTGCCTTCTTCTTTGACCTGGGGGGATTGGTTCCCGGGAATGTGGGAAAGGTCCACGTTTGCCTCGGTTTCACGGGTGACGACGTGATCGCCCACGAGTGGGCACATGGCTACACCCTCACCACTCACGGCCTTGACAAGTCCTTTCAACCGGGTGCGCTGAATGAGTCCTTCTCAGACATCTGGGGCGAAGTCGTGGATCAACTGAACGGGGCAGGGTCAGACATTGGTGGGACACGAACGGCGAACCTCTGTTCCCCGGCAGTGGTTGATTCGAATTCGAACCGGTGGCTCCTCGGCGAAGACGGAGTGGCCCTCCGCGACATGTGGACACCGAGTTGCCTCGGTGACGCCCCGGGAAATCCCGGCAGAGTCGGAGGAAATGACGCACAGCCGTTTCTTTGCACGAACGGGAGTATCGACTCTGGCGGAGTTCACACTAACTCGAGCATCCCGAATCACGCGTTCGCCTTGATGGTCGATGGCGGCACCTACAATGGGTTCTCAGTTACTGCTCTCGGCATGAATCGGACTGCCAACATCTACTGGCGCGCACAGCGTTACTACCAAGGTCCGAGCACCACCTTTGCCGAGCACGCTGATGCTCTGGTTGTTTCGTGCGACGACTTCGTGGCCACCGGCGGAGCCGTCAAAGCGCTCAGCACCAACAATCCAACCTGTGGAAACTCCGGCTCCATACGCCAAAGGGACTGCGACAATCTGGCAACCGCGATCCAGGCGGTACAACTTTGTTCGACGACATGCGAACCGTGCCCCGCAATCATACCGTGTAATGGAATGCCAGGTAGTTGCTCAGCAACCGGCGCGGCGACATCAACCGACACCGGAATGGACCGCTGCCAACTCCCGGCCGGGGGATTCTTCGAGTGTGCGATGGGCGAGAATATCTGGACCAACGAGGCTATTTGCGAAGAAGAGTCGTGCTGCGGAACAGGGCAGTGTCTTTGCGGCCCTAACTGCGGTACATCGCAGAACTATTCTTGTAACCCCGTTGCGTTCCAACCGCTCTGCCTCGCATACCCACAGGGGATATAGTGACCGAATCGCGTGATGCCACGACGTGTTCTTTGCAATTGCGTCTAACGAGGCACCGATTACTTGGGGCCCTTGTTCTATTGTGGCTTCCCGCAATCGCTTCCATGGCGGCACCTCCGGACCAGCAATGTTGTAATCCAACACAGCGGCCCCTCGACTGCGAGTACGGCGTCGAGTGCTGCTGGACCGGCGAATGGCAATGCCGGGATGACAACGGCAACTCGACCTGCGCACGGGACAGCGTGTCCTGCGGATGCGGCGGCTTCGCTGGAGTGCATTGCGCTGCTGGCGAGTACTGCAAGTACGATCACCTGGGCGCATCGTCTTGCCTGATCGATGGGCCAGGTGAATGCGAGCCGATGCCACTCGAGTGCACGGACCAATGCGAACCCGTCTGCACCTGTCAAGGCTTCGACTACGACAGCACTTGCAAAGCGGTGCTGGCGAACAGGGTCGTGTTCGAAATCGGGCCGTGCGACCCGCAATACGTTCGCGATGTCCGCTGGCGTCTCACGAACCTTGGCAACGTCATCATTCAGTGGGACTGGATTCCGGACAGCCCTTCCTACAACATCTACCGCTATTCCAGGCTAGGGGCACCGCCGACCAACGCCGGCAGTTGTTTCTTCGCCGGGTACACGAACAACGGGTCGACGTTTCCCTGGGATCCTGAGCCCGGAGAGACCTGGCTATTCCAGATCACGGCCAACTTCGAAAGCGGTGAGGGGCCGATGGGAGTGAGTTCGGATTGCTCACCGCGGATGCCATCTGCTCCCTGTGTCTTGCCGACGAGTTCGATCTCGGCCGACTGAATCCGCGGGACCCAACCGCCAGTCAGCAATCGCAGACTCCGAGTAGCTCGGATCAGCGGTTGATGATCGACTCGAGCTGCTTGCCGGGCTTGAAGCGCACCGAGTTCTTGGCCTCGATCTGGATCGCTTCGCCGGTCTGTGGATTGCGGCCGGCCCGGGCCTGGCGTCGCGACACGGCCCAGGTACCGAAGCCGGTCAGCGTGACACGTTCGTTCTCTTGCAACGCATCGCTCATGCTCTCGATGATCACGTCGACGGCTGCCGCCGCATCGTTCTTCGTGATGCCGACATCCTTGGCGATTCGCTCTACGAGTGACGACTTGTTCATGCTGGACGGAACCCCCTCAATCGAGACTCCGGACGGACACGTCGACGCGAGTCGAACGCATACGAAATTACAGCGCCCGGGAGAGGGACTGTCAAGGCCCAATCGTTCACGAAAAGCCTGCAATCGCGCACAAAAGTGCGCCGCGAATATGGCGCGACACTAACGATGCAAGCGTGCAGGATTCAGCCGGCGAGGTAGCGGGAGAGACGATCCTTCGCGCCGTTCTCCAGACCGGTGAAGAACAGTGCGAGCTCGTAGCGCGAGTCGCCGACGGCCGACGGGATCGGTTCGCGGCGCACGACCACCGCTTCGACCTCGAGAGGTTCGCCGGTGCCGTTGCCGCTGACCGGCAACATCATGCGCACGGCCAGTCGTGTCATCTCGGGGAAGTCGGCGGTCGACACACAGTTCAGTCCGCCGAGGGACAGGTCACTGGTGATCATCCGGGCGACGACACCGCCCTGCTCGGGAGTACCCTGTACCTGCACTTCCCGGGGGAAGCGCGGATGGGCGCGTCGTTCGTCGGTCGTTGTGCTGTCGTCCGTCGTTGTGCTGTCGTTGTTCAAGCGTAGGTTCCTCCGGAAGCGCATCATCCTAGCCCGGAATCCACGCAGGTTCCACGTTGACAAGACCGGCGAGGACCAGGAGCGGAGAGGCCGCATGGAGCGGGAAAAACTGAGGCGTCTGCTCGAGTCGGTGCGCACCGGCTCGGTCGACCCGGACACCGCCCTGAGCCGGATCCGGGACGCCCCGATCCGGGAGCTCGGATACGCCACCCTCGATCTCCAGCGGGCGCTGCGCCGGGGCTTCCCCGAGGTGATCTACGGCGGCAGCAAGAGCGTGGATCAGGTGGTCGGCATCGCCCGGGAACTCCACGGCGCCGGGCAGACGGTACTGGTCACCCGGGTGGGCGACGACGTCCACGCCGCCGTGAAGCAGGAGCTACCGACCGCCGAATATCATCCCGCCGCCCGGGCGATCACGGTTCGCACCTCCGACACCCCCGAACCGACCACGCCAGGGATCCTGGTCGTGACCGCGGGTACCTCCGACCTGCCCGTGGCCGCCGAGGCCACCCTGACCGCCGAGCTCCTCGGCAACGCCGTCGACCGGGTGGAGGACGTCGGCATCGCCGGTCTCCACCGCCTGTTCGAACGCCGGGAACAGCTGGCCAGGGCCAGGGTGATCGTGGTCGTCGCCGGCATGGACGGCGCGCTGCCTGCGGTCGTGGCCGGATTGACCGATTGTCCCGTGATCGGCGTGCCGACAAGCACCGGTTACGGCGCCGGCGGTCAGGGTGAGGCGGCGCTGTTGACCATGCTCAACAGCTGCGCCGCCGGGTTGACCGTGGTCAACATCGACAACGGCTTCGGCGCGGGACTCGCCGCGGGGATGATTCTCCGCTCCCGGTAGTCGAATCGTGCGATCCACCGGCACCGCGCCGTTGACCTCGATGGCGCCCTGGAGTGCAACGCCCCTCCTCCTTGATAGCAACACACACGTTGCACCTCAGGGCGCTGACTCGAGATCCGCAGTCGTTTTCCGGACTTTCGGTTTTTCCTGTGCCAGGCTGAAGCTTTTGGCGTATCTAGATATCTAGCAAGAGAGCGAAGGAAGGTCAGGGTTTTCGCAGATTACTGGTCAGGGGTTGCCACGCCTGTCCTGTCCCCGGCAGGGCACGAGATCGGCCAAAACTTGACGGAAAATGGACGCAGGGCTAAGATTCTCGATTGGCCAAGGCCATTTTGACGGCCATGGCTCAACGGCTACCAACCCGGGATGAAAGTGGGGTGATTTACCAATGCCGCTGATCAAGGTGCGCGAGGACGAGAGCCTCGAGAACGCCTTGAAGCGTTTCAAGCGCAAGTGCGAAAAGTCCGGAATTCTTTCCGAGATCAAGAAGAGACAGCACTACGAGAAGCCGAGCGTCCGCAAGAAGCGGAAGACTCTGGCTGCGCGCAAGAAAATGCTCAAGCGACTGGCGCAAGAGCGCAAGATGAACGGTTAGTCACAACACGACGGCAGCCTGACGTGACCCTTTGGGGGGAAGCGCGAGGCAGCAAGGTGGTCCTGAATTGGGCGGGCCTTTCTCGCAAGACATCGTCGAGAACGTCCGGGATGCCGGCGATATCGTTCGCCTCGTTTCGGATTACGTCCCCCTGAAGCCGGCCGGCTCCAGGATGAAGGGACTCTGCCCGTTCCACGAGGAAAAAACGCCGTCGTTCTCCGTCGACCCCGAGCGGCAGTTGTTCTACTGCTTCGGGTGTCAGCAAGGCGGAGATGTCTTCAAGTTCGTGATGCAATACGAGAAACTCGGCTTCCGCGAGGCGGTCGAGTTTCTCGCTCAACGCTTCGGCGTCACGCTCCCCACCGACAACCAGCAGACCAACGATCCCCGCGCGAAGCTGTACGAGATGAATCGTGCAGCCCAGGCGTTCTTCCGTTCCCTCCTTATAGATGAAGAAGCCGGGCGCGAGGCCCGGGCCTACCTCGAACAGCGCGGCATCAGCGCCGAGGTCGCCGAGAACCTGGGCGTCGGGCTGTCCCTCGATTCGTGGCAGGCGCTCCACGATCACCTGCGATCGAAGGGCTTCAGCCCCCACGAGATCGAAACCGGCGGCCTGATCCTGCCGCGCAAGTCCGGCAACGGTCACTACGACCGGTTCCGCAACCGTCTGATGTTTCCGATCCGCGACCTCCGGGGCCGCGTGATCGCCTTCGGTGGCCGCACCCTGGTCGACGACTCGGCGAAGTACATCAACTCGCCGGAGACACCGATCTACACCAAGGGTGAACACCTCTACGGTCTCGACCTGGCCCAGCAGCCGATCCGGCACGAGGGTCTCGCCGTCGTGGTCGAGGGGTATCTCGACCTCGTCGCCGTCCGGCAGGCCGGTGTCGAGAACGTCGTCGCCTCCCTGGGCACCGCCTTCACGCCGCAGCAGGCGAAGCTGCTCGCCCGGTTCACCGAACGGATCGTCGTCTCCTACGACGGAGACGGCGCCGGCGCCAAGGCCACCATCCGTTCCCTGGACCTCATGCTGCACAAGGGATTCGAGGTACGCGTCGTCGAGCTGCCCGAGGGCATGGACCCCGACGACACGATCCGGGCCGAGGGCGTCGACGCCTACACGGCCCGGCTGCGCGACGCGCCGAAGTACCTGGAGTTCATGATTCGCCGGGAAGCAGCCCGGCGAGACCTCAATCGTCCTGAAGAGCAGGTAGACGCGGTCAATGCCGTGCTGCCTCACATCGCAAAACTGTCCAGCCCGATCGAGCGCGCTTCCTGGGTTTCCAGACTGGCCGATGCGCTGCGGATCGAGGAGGGCCTGGTGCGACAAGAGCTGCGAAACGTCACCGCGACGGCGCAGACAAGTATCCGGCACCAGCCCGCATCCTCGAAACACCTCTGCGACGCCGAGGCCCGACTGGTCCACCTGTTGCTGCACTCCGAGGAAGAGAGAGACCACTGTCTGGAGGCGGTGGAGTGGAGGGATCTCGAAGGCACGGCCGTGTACGGGATCGTGAAGAAGATTCTCGAAATGGAACAGACGGGAGAACGTATCGACCATCCGGCAGTCCTCGAGGCGCTGGAACAACCAGGCGATCAAGAGCTTCTCACCCGAATTGCATTTCGCGACGAACCCGAAGACGGCCCGACCGTAAAAGACTGTCTAGAGACGTTCAGGCGGCAGAACCTGGCCAGCGAGAGCCGGACGCTGCTGAGAGAGATTGGCAAACAACAACGAGATGAGGTCGGCCCTGCCTCCGGTACCTCGGTGGTGGACCAGCAGCTTGCCCGTATCCAGGAACTGGCGCGGCAACACGATCGGCTGACCTGATCCAGCTTGAACGAAAGAATGGCGAGGGGAGATGAGTAAAAGAAAGCGCGACCACAACTCCCGTGGTGTCGAAGAGCGGTACGAGGAAGTCCGGACCCTGCTCCAGTTGGGCAAGGAACGCGGCTATCTCGCCTACGAAGAAATCAACGAGATGTTGCCCGACGAGGTGAGTCGGTCTCCTGAAGAAATCGAAGAGATCTTCGCGCTGTTCGAGACCCAGGGAATCGAGCTCGTGGATGCCGAGACCAAGGAACAGCTCGCGCGACACGAAGCGGCGAACCCAAAGGCCAAGTCGGCCAAGCAGGATCCGTCGGAGAACCTGCTCGAAAAAACCAACGATCCCGTGCGGATGTACCTCCGGGAGATGGGCACCGTCCCGCTATTGACCCGTCAGGGCGAGGTCTCGATCGCCCGGCGGATCGAGCGTGGTCAGACCCGGATCCTGAACGCCCTCGCACGCAGCACCTACGCCCTGAACGAGATCTTCATGATGGGCGAGATGATCAAGCGGGGTCAGCTCTCACCGAACAACTTCACCGACGGTGAGATTCCCGAAGGCCAGGACCCGACCCCGGAGATGCGACTGGTCCGGGCACGCAAGTGCATCCGGGCGATCCAGCGTCACATCAAGGACATCGAAGGGCTGCACACGCGGGTCAAACGGCTCAAGCCCGGGGGCAAGGCCCACCGCACCGCGATGTGGAACATCGCCCGCCAGCGTGTCGCCGTGGCCCGGGAAGTCGAGACGTTGCACCTGGCGCCGCTGCGGGTGGACTACCTGTCCAACCGCGTCGTCGACGCCGACCGCAAGATCAAGCGCCACGAGCGGAGCATCCGCGACCTGTCGGGCAAGATGAAGACCTTCAAGGACGCGACGCTGCGCAAGGAGCTTCGCCGCAAGGTCGATCGTCTGCGTGCCGACATTCGCGGTCTGGAAGACGACCTCGGTGTCGATCGTGCCGAGCTGAGCATGGTCGCGACGTTGATCCGTCGCGGTACCCGCGAAGCCCGGGACGCCAAGCGGCAGCTGGTCGAGGCCAACCTGCGACTCGTCGTGTCGATCGCCAAGAAGTACACCAACCGCGGTCTGCAGTTCCTGGATCTGATCCAGGAGGGCAACATCGGTTTGATGAAGGCGGTGGACAAGTTCGAGTATCGCCGGGGCTACAAGTTCTCGACCTACGCGACGTGGTGGATCCGCCAGGCGATCACCCGTGCGATCGCCGACCAGGCACGCACGATCCGCATTCCGGTGCACATGATCGAGACGATCAACAAGCTCGTGCGCACCCAGCGCAGCCTGGTCCAGGAGCTGGGACGCGAGCCGTCGCCGGAAGAGATCGCCTCCAAGATGGATATCCCCGTGGCCAAGGTTCGCCGGGTGCTCAAGATCGCCCAGGAGCCGATCTCCCTCGAGACTCCGATCGGAGAAGAGGAAGACAGCCATCTGAAGGATTTCATCGAGGATCGCCGGGCGGTGTCGCCGGTCGACGCGGTGATGCACGTCAACCTGCGCGAGCAGACCCAGACCGTACTCAAGACCTTGACCCCCAGGGAAGAGAAGGTGCTCAAGCTGCGCTTCGGCGTCGGCGGCGGAACCGAACACACCCTGGAAGAGGTGGGACAGAACTTCACGGTGACACGCGAGCGGATTCGTCAGATCGAATCCAAGGCGCTGCGCAAGCTGCGTCACCCCTCGCGGAGCAAGTCGTTGAGGATCTTCACCTCGGAGTAGCGTGAGCGACCGGGACCGGTTCCACGAGAGCACGCGGGATCGCCTGCGGCAGTTGACCTTGTTCAGCGCCCTCGAAGACGAGGCGCTGGATCGACTGGCCGGGCTGTCCCGCGTGGCTCACGTGCCCCGCAAGACGACGCTGTTCAGCGAAGGGGATCCCTACACCGGGATGTTCGTCGTCCTCGAAGGACTGGCCGTCGTCTACAAGCTCTCCGACGACGGCAGGATGTTGATCCTCCACGTCTGCCGCCCCGGCGACGCCCTGGCCGAAGTACCGCTGTTCGAGGACGAGGTCGCCGGTTACCCGGCCCACGCCCGCACGACCCGGGACAGCGAGATCCTCTTCCTGCCCCGGGAACCGTTTACCCGATTCCTCAAGCAGCACCCCGAGGTCGCCTGGGAGATGCTGCGCACCTTTGCCGGACGGATGAAGGAGCTGAGCCTGCAGCTCGAGGGCGTGACGCTGCGCGAGGTCTCGTCGCGGCTGGCCCGCTACCTGTTGCGCGAGGTCGAAGCCGCGGGGATGGCCGACAACGCCGAGCCGGTCCTCGACCTGCCGATCGCGAAGGGCTCGATCGCCTCGTACCTCGGGACGGTCCACGAGACGTTATCCCGGACGTTTGCCCGGTTGATCAAGCAGAAGATTATCCGGGTAGAGGGGCCGACGGTCACGATCCTGGATCGGGGGGGCCTGGAGCGGCTGCTCTGATTTGCCTTCGGGGCTGGATCGGAGTGGTGCGCCTCCGAGGTGCGGGGTCACCCCGGAGGGCCGCTGTCTCGGGGTGACCCAGCCAGACTCGATCTTCGCCCTTGTGTCCTTGCTCTAACCTGGATCTTGCCGGGGAGCGTTGGGGTATCGAGATTTCTTCAGCTCTTTTAGCGCCGAGCTGACGGGCGAAGATCGAGCCAGGCCGGGTGCCCCACCCCTTCCAGAGGCCCACCGGGGCAACCCCGCACCTCGGAGTCGCACCACTCCGATCCGGGACCGACGTGCCCATCGAGATGCCGCTCCAAAAACCGACCCGATCCAGGATCGTGACGGCGTCGGAAACGGTCGGATCTACGGCGTGGTGGTTGTTCCGGTGTTGCGGATGGCTGTTAACGCGAGACAGATCCAGCCGGTGATGAAGCAGAGGCCGCCGATCGGGGTGATGGCGCCGAGGGACTTGATGCCGGTGAGGGTCATCGCGTACAGGCTGCCGCTGAAGAGCAGGATGCCGAGAACGAAGAGGTAGCCGGAGGCCTGGGTCAGGCTGCCGGGCCAGCGGGTGGCGGCGTGGCTCACCGCCAGCAAAGCCAGGGCGTGGTACATCTGATATCGGGCGCCGGTTTCGAAGACTTCGAGCATGCGAGGCTCGACGGTCGCCTTCAAGGTGTGGGCGCCGAAGGCACCGAGAATCACGGCGAGGGCGCCGAAGCCGGCACCGGTCGCGAACCATCCTGCTTGCATCGTCACCTCCGGTCGAATCCTACTCTCGAGAACGCCTACCGTATACTGCCTTGTAGAGGACGAAGTAGCGAGATGGGTGACGAGAGTATGGATGAGACTCGACTGCGGGCGGTGTTCCGGGCGCTGACGGATCACAACGTCGAGTACGCGGTCGTCGGGGCAGTCGCCCTCGGGTTACACGGGTTGGCGCGGGCGACTGCCGACCTCGACCTGTTCGTGCGTCCTGATGCTGCGAACATCGATCAACTGAAGCAGGCGCTTCGTTCCGTCTTCGAGGATCCGAGCATTGATGAGATCACGGCGGAGGACCTGTGCGGCGAGTATCCCGCAGTCCGCTACTACCCCCCAGACGGTTTCGGTTTCGACCTGTTGACCCGACTGGGAGATGCCTTCGCATACGACGACCTGGAGATCGAAGAGAAGAGCACGCTGGGGATTCCGGTACGTGTCGTCACGCCGCACACGTTGTGGCGAATGAAGAAGAGCACCGTCCGACCGACCGACCGAATCGATGCGCAGGTTCTCGCCGAACGCTTCGGCTTTACGGAGGAGTGAGGTGGCGGTCATCAAGTACCGTTCCGTCGACGACATGCCCCGGCCGTGGCGGGATGTTGACGATCCGGAGAATCTCAGGGCAGTCGCCGAGATGCTCCGCTTCTATCGCATGCTGATGCCGACCGCTTCACGGCCTGTCGGCGTGAGGAAGTTCCGCACGCTGGAAGAGGCCAACGCCGACCGGAGCGATCCGTACCGGCGGTAAGAGTCACCTATCTCCGATCGGTCCCTGCCGCCGCCGCCGCCGCCGCGCCCGGCTCCGCACCGCAGGCGTTGCTCAACACACGGCCGCTGCCCAGCGGTCCCTCGGCGAAGGGGTTGCTGGCGCTGACCAGGAACCACTCGGCTCCCGGAGTCGGTTCGAAGATGTGGGTCCAGGTGCCGTTGCCGTTGTCCGATAGGGTGGCCGGGTCCCGGTGGCAATCGCTGAAGGTCGCCGTGCCGAAGGTGCCCAGGTTGCCCTCGTAGATGTTGAAGGCATCGGCGTGCTGCTCCGGTACGGGCTGGTCGAAGGTCAACTCGAACAGGCCGTCACCGATCGCCAGCAAGGTCAACGGCGAGAAGCCGGAGATCTCCGGGGGCGCGAAGCCGAAGTCGAAGTCGATCCCGCTGGTGGTCGACAGCGGCATCAGCTCGACGGGAGTGAAGCTGCCGCAGCCAGGTTCGTCGTCCCAGCAGATCGACGGTCCGCCGATCGAGGGTGGCGCGAGCGCCTCGACCCGGTAGCCGGTACCGGCGGGGATCTCCCGGGAGTAGATGCCGTTGCCGAAGGTGAACGTCTGCTCGACGCAGCTGCCCAGGCGGCCCTGGCTGATCTCGACCGTCGCGCCGGCCTCGGGCTGACCGAAGACGGTGACGCTGCCGGAGATTCCGCTACGAGCGTCGAGTTCGACGTCGATGCCGCCGGTGGTGGCGCCGGCGGTGACCGGCACCAGCTCCGAATCCTGGGAACAGAAGTCACCCGGGCTCGTGCCCGGGGAGTACCAGCCGTCGAGTAGATCGGGAATCGAGAACGGTGTGGCCAGGACGTGGTGCAGCCCGTCGGCGACCTTCATCGAATAGGTTCCGTCGTCACAGGTCTGGGCGAAGCCGGTGTTCTCGAAGAACGGCGGCCCGGACAGACCGGAAACGCCGACGCCGGGAAGCGGTGTCAGCGTCTCGGCGTCGCGGATCGTGCCCTCGATGCGGCCGGCGGGTTCGACGACACCGGAGGGGTAGAGGATCCGGTCCCGGCCGATCGAACCGTCGGAGAAGAAGAACAGGTCGGTCAGCGTGTCGAACTCGGGCCGGATGTTGATGTTGAACTCCTGGCCCGCCTCCACCGGACCGCGCCAGCGACCATCCCGGCGCACGAGCACGTCGAAGTACTGGCCGCCCCCGGATGGACTGCCGCTGACCTCGCCGACGTGCAGCGGGTTCTCGTCGACGTCGATCACACGACCGGCCACGGTCGGCCCCGAGGTCAGCTCGACGTCTCCGAGGTTCACCGGCGGCGTGACGAGAAGCTCCAGGAGATGCAGCCGGCTGCCCACCGGTGGAGTGATCCGCAGATCGGTACTTCCGGGGGGTAGGTAGAGCGTCGCCAGGCCGTCCCCGTCGGTGATCGCCAGATCGAACACGTCGCCGTCCGCCGAGACCCGGGCGCCGGGGACCGGTTGTGGCGGATCGCCGGCGACGACCCGCAGGGTCAGCGCCGATCCGCTGCTCAGATCGAAGTCGATGCCGAACAGGTCGGTCATCACATCGGTCGCCTCGCCGACGGCGGCACTCAGGTCGTCGGGGAACGAATCCCGGGGCGGCAGGACGAGCAGGAACAGATTGCCCCCCGGATGGTGCAGCGTGTAGATCCCCGAGGCGTCGGTCACGGCGTAGTCGTGAACCAGGCTGTCGAGGTCGTCGTCGCACTCGCCGGGCCTCGGCGCCTCGCGGAGCAGCACGACCAGTGCGCCCTCCACCGGCGCACCGGAGTTCGTCACCTCGCCGTCGACGATCAGCGCTCCGGCGTCCCAGATCGCGGGATCGAGGCCGAAGGGGATCGCCGGTGTCACGCCGCTGCTGCTGCCGACGAGCAAGAAGCCGTCGTCGGCGCTGGCCGGAACCCGGGAGAAGACCAGGCCGCGTTCGACATCGGCGTAGGTGTCGTCACCGACCGGACCGATGCCCTTGGTCACCGTGAACGCCATGGGTCGGCCGCTCTTCGTCGGGATCGCCGGGAAGGCGACGACCGCGCCGCTGCCCAGGTTCTCGACGTCGAGGACCATCGGCTGTCCGACCGAGCCGTAGTTGTCCGATTCGTCGGCGATCCGCGGGTTGCCGTCGTCGAACCCCAGCGGCCCGTCGGGGAACACCGTGAAGTCGAACTCGGCTCGTTCGTCGCCGTCGCTGAAGACCGAGTCCACGTCGGTGCCACCGTCGCCGAACTCCGGTGACAGGTCGAGGAAGTGCTCTCCCGTCGCCAGCGCGATCCCGAACGATCCGTCGCAGGAACTCGAGACGGCCGATCCGCTGAGCTGGAAGGTATCGGCGGAGCTGCCCCGGATCCGTGCGGCGAGTCCGCTGCCGTCGGCCGCCTCGGTTCTTCCGGCGAAGATCCAGCCGGTCGTCAGCTCGACGTCGGGTAGCACCGTCGCTCCGTCGATCATCATGTTCAGCACGTTGTCGTTGACGAAGCGGCTCCCCGACGGCGCCGTGAACTCGAAGCCGGCGTTCTCACCCTGGGCCAGGCGGAAGGAGAAGTCGCCGTTGTCGTCGGTGACCGCCTCGGCGAAGGAGGTCATCCCGCCGCCGCCGACCTTGACGTTGGGCACTCCCTCCCCGTTCTCCACGACCCGGCCGCTGACGACCCGGCCAGTGAGGAAGTTGTGGTCCTGGGTGCCCGAGCAGGAGACCCCGTCGTAGCTGCCCCAGAGTCGCGGCCGGTTGGCCGGCGGGATCATGATCATCGAGTAGGTCGCCGTGTCGTCCTCCAGCCCCAGGCTGTAGTCGCCGGCGCCGTCGGTGATCGTGGCTCGCACGAAGCGGTCTTCGCTCTGGTCGAGAGCGACGACCAGCGTGCCGGGGAGCGGGGTGAAGCCGGCGTCCCGGGTGACGGTGCCGCTGATCGTGCAGGTCGGCGTGTAGCTGCCGGGAAGCAGCTCGAAGCAGCCGGGCTCGCTGGACCGTCCGGAGAACGGATCGCTCACGACGACCGAGGGGCGTTCGCCGCTCAGCCCGCCGGGCACCTCGACGACGAGTCGGCCGATGTCACCCCGGACCTCGAGCAGCGTGGCCGGCAGACCATCGATGGTCACCTCGGGCGTCCCGCCGAAGGCGAAGTTGGAACCTTCGACGACCAGCTGAGCGCCCGCCGCCGCCGCCGCTGGCTCCACTCGCAGGATCGACGGCGCGGTGGTCGACGGGCCGAGGATCACCGAAAGATCCTCGTCCTCGCCGTCTATGGTGAGGACCTCCCGGAACCCACTGGTGTCGACATCGCGGAAGAACTCCGCCGGACCCTCTTCGCCGAACTCGATCTGCCATTCGCCATCGAGGACCGGAATCGAGAAGGTGCCGTCACAACCGACACGGGCCCTGGAGACGTAGTCCCCGTACTGTTCGGCCCAGAGACACAGATCGGGAACAGTGTCACCGGCGATCGTCTCGAACGTGCCGACGATGAAGCTCGTCGGGGTGAGATGTTCTAGGTCGTGGCCGGCCATGTGGTCCCCCTCGGAGAGGGCGAGGGGCTCCGCGGCAGCGACAAGTCCTTGGATCGGTACGGTCGGCCGAACGCTCCAGAACGTATAATCGGGACCGACCTCGCCGAACGCGCCAAGAATGAACGACCCGTCCGCTGCCGTGACCGCCGCTGCGAAGAAACAATCCGGGCAATCGAAGTAGTCGGACTCTGCTTCGACACGTCGTCCAGGCTGCGGGACGAGTGCGTCGTCGTACAGGACGCCGCGGATGGAAGCGTTGACCGCACGGACCAGGATGTCCGGCACGACCGCTGCCCCACCGCTGACGTTGACAGCCTGTCCATCGGCATCGCCTGCGACCGCTCCGGCGAGGGCCAGATGCAACTCGCTGTCGGCCAGGACGAACCAGTCGCCATCATCCAGCGCGAACGCAAAGGAACCGTCGAGTCCGGCAAACGCCACGGAGAACGAGTCGTCCTCCTCACCCTCGGCGACGACGAACTGACCGGGAATGCCCGTGCCGACCGCGTCTCCGTCGGCGTACAGCACCGAACCGGTCACGCTGTGGCTACCCGCTGCCAGCTCCAGATCCTGGCCGGCGTAAACGTCGGAGCCGCCGAACGAGAGCGAAATGCCCTCGGTGAAGTGTGAGACGAACCCGGGCCTGGCGGCGAACAGGAGCCGGTTGCTGCAGGGAAGATCGTCCGGCACCTGGATCGCGAACGACCCCGACGCATCGCTGAACGCCGACAGCTCGAGATCGTCGCAGTCCTCGCTGATCGGCGTCAAGATGACCAGCGCGCCGCCGAGGGGCGTCATCGAATCGTCGGTCACCGTGCCGCTGACGACCTGGGGTTCCGCCGCCTGGGTCACGCTGAAGGTTGCCGAATCGCTCAACCCCGAGCCCGGCGAGAACGCCTCCCAGAGGTAGCTACCGGCGGAATAGGGGAAGCCGAGGGGTGTGAACGAGCGCAGATCGATTGCGATCGCGTCCACGGTCGGATCCAGATCGACCGGCATCGTCGGCGACCAGACCGATCCGTTGTCGTCGATCTCGGCGATCCAGATCACGTCGTCTCCGGCATCGATCGCACCGTTGCCGTTGACGTCGACTCGCAGGCGAAGCTGGATCGACGGACCGCCCACGCTGGTGACGCTGACCATCAACGGATCGGCGGAGAGACGATCGATCGAGCCCGGATCGACGTCGAGCACCGGGTCGCCACCGGCGTGACCGGGCACCGCAGCGGCGAACAGGATGACGAAGGACAGTACGAACCGGATCACGAACGTCTGAGAGTACGGCATCTCTTCCCCCGGATGACGCAGACGGTCATCGGTCGTGATTGGGAGCACACGTCTCCCGAACCATACCAGCGTCGATCGAGGTTCGGCGTGGTTATTCGTAGGCGACGCCGCCGGTGCGTTCACTCGCAGCGAAAACTCGACGCCTCATCGGGGTCACCGCCGACGTAGCGCATCGTCGTCGGGTAGGCACAGACCGGCCGGGTGAAGCGGACCTCGCCTCCCTCGACACGGGCGGCGACGGGAGTCTCCGGGGGCAGATCCTGCTCGACCCAGCGCTCGATGAGTTCGATCCAGTCGATCACGCTCGCCCCCGGACCGAACCCGCAATGACCGACGCCCGGCAACAGGAACAGCCGGAAGTACTCGTCGGACAGCGGGTCGTGGGCCAGCGCCTGCTCGTAGTACTCGATCGACTGCAGCGCGGACAGCGCGGCATCGGACCAGCCGTGCCAGAGGATCAGCTTGCCGCCCGCGTCACGGAAGCGGCTCAGCTCGGGGTCGTCGCCGTTGAGCAGCAGGCCGATCTCTTCGGTGTCCCGGCGCCAGTCGGCGAAGTCGTAGCTCGCGTAGTCCCACTCCGGGTCGTCGTAGACCAGGTAGCGGGCGAACTGCACGCCCAGCACCATCTGCAACGACGGGACGCCCGGCGCGATCTGGTCCCGGCTGCCGGTGATCCAGTCGGCCCAGGCGTGCTCGTCGTTCTCGCCGCCGAAGGGGAAGCCGAAGCCGAGGGAGCGGCCATCGATCGACGGTCCGCGATAGACCGTCAGGATCGCCGCCAGCTGGGCCGCGGTCAGACAGTCGGCGCCGGGCTGGCCCGCCGGGCAACGGGGCAGCCTTGCCGGATCGAACCCACAGCTCCGCGGGTCGGCCACGATCCCGTCGGCCAGTCCGTCATCGGCATCGCAGGCGGCGAGGATCTCCCGTTCGAGCAAGACGCGATTGTCGACGGTCACGACCGGCGACGACAGGTCCCCCGAATCCGGGTACATCGCCCGGGTGTTCTGCAGCGCCGCCGCGATGCTTCCCGGGAAGTTCATCCACGGAGCCGCCGCGACGATCCCGTCGTAATCCTCGGGGTAGCGCTGGGCCTCGATCAGCGCCTGGCCGCCACCGCGAGAACAGCCGACGAAGTACGAGCGAGCGATCTCGTCCTGGTAGTAGGCCGACGTGATCTGCTTGCCGACGACGGTCGTACGATGGACGGCGCGATGGGCGAAGTTCTCCTCGGCGACCGGGTCGTTCAGCGCCCAGTCGGCGCGGATCGCCGAACCGCGATGACCGGTGTCGGTGCCGATCGTCGCGTACCCCTTGTGCAGCGAGGAGAACGGCGGCGACAGGCTCTGATTCCGTGGGCTGCCGACGAACGCGCCGCCGCCGCCCATCAGGAAGCGTCCGTTCCACTCGAGGGGCAGCGGAAGCAACAGTTCGAAACCGATCGTCCCGTCGATCGTCCCTGCGACCTTGCAATGTACCGGATCGCCCCCGGCAGCCTCGACCCTGGTCACCTGATCCAGGGTGACCGAATCCGGTAGCTGGATCGCCTCGAGGGCGCAGTCCCCGACGGGTACCGGCGCGGAACATCCGGCGACGCCGGCCAGGAGAAGCGGAGCAAGCCAGGTGTGCTTCATGCGCCTCATGCTACCGGTTTCGAGAGCCACGGCGGAACGAATATGATGCGGACATGCATCCTGGCCGGGCAACGACGGTGACACTCCGTCGGCGAATCCTGTTCGTCGTCGCGACTGCGCTGCTAGTCGCGGTGGCGATCGAGCTGCTGACCTACGCCTATCTCCGAAGCCAGCGTGACGCGTTCACCTTCTACGACCCGGCGGCCTATCTGGCCGACGACGAAGAGATCGCCAAGCTCCGCGAGTACCACGACCGGGAGCTCGGCTGGAAGCGACCCGAGGGCACGCCGCTGGGAGAGCGCCCGCGCATCGTCGATCACGGCCGGCCGTTCCTAGCGACCTTCGGCGATTCCTACACCTACTGCGACGACGTCGCGGACGACGAGACCTGGCAGACCTACCTGTCGGAGCTGGTCGCCGCCGACGTCTACAACTTCGGCGGCAACGGCTACGGCACCGATCAGGCGTTTCTCCGATTCCGCGAGGACTACCGCTCGGTGCGCACACCGCGTGTCGCCCTGGGACTGACGACCGACAACATCAAGCGGATCGTCAACGTCTACCGGAAGTTCTTCTATCGCCGGACCGGGATCCCGGCGACGAAACCGCGCTTCGTCCTGCGCGATGGCAAGCTCGTGCTGCTGGAGAACCCGATCGCCACTCTGGACGACCTGGTCAAGCTGCAGGACGAGGCGTTCCTGGCCCGGATCGGGAAGAACGATCTGTGGTTCAACAAGAACGACTATCCGCGCTTCGCCTTCCCCTTCGTGCGCGTGCTGGCCCATCGGAGCTTCTGGCTCGAGCTCGAGCACGGCAAGCTGGGCAACGAGATCAACGACATCGATCCCCGGCCCTGGGTCGACCTCTGGGACGACGAGCCCTCTCGCGAGCTGATGTTCGCGATCTTCGACGCGTTCATCGCCGAGGCGCGGGAACAGGGCGCGCGCCCGTTCCTGATGCTGCTGCCCAAGAGCCGCGAGGTGCGGCTGGCCTATCAGCAGCGGCGCAACCCCACCGATGTCCAGCGCATCGTCGACCACGCAGCGGCGATGGGTTATCCGCTGTTCAATGGCGTCGAAGAACTCGTCACCGCGGCCGGCTCTCCCGAGGAGCTGCTCTCCTTTCACGACAATCACCTCACACCCGCCGGCAACCGCGCCCTGGCCCAGCGACTCCGGCTCTGGCTCGAATCCCACCCGTAGTTCCGGCCTATCCAGGGCTTTCCGGGTTTCGACTTCCCTCCGGTGATGAAACCGATGGTCACGCATCGTGACGGTGCGTAGCTTCCGGGCATCCATCGCTCCTCGCGCTGGAGGAAGAGATGAAAACTGCGTTCGTGATGATCGGGTTGATCCTGGGTGCTGCGGCCTGGCTGATCGGTTCCGCCACCGAGGTCACCACCGACAACCTGTTGACCGAGATGCTCCACGGTGTCGAGGCGCGGCCGATCCCGTGCCCGACCGACGTCCAGTTCCTCGCCATCGCCGAGGAGATGACGCTGATCTGCGCCACCACCGACAACGACTTCGATCGCTTCGAGTATCTCTGGAACCTGGAGATGATCCGCGGCGCCTCCGACCACAGCGCCGAAGCCCGGCCGCACATGTCCCCGATCACTCAGTGGGAGCTGATCGACGGCGTTCACGAACGGGTCTACCGCTACGGTGAGTTCGCCCTCGGTGTCCGCGTCTCCGACGGGTACCTGATGCTGGCCTACAAGTAGCCCCCACGCCGTCGCTCGGAGCTGCGTGTCAGGGCGTGCCAGAATGCACGCGCCGATGCGCTACCTGCTCACCACCGACCCGGGTCTCGAGGATCTCGTCGCCGACGAGCTGGCCGAGCGAGTTCCCGACGCAACACCGGGGCCCCCCGGTGCCGGCCGGCTGCTGGTCGAGGCGGTCACGACCGGGTCGCTCCTGCAACTGCGCACCGTCCACGACGTGATCGAGGTTCGCGCCGAAGGCCGCGTCGACGATCTCGATGACATCGGCGAGGTCACGGCGGCAGCGCGGATTCCCGAACTTGCCGAAGCTCCGTCGTTCCGGGTCACGGCCTCGGGGAGCAGGGTCGCGGAGTTCCGATCCGGCGAGATCGCCCGGGCCGCAGGAGCCGTTCTGTTCCGGCGTCATCGAACTCCGGTGAACCTGGAACGGCCGGATCTCGACATCCGGGTCGACGTCGTCGATCGGCGGTGCGTCGTCGGCCTTCCCTGCAACACGGCGCCGCTGTCGAAGCGGATCCGCCGGAGCCGCGCGCTGCGCTCGGCGTTGATGCCGACGATCGCCGCCGGGATGCTGAGGATGGTCGGCGCCCATCGTGGTGGCGGCGCGCTGATCGATCCGATGTGCGGGGCGGGCACGATTCCGATCGAGGCGGTCGCGTGCAACGCCGGCCTCGACGTATCTGCCGCGGACTGGGACGAGGAGACCACCCGGGTCGCCCGGGCCACGCTGGTCAATCACGCCCTCGACCTGCCGGTAACACGGCTCGACGCCCGGGAGCTGGGGACCCTGCACCCCGGCGCGTTCGACTTCATCGTGACCGACCCGCCGTACGGCGTTCGACAGGGCACGCGAACGCCGCTGTCCCGCCTCTACGCCGGACTGCTCGCCTCGTTCCGCGAAGCGCTGCGACCCGGTGGCCGGCTGGCGATCGTCGTCGTCAAGCACCGCACGTTCGCCGGCGCGGCCGAGGCCGGAGGCTGGAGCGTGCAACAACGAAGAGCCGTCGCCTCGGGAGGCCTCGACCTTCACGTTTTTGTGCTATCGCACGAACCTGGGGAGTTCGCCGCCTCGCCGGCCTCGACGTATAGGACATAGACGAAGAGACGTAACGGCCGGACGTCGGAGGGGTGACGTGTCGCGACGGACGCTCGCAGTGGTCGTGCTGCTGGGGTTGCTCTCTGGACTGCCGGTCCTGGCGGCCGGCGTTTCGTTGCGGGGCACGATTGTCCGGGACAACGGCGATGGCGACGGCTACGCCGACACGCTGGAGACGGTCCGGCTGCAGCTCGTCGTCGGCAACGACTCCAGGACGGCGATCGACAACGTCTTCGCTCACCTCGAACTGTTCGATACGGATCTGCTGTGCCACTCCCAGGCTCCGCTGCACATCGGCGATCTGATGCCCGGGGAATCCCGGACCACCGCCGCCGCCTTCGAGCTCCGCATCGGCGACGTCGAGCGTGGAACCCTCGACGAGAAGCTGACCCTCGAGGGCCGGGTCTGGTTCACCTCCGGACGCGATGGCGAACAGGTCGGCCGCTTCCGTGACCTGATCCTCGACCTCGATCTGGATCCGAGCGGAGGCTCGGGACTGACGACGTTCTACGAGAGTTTTGAAGGCGGGACCCTCGGCGACTCGACGCTGGTGCCGATGCCGATCGACGATGCCCTCAACCCGCCCGATCTGAATCCCGGAGACGTCGAAGCCGCGCTGACAGCCAGCGACGGCTACCGCTGCCAGTACTCGGATCCGGCCTACGAGCTCGCCGTCTCCCACGGTTCGAGCCAGGGCGCGGTCTGTTTTCCCAACCCGACCGGGGCACCCGACGCCTTCTGGTGGTCGGTGACCGACGACCGCGGATTCAACGGCGATCACGCGCTGAGTTTCGGCATGTTCCTCGACGAGCTCCGCGGCTTCACCACGCCGACCGCCCAGCTCGAGGCCGTCGTCACCGAGGAGCCGATCCCGCTGGCCTGGGCCTCGACCTGCTCGATCACCGCGGCGATCTGCAGCGACGACAGCGACTGTGGACCCGAGGAGTACTGCGAATCCCCCCATCCGCAGCTGAGCTTCAAGCATCAGGTCAGCTTCATCGACCACCGTTCGGTCAGCGCCCAGGGAGGGCGCGGAGTGGATCGGGGAGTGGTCGCGGCCCAGCTCGCCGGCGCGGACGGTCTGGCCCAGGGCGACTGGATCAAGCTCGAACCATACCTGAACACCTACGACTCCCAGGGTCAGTCCAACTTCTTCAACTGCTCGTTCGATCCGACCGACGACGGAAACGACGAGAGCGACTTCTTCGATCCCACCGATCCCGAGCGGCGCTTCGGTCCGTCCTCCGCCTGTTTCCCCGAGTTCAACTTCGTCGACCAGGGCGAGACCTCCCTCGACTTCGACGCCGACTCCCTGGGCGATGCGATCGATGGACCGGGCCTCGCCGGCGCCACCGGCCCCGGCACCTGGGTCGAGGCACGGTTCGATCTGGATCGCTTCCGCGGGCGCAGCATCCGTCTGCGCTGGCTCCAGACCGGGCTCAAGCTCGGCGGCGCTCTGACCTGGGAGAACGTCTTCAACTTCAATCCCGATCCGCGAGACGACGGCTGGTTCATCGACGACGTTACGGTCGAGGCCGTACTCGGTACGCCGGCAAGCGTGACCGTCGACATCAAGGACAACTCCTCCCTGGGTACTGGCGACGACCTCGACGGTGACGGAGCCGTCTGCGACAACTGCCCGCTCGAGCCGAACGCGGATCAATCGGATCGAGACGGCGACGGAGCCGGCGATGCCTGCGACGCCTGCCCGGATGATCCGGTCGACGACCAGGACGAGGACGGCTGGTGTTGCCCGGTCGACAACTGCTGCGAGGCGTACAACCCGGGTCAGGCCGACGGTGACGGCGACGGGATCGGCGACGCCTGCGATCTCTGCCCGGACGTCGTCGACCCCGAGCAGTCCGATTCGATCCACCCTGGCGGCCCAGGCGACGCCTGCGAGGACGCCGACGCTGACAGCATCTTCGACCTCGACGACAACTGTCCCGACACGCCGAACCCGTCCCAGCTCGACAGCGACGCCGACGGCGTGGGGGATGACTGCGACGGTTGCCCGTTCCACGTCGACCCGGCTCAGCTGGATTTCGACGGCGACGGTCTGGGCGATGTCTGCGACGGTTGCCCGTTGCTTGCAGGGACTACCGATGCCGACGGCGACGGTGTGGCCGACGGCTGCGACCTCTGCCCGACGGTTCCGGATCCGCTCCAGCAAGACACCGACGCCGACGGCCATGGGGACTTGTGCGACAACTGTCCGGCTGTTTTCAACAGCGGACAGAACGATGCCGACGGCGACGGAGTCGGCGACGTCTGCGACCCCTGCCCGACCGGGGACGACAGCACGACCGACGACGACGGTCTGTGCGACGGAGACAACTGTCCCTGGGACTTCAACCCGGACCAGGCCGATGGCGACGGTGACGGACTGGGCGACGCCTGCGATCTCTGCCCCGCCGGCCACGGCGCCGACCAGGACGACGACGGCGTCTGCAGTATCTCCGACAACTGTCCGACCGTCGCCAATCCGGAGCAGTGGCCATCGTTCCTGATCCCGCTGCAACCGCCCCATCAACCGGCACAGTTCTGCGCCGATGGCTCCCACCTCATCTTCGATAGTGAGGGTGTCTCGCTCGGGGGGCAGCGCCGGCTCTACGCCGTACCGGTCGACGGTGGCCCGATCGTCGAGATCAGCGGTTCCCGCGTGACCGGCCAGGGGCTCTGGTTCCCCCACGACGTGTCACCGACCGGCTGCCGCGTGCTGCTCGGCTCGGAGACGGAGAACGCTGCCTGGGAGCTGCTGCTGGCCGAGCCGGGCCGCAAGGAGCCACTCTCCCTGGCCCCGCCGCTTCCCGCCGGCAAGTTGATCAGCAGCGTCTACTTCGAACCGAGCGGTATCTTCTATCGCGACGGAGCCGTCTCCCGCGATCCGGGTCTCGACCCGCAACTGTTCCAGCTCGACGAGGCGACCGGCGTCTCCCGCCGGCTCGATCGTCCGGCGCTGATGCCGCAGCGCGGGACGTTCGTGCAGTCCCCCGGTGAGGAGTCGGACCCCGAACTCCCGGTCATCGGACAGCCCGCACGTGCGGTCTTCCTCTCCGATGCCGCGGCCGGCAACGGCCGCTTCCAGCTCTTCAGTACGCCGGTCGGCGGCGGGCCGGCGACCCGTCTCGATCATCTCGACGATCCGCTGAGCACCGTCGTGCGCTACCAGACCGGATCGCCCGATCGTCACGTCGTCTTCGGCACCGGCGACGTGGCGAGCGCGTATCCGCGCTTCCTGTTCAGCGTGCCGGTGAGCGGCGGAACTCCGGTGGCGCTCAACGTTCCCCAGAATCCGGTCAGCACGATCCGCGGCGTCCCGGATCGCTTCCGCGATGCCGTGAGGATCCGTCCCGGCGGCGACCGGGTCGTGTATCGCTCCAGCGACCCACCTTCCAGGGAGTTCTGGATTCACAGTGTTCCGATCACCGGTGGGACGCCGGTTCCGCTGGCGCCGGCGAACGAGTTCGCCATCGATCCGAGCGGGACCAGGGTCGTCTACATCCAGACCGACGGGACGGCCCTGCGACTGGCGGTGGTGCCGATCGACGGCGGCCCGGTGACCCTGCTCACGCCGGACGTGTTGCCGCCGGCGGCGGTGACGCAGTTCGTCATCTCGCCCGCCGCCGACTGGGTCTACTTCATCGTGGCGCCGCCGACCTCGACGCCGGGCAGTTCGGGTTTCGCGGTCCCGGAAGGCACCGGCCTCCCGACCGGAACGCTGTTCCGGGTCCCGCTCGACGGCGGCCCGTACGAGGAGATCGACACCCTGGTCGAAGAGGTCGCCGTCTCGCCCGATGGGGACCACCTGGCCTACTACGGGCTGGGGTCGGGACGCGTGATGGACACGCAGACCCTGGCGATCCGCTTCGTCGGTGCTGCAAACTCCGGGATCCTCTTCGCACCGGATTCGCGCAGCGTCGCCTTCCGCACCCAGTTCGGCAGCGAGGAGCGACTCCGCATCGCACCGCTCCGGGACGACGACATGGACGGTGTCCTCGACGCCTGCGATACCTGCCCTGGCCTCGCCGTGCGGACCGACGATCTCGACGGCGACGGAGCCGGCGATGCTTGCGACTGCGCGCCTGACGACGCGTCGGTCTACCCCGGCGCCACCGAGATCAACGACGGCCAGGACAACCAGTGCCCCGGCGACCCGGGGTACGGCTCGGTCGACGAGACCACGGGTCTGTCCGGTTTCCTCGACCGCGGCCGCAAGGACCGTTATTCCTGGCCGACACAGCCGGGTAGCACGAGCTGGGACGTCGTGCGATCCTCGGACGCCGCCTTCGAGAGCTGCAGCTCGACGATCGTCGCCGCTCCGTTCCTCGTCGATCCGCAGCTACCCGTGGTCGGCCGTGTGCTCTACTATCTGAACCGGCCACTCACTCCGAATCCCGGGAGCTGGGGCAGCGACTCCAGCGGCTCTCAGCGGAGCCCCGATTGTTCGCCTTGATGCGCCTCGTCTCGCTGGCACTCGTGGCACTCCTGGCATCTCCGCAGGCTGCGCCGACCCCGACCCCGGTCATCGTCGAGCTGTTCACCTCCGAGGGTTGCTCCAGCTGTCCCCCCGCCGACCGGCTCCTCGAGGAGCTGGAGCGTGTCCAGCCGATCGAGGGTGTCCAGGTGATCCCGCTGTCGTTTCACGTCGACTACTGGAACTCGCTGGGCTGGAAGGATCCGTTCTCGGCCGCCGCGTTCAGCGACCGCCAGCGCAAGTACGCCAGCGAGCGTTTCTCCGGACGGGTCTACACGCCACAGATGGTGGTCGGCGGGTCGACCGAGTGCGTCGGCAACGATCCCGAGCGCGCGATCCTGGCGATCCGCCGACAGGCCCGGCAGGCGAACCCGGCGACGGTCGAGATCGAGCGCATACGCGAAGCGGCGAACAAGCCGCGGCAGATCCGGCTCCAGGTGCGGGCCGAGATCGGTACTTCGGCCTTCGGCGAAGCCCAGGTCCTGCTCGCGCTGACCGAGGGCGAGCTGGATGTCGACGTACCACGGGGTGAGAACGCCGGGCGCCGATTGACCCACACCGGTGTCGTCCGACACCTCGAAGTGATGGGAACCTGGCGGTCGGATCGCGCCACGGAATGGAGCATCGACTCGACGATCAAGATCGATCGCGCCTGGGACCTCGATGTGCTTCGCGCCGTCGTCTTCGTACAGGAGACCGCCGGCGGCGCGATCGTCGGTGCCG
Source organism: uncultured bacterium (assembly GCA_942490715.1). Classification (GTDB taxonomy): domain Bacteria; phylum Acidobacteriota; class Polarisedimenticolia; order Polarisedimenticolales; family Polarisedimenticolaceae; genus CALNYP01. The sequence continues at coordinate 210,702 of CALNYP010000005.1, forward strand.
CGACGATCCCGCTGGTTGCAGACGCACCGACCGCCGATTCCTAGCGCGAAATCCACCCTTTCTTGACCCGTCCGAAGCGCCCGGGTTATACCTGCGCCACGCGTTCCCGGGGGGGCTTCGCACAGGGTGGAACGAATGGCGTCGAGGCTTCGAGTTGCCGTCCCGATCGCGCTTGTCGCCTGCCTCGTCCCGATCGTCATCGCACCGCCCGCTCTCGCCGGGTGCCCGTTTCTCGCCGAAACGGATCAGGCCGAACGGGAGTCGATCTTTCGCAACCAGGTCTTCGGCTCCAGCGGCACGGCACCGGGCGCGTTCGACACGCCCCACGGTGTCGCCCTCGACGAGGAGCGTGGGCGGATCATCGTCAGCGACCGCGGCAACCACCGCATCCAGGTGTTCGATCTCGCCGGGCGGTTCCTGTTCGCCTTCGGGCAGGCAGGGTCCGGCCCGGGGTTCCTCTCGTTCCCGGGAGGGATCACGATCGGGGAGACGGGCGAGATCGTCGTCGCCGACTCGGGCAACGATCGGGTCCAGCGCTTCCACGCCGACGGCGGCTGGATCGACAGCTTCGGTGAGGGAAGCCTGCGGCACCCGATGGACGTGGCGATCGGAGCCGGCGGCGAGTACTACGTCGCCGATCGATTCCACAATCGCATCGCACGTTTCGACGCGGCCGGAACCTTCGAGCTGGCCATCGGCGGCCCGGGGGACGAACCCGGCGACCTGTCGCTGCCCGAGGGAGTCGACCTGCTGCCTGGCGGAGAGGTCGTCGTGTCGGACACCGGGCACGACCGGCTGGTGATCTTTCACCGCAACGGCAAACGTCGGTCGTCGATCGGCGAGCACGAACTCGGCGCCTCGAAGCTCGACGACCCGGGCGGTGTCGCGGTCGACGATCGAGGTCGGATCCACGTCGCCGACCGGCGCCACAGCGTCGTCAAGGTGTTCAACGAGTCGGGGATGCTGCTGTCGGTTCTGGGCCACGACTCCCAGTCGATGACCAGCGTTCGCGCCGTCGACGTCGTCGGGGACCGGCTCGTCGCCGCCGCACATCGCTCCGTCGAGGTCTGGACGCTCCATCTCGACGCCGACGGCGACGGCTCCGGGCTGTCGCCGATGTGCGACCAGGAGATCGACTGCGACGATTCCCGCGCCGACGTCTATCCCGGTGCCGTCGAGCAGTGCGACGGCCGTCGCAACGACTGCCGGACCGGGAGCGCCGCGGAGCCCCCCGCGGACGAGTTCGATCGCGACGGCGACGGATTCCTGGCCTGCGCCGACTGTGTCGACAGCTCCGATCGGGTCTTCCCCGGAGCGCCGCAGCTCTGCGACGGCCGCAACAACGATTGCCTGGACCCGGCCTGGCCCGTGGTGCCCGAGGACGAACGTGAGGATCGCGACGGCGACGGCTTCGTCGGCTGCGCCGAGTGTGACGACTCCCGCGGTTCGGTGTACCCGGGGGCGCCGGAGCTCTGCAACGGCCTCGACGACGATTGCGATCAGGCGATCGACGAGGATGCCTTCGGTGTCGACGTCGATCACGACGGCGTGGCCAATCTCTGCGACAACTGCATCCGGATCCCGAACCCGGAGCAACGCGACGAGGATGGTGACGGCTACGGCGCCGCCTGCGAGTGCGACGACCGGGACGCGGTCGTCGTACCCGGTTCCGTGGAGATCTGCGACAACGACCGGGACGACGACTGCAACGGCCAGCTCGACGAGACCTCGCTGTGGCTTGCCGGTGAATTCACGTTCGGTGAGCGCGGCCAGGAGCCGGGCCAGCTGAACGGGCCGGTGTCGCTGGCGATCGACGGCGCCGGCAGGATCGTCGAGGTCGACCGGAACAACGACCGGGTCCAGCGGTTCACGGCCGACGGCACGTTTCTCGACGCGATCGGCGTGTCGGGTTCGGACCGCGATCAGCTGAGTCTGCCGACCGACGTGGCCCTGGGCCCCGACGGTGGACTCCACGTCGCCGACTGGGGCAACGACCGGATCGTCATCTTCGACGCCGACGGTGCGCACCGGACGACGATCGGCCGCCGTGGCGGAGCGACCGGCGAGTTCCTCCGTCCGACGGGGGTCGCCGTCGCCCCCGACGGACGGATCTACGTCGCCGACTTCGGCAACCACCGCGTGCAGCTGTTCGCGCCCAGCGGTGCGCACATCGCCACCGTCGGCAGGTTCGGCACGGAGGAGGGACAGTTCTTCGGCCCGACCGATCTGGCCGTTTCCGTCACCGGTGAACTGTACGTCCTCGAGAACGCCAACCAGCGGGTGCAGGTCTTCGACGATCGCGGGACCTACCTGCGCTCGTTCGGTTCCTTCGGAATCCAGGACGATCAGTTTCTGCTGCCGGTCGCGATCGCCCTCGACGCACAGGATCGCGTCTACGTCGCCGACGCGAATCACCGCCGGGTCGCGGTCTTCGATCGCCTCGGTCGCCACCTGCGAAACATCGGCGGGCTCGGCGCGTCGCTGGCCTCCCTCGACGGGAGCCCCCACGGGGTCGCGGTCGACAGCGACGGCGTCGTCTGGGTCGGCGATGCCGCGCGGCACCGGATCGTCGGGCTGCCGACGGAGTCGTTCTGTGTCGACGGGATCGTCGCCGCCCTCCGCGAATTCGAGGTCACCCGTCAGAAGTCCGGTGTCGGGCTCCGCTGGACGGTGGCGGCTTCCCGGGACCACTCCTGGCAGATCTACCGGCGAGCCGTGAACGGGCGACGACAACCGATCGCGTTGCTGTTCGATCCGCTGCCGGCCGCCATCGATGCGCTCCACGGTGCCGAGTACCGCTATCTCGACGAGAGCGCAGGCGACGGCGGACTGGACTACTGGCTCGAGGCGATCGACAGGAACGGCGAGGTGACGCGGTTCGGGCCGGTCACCGTCGAGGCCCGGCCGGACTAGGGCACGAGGACGGCGATGGCGACGTCGAACGTGAGTTCCTCATCGCCGCGCTGGACTCGTAGCTGCGTCTGTTTCCGGTCCGCCGGCAGCGGTTCCGCGATCTTTTATATCCCGTTCGTAGACCGGAGTGCCGTCGACCGCCAGGACGAGGTCGTCCTGCCGCAGTCCCGCGTCCCAGGCCGGTAGCCCTTCGAAGACCTTGACGATCTGCAGGCCGTCGGACTTCGGTGTGTAAACAACACCGATGTTCCGCAGGGAATCGGAGCGCACCGGATTCTCGCCGGTGTGTTCGAGGCGCATGACCCGGCGCTTCTGATCGAAGGTCATCACGTAGTCGCGCAGGAGTCGGGTGCCGGTCAGCTGCGTGCCTTCGGTGATCTGGATCAGAGGCGCTTCGAGGCGAACCGCACCGAAGCGGACCTCTCCTTCGAGTCGCCCGGTGTGGTGCACCTCGACTCGATTGATCCGCAGCGACCCGCTGACGCCCCGCGGCTCTTCGCGCCAGACCAGCCCGGGGTCGTCACGGATCGTCAGCCCGCTACCGGAGCCGGTGTCGATCAGCACCGAAGTGCGTACCGCGCCCACCTGCATCTCGATGAACGGGCGCCTGGCCTTCCCCAGCAGCTCCAGGAACTCGATGCCGTCGGCCGCAGGCAACGTGCCGCCGCGGATGCGCACCTCCCCCGCCGGGTAGTCGAAGACCAGCAGGACGTCGCGGAAGGTGTCGAAGCCGAGGATGCCGTCGAAGGGATGCCCCAGTACCTGCTGCAGGTGATCGATCTCGACCGACCGCGCACGCATCTTGCGAAACTTGACCTCACCGGCGGTGAGCAGGGAGAAGCGGGCCCACTTGCCGGGTTTGACGCGTGTTCCGGTGATCCGTTCCAGCGAGCCGGGATCGATCACGCTGTGGCTGGCGCCGGTGTCGATCAGCATCCACAGGGTGCGCTCCGGATCGCCGCCGATCTGCATCGGCAACATGAAGTAGTAGCCGCAGCGCTCCGTCGGCAGCACGACCGCCGGCGCGTCGTCGTCGAAGCGCTCCAGGTTCGCCGCCCCGGCCGTGCAGGGCAGCATCCCGGCGGTCGCGACGGCAACGCCCACCAGTATCAGGATGCATCGAACGAAACCGACAGCCATCACGACCCTCCGTACAAGAAAAAGGCCCGCGCGGCGGAACCGGGCGGGCCTTCCATCATACGCTGTCGAGAGGTCGGATCAGCGGGTGCGGTACCCGCGCTTGGTCGGGGTGAACGGGCTGCTGCCGTCGTCGTCGTCGTCGTCACCCATGTCGTCGTCATCGTCGTCGTCGTCGTCGCCGGACTTGCCGCCGAGCGGGTCGGTCAACTGTACGCGGTCGCGGAACAGCAGTCCGAGGCCCTTCATCGCCGTGTCGCGGTTGATCTGCGACGCGAACCAGGATCCGGCGCTGGGGTTGGCCCGCTCGACGCGATCGCGCTCGAGCGCTTCGGTCTCGACAAGCTTGAGATAACGCTGGACCAGCTGGCCGTCGGTGATCTTCAGCGGCGGAGCCGCGACGGGAGCGAACTTGCCGGCGGTGTTGCCGATCGCCAGCGAATACCTGCCCGGCGCGACATTCTTGAACTTGTACCGGCCGCGCCGGTCGCCGACCGCGCTGGCGATCTCGTTGCCGTCGCCGTCGATCAGGACCACGGAGTGGCTGGCGAGCGCCCGGCCGTCGGGGCCGATCAGCAGCCCTTCGATCTGTCCGCCCGAGGGTTCGACGATCGCCAGGGTGGCCAGCAGCGCGGATTGCGCCGCGAGAACGATGATGATCAGGATCGGGAATAATCTTCGGACGGTCATGACCCCCCCTTGGTCGATTCGGCGAAAGACCCAAGGTTGTGATTCCAACGATTCCGCGTCCAAACCATCTCAGGGATTATTCGAAAAACGACAGCTATCCCGTTTCGGAGTTGGAGCGCTGGCATTCTTGTACGGTGCCCCCGGCAGGTCGTCAAGGAGGCTTTGCCCCGAGCGCGGGCGAAAATCCGCCGCTATTCACACGGGTTCGAGTTGATCCGGGGACTTCCGTCGGATCGGAAGCCCATCGTCCCCTCGCCGAGGGCGTTGGTCGAAGTGATCTGGTAGAACCAGGCGACGTCCGCCGGCGGTGTCTCGGTGTCGAAATAGAACGACTCGGTCTGGTCCAGGCCGGCCTTCAGGCAGTTGCCGTAGTTCCCCGTGGCCAGACCGCTGACCTCACCCCGGTAGACGTTGTACCCGCTGACGTTGTGCAGGACGTCCCAGAGCAGCAGCTGGTTCGTGAAGAACTGCACCGGCCCTTCGAGTTCGGCGGGTGGGCCGCTCTGGACGCTGATCAGCCAGTGGGTCGTGCCCCGGTTCTGGGCCGTCCGCGAGGGCTTGACGAAGTTGGTGCCGCCGATGACCTCGGCGGCCAGCGTGTAGTCGCCTTCCTGGGAGAAGACGTAGTCGAAGTCCGGGCTGCCGCTGAAGACCAGCGTTTCGCCGCCGAAGCCAGGGCCGTTCATGTACCAGTTGAAGTCGTTGGTCACGCCGGGGCCCGTCGGCAGGCGGGTGTTCAGCGAGAACGAGGTGACGACGTTCACGCCGGTCGAGGTGACCGGCTCGGGGGTGGCCGAACGGATCGGTGCCGTCGCGTCGATGCGAGCGTGGTCGAACATCTCCAGCGACCAGCGCTGCTTGCAGACCGCGCAGTAGGGATCCTGCAGCCAGTCCATCGTGCAGACCTGTTGAGGCCGATACAGGCATTCGTCCCGGTACTGGGCGCCTTCCTTGGGCGCGCCGATGTCCGCGATCCACTCGGGCCAGGCACCGTCGATGGCGTTGGAGGATGTGTTGATCTCGCTGGCGACCGCACCGCAACCGTCGCCGCCGTACTCGTCGGCGAGGCCGGCCAGGGTGTGCCCCAGCTCGTGGATCGCGATGCCCGGCGCGAGGCTATGGGCGCCCGAGAACGTGCCGCGCTGGCCGCCGCAACCGCCGTATCGGCCGGTGTTGGCCATCAGCAAGGTCACGTCGTGGGCCGGTGCGCGCAGCTCCGAGGCGACGATGTTGGACAGGCCGCCCGAATCGCAGGCGCTGGCTCCGCCGCCGTACTGCAGGCAGCGGTTGTCGCTGTGGCCGCAGGTCGGCGTCGAATTGGGGTAGTGCATCCCCATCATCGTGTCGCGGATGATCGCGCAGTCGCACTCGTCGGTCGCGGTCTCGGCGGAATAGGCATAGACCAGGATGTAATTGAAGAAGTCGTCGTACTCCTTGTGGGGTGTCCAGCCGCGGAACAGCGCGATCATGTTGTCGGCGTGGGCGTCCATCAGCGCCTTGTCCTGATAACGATAGCCGTCGGGCACGATGACGACGTTGATGCGCTGGCTCGACTCGGCCTCGTCGCCGATCACACGGTAGAGCTGATCGTCGTCGAAGTCCTCGGGCCACATCGGAGTGCTGCCCAGGGGCGCCTTCAGTGGCGCGTACTGCGACGACTCGTCGGCGAAGGCGAGCTGGCGATAACGGAACGACTGCCCGGCGGGATCGAAGGTGTCGATGTCCAGGCGGCTGCGGCCGAGCTGACGAGGCTCGCCGAACTTCTCCTTCGGGTCGTGATACAGCACCTCGACAGAGTCGAAACCGGCGATCTCGGGAAGTTCGACGATCACCGCGTCCTGGTGCAGCCGGAACGTGTCCCCGGCAACGTGACTCTCGGAGAAGGCCGGATGCTCCAGGCAGATGTTGCGGACATCAACCCGGCGGGAATAGACCGTTCCACCCGGGCCGACGAGGCGCACCTCGAGATCCTGCTGCATGCCCGGGTCGACGGCGGTCTTGCCGGCGCGCACCAGGGTCTTCCGGTGCGGCCGGTTCTTCAGCGTGTAGTTGAGGACTCGCGCCTCGTTCCGGTCGACGAGCACACCGACGACCAGCGTTCGATCGGAGTAGATCCCGACCTGATCCCCCTCGACGGTGGTCTCGACCCGGGCCGGCTGCAGCTCGACCGCCGGGGGAGGCCCGGCGAGAACGGTTCCGGCCAGCGCAAGGGCCAGCAAGCCCGGCACGCAGCTCCGCGCCGATCTTGCAAAAATTGAACTCGACATCGACGGCCTGGCGGTCTTCGAATGGGTCATCTGATTACGATACGCGCAACACGGTAGGCCGGGTAGCGGATTCCCGTCCGGCAGGGAGGATCGTGCTAAAGTTCCTCCCCGACCGCGCAAAACCATGAGGTTCCCGACCCATGCGTCACTCGTTCCGACCTGCCCAGACCGTTGCCATCCTGTTCCTGGGAGCGCTGCTCGTCACCGGTTGCGGTGGCTCGGACTCCTCGTCCGCCGGTGATCCGGTTGCCGCCGCCGAGGCCGAAGAGCCCAGGACCTTCACGGTCCGCGGCCAGTTCGTCGCGCCGGCCCTCGAAGGGGCCGCGATGCGGGTCAGCCACGAGGAGATGCCGGACTACATGGACGCGATGACGATGAACTTCCGGCTGCAGGACCCGACCGAGCTCGAAGGCATCAAGCCCGGCGACAAGATCGAGTTCGAGTACGTCGCCGACGGCACGAACGCCTACGTTCACGGGATCAAGCTGCTACCCGCGGACACCGAGCTGACGCTGCGCTGATCCGACGCTGATCGGCCGCGGATCCCCGGTCGATCTCGCGCCGGTCAGTGCGCCTGGCCGTCGGCGCCGGCGTCGGCCGGCCGCACGGCGACATCGATCGTCTGCTCGCCCGCGTTCTCGAAGACGAGGGTGAGCTGGAACGTCGCGTCTTCCTCGAGGGCGGCGTGGAGCTTCATCAACATGATGTGCAGGCCGCCGGGCTCGAACGGCATCGTCTCGCCGGCGGGCACGTCGATGCCGTCGGGGAGCGGCTCCATGCGCATCTGATCCCCGACCATCGACGACCGGTGAATCTCCGAGAATTCGGCGGCGTCGCTGCGCACCGACACCAGCCGGTCGGCCTCGCCGCCGGCGTTGGTCAGCTGCATGAAGACCGCGCCGACCGGGCCGGGGGTTGCCCGGGACCAGGCATCGGCGATCGAGATTCCTTCGGCGACGGGATCGTCGTCGTTCGTCGCGCCACCGCAGGCGACGAGCAGCGCGCAGCCGCAGAGCAAGACGAGGGGACAAAGCGCAGTCAGGGTTCGTTTCATCAAGGTTCTATTCCTTCAGCAGGCGACGTACGTCGCTGACGATCTCTTCCGCAGGCGTCCCGAAGGCGTAGCTCAGCCGGAGATTACCCGCGGTGTCGATCAGAAATGTCCGGGTGCTGTGGTCGACGATGTAGCCGATCGCGCTCTCGCTGAACGCGACCTTTTCCTTGTGGATGCCGTAGTCCGTGTAGACGGTCCGCAGCTGATCCTCGTCGCCACGGAGTCCGTAGAAGCCCTCACCGAACACGTCCATGTGCTCCTTGAGCCGCTCCTCGGTGTCCCGCTCGGGGTCGACGGTGACCAGGGCGAAGGCGACCCGGTCGCCCCGGCCGCCGAGCTGCTGCTGGATCCGGGACCAGATCGACAGCGTCATCGGACAGACGTCGGGGCAGTGCACGTAGCCGAAGGTGAACAGCACGATGTTGCCGGTGTGATCCTCGAGCTGGAACGGGTCGCCGTGCTGGTCGATCAGGTGCAACGGCGGCGCCGCCGCGACGACGTGCTCGGTGCCGAAGAACGGCTGGGGCTCGCAGCCCGCCATCACGACGAGCAGCGCGGCCAGCGCCAGGAGACGACGAGGGTCGATCACTCCTCTTTCTCCGCGGTCGTCCCGGTCGGCATCGTCGAGGGGTCGGACAGGGTCCGCACGTACTGGAACACCGCCAGGAGGTTCTCGTCGGTCACGACCTCGCGCCAGCCGACCATCGGCGAACCGGCGATGCCCTCGCGCATGATCTCGAGCTTCGCCGCGTCTGAGTAGAAGCCGGCGCGTTCGGGATCGGTCAGGTCGCCGGGAGGCACGGTCAGGGTCGCCGACGCGTAGCCCTCGCCGTCGCCTCGTTCGCCGTGACATCCGGCACACAGGCCGGTATAGATCGTCGCTCCGAGAACGACCGTCTCCATCGTCGCGGTCGGGATCGGCTCGTCGTAGCCGTCGCCGAGGGACTCCCGCAGACCCTCCCGGATCGCCGAGCGGCGGGCCAGGTCCTGCTCGCTGTCGACGGAGCCGCTTCCCGGCGAACCGCAGGCGCTCGCGGTGACGACCAGCCCGCCGACGACCAGCCCGCCGACGAGCAGCGTGAAGACGAATCGATCTCGATCAGGAAACACCGCAGTCTCCTCGTGGGGTTCGGCTACCTTCCGACCGTCGAGTTTATCACCGGGGCGATTCCGGCGACAGGCGCGGCACCGGCCGACTGAGCTACACTTTCGGACACTTCCGATGGACAACTACACCAAGTATCCGCGCCCGCTGCTCTGGCTCGTGCGCGAAGGGGAACTCGAGACCGCATCGGGAACGCTCACGATCGCATCGTTTTACCTGAGCAAGCGACCGGTCACGAACATCCAGTACGAGGCCTGCGACCCCGCTCACCGTCGCGTCGAGGCCTCACCGGGGGATGACGACCCGGCGACCGGCGTGACCCTGGGCCAGGCCCGGGCCTACTGCGCCTGGTACGCCCGGATCTCGCGGAAACCGATGCGGCTACCGACCGAGGCCGAATGGGAGTACGCCGCCGGCGGAGCCTCGGCGTTCGGGCTCCACGGTTTCGAGGCCGATGACGGCATCGCCGAATGGGTCGCCGGCCCAGGGGACGACGAGAACGAACCGATCGTCCGGCGGGCCGGCCGGAGCCGCGAGGTCGCCGCTGCAGACCATCGACGGGACGATCTGGGGTTCCGGCTGACCCGGCCGTTCCGGATCTGAGTCCGCCGGGTCGGGTCCGGCCCGAATCGACCGGGCTACTCCGAGCGCAGTGCCACCGTCGGATGCACCCGGGTCGCCCGTAGCGCCGGAACACTGCAGGCGATCAGCACGATCGCCGCCAGCACCACCGAGACTCCCAGCAGCACCCGCAGGTCCGCCGCCGAAACTCCGTAGAGCAGACTGGACAGCGCGCGCATCGCCACCGTCGAACCGACGAGCCCGATCCCGACACCGATCGCCGCCAGCCGCACGCCCTGGCTGATCACCATCCTCACGACCTGGGCCGGGGCGGCCCCCAGGGCCATGCGCAATCCGATCTCGTGGCGCCGCTGTTCCACCGAGTAGGCGGTCACGCCGTAGATGCCGACGGTGGCCAGCAGCGCGGCCAGGAACGCAAAGCCGCCGATCAGAAAACTCAGGTAACGGCGCAGGAACACCGGCGTCGAGTTGCCGATGATCTCGTCCATCGTGCGCACGTTGTAGACCGGCATCTCGGCGTCGACCGACTGCACCCTGGCCTCCATCCCGTGGGCGACCGACGCCGGATCGACCGACGTCCGCACGCAGAGCGACATGCCCCAGTCCGCCGACTGGGTGAAGGCGAAGTAGACGATCGGCGTCAGGCCGCTGTCGAGGGTGTCGACCCGTTCGTCGTCGACGACTCCGACGATCTCCCACCAGGGCTCACCGTCGAAGAAACCGAACTGGATCTTCTGTCCGATCGCCGCCTCGGCGCCGCCGAAGACCCGGGTGGCCAGCAGGTCGTTGACGACGACGACCTCCGGCGATTCGAAGGTGTCCCGGCTGTCGAACTCCCGGCCGACCTTCCCCGGCACCTGCATCAGATCGAAGTAGTTCGTGCTGACGGCGCGGATGTTCGCCTCGACCCGCTCGTCGGGCGGACGGCCGAAGACGGAGAAGCCTCCGGTGTTGCCGCGACCGGTCAACGGCAGCTGGCTGACCATCGCCGCGCCGCTCACTCCGGGAAGCTGTTCGACCTGTTCGAGGACCTGCTGCATCCCCTGAAGCCGGGAGGGCTCGTCGGGGAAGCGTTCGCCGGGCAGGGAGATCCGGGCGGTCAACAGGTTGTCGGTGTTGAAGCCGGCGGAGACCTGCATCAGTTCGCCGAGGCTGCGCGAGATCAGGCCGGCGGTGATCAGCAGCATCAGCGTCAACGCGACCTCGCTGATCACGAAGGCCCGACTCAGGCGACTGCGAACGGCGGTGCCGGCACCCCGGCCTTCCTTCAACGCATCGACCAGGTCGAGGCGCGTCGCCCGCCAGGCGGGAGCCAGGCCGAACAGCACGCCGGCGAGCAGGGCGATCGCCAGGGTCAGACCGAACGCCGGGAGGTGCAGGCCGAACTCCTTCAGGTGCGGCAGCGTCGTGCGCCAGCCCTCGGGGAGGCCGGCCAGCAACAGCGTCGTGGTGAAGCGGGCGACCAGGATCCCGGCGAGGCCGCCGATCGCCGAGAGCATCAGACTTTCGGTCAACAGCTGACGCGCCAGCCGCCAGCGACTCGCCCCGAGGGCCGCCCGTACTCCGATCTCCTTGCGCCGGGCGGCGGACCGGGTCAGCAGCAGGTTGGCCAGGTTGCTGCAGACGATCAACAGCACGAGCACCGCCGCCGCCATCATCGCCAGCATCGCCGGCCGCATGCCGGTGATCATCTCTTCACGCAGGGGGATCAGGGTCAGTCCGCCGCCCTCGTGCCATTCGGGATCGACTTCGCCGATCTGCTGCGCCGTCCGCTGGAGGTCGAGGATCGCTTGCTCCTGGGAGACGCCGGGCCGGAGCCGGGCGACGGCGTCGAGCCAGTGCCAGGCCCGGGCTTCGACCTGTCGCTCGCGCACGCCCAGCGGGAGCCAGAACTCGGCGAAGCCGCGCAGCGGGAACTGGAACTCTTCGGGAAGCACACCGACGACCGTGTAGAGGTTGCCGCTGATGTTCAAGGAGCGACCGAGGATCTCCTCGTCGCCACCGAAGCGTCCCTGCCACGAGCCCCAGGTCAACACGATCAGCCGCTCGGCTTCGATTCCGCTCTCTCCGGGGAGGAACAGTCGACCGCGGGCGGCCTTGACACCGAGCATGTCGAAGAAATTGTCGGTGACGGTCAACGCCTGGATCCGCTGGGGCGGCCCTTCGCCGAGCAACGTTCCGCTGCCGCCGTTGTAACCGGCGACGTGGGAGAACAGGTCGCTCCTCGCCGACCAGTCGAGGAAGTCGGGATAGGACGCTTCGCGCCGGGCGAAGTCCTCGTTGTTCGGTTTGACCTCGAACATGTGGAACAGCCGCTCCGGCTCCTCGTACGGTAGCGGCCGCAACAGAACCGCGTCGGCGAGGCTGAAGATCGCCGTGTTCGCGCCGACGCCGAGGGCCAGGGTCAGCACCGCGACGATCGTGAAGCCGGGGCTGCCGAGCAGCGCCCGCAGGGCGTAGCGCAGATCCTGGCGCAGGCCGTGCCACCATCCGCCGCCGGTCGCATCGCCGGGAACGATCGCGTCGGCGCGACCGGCCTGGGAGCGGAGCAGCGCCGGCTTGCAGGAGCGCTCGGCCCGCTCGAGGTCGTGGAGCAGTCGCTCGTCCTCGAGTTGCTCCAGGGCGATCGCCCGGGCCTCGTCCTCCGGGAATCCCTCGGCCAGCGCTTCGCGGTGGCGTTGCTCGAGATCCTGGGCCAGCTCCTCGGCGATCTCCTCGGATCGACAGGCGTCGAGGTCGAGGGCCGCCAGCTTCTCGCGAACGAGCGTCTTCCAGTTCATCGACATCCCCCGATCAGGCCGGCTCGACGCCGGCGACGCGGCTGATCGCCGCCGCGAACTCTTTCCAGGTGTTGCGCTGGGCGGCGAGGGCCTTCTTGCCCACCGCGGTCAGCCTGTAGAAGCGCCGGCGACGCTCGCCGGCCTTCTCGACCCAGCGGCCGCGGATCTCCTTGCGCTTTTCGAGGCGGTAGAGCAGCGGGTAGAGCGAGGCGATGTGGAACTGCACCACACCGCCCGAGCGCTCCTCGATCAGCTTGCCGATCTCGTACCCGTGGCGATCGCGCCCCTCGAGGAGCGCCAGGATCAGCAGCTCGGCACTGCCCTTCTTCAGTTCGCGGTCGAGGAACGTCTGTGCCATATGTGGATCTCCCACATATGGTTACGCGTCAGATCGGAAAGCGTTGCAACTAATCGACCCGGATCGCCCGCAAGGGGTCCATTCGCGAGGCCCGGCGGGCCGGGAGCAGGCAGGCGACCAGGGCCGCCAGCAGCAGACCGGCCGTCGCCAGGGCCCAGGTCGGCAGGTCCAGCGGAGAGACCCCGTAAAGAAGATAGGCCAGCGATCGGGTCAGCAGTGCCGCCCCGCCGAGCCCCAGCCCGACACCGACCAGCGCCAGCAGCATGCCCTGACCGACGACCAGCTTGACGATCTGAAACTGCGAGGCGCCGATCGCCATGCGCACTCCGACCTCGTGACGGCGCTGGGCCACCAGGTAACTCAGCACCCCGTAGACGCCGATCGCCGCGAGGAAGACCGCCACGCCGGCGAAGACGGCGAGGATCGCGGTGGTGAAGCGTTCCCGGGCGATCGATCCGGTGACCGTCGCGCTGAGAGTCTCGACGTCGTAGGCCGCCAGGTTGGGATCCATCCGCAGCAGGGTCTCGCGGATCGGCGTCACGACCAGCCGCGGGTCGCGATCGGCGCGGACGATCAACGTCACCTGTCCGGTCTGGGGTGCCTGACGCAGGCTCGCGTACATCGCCGCCGGCGCCTCCTCGGCGAGTCCGAAGACCTTCTCGTCGCCGACGATCGCAACGACCTCGCGCTCGCTGCCCCAGAAGCGGATCCTCGAGCCGATCGCGTCGCCGTCGGGGAAGTAGCGCTTAGCCGCGGTCTCGTTGATCGCGATCACCCGGGGCGCGGAGCCGTCGTCGTTCGCGTGGAACGCCCGCCCCGCGAGGACCGGGATGCGCAGGGTCGCGAAGTAGTTCTCGCTGACGATGCGGGTCGTCATCTCGGGCTGGCCGGCGGCCTCGCTCTCGCGGCCGATGATCACGAAGCTGTTGGTGAAGCCGGAGTCCAGCGGATGATTCGAGGTCAACGCGGCGTCGACGACTCCCGGCATCTCGTCCAGGGTCGCCAGCAGCGCATTGTTGAAGCCGTGGACCTCGGGCCAGTCCGGGTAGACGCTGAAATTCCGGGGATAGGTCTCCGGGGGCAGACGGAAGCTGACCCGTAGCGAACTCTCCGAGTCGAACCCGGGGTCGACCGCCTGCAGCCGCCAGAGGCTGTTGATCAGCAGGCCCGCGCCGGTGAGCAGGATCACCGCGAGGCCGGTCTGGACCACGACCATCGCCCGCTGGAAGTTCAATCGATCGGGAGCGCCGGCGGACTGGCGCGAGCCGCCCTTCAGACCGGCGAGCAGATCGATCCGCCGCGCCTGCAACGAGGGCAGCAGGCTGAAGCCCAGACTGATCACGCCGCTGATCAACAGCGCGAAGCCGAGGACCCGCAGGTCCAGGGAGATGTCGCCGATGCCGACCAGCGTCGACGGGGCCAGGGCCAGCAGCGCCTGCAGTCCGAGGGCCGCCGCGACCACGCCGGCGATCCAGGCGATCCCGGTCAGCAGCATGCTCTCGAACAGGAAGCGCCGGGCGAGTTGCAGCGGGCTCGCGCCGAGGGCGGTGCAGACCGCCAGCTCCCGCAGACGCCGGGTACTCCGGGCCATCAGCAGGTTGGCCGTGTTGGCGCAGGCGATCAGCAGGACGGCGATCACCGAACCGAACAGCACCCACAGCGCCGGCCGGATCTGCCCGCGGAGCACGTCGCCGAGCGGCTCGACGAAGACACCCCGTCCGTTGTTGTGTCCCGGATACGCCTGTTCGAGACGCAGGGCGATCGCGGCCATCTCGGACTGGGCCTCGTCGACGGCGACGCCGTCGTTCAGCCGCGCGACGAGGTTCACGTTGTGCCGGGAACGGGGCGACGACAACGGACCGAGCTGCAGCGGGACCCAGATGTCGGTCTGGGGCGGGTACTCCGGCGCACCGGCGACGATACCGACCACGGTGAACGAGACGTCGTCCAGGCGGACGGTGTCGCCGACGATCTCCGGGTCGGCGTCGAACACCCGGCGCCACAACCCCTCGGAGAGCACGACCACCGACGGCCCGCCGGGCTGGTCCTCGGCCTCCTCGAAGCCCCGGCCGCGGAGGAACTCCAGGCCGAGCAGCTCGTCGAAGCTGTGACTGACCGAGGCCGTCTGGAGTCGCAACGGCGATGCGCCGGGGGACGAGAAGTTCATCGAGGACGACGCGACCGCGGCGATGTCCTGGAAGACGCCGTTCTGTTCGAGGAAATCGTAGTAGTCGGGGATCGAGGCCGCCTCGCGCACGGTGCCGCTGTGCCGGTCGTTCTCCCAGACCATCACCAGTCGCGACGGCTCCTCGAACGAGAGAGGTCGCAACAGCACACGATCGACGACGGAGTAGACCGCGGTCGTCGCGCCGATGCCCAGGGCCAGGGTCAGGATGACGACGACGGAGAACGACGGGTCGCGGACCAGACCGCGAACGGCGTGACGAAGATCGTGCCAGGCGAGTTCCATGGTGCCTCCGGTGGGAGTGCTGACGGCCTGCTGGGCCGCGGCGGGATGCCAGCGTGCCGCGCGACGTTCGCGCAGGTTTTCGATCGAGAAGCGCAGCGCCAGGGAGAGGCACTGGGTGACGTACCAGAAGTTCGAGGGTGTCGACTCCTCGAGGTCGCCGAGGATCTCCTCGCGCATCTCCTCGGGGAGCGTCGCGGTCAGCAGCCGTCCGGCCAGCCGGCGGATCACGCCTCTTCCAGCATCGGGCGCAGCCCCTTCCACATGCCGAGGAGATCCCGGCGAGATTCGGCGAGCTGCTCCAGGCCACGGGGTTCGACACGGTAGTAACGCTTGGCCCGGCCGCCGCGCTCCGGCGTCGGATCGGCCATCGACGAGCGGACGAGCTTCTTGCCGTCCAGCCGGCGCAGGGCGATGTAGACCGCCGCCCGGGACAGCCGCCTTCCGGTGCGGGATTCGATCTCGTCGACGATCGCCACGCCGTAGGCGTCTTCCTTCAGATGCAGGATCGCCAGCAGGACGAGCTGTTCCACCGATCCGAGCGTGCTGCGTGCCATCCGACGTCCCCTCCCCAGGGTGATTTAGTCAATGTTGCTAACATTATCCGACATGACCCGGCCGCCGTCAAATTCGGCGGTCGGCCGCCTCCCGGGCGCCTGTACGATGGGTGGCGCCCCAGGAGACCCCCGTCGATGTCCACGCCACCCAGTCCGTCCTTCCATCGCCGCATCGGCTGGTACGTCGGGCTGGCGGTTGCCGGGTCGACCTTGTGGCTCCCCGCCCCCGAGGCGCTCTCCGTCGCCGGCTGGCGTACCGCGGGGCTGGGCCTGTGCATGGGGATCTGGTGGGCCACCGAGGCGTTGCCGGTTCCGGTGACGGCGCTGCTGCCGATCGCGCTGTTTCCCGTCCTCGGCATCACCGACCTCAAGAGCGCGACCGCTCCGTACTCCCATCCGATCCTCTACCTGTTCGTCGGCGGGTTCATGGTCGCCGTCGCGATCCAGCGCTGGAATCTCCATCGCCGGATCGCCCTCGCCGTGGTCACCACCGCCGGCGGCAGCGGAGCCTCTCTCGTCGGCGGGTTCATGCTCGCGGCCGCGTTGCTGAGCATGTGGGTCACCAACACCTCGACGACGATGATGCTGTTGCCGATCGCCGTCTCGGTCGCGGCGCTGGTCGGGCAGAGCACCGGGGCCGCAGCCGAGGCCGAAACCGAAGCTAGAAAACAGTTCCCGATCGCACTGCTGCTCGGCGTCGCCTACGGCGCGACGATCGGCGGCATGGCGACCCTGGTCGGCACACCGCCCAACGCACTCCTCGCCGGCTTCCTGGCCGACAACTACGACATCGAGCTGGGCTTCGCGCGCTGGATGGCGATCGGCCTGCCGATCAGCGCCGTGATGCTGGCGCTGGCCTGGCTGCTGCTCACCAAGGTTCTGCATCCCGTTCCGTTCACGACCAGCGGGGCGACCCGGGCGCACCTGAGCCAGCTGCGCCGGGATCTCGGTGCGATGACGACTCCCGAGCGCAGGGTCGCGATGGTCGGCGCGACCCTGGCGGTCTGCTGGCTGACCCGCCCCGCGATCGTCAAGGTCGACGCGCTGTCGGGCCTGTCGGACCCCGGCCTGGCGATGCTGGCCGGCATCGCGCTGTTCCTGGTCCCCAGCGGAGCCGGCGATGGTTCGCGACTGCTGCGCTGGCCGGACATGAAGGAGTTGCCCTGGGGCCTCGTGATCCTGTTCGGCGGCGGACTGTCCCTGGCGGCGGCGGTGTCGGCGACCGGACTGGCCGGCTGGCTCGGCGCCGCGCTGACCGGAATGGGCTTGACGAGTCAGACGTTGCTGGTGATCGTCGTCGTCGCCCTGATCATCTTCTTGACCGAACTCACCAGCAACCTGGCCACGACGGCGACATTCCTGCCGGTCGTCGGTGCGGTCGCCGTCGAGGCCGGCATGGCGCCGATCGCCCTCGCCGCACCGGTGGCGCTGGCGGCGAGCTGCGCCTTCATGTTGCCGGTGGCCACGCCGCCGAATGCGGTCGTCTTCGGCTCCGGTCAGCTGACGATTCCACAGATGGTCCGGGCCGGTTTCCTGCTCAACCTGGCCGGGATCGTCGTCGTCTCGCTGGCCGCGATCCTGTTCTTCTAGCCGTCGCTTGCGGACCGCTGCCGTCTAGCCCAGGACCCCGCGGCAGGCGTCGAGCAGTTTCTGCACGTCGTCGTCGCCGATCCAGGCGTGGGTCACGGCGCGGAGGATCTCGACCGGGTAGGTGCCCAGACCGATCCCGTGTTCCTCGCCGATGCGTCGCGCGAACGCAACCGGCTCGAGGCCCGTCGCCGGGTCGAGTCGGAAGTGCACGATGTTCGTCCGGGTCCGTTCGGGGTCGATGACGATGCCCGGGATCCCGGCCAGCCCGTCGGCGAGGATCCGGGCCCGCCGATGATCCTCGGCCAGCCCGTCGACCATCCGGTCGATCGCCAGCAGACCGGCCGCGGCCAGTACCCCGGCCTGACGCATGCCGCCGCCGAGCATCTTCCGGGCCCGCCGGGCCTCGCCGATGAACGCCTCGCTGCCGCAGAGCACCGAACCGGCCGGTGCCGACAATCCCTTGCTCAGGCAGAACGTCACCGAGTCGACGTCGCCGACCACCTGCCGCACGTCGACACCCAGGGCCACCGCGGCGTTGAAGACCCGGGCACCGTCCATGTGCATGCGCAGGCCGTGGCGATCGGCGATCTCGCGAAGCCGGGCGAAGTAGTCCAGGGGTAGCGGGTAGCCGCCTCGTCCGCCGAAGCTGTTCTCGACGAGCAACAGCTTCGTCCGGGCGTGGTGCGAATCGCCTCTGTCGCGCACGGCCTGTTCGACCCGCGCGAACTCCATCCGACCGTCCTCGTCGGTCGGCAGCACGTGGGGCATCACACCGGCGACGCTGGCGATCCCGCCGGCCTCCCACTGGAAGACGTGGGAGTCGTAGCCGAGGATCGCCTCTTCCCCCCGGCTGGCGTGAGACAGGATCGCGACGAGGTTGCCCATCGTCCCGCTGGCGACGAACAGCCCCGCCGCCTTGCCCAGCTTCTCCGCCGCCCGAGCTTCGAGCTGGTTGACGGTCGGATCCTCGCCGTAGACGTCGTCGCCGACCGGTGCGGCGGCCATCGCCTGGCGCATCTCGGCGGTCGGCCAGCTGACGGTGTCGGAGCGGAAGTCGATGCGGTCCATGGCGGGCATTCTACTTCGAGTAGATCTCCGCCCCGAGGAAGTGCAGCGATACGTCGGGCTCGTCTCCCACGACCCAGCTGTCGTGGGGCTTCGCCGAGATCTCGAACAGGTCGCCGGGCTTCAGCTCGTGGACCGTCCCGTCCTCGAAGGCCGCCGTGGCCGTTCCCTGCAGGACCAGGCCGAGGTGCGGCACGTCGCAGAGCGGCTTCCCGGCCGAGGGCCCGACGTCGACCGACCACTTCCAGCCTGGCTCGTAGGAGGCCCGGCCCAGGGTCATCCCGCCGATCCGCACCAGCTCGAACTTGCCCCTGGGAAACGTGCGGGTCTCGTCGGGTGTGTCGAAACGCTTCAAGATCACGTCGTCGATCATCGTCGCGGTTTCTCCTGTCGGTAGCGCGGCGGTAACGGCGACCAGGCATCGACGGCGACGGTCCGCTCCAGCGCCTCGACGGCGTGAGGTACGTTGCCGGGAATCGCGATCACGTCTCCGGCTCCGACGTCGAAGCGGCGGCCGGCGACCTCGAAACGCAGCGTGCCCTCGAGGACGTGGGTGATCTGCTCGCTCTCGTGGCGGTGCTCGGGGAAGCGGGCGCCGGGCTCGACCTCGAAGCGGGTCAGCATCGTCTGCTCGAGGGAGACCTCCCAGTAGCGGGCCCCCTCGACGTCGGCGTGGGTCTCGAGTGCTTCCGCGGCGATGTATCGGACTTCACGGTCGGCCATGGTCGGGTCTCCCTGAATATGTGCATCATACAACTAAATTGCACTCAGGGAAACCGACTGGCACGACCGATCAGGCCTGCAACCAGGAGGGGCGGAATCGCCCGGGATCGACCTCGCGGTCCCGGCGCCAGCTCACACCCTGCTCCTCGAGCAGCCGCTGCAGCGACCCGTCACGGAACGCGGCGAACACCTCGTCGGAGCCGCCGACCCGCGTACCGCCGACGAACAGCTGCGGCACGGTGCGGGAGCCCGTCGCGACCTGCAGCGCGTCGCGGATCCCACCGCCCCAGTCGTCCTTCTGGGCCTCGGCGGAGTCGAGGACGATCGTGCGGAGCGGGATGCCGCAGTGGTTGAACAGCTTGCGCACACTCCAGCAGAACTCGCACCACTCCAGGGTGAACATCACGACCGGGTTCCCGGCGTCATGGATCGCCTGCTCGACGAAGGCCGCAGCCTCGGGGGTGGCCTCGACCGGGACGGCCGCCGCGGGGTCCGCTGCCGCCGGTGCGACCACCTCGTCGAAGCGGAAGTTCGGCGTCGAGCGGGAGATCGACTCCTCCACGTCGGTCATCGCCTCGGGAACCTCGTAGAACATCGGCGTGGACAGGTACCGTTCGCCGGTGTCGGGCAGCATGCAGAGGATCGTCGAACCTGCGGGCGCCCGCCGGGCCAGCTCGATGGCGGCCGCCGCCGTCGCGCCGCCGGAGACACCGACGAAGATGCCCTCCTCGGCGGCGAGGCGCCGGGCGGTTCCCATCGCCTGTTCTCCGGTCACCGGGACGAACTCGTCGATCCAGTTCTCGGCGGCGACGTCCTCGGCCAGCTTGGGCACGAAGTCCGGCGACCAGCCCTGGACGACGTGGGTCCGGAAACGGGGATGACTGTCCGACGGCGTGCCGTCGGCCGACTTCGGCTGGGGAATCCCGCTGGCCAGGATCCGCGAGTTGTCCGGCTCGACGACGACGATCCTGGTGTCGTCGCGTTCCTGCTTGAGCACCCGGGCAACGCCCTTCAGCGTTCCGCCGGTACCGAAGCCGGTGACCCAGTAGTCGAGACGCTCACCGTCGAAGTCGTCGAGGATCTCCCGGGCGGTCGTCCGCGAGTGCACGTCGGCGTTGGCCTCGTTCTCGAACTGACGGCACAGGAACCAGCCGTGCTCCTCGGCCAGCTCCGCCGCCTTCTGCAGCATGCCGGTGCCGCGATGGGGAGCCGGGGTCAGCACGACCCGGGCGCCGAGGAAGCGCATCAGCTTGCGCCGCTCGACGCTGAAGTTCTCGGCCATGACGATCACCAGCGGGTAGCCCTTCTGGGCGCAGACCATCGCCAGGCCGATGCCGGTGTTGCCGCTGGTCGCCTCGACCACGGTCTGGCCGGGCTGCAGCGCTCCGCTGCGCTCGGCCTCCTCGATCAGCCCGAGGGCCAGGCGATCCTTGACCGAACCCATCGGGTTGAAGGACTCGACCTTGGCGTAGAGCTTGACGTGATCCGGGGCGAGCTTGCGCAGCCGCACGACCGGCGTGTTCCCGACCGTGCCCAGGATGTTCTCGTATCGTGCCATGGAGGATCACGCCTCCAGTTTTGCACCCACGAGAGCCAGCATCTCGCCACCGCGTCCGCGATAGCTCGCATAGCCGTGCTCGCTCTCGAACCACTTCGAGATCGGGTCTTCGGCACCTTGCTTGTGTCGGCGGACGACGTCGCCCCTGGTCATCGCCACGACCCGGTCGAGCACGGCGGTCGCCGCGGGGTCGGTCGCGGGGTAGACCGCCCGGACGAACGAGATGATCACGTAGATGAAGACCGGATCCAGACCCTGGGCCAGGATCTCGATCTCGGTCGGGGAGACACGACCGTTCTCGATCGCCTCCAGGAGACGGGTAGCCTGGATCTGTTCTTCGGTTTCGTACATGGGCCTATTCTACCAGGGTCGCCCGGTCTCCCAGACGACAACTCGTCACAAGTTTCCGCTAAGATGGCGCCATGAACGACGCCAAGACCGAATCGAACGAACCCGCCGCGGCGGCCCCTGTCGACGAGGGCTTCGCACCCTGGAAGCCGATTCCGCCGAAGATCCACAAACTGCAGGACGCCGAGGCGGTGGCCGAGGCGGCCGCCGAGCGGTTCGCCTCGATGGCGAAGTCGTCGATCCAGCTCCACGATCGATTCCTGGTCGTGCTCGCCGGCGGCTCGACGCCCCGGGGCCTGTACCGGAAACTCACCGAGCCGCCCTACAAGGACGCCATCCCCTGGGACCAGGTCTACTTCCTGTTCGGCGACGAGCGTTGCGTTCCGCCGGATCACGAGGACAGCAACTACAACATGGCCCGGGAGCTGCTGTTCGAGCCGCTGGAGATCTCCGAGACGCAGATCTTCCGGCTCAAGGGCGAACAGGCTCCCGCCGACGCGGCGAAGCGCTACGAGGTGCGCCTGGGCGACCTCTTCCTGATCCAGCCCAAGCGCAAGTTCGATCTGGTGATCCTCGGGATCGGCACCGACGGCCACACGGCGTCGCTGTTCCCCGGCACGAGGGCGCTCGACGAGGAGCAGCGCTGGGTCGTGCCCAACGAGGTTCCGAAGCTGGGGCAGACGCGGCTGACGATGACCTACCCGGCACTCAACTCGGCGCGGCGGGTGATGTTCCTGGCGACCGGCAAGGCCAAGGCCCAGGTGATCGCCGAGGCCTTCGGTGGGGTCGAGCACGTCGAGACCCATCCGGTGGAACGGATCGTTCCCCAGGGTGGCCGGCGGGACGTGATGATCGACGCCGAGGCTGCCTCCGAGCTGCCCTGATCGGGCTCCCCGCTCCGGTCAGCGAACGGGCTTGCGATCGACCGTCCCCATGTAGCGGTCGTACCAGTCGAGGGCTTCGCGGATCATCGGCGCTCGATCGGTGTCGACGTGCCCTCCGTCCAGCAGCACCATCTTCTTGTGCTCCGCCGGGGTGCCGAGCATCTCGAACATCGGCTTCTGCGCCGTCTCGAGAGGTAGCGTGAAGTCGGTCTTGCCGTTGATCATCAGCACCGGCGTGTTGACCCGGGAGGCGAAGTTCCAGGGCTGGATCTCCGGGGGCTCGGCGAGCTGGTGCTCGTCGTGGTATCCGCCGCCGACCAGCACCGCGCCGGCGAAGCGCGGCTCCACGGCCAGGTAGATCGCCGCGTACTCCGCGCCGGCGCTGATGCCCAGATACCCCAGCCCATCGCCGCGGATGTCCTCGCGGGTCTGGAGGTAGTCCACGGTGCGCACCAGGTCCATCGCCTGGCGGACCGTACGCGCACGATCGCGACCGCTGGCCTCGGTTCTGCGCTCGAGGGTGCCCCAGTAGGACGGCACGACGAGGGCTCGCCCCGAGCGCAGCACCCACTCCGGAATGAAGACGAGCCAGTCGTCGATCTGGTCGAGACCGTTGACGACACTGGTCGGCCGCATCACCACCGCCTGGTACGGCGGCTCGGCGTTCCGCGGCAGGAACAGGTTGACCTGCAGACGGACGTCGGGATAACCCGGTTCGAGGCTGACCGTCTCGTGGATCCAGTGCGGGCCGCTGTCGTCGGAACGCTCGACTCGTGCGTCGAGGGGAGTCTGTTCCGGTTCGTACCGGGCACGGAGCACGTCGTAGACCTCGTCGGACACCGGCTCGATCGTGCGAAAGTCGAAACGCATCTGGCGTACCGGCTCGAGGGTCACAGCCGCCGGAGCTGTGTCGTAGCGCACCAGCCGGAAGCCGACGGTCGGATCCCGGGAGAGCGGCGCCCGGCCGTCGGTCTCCAGGAACACGAAGGAGGGATCGTCCCAGGCTCCACCCTGTGTGTACCGGTCGTCGCCGATCTCGTTCCAGCACCACTCGCGCACGTTGCCGGCCATGTCAAAGGAGCCGAAGCTGTTCATCCCGGCGAACTGGCCGACCGGGGCCGGTCCGTCGCTGCCGAAGTTGCTCAGGGTCAACACCTGGGCGTAGTACTTCAGCCCCGAGGCGTGGCGCCAGTGGTACACCGTCGGCAGGCTCTTGCCGGCCCAGCCGGCGTAGGCCACCGCTTCGTACCAGCTGATACCCCTTACCGGATGGCGCTCCTTGCCGGCGGGGAAACGGCCGACCTCCCAGGGTGCCGGTCCGGTGCGTCCGGTGGTGTCGGTGAACCGGCCGATTGCCTCGTCGAACGACAGCTCGCGTCCGTCGGCGATCAGCGGCTCGGTCCAGTACGCCGGCTCCTCGTAGCCACCTGCGTCGACGAACTCCTGGAACTGCTCGTTGGTGACCTCGAACTCGTCGATCCAGAACGCGTCGACCTCGACCGGGATTCCCCCGAGGACCACCGTGCCGGCATCGACCCGGACCATCCCCTCGGGTACTTGATCCAGCGGGACCATCGGGACCGCCCGCGATCCGGCGCTGGCGTTCCTGTCACGAAAAACAGTCGCATGGCCGTCGAGTTCGAACCGCAGCAACCAGTTGTCCACCGGCAGACGGGTCTCGATCGGCGTGCGCCCCAGGGAATCCCAGGCACCGTGCACGTCCACGTAGCGCCGGTAGAACACCTCGGCCCCGGGTGGTTCGCTGGCGATCGTCAGCGGGATCGTGACGCTGTCGATCAGCCGGGTCAGCACCGGGTCGTCGGGCGCCCGTCTCCACTCGTCGCGCACCAGCAGGTAGGCCTCGTACCGTCGTCCTTCGGCGAACGCCTGGTCGAACGCGGGGACGATCTCGGCCAGCCGGTCCTGGCCGTCGGGGCGCACGTTCCACCAGACGGCAACCAGCCCGAGAACAAGCATCAGCCCGAAGGCGGGCAGGATCAGCCAGAACGGAATCGGCCGCGGTGAAGGGTCGCCCGATGCGTACGCCAGCTCTCGCTCCCGGACCGCGTCGAGGGCCCTTCGCAGTTCGGCACCGTCGGCGTAGCGCGCATCGGCGCTCTTCTCGAGACAGCGGCTGACGATCGCCGCGACGCCGCCGGGGACATCCGGCGCGATCGACTCGATCGACGGCGGCGCCTCGCGCATCACCGCCTCGAGGGTGTCGGGAACGCTCGCCCGGCGGAACGGCTCCCGGCCGGTCAGCAGCGAGAACATCACCACGCCGGTGGAGAAGACATCGGAGCGCCCATCGGCAGGCTTGCCGACGATCTGCTCCGGCGCCATGTACCCCGGCGTGCCGAGGATCGTCCCCGCCGCCGTGACGGTCCGGGTGCGATCGTCTTCGCCCGACGCCGGCAGCGCGACCTTGGCCAGGCCGAAGTCGAGGATCTTGACCCGGCCGTCGGCGGTCAACATGACGTTGGCCGCCTTGATGTCCCGGTGGACGATGCCCCGGGCGTGAGCGGCGGCGAGTCCGTCGGCGATCGCCGACGAGATGTGGAAGAAGTCGTCGAGGCTGACCGGCCCGCTGGACAGCCGGTGGTCGAGGGAGTCACCGTCGATGCGTTCCATCACCAGGAACAGGATCCCCTCGGCCTCCTCGACGGCGTGGATCGTGACGATGTTCGGATGGTTAAGCGCGGCGACCGCCTGGGCCTCGGTGCGAAAGCGATCGAGCCGCTGGGGGTCGCCGGCGACCTCGTCGGGCAACACCTTGATCGCGACTTCCCGGGCCAGCCGGGTGTCCCGGGCGCTGTAGACCTGCCCCATTCCACCCTCGCCGATCATGCCGAGGATCTCGTAATGGGCCAGCTTCGTTCCGGTCAGGTTCATGACCGGTCGAGTCTACTCCGTTCCCGGCGGCACCACGAGGCCGGCGGCTCGCGGATCCGGAATCACCACGTAGGCGTCGTATCCGAGGATCAGCCGGCGAGTCCGCTCGTCCCACCCACGCCACAGCTTCGCGTGGGGTCG
Source organism: uncultured bacterium (assembly GCA_942490715.1). Taxonomy (GTDB): domain Bacteria; phylum Acidobacteriota; class Polarisedimenticolia; order Polarisedimenticolales; family Polarisedimenticolaceae; genus CALNYP01. The sequence continues at coordinate 235,813 of CALNYP010000005.1, forward strand.
CAGCCCGCGCAGGTCGATCAGCGTGATCCCCTCGGGGTCGACATGGTCCCGGAGCTCGCCGGTCTCGCCGACGAAGTAACTGCTGCAGGCCGACGTCGCACCGCTGCGGGGGTCGCGGATCTCGCCGCCCATGCAGTCGACATGGACGTTGACCGTCTCGACACCCAGCGCCAGGCCGAGATCGCGAACGAACGTTCCGAAGGTCAACACGTGGGTCGGCGAGTGGCCGTACATGACGTGGTTCGCACCGAACTTGAAGAAGATCTTCGGTGGCGTGCCGCTGCCCTGCATCGCACGGGACAGCTGCTCGTGGAAGTTCGTCTTCATGTAGCGCTCGCGCTCCTCGTTGCCGGTGAAGGCGTTGCCGCCGCGGCCGACGAAGGGCGAGTAGATCCGGCGGGACAGATCGACCTCGTCGAGCAGCCGACGGGCGTCGGCGTTCCCGGACCCGTCGAAGGCCTCGTGGAGCGCCTGCCAGATCGCCTCGTCGCCGGAGCCCAGCAGCATCACGTCCTGCTTGCACTGCTCCTGGGCCGCGGCCACGGCGGCCTTCGTCTCCCGGGTGTCGGCCCAGCCGGCGAGCAGTTCCAGCACGACCGGCCCGGCGGCGATGAACTCCTGATCGACGCCCCAGAGCGCGTCGCGCTTCAACGTCGAGGACTCAACCACGGCCCGGCCGAAGTCCATCTCTTCCTGATAGAAGAAGAAGGGGAACGTGAGGGAGCGCCCTTCGCCGGCCAGGTAGTCGCGGAACGCCTGCCCGTCGGGGGAGCGCAGCAGTTTCTCCAGCACCGGCGTCGACCACGGCCCGACCTCGACCGCGGCGCGCTGGTAGCCGGTCTGGTTCAGCTCGCGAAACAGCGCCGAGGACAGCTCGGCGATGTCCGCCGTGGCGTGTTGCTCGCCGAGCATGAAGAAGTGAACCCGCTTGCCCTCGCGCCGCAACCAGTCGGCGCCGGCTCCGCCGAGCTTGCCGTCCGCGAAGGTGATCGAGTGGGTGTTGGCCGCCACGAGTTCGTCGAGGGTCGGTTTCCCGTCGTCGGCCACGGCGGGCGCGGTCGGCGCGCCAGGCGCGGCCAGGGCGACAGCAAGGATCGCGGCTGCAAAGAATCTCATGCGAAGTGCCTCAGCATCTCGTCGCCGATGCGGGCGACGGAGTCATGAAGAAGATGGTTGTCGGTCAGCTCGACGAGCCGCACGTGCCCTCGACCTTGCCCGTATTCCCGAGAAAACTCGACCGGGACGACCTCGTCCTGGGTGCCGTGGACGATGCAAGTCGGACAGGGCACCTCGGGAAAGGCGGGGTGCCCCCGGGAGTCGATCACGAACTGCCAGTGCAGGGAGCGCTTCGTCCCTGAAGCGGCAACTTCGAGTTCCCCGTCTCGCTCCCAGGCCCGCATCGCCTCGTCGCCGACCATCAGCGGCCATCGCGCCGCCAGGTCGAACCCCGGGCAAAGCAAGAACAGGCGGTCGACGCGCTCGGGGTGCAGCTCGGCCCAGCGGGCCGCCAGGTAACCACCCATGCTCGAACCGGCGATGCGTAACCGGACGCCGTCGCCGGTGCCGCGGTCGATCTCGTCGAGGTGCGCGAGGATCGCGCTGTAGGTCTGGGTCTCGAAGGTCGGCCGGTTGACGTCGAGCAGCTCCAGCTCGATCCCGGCCGGGGCCAGTCGATGCCGCAACTGAAGGCCCTTCTCCGAATCCCGGGAAGATCCGAAGCCGTGGAGGTAGAGATAGCGAAACGAGTTCATTCGAGGTCGACGCGCCAGAGATCGGCCTCGATCCGGGTGATGCTGGCGACCAGCGCCCCGGAGCCGTCCGGCGCGATCGCCAGTCCCGCCATCAGATTGGTCGAGGTCGCCTCGTGCAACGTCTCCGGCGGTTGTCCGTCGCGCATCCGGATCAGCTGGACCCTGTCGTCGTCGGCGGTGATCAGGTACAGCCCGTCGCCGGCCACGGTCCAGTGCTCCGGGCCGATCAGGTTCTCGCTGAAGGCGACCGCCGTCTCCCCCGCTCCGTCGCCGGGTGACGTCGAGCGGCGAAACAGGCCGCCGTCGCCGTACTTCGTGTAGAACAGCGTCGTACCGTCGGCGGACTCGAGGGCCAGATAGCCGCCGTCGTCGGTGACCGGTTCCGCCGCGCCACCCTCCGCCGGCATGCGCCAGATCTGCCACCTCCCGTCGCTGCGGTTGGAGCCGAAGTAGAGCGTCTTGCCGTCGGCGGAGAAGCTCGGCGCGAGATCGTTGCCGGGGTCGCTGGTCAAGCGACGGGGCTGCCGCCGTTCGACGTCGACGATCCAGACGTCGGCCTGACCGTCGACCCGGGCGTCGAAGGCGATCCGCCTGCCGTCGGGCGACCAGCGGGCGTTGCCGGTGAACGAACCGCCGAGGGCCGTGAGCTGTTCGGGATCCGAGCCGTCTCCGCCAGCGATCCAGATCTCGAAGAAGCCGGAACGGTTCGACGTGAACGCGATGCGGCTTCCGTCGGGCGAGTAGTCCGGGTCGAGATCCTCCGCCGTCGAGGGCAGGAACGACTCGAGCACCGTCGGGCTGCCCCGGGCCAGGGAGAGTCGCGACAGACCGACCTGGATCTTCCGGCTCTCGAAGACCATCGCGCCGTCCCGGGCGATGCTCGGTCGCCAGGCGTGGCTGACCTCGAGGGGGATCCAGCGCGGGTCGCCGCCGTCGAGGGGGTAGCGCCACAACCCGCGCCAGGCGGTGCGCCGGGTCGAGACGACGATCGAGGCGCCGTCGGGAGCCCAGGCGTGCCCGCGCACCGAGCGACCGTCCCGGGTGACGGGCAGCGCCTCGCCACCCTCGACCGGGATGCGCCAGACGTCCTGGGTCGCCATGCTCACGCTGCGCGTGAAGGCGACCTGCCGCCCGTCGGGGGAAAACGACGGGTCACGATCGCCCCAGGCCTGACCGGGAGGGCCAATCAGCTTGCGGCGTTCCCCGGTGACGGTGCTGAGCAGAAACACGCCGAAGGATTCTTGCGGGTCGTCCCGATCCGAGAAGGCGAGCCATTCTCCGTCGGGGGACCAGGCCAGATCCGGTACCGGGCTGCGGCCGCAGGAGCCGATCCGCCGTTCCGGTCCGCCGTCGACCGGAAGCTCGACGATCGTGCAGCTGTCTTCTTGATAACGATGAAACGCGACGCGCCGGCCGTCAGGGGCCCAGGTCGCGCCGGCCTCGAACGCCGGGTGGTCGGTCAGCTTCTTTCGTTCGCCGGTCGCGATCGTCAACATCCAGATGTCGGCGTTGCTGCCGTCGTTGCCGGACCAGACGTAGGCGACCCGGCTGCCGTCGGGGGAGACCTCGGCGTGGCTCTCGAAGCCCCGGTCGGTGGTCAGCGGAACCGCCGCGAGAGGCGCCGCCGGCCGCGCCGCGTCCCGGGAGCCGAAACCACCGTCGCGAACCGCGATCCAGTAGCCGACTCCGACCACGAGAACGGCGATCGCCAGGGTGACCAGCGTCACACGCCGCCCGGGAATCGTTCTGACCTCGGCCACCGGGCCGACCCCACCGACCTCGCCGACCTCGGCGATCAACCGGTACCCGACCTTGGGAATCGTCTCGACGAACTGGGGGCTCTTGCGATCGTCGCCCAGGGCCGCCCGGAGATCGGAGACCACACGGGTCAACACCTCCTCGCCGGTGTGGGTGTCCGGCCAGATCGAGGCCAGCAACTCGTCCCGGGTGACGACATCGCCGGGGCGGTCGGCGAGGCGCAGCAGCAGCTCCATCGTCTTCGGCGTGACCCGGCGCTCCTCGCCGTTGCGGCGAAGTCGGTGCCGCCGCGGCTCGACCTGCCACGCCCCGATCCGGAACTCACCACTCGTCTCGCCGTTCATGGCCTCTATTGTACGAAACCTCTCGAATATCCCGGGATCCTCGCCGGATCGATTCAAAAGGTGGCAGCGGTTCCATCCGGTACGTACTTGAAAAGTACCTGTTCCCGGAGGATACGGCTAGAATGCTCGCCTCATCTCCAACGGATCGAGTTACCACGATGAACGGCTTCACCCTTGCCGAAGAGGTCGCTCACGCGATCACTCATGGAGTCGGCCTGCTCTGCAGCGTCGCCGCCCTGACCATCCTGGTGATCTTCGCGAGCCTCAACGGCGACCCCTGGCAGATCGTCTCGGCGAGCATCTACGGCGCGACCCTGGTCCTGCTCTACGGCGCCTCGACGATCTACCACGCCCTGCCCGACTCCGGCGCGAAGTCGGTGTTCCAGAGCCTCGACCACGCCGCGATCTACCTGCTGATCTCCGGGACCTACACGCCGTTCCTGCTGGTCAACCTGCGCGGGCCCTGGGGCTGGACCCTGCTGGGAATCGTCTGGGGGCTGGCCCTGGTCGGCGTGGCGATGGAGGCGTTCGCCCGGGAGCGCGCCCGCAAGGTCTCGCTGGTGCTCTACCTGTTGCTGGGCTGGATCGCGGCGATCGCGGTCAAGCCGATGCTCCAGAGCGTCCCGATCGGCGGGCTGATCCTGCTGTTGCTCGGCGGTCTGGCCTACACCGGCGGCGTCGTCTTCTACGTGTGGAAGAAGCTGCCGTACAACCACGCGATCTGGCACCTGTTCGTCCAGGCCGGGAGCACCTTCCACTTCTTCGCCGTGCTGTTCTACGTGATCCCGCTACAGGGAAGCTGACCCGGGCGCGGGCCGCGTCACTCGACCCAGCGGTTGCGGTACTCGACCGGCATGATCGGGCAGGCGTCGTCGGGGCGCGGGAAGATCCGATGCCGGATCGACGCGACGAAGTCGTAGCCCAGATCCCGCAGCGGCCGCGGCACCGCCCACAGCAACCACGAGAGCAGCCGCCACAGCCCGCCGAGGCGATCCAGCAGGTAGACGATCGCCGCCGAGCGGACCAGCGCCGTGCCGTCAGCCTTCTCGACGATCACGCTACCGGGAGCTTCCTCTTCCAGGGGCGCGAAGCGGAACCCCTGACCGCCGGTGTCCTCGGCCAGCACGAAGCGCACCGTGCCGTGGCACAACCCACACGAGCCGTCGTAGCGCAGCGTGTCCGGCGCTCCGCTCCGCGCCGGCAGCCAGCGCGGATCGAACGTGAACAGGTGGATCATCAGCATGCCCAGGGTCAGGTCGGCGAAGTCGACGAGTACGATCAACCCCAGGTGCAGCAGCACCATCGCCAGCCAGATCCAGGGTCGTGCCCTACGGAACAGCGCCAGGGGCGCATAAAGAAGTTCGAGTGTCAGGCCCCCCCACGTGGCGAGCTTCAGCAGGATCGCCGGCGTTGCGAGCAGCCACTCCCGGAGCAGCGTCGGCCGGGCCAGCGGGTTCTCCAGCAGATAGCGCATCGCGGTGCCGTCGAGCCAGGACGGGCTGACCAGCTTGGTGTAACCGGAGTAGCTGTAGCCCAGCGCCAGGAGAATCCAGGCGACCGCGTGGATCGACGGCGTGAACGACCAGTCCCCTTGCGGGTCGATGCGCCTGCGCGCCGCCAGTGAACCGTACGGTGCGGCGGGCAGAAACGCGTGGGCCAGCAACAGCCAGCCGACGAACGGCAGACCGGGGTTGGCGATCAGCGGGTTGCGGCCGAACAGGCAGGCCCAGAGGTACCAGAGCGACACCGCGGCGACCCGGTCGTACTTGCCGACGGCGAAGCAAAGACTGAGCGCCGCGCCGACGATCAGCGTGGCGACGACGACCGCCGGCGAATCCGCCAGCAGGAACAGGTTCGGGAAGGCGTGCAGCAGCGGACTGACCGACCCCTCGGGCAGGATCCCGCTCGACGAGAAGACGTCGGGCCAGAACGCCAGGTGCACGAAGTGCACGAACAGGTAGATCCCGAACAGCCCGCGGAACAGGCTGTACTGACCCCCGGTCCATCCGTTGCCGGCGTGGGTTGCCGTGGTCAACGGCCGGCGACCTCGATCACCGTCGGCAGGTCGCCCATCTCGGTGCCGGGCCGGGGAACGAAGCGCATGCGCAACGGTCCGTCGACCGTCTCCGGGTCGACGCCGATCTCCCGCAGCAGTGGAGCGTCGCCGGTGAGCGCGTACCGCGCGGCGGCGAGGAACATATCCCGGGTCCGCTCGTCGGTGGAGAGCACCGGACCGTAGGCCACCGCGGCACCGAACACGTTACGCCGGTTGTACGGCCCGGCCAGGCGTGCGTAGAGCTGCGGGGTCAGCTCGACGGAATGCTCGCGACCCTGTACGTCGGACCACTCGAGGTGGAAGCGGGTGGAGTAGGTCTCGTAGCCCTTCACGGCGGAGAAGACCTTCGGCGCGGGAGAGGCGGTCGTCGCGCTACCGAAGCCCTGCAACGCGTCGAGGCCGGTCAGGTCGCCGACCATCGTCAGCGAGCCGAGGACGAGCAGAAAAACGGCGGCCCGGTGCTTCATCGATCGCCGCCGTCGTCCTTCTCGCCGTCGGTATCCGCCAGCACGTCGATGCCGACGAGCATCGGTGCCAGTCGATGCTCCTGTTCGCCGAAGCCGCAGGCGTCGTTCCACTGCCGCGGATTGCGGAAGGTGCCGAAGAGCATGTCGTAGATCGGCAGGTCGCCGTAGTTGTAGGAGTGCAGCCCGGCCTGATGATGCACGCAGTGACTCTCGGGCCGCTGGATCACGAAACCGAGCCACCAGGGTGTCGGCACGTTCCAGTGGTAGAACAGCTCGGCCAGTCCGGTCATCAGCACGGCGTAGGTCGTCGTCTCGGCGTTCAACCCGACCAGGAAATAGGCGATGGCGCTGGAGAGCAGTCCGTTGCCGACGATCTCCACCGGGTGCTTGTAGAAGCTGGTGATGATCTCGATGCGCTGGGGGCTGTGATGCACCTGGTGAAACCAGCGCCAGAGAAACGGCGACGCGTGTCGCGCGCGATGCCACCAGTAGTAGACGAAGGTGATCGCCAGGTAGCCGGCGATCGTGCCGCCAACCACGCCGAGACCGTCGGCGGACCAGGGGCGCCGGCCGGCCATCCAGGGGTCCCAGCTCATCACCGCGACCCACGCCGTTCCGACCTGGACCGAGTTGAGCAGGATGGCGCGGAGCCACCAGCCGCGCACCGCCGGCCAGTTCCTCCCCTTGAACAGGAGTTCGCAAACGATCATCGCCCCGGCCACCAATCCCATGATGATCAGGATCGTCATCGTTCTACCCTACTTCACCTGCGCCAGGATGCGATCGAGCTGGTTGGCGAAGGCCTGCCGGTCGCTCTTGCCGATCGCCGCGGGGCCGCCGAGGTCCATGCCGCTGCTGCGTAGCTCGTCCATCAGGTTTCGCATCGCCAGCCGTTCACGCACGTTCTCTTCGGTGTACAGCTCGCCTCGTGGGTCGAGAGCGATCGCACCGCCTTCGACGATATCGGCGGCCAGCGGGATGTCGGCGGTGATCACCAGATCCCCGGGCTGGGCCAGCTCGGCGATCTTGCGATCGGCGACGTCGAATCCCTGACCGACCTGCAAGGTGTGGATCTGCGTGGAACGCGGCACGTGCAGCGGACGGTTGGCGACCAGCGTCAGCCGCACCTGCACCCTCTCCGCGGCACGGTAGAGGATCTCCTTGATCACGATCGGACAGGCGTCGGCGTCGACCCAGATCTGCATGGGCTCATTCTGGCAGAGTTCGGGGATAATGGCCGCAAGGGGGCGAACGATGTACCAACCGTTCCTGGCCGCCGTCCTCGGACTGGCGCTGCAGACCGGAGCCGTCGAGCGAGAACGACTGGAGCTTTCCGATCACCTACTCCGAATGTCAGAGGTACTGGGATGACTGACGAGCGCGACCCCTTCGCGGCACCGGAAGAACTGCCGGCGACGACGGTGGAGCCACCTTCGAAGGGGCCTGGCCGATCTACCTGGTCTTCCGGCCAGCGGTTCTTCGAGGAGTTCGTGATCGTCTCCGCTCCATGGCTGACGGTCGTCGCGACCTGGCTCTACGGGATCGTCGGCGCGATGGATCGGCTCGAGACCCGGGCGCTGACGCGCCAGGGCGATCCGACGCTGTACTTCGTCAAGGAGGACTGGACGACCTACTGGTTGTTCTGTGCCGGGATGGGAATCCTCGGGGGCATCCTCTACTACACCCTCGGCGGATGGTGGTATCGCACGCGGCTGGGCTGGAGCGGCGCCCGGGAGATCGACGCGGCGCTGGCCCGCCGGGTCTACCTCTTCGCCGGCCAGGCCTACGCGATTCCGTTCCTGCTCTACACCGGCTGGGAGACCTGGCACTACGAGACACCCCTCGCCGCTGCCGCCGGTGGCGACGCCCTCGGCATGATCGTTCTGGTCGGGCTGTTCTGGTCGCTCTACGTCAGCTACCGCGGGGTCCGCACGGCGTTCGAGGTCAACAAGTGGCCGGCCCGGTTCTGGTTCTTGCTGCTTCCCGGGGCGATCTACAGCGTCGTCTTCGGCGGCGCGTTGCTCGTGGCGCTGTTCGCGGGCTGGGTCTTCGAGACACCGGCCGAGGTTGGACGAACGATCACCGTCGAACGCGACGCGTACACCCTCGAGTACCCCGGCAACTGGCTCCTGGACACCGAGGATGAAGACTACGATCCGGACTGGAGCTTCGGCATCGGCCCCTCGATGGCCGACGCGACGATCCAGTTCTGGTTCTATTCCGAGACGTTGGACTCGACCGAGTGCGTCGAGGAGACACTGGGCAATCTCACCGACGCGTACGAAGTCGGCTCGACGACGGCGATCGATCGCTGGGGCGACTACGAGGGTGCCGGCCGGGTCGGCATCGGACAGATCGAAGGTGGCGAATACTCGTTGCTGATGTTCTGCAGTACCGAGGAGCAGCCGCCGTTCGAGGTCCTGATCATCCAGGAGACCGTATCGGACACGGTCACACAGCCCGGCTTCGATCTGATCCGTGATCGCTTCCGGTTGCGCGAGCGTTGACTCAGGCGAAGACGAAGATCGCCGCGACCCCCGCCAGCAACAGCAGCGCGAGCGCCCCGCGTCGGTTCCGCCGATCAACACGTCGCGGCCGACCATCGAGTCGCGGAACCGGCCGGCCGGGGTTGGTTTCCCCTCGAAAGTCCCCACGGAGGAAACTCTCAGCTTTCTCTCAGGCCCGGCGCCGGTGCCGTTGCTAGCATCGGATCCATGAAGAAACTCGCAATCCCCGTACTGCTGATCCTGGGCCCGATCCTGGGCCCCATCCCCCACGCGGCCGAGGGCAACCCGAGCCGGGAGGGGCTGGAAACGCTGGTCGCCGAGGTCGGCGCGATGGCCGAACACCCCGCCCTCGGCGAGAACGCCGACGGCGTGGCCCGGGCCCGGGACGAGGCGCTGGCGGCGATCGAGGCCGGGCGTCTGCACCTGGCCCTCGACAGCTTGATGATGCCGCTGGAGCTGGGGGCCGGGCTGATCTACCGGGCCTCGATGACCGAGATCATCCAGGACCAGGGTGCGTTCGAGGCCGAATGGCGCAATCAGGCCACGTTGGCCTCGAACAAGGAGCGGGAGGCCGCGTCGGCGAGCTGCCCGGCGGCGCCGGCCCACGTGCGGGCACTGGCCGAGCGGGCGTTGAACCGGTCGGCTCACTATTACGAGGCCGCCCTGGCGATGGCCGAGGCGACCCAGCCGGCCAACGGGCTGTTCTACCTCGGTCGCGCCCGGGGACAGTTCGAGTTGCAGCGGATCTGCGCATCCCTGGCGACGAACAGCAGCCTCGAGGCGCCCCGGACCCGTGACCTGACGGCGGAGCTTGAAGCGCTGGAGGCCCGGACGGCCGACGAGTTCGCCAAACCCGGGGCGGGCACCGGCAAGCACGGCCAGTTCATCGTGCTCAACGCGTCGATCAAGGAGATCCTGGAGATGAACGCCGCCGGGCTCTACTTCGGCGCGCTGTACGAGTATCTCGACGCGACCCGGCAAGCGGCGCTGCTCGCCGCCGAGCCCCCCGACGACCGTGACGACCTGCAACAGAAGCTGACCGCCTACCTGCGACGTTTCCAGGAGGACGGCACCGACCACGGCATCGTCCTGGCATACCTCGAGCGGGCGGCCATGACCCTGGCCGACGACACGGCGGAGGCCGACGCGTTGACGGCGGCGGCGGTGATCATCGAGCAGGTCGCCCCGGCCTACGCGTCGGTGGTCGGCACGACGGCCAAGCGGCCTCGGCCGGCGGTCACCGCGGGTCAGGTGGCGATCACCCTGGTCCGCTGGCCTTACACGTGAAACCTCTCCGGGCCGGCAAGTTTGCTGGCAAAGAAAGTGGCGGCGGAATACGACGGTAAGGTGGTCTTCCGGGTCGAGGACTTCGGCGCTTCCCCGGTGGCGGACAAGCTGGGCGTCGACAAGTACCCGGCGATCTTCATCGACGACGTGCTGGTCGCGACGCCGGACGATTTCTACGACTGGGAAGGTCAGACACCGGGGCGCTACACCCCCTGGCGCGAGCAGGCCGGGCGCGATCGCTTCGTGGCCGACCTGCGGCGCATGGTCGAGCTGCGGCTCGACAACGGCACCCTCGAGGGCAAGGCGTTTACCGCCGCCGACCCGGCCGCCGAAGTCCGCTTGCCCGACCTGACGTTGCAGGACCTGGCAGGCAACGCCTTCCAGACGGCGGAGCTCGGCGGACAGGTCGTCGTCGTCGAGTTCTGGGCCAGCTGGTGTCCGCCCTGCGAGGGCACGATCCAGTGGCTGCCCCAGCTGGGCCGCAAGCACGTCGGCGACGTGACCGTGCTGGCGCTGGCGGTGCAGTCCGAGGAACAGCAGGTACGCAACATGGTCGCCAACGTCGGCGAGGGCATGCGGGTGGCGATGGCCTCTCTCGAGACGACCGAGGCGTTCGGCGGCGTGATGGCGGTGCCGACGTTGATCGTCTTCGATCGGCAGGGGCAGGCGTCGGCGGTGTTCTACGGAGCCCCGCCGGATCTCCACGAGCGGGTCGACGCGGCGGTCGCGGAGCTTCTGGAACCCGCCGGCAGCGCCTCGGTCCAGCAGGAGGTCGAGTTCTCCGGCCTGCGCTGGACGCTCAACGGCGACGTCGTCCTCGAGGAGGTCGACGGCCGGCCGGCCCTGCGGATGCGCAACGGCTCCGCGCAGATCGTCGACTTCGAGTTCGAGAACGGGACGATCGAGTACGACATGCGCACGACCGGCCAGCGTTCGTTCGCCGGGGTCGTCTTTCGCGCCGAGGGGAGCGACCGGGAGCACTTCTATCTCCGGCCCCACAACACCGGCCGCTTCGACGCGATGCAGTACACGCCGGTCTTCAACGGCAATTCGGCGTGGCAGCTCTACCCGGAGTTCAACGCGAGTCTCGAGATCCCGACCGACCGCTGGATCCACGTCAAGCTGGTCGTCGCCGGACCGAAGCTCGAGGCCTACATCGACGGCGAGAAGACATCGACGCTGTCGGTCCCCGACATGCGGCTGGGCCAGCGAAGCGGCGGGATGGCGTTGACCGCGTTCTTCCCCGCCGCACAGACCGAGTCGCTCTACCCGAACGTGATGTCCAACTTCAGCGTCCAGGTCGACGACCGGACCCATGACTATCCCACCCCCGCCGGCCCCGCCCCGGACAGCGGCCTGCTGCCGCGCTGGGCCATCTCGGCCTCGTTCGCGGAACCGGAACGACCGGATCAGCTCGTCGACGCCGGGGGCTGGCAGCTCGTCGACGCCGACGCCCGTGGTCGGGTCAACCTCTCGCGCTGGGTCGCCAAGCCGGCGGGAGTCCAGCTGGCGACGGTCCTGGCCCGGGTCACCCTCGAGTCGGACCGGGCCCGGGTCGTGCGTCTCGGCTACGGCTTCAGCGACAAGGCGACGGTCTTCCTCAACGGCAAGCCGATCTTTCGCGGCGACAACAGCTACCGCACCCGCTCGCTGCGTTACCTCGGCGTGATGAACGTCGACCACGACGTGCTCTACCTGTCGCTGCAACCGGGAGCGAACGAGCTGACCTTCGCCGTCAGCGAGTCTTTCGGCGGCTGGGGCGTCACCGCCCGGCTGATCGACCGGGACGGCGTCACGGTCCGGGCCGCCCTGGGCGACGACTAACCCGACGGTTAGTCCGCCCGGCCGGGAACCAACCGAAGGGTTCGTTCCGGGATCGATCCCGGCCTGGTCCCCTGAAAATCCCCTGAAGTCCAACGTCTTTTCCATCGGCGCAACCTGGCATCCCCCGTGCAATGTCTCCAGGCGTGAGACACGCCGGAGGGCGCCGAGGGGCGCAGAAGGGGAAGACGATGAGCAACCGCACCGCAGCAACGATGACGATGGTCCTGGCCTTGACGATGGTGGCCGGAATCGCTCCCGCGCTGGCCAGCGGCGGTTCGTCGGTCGCCGAGGTCGTCGAGGTCGCCTACGTCGGGCCGTCCGAGGGTCCGGTCGTCAACGGCTCTCGTTTCGTGACCACCGGTTACGTCTACCCCGCCGGCACCCTCGACGACGAGGACTGCTCCGACCTGTTCAGCCCCTGCGGCGTGCGCCGGGACGGCTCGGCCCAGTATCCCGACTCGGTGATGATGAAGTTCCAGTGTCACGGCGAAGAGATGCCCGGGATCGAGGGTTCCCTGGAGGCGGTGGTCAACGGCGAACTGCCCAACTGCCAGGTGATCCAGAACTCCACGGCAAAGGACGCGACGGCGTTCGACACGACGGCGTTCGACACGACGACGCACCGGACGCTGCTCAGCCTCTCGCCGCTCAACGGTTCCGGTTCGATCACGGCCCGGATCCGTCTCGCCCAGCCTCCAAGTCCGAGATGACGAGGCGGGCCCGGACCTGTCACTCACGTCAATCGTGGTGGCTGACGTGAGGGGGTCCGGGCCCGGCAAGTCTCCCGTCCAGCTCGTTACTTCGTCAGCTCGTCCTTCAGCCCCAGATTGCGGATCATCCGGTGCAGGGAGTTGACGTGGACGCCCAGCTGGTCGGCTGCGGCCTTGTAGTCCTGCCCCGCGGCGGCGAAGGCATCGAGGATCAGCTGCTTCTTGTAGGCGTTGAGGGAGTCGAGGAAGCCGGTCCCCTCCGGCTCTGTCCCCGCGCGACTCGCTCCGAGTTCGTCGGGTAGATCTTCGCGCCGCAGCACGTCGCCGTCGCCGAGGACCACCGCGCGTTCGACGGCGTTGGCCAGCTCCCGCACGTTGCCGGGCCAGTCGTGGCGCAGCAGCACGGCCCGGGCCTCGGGGGCGATCGGCACCCGGGGCCGCCCCAGCTTCCGGCCGTGCAACTCGGCGAAGTGGCGCACCAGCAGCGGGATGTCGTCCCGGCGCTCGCGCAGGGGCGGGACGACGCAGGTGATCACCTTGAGCCGGTAGTACAGGTCCTCGCGGAAGCGACCTTGCTTGACCTCCTCTTCGAGGTCGCGGTGAGTTGCCGCGACGAGGCGGACGTCGACCGGGATCGGTCGCGTGCCGCCGAGGCGCTCGATCTCCCGCTCCTGCAGCGCGCGGAGCAGCTTGGACTGCAGGGTCAGCGGGATCTCGGCGATCTCGTCGAGGAACAGCGTCCCGCCGTGGGCCGCCTCCATCCGTCCGATCTGTCGCGCGACGGCGCCGGTGAACGAGCCCTTCTCGTGGCCGAACAGCTGGCTCTCGAGCAGGGTCTCCGAGAGGCTGGCGCAGTTGACGGCGATGAAGGGCATCTCGGACCGCGGGCTGGCCCGGTGCAGGGCGCGGACGACCAGCTCCTTGCCGGATCCGCTCTCGCCGTGGACGAGCACCGTCGAATCGGTCGGCGCGACCCGGTGGACGAAGTCGAGGAGCTTCTTCATCGCCGGGCTGTCGCCGATCATGTCGTGGTGGTTCGGGTTCTCCTCGCGCAGGCGCCGGTTCTCCAGTCGCAACCAGCGCGTCTGCAACGCGTTCTGGAAGGCCAGCGTCGCGATGCCGACGATCGCGGTGACCAGCTCGAGGTGGCGCGGGACGAAGCCGGGCGAGCTGCGATCGAGGTACAGCACACCGATCGACTCACCCTGGCCGGTCACCATCGGTGCGGCAAGCAACGCGCCGGACGCATCGACGCTCTCGAGCACCGCCAGCTCCGCGTCGGAATCCAGCCGCGGCCGGAACAGCGCGACCTTGTCGTCGAGCACCCGGCGGATGACCGTCTTGCTGTAGCGAACCGGGCCGTTGCGCTCGGCGATCACGCCGGGGAAGTCGATCCCCTTCTCCACCAGCAGCACGCCGGCCCGCTCGACCGGCAGCATCGCGAACGCCGCCACCAGCAACACCTCGGCCAGCTCGGCCAGTTCGAGGGTCTCCTGAAGTCCGGAAGAGAGCCGGAGCAAGGCGTGCAATTCGGTGCTGAGCTGATCGCTTCCCGGCAGCGCCGCCTCCATGCTGGCCAGCGAGCGGCCGACGGCGTTGTCGACCGTGCAGGTCAGCGTGTTCCGGTCGACGAGGCTTCCCGTGCCCCACTTCGTAGTCTCTTCTTCGTCCTCGTCGGTCTCGTCGTCGGCAAGCTCCTCGACGAGGAAGCGCAGCCGCGCGGTTCCGAGGACGATCTCGTCGCCGTGCCGGAGCTTGCGTCCGTCGGCGTCGGCGCCGTCGACCAGGGTCCCGTGACGGCTCTCGAGATCCGCGATGGTGACCTCGTCCGCTTCGTTCCGGGTGAAGACGCAGTGCTGTCGGGAGACCTCGAGGACGGCGATCTGGATGTCGTTGCCGTCGCCGCGGCCCAGAGTGATCCGGTCCCCGTCGAGGGAGTGGACATCGCCCTTGGTCGGGCCGTTCAGCACGAGGAGTCGGGGTTGCACGCTGGCAAAACTACAAGGATCGCCGCGCCGGTTCAAATGCGATTTCCGAGGGAAAAGCAGCACTGGCGCGATTCCCCAAGAATTCGGCGCCCAGGGTGAGTGTCAGGAAAGCCCGATCGTCCTAAAACAGGGGGGTCAGAAAGAAGGCGGATCATGACGTTACTCATCATCGGAATCGGCGGCGTCGTACTCTCGGCGATCCTGGCGATCCAGTCGCTGCTGGCGCGATCGCCGGAGTGGCCTGCCGGTATGGGCGGCGGAAGCGAGGTCCTCGACCGACGAAGCCCGGTGCCGAGCTGGATCTGGATGATCAACTTGCTCTCCCTCGGTGCGATCTACCTGGGCATCCTCCTGCGCATCGGCTGAACCCGCATCGGCCGAACCCGGACCGGCAGACACTGATAGGATTCCGGTGCGATGAGTACCGACATGCCCCGTGTGCTGGTGGCCGACGACCAGGCGGACGTGCTGCGGGCGCTGCGGATGCTGCTCCGTGACGCCGGCTACGCCGTCGACACCGCCGGTTCCCCGTCCCAGGCGATCGAATGCCTCGGTCGTTCGCGCTACGACCTGTTGCTGATGGACCTGAACTACGCCCGGGACACGACCTCCGGTGCCGAAGGTCTCGAGCTGATCCGCCGGACCCGCGAGCTGGACGACATCCTGCCCGTCGTGGTGATGACGGCCTACGGCAGCGTCGACATCGCCGTCCGCGTCATGCGCGAGGGTGCCGGGGACTTCGTCGAGAAGCCCTGGGACAATCAACGTCTGCTCAACATCGTCGCAGCCCAGCTCGATCTCTCCCGGTTGCGTCGGCGACAGCGGGGCCTCGAGGAATCGATCAAGGATCTCCAGGCCGGTGGCGACCGGACGATCGTCGCCGAGTCGGCGGCGATGCGCGACGTGCTCTCCTTGATCCAGCGGGTCGGCCCCTCGGATGCGACGGTGCTGATCACCGGCGACAACGGCGTCGGCAAGGGTGTGATCGCGGCCGCCCTGCACCGGGCCTCGGAGCGAGCCGAGCAGGCCTCGTTGACCGTCGACATGGGCACGCTGTCGGGCGGACTCGTCGAGGCCGAACTGTTCGGCCACGAGAAGGGCGCGTTCACCGACGCCCGGGGCGAGCGCATCGGCCGCTTCGAGCTGGCCGACGGTGGGACGCTGTTCCTCGACGAGATCGCCAACTGTCCGCTGGACCAGCAGTCCAAGCTGCTGCGGGTGATCGAGTCCGGTGAGTTCGAACGACTGGGCTCGTCGCGCACTCGCAAGACCGACGTGCGCGTCGTCTGCGCGACCAACGCCGATCTGCCGGGAGAGGTCGAAGCGGGACGCTTCCGGCGCGACCTGTTCTATCGCATCAACACCGTCGAGGTTCGCATCCCACCGCTGCGGGAGCGACGGGACGACATCCTGCCCCTGGCGACCCACTTCCTGGCCCGTTTCAACGCGAAGTACCGGCGCTCCCTCGAGGGCTTCAGCGAGGCGGCGGCGGTGGCGTTGCAAAACTCGTCGTGGCCCGGCAACGTCCGGGAGCTGGCCCACGCCGTCGAGCGCGCGGTGCTCCTGGCGGCGGGATCGCGGATCGCGCCGGCGGACCTGCGGCTCGAACAGGTCGGTGCCCAGGCGGGCCCGACGGATCCACTCGAGTCGATGACCCTCGACGACGCCGAGCGCGTGCTGATCTCCCGGGCGTTGCAGCGCCACGGCGGTAACGTCCGTGACGCCGGCGAGGCGCTGGGGCTCAGTCGCAGCGCGATGTACCGGCGCCTCGAACGTCACGGTCTGGGACAGGAAGATCCGGACGACGGTCGATGAACGCTCCGCGCTGGCAGCGGACCCAGGCCTACCTGTTCGCGGCCGGTGGTGTGCCGGCGCTGATCGCCCTCGTCCTGACCTGGACCTCTCCGGGCTTGATCGCCGACTCCCCCGCGCTGCGCTGGAGCTTGACGGTGGTCGTCCTCGGCTGCTGGTTGATCTTCGCCTTCACCGCACGGGAAGGGATCGTCGAGCGGCTGCGGACCTTCAGCAACATCGCCAGCGCCGTCCGCGACGGTGAGTACGACATCCGCGCCAGTGGCGACGTCGGCGACGACCCGATGGCCGAGATCGCCGCCGAGCTGAACGCCCTCGGCGCCGCCGAGCGGGAACACCGGCTGGCCCGTCACGAGTCCGACGCGCTGCTCGGGAAGGTGCTCGAGGAGATCGAGGCCGGCATCTTCGCCTTCGACGATCGAGAGCGGCTGCGGCTGGTCAACCGGCGCGGCGCGCGCTGGCTCGCCCGTCCGGTGAAATCGCTCCTCGGTGAGTCCGCCGAGGCGCTCGGCCTGAAGCCCTGCCTGCTCGGCGAGACGCCGCGGGTCGCGGACATGGCGATGCCCGGCGGCGCCGCCCGCTACGAGATCCGCCGGGTCACCTTTCGCCAGGATGGACGCCCCCACGAGCTGCTGGTGATGTCCGACCTGTCCCGCTCCCTCGCCGCCGAGGAGCGGCTGGCCTGGAAGAGGTTGGTCCAGGTGCTGCGTCACGAGATCAACAACTCGCTGGCTCCGATCCGTTCGATCGCAGCGACGTTGCGCGGGAAGCTGGCCCGGGCTCCGCGTCCGCCGCAATGGGAGGAGGATCTCAACGACGGCCTGGAGATCATCGAGGCCCGCTCCGATTCCCTGGCACGGCTGATGGCGGCCTACGCGCAGCTGACGAAGTTGCCGGCGCCGACCCGCTCGGCGATCGACCTCGGGGCGACGATCGCCCGCATCGCCGCCCTCGAGGATCGACTCGACGTCACGGTCGCTCCCGGTCCGCCGCTGTCCCTCGATGCCGACGCGGATCAGCTGGAGCAGGCGTTGATCAACCTGATCCGCAACGCCGCCGACGCCGCCATGGAGACCGGGGGCGGCGTGCAGGTGCGCTGGGATGCCGCCGACGGAGGTGCGGCGGTGCGGATCCTGATCGAAGACGACGGCCCGGGGCTGGCCGACACCGAGAACCTGTTCGTGCCGTTCTTCTCGACCAAGCCCGGGGGCAACGGGATCGGCCTGGTGCTCTCCCGGCAGATCGCCGAGGCCCATGGAGGCCGACTGGTGATCCTGAATCGCGACGACGCCCGGGGCTGCCGGGTCACGCTGCAGCTGCCCCGGCAAAGACCACGCTGACGCGATCCCGTGCGGTTGCCCCGATTCCGGGACAGCCGTCCCGCAAGCGGGAAGTTCCCATGGCGCCCGCCGGAAAACTCCCGGGTTTTCCTGCCGGACGCCGCTGGCATGGGCCGTGCTGTAACCGGGCATGGCAACTTCAACGAGCGAGACGATCATCCGGCTGACCGACGTCGGTCGGGCCTACCGAACCGAAGACGTCGAGACCCACGCGCTCTCGGATGTGCAACTGGAGATTCGCCGGGGCGAGTTCCTGTCGATCAGCGGCCCCTCGGGCAGCGGCAAGAGCACGTTGCTGGGCATCCTCGGGCTGCTCGACAGCCCGACGACGGGTCGGTACGAGCTCGGCGGCCAGAACGTCTCCACGCTGACACCCGCGGAACGGACCCGCCTGCGCGGCGAGACGATCGGCTTTGTCTTCCAGAGCTTCAACCTGCTCGGCGAGTTGACGGTCCTGGAGAACATCGAGCTCGCGCTGAGCTACCGCGGGGTGGCCTGGCGCGACCGGCGGGAACAGGCCCAGGACGCCCTGCAGCGCGTCGGCATGGAGCATCGCGGCAAGCACCTACCGGGACAGCTTTCCGGAGGCCAGCAACAGCGCGCCGCGGTGGCCCGGGCGATCGCCGGGCGCCCCGCCGTGCTGCTCGCCGACGAGCCGACCGGCAACCTCGACTCGGCCAACGGCCAGGCGGTGATGGCGTTGATGCTCGGACTGCACGAGGAGGGCGCCACGATCTGCATGGTGACCCACAACCCGGAGTTCGCGGCGATGGCCGACCGTGACGCGCACCTGTTCGACGGGCGGGTGGTCGAGCAGGTCGTAGCACCGAAACTGGAGGCCGCACGATGAATGCCGACCGCTGGATCGACCTGTTCACCGATTGCAAGCAGGCCTTCCGCTCCCTGCGCAAGGCGCCGCTGTTCGTCGTCATCGTCCTCGGCACGCTGGCGGTCGGCATCGGCATCAACACGACGATGTTCAGCATCATCGACGCGGTCCTGCTGCGGCCGTTGAGCCACACCGACCCTGAAGAACTGCTGCTCGTCGGCTACCGCACGCCGGACGACACCTCGACCTACGGTCTCGACAGCGCCGAGTACTTCGCGATCGTCGACTCGGCCGAGGCGTTCGCCTCCCTCGCCTTCTTCGACTACGGAGGGGGCACGCTCTCGGGCGACGGTCAGGCTCCCGAAGAACCCACCTCGCTGAGCATCGACACCCGGTTCGCCGAGACCCTCGGCGTCACGCCGATCCTCGGCCGGAACTTCACCGAGGAAGAGTGCATCGAGGGCGGTCCGAACGTGCTGATCCTCGGCGAGCAGCTCTGGAACCGGCGCTACGGCGCGGATGCCGACGTGATCGGCAAGAAGGTGATCTACGACGGCGAGCCGTTCGAGGTCGTCGGCGTGATGCCGGACAGCTTCCGCTTCCCGCAAGAGACCGTGGCCGTCCAGGTCTTCCGGCCCCGTGAGTTGAAGCGAAGCGACGGCGAGCGTTCTCTCGGTGTCGTGGCCCGGCTCGCACCCGGTGTCGATATCGCCCAGGCCGACAGTCAGCTCGCCGTCCTGTCCGCCGGACTCGCCGAGCAGGACGCCGAGCGTTACGAAGATCGGGTGATGTTCGGCCGGGCGCTCCTCGACGAGGCGGTGGGCGAGGTGCGCAGCTCGTTGCTCGTGCTGTGGGCCGCCGTCGCCTTCGTGCTGTTGCTATCCTGCATGAACGTCGCCAACCTGATGCTCTCCCGTGCGCTGACCAAGGTCCACGACCTCGCCGTCTGCTCGGCGATCGGAGCCTCCCGCGGGCGCATCACCCAGCGGTTGCTCAGCGAGAGCCTGCTGCTCGGCGCTGTCGCGGGGCTGCTGGGCTTGCTGCTGGCGCAGATCGGACTGGAAACGATCGCCGCGCTGGGCATGACCGACCTGCCGCGGGCCCAGGGGATCGGCCTCGATCCACGAGCGTTCCTGTTCACGTTCGCGCTGGGCCTGGTCACCGGAGTCGCCTGCGGACTGCTGCCGGCGTGGCGACTGACCCGGCTCGAACTGAGCGAGATGGTCAAGGAAGGTGGTGAGAGCCGCGGCTCCGCCGGGCCGGGCAGCCTGCGGTTGCGTGCGTTCCTGACCGCGGGCGAAGTCGCGATCGCCTGCGTGTTGCTGATCGGCGCCGGACTGCTGGTTCGTTCCTCCTTCAAGCTTCGCAGCACCGACCCCGGCTTCGACCACCGCAACGTACTGGGCATGACGATGTGGGCCGACACGCCGGCGGATGCCGATGCCGGCTGGACGGTGCGGTTCTACAACGACATCCTGGACAAGCTGCGCAATCTCCCCGGCGTCGAGAGCGCGGCGACGGTGACCTGGATGCCCTGGCGCACGATCTTCGACTCGAGCCTGTCGATCGTCGTCGACGGTCATCCGGAGTTCGAAAGCGGCGAGGCGCAGCAGTTCCGGTTTCGCGTCGTCTCCGAAGGCTACTTCGACACGATGCGTATCCCGGTGGTTGCCGGGCGAGACTTCGGCAGCCAGGACACCCCCGAGGCGGCCCCCTCGGTGATCGTCAGCCGCAAGTTCGCCGACCGTTTCTGGCCCGAGGGCCAGGCGATCGGCAACTTCATCAGCGCCGGTCGCAACCGGACCAAGGTCCAGATCGTCGGCATCGTCGGCGACATCCGCGAACGCGGCATCGACGAGGTTCCCACCCCGAGCGTCTACGCCCCGTTCAGCCAGAACCCGCAGATCAACGCCTCGATCATGGTGCGCACCAGCGGCGACCCGGCGGCATTGACCCGGGCGAGTCAGGCCGCGATCTGGGAGGTCTCGCCGACCCAGGGCATCTGGCGCACGACGACCCTCGAGGAGATGCTCAAGGAGCAGCTTGCCGAGGAGACGCTGTACATGAAGCTGCTGGCGATCTTCGCCATCGTCGCCGTGATCCTCGCCGCCGCGGGCATCTACGGCGTGATCAGCTTCTCGGTCAGCCAGCGCACCCGGGAGATCGGCATCCGCATGGCCCTCGGCGCCGCGAACCCGTCGATCCGCCGCAACATCCTGACCGGTGGACTTCGGCTCTCGGCGATAGGGTTGCTCGTCGGACTGCCCGGGGCCTACGCGGTGGCGCGGATGCTCGGCAGTCTGCTCTACGGAGTCGGGCCCGCCGACCCGGCGACCTACCTCAGCGTGGTGCTGCTGGTGGTCGTCGTCACGACCGGCGCCTGCACCGTGCCGGCGCTGCGGGCGACACGGGTCCAGCCGGCGATCAGTCTGCGGGCGGAGTGACCGGAGCCAACGCGTCGTCGACCGCCGCGGCGAATCGTTTCCAGACCGTGATGAACAGCGCGGCGATGATCGGCCCGATGATGATCCCGACCGCCCCGAACATCATCAGGCCGCCGAGGGTACCGAGCAGGATCATCACGTCCGGCATCTTCGTATCGGCGCCGACGAGGCGCGGCCGGAGCAGATTGTCGATCGTACTGACGACGGCGACGCACCAGATCGTGAAGCCGACCGCCAGGCCGTACTCCCCCTCGGCGACGAGGAAGATCGCCGCGGGCACCCAGACGATCGCCGGCCCGACGGCGGGGATCGTCGACATCACCGCCATGATAACGCCCCAGAACACCGGACCCGGGATGCCGACGACGGCGAAGGCCAGTCCGCCGAGGGCGCCCTGGATGATTCCGATGACCACGGTTCCCTTCAGCGTTGCCCGGGTCACCGAGGTGAAGGTCGTCAGCATCTGCGACTTGTCCTCGTCGGAGAGCGGGACGAGGCGCAGGCTGCTGGTCAGCAAGCCCGGTCCCTCCTTCACGAAGTAGAACAGCGCGTAGAGCATCACGAAGAACAACAGGAAGAACCGGGCGGTGCCCTTGGTGCCCGCGGCCAGGTTGGCCATCGCATAGCCTGCCGCGCGCCCACCCAGCTCGCCGGCCTTGGCCAGGACCTGGTCGCGGTAGGGCGAGATCTGCTCGATGCCGAGAAACTCCTCGACCTTGGTCTCCCAGACGTCCTTCCGCTGGAGCTCTTTTTCGACCCACGGCGCGACTCGCGTGCTGACGTCGGCGGCCTGCCGGACGACGACCGCCATCAGTCCCATCACCGGCAGCACGATGACGAGCACTCCGGCGAGGAGCGTCAACCCCGCGGCGGTATTGGCCCTGCCGTTCAGCTTCGTGAGCAGCCGCTGGTAGAGCGGCTGAGCGATGCCGGCGAAGATCGCGGCCAGCAGCACGGACATGATGAAGCTGTGGATCATCTGGAAGAACAGGCCGGAGATCACCAGGGCCAGCAAGAGCAGCAGGCCCCATCGAAGACTCTGTTGCTTCTGTGTACGGTCCATCGGAAACCTCATCCCGCAGTGACGGCGGCACATGATAACCTTGACCGCGATGGCCGGATCGACCCAGGAGAATTCCCGCAAGAAGGGCCCCGCCGCCACGGACTTCTACGACGTCCGCAGTCTGCTCACCGACGACGAACGCCAGATCCAGGATTCGGTGGCCCGCTACGTCGACGACAAGGTGATCCCGATCATCGGCGACGCCTTCGATCAGCACCGCTTCCCGGCCGAGCTGATCCCGGCGATCGGAGAGATGGGGCTGCTCGGCTGCAATCTCGAAGGGTACGAATGCGCCGGCCTGAACCAGGTCAGCTACGGCCTGATCTGCCAGGAGCTGGAGCGCGGCGACAGCGGGCTGCGCAGCTTCGTCTCGGTGCAGGGCAGCCTCTGCATGTGGCCGATCCACACCTACGGCAGCGAAGAGCAGAAGCAACGCTGGCTGCCCGGAATGGCCGCCGGCAAGCAGATCGGCTGCTTCGGGTTGACCGAACCCGATGGCGGTTCCGACCCGGGTACGATGCGCACCCGGGCCGTTCGCGATGGAGATGACTGGATCCTCAACGGCGCGAAGATGTGGATCACCAACGGCAGCATCGCCGACATCGCCGTCGTCTGGGCCGAGACCGACGAGGGCGTCCGTGGCTTCCTGGTCGAAAAGGGCATGGACGGCTACACGACCCGGGACATCCTGAAGAAGTTCTCGCTGCGGGCGTCGATCACCTCCGAGCTGTTCTTCGACAACGTCCGGCTGCCCGAGGCCAGCCGGCTGCCCGAAGCCCAGGGGCTCGCCGCGCCGTTGAGCTGTCTGACCCAGGCGCGCTACGGCATCACCTGGGGCGCGATCGGCGCCGCGATCGCCTGCTTCGAAGAGGCCCTCGAGTTCGCAGGGACGCGCAGGGTGTTCCAGAAGACCCTCGCCGAGACCCAGACGATCCAGCGCCGGCTGGCCGACATGGCCCGGCGGATCACCCTGGCCCGGCTGCTCTCCCTGCAGCTCGGACGGCTCAAGGACGACGGCCGGCTGCACCACTCCCAGGTCTCGATGGCCAAGTGGAACAACGTGCGCATGGCCCTCGACGTGGCCCGGGACGCCCGGGACATCCTCGGCGCCGGCGGGATCAGCGTCGAGTTCGCGTCGATCCGGCACATGCTCAACCTGGAGAGCGTGATCACCTACGAAGGCACCGAGACCATTCACGAGCTGATCGTCGGTCGCCAGCTGACCGGCCACGCCGCGTTCTGACACGCCCACCATCACCCGAGGAATCCATGAGATCGTCACGCCCCGTCCTGTCGTCTGCCCTGCGACTGCTCTGCCTGTCCGCCTTGTCGATCGCCGCTGCGACCGTCGCGGCCGCCACGCCGGAGCTGGCCGACGACACCCGTCTGCTGCGGCAGCCGACACTCAGCGCCGACCAGGTGGTCTTCACCTACGGCGCGGACCTGTGGGTCGTCGATCGCACCGGCGGCGCCGCGACCCGGCTGACCAGCACGCCCGCCGTCGAGAGCGACCCGCACTTCTCGCCCGACGGCAAGACGATCGCCTTCACCTCGAATCGTTCCGGGACTCCCGAGGTCTACGTCGTTCCCGTCGCCGGCGGCACGCCCGAGCGCTTGACCTGGTACCCCGCCGCCTCGTTCGCCCGGGGCTGGAGCCCCGACGGTAGCCGCGTGCTCTACGCCTCGTCCCGGGAGACCGCGCCCAGTCGCTACAACCGGTTGTGGAGCGTCTCGCCCGATGGCGGCCCGTCGGAGATGCTGCCCGCGCCCTGGGGCAACGACGGTTCGTACGCCGGAGACGGGAGGCGGATCATCGTCGACCGAGTGCGCCGCTGGGACACCGAGTGGCGCCACTATCGCGGCGGCCAGAACACCGCGCTGGTCCTGATGGACCTGAAGAACCTCAAGGAGACCCGGCTGCCCAACGAGCGCACCACCGACATCCAGCCGCTGTGGCTCGGCGACACGATCTACTTCCTGTCCGATCGCGACTGGTCGATGAACATCTTCCGTTACGATCCGCGCTCGTCGTCGATCAAGCAGCTGACCGACTTCGACGACATCGACATCAAGTGGCTCGACGGACACGGCGACACGCTGATCTTCGAGCGCGACGGCAACCTCTACACGATCAAGACCTCCGGTGGCGCGGCGACCCAGCTGAAGATCCAGGTCCAGGGTGATTTCCCGTGGGCCGAGACGCGCTGGGAAAGCGTCGACTCGAGCATTCGCTGGTCGGCGATCTCACCGACGGGCAAGCGCGCCCTGTTCGAGGCCCGCGGCGAGGTCTTCACCGTCCCGGTCAAGAAGGGCAGCCCTCGCAACCTGACCCGCAGCTCGGGCACCGCCGATCGGGCGCCGATCTGGTCTCCCAAGGGCGATCAGATCGCCTGGTTCTCCGATTCGGACGAGGGTTACTCCCTCGTGCTGACCGAGCAGGACGGCCTCGCCGACGTTCGCAGTATCTCGATCGGCGAATCGAAGATGGCCTGGGAGCCGACCTGGTCTCCCGACGGCAAACAGATCGCCTTCGTCGACGACAAGGTGCGGATCCGCGTCGTCACTCTCGAATCCGGCGACATCGCCACCGCCGACATCGCCGGCGCCAACATCGAACGCGGCAACATGGGACTCACCTGGTCGCCGGACTCGAAGTGGCTGGCCTATGGAAAGACGTTCGGCAACCGGCAGCATCGCATCGTCGTCTGGTCGGCCGACTCCGCCGAGACGCACACGATCACCGACGTCATGGCCGACGCCGTCGCACCGGCCTGGAGCGCCGACGGCAAGCACCTGTTCTTCCTGGCCAGCACCAGCCTCGCCCTCGGCTCGGGCTGGGCCAACACCAGCCGCATGGGCGCCGATCCCCGCTACGGCATCTACGTCACCGTGTTGAACAGCGAGGACCCGACCCCGTTCGAACCCGAGAGCGACGAGGAAGAGGTCGAAGAGGTCGAAGAAGAGAAGGAAGACGGCGACGGCGAAGGTGAAGACGAGAGCGAGAGCGACAACGACAACGACAACGACAACGACAACGACAAGAAGAAGAAAAAATCCAAAGACGACAAACCCAAGGACAAGAAGAAAGAAAAGCAGGTCGAAGTGAAGATCGACCTCGACGGCATCGAGCGGCGCATCGTCGCCCTGCCGATGCCGGTGGCCCGCTACAGCTTCACCGTCGCCGGTCCCAAGGGGTCGCTCTTCGTCGGTGAACGCCCCGAGCAGGGTCGTGGCGTCAAGCTGCACAAGTTCGACATGGAGAAGCGCGAGGCCAAGGTCTTCGACTCGGGGGTCTCCAGCGTGTCGATCTCCGCCGACGGCAAGAAGCTGCTCTACCGCAAGGGGCAGAGCTGGCAGGTCGTCGGCACCGGCGGTCCCAAGGCCGGCGAGGCGGAGAAGCCCAAGGTCGATCTGCGGATGCAGCTCGACTACACCGAAGAGTGGCGCCAGATGTTCCACGAGGCGTGGCGCTACGAGCGGGACTACTTCTACGACCCCGGCATGCACGGCCGGGACTGGGACGATGTCCTCGCCCGCTACGAGCCGCTGCTGCCGTACGTGCGTCACCGCAGCGACCTGACCTACCTGCTCGATCAGATCAACGGCGAACTGTCGGTGGGGCACAGCTTCGTGTTCGGCGGCGACATGCCCTCGGTCGACACCGAACGCGTCGGCCTGCTCGGCGCCGACCTCGTCGCCGCCGACGGCCGCTGGAAGATCGATCGCATCTACACCTTCGAGAGCTGGAACCCGAACCTGCGGGCGCCCCTCGATCGCCCGGGGATCAAGGTCGAGGAGGGGCACTACCTGCTCGCCGTCGACGGTGTCGAGCTGACCGGCGCCGACGATCCCTACCGGCTGCTCGACGGGACCTCCGGCCGCCAGACCACGCTGCACATCAACGACAAGCCGTCGATGGAGGAGGCCTGGACGGTGACCGTCGAGCCGATCGACAGCGAAGGTTCCCTGCGGCAGCGTGCCTGGGTCGAGGACAACCGGCGGATGGTCGACGAGCTGTCCGACGGCAAGCTGGCCTACGTCTGGGTGCCGAACACCGGAACTCCGGGTGTGATCTCGTTCAACCGCTACTTCTTCGCCCAGCAGGACAAGCTCGGCGCGGTGATCGACGAACGCTTCAACGGCGGTGGACTCCTCGACGACTACATGGTCGACCTGATGACCCGGAGCCTGCGGGCCGCGGTGACCAACGAGGCACCGGGGGGCAAGCCGTTCCAGTTGCCGGCGGGGATCCTCGGCCCCAAGGTGCTGCTGATCAACGAGCTGGCCGGCTCAGGAGGCGACTTCTTTCCCTGGGTTTTCCGGCAGCAGCAGGCCGGGCCGCTGATCGGCGCGCGGACCTGGGGCGGGCTGGTCAAGTCCTCGGTGCACTACTCGCTGGTCGACGGTGGCGCGCTGACGGCGCCGGACAACGCGGTATTCGATCCGCTGCACAACGTCTATATCGGTGAAAACGTCGGGATCGCGCCGGATATCGAGGTGCTGCTCGACGCCAAGCTGCTCCGCGAGGGGCGGGACCCGCAGATCGAACGCGGGGTCCAGGAGCTGCTGAAGATGATCAAGCAGTCCGCCCCGCCGCCGGTCAAGAATCCGCCGTACCCGAGGCCTGCAGCCCGGTGAATCCGACCCCGTCCCGAATCTTCTTGTAACCTTCCGTCGGCTTCCCCCGTTACTCGAGACAGAACGGAGGAAGCCATGGGAACGATTCCGCAGCAGCTACGCCACGCACTTCGCAAGCTCTCCAAGAGCCCCGGCTTCGCGATCGTCTCGATCTTCACTCTGGCGATCGGCATCGGCGCCAACACGGCGATCTTCAGCGTGGTCGAGGGCGTGCTGATCCGTCCGCTGCCTTACGCGGACTCCGGCCGACTGGTCGGGCTGTGGCACTCGGCCCCCGGACTGGGGATTCCCAAGTTCGAACAGTCCGATACCTCCTACACCGTCTACCGCGAAATGAACCGCAGCTTCGAAGAGATCGCGATGGTGCAGGGCTGGACGTTCAACATGACCGGAGACGGTCCGCCGTTGCGGCTGGACGCCACGGCGACCACGAACACGCTGTTCGACGTCCTCGAGGTTCAACCTTCCCTGGGTCGCCGCTTCACGCCGGCCGATGACGAGGTCGGTGCCGAGGACGTCGTTATCCTCAGTCATGGCCTGTGGCAACGGCGCTTCGGTGGGGCCGGCGACGTGATCGGCCGGAGCATCCAGCTCGACGGCGACCCGTGGCAGGTGATCGGCGTGATGCCGCAAGGCTTCGCCTACCCCGATGCCGACGTCGAGATGTGGGTTCCGTACAAGATCGAACCGGAAGACCTGGGCCGGGCCAACTTCAGCGCCGACGCCATCGCGCGGTTGAAGCCCGAAGCCACGATCGAGTCGGCCACCGCCGACCTCAACGACATGATGTGGCAGATGCCGGTGCGCTACCCCGGCGAGTTGCAGAAGTCGATGATGGAGGACGCCCAGATGTCGGCGTTCGTCCGGCCGATGCGCGACGACATCGTCGGCGACGTGAAGGCGGTGCTCTGGATCCTCCTCGGCACGGTCGGCTTGATCCTGCTGATCGCCTGCGCGAACGTGGCCAACCTGTTCCTGGTCCGCGCCGAGGGTCGCCAGCGCGAGGTCGCGTTGCGCACCGCCCTGGGTGCCGGCTTCGGCGACATGGTCAAGTACTTCCTGACCGAGAGTCTCGTCCTCGCCGCGGCCGGCGGCGCCCTCGGGATGCTCCTGGCCCATGTCGCGTTGCGGGGCCTGATCGCGATCAGCCCGATCACGATTCCGCGGATCCACGAGGTCGGTCTGAACCCGACCGTGCTGCTGTTCACCGTCGGGATCTCGCTGTTCGCCGGACTGGCCTTCGGCATCTTCCCGATCCTGCGCTACGGCAAACCCTCGATCGTCAACGCACTCAAGGAGGGCGGACGGGGTTCTGCCGGTCGCGAGAGCAACCGCGCGCGCAAGGTGCTCGTCGCGGCCCAGGTGGCGATGGCCTTGATCCTGCTCGCCGGTTCCGGCCTGATGGCCCGGAGCTTCCTCGCGCTGCGCGACGTCGACCCCGGCTTCGATTCTGCGAACCTGCTCACCTTCCGGATCTCGTTGCCGGAGGCGGAGTACGGCTCCGACGAGGAAGCCGCACGTTTCTACACACAGCTGATGGACAACCTCGCGACCCTCCCCGGTGTCGCCAGTGTCGGCGCCGGTTCCAACCTGCCGATGACCGACGGGCAGTCGAACAACGGGCTGGCGGTGGAGGAGTTCCCCGTCGAGCCCGGCGACCTGCCGCCGATCGTTCGTTCGAACTACGCGGCTCCCGGCTACTTCAAGACTCTCGGTATCCCGGTCTACGAGGGGCGCGAGTTCGAACGGCGAGATCACGAGAACCGCACCGGTACGATCGTGGTCAGCCGCGCCCTGGCCCGGCGCTTCTGGCCCGACGAGAGTGCCATCGGCAAGCGGATGCTTCCCGGAATCGCCGAGCCCGACTCGAACTGGTACCGGATCGTCGGCGTGGTCGGCGATGTGCGGGACGACGGACTGGCCGCCGCTCCGGCCGAGATGGTCTACTTCCCGATCGTCTCCCTCGAGCCGGACAGCGACGCCCCCGATGACGGAACCGCGGGCTGGACCGTCAGCACGATGTCCGTCGCGATGAAGACCAAGGGCGATCCCCAGGCGCTGGCGGCGGCGGTTCGTGACGTCGTCTGGTCGATGAATCCGCGGCTGCCGCTGGCCAACCTGCGCTCCGGCGCGACGATCGTCGAGCAGTCGATGGCGCCGACGGCGTTCACGATGCTGCTGCTGGGGATCGCCGCCGGCGTGGCGCTGCTGCTCGGCACCGTCGGGATCTACGGGGTCGTTTCCTATGTTGTCAGTCAGCGTACCCGGGAGATCGGCGTGCGGATGGCGCTCGGTGCGCCCCGGGCCTCGGTCAGCCGGATGGTCGTCAGCGATGCGATGATCATCGCCGCGGCCGGCGTCGGTGTCGGCCTCGTCGGCGCGTTCGCCCTGACACGATTGATGGGCACGTTGCTGTTCGGCGTCAGCGCGACCGACCCGCTGACCTTTGCGGGGGTGGCGATGGCGTTGTTCGCCGTCACGGCGTTCGCGAGCTACCTGCCGGCGCGCCGGGCGGCGACGGTCAATCCGATCGTGGCGTTACGTCACGAGTAGACCTACTTGGCGCGTAACAGCAAGAGTCGATCTTCAAGGCTTCCTCGATCTTGCAGGGCGTCAGCGGCGGTGGATTGGAACTCGTGTCCGTCGGTGTCGGCAATCATCCGGATGCGGCGGAGATTCTCGCCCCCGCCGATCAGCGCCAGGGCACGCAGTGCCGCGGCCTTCTGGTTGCCGATCATGCGCATGATCGTTCCGTTCACGTACTCCTCTCGGGTCACCGAGCGGAGCTGATCCAGAGTCGCCGCGTCGAACAGGTCGGTGCCGCGCCGATCGAGCCAATCGACCCAGGGTTGATAACCGTCGCCGAGCAGTACCCTGAGTCGATCCATCTTCTTCTGGTCGGGGCCATCACCGAACGCTTCCCAGAGGGCCGGAGACAGAGCGGCTCCATCCTGGATCAGCAGCTCGAGGTTCTCCCCACCTTCTTCGACCCCGCAGTCGACCCCGAGAATCAAGTGCAAGGAAGCCCGTTGGTCCGGCCGCAAGCGATCGTACTCGGGCCCCTGCGCCAGGGCCGGAGACGCAGCTATCAACACCGCACACATCAGCACGACGGTACCGCCACACATCCGCCGCCCGCTCACGGGAGCAACTCCGCATACGTGCCGAGTGCAAGCGGGTCGCGCCAGATCCGAAGATCGATCAACGGGCACATGTCCGGTCGGGTGTCGGCGTGCTCACAGTCCCGCAAGCGCTCTGCCGGCTCCATCATCGTATTGACGATCGACCGAGAGTAAAGGTGTGCCCGGAACGATTGCCCCTCGGTGATGTACTTCCGGTGCAACGAGGCCCGATGCATGATGTTGTTCCAGTAATGGTAGTCCTCGCGACCCCACTGGCCGTGGCGGAGGCTCAGGGAATGCCCCATCTCATGAACGAGAAGATCCTCGCCGACCCGGTTCCCGAGCACGATCATGTGCACGTTCGGTCGTTCCGTCACGAAGGCGTTGGAGTATCCGTAGTTGGGAATGAAGCCCGCGTCGACCTTGGACCAGACCTTGTCGATCAGGTACACATTGAGTGCGTCCTCCTGAAAGCCGATCTCCGCCCGGAGCCGCCTCCACGGAGCATCCGTCTCCTCGTCCGGGAGAAACTGACAGTGCGGTGAGGTGCTGCAATCGACGATTGCGTCGTGAACCCCGACCGAGCGGACGACGAGCCCGGCGCGCTCTTCGCGAAACACATCCTCGGCATACTGGAGTGACTTGATCGCTTCGAAGCGCCGTCCCAGAAATGTGTCGGAACCGTAGTCTCCGGTGACAACCCAGAAGACCACGTTCACGGCCCGCGGTGGGCCGAAGGTCAGAGACACCGCGTCGTTCCCGTTGGACCAGTTGAACGGGACCAGCTTCGGCGCGCGATCTCGGGCGAAGCCGATCAGTTCGTTACGGCCGTGCGATCCGAAGCGCATGTCGCCGACGTCGATCAAGAGCGGTGTCGCGAGCAATGGAGGACCGGGCGCAGTGAACTCCGACCACGGCGAATGACTGCCGACGGTGACCCAGTCGTTCACATGAACGAACACGGGGCGCCCGGGTAGCTGCGGGATCACCCGCAGGCCATCGAGCAACAGCCCAACGCCGGTTCCCGGATGGTTCTTCGCCACGACGGTGTCGTCCGGATGCGCCGCCGGAGCGGCCAGAAGCAGCACGAGACCAATCGCAGCAGCACCGACCCAGCGTCTCCTCGGTTCCCCTTGTCCTTGCCGCATCTCTCCTCCCGCCATGGCGCTGCGTGAAGTCAGCATCGAAAAGCACCGGCCAGACCCTGTGCCGGACAGATCAACTCCTCAGGGTCGCCGGAAACAAGACCACGACGCCAGATCGGCACCTTCGCACCATCGAGTTCCAGTTCGCCGTCGGGCGTCAAGACGCCGACCTGGTTGTCCGGGTGCCGCAAGGCCACCGAGCACTTGTTCAGCCTTCCATCCGAACGAATCACGAAGCTGTTCGGCTTGGCCGCAGAGCAGATCCCGACGACATCGCCCTCGCTGACCGGGCTCAGCCCGTGGTCCGTGGCGCGGTCGATCACCGCAGCGAGCGCAGCGTCGCCCCGGCGCCCCTTGAGGAGCGGCAAGCTCCGGTCGTTCGGGCCGCCGAGCGCGGAGATCCGGCGGACGAACAACCGGAAGCGTGGGTCCTTGCCGAAAGCTTCCCGGAACTGATCCAGGAAGGCCGGCATCTGCTCATGATTCTCCGCGTCGACATGAAGGCGAATGACGGCGAGAAACCGGCTGTCGGAACGTGCCATCGCCTCCACGTTGCTCCAGATCACATCGAACGAGCCCGTGCCGTCGACACGCACGCGTCGCTGGTCGTGAGACGCCTTCGGGCCGTCAAACGAGATGTGGTACTCGGAGACACCCAGCGAAACCAGCCGCTCGAAGAGCGGAGGCGTCAGCCGGGATCCGTTCGTCGTGATATCTGACGCCAGTTGCAGGCGAGGGTTCGTCCGTTGCAGCGCCGCTACATGCTCGAGGATCTCCTCGATGATGTCGTGAGCCAGCAGCGGTTCGCCTCCCAGCCAGCTCAATCGCAGGTCATCGAGCTCCGGAGCACGGTGGGTCAGCAGGTTGCGGACTCCCTCGATCACCGGTCGCTTCATCCGCCCCATTGCGAAGTCTTCGTAGCAATAGACGCAGCGGAAATTGCACGCCTCGGTGGGCATCAAGATCAGCCGCAATCGATGCTCGGTGATGCAGGACAGGACGATCTCGGGAGTCAGCACGTCGGGCCTCCGGCTACTTGCAGCCAAGGAGCGGGGAGCTGCCGCCACCATCGTCGTCGGCAAGAGCCTGGAACGTATCGCCCCGGCGCGGTCTCTCGGGCGGGCAAGTCGCGATCACCGTGAAGGTCAGGCAGCAGTCCTTGTGCAATGCGAGGATACCGGCCAGCAGTCTGCGATCGTTGATCACGATGTGTCGGCCGTCATCGGTCCACTCGATGCTGTCCTTGCAGAACTCCCTGGAGACGAGAATCTTCGTCGTGCACGACCGGGAACTGCGTCCCGAGCGCTTCTTCGTGGACTTCGCTTTTGTCGCTTTCTTTTTCGTCGCTTTCTTCTTGGCCATGATCCCCTCCGTGTATGTGGCGTTTGGAAAACTGATTCAATGCGCTAACGCGTCAATCCCATCCTCCGGTCACGACGAACGCCCCCCAGTAGAATGGGTGAGTCGTCTCGGCGCTGGCTCGGCGACGCCGCAGGATCTGCGCCCCGGCAGTGCGCGCGGCCTCTCCTGTCGACCCTCCAGCGAGGCGAACGCGATACAGCTCGTTCATCCACTCCTTCGTCGACCGGTCGTCGATCGACCAAAGGCTCATGATCAACGAGCGAGCACCCGCAAGCTGGAACGCTCGACGGAGTCCGAAGACACCCTCGCCGTCGAGGATCTCGCCCAACCCGGTGTCGCAGGCGGATAGCACGACCCACTCGACGCCGCGCAGGTCCATCGAAGTGACCTCTTCGGCCGTGAGCACGCCATCTTCCTCGTCAGAACTCGCAGATCCCCGCAGATTCGCACCGGCGAACGCGAGCCCCGAAAGCACGAGCGGGTTGGTGTCCTCGCGTTCCGGGCGTCCGATGTCATCGACATCGGCGGCTCTCGTTTCGTCAGATTGATCCCCGGATTGCCCCTTGCTGGTCGAGCAGTCACCACCCAGAAAAAACCCGTGGGTGGCGAGGTGGACGACCCGCCGGCCTGGTGCCAGGCGCTTGAACATTGACTCGGTCGCGGCCGCGCCGGTCGCGATCTCGACCTGTTCTCCCAGTGAGCTGGACCACGTCCGGCTGATCTCTCTGACCTCGGAGTCGGCGCCGGGGAGCGCCATGAACGTCACGTCGTCGAGACTCCCGCATACGGCCCGCGACCCTCGCGTACCGGTTTCGGCCACCTCGCGATCGCCCGGGTTGCCGAAATCCGGGTTCCCCAAGGCCAGCATTCCCAGACCGCTCCGCGGCGGCTCGGCGAGCGCAACGAGATCGCGCTCCGCCGACAGGTAGTGCAGCAGAGTTCTGGATTCGATCAGGTACCTGCCGTCGTCCGCCGCGAGCGTCGCGAAGTTCACCGTATTCAGGGCTCCATCGGCCACGATGAAGACTGTGTCGACGTCGTTCAGATCCTGCGTCGCCGGATCCCAGATGAGTTGCCGAAGTCGCCGCGCGACGCGAAGGTAGTCGGCTTCGGCGGTCGCCTGGTCGCGGTCAGCGACTGTCCAGGGCGTGCCGGCCTCCCGGCGCCATTCGGCTATGGCGACATCGATCGGCTCTGACGGTCCGAGGGAGACGACTCGCGCAGGTCTCCCGGACGAGAGAACGATGGCGGAGTAGGACAGGATCGGCGCGGCGTCACCGGACTGATGCTGTCGAAAGCGTACGAAAGAGACCAGTGCGCTGTCGGCGGGGAGCTGTCGGCGGACGTCGTCGAGTCCGATCTCGACGGCAGATTGCTCTCGCCGGAACGGTTCACTCGCCCGTGCGAGGGTGGCCTCGTCCCGGTCCAAACGCTCACGGGCGAGGCGTATCTGTTCTCGCTGCTGTTCGGGGTCGTCCGAGACACCCTGCACCATCAGATTGGCCAATCTGCCCCGTGAACGTTTCAACTGTTCACGGAGGCGAACGACATCGGGATCGAGCAGGTCATCGAGAGTACGGCGCCGGAGTGCCATTTCATCGAGAACCATCGAACGAGAGCGGATGACCGCATCGGCGATCCGGGCAGACTGATCTTCGGCGTGGCCCAGCGCCGCGACGCTCAGAGCCAGATCCAGTCCCGAGACACGGATCGCGGAGTAGCGTAGGTTGGATCCCTCTGCAAACGCCCTGGCAGTGATCCGCAGGTGCTCTCGACTGGCGGATTCCGCGGTCAGTGCCTCCTCGACGGCCGCTTCATGGTCTCCCAGGTCCATCAGCACCGCTGCCAGGCCGCGGTGTGCCGAAGAGGTGTACGGATGCGACGGTCCGGGATTCGCCGACCACGCACTCACGACCTCTTGCAGCAGATCGCGCGCCAGCTCCAGGTTGCCCAGCGCATGCTCGGTCATTCCCAGCCCGTATCGCGCGAGCGCCGTCAGCGGATGATCGGCACCCAATCCCGGTTGTAAAGCTTCGATCGCACGCTGGTGGTACTCGCGGGCCTCGGAGTAGTTTTCTCGCAACCTCTCGATCGTCCCGAGCAGATCGAGAGTCTCACCGAATTCGCTCGGATCGATCCCTGCATCGACGCGAATCTGCAAGGTCCGGGTCGCGAGCCGGTGCGCCTCGTCGTATTCCCGTCGACGCATGTACACGTGGGCGAGGATGTTCAAGGTCGCCGCGACGTGAGGGTGATTCTCATCGACGGAGCCGTAGATGCGCGCCGCCTCCTGGCAGTGAGTCAGGGCGGAGTCATCGTCGCCCATGTCATACGAGAGCAGGCACAGGTTCACGCGCACGCCGGCAACGCCCGTGGAATCCGGCCCCTGACAGCGCAGTCGGGACGCGAGCGCACGGTCGTACAAGGGCGCGGCGGCGGCGTAGTCACCGGTCAAGAAGTACAGCGGTGCGAGGAAGTTCAGCGTGAGGCTGGCCTGGTAACTCTCGACGCCGAACGCGGCCTCGCTCAACGCGAGTGCGCGAAGGTGATAGGGCTCGGCAGCGTCGTATTCTCCGGCGAGGATATGGAGCACGCCCAGCTGATCGAGACTGACCGCCAGTTCGCCATCCTCCGGCCCTAGCTGGTTCTCCTTGATCTCGACCGCACGCCGGGCAAGCTCCCAGGTCTCGGGCAAGTGGCCACGGCCGGAACGGAACAGCGCCAGCACGATCCGGTCTATCGTGCGCGCCGCCTCGACCGAGGATTCCTGGTCGGCATCGGCGAGCCATTGCAGGTGATCGCGGGCGAGAGCCTCGCCCTTGTCGAAGTCACCCTCGTGGAGCAACTGATCGACGGTGGCGAGAGGGCCGGAGACGGGGGGCTCGCTGCAGCTGCCCGTATCTGGGCTGCCGCAACCCCACAGCACAGCGATGACGAACGGAATCGACAGCCACCTCGCCATCGGTACTCCCTGTTTTCGCCAGGTCCCGTCGTCGCGACCCGTAATGCGCCGTCGGCCCGTCCAACCCCGGAATTGTCAACGGATCCAACGCAGAAAACGCACGTCGGTAGCGACTTTTTCGGAGTTTTCGCTTTCCAGAGTATCGTCGAATCTGGCTGCGGGTGTCAATTCGAGCGCCTAGCCCCCGTCCTTCAACACCACCGCAGGGCTCAACCGCGCCGCCCGCCGCGCCGGTAACCAGTTCGCCAGCAGCACCACGCTCCCCAGCACCAGCAGAACTCCCCCGAAAGTAACCGGATCCAGCGGACTCACGTTCACCAGCAACCGCCCGAGCAGCCGGGTCAGCGCCACCGCCGCGGCCAGCCCGACCAGTGCCCCGATCGCCGGTCCGGTCACGCCACGACCCACCACCGACCGCACCACATCGACAGGCCGAGCCCCCAGCGCCATGCGCACGCTGATCTCGTGCTTGCGCTGGGAGACCGTGTAGGCGGTCACGCCGTAGATCCCCACGGCGCCGAGCATCAGCCCGAGCAGGCCGACGACGCCGGTGACCCAGGCGGCGAACTGTTGCGGGAACCAGTAGCGCGCGATGTGCTCCTTCAACGGCTGCACCGACAGCACCGGCACCGTCGGATCCAGCTCATGTACGAGACTCTGAATCGATGCCAGCCCCGGGCCTTGCCCGCCGCCGTCGACACGCAGCAACACGTTCGTCGGCCCCCAGCTCGCCGTCGCCGGCTTCTCGTGCTGGGCCAGCGGCATGTAGGCGAAGTTCGGCGTCTCCTCGATCAGGCCGTGATAGCTCGAATCGGCGATCACGCCGATCACGTCGTAGGGCGTCCCGGTGCCCGGCGTACCGCTCCAGAAACGCTGCCCGACCGCGTTGCCGTCGGGCCACATCCGGTTCGCCATCGTCTCGTTGATCACCGCGACGTGGGGAGCGGCCGCGTCGTCGCTCTCTCGAATCCAGCGTCCCTTCCGCAGCGGAATCCCCACCGTCTCGTGGTAGTCACCGGCGACCAGCAGATGATCGATCACCCAGCCCCACTCACCGGGATCGGCCACACCTTCGACATGAATACCGCCAAGCCCGGACTTGCTGCCCAGGGGCAACTTGTGGGAGATCGCCGCTGACTTCACGCCGGGTGTCGCACCGATCGACTCCAGCAGCCGACGCCGGAAGTCGGTCTGCTGCTCGGCGGTGAAGCCGCTCAGCTCGGTGTTGAGCTGGGCCACCTCCACGCCACGATGCTCGAAACCGAGATCGAGGCTCTGCGCCGACGTCAGCGCCCGGCCGAACAGTCCCGAGCAGATCAGCAGCAGGATCGTCGCCGCGACCTGGGCACCGAGCAGGATCCGGCGACCGCGGGTGCCGCGCACCGTGTTGCCGTGCAGCTCACCCTTCAACGCCGGCACCAGATCCGGGCGCGTGGCACGGAACGCCGGGGCCAGCCCCGAGATCAAACCGGCGATCAGCGCGACGGCGAGGGTGAACAGGAGCACCCGTGTGTCCGGGCTCAGATCGAGAGCCAGCGAGATCGGCAGCGGAGGCAGCGCGCGCACGAGCAGCCCGGTGGTCCAGAACGACAGCAGGAAACCGCCGATCGCGGCGATGCTGAACAGCACCAGCGTCTCGATCAGCAACTGCCGTACGACACGACCGCGTCCGGCGCCCATCGCCAGGCGGATCGCGATCTCCTTGCCCCGGTCGATGCCCCGGGAGAGCAGCATGTTCGTGACGTTGATACAGGCGATCGCCAGCACCAGGGCGACGATGCCCATCAGCACGCCGAGGAAGATCGTGCCCGGCCCGCGGACCATCCCCGGTAGCGGGCGGTAGCGGTCGACCTGGATCGGTGTCGTCGTGTCGGCCAGGAGCAAGTTCAGCTCGGCCTCGGCCCGGGTGGCGTTCACCCCCCTGGCGAGTCGGCCGATGCCGCTCATCGAGTTCGCCCCCGGGTCGTCGAGCATCGCCGGCTCGGGGAAGTTCGAGCCCACGACACCGAACGGTACCCAGAGGTCGGTGGCAAACATCGGCACCTGTCCACGAAAACCGGCGGGTCCGACACCGACGATCTCGAGGTTCGACCCGTTGACGAGCACGGTGCGCCCGAGGATCGCCGGGTCCTCGCGATAGCGCCGTTGCCAGAGGGAATGACTGATCACGGCGACGTTCGAGGGGGTGGGGTGAGACTCGTCGGCGGTGAAGAAACGTCCGACCGACGGGGTCAGACCGAGCACCGAGAAGTAGTTGCCGCTGACCAGGAAGCCGTTGAGCACCAGCGGTCCGGCGTCGCCGGCGAGGCCCATCTGCGAGGGCAACATCACGGCCAGGTCGTCGAGGGTTTCGGACTGCTCGCGGAAGTGCGTCAAGGTCGGGTACGACAGATCCACGTAGTTGCCGGCGGTTCCGCCGCTCACCTCGACCAGCCGCGCCGGTTCCGCGATCGCCGGAACCGGACGCAGCAGCACCGCGTTGACGATCGAGAAGATCGCCGCGTTGGCGCTGATGCCCAGGGCCACGGTGACGATCACCGCGATCGAGAAGGCGGGGTGGCCGCGCAGGTTGCGCAACGCGTAGTGGGCGTCACGCCAGAGGGTCTCCAGGGCCGCGCCGAGGCTGGCATCGTGGATGCCCTCGCGCACCGACTCGACGCCGTTCAGCTCGAGGCGTGCCTCGCGCAGCGCCTGTCGTCGCGGCATGCCGGCGGCCTGCTTCTCCTCGGCGGCGATCTCGATGTAGCTCTCGAGCTCCTCGACGATCTCATCCTTGCGGCGCCCGCGGCGCAGCAGATACTTCAGTCCGGTCCATCCCCGTCGTAACGAACCCATCTCAAGCCTCCAGCAGCAGCACCTGGCGGATCGCGTTGGAGACACGATCCCAGTTGCGGGTCTCGGCGTTCAGCCGTTTGCGGCCGTCCTTCGTCAATCGGTAGTAGCGGGCACGGCGATTGTTCTCGGTCTTGCCCCATTCGCCGACGATCCAGCCCTCCTGTTCCATGCGGTACAGCGCCGGAAAGAACGAGCCCGGGTTGACCTGGAACACGCCGCCGGTCACCTGGGCCAGCCGCTTGGAGATGCCGTGGCCGTGGAGCGGCTCCAGGGACAGGGTCTTGAGAATCAGCAGATCCAGCGTGCCTTGCAGGATTTCCGACTGTCGGGGCATCGAGTTCCTCCCTCCGTCACTTGTATAGACGGTCGATAGGGAGAGATGCTTAACGTATCTTGATCGACAAGATGACGGATCCGATCGATCTGGGGGGCGTGCGTGTGCTGGTCGTCGAGGACGACTTCATGCTGGCCCAGGCCCTGACATCGACGATCCAGGGGGCCGGGGGCACCGTGGTCGGCCCGGTTCCCAGCATCCAGGAGGCGCTCGAGATTCTCGAGGCACTGGACGCCCTCGACGCCCTCGACGACCTCGACCTGGGGTTGCTGGACATCATGCTCCAGGACGGCGTGAGCACTCCGGTCGCCGAGCGGCTGCTGGCCCGGGGCCGACCGGTGCTGTTCCTGACCGGTTTTCACGCCCTGGACATGTTGCCGGAGCGGCTGCATTCGATCCCTTGCCTGGAGAAGCCGGTCGAACGGACCGACCTGCTGGCGGCGCTTCAGCAGATCACGGGCGGGGGGGAGTGATCCGAGGCGGCCTCGTGGGACCGGGGCACGCGCTGCGGTAGCACCACGCGAACGCAGCACCCCTTGCCGGGGTCGCTATCGATCTCCATCGTGCCGCCCTGATCCTCGACCAGGCGCCGGGTGACGAACAGCCCGAGGCCACCGACGCGCTCCGGTCCGCTGCGGAACGGATCGTCGATCGCCTCCAGCTCGGCCGGCTCGAATCCGTTGCCGGTATCACGTACTTCCAGGACCACGTCGCCGGATTGCAGGCGGGTGCTGACGCTCAACACGCCCCCCTCGGGCATCGCGCCGATCCCGTTCATCATCAGGTCGACGGCGATCTGATAGACATGCTGGGGCACGGCAGACAGTCGCGGCAAGGAGTCGGAGCAGGAAAGGTCGAGGCGAATCCCGTTCACCTGTAGCTGCGTCGCCAGCAGGCCGGCGGCCTCGTCGACGAGCTCGTTCAGGTCGACGGAGTCGACACGGCTGCGGCCGACTCGATGCAGATCCATCAGCGATCCGACGACCTGGCGAATCCGTTCCACGCCGGCGTGGACGAGCCTCCAGGACTCCTGCTCGGCGAAGTCCGGTCCCAGTCCGTCCTCGACGATCGACATGTGCAGCAAGATCGCCTGCAGCGGGTTGTTCACGTCGTGGGCGATGCCCGCGGCCAGCCGCCCGGTCATCTCATAACGCTCGGACTCCTCGAGGCTCTCCTGCAGCGCCATGCGACGGGAGATATCCCGCAGCGCGATGCAGACCTCGGCGTGGCCGTCGCTGTCGCGACCCATCCTCGCATTGAGTGAGGTTCGCAGCGCGGTACCGTCCTTGCGTATCAACGTGCAGGGTTCGTTGACCAGCTGGCGGGATGACTCCAGTGCCGACGTCCAGGCCGGCAGGGACTTGCGCGTTTCCTCGTTCAACCAGCGCACGATGTTGCCGCCGAGCACCTCCGGTCGCGTGTATCCCAGCATCTCGAGCCCGGTTTCGTTGAGGTCGGTCACCTGCCCGCGAAGGCTGACCGTCGCGTAGAGGTCCGGGGCGAGGTCGAACAGTCGGCGGTAGCGCCCCTCGGCCAGCCGTAGATCCCGGGCGCATTGCTCTTCGGAGCCGGGTTGCTTGCGGACCAGCAGGACATCGCGCCCCGTGCCGAAGTTGACCTCGATCGGGACGACCTCCACCGGGAAGGTCGTGCCGGAACGATGCACCGCCTCGGCGACCGACGGTCGGGGTGGCCCGAGCATCACGTCACCCTCGCTGAACAGTTCGCTGACCGGGCGCCCCGTGAAGCGCTTCGCCATGACGCCGAACAGTGCTTCGGCGGCGCGATTGGCATGGGCGACCCTGCCGTCGGCGGCGATCGTCAGGATCGCGTCGGAGGCCGCATCGATGAGGGCGAAGCGGAACCGCTCGCCCTCCTCGGCGGCGCGCTGGGTCCGGTACGACGAGATCGTCAAACCGGCCGTCTCGGCGAGATGCTCGAGAAACTCCCCCTCGACAGTCGAGAGCTCCCTGGGCTCGTCGCCGTAGAGCACGGCGACACCGAGCAGCTCCCGGTCGCTGGACAGGATCGGCTCGATCCAGGCGGTTCGCACGCCGAGGTCGTCCAGCAACTCCTCGCAGCTGCCCCAGCTGACATCGTCGGCCAGGTTCGGAACGACCATCCGCCTGGCGCTGCTGGCGCATCGGGCAAGAACGCCGACATCGGACTTGCGATGGAGGCGATCCGGTAGCGACGGCGCGGCGCCGTGGTGCAGCCGCTTCGAACGCGGGTCGTACAGCAGGATCGCGCATTTCGTGCGCGGCCAGGTCTCCTCCGCCATCGAGCAGAGCGTGTCGAGCACCGAGCGCATCGACCGCTCCGGTGCGAACGACAGCTGCCGGGCGAGTCGTAGATCTCGCAGGGTTCGGTTCATCGGCACCTCCACTCCCCTCAGGTGGCCCCCGCCGGGCTCGTCGGGCCCGTCGGGCTCGTCGGGCTCTCCTTCAACAGGCTGTCGATGGAGCTCAGCAATGTGGCCCGGTCGACCGGCTTGGCCAGGAACAGGTCGGCCTTGCAGCCGCTGGTCTCGTCTACCGGGTAGCCACTGAACAGGATGATCTTCGGTAGCGGATCGGGTGACGCCTCTGCCGCCTTGACGATCTGGGCGCAGAGCTCGATGCCGCCGTCACCGGGCATCACCGCGTCGAGGATCAACAGGTCCGGTCGGAAGCCGGCGACGACCTCGAGCGCCTTGGTGGGATCGACGACGATCTCGACCCGGTACGCCGTGGGGCTGCTCAACAGGATCCGGGCCAGCCCCTCGGCGATCGCGCGGTCGTCGTCGATGATCACGATGCGGAAGCCGCCGTTCTCCGGTCCGCTCACGTGTCGATTCCCATCTTGCGTAACCACTTGTAGAAACCTCCAGGAGAAAGGCCGGCCTCTTTGGCGGCAACCCGTACGCAACCATCGTGTTTTCGCAAGAGATTCCTCGCGTAGGTTTCGGCCAGCTGGCGCTTGGCGGAGCGCCAGTCCAGCGCGAGCAACGACGACAGACTCGTCACGGCGTCGCTGTGCTGCATGTTGAACGCCTCGGCGGTCAGGACCGGGCCGGAGTGGAACGCCGCGGCGCGTTCCAGGACGTGAAGCAGTTCGCGTCCGTTGCCCGGCCAGTCGTGGCCGCGCAGGGCCGCGATTCCGCAGTCGGAGATCTCCCAGCGGCGGCCGCCCGGCC
The DNA here is from genome assembly GCA_942490715.1 of uncultured bacterium. Classification (GTDB taxonomy): domain Bacteria; phylum Acidobacteriota; class Polarisedimenticolia; order Polarisedimenticolales; family Polarisedimenticolaceae; genus CALNYP01. The sequence continues at coordinate 277,566 of CALNYP010000005.1, forward strand.
CCTTGATCCGGTCTTTCAGGAAGTGGTCGGTCAGGGCGACGACGTCCTCGATCCGTTCCCGGAGCGGGGGAACACGGATCTCGATCACGCAGAGCCGGTAGTACAGATCCGGGCGGAACAGCCGGCGGCGGCAGAGCGACTTCAGATCCTGATTCGTCGAGGCGATGATCCGTGAGCGCACGGGCACCGGCTTCTCGCCGCCGACCCGGTCGATCTCACCGCACTCGATCGCGCGGAGCAGCTTCGGTTGCGCGGTGAGCTCCAGCTCGCCGATCTCGTCGAGGAGCAGCGTTCCCTTGCCGGCACGCTCGAAGGCGCCGAGATGCGATCGCTTGGCGTCGGTGAACGCGCCGGCGGAGTGACCGAACAGTTCGGACTCGATCAGCCCTTCGGGGATCGCGGCACAGTTGATCGGGACGAACGGTTCCGGGTTGCGATCCGAAAGACGATGGATCTCCCGGGCGACGACCTCCTTGCCGACGCCGCTGTCGCCGACGACCAGTGCCGTCGCTGTCGAGCGCGCGGTCATGCGGATCAGCCGGCGGATCTGGTTGGCCTGCTCGCTGGTGCCGATGAACAGACTATCGCCGTCCGACTTCTGCTGGCTGCTGCTGTCGTTCTTCTCGACGCTGGACGCGGTGAATTCCGGTCGACGAGGCACGGTAGACCCTCCTCGTGTGTTGCGGAAATAGTACCACCAGATCGGCGTGCGTGCAGAGGTCGAGACTGTCCGAAAGTTCACACGCGATTCTCCTGCGGATGAAACTGCGCCGACGAATCCCGCGGAATCACGCACTATCTATCCCGGCATGGAACGTGCTGTATAGCTGTGCAGACCCAACGACCCCCACGGGAGGCGCACCAATGAGCACAACGAGCACAACGAGCAAAACAACAAGAACATGGGATTCCAGATTACTGGCGACGTGCCGCTTCATCGCCCTCCTGATGCTGTTCCTCGGCCTCGCGGCCCAGGCGCGTGCAGGCGACGTTGGCCGCTGCCTGACCGCCGTCGTCCAGGATCCGATCGTGCTGCCCGACGGCAAGCTGGTCCAGCCGGAACATATCCGCATCTGTTACAAGGTGGCCTACTCGCCGGTGATGGGTCTGCACGAGATCTCGATCGACGGCAACACGATCGGCATGTACATGAGCCGGTCGACCGACGGCCCGCGGCCGGAGCAGACACTCGACGCCAACGCCAACGCCAACGCCGATCGTCCGTTCCTGATCTTCCTGCGCAACGCACGTGGCGAGCTGGAGCTCTACAGCTACCACCGGCCCGCGGGGGACGAGCTCCACAACCATGTGTTCGCGGTCGACGGAAAGCCCCGGGTGACCAGCCACTGGAATCTCGCTTCGAACTCGAAAGAACAGCGGAAAGCTCGCAAGCGCGGCTTTGACCTGGCCACTGTGATGGAACATGAAACCGCCGTAGTTATTGTCGCCACCGCGCCCTGAGTCGATGGTGAGTTGCCCCCTCGCCGAGACAGTCGGATGCCCCTCCCCAGGGTTCGTCGACAAGGGTCTGCGTGTCCGCGGTGGTGATGCAAACCCGGGCGCAGGTTGATTGCCGCAGGGAGACTCCACGGTGATCTACTTGCGCCCGGGCACTTCTGAACATCCTGGCTACGGCCCGGTCGCAGCGATCCTGCTGATCGGACTCACGTTGACGGGTGCCGTGTTTCTCAGCTCCCACCGGCTGGAGACGAAGCGGCTTCGCACGGAGTTCGATCGCCTGACCGACGACCGGGCCCACGCCGCGCGACGCCACCTCGAGATGCACATCGACAGCCTCTTCGCGCTGCGCGGGTACTTCGAGACTTCCGAGATCGTGACCGCCGAGGAGTTCGATTCCTTCGCCGGCATGCTCCTCGAGCGCACACCGGGGACCCAGGCGCTCGAGTGGATTCCTCGGGTCGTTCACGAGGAGCGTGCCGGCTTCGAAGCGCGGGTCCGCACCAACGTCGACGACGCGTTCGCCATCCGCGAGCGCGGTGACGACGGCGAGCTGGTCGCGGCGGCGAGTCGGCCGGAATACTACCCGGTCTCGTATGTCGCCCCGGTCGTCGGCAACGAGGAGGCTCTCGGCTTCGACATCCTGTCCGATCCGACCCGCCGGGAGGCGATGCTGCTGGCCGGAAGCAGTGGCCGGGCGGTGGCCACCGAACCGGTGTTCCTGGTCCAGGAGTCGGGGCGTCAGACGGGTGTGCTGATCTTCGTGCCGGTGTACGGTCGCGACGTGGGCCCGGAGGTTCCGCCTTGTGACAGCTGTAAACCGATCGGCTTCGTGCTCGGGGTGCTGCGCGCCGGCGACCTGCTCGGCACGGCGCTGTTCGGGCTCGACCCGACCGACATTCACGTCGAACTCTACGACATGGAGGCCGGCGCGGAGTTCCAGCGACTGGCGTCGTTCCCCGAGCGAGCGGTCTCCGAAGCGGTGCCCGATCTGCGCGTTCCGACGGGCGGCGGAGACCTCAGCGGTCGGCGGCAGATCGAGGCTGCTGGACGGGTCTGGACCGTCGAGTGTCATGCAACCCGGCACTTCTTCCTGTCGCGTTCGTCGGCGACGGCCTGGGGCGCTCTGGCCGCCGGGCTGTTCGTGACCTTTGCCACCGCGGGTTACAAGTCGGTCTCGATCCGTCGCAAGGTGATCGAACGTGCCCTGGGCAAGGTCCGGGAAAGAAACGAGACGATTCTCTCCAACGTGTTCGAGGCGGTCGTGACCCTCGACGACGGGATCGTCACCGGTTGGGAAGGGCTGGCCGAGTCGCTGTTCGGCTGGTCCGAGGAAGAAGCGGTCGGTCGCTCGTTGCGCGAGCTGATCGTCCCCGCGCGGTACCACGACGAGTACCTGCGGCGTGTCCGTGCCTTGCTGGCCGGCAGCGACAACGGTCGCCCCGAGGGTCGTATCGAGCTGATGGGCCGGCATCGCGACGGCGAGGAGTTTCCGGTGGAGATGGCGCTGGCCGCGATGGGCGGCGACGAACCCGCCGGTTTCTGTGCGTTCATTCACGACATCTCGGACCGCAAGAAGATCGAGGAAGAGTTGCGCGAGGGTGAACGCAGGTTCCGGGCCCTCGTCGAGAACGCCACCGAGGCGCTGGTCGTCTTCAACGTCGAGACCGGTCGATTCGAGGACGTCAACGAGAACGCCGTGCAGCTGTTCAAGATCGATCGGGCGGAGTTGCTGCGGATGAGCCCGGTGGAGTTGAGCCCGCCGGTGCAGCCCAACGGTCAGCCGTCGGCGGAGTACGCCCGGCAAAGACTCGAAGAGGCGATGAACGGAGCGACGCCGGTCTTCGAGTGGCTGCATCACGATCGTAACGGCAAGCAGTTCCTGTGTGAGGTTCGCCTCGTCCGGTTGCCGCCGTCGAGGCGACGGCTCGTCCGGGGCAGCATCACCGACATCACCGAGCGCAAGCGGGCCAAGGCGCGACAGACGTTTCTCGTTCGCGAGCTGGATCACCGGGTCAAGAACGTCCTCGCGGCGGTGCTGGCGATCGCCGAGCGTTCGATTGCCGGCTCGGGCTCGCTCGAGGCGTTCGAGGCCTCGTTCAGCGGTCGAATTCGTGCGCTGTCCCGGCTGCACGAGGCGCTGGCCCGGGCGCACTGGGAGGGTGTCGAGGTGAACGACCTGGTGTCGTTGACCCTCGGTGCGTTCTCCGGTTCGGGCTCGGCCAGGGTGCGGGTCGATGGCGCGGCCACGATGATGTCCGCCCGGGAAAGCTCGTCGATCTGCATGGCGCTGCACGAGCTGGCGACGAACGCGTCGAAGTACGGCAGTCTCTCGACACCCGAGGGTCACGTGGCGATTCGCTGGCGGCGCCGGGTGGCCGACCACGCGCTGGTCTTCGACTGGATGGAGGTCGGCGGACCGCCGGTTTGCAAGCCGGAGCATCGTGGGTTCGGTCTGGAACTGATTCGAGGAGTCGTCGAGTACGAACTGCGCGGAGAGTTGACACTCCGCTTCGAAGCCGAGGGACTCAAGTGCAAGATGATCATTCCCGACCGCAAACCCAGGCCCGAGTGCAGGCACACGACATCGAAGGACTACGCATCCTCGTCGTCGAGGACGACTTCCTGGTCGCCGAGTCCCTGACCCAGATGCTCCGCCGGGCCGGCGCCACGGTGATCGGGCCGACGGGGAACTGTGCGACGGCCAGTCGACTGCTCGCCGAGCACGAGGTCGATCTGGGGTTGCTCGATATCCGTCTACAGTCCGAGTCGAGCTTGCCCGTCGCCGAGAAACTTCGGGCGGGCGGCTGCCCGGTGCTGTTCCTGTCCGGTTCCGAGGCGAACGCGGTCTTGCCGCGGAGGTACCACGGGCACGTTTCGATCCAGAAGCCGGTCGATCGGGACGTCCTGCTACTTGCGATCATGGCGGCAACCGGCTGACAATAGCCGGATGAAAAACTTCGCTGCTCTCGTTCTCCTGCCCGCTCCCGCTCTCCTTCTCGTCCTCCTGCCCGCTCTCCTGCTCGCTGCTTCGGTCGCCCGGGCCGACGACTGGCCGCAGTATCGTGGGCCGTTGCAGTCGGGCGGGTCGACCCAGGCCGGTGTCTTCACCGAGAAGGACTTTGGGCTGGCGCCGGTCTGGAAGAAGTCCCTCGGCCGGGGCTACTCGTCGATCGTGATCCAGGGCGATGTTGCCGTCACGATGTTCGGTGACGAGAAAGACGCCGGCTACATCGTCGCCTTCGATGCGGCGACCGGTGATCAGCGCTGGCGCTACCGGGTCGGTGGTTACTACGCGGCGCACACCGGGTCCGAGGGTGGTCCCAGCAGCACGCCGACGATTCACGACGGGACGGTGTATGCCGTCGGGCGCTACGGTCGGCTGGTTGCGTTGAGTCTGAGCGACGGCGCCGAGCGCTGGGCCGTGGAGCTCGAGGGACAGAGCTACGCGAAGACGCCGCACTACGGTTGGACCACTTCGCCTGTCGTGGTCGACAAGATCGTACTGCTGATGACCGGTGGTGCGGGTTCGGGTAACTCGATCAGTGCGTTCGATCGCAAGACCGGCAAGCACCTGTGGTCCCGGGGCGATGGCGCGGTGAACTATCAAACACCCGCGGTGTTGACCCTGGCCGGCCGTCGACAGCTCGTCGTCGTCAACGACGACTGGTTGATCGGGATGGAACCGGCTTCGGGTGAGATCCTGTGGCAGCACGACCACGACACCTTCACCGTCGAGGCGTTCGCCCAGCCGACTGCGATCGACGGGGACCGATTCCTGATCAACTCGCTGCAGGAGGTCGCGGCCTACGAGGTCAGCGCCGAAGGTGATCGGTTTGCGGTGCGCGAGGTGTGGCGGAACAACCAGCTCAAGTCGTCGTATGCGATCCCGGTGGTGCATGGGGGCTCGATCTTCGGCTTCAGTCGCAACATCCTGGTCTGTCTCGATGCGGCTACCGGTGAGCTGCGCTGGAAATCCCGTGAGCCCGGGGGGCGTGGACTGACCCTCGTCGATGGACACCTGGTGATCCTCGGGCCCGAGGGCGATATCGTCGTCGCCGCGGCGCAGCCCGACGGGTACGCCGAGCGGGCCCGGGTGGCGACCTTCGACCGCTACAGTCACTCGGTGCCGAGCTTCGCCAACGGCTGGATCTACGCGCGGAACGAGAGTGAGATCGCTGCCGTCGAGGTGGTGTCGGGCAAGGCGCCGCCGTTGCGCCAGAAGCCCAGCGACTCGCCGCGGCTCGTCGGGGCCTTCGGCGAGCGGATCCGTGCGGCCGAGGCTTCGGCTGAAGCGTCAGGTGATGCCGCGGCTGCGCTGGCGTCGTACCTGGCGGAGCAGGAGTCGCTCCCGCTGATCGAGGGTGACCCGGGTGACCCGGGTGAGCCTGGTGATCTCGTGCACTTCATCTATCAGAGTGACGCCGAGGCGGTCGGGGTCTCCGGGTCGTTCCTCGAGTGGTGGGATCCCGTTGAGATGCACCGGGTCGCGGGCACCGACATCTTCTTCCTGAGCATGCGGCTGGATCCGACGGCGGTCTGGGAGTACCGGTTCCACCCGGACTTCGAGCAGCGGGTTCGCGACCCGCGCAACCCCGTCGAGTCCGGTCGGTACTCGGTGCTGCGGATGCCTGGCTGGGAGGCCCCGGCACACCTCGAAGAGCCCAGCGGTCCTCGGGGGCGGATCGACAGCTTCGAGTTCCGTAGCGACATTCTCGATGACACACGGCGGATCCGGCTCTACCTGCCGGCGGGGTACGCCCGCAGTTCCGAGCGTTACCCGGTGGTCTTCGTGCAACAGGGGGGCGGGGCGCTGGACGGTGCCGGGATGGATCGCACCCTTGACAACATCGTCGGCTCCCGGGTGCGGCCGATGATCGCCGTCTTCCTGCCGGGGCCCGCGGGGCTCGAGGAGATGGCCGGCGAGCGGACGCCGCTGCTCTCGCGGTTCGTTGCCGAGGAGCTGGTCCCGTTCCTCGATCGAAACTACCGGACGATTGCCGAGCGGACCTCCCGGGCGTTGATCGGTCCCGAGGACGGAGGGATCCTCGCGCTGTACGCTGCGTTGCAGTTGCCCGAGGTGTTCGGGATGGCGGCGGCGCAGTCGGGGCATCTGCAGGTGCGGGTGGCCGACGAACTGCTGGCGATGATCGCGGCAGCCGGGGAGCCGCGGCCGACGATCTACCTCCAGTGGACTCCGAATGACTCGAAGTTCGGCGAAGGTGGGATCGACAGCCGGGCCGGTAGCATGAAGCTGACTGAGGCGTTTCGCGAGGCCGGGTACGACGTGCACGGTGGCGAGGTGCCCGGCTCATCGGGCTGGTCGACCTGGCGGGCGTACTACGACGACATCCTCGAGACGTTCTTCCCCGTGGTTACACCTGTGCGGTGAGAACACCCTCCAGCTTGTCGAACGCCGCGAACGAAGTCGACGGTCACGGTGGACTCGTCCTCCATCACGTAGGCCAGCCGGTCGTGTTTGCGATCATCAGCAATCTCGGCGCGGAGTGGACCGGATGGCCGGCTCTCCTTCTGACGCCGTTGCTGGCGGTTCCGTTCTTCGTGCTGGCCTGGACATCGGGCCGTTGGCCGCGGCTGACCGGAGGCTTGCTGCTGGTAGCGACGGGTGCGTTCTACTACACGTTTGTCGGATTCTCGCCGGACCGGATGCCGGATGGCGTCGCTCTCGTCTTCTTGATCGGCCCGCTGCTCGCAAGTCGTATCGCACTCCTGGTGACACAACCGGAAATCGCGACGGCTACCCCAGGATGAGAACTACCCGGCTATGATGCCGGACCTGATGCGAGACCTGACACGAGGCCCAATCCCCGGCCACATCCTGGCGATGGCGACACCGATCGCGGTCGGGATGTTCGTCCAGACGATGTACCACCTGGTCGACCTGTTCTTCGTGGCGCAGCTGGGTGGGCCGGCGGTAGCGGGGGTCGGTACTGCGGGCAATCTGCACTTCATCGTGCTGGCGCTGACGCAGTCGTTGTCGGTGGGTACGATCGCCCTCGTCTCCCACGCGGTCGGTCGCAAGGACCGTGCGCATGCCACCCTGATCTTCAACCAGGCCCTCTTCCTGGGTGGGCTGCTGGGTGCGGGCATGCTGGTGGTCGGGTACCTCGGTCTCGGCGCAGCGTTCGTCAGGGCGGTCGGGGCCGATGCCGAGACTGTGGCCGCGGGGTTGACCTATCTGCGCTGGCTTGCGCCGGCGTTCGCCTTGCAGTTCGTCGGGGCGGCGATGGGAGCGGCGCTGCAGGGTACCGGAATCGTCAAGCCGACGATGGTCATCCAGATGATTTCGGTGATGACCAACGTGGTGATGACTCCTGTGCTCGTCGCCGGCTGGTTGACCGGTCGGCCGCTGGGCGTCGCGGGGGCGGGGTTGTCGAGCTCGATCGCCGCGGTGGCCGGGATCACGATGCTGACGGTCTACTTCCTCCGGGCCGAGCACTACATCGAATTGCACCCCGCGCTGTGGCGGCCGAGGCTGCAAGAGCTCCGGCGCATGCTGGCGATCGGGTTGCCGGCGGGTGGCGAGTTCGTGTTGCTGTTCGTGAACACGGCGACGATCTACGCGGTGATCGGCGCTTTCGGGGTTTCGGCGCAGGCGGGATTCGGTGTGGGCATGCGGGTCATGCAGGCGGTCTTCCTGCCGGCCCTGGCGATCGGTTTCTCGCTGCCCGCCATCGCCGGTCAGAACTTCGGTGCGCGGGACGCGGGCCGGGTTCGGGCTACCTTCCGCTACGGTGCGATGATCAACATCGGGCTGATGGGGGCGGTCACGCTGGTTTGCCAGGTTCGCCCGGAGTGGTTCGTCGGTCCGTTCAGTAGCGATGCCGAGGTGCTGCTGGTCGCGGCGCTGTTCTTCCGGCTGATCGCGTGGAACTTCATCGCCGCGGGTCTCAACTTCTGTTGCTCCGGGATGTTTCAGGCGATGGGCAATACCCTTCCCGCGCTTGCCAGTAGTGCGGGCCGGTTGGTGACGTTCGTCTTGCCGATGTTCGTGCTGTCCCGGTACCCGTGGTTCCGGATCGAGCACATCTGTTACCTGTCGGTGGCTTCGGCCTGGCTGCAGATGTCGCTGAGCCTGTTCTTGCTCCGTGGCCAGCTGCGGCGTAGGCTGGAGGGGATGACCGAAGGAGAGGTCCATGCCGTGTGATGAACGGCTCGTGGAACGGATCAGGAAGCTCGTCGCCCATCGGCGGGGGGTGACCGAGAAGAAGATGTTCGGTGGTGTCTGCTTCATGGTGAACGGCAACATGGCGTGCGGTGTCGCAAAGGAAGATCTCGTACTTCGACTCGGTGAGGACGGTTCGGCTGACGCACTCCAGCAAAAGCACGCACGGCCGATGGACTTCACCGGCAAGCCGATGAAGTCAATGGTCTACGTCGCGCCGGCCGGGATCCGTACCGAAGCCTCCCTCCGCCGATGGGTCGAGCGCGGGATCGGTTTCGCCAGGACACTCCCGGCGAAGTAGTCCAGGCGGCCCGTCTACCCAGCCTTGTGTCGATCCTCCTCGATTGCGATCCGGCATTCGTTGCGATACCACTGCGCCACATCCTCTCGCCCGAGTCGCCAGGTGATCCCCAGCGGTGCTTTCCCCGAGCACGATGCAAAGGCTCCGTGCTCACCGAGTTGATGATGGAACCGGCAGATCGCGATCCGGTTGTCTTCGGCGTTGTCACCACCCTGAGAGCGATACGTGACGTGGTGTTCCTCGATGTTGCGTCGTGACGTGCAGCCTGGGGCCGTACATCGCCACCCGTCCCGGGAGTAGATCTTGTCGGCGCGTCTTCGGGGAGGTCCGTGGACGTCGTCCCACGTCGAAACAAATTCCTCCAGAAGCCCCAGCAATCCAACCCATGCCGGCACTCGGCGCCCACGAGCCAGGAACAGCCGAGCCGTCAGCACCGAAGGTGCCGATTCCTGATCGGGCCATGGTTGATCCCAGGGAACCGTGTCGACTTGACGCTGAATCGATGCGCGACGGTGCTCGATAGCGTGAAGGAAGTCCTCGGCGAGGGGTTCGGGCAACCTCAGCGAGAGGAAAACTCCTGCTTCGGGAAGCCGGGCCGCCTCGAGCGCGAGGTGCGCCACCCGGTCATGGATCGTGCCCGGCGCTTGCAGGAGCGATCGCTGCCATTGCAGATCGTCCAGAGGCCGGCCGTCGGCGGTGTCCTCGCCGGTCCAGCGGCCACGCCCCAGTACGCGCAGTTCGTCTTTCAATCGCTTGACCGAGGAGCACTCGGCACGCGATACCCACTCAGCCTCGAGCTCGGGGTCTCCCGGGCTGCCGCCAAGTGCCTTGCCGACAAGCAATGCGGCTTCATACCCGACCCGGCCACAGCGATACGCATCACCAAGTGCCGGCCGTGCCTCCGCCAGGCGTGCGAGCCGAGCCCTTTGCTCAGCCGTTCGCCTACAGATCCCAAGGCGCTGCTCCGCATAGTGGCCCACACCGTCAAACATCAACGTGGCCCATGCGCCCTGCCTTCGCAGAGCCTCGAGCGTCTGGCCGAGACTGAACTGGAGTTCGTCCTCGAGTTCAATCAAGGCCCGCATCTGGCGATCCAGGTCAACGGCGTCACCGCGACCGATCTCCGCCGCGGTTTGCCCGAGGCGCTGCAGCACCTCCATCGCGGCATCGATCTCGGGAATTGCGGTGTCGGCGGATTCCAGCTCACTCCAGCGGTCCGTCGCCTTGCGAAGCAGTTCCTCCACGTCTGCTCGCCGAGGGCCGCCCGTGATCGCCGATGACTCGACATCAGGTGGGTCGGCGCCGGAGAGCGATTCCGCCACGAGCGACGAGATGAACGCGGTCACGGTCGTCTCGGAGCCGGCGATCGATCGCGACAACGCCAGGACCTCGTCGAATCCGGCTCGCAGTGCTTCCGGGACAGGGATGCGAACTCGTCGCCAACGGCACTCCTCCGACGGAGCGTTCTTTTTCGGAGGATCGGCCGTTGACTCCAGACGTCTGGCTTTGGACTCCCGACGTGACTGCCGGGCTCGCTGACGGAGTTCGGCAACCGTGAGGCCGCGAGCTGCGCCAATCCACTCGTTCATCGAATCCGCGTCGGCAGCCCGGGCCACGATGATTGCCGCCACCCGACCGATGGGACGCTCGCCATCGTCGCCGGTCAGCGCGTCGGCGAGCTGCGGCGATTCCTCGATCGCGGTGCCCAGTGCGGCCAGATCCCTCAGCCATCTCCCAGACCGGCCGAGGTGCTCCCGGGCGTAGTCGTCGTTTCGGGCGTAACCGAACACGGTCCATAACCGCCGCCGCGCGACGAAGTCAGCGGCCCTAGCCAGAAGCGGAGTGACCCGGTTCACTCCCGATCGAAGCCAGACCGCGGTGCGGTCCAGTTGATGCACCGCGAGCCGAGGCGAATCTCCCCGCCCATGTCGAACGGGCAGTCCGCGCTCGAGTTGAGGGGCCAGCCCGGTTGTCCTCGCTCCGATCCGACGCATTCGAACCTCCCTGTTCAGGTCTCCCTGACTCGTTGTTCTCTAAAGATGTTCAATCATAGCGAAAGTAAAGCGAATAGCGGCGCAAGATCGAGCTGGAACGGTTTCTCTTTGGAAACCCGGAACCCGTCCCCTCTTGCAACCCCGATCGACACCGACCTCGACCCGGGGCGACCGAACCGACTCCCCGACGACCATCACCGCAAACCACGAAGGACTGTGCCGACACGCCCACTCCATTGTCGGGCGATCCTGGCCAGCTCACTCCGGCCACACCACGACCAGGCAAGCTCCCCCGGCGACCACCGGGCCCAGGAGGCCAGCAACGATCCACTAGAATCAACGCGAACCAACGACCAGCGACCAACGACCCGGCTACCAACGACCAACGACCAACGAACCGAGGAACCGAGGAACCGCATGTCCATCGAGCCCGGCCAGCAACTCTCCCACTACCGCATCGTCGAGAAGATCGGCGAAGGCGGAATGGGCGTCGTCTGGAAAGCGGAAGACACGGTGCTCCATCGTGAGGTCGCACTGAAGTTCCTCCCCGAGGGTTTCGACAACGAACCCGACCGACTTGCGCGATTCGAGCGCGAAGCACGGTTCGTTGCCGCGCTGAACCACGCCAATATCGCCGCGATCCATGGTTTCGAGCAGGCCGACGGGATGCGCTTTCTGGTCCTCGAACTGGTCGACGGCACCTCTCTCGCCGAACGGATCGACCGCCGGTCGTTGCCGCTGAGGGAAGGGCTGCGAATCTGCTGCGATATCGCGCGCGCTCTCGAAGCCGCTCACGACAAAGGCGTCATCCACCGCGATCTCAAGCCGGACAACGTCCGCCTCACCCCCGAGGGCATTGCGAAGGTGCTCGACTTCGGCCTGGCCAAGGCGCTGGCGCCCGAGGCCGAGGCCGGTGAACGCGCCGTGCAAGCGACGATGACGATGGGCACCGCCGAGCACACGATCATGGGCACCGCGCCCTACATGAGCCCCGAACAGGCAAGCGGCGGCCAGCTCGACAAGCGCACCGACATCTGGGCCTTCGGTTGCATCCTCTATGAAGTGCTCACCGGCGAGCGCGCGTTCATGGGCGCGACCGTGTCGGACACGATCACCGCAATCCACGGGCGCCACCCAGACTGGAGCAAGCTACCCGCCGAGACACCGCAAACACTCCGGCGGCTATTGCTCCGTTGCATGGCGAAGGAGCGGGATCGCCGCCTCAGGGATATCGGTGACGCACGACTCGAAATAGAAGACGCACTCGAACCGCTGACCGACAGTGGAGCATCGGCGGCGAGTCTCGCCGGCAACCAGACCACGACGCCGGGCCTGGCCGCATCGACCACGGGATCGCTCACGGGATCGGCCATTGGATCGACCACGGGATCAGGCATCGGGTCTACCATCGCACCGACCACCGCAACGACCCCGGGCTCGACAACATCACCCTCGCCCAGACGAACCATGATCCTCTGGGCGGCCATCGCAGGCCTCGCACTCGGAGCAGCCCTGACCGCAGCCTTCCTCGCGACCGGCACCGCCGAGACCGCGTCAAGCGCAACGGGTCAGATTCGCGCCGACCTCGCGATGCCGGTCGACCAGACCCTGCACTACTGGGACACCACCGCGATCGGCATCTCTCCCGACGGTTCCCGGGTCGTGTTCACCCTGCTGGACCCGTCCGGCAAGACCCGGTTCTTCCTGCGCGTCCTCGATTCGACGGACGGCGTTCCGTTGCCCGGGGCGGAAGAAGCTCGCGGCCCGTTCTTTTCGCCCGATGGCGAGTGGGTCGGCTACTTCCACTACGCCACCCAGCGGCTGATGAAGATCCCCGTCCAAGGCGGTGCTCCTGTCGATATCTGTCACGCGATGGAATACGGACGCGGCGCAAGCTGGGGACCCGACGGCCGGATCGTCTTCACCCAGGGGTACGGCACCGCACTCTCCATCGTCTCGGCCGCCGGTGGTGAGAGCCGTGCATTGACGCAGCTTCGCGAAGGCGATAAGTCGCATCGATACCCTCAGGTACTCCCCGACGGCAAGTCTGTCCTATTCACCATCGGTAGCCTCACGATGCCGAGCTACAACGACGCAACGATCGCGATCGCCGACATCGAGACCGGCGCGATCACCAGCCTGTTCGACGGCGGCTCGTACGCCCGCTACTCACCGACCGGGCACATCGTCTACGCACGAGAAGGCGCGCTCTACAAGGTCGCATTCGATCTCGCCAGTCGTTCCGTCAGGGGAGCAGCCGTCAAGATGCTCGACCGGGTGATGACGCTACCCTCCACCGGTGTCGCCCACTTCGCCTTTTCCGACAACGGCACGCTGGTCTATGGCGAAGGCGGCGACGCGACGCCGATGTATCGAATCGTCGAGCACGATCGAGCCGGCGGCGTTACCAGGTTACCGGTTCCGCCCGCCGCGTATGCGCGGGCTATCTACTCGCCGGACGGTTCGAAGTTGACCGTGAGTAAAGAAGAGGCCAATTCGACGATCTGGATCTACGACATCGAACGCGACACGATGTGGATGACCGGGGAGGTTCATGGCGATCGCGAGAATCCGGTATGGACCCCCGACGGTCTCAGTCTGATCTACTCCTCGACCGTTCCGGGGCGAAACGGATTGCTTCGCATGCCGGTTGATGCGCCCGGTGAAGAGATGCTGGTCTACTCGACCACGCAAGGCGCGATGGCGTCCCAGGTGATCGACAATGTCTTGCTCTTCGCAGAGGCGGACATCACAACAGGGTTCGACATCAAATCCGTGCTGCTCGATGCGCCCGATCAAGTGCAAACCTTGTTCGGGAGCAACGCTCTGGAGTACGGGCCACAGGTCTCACCCGACGGTCACTGGCTGGCCTACGTCTCGACGGAGTCCGGTCGCCCTCAGGTGTACGTCACGTCGTACCCCGAGCTGCAGGGGCGCCAGCAGGTCTCCAACGCCGGGGGAGAGAATCCTTTATGGGCCGGGGATGGATCCGAACTGTTCTACATCGACGACAAGCGGGTGATGTCCGCCACCGTGAACACCGGGGCGACGTTCTCGTCCAGCCGACCACAGTTGCTGTTCGAACTGGAGAAGGCGCCCTGGCTTCCCCGCGTGTCGCTGGTCGGTCTCTCTCGCGACGGCCAGGGGTTTCTCGCGCTCGAGGAAGTCGAGACGCTTGCGCCGACCAAGCTGCGTCTGGTGGTGGGCTGGGATGTGACACAGGGTGGGGAGTGACTCGCGTCACTCCCCACCGCATCGAACAGGACCGTTGACTTTCGCTGCATGCCCCAGGGGCCGACCGCTGATCGTCACTTCAGGTTGATCGTCACCTTTTCGATCTTCCCGGTGAACTCGCTGGTCGACCGGTCGTAGTCCTCGGACACCTGCGTCTCCGGGTCCACTCCGACCCCCGCCGTCTCGTCGGCCGAGAAGATGGCGAACTGGGTCTTCGGGATCTTCGTCGAGCCGACGGACTTCCCGTCGACGTACACCGTCGCGGTGCCGCCGGCGCCCAGCGCGCCGCCGTCGTAGGCGAAATCCATCTTCACCGTCGACTTGCCCTCGGGCAACTTCGAATCGGCGCTGGTGCTGTGAACATCGATTCCAAGATAGTTGTAGGTGTAGATCGGCGCGCCGTCTTTCACGTGCAGGCTCCAGCCTCCGAACCGGCCGCCCTGCGCGACGATCACACCGTTCAACGGTTCGTCGCCGGTCTCGATTTCGGCGACGATCTCGAACGATGTGGCCTTGACGTTGATGAAATCATTCTCGAGCAGGCCGTGCATACCCTCGTACAAGGTCAGGCTTTTTCGGCCGAACATCAGGTCGGGTCGGCCGGCGATCTTGGGATTGAACAGCTCCTGCCGCCGATCGTCGAGGGGTAACACCTTGTACTTGACCGCCTCGCCGAGGAAGGCCTCCTGCAGCTTGGCCAGCATCTCGGGATGCTCTTTCGAGAGGTCGGTCGACATGCTGAAGTCTTCCGCGACGTGGTACAGCTCCCAGGTGTCCTCGGTGAATCCGTTCTCGACCTTGCCCCAGGGTTTCATGTGTACCGTGCCGGCGAACCAGCCGTCGAAGTAGATGCCGCGGTTGCCGAACATCTCGAAGTACTGGATCTGGTGCCGGTCGGGAGCGTTGGGATAGTCCCAGGTGTAGACCATGCTCACGCCCTCGATCGGACGCTGCGGCGTGCCGTTGACGATCCGCGGGTGCGGCAATTCCGGCGGCCTCGAGGATCGTCGGCACGACGTCGATGACGTGGTGCCACTGCTGACGGATCTCACCCTTGTCCTTGATCCGGTCCGGCCAGTGCATGACGACCGGGTTGCGGGTACCACCGTAGTTGGAGGCCACCTGCTTGGTCCAGGTGAAGGGGGAATCGAAGGCCACCGCCCAGCCGGCGGACATGTGCGGGTAGGTCGTCGGGCCGCCCCAGTCATCGTAGTGCTGCATCATGAAGTCGATGTCCGAGCCCTGGGGCTCGTTGTTGAAGTAGGTCATCTCGTTGTACAGACCGTTCATCCCGCCTTCGGCGCTCGTCCCATTGTCGCCGGCGATGTAGAAGATCAGCGTGTTGTCGATCTCGCCCAGATCTTCGATCGCCTGGATCATCCGGCCGGTCTCGGCATCGGCCATGTGCAGGTAGGCCGCGAAGACCTCGGCCTGGCGGGCGAAGAGCTTCTTCTCCTTTGCCGAGAGATCCTTCCAGTCCTGGATGTCGGCAGGCTTGGCCGCGAGCTTCGTGGTCGGCGGGATGATGCCGAGCTTCTTCTGCTGCTCGAAGATCCGTTCGCGGATCACGTCCCAGCCCTCGTCGAAGCGGCCCTTCTGCATGTCGATATAGGACTGCGGGACGTGGTGCGGGGCATGGACGGCACCCGGGGCGAAGTAGACGAAGAACGGCTTGTCCGGGGTGAGCGCCTGCTGGAAGCGCATCCAGTCGATCGCCTGGGTCGCCATGTCGTTCATGAAGTGGTAGTCCGGATCGTCCGGCGTCTCGACGCGGTTCTGGTTGCGGTAGACCGCCGGCGCCCACTGGTTCGTCTCACCGCCGAGGAAGCCGTAGAATTCGTCGAACCCCTGACGGTTAGGCCAGCGGTCGAAGGGACCGGACGGGCTGATCTCCCAGACCGCGGTCTCGTGCCACTTGCCATAGGCTGCGGTGCTGTATCCGTTGAGGCGCAGCATCTCGCCGATGCTGGCGATATCGTTGGGGAGCATGCCGGTCGCGCCGGGGAAGGAGGTCGCCACCTCGGTGATCTTGGCCTGGTTGGCCGAGTGATGGTTGCGGCCGGTCTTGAGCGCCTGACGCGTCGGCGAGCAGAGGGCGGTCGTGTGGAACTGGTTGTACATCAGCCCCTGGCTGGCGAGCTTGTCGAGGTGCGGTGTGTCGATCACACCGCCGAAGGAGCTGGGTCCGCCGAAGCCGATGTCGTCGAGCAGGACGACGACGACGTTCGGTGCATCCTCGGGCGCCTTGACCTCGAAGACCGGCGGCGCCTTGGCGTCCCGCGCGTCGAGAGTGGTGATCGGTGGGTACCAGGGTCCCTTGATCGGCAATTCGGTTCGGTCGACCTGTGCCTCCTGCGCCAAGCCTACAAACGGCACACACAGGGCGACAAGGCCCAGAATGATCGTGCGCAACACCTTCATGATTGTCTCCTCGATCGAAACCGTCGTTGGAAGCCGGGGATCGTGGCGGGCATGATACCGGATCGAGGAATTTCGCCCACTGTCCGCCGCGAGACGGAGTTCGCCTGGGTTTTCTTGGGGCGGGCTCACCGGGGCAGCGCCATACCCCAGTAGTTGAAGCCGACGACCCTCGGCGTCTTCGGCACGTACATGCTGTCGATCCTGTCGATCGCGAAGCCGTTCTCCTCGATGCATCGCGGAATCGGTCGATTCAGATGGCAGCCTCCGGCGAACCTGTTCCAGATGGGGTTGAGGCGCGCCTGCCACTTGCGAACCCCCGCGTCCGGCGCTTCGCCGTGCTCGCAGAACAGCAACTGGCCGCCGGGCTTGAGCACCCGTCGCATGCCGGCGAGGGCCATGGCGAAGTCGGGGATCGTACACAGCGTGTATGTGAGCACCACCGTGTCGACGGTGTCGTCCTCGAGGGGGATCTGCTCGCCGGGGAGGTCGAGCCATTTCACCTCGAAGGGCGCGGCGGCGATCGCCGGCTGTGCGCGTCGGCGCATGCCCTCGCTGGGCTCGAGGCCCCAGACGAACTCGATCTGCTCGCGGTCGTAGAACGGGAGGTTGCGCCCGGTGCCCATGCCGATCTCGAGTACACGCCCGGTCGCCTGGGGTACGACCTTCTCGCGCTGCTTCTGCACGGGGCCGGTGCCGCAGGCCTTGTCGATCAGGAAGGGCAGGATCCGGTTCTCGTAGAAGCTCATGATTCACGCGGCCTCGCGGACAGAGAGCTGCGCTGGGTGATCCGGATCAGTCGGCAAGCAGGGCATCGGCCCGTGCGTCCGATTCGAAGGATTGCACCTCGCGCAGCGATTCGAGCCAGTAGCAGGAGCTGATCGCGTCGATCTTCACGGTCTGGGCATCGACGCGCTCGACCTGGGCGGTCCAGACGATCGTGTCCGCCTCGGGAAACGGCTTGCCCGCCAGCTGTTCGTCGAACAGACGATGCAACGCCGAGCTGGTCTCCATGCCGTCGGCGAGCAGGCGAACCAGGAACGATTCGTGACTGGCGTGCTTCAGTGCCTCTTTGCCGGCATCGCTGGTCGCGACCACCTCCAGCGCGATCCTGACCGCCTCCGGCTCGGGGAACGCGCGGGGGAACGCCGCGTAGAGCAGGCTGCCGACGTTGAACAACCGCTCGTGCAACGCCATGTCGGAGTACTCCTCCCACATCTTGTCCTCGAGCATCTCGACCGAAAGGTTGCGGATCTGCCCGTCGCGCAGGCGGTCGGCCAGGTCGTGCGCGAGAACCAGCGCTGCGGCCTCCTCGGGCTCCCGGTCCTGGAGCGACATGAGGCACATCTCGCGCAGCTCGTCGCCGCTCAGCCCGGCGGTATCCTCGAATTCCATCGCCTCGAGCAGGGCCAGGAAGTCGCTGTCCGTGCGAACCCCTTCGATCTCCTGCAGGACCGAAAAGCTGACAATTCGCACGCGAAGGTTGGGTTTCACGGCTGGCGCTACCGGATCAGGCGCACTTGATGCAAGTCGTCGCGTACGGCAACGCCGCCAGCCGCTCCGCGGCGATGGCGCGCTTGCAGCCGGTGCAGACGCCATACTTGCCGGCCTCGATCTGGGCCAGGGTCTGCTTGATCTGGTCGATCTCCTCGATGGTCGAGTCGCCGATCTCCTCCCGGGCGTCGTCCGCCGCGGTGTCGCTCGCCTGCTCGGACCAGTCGTCGTCGGCGGGTTGCCTGAGCGTGTCGCCGATGCCCGCGGCACGCCTGGTGAGCTGCTGCAGTTTCTGTTCGAGATCCGTCTTGAGCTTCGCCACGTCTGTCATGTCTGTCCTCCGTGAACGCCGATTATACGCGACCGCGGTGAAGGCGCACGCCATGGCGGTTTTCCGTGTCGAGAACGCCGCGGCGCGCCGGACTACGGATACGAATTACGAACTTCGTCCTTTCGCCAGAAGCCCTCCCCGATGACCGCGTAAAGTCCCGACGATTTCGGAAAAGTAACTGTGTTTCCCGCCGGGTTCGGTGTGGTGCGGGCCGAATTCCGTCCGTACTCAGTTACCACGAGACCACTTGTGGGAGTGGGTTCCCCAAGTGAAAAGCAAACCAAACGTAGTGCGGTCAAACGTAGGCACTAGGAGCGGTCGTGAAGAACCATCTGTGTAGAGTCTGGTTAGCAACCTTGGTCCTGTCGTGTATGGCGTTCGCCATCACACCGGCATCGGCTGACAGCAGTCCGCTGGACGTGGACGCGCTTGGCGTGCCCTCGGTTCCCCTCGCCACCGGCACCGGAATCGTCGGTAGCGGTGTCGGACTGGTGACACAACCCGGGACGATCAACGTCGATGTTCCGGCTGGAGTCGCCATCAAGCAGGTCCTGCTGTACTGGAACGGATTCGACGATCCAGATGCACCGGCCAAGGCGGTCACGCCCCTGCTGGCGGTCGAGCCGGAGCAGACCGGCGCAGCGGTTCCCAACGGCGACGCACTCATTCGAGTGGGTGGCTTCGATATCTCCGGCACATTGATCGGTGGACCGCGGTTCTTCTTCAACGACCCGTCCGGACCCCACGTCAGCACGACCTACCGTGCCGACATCACCGGGCTCGGGCTGCTGACCCCCGGAATGGTCAACTCGATCGAGGTCGACGAGGCCGACTTCAACCAGGTCGCCAACGGCGCATCGATCGTCGCGATCATCGACGACGGGTCGACTCCGGCGGTGATCCAGCTCTTCGACGGTCAGGATCTGGCGTTTTTCGCCTTCCCCTCGCCGCGAGACACGACGGTCCCCGTCACCTATTCATTCCCGGTTTCCGACCATCCGCGCGAAGCAACTTTGACCTTGCTCGCAGGAAGCGTCGAAGGTCCCAAGTCCGGTGCCGACCCGCACCGGCCGAACCGGATCCAGATCACGAACAACGCAAATGCAACCGTACAGACCATCGACGACCGCCTGGACTCCGGAAGGGGCGCCGAGTGGGATCACGACGTGATCACGGTGCAGGTTCCGGCCGGCGCCACCGAGGTCTACGTTCAGCTGCTCTCCGTGCGCACCCAGGTCAACGATACGCGCCTGCCGGCCTCGTTCGTCTGGGTCGCCGGCGCCTTCGTCATTCAGGTTCCGACCTGCGGCGACGATGCCGTGGACCCCAGCAACGGTGAGACCTGCGATCCGCCCGGATCGAACAGCGGCCTGCCCAACGAGTGCCGCGAGGACTGCACCTCCTGCGGCGACGGCGTGGTCGACGCGGGCGAGACCTGCGACGACGGCAACAACATCGACGACGACGGCTGCTCGGCGATCTGCGGCCCCGACATCATCTGCGGTGATGGGATCCTGGACGCCGGTGAAGAGTGCGACGACGGTAACAACGACGACGCCGACGGTTGCCAGGGCGACTGCCTGCTGCCGATCTGCGGCGATGGCATCGTGGACGACGGTGAAGAGTGCGACGACGGCAACAACGACGACGCCGACGGTTGCCAGGCGAACTGCGCGAACCCGATCTGCGGTGACGGCATCGTGGACCAGGGCGAAGAGTGCGACGACGGCAACAATGACGACGCCGACGGTTGCCAGGCGAACTGCCTGACGCCGACCTGCGGCGACGGTATCGTCGACGATGGTGAAGAATGCGATGACGGAAACAACGACGACGCCGACGGTTGCCAGGGCGACTGCCTGTTGCCGATCTGCGGCGACGGCATCGTGGACGACGGCGAAGAGTGCGACGACGGCAACACCGTCGACGCCGATGGTTGCGAATCCGACTGCACGACGACTCCGTTCTGCGGCGACGGTGAGATCGACGTCGAGATGGGCGAGACCTGTGACCCGCCGGATGTCGACGGCTGCCGCGACGACTGCACCTCCTGCGGTGACGGCGAGGTCAACGGTAACGAACAGTGCGATGACGGCAACAACGATGACGGCGACGGTTGCCAGTCCGACTGCCTGAACCCGGTCTGCGGCGACGGCATCCTCGACGACGGTGAAGAGTGCGACGACGGCAACAACGACGACGCCGACGGTTGCCAGGGCGACTGCCTGAACCCGGTCTGCGGCGACGGCATCGTCGACGACGGTGAAGAGTGCGACGACGGCAACAACGATGACGCCGACGGTTGCCAGAGCAACTGCCTGAACCCGGTCTGCGGCGACGGCATCGTCGACGACGGTGAAGAGTGCGACGACGGCAACACCGACGACCTCGACGGCTGCCAGGGCACCTGCCTGCTGCCGGCCTGCGGCGACGGCGTCGTGGACGACAACGAAGAGTGCGACGACGGCAACACCGACGACGGCGACGGCTGTCAGGGCAACTGCCTGAACCCGGTCTGCGGCGACGGCATCGTGGATGCCGGCGAGCAGTGCGACGACGGTGCCGAGACCGAGCAGTGCCGTGTGGACTGCACGATCCCGGTCTGTGGCGACGGCATCCTCGACGATGGCGAGCAGTGCGATGACGGCAACACGCTGCCCGGCGATCGCTGCGACGAGAACTGTCAGGACGAGCCGTTCTGCGGTGACGACATCACGACCCCCGAAATCGGTGAAACCTGCGATCCTCCGGGAGGCCCGGCCGGCCCGTCCGGTAACGACTGCCGCGATGACTGCACGTTCTGCGGCGACGGGGTGATCGACCCCAAGTTGTTCTCGGAGATCCTGATCAACGGCGCGATGGTCGCGGTCGATCCGGTGACCGGTGTGCCGATGGGCTGGAGCGTCGTCGGCTCCGCGGGTACGGTCGGTCAGGACACGACCATGCCGCACAGTGACAGCTCGGCCGTGGCGATCACCCGCACCGGTTTCGGCATCCTGCGCATGGAGCAGGAGGTCAGCGGGCTGATTCCGGGTACGCCGGCGCGGCTCTCGCTGTGGGCGATGAGCTCCGGCGCTCCGGGTGTGAACATGCCCAAGGTGCGCCTGGTCAACGTGACCCGAAACGAATGGCTCGCGGCGAGCGGCTCGTGGCAGGGTTCGGTGACCAACGTCTTCAAGGGCGGACTCACGAGCGGCGACACCTGGCAGAACTTCGCGATCGAGTTCACGACTCCGGCCAGCCACGATCTGGACGACGAGTACGAGCTGGTGCTCGATCATCAGGGGCCGAACATGCCGCTGATGTACGACACGGTGAGTCTGGCGGTTCAGTTCGGCGACCCCGAGGAGTGCGATGACGCGAACAACACCGACGACGACGAGTGCGGCAACGATTGCCTGCTCAACGTCTGCGGCGACGGCGAGGTCAACAACGGCGAGGCCTGCGACGACGGCAACTCCGACAACAACGACGGATGCCGTGACGATTGCACGGTGCCGTTCTGCGGCGACGGACGGCTCGACGCCGATGAAGAGTGCGACGACGGTAACAACGAAGACGGCGACGGCTGCCAGGCGAACTGTGTCAACCCGGTGTGCGGCGACGGCATCGTGGATCCGGGTGAGCAGTGCGACGACGGCAACACCGACGACGCCGATGGCTGCCAGTCGACCTGCTTGATCCCGGTCTGCGGCGACGGCATCCTGGACGACGGCGAAGAGTGCGACGACGGTAACAATGACGACGCCGATGGTTGCCAGGGCAACTGCGAGCTTCCGATCTGCGGTGATGGCATCCTCGACGACGGCGAAGAGTGCGACGACGGCAACAACGACAACGAGGATGGCTGCCAGGGTGACTGCAAACTGCCGATCTGCGGCGATGGCATGCTGGACTTCGGTGAAGAGTGCGACGACGGCAACAACGACGACGCCGACGGTTGCCAGGGTGACTGCCGGCTGCCGGTCTGCGGCGACGGCATCGTCGATGACGGCGAAGAGTGCGACGACGGCAACAACGACGACGCCGACGGCTGCCAGGGCAACTGCCTGAACCCGGTTTGCGGCGACGGCATCCTCGACGATGGCGAGGAGTGCGACGACGGCAACACCGACGACGCCGATGGCTGCCAGGGTCGCTGCGTGCTGCCGGTCTGCGGTGACGGCATCGTCGATGACGGTGAAGAGTGCGACGACGGCAACACCGCCGACGCCGACGGTTGCCAGGGCAACTGCGAGAACCCGATCTGCGGCGACGGCATCCTGGACGACGGCGAAGAGTGCGATGACGGTAACAATGACGACGCCGATGGTTGCCAGGGCAACTGCGAGCTGCCGATCTGCGGTGATGGCATCGTGGATGATGGCGAAGAGTGCGACGACGGCAACAACGACGACGCTGACGGTTGCCAGGGCAACTGCCTGAACCCGGTTTGCGGTGACGGCATCGTGGATGATGGGGAAGAGTGCGACGACGGCAACAACGACGACGCCGACGGTTGCCAGTCGAACTGCCTGAACCCGGTTTGCGGCGACGGCATCCTGGACGACGGGGAAGAGTGCGACGACGGCAACAACGATGACGCCGATGGTTGCCAGGGCAACTGCGAGCTGCCGATCTGCGGCGATGGCATCGTGGATGATGGCGAAGAGTGCGACGACGGCAACAACGACGACGCCGACGGTTGCCAGGGTGGCTGCGTGCTGCCGATCTGCGGCGACGGCATCCTCGATGACGGCGAAGAGTGCGACGACGGCAACAACGATGACGCTGACGGTTGCCAGGGCAACTGCCTGAACCCGATCTGCGGCGACGGCATCCTTGACGCCGGCGAGGAGTGCGACGACGGTAACAATGACCACGCCGACGGTTGCCAGGGTCGGTGCCTGCTGCCGATCTGCGGCGACGGCATCCTCGACGATGGCGAAGAGTGCGACGACGGCAACAACGATGACGCTGACGGTTGCCAGGGCAACTGCCTGAACCCGATTTGCGGCGACGGCATCCTCGACGATGGCGAAGAGTGCGATGACGCCAACAACGACGACGCTGACGGCTGCCAGGGCGACTGCGTGCTGCCGATCTGCGGCGACGGCATCCTGGATGACGGCGAAGAGTGCGACGACGGCAACACCGACGACGCGGATGGCTGCCAGGGCAACTGCCTGCTGCCGATCTGTGGCGACGGCATCCTCGACGATGGTGAAGAGTGCGATGACGGCAACAACGACGACGCCGACGGCTGCCAGTCCAACTGCCTGAACCCGGTCTGCGGTGACGGCATCGTGGACGATGGTGAAGAGTGCGACGACGGCAACACCGACGACGCCGACGGCTGCCAGTCCAACTGCCTGAACCCCGTTTGCGGCGACGGCATCCTGGATGACGGCGAAGAGTGCGACGACGGCAACACCGACGACGCCGACGGCTGCCAGGGCAACTGCCTGCTGCCGATCTGTGGCGACGGCATCATTGACGATGGCGAAGAGTGCGACGACGGCAACACCGCCGACGCCGACGGTTGCCAGTCCACCTGCCGGCTGCCGATCTGCGGCGACGGCATCATTGACGATGGCGAAGAGTGCGACGACGGCAACACCGACGATGCTGACGGCTGCCAGGGGAACTGCCTGAACCCGATCTGTGGCGACGGCATCCTCGACGATGGCGAGGAGTGCGACGACGGCAACACCGATGACGCTGACGGTTGCCAGGGCAACTGCCTGATCCCGGTCTGCGGCGACGGCATCGTCGACGACGGCGAAGAGTGCGACGACGGTAACAATAACGACGCCGACGGTTGCCAGTCCAACTGCCTGAACCCCGTCTGCGGCGACGGCATCCTCGACGATGGTGAAGAGTGCGACGACGGGAACAACGATGACGCTGACGGATGCCAGGGCAACTGCCGGCTGCCGATCTGCGGCGATGGCATCCTCGACGACGGCGAAGAGTGCGATGACGGCAACAACACCGACGCCGACGGCTGCCAGGGCAACTGCGTGGTGCCGATCTGCGGCGACGGCATCGTCGACGACGGCGAAGAGTGCGACGACGGTAACAATAACGACGCCGACGGTTGCCAGGGCAACTGCCTCAACCCCGTTTGCGGTGACGGAATCGTGGACGACGGTGAAGAGTGCGACGACGGCAACCTGTTCGACGGGGACGAGTGCCAGTCGACCTGCCTGCTGCCGGCCTGCGGCGACGGCATCGTCGATGACGGCGAAGAGTGTGACGACGGCAACACCGACGACGCTGACGGCTGCCAGGGCAACTGCCTGAACCCGGTTTGCGGCGACGGCATCGTCGACGACGGTGAAGAGTGTGACGACGGTAACAACGACGACGCCGACGGCTGCCAGGGCAACTGCCTCAACCCCGTTTGCGGCGACGCCATCGTGGACGACGGCGAAGAGTGCGACGACGGCAACCTGTTCGACGGCGACGAGTGCCAGTCCACCTGCCTGCTGCCGGCCTGCGGCGACGGCATCGCCGATGACGGCGAAGAGTGCGACGACGGCAACACCGACGACGCCGACGGCTGCCAGGGCAACTGCCTGCTGCCGATCTGCGGTGATGGCATCCTCGACGACAACGAAGAGTGCGACGACGGCAACACCGACGACGCCGACGGCTGCCAGTCCACCTGCCTGCTGCCGATCTGCGGCGACGGCATCGTGGATGACGGCGAAGAGTGCGACGACGGCAACACCGTCGACGCCGACGGTTGCCAGGGCAACTGCCTCAACCCGATCTGCGGCGACGGCATCGTGGACGATGGCGAAGAGTGCGACGACGGCAACACCGACGACGCTGACGGCTGCCAGGGCAACTGCCTCATCCCGATCTGCGGCGATGGCATCCTGGACGACGGCGAAGAGTGCGACGACGGTAACACTGACGACGCCGACGGCTGCCAGTCCACCTGCCGGATGCCGATCTGCGGCGACGGCATCCTTGACGACGGCGAAGAGTGCGACGACGGCAACAACGACAGCGAGGATGGCTGCCAGGGCAACTGCATGCTGCCGATCTGCGGCGATGGCATGCTGGACTTTGGTGAAGAGTGCGACGACGGCAACAACACCGACGGCGACGGCTGCCAGGGCAACTGCCTGAACCCGGTCTGCGGCGACGGCATTGTCGACGACAACGAAGAGTGTGACGATGGCAACAACAACGACGCCGACGGCTGCCAGGCCAACTGCCTCAACCCGGTCTGCGGCGACGGCATCGTCGACAACGGCGAAGAGTGCGACGACGGCAACACCGCAAACGAGGACGGCTGCAGCGCAACCTGCGACATCGAGCCCTTCTGCGGCGACGGCGAACTGAACCAGAACTCCGAGACCTGCGAGTACCCTGGCGACGCCCAGGATCCGACCGGCAACCTGTGCCGTGTGGATTGCACCTACTGCGGTGACGGGATCCTCGACGAGTACAACCCCCGGGTCGTGACCGAACTGCTCGCCAACGGCGACTTCGAGTCATGGACCGGTAGTCCCGACAACTGGACGGTGAACGCCCTGGCGGGCGACGTCACCGAGGACCTCGAGCACGTGGGCGGGGCCAGCTCGGCTCGGCTCGAGCGCTTCGGCGGCGGAATCCTGCGGGTGTTCCAGGACGTCATCGGCCTGATTCCCGGCGAGACCGCCGAGCTTCAGACCTGGTCGAAGACCCAGGACGGACCCGGCACCGCGCCGCGCGTCCGATCCGCAACCTGACCAACAACACCTGGCTCACACCCGAGGGAACCTGGGTCGGCGTGGTCGCCGACGCCTTCCGCGGCGGGATCGATCAGGACGATCAGTGGATGTACTTCAGCCTCAACTTCGAGATTCCGGAGACCGCAGGTGCCGGCGATGTGTATCGCCTGTTCCTCGAGAACACCGGTGCGGTGGGCATCAGCGTCTCCTACGACGATGTCAGCCTGACCTCGATCATCGAGCCGATCGGCTTCGAGGCCTGCGACGACGGTAACGACAACGACAACGACGCCTGCAGCAACGACTGTGTCGAGAACTTCTGCGGCGACGGTCGACTCAACGACGGCGAAGAGTGCGACGACGGCAACACGATTCCGGGTGACGGATGCCGCAGCGACTGCACGACCGAGGAGTGCGGCGACGGCGTCCTGGATCCTGGTGAAGAGTGCGACGACGCCAACAACGACGACGCCGACGGCTGCCAGGGCGACTGCCGGCTGCCGGTCTGTGGCGACGGCATCCTCGACGCCGGCGAGGCGTGCGATGACGGTAACGCCGACGACACCGATGGCTGCCGGATCAACTGCACGATCCCGGTTTGTGGCGACGGGATCCTGGATGACGGTGAAGAGTGCGACGACGGTAACCTGGACGACGGCGACGGTTGCCAGTCCAACTGCCTGAACCCTGTCTGCGGCGACGGCATCCTGGACGACGGTGAAGAGTGCGACGACGGTAACAACAACGACGCCGACGGTTGCCAGGGCAACTGCCTGGTTCCTGTCTGCGGCGACGGCATCCTGGATGACGGTGAAGAGTGCGACGACGGTAACAACGACAACGAGGATGGCTGCCAGGGCAATTGCATGCTGCCGATCTGCGGCGATGGCATGCTGGACCAGGGCGAAGAGTGCGACGACGGCAACAACGTTGACGGCGACGGCTGCCAGTCCAACTGCCTGAACCCTGTCTGTGGCGACGGCATCGTCGATGACGGTGAAGAGTGCGACGACGGCAACACCGACGACGCCGACGGTTGCCAGGGCAACTGCCTGGTTCCTGTCTGCGGCGACGGCATTCTCGACGACGGCGAAGAGTGCGACGACGGTAACAACGACAACGAGGATGGTTGCCAGGGCAACTGCATGCTGCCGATCTGCGGCGATGGCATGCTGGACCAGGGCGAAGAGTGCGACGACGGCAACAACGTTGACGGCGACGGCTGCCAGTCCAACTGCCTGAACCCTGTCTGCGGCGACGGCATCGTCGATGACGGTGAAGAGTGCGACGACGGCAACACCGACGCCGACGGCTGTCAGGCAACTGCCTGGTTTCCTGTCTGCGGCGACGGCATTCTCGACGACGGCGAAGAGTGCGACGACGGTGCAAATGGGATCGATACCGATGGATGCCGCGACAATTGCACCATCCCTTTCTGTGGTGACGGTATCCTCGACGTAGACATGGGCGAAGAGTGCGACGACGGTAACAAGGACGACGGCGACGGCTTGCCAGTCCAACTGCCTGAACCCTGTCTGCGGCGACGGCATCGTGGACGCCGGTGAAGAGTGCGACGACGGTAACACCAACGACGCCGACGGCTGCCAGTCCAACTGCCTGAACCCGGTCTGCGGCGACGGCATCCTGGACGACGGCGAAGAGTGCGACGACGGCAACCTGGTCGATGGCGACGGCTGCCAGGCGAGCTGCCTGAACCCGGTCTGTGGCGACGGCATCCTGGACGACGGTGAAGAGTGCGACGACGGTAACCTGGACGACGGCGACGGTTGCCAGTCCAACTGCCTGAACCCTGTTTGCGGCGATGGCATCCTGGACGACGGTGAAGAGTGCGACGACGGTAACAACAACGACGCCGACGG
This sequence comes from uncultured bacterium, assembly GCA_942490715.1. Taxonomy (GTDB): domain Bacteria; phylum Acidobacteriota; class Polarisedimenticolia; order Polarisedimenticolales; family Polarisedimenticolaceae; genus CALNYP01. The sequence continues at coordinate 305,571 of CALNYP010000005.1, forward strand.
CTGCCAGTCCAACTGCCTGAACCCGGTCTGCGGCGACGGCATCCTGGACGACGGCGAAGAGTGCGACGACGGTAACCTGGACGACGGCGACGGTTGCCAGTCCAACTGCCTGAACCCTGTTTGCGGCGATGGCATCCTGGACGACGGTGAAGAGTGCGACGCCACGGTACAACCCTCATCGACGGCGACGAGCTGCCAGTCTCAACTGCCTGAAGCCGGCCTGCGGCGACGGCATCGTCGACGACGGCGAAGAGTGCGACGACGGCAATAACGATGACGGCGACGGCTGCCAGGGCAACTGCCTGAACCCTGTCTGCGGCGATGGCATCCTGGACGACGGCGAAGAGTGTGATGACGCCAACAACGAAGACGCCGACGGTTGCCAGGGCAACTGCGAGCTGCCGATCTGCGGCGATGGCATCCTGGACCACGGTGAAGAGTGCGACGACGGCAACAACAACGACGCGACGGCTACCAGTCCAACTGCCTGAACCCCGTTTGCGGCGATGGCATCCTGGACGACGCGGTGAAGAGTGCGACGACGGCAACAACAACGACGGCGACGGCTGCCAGTCCAACCGCCTGAACCCGGTCTGCGGCGACGGCATCCAGACGACAATGGCGAGTGCGACGACGGTAACAACAACGACGCCGACGGCTGCCAGAGTAACTGCCTGATCCCGGTTTGTGGCGACGGCATCCTGGACGACGGTGAAGAGTGCGACGACGGCAACCTCTTCGACGGCGACGAGTGCCAGTCCACCCTGTCCCTGCGGCGACGGCATCGTCGATGACGGTGAAGAGTGCGACGACGGCAACACCGACGACGCCGACGGCTGCCAGGGCAACTGCCTGCACCCGGTCTGCGGCGACGGCATCCTCGACGACGGTGAAGAGTGCGACGACGGCAACACCGACAACGCCGACGGCTGCCAGTCCAACTGCCTGAACCCGTCTGCGGCGACGGCATCGTCGACCCAGGCGAAGAGTGCGACGACGGCAACATACTCGACGGCGACGAGTGCCAGTCCACCTGCCTGCTGCCGGTCTGCGGCGACGGCATCGTCGACGACGGTGAAGAGTGCGACGACGGAAACACCGACGACGCTGACGGCTGCCAGGGCAACTGCCTGCTGCCGGTCTGCGGCGACGGTATCCTCGACGACGGCGAAGAGTGCGACGACGGCAACCAGGACAACAGTGACGACTGTACCAACGCTTGCCAGTCCGCGGAATGCGGTGACGGGATCGTCGGCCCCGGCGAGGAGTGCGACGACGGCAATGACGACGACGCGGATGACTGCACCAATACCTGTAGCCACGCTCGATGCGGCGACGGAATCGTCGGCCCCGGCGAAGAGTGCGACGACGGCAACAACGAGAACGGCGACGGCTGCCAGAGCAACTGCCTGAACCCGACCTGCGGCGACGGCATGCTCGACGACGGCGAAGAGTGTGACGACGGCAACAACGACGACGCTGACGGCTGCCAGGGGAACTGCGAGCTGCCGATCTGCGGCGACGGAATCCTCGACGACAACGAAGAGTGCGACGACGGCAACAACGTCGACGGCGACGGCTGCCAGAGCAACTGCCTGAACCCGGCCTGCGGCGACGGCATCGTCGACAACAACGAAGAGTGCGACGACGGCAACACCGACAACGCCGACGGCTGCCAGGGCAACTGCCTCAACCCGACCTGCGGCGACGGCATCCTCGATGCCGGCGAACAGTGCGACGACGGCAACACCGACGACGGCGACGGCTGCCAGTCCGACTGCCTGAACCCGGTCTGCGGCGACGGCATCCTGGACGACGGCGAACAGTGCGACGACGGCAACACCGACAACGCCGACGGTTGCCAGGCCAACTGCCTGCTGCCGATCTGCGGCGACGGCATCCTCGATGCCGGCGAACAGTGCGACGACGGCAACAACACCGACGGCGACGGCTGCCAGTCCAACTGCCTGACCCCGACCTGCGGTGACGGCATCCTGGACGACGGCGAAGAGTGCGACGACGGCAACAACGACGACGCCGACGGCTGCCAGTCCAACTGCCTCAACCCGGTCTGCGGCGACGGCATCCTGGACCAGGGCGAGGAGTGCGACGACGGCAACACCGACGACGGCGACGGCTGCCAGTCCGACTGCCTGAACCCGATCTGCGGCGACGGCATCCTGGACGACGGCGAGGAGTGCGACGACGGCAACAACGACGACGCCGACGGCTGCCAGAGCAACTGCCTGAACCCGACCTGCGGCGACGGCACCCTCGACGACGGCGAAGAGTGCGACGACGGCAACACCGACGACGGCGACGGCTGCCAGTCCAACTGCCTGAACCCGGTCTGCGGCGACGGCATCCTGGACGACGGCGAGGAGTGCGACGACGGCAACACCGACGATGGCGACGGCTGCCAGGCCAACTGCGTCAACCCGTTCTGCGGCGACGGCATCCTCGACGACAACGAAGAGTGTGACGACGGCAACAACGACGACGCCGACGGATGCCAGGGCAACTGCCTGAACCCAGCCTGCGGCGACGGCATCCTGGACGACAACGAAGAGTGTGACGACGGCAACGACGTCGACCTCGACGGCTGCTCCTCCTTCTGCGTGATCGAGTTCCCCTGCGAGCTCGAAGTCGATAAGTCCTGCGAGGTGCTCGAGCTGCCTGACGGCGACGACGACGACGACGACTGCATCGGCAAGGTTGTTTCGATGAAGTTCGAGTACACCGGTGAAGGCTGCTCCCCCCTGGCCAACCCCCAGGACGGCAAGGCCACCTGCACCGGCGACGCCGGCTTCGCCTCGCCAGTCCAGATCCAGGTCCAGGACGAGCGCGGAGAGCTGGTCTTTGCTGACGAGGGCGCGGTATTCCTCGGCGACATCGTCGAGGCGACCGCGGCCAACGCCGGAACCGACAAGTTCGGGACCCAGACCGAGATCGTGATCGATAACGGCGCCGAGGTGGCGTCCTTCCACACCTCCTGCTCCAAGCCGCTGACGGTCGGCGATGTGTTCGGCAGCATCCGGCTGGTCGAGCTGGTCACCACCGAGGGCGGCACGGCGACGCTGCCGGATCCGGACGCGATTCCGGATCCCGACACGACGACGGATCAGTGTGTGGCGTACGAACCCCCGGCGGCTCCGCACTGCATCGGCAAGGCCAAGAGTCTCCAGTTCCGCTTCTTCGGCTCATCCTGTGCCGAGACGACCAACGACCAGGGCGGCGCACTCGTCTGCCTTGGCGACTCGACAACGGCCGGGCCGGTGCGGATCGCCTGCAACAACGGAGCGGCCGTCTATCTCGACACCGGCACTCCGGCAGACGTGCTGTCCGGTGACCGGGTCGATGTGCTGGCGGCCAACGCCGGCAGCGCCGACCTGGGTGCGACGACGACCTGTCAGATCTACGACGAGTTCGACAACTGGCTCCAGGAGCTGACCTTCAAGACCGACTGCTCGCAGCCGCTGGATCTCGGTGACCGCATCGGCGGCCTCGAACTCTTCGGCATCGCGACCGACACCAACGCGATGGTCACGCTGGGCAGCGAGGTGCTCTACACCTACGTGGTCACCAACCACAGCGTGATCCCGGCGGTCGACGTGACGGTCAACGACGAGGACCTGGGCGAGCTCGACGGCAGCCCGATCCCCGTGATCGAACCGGGTGAGTCGATCGTGCTCCGGGCGCTGGGCCTGGTGGTCGACGACACCACCTCATCGGTGACGGTGGACGGACAGCTCGACTCCGGCATGGAGTGCGACGCGGCGACCTCGACGACGACGGTGACCGTGGAGCCGCATCCCGGCGACCTCTTCTGCGAGACCAAGATCCAGGCGACGCTGCTGCGTTACATCGGACCCGACCTCGCCGGACCGGTCACGGTCGAGGTGATGGCGGATAAGCTGCGCAACACGACGGTCGTGCTGGAGTACCCGGGCGGTCTGTTCTCGGGTACCTTGCTCGAGAGCCTGGCCGAGGGCGGTCAGACGATCGACGCTTCGCTTCACGGCGAATCCGAACTGGGCGCCAACACGACGATCTGGGTCAACGGCGTCGAGGAGCGGATCCACACGAGCTGCTCCGTGCCCTACGAAGTCGGGCAGCCCGCGCCGCTGAGCGATCCGAAGGGTGATCCTTCGCCGCAGTTCCTCGTGGAGCGTCTGCGCAACGCGCCCTGATCCAGACTCGTTTCCCACGGCTTTGATGGGCCGCCCCGGTTAACAACCGGGGCGGCCCTTTTTCTGCTCGGCGACCCGCGCCGGAGCTTTTCTCGTTCGGCGGCCCGCGCCGGCGCGGGGCGAAACCCCATGCCAAGGAAGGTGCCCCTCGACGTGGGCCCGGCGATCGGCGATGATCGCCCCACTGTGCCGGGGCCACACGACCCGCTCCGCTTTACTGGAGGTGACCGACGATGGTGATCAAGCGTATCGACCCGTTCTCGCTGGGCAAGATCATGGGTGTGATCTACGGAATCTTCGGTCTGATCATCGGGGCGATGTTCAGCCTGCTGTCGATGCTCGGCGGTCTGGCCGGCCTGGCCCAGGACGGTGGCGCGGGGGCGGGGTTCGTCAGCCTGATCCTCGGCGTCGGGAGCATCATCGTCCTGCCGCTGTTCTACGGGGTCGTCGGGTTGATCGGCGGTGTGATCACCGGCTTCCTGTTCAACCTCGCCGCCGGCTGGTGCGGTGGGTTGAGCATCGAGGTCGAGGGCGGGCCGCGGTCGGAGTAGGACCGCCAGGCGAGACTTTGCGCCTGACTGGAGTCTGCAAATGCGTGCGCCGGGAAAGCCCGGTCAAGGGGGAAGAGTCATGGCTTAGAAACCTTGTCCGAAACCCCGTGGGTGAAGTCCCACCCGGCCAAGGCCGTCGCCAGCCGGAACCGAGTGATGCGCGGGTCTGCGGGCGACCGCAGCCGCGAAGCGTTCACAGGAAGTGCATAGGCCGTGTGATGGAGCCTCGAAATAGACAAACCGCGAGTGCCGACGTTTTGCAATTGACGGAAGGCTACATCGCAGGCGTAGACGACGGATGCGTTTGCGAGCTCGCCGGGGTCTGAGAGCAGGGCATGTGCGCGAGGGTTTCCCCGGGAACCCGGGAGGTCCTTGTCGTTTCCGTCCG
>CALNYP010000006.1:0-100402 GCA_942490715.1 uncultured bacterium
TGTACTGCTGATCAGCCCAGGCGGCGTACCTGATCGGCTGTCAGAAGACCGGCGAGGCGATCTTGATCGACCCGGCCCGGGACATCGACCGTTACCTGGCGGTCGCCCGTCGGCACCTCGCGGATCGTCGCGGTTGCCGAGACCTACATCCATGCCGACTTCTGTCCGGCGCCCGCGAGCTGGCGGAGGCGGTGAGCCCGGCTCTACCTGTCCGACGAAGGCGATGCCGACTGGAATACGGCTGGCTCGCCACCCGGGTCTGCCGGCGCACCTACGAACACCAGCGCTACCGAGGACGGCGACAGGCTCTATGTCGGCAAGATCGAGTTCCGGGCGGTCCATACCCCGGACACTCCCGAGCACCTGTCCTACCTCGTCACCGATGTCGGGGGCGGAGCCGATCGTCCGATGGGAGCGTTGACCGGCGACTTCGTCTTCGTCGGCGACCTCGGCCGACCGGACCTGCTCGAGACCGCCGCCGGGATGTCCGGCGTCAAGGAGACCGGCTCGATCAAGCTGTTCGACTCGACGGCGACCTTCCTCGGACTCGACGACCACCTGCAGGTCTGGCCGGCTCATGGCGCGGGAAGCGCCTGCGGCAAGTCGCTGGGCGTGCCGCAGCCGACCGTCGGCTACGAGCGGCAGTACAACGCCGCGCTGCAACACGTGGCCGACCGCGAGGATTTCGTCCGCTTCATCCTCGACGATATCTACCTGCTGTACTTCGGCAGGACGAAGGTGCAGAACCGGGATGGCGTGCCGTTGCTCGGCGAACTGCCGGCCCCACGGCTGCTGTCGACGTCCGAGGTCGAATCGATCGATGGACGGAAGACCGTGGTGCTCGACACTCGCAGCTGGGACGAGTTCCGGAAGGGACATCTCGACGGGGCGCTGTTTGCCTCGCCGGGACCGGCGTTTCACGGTGTCGTCGGCTCCTACCTGAATCCCGACGACGAGATCGTGCTCGTGGCGAAGATGGATGCCGTCGACGGAATCGTTCGCGGGCTGGTTCGTATCGGCCTGGATAACGTGGCCGGCATGGTCACGCCCGCGACGCTGGCCGAGGTCGGTGCCCTCCTGGCGACGACCCCGGAGGTCACCGCAGACGAACTGGCCCGGAAGCTCGAACAGGGTGGCGCGTTCGTGCTGGACGTTCGCGGAGCCGCGGAGTTGGGCGTCGGTTCGGTCAGTGACGAGGCGGTCAACATCGCCCACACGCGGCTGCCGCGGGAGCTCGACCGGGTGCCGGAGGACCGCCCGGTTCTCGTACATTGCGCGAGTGGCGTTCGTTCCGCGGCCGCCACCGCCTACCTGCGACGCCAGGGCCGTGACGCCGTCAACATCGCCGGAGGCTACGGCGCCTGGAGCAAGTGCGAGGCCTCCTGCGCCACGCAACCTCAGCTCGAGGGTGGAGTGGCCTGATGCCGGCGTTGATCGGAGGCTTGCTGATCGGCGTCGGGCTCGGACTGCTCGGCTCCGGCGGCTCGATCTTGACGGTGCCGATCCTGGCCTACGGACTGGGGCACGCGGATCGGGTCGCCATCGCCGAGTCGCTGCTGATCGTCGGCGCCATCGCGCTGGTCGGCTCGCTGCCGTATATCTTCCATCGCCGGATCTCCTGGCGAAACGTCTTCGCGTTCGGGATTCCGGGCATGGCCGGCACCTGGCTGGGCGCGGCTGCCGCGACCTTCTTCACCGGCGCCGTGCAACTGCTGGTCTTCGGCGTGGTGATGCTCGCGGCTGCGGTCTTCATGTTGCGCAACGGGTCGGCCTCTCAGGACGCGAAACCGCAGCGCAGCCACTCCCTGGCGCTGGTCGCCGTCGAGGGGATCGCGGTAGGAGCCGTGACCGGGTTCGTCGGTGTCGGTGGTGGTTTCCTGATCGTACCGGCCCTGGTCCTCCTCCGCGGCCTGCGGATTCACTATGCGATCGGCACAAGTCTGCTGATCATCGCGATGAAGTCGACGGTGGGATTCTGGAAGTACCAGGAGATCCTGCGCATCGAGGAGCTCGCCGTGCACTGGCCGACGATCGGGATCTTCGTTCTGCTGGGAGCGGTCGGCGCCGTGATCGGCACCCAGATCGGCCACCGGCTCGATCCACGGCTGCTCCGGCGTACGTTCGCCACTTTTCTGGTTGTCATGTCCCTGTTCATCGTGTTTCGCGAGACGCGAAGTATCGTCTCTGCGGCAGGGTCGGCCGAGACCGCTCCGACAACGGTCTTCGAGGAGAGATTATGAATCTGCACACCATCCGTCCCGAAACCCTGCGTCAACGGCTGGCCGATGGAACGGCCAGGGTCGTCGATGTACGTGAGCCCGATGAATTCGCTCGCTCCCGCATCGCCGGTTCGGAGCTCGCCCCGTTGTCACGGTTCGACCCGGCGCAACGGACCGGTGACGACAGCTCCGACGTGGTGCTCTGCTGCCGCACCGGGCGACGTTCGGCCGAGGCGGCGAAACGGATCCTCGATGCCGGGGCGACCGAGGTTACGCACCTCGAGGGCGGGGTGGCGGCATGGCAAGCCGCCGGTCTCCCGCTGACCTCGACCCAAGGAGCACCGATCAGCCTGATGCGTCAGGTGCAGATCGTCGCCGGCTCGATGATCCTGCTCGCGACGCTGCTGACGATCTGGGTTTCGCCGTGGTTCCTGCTGCTCTGCGGCGCGACCGGCGCCGGTCTGCTGTTCGCGGGCCTGACCGACACCTGTGCCATGGCCCGGTTGCTCGACCGGATGCCCTGGAACCGTGCGATCGGCGAAGCCTGACATCCAGGAAGTATCCACCCGAATCAACCAGGAGGCACCGAGATGCAAGCGCTACCCCATCGATACGTTGTTCACGCGACCGGCCCCAGCGCCGGAGAACTGTCCGCCCGCTCCGACGCGTTGCCCGATCTCAGCATCGCGGCCCCGGCCGAGTTCGACGGCCCCGGCGACCGCTGGTCACCGGAGACGCTGCTCGTCGCCTCTGTGGGCTCTTGCCTGATCCTGACCTTCCGGTCGATCGCAACCGCATCGCGTTTCACCTGGAACTCGCTGGACTGCCACGTCGAAGCCGTCCTCGACAAGGCGGAGGACGGTCGCCGGTTCACGACGTTCGCGATCAAGGCAGAGCTCGCCGTTCCCGAAGGCGGAATGGGGGAACGGGCCCACAAGCTCCTCGAGAAAGCCAAGCAACTCTGTCTGATCACCAACTCCCTCCGCGGCGAAGTCCGGCTCGAGGTGGAGGTCGTGACCGCTGCCGCCACGAACTGACTCGTCAAACCTGACTCCTCTTGACAAACTAGAGGAGACGGCGTATCACATTTAGACATTCTAGATGTCGAAGTGGGGTGCGTCATGGGTCGTGTGACAGCAAGCTGGGTCGTGCTGATCGTTCTCTGGACCGGGATTCCAGGCCCCCGGGCCCAGAACTTCACCCGGATCTCCACCGGGACTCCGGTCGTCACCGATGTATCGGTCAACTACACCGGCGCGGCCTGGATCGACTACGACGGCGACGGCGACCTCGATCTCTTCGTCGCCAATGGCTTCCTCTACCGCAACGACGGGGCCTCTGGCTTCACCAGGGTCGTTACGGCGATCGGCTCGGGAATCACCGCGGCCACCGGCAACGGCACGACCTGGGGTGACTACGACAACGACGGCAACCTCGATGCCTTCGTCTGCAGCGGACAGTCGAAGCTGTATCGCAACCTCGGCAATGGCAGTTTCTCGGCGGTGACGTTCGGTGCGATCGGGCAGGCGTTCGGCAACCGCGGCTGGTCCTGCGCCTGGGCCGATATCGATCTTGACGGCGATCTCGACCTGGCGATCACCCATCCGGCCGGCTTCGTCCCCGGCGGGGCGACCACGAACCACCTGCTCGTGAATCTCGGCCCGCCGGCATACAGCTTCTTGAAGGTCACCAGCACGCCGATCACCAGCAACTTCACCTCGTTCACGGTCGGCAGCTGGTCGGACTTCGATCTCGACGGCGACATGGACTACTTCATCGGGGCGGGGCCGGCCAACGGAACGCTCCAGGCCGACTTCCTCTATCGCAACAATATCGCCGGCGGCGGCAACGGGATCGAACGGATCACCGAGGCGCCGATCGCCACCGACCTGCAGGACGGCCAGCTCTGGAACTGGATCGACTACGACAACGACGGCGATCTGGACGGCTACCTGACCAACTGGCGCGGCACCGCCAACGGGATGGTCAACCGCCTGTATCGCAACGACGGCACCGGCTACGCGCGAGTATCGACCGGGGCGATCGTCACCGACGCCCATAGTTCCCTGTCGTCGGTCTGGGGCGACTTCGACAACGACGGCGATCTGGATTGCTTCGTGGCCAACGACAGCGGACAGTCGAACAAGTTTTATCGCAACAACGGTAACGGGACCTTCTCCAGCGTGATCAACGCGACAACGGAGTCGATCACGCACCGCGGAGCCAGCGCGGGCGACTACGACGGCGATGGCGACCTCGACCTCTATGCCGACGGCCCCTCCGGCGGCCGGCGGCTCTACCGCAACGATACGAGCAACGGCAACCACTGGCTCAAGCTGAACCTCGTCGGTGTCGAGTCGAACCGCTCGGCGATCGGAGCGCAGGTCCGGGCCCGGGCGACGATCGGGGGTCAGTCCGTGGGGCAACTGCGCGAGGTGCTGGCCCAGAACACCTTCAATGGCCACAACGCGCTGCAGGTTCACTTCGGGTTCGGCGATGCCGAGAGCGTAGAGTCCCTGTCGATCCGCTGGCCTTCGTCGGGGATCGGGCAGACCCTGACCGACGTCGCCATTGACCAGACACTGGAGATCGTCGAGAACACCGTCACGCCGGCGATCCCCGACGGCGCAGGCGTACCGGGAGAGATGCTGCGGGCCTCCCGGGAGGGCGACCAGGTCACCGTGACCTGGGACGCCAAGAGCTGCCCGGCGACGGCGGTCAACGTCTACCAGGGGGCCCTCGGCGCCCACGGCAGCTTCATCGCCGGGGACTGCGACCTGCCGGCGAGCGGCACGGCGACCCTGGACATCCCCGGGAACCGCTGGTTCCTGGTCGTGGCCACCGACGGCGCCATGGCCGACGGCGCCTATGGTGCGGGCGCCGGTGGAGCCGAGCGGGAGATCCACGGCGCCGCGACGGTCTGCCCCCAGGTCACCCAGCACGTCGTCGCCACGGAGTGCTTCTGACTACTCTTCCTGCACGCTCGCGAAGACGAAGCCGATGAACCCGGTCGCGTCGCCCCAGGTCTCCTCGTGGTCGGCCATCGGGGCGGCCTCGACGATCTGCTCGACGCTCAAACCCTGCAGCACCAGCGCTCGGATCCGGGCGTGTGCGGTCGCGAGCATCTCCCTGTAGGCGATCAGTTCCTTGCGCGTCGCGACCTTCCCGTGGCCCGGGATGATCTTCGTCGTCTCCTTGGCGATCCCGAGGATCCGGTCCGCGGAATCGATCATCCCCAGCACCGAGCCGCCGCTTGACACGTCGATGAACGGGTAGCGTTGCTGGAAGAACGTATCGCCCATGTGGATCACATCGGCCGTCTTGAAGTGCACGATCGAGTCGCCGTCGGTATGCGACGGCGGGACGTGGAAGACGTGAATCTCGTCACCGTTGAGATGGAAGGTGATCGAATCGGGGAACGTGACGACCGGCAGGGCGCCGGCAGGCGACGCCGGCACCTTCATATCGAAGGCCTCGATGACCTGGTCCACGCTCATCCGTGCCCGGACGTTGTCGTGGGCCACGAGAACCGTGCCGGTCTTGCCCAGGTTCTCGTTGCCGCCGGTGTGGTCGAAGTGCCAGTGGGTGTTGAGCACGAACCGCACCTGCTGATCGGTCAGCTCGGCGATCGCGGCGAGGATTCGCTCGGTCAACGGGGCGTACTGATCATCGACCAGAAACGCACCGTCGGGGCCGGACGACAACGCCATGTTGCCGCCCGCTCCCTGGAGGACCCAGAGGTTGTCGCCGACCTGCTCGCTGGTGATCTTGACCTCGGCGAAACGGTCCGCCTGGGCCATGACCGGGGGCGCACCCAGCGCCGTGCCGACGATTGCGAGCAAGATGACGAGAAACGGGGCAGGGGCAAGGGTAGGGGCAGGGGCAGGGGCAAGCGCAACGATGAAACGGTTGCTGTGCTTCATGGCGGTTCCTCGTGGTTCCCGGGTCGAGTCGTGTCAGGCCGCGGACCGACCGGTGGACCCCAGCATAGACGGGCACGGTCACCCTCTTGTGGGGTCATTTTGTACCGATCGATCAAATAAGAACTTTCCAGGACGCCTGGTTTTGTACCGATCGATCAAATAAGAACCCCATTTTCAAAAACTGCCCCCACCGCGTCGCACCCCGGCGACGCAAGCTCGGGAACGTGGCCGCAGGGGGTTGTGGCGCAACCCCGTTTGCCCGTAGGGTTTGCCTCATGTGGAAACGACTCGCCCTGTGGAAGAAGATCGCGATCGGGTCCGGTGCCACCGTCGTGGTACTGCTGACCGCCGCCGTGATCTGGATCGGCCCACGATTCCTGATCGGCATCATGACCTACGGGCGCCAGGCCCGGGAAGGCACGCTCCAGGTCGGCGACCCCGCCCCCACGGCCGCCGTGGTCGGCCTCGGCGATAACGGTCCCCAGCAGCTGGCCGAGTGGATCGGAACCAGGCCGCTGGTACTGATCTTCGGGAGCTTCACGTGACCGCCCTTCCGGCGCTCGGTCGAGCGCATGCAGGGCATTCATGAGCAGTTCGCCGATCAGGCCGACTTCCTGACGATCTACATCAAGGAAGCTCACCCCGAAGACGAGTGGCAGATGGACTCCAACGAGGACGAGGGCGTCTGCTACCGGCAACCGACGAACCTCGGTCAGCGCGTGGCGATCGCCCGGGACTTCGTCGAGCGATTCTCGTACGACATCCCGATGGTCGTCGATACGATGGACAACCCCGCCGAGGAGGCCTACGCCGGCTGGCCGGAGCGGCTGTACGTGATCGACGAGTCAGGGCACGTCGCCTACAAGGGCGGCGTCGGGCCGTTCGGCTTCGACCCTGACGAACTCGAGGCGTGGCTGCAGCTCCACGTCACTTTTTGAGATGCTTGTCCGGATCGAACACGATCCAGTCGTCTTCCTCGGGTTTCGGAGGCGGTGCTGCGGGGGCCGGTGGCCGCAGCAGCACCCGGTCGCCCTCGAGCCGGACGTCATAGATCACCGCATTCCGCTGGCAGCGCAATCCACAATCGCCGGTCGCGAGATCAAAACTCCAGTCGTGCATGAAGCAGCGCACCCGATCGCCGACGATCGTGCCGTCGGCCAGCGATGCGCCCATGTGCGGGCAGGCGTCCTTCATGGCGTGGAGCTGCCCCTGGACACGGAAGACGGCCACGTTCAGCCCTTCGACGACGACGACTTTTCCGTGGCCCTCCACGAAATCGCCGTTGCTACCGACAGAGGTGAACTCGCTCATCGTCGTTCAGGATAGCGCGGGCGCCCGGTCCACCGCTCAGAACGCCCGCAGGCGAACGGCGAAGAACGAGCCGGTCAGGCTCACCAGCACGCCGGCGATCACGATGCCGCCGATGTGAAACGGACTCAGCGGCGAAGCCGCGGCGAGATCCAGCATGACCGACCCGGTCTCGACCCGGGAGAGGAACAGGTAACGGGCGCCCTCGACTGCCGCTACCGCCACGACCGACGCCAGCACACCCTGGAACAGGCCGGCCACGAGGAAAGGTCCGCGCACGAAGCCGGGGGTCGCGCCGACGAGGAGCATGATCTCGATCTCGTCCCGCCGGGCGAAGACCGCCAGACGCAGCACGCTGGCCATCACCAGCACCACCGCACCGAAGACGACGACCGCGACCACCAGGCTGCCCTTCCGCGCTCCGGCAACGAGCTGGTCCAGATGCTGGAGCCAGTCACGGTCGAAGCGCACATCCTCGACGCCGTCGGCGCCGGTCAGCGACTTGATGATCCGGTTGGCCGCGGCCTCGGCGACCGGTCCGGCTTCGAGATAGACCTCGAACGCCGCCGGTAACGGATTGGCCTCCAGCTCGTCGACGAGGTCCGCCTGCTGCGCCGCCCACTCGCGGTAGCGGTCGAGGGCCTCCTGCTTGCCGATGAACTCGACCCGCTCGACTCCGGACTCGGCGACCAGCAGCCGTTCGATCTCCAGGCGCCGCGACTCGGGAATCTGATCCAGCAGGTAGACCTCGACCGGCACCGCCTGACGCTGGATGTCGACCTGTCGCCGCACGTTGACCAGCAACAGCACCACCAGCGCCGCGAGGAACAGGGCCGCGGTCAGCGTCGACATCGCCAGCAGGTTGACACCGGGGCTGTGCTTCCACTCGTCCCAGGCGTCGGCGGCGAAGTACCGCAGGTGCTGGATCCACCTCATTGCGGTGGATCCTGCTCCGGGTTGTGGCCGTCGTCGACGACCCGGCCGTGGCGCAGGACCACCGTCCGGCACTGCATGCGCTGGATCAGCGACTGATCGTGGGTCGCCACCAGCACCGTCGTACCCCGTGCGTTGATCTCGCGGAACAGCCGCATGATCTCGATCGCCAGCTTCGGATCCAGGTTGCCGGTCGGCTCGTCGGCCAGCAGCAACTTGGGTTCGTTGACGATCGCCCGGGCGATCGCGACCCGCTGCTGCTCGCCTCCCGATAGCACCGACGGCAGCGCCTGGAGCTTGTGGTTCAGTCCAACGCTGCGCAGGGCGTTGTAGGCCCGTCGCTGACGTTCGGCGGGAGGGATCCCGGCGACGTTCAGCACGTAGGCGACATTCTCCAGCGCGGTCTTGCGCTGGATCAGCTTGAAATCCTGGAACACGACGCCGATGAATCGTCGCAACGACGGGACGCGCCGGGCGGGCAACGCGGTGATGTCCCGCCCCGAGACGACGATCTTTCCCGACGTCGGCGTCTGCTGGCGCAGCAACATCCGCAGCAGCGTGGTCTTGCCCGCTCCCGACGGACCGGTGACGAAGACGAACTCGCCGCGGTCGACCTCCAGGTCGAGATCCGCGAGCCCCGCATGGTGCGCGTCGTAGCGCTTGGTCAGTCCGGTAATCCGTATCAAAAGGCTACCAGGGCTCGTTCACCTTCACGTCGTGAGCCAGCATCGCACCATTCTTGTTCAGCGCGATCTCGTAGGGCTTCTCGGGGAGGGTGACCCGGAACGGTGTCGCCTCTCCATCGACAACCACGCGGCGCTTGAACTCGCCGTCCTTGGTCATCGCGCTGAGATCGACCACGCCACGGTAGGACTGGCCCGGCACCACTTCGCTGCCGCGGCTGCTGCCGACTACCACCCGCTGATGGATCGTCCCCTCGACGATCCACTCGCCGTTCTCGGCCCGGCGCATGTCGTAGTCCAGCTTGTACTGGGGCACGCCGGCGCCGCGGAGCCACTGATCGAAGAACCACTCCAGATCGACGTTGTAGGGATTCCCGTTGGGATCGAGGCCGCCGAGGTTCTTCTCCGAGGCGATCTGGATGTCCCGGCTGACGATCTCACGCTTGTCGGTCAGCTCCATGCTGAACTTCTTCAGGTACTCGAAGAACTTCTCGTCGCCGAATGTCTCCCGCAGAATGTGGAACATGTACGGACCCTTGTTGTAGATCAGGCTTGTACGGCCGCCGAACTCGCCGCTCCAGTGGGTGTTCGCGTTCTGGACGCTGGCCATCAGGTCGCGGTCGACCACGTTGCGCCGCCACTCGGCCAGCTGTTCCTCGTACTCCTTGCGTCCGAACACCTGCTCGAGATAGATCGCGGAGAAATACTCGGCCAGCGTCTCGACGAACCAGTAGTTGCGCTGGTTCGCGTTGGAAACCCGGGAGCCCCACCACTGGTGGCCGACCTCATGGGCCGTGACCGACTTGAGGAACTTCGACGTACCCGTGCCGCCGCCGGCACCGGAGCCACTGGACAGCGTTCCGGAACCGCGGAAGACCATCGAGCCGAGGTAGATCAACGAGCTGGGCGCCTGTCCGTACAGGGCCGGCGCCGGATCGTTGACCAGGTTCAGCTCGCCGTAGGGGTAGTCGACGCCGGAGAGCTCCTTGAACAGATCGATCGCCACCGCCGCCTGGGCCGCGATCGGCCGGAGCTGAGAGGGGCGGATTCCCCGAGCGGCCGAGTCGCCGCCGCGGCCGGTCTGGATCATGCTGACTTCATCGACGTGAACCGTGACCGGAATCACGGTGCCGTCGAGCTTCGTGGCGTTGTAGTCCTTCGGCGTATCGGTCACGTACTTGCCGAAGATGATCGTCGGGAAGACGACCGGGCTATCGGCGCGCCAGACGGTCGTCGTGACGTCACCGGTGGAGGACTCGGACACCTTGTGCCCCACGCCGAGCACCTTGTACTCCGCCGGCGTGCGAATCGTCATCTCGAATTCGTCGATGAAGTCCCCGAAGCGGACGAACGGCATCCAGCCGAAGCGACTCATCTGCGAGGCGGCGTGGTTCGTCTTCTTGATCGCCCGGGTGGCGAAGTTCATCGAGATCTCGACGTAGTCGCCCGCCGAGGCCGGCTCGGGAAGAACCACGAGGCCGGAGATCGGTCCCGTCTTGACCCAGGTCAGCTCCTGGCCCTTGTGCTGGATCGAGTTGACGAACAGCGCACGCTTGTCGAAGTCGCCGCCGGAGTCCGGGACCGACGCGATGAAGAACGGCAGGACGTCCATGTCCTGCTTCATGTTGATCCCGAAGGTCAGGTCGGCCTTGAGGATCTCGGGGTCGTCGAGGGCCACGTCGACCGCTCCGGACAGGGTGCCGACCTCGTACCAGCGGGAGTCGAAGTCGTCGCGTTGCTCCAGCTCGAACTCGGAGTAGTTCTCCGTGGTCTCCTTGGTGTAGTAACCGAAGAGGGTTCCGTTCATCGCCACGAGGTCGGTCGTGTCCTGGTAGACCCAGAACGTGACCTCGTAGCCGCCCCAGTTGTTGTAGCTGAGACCGACCTTGTGATCCTTGTTCTTCTCCAGCACCGCGTCGTAGTAGCGCTGTCCGGGAGGATCCGGGTAGGTGAAGTGGGCGAAGGCGGACTCGGCGCGGTCCTTCTCGCGGTCCTCGACGAAGTCGGAGATGAAGGACCGCAGTCCGGAGGGAAGGGTCGACGGGATCTCGGCCTGCTCATTGGTTCGCTGGTCCATCGAGATCCGCTGGAGCCCCTTGAAGGAGCTGTCCAGGAACTCTTCGCAAGTCTTCGAGTCGCCGCCGAAGGTGAACACGCGGGGATCGAAGATCAGCTCCTTGCCCCGCTGTCGCTCGAGGATCGCGTTCATGGCGATCGTCTCGTCGTCGGCGTAGTCCGGCGGCTCGTACTCGTAGCGCAGGTCGTCGGCTCCGACGGCGGTGAAGTTCACCTTGCCTTCGAAGTACTGCTCGCAGACCCAGCCGTTGTTGCCCGAGACGGTCAGCCCCTCGCGCTCGAACGAGAAGCGCTCGAACGGGTAACAGTTGCCGCCCATCCCCCGGCGCAGGACCGAGAACGTATCGACGACCTGTTTGTCCGCGACGATCCAGCGGTTGCCCTCTTTCTTCAGCGTGAGCTGCAGACGCTCGGTCGTCAACGACGTCTCCTCGGCGGTATCGACGTGGACGGTGCCGAGGTAGGTCTCTTCATCGACCTTGGCGAAGGAGCGGGAATAAGTGGTGCGCTTGTTGCGCTGACCGAACGAGTCCTTGCTGTCGCCGTATTCGCGAAGAAGCTCCCGGACCGGTTGCATCAATTCGCCGCGCAGCCGGTCCGACATCTCGGATTCGACGGTGAGCGCCATCGACGGGGCCGTCGAGGCCGCGAACAGGAAGGCGAGGATGATCGCGAGCCGGGCCGCAATGGGCCGACGGGTGTACGTGCCAGTCATGGGAAGCCCCTCCTTGCCCGGCGCGTTGCGGACGCAATCGCGACTCCGGACCTGTAACAGTCTACCGTGACCGGCCATTTTGATCTATTCGCCACGACCTGAAAAAACGGGGAATTCACCGCGGATTGGGGTGATTCCACCCCGTTATGGGTCAGCGATCGTAGAATCGGCGCTGCTCCCGGACCATCCGGGCCCAGGCGGCGCCAGGCCCGAAACGCTTGCCGTGGGCGCCGGCCAGACGCGCCAGACGGTCGGCTACGATCGGGATGCCGATCGAGTCGGCGTGGCGCATCAAGCCACCACGGAACGGCGGGAACCCGGTCCCCATCACCATCGCGATGTCGATGTCCCGGGCCGACGCGGCGACCCGCTCCTCGAGGCAGACCGCGGCTTCGTTCAACATCGCCAGAACCAGGCGCTCCTGGAGCGTCTCCGGTGGAATCTCCCGCGGGGCCGGCGATCGCCGATCAGCTGGTAGATCCGCTGTCGGGACGTTTGCGCTTTCCGTCGCGATAGCGGTAGAAACCCCGGCCGTTCTTCGCTCCCAGGCTCCCCGTCGCCGATCATCGTGTCCAGCATCGATCCGCTGCCGCCGATCCGCTCGCCGAACGCCTCGACCATCACACCACCGACGTGGCGGGCGGTATCCAGGCCGACCTGGTCCAGCAGGGCGAACGGCCCCATCGGCATGCCGAAGGCGAGCATCGCCCGGTCGATCGCGTCGATCCGGACCCCTTCGAGCAACAGCTGCATCGCCTCGTTCAGGTAGAGGGTCAGGATGCGGTTGACCAGGAAACCGGGGCCGTCCTGGACGATCACCGGCACCTTGCCCATCCGGACCGCCAGGGAGTGGACGGTCGCGACCGCTTCCGGCGAGGTCCGGGGCCCGGCGATCACCTCGACCAGCGGCATCCGGTGCACCGGGTTGAAGAAATGCATCCCGACCACGCGCTCGGGGTGGACCGCACCGGAGGCGATCTCGCCGATGGGCAGCGACGAGGTGTTGGTCGCGAAGACGGTCCGGGCTCCGATCCGGGGTTCGATCTCGGCCAGCACCTTGCGCTTGACCGCCAGCTGCTCGACGACCGCCTCGACGATCAGGTCGACCTGGCCGAAGCCGGAGGTGTCGAGGGTCGGCGCGATGAAGGCCATCTTCGCCCCTCGCTCGGCCTCGGTCATCCGCCTGCGCTTGACCTTGTAGTCCCAGACGCTGTGGGCGGTCTTCAACGCCGTCAGCACGGCGTCGTAGCGCAGATCTCGCAGCCGGACCGGGATCCCCTTGTCGGCGGCGAGCTGGGCGATGCCTCCGCCCATGATCCCCGCACCGAGCACGCCGATCCGGCGAATCGGCCGCGGAGCGGCGGCGCGAACCGCGGAGGATTTCAGCTCGGTCTGGGCGCCGAACAACCAGCAGAGGTTCTTCGAGGTCGTCGTCGGAACCAGCTCGCCGACGATCCGCGCCTCGGTGTCGAGACCGGTGCTCAGCGGCTGGGTGAAGGCGGCGTCGATCGCGTCGAGGGCACGGAACGGCGCCGGATAGTGAGTCGGGTCGGCCTTCTCGGCGGTCTTCCGCCGGGCCTGGTCGATCACCAGACGACGCAGCGGCCCGATGCCCTCGAGGGCGCGCTGGTGCCAGACCCGGGGTCGGCGCAACCTGCGGGCGACCGCCTCGGGACCCTCGCCACGGGCCTCCTTGAGCAACGCCAGCCCCTCCCGGGAGAGGTAGGCCGCCGGCACCAGCCGGTCGACCAGGCCGATCTTCTTCGCCCGGCGTGCGTCGAGGTTGCGTCCGGTGAGGATCATGTCCAGAGCCGCCGTCAGCCCGACGACCCGAGGCAACCGCTGGGAGCCGCCGAAGCCCGGGATGATCCCGAGCTTCACCTCGGGAAGACCGATCGGGCCGGCGTCGTCGGCGGCGATGCGGAACGTGCAGGCCAGCGCAAGCTCGGTGCCCCCGCCCAGGCAGGTGCCGTTGATCGCGCACAGCGACGGCTTGCCCAGGTCCTCGATCTTCTGGAAGACCGACTGACCCAGCCGGGCGCCCTCGGCGGCGGTCGCGGCGTCGGTGACCCCGGCGATCTCGGCGACGTTCATCCCGGCGACGAACATGCCGGGCTTGGCGCTGCCGAACATCACGGCGTGGACCGAGCGATCGGCCCGGGCGGCGTCGAGCAGGGCGTCCAGGCCGCGCAGGAGTTCGGCGTTGAGCAGGTTGACCCGCTCGCCCGGCGAATCGAAGTGCAGGATCAGCACGCCCTCGGCGTCGAGGTGCTGCTTCATCCCGGGGACCTGGATCTCCATCAGCTTCGCTCCAGGACCATCGAGGCCCCCTGGCCGCCACCGACGCACAGCGTGGCGAGGCCCAGGGAAAGATCGCGGCGCGCCATCTCGTCCAGCAAGGTCAGGACCAGCCGCCCCCCGGTCGCTCCGACCGGATGACCGATGGCGATCGCACCGCCGTTGACATTCAGCCGATCGGTATCGATCGGCCCGGGAGATTTCCCGCCGAGACAGGCCTCGGCGAACTTTCGCGAGCCGAACGCCTGCAGGCAGGCGAGCACCTGGACCGCGAACGCCTCGTTGATCTCGATCAGCTCCATCCGCGACAGCGGGATGTCGCCGGCTCGGCGCAGCGCCCTCGGCGTGGCGAATACCGGCCCCAGTCCCATCCGCGCCGGGTCACACCCGGCGAAGGCCCACGAGCGGATCCGGCCCATCACCTTGAGTCCGGCCTCCCGGGCCCGACGAGCCGAGGTCAGCACCAGGGCGGCGGCGCCGTCGGTGATCTGCGACGCGTTGCCGGCGGTGACCGTGCCGAACTTGCGATCGAAGATCGGCCGCAGCTTCGTCAACGCCTCGAGGCTCTGATTGGGACGGATGCCGTTGTCCGTGTCGGCGGCCGCCGCGTACTTCGGCGGGATCGGCACGGGAATGACGGTGTCGGCCATCTTGCCCTCGGACCAGGCGGCGGCAGCCAGCTTGTGACTGCGCAGGGCGAAGGCGTCCTGGTCGTCGCGGCTGATGCCGAAGTCCCGGGCGAGGACCTCGGCGGTCTCGCCCATGTTCAGTCCGGAGACCGGGTCGGTCAATCCCATCAGCAGCGCCGGGTGCGGCTGGAAGTGCCGCGGGCGAAAACGGGAGATCGTCGCCATCTTCGACAGCATCCCTCGGGAGCGGAACAGCTTGGCGAAGATCTCCTGGGACTCATGGCCGAACAGCAACGGGATGTTCGTCATCGACTCGACGGCGGCGGCGACGATCATGTCGGCATCGCCGGAGCGGATGCGATAGGCCGCCTCGACGATGCTCTCCAGCCCGGAGGCGCAGTTGCGGTTGACGGTGAACGCGGGAACGTGGCGCGGCACCTTGGCCGACAGCGAGATCACCCGGGCCACATTCGCCGCATCGGCCGGTCCGGCGATGTTGCCGACGATCACCTCGTCCAGCTCGGCGGGATCGATCTCGGCTCGCTCGATCGCCTCGCGCACCACGATGCGCCCCAGGTCGACGGCGGTGATGCCGGCCATCGTCGTGCCGGCCTTGACGAAGGGCGTCCGCACGCCGGCGACGACCACGACTTCCCGATCGTCACTGCGGCTGTCGAACAACGTGTCCATCACGAAACTCCGTCCTGGTCGCGGCTGATCCCGTACGCCTCGAGTTTCTTGTACAGGTTCGAGCGCGGAGTGTCGATCGCCTTGGCCGTCGCCGCGATGTTCCACTCCTGGGCGTTCAGGCGCGCGACGAGATAGGCCCGTTCGGCGGCGTCCTTGAAGCTCTGCAGTTTGACCCCCTCATGGGGCAGGACGATCGTGCCCTCGGGTGCCAGGGGGATCGGCGCGTCGCCGAGGGCCGCGCCGACCCCGCCGGGAATGTCCGCGGCGGAGATCGCGTCGCCGGCGGTCATGATCACCAGCCGCTCGACGGCGTTGCGCAGTTCGCGGATGTTGCCGCGCCAGGGCATCGCCTTGAGCAGCTCCATCGCGTCCGGCCGGAACGACTTGACGCGATAGTTGTTCTCCCGGCAGAACGACTCGATGAAATGATCGACCAGCTCCGGGATGTCCTCCCGGCGCTCGCGCAGCGGAGGGAGATGGATCGGCACGACGTTGAGCCGGAAGTAGAGATCCTCGCGGAAGCGGCCCTCGGCGATCTCGGTCGGCAGCTCCTTGTTCGTCGCCGCGACGACGCGGACGTCGATCGTGAACGACTTCGCCGCTCCGACCGGCTCGACCTCGCCGTCCTGGAGCACCCGCAGCACCTTGGCCTGGGTCTTCAGGCTCATGTCGCCGATCTCGTCGAGGAAGATCGTCCCCTTCTCGGCTTGCACGAACTTGCCGGTCTGGTCCCGGGTGGCACCGGTGAACGAGCCCTTGACGTGACCGAACAGCTCGGACTCGATCAGCTCCTCGGGGATCGCGGCGCAGTTGACCTTGATGAACGGATCCGACGATCGGTTGCTGTTGCGATGGATCGCCCGGGCGACCAGCTCCTTGCCGGTTCCCGACTCGCCGGTGATCAGCACCGAGGCCTTCGTCGGCGCAGCCTTGGCGATCGACTCCTGGAGCGACAGCAACGAGCCCGACTGGCCGACCATCCGGTGGCTGGCCTCGAAGGAGATCCGCAGGTTGCGGTTCTCGGCCTTCAGCCGGCTCGTCTCGAGGGCGTTGCGCAGGACGAGCAGCACGCGGTCGCGCTCGAGGGGCTTCTCCATGAAGTCGAAGGCGCCCTTGCGAGTCGCCTCGACGGCGGTGGCGATCGTGCCGTGACCGGAGATCATCACCACCGGCAGCTCGGGGCGGTCTTCCTGCAGCCGCCCGAGGACTTCCAGGCCGTCCATCCGCGGCATCTTGATGTCCAGCAGGACCGCGTCGGGGTCGAGCTTCTCGACCTGCTCGAGGGCTTCCTGGCCGGTCGCCGCCTCGGCCATCTGAAGCCCCTCGTATTCGAGGATCATCTTCAGCGAGGCGCGAATGTCGGCCTCGTCGTCCGCGACGAGTACAAGTCTGGACTGGGTTGTCATCGATCGCCGCCCGCAGAGGTTTGCAAGGACGCAGGATATCAGAATCCCGGTCCCGGCAGGATGACGACTGCGCGGGGAGACCGACTAGTCGTTCGGCACCCGCAGGTAGATGTAAGTGCCGCTGGAGCCGACCAGGACGTTGAGCTTGGCCGGGCTGCCCGGCTCGAGTTCACCGATCACCCGCTCCCACTCGGAGATGCTGCGGACCGGCGAGTCGTTGATCGACGTGATGATCATGCTGCGGCGGACGCCCTTGTTCGATGCCTCCGAGTTGTACTCGACATCGGTGACGACGACGCCCCGCTGGCGGGATTCGACCCCCAGGCGCTCGCGCATCTCGTCGCCGAGGGGTTCGACGGTGATCCCCAGGCCGGTCGCCTCTTCGAATTCCTCTTCCGGTTCGACCCGCTGGGGTGCCGGGCCCGACGAACGGGCCAGCAGCTCCTCGCGGCGGTCGATCAGGGTCGCGGTCAGGTCCAGGGTCTTGCCGTTGCGGAACACCTCGAGATCGACGGCGTCGCCGGGCTGATGGGCCGAGATCTTGCCGATCAGGTCGAGGTTGTCCTTGACCGGTTCGCCGTTGACCTTGCGGATGATGTCCTCGCGCTTGAGGCCGGCCTGGTCGGCAGGGCCGCCACGCTGGATGTCCTGGATGATCACCCCGCGGGTGTCGGGCAGGCCGTAGAACTCGGCGGCCTCCTCGTCGATCCCCTGCTGGTTCATCGTGATGCCGATGTAGCCCCGGCTGACGTAGCCCTTCTCGCGCAGCTGGTCCATCGCCATGCGCGCGTGATTGATCGGCAGCGCGAAGCCGATGCCCTCGGCGTAGTTCGCCCGGCGGATCGCCGTGTTGATCCCGATGACGTTACCGCCGGCATCCAGCAGCGGGCCGCCGGAGTTGCCGAAGTTGATCGCGGCGTCGGTCTGGATGAAGCTGACGACGCCGGCGTCGGTCGAGCCGATCGGAACGCGCCGCTCCTTGGCCGAGACGACTCCGACGGTGACGGTGTGCTCGTAGTCCAGCGGGTTGCCGATCGCCATGACCCACTGGCCGACCCGCAGGGAGCGGGAATCGCCGAGGGGCAGGTGCGGCAGGTCCTTGCCGGCGTCGATCTTGAGCAACGCCAGGTCGATCGAAGGATCGGTGCCGATCACCCGGGCGCTGTATTCCTTGCCGTTGTTCAGGCCGATCTCGATCTTCTCGGCGTCCTCGACCACGTGGTTGTTGGTCAGCACGTACCCGTCACCGGAGATCAGGAAGCCCGAACCCTCGCCGATGCGGCGGTGCTGGCGCGGGGGCGCTCCGGCGTCGTCCCTCGCGCTGGTCGCGGAAGAAGAAGCGGAAACGGGTCGTCGAAGACGGCGGCCGCGATCTTGTCCCGTCTTCTTCGCTTCGGTTCGAGCTGCGCCGCGGTCACGCTGACCACCGCCGGCATCGCCGCTCGACGATGTCCGCGAAGTCGATGCCCATCCCGGCGCCGCCGGCGTTCATCGCGGGGGCCAGGCGAATCGGGGCCGACTCGGGAGCGGCGAGGACCACCTGCTGGGGTGTTCAGTCTGCCGCCGACGACCATGCCGAAGACGATGCTGACGCCGATGACCGCGGAGAGGGCTACCAGGTTCAGGGAGTGTGGCTTCATCGATGCAACCTCCGGCAGCCGTTCAGCCGGCTGCCGTCACGGGGCGGCGGGAGACGATGGGGAGCAACTCCCCGATTCCTGCGCGAAGAACACTGGCACAGACGGGCTTTTCGAGGACGCGGGCCACGCCCAGATTCGAGGCCTGGCTACGGACGTCGTCGTTGAGAAAGGCGGAGACCAGGATGCAGGGAGCGGGACATTCCCGGCGTCGCAGCTCGGCGAGCAGGGTCAGACCGTCCATTCCCGGCATCTTGTAATCGAGGAGAATCAGATCGGCGTGGAGCGCTTCGGCGTCGTCGAGGACCTGCAGCGGGTCGTCCTCGGTCAGCGTGTCGTAGCCGGCGCGCCGGAGCAGCCGGCGATAGGTCGCCAGCACCGACGGGTCGTCGTCGACGACCAGGACCGGTACATCGCCTGTGTTGGCGCGGAGTCATCGACGGTGCTATCCTACGCATGAGGCAAAGCGCGTGCCGGCGCCGATCGAGCCCGTCAGACCCGGGATTTCGCGGGTTTCCGCGCCCCGGGCCGGATGCCTGGTCGCCAACCTGGCGTGCCGTTCCGACGCCGCGCCATATTGAGCTTAATCAGTTCCCCGTCTGCCTTGCCCGCCATCCGGTACTCCTTGAGCTTCCGCTGGAGGGTGCGCAGGCCGATTCCGAGCATCTCGGCGGCCTGGGTCCGGTTGCCCCCGGTCTTCTCCAGGGCCTGGATGATGGCGCGACGCTCGATCTCGTCCATCGTCAACGCCTCTCGTCGACGGCGTCGCGGCCTCGCCAGCCCCGGAGGTCGCCGGCTCGCCCCGCGGGCCGTCCGCACCGCCAGGCGGTACTCCTCCGGCAGATCCTCGGCGCGGATCTCGTCCTGGGGGCCGAGCACGACCAGGCTCTCCACGAGGTTGCGCAGCTCGCGGACGTTGCCCTCCCAGCGGGCGCTCGATCAGGCACGCGCATCGCCTCGGGGCGAAACGCATGCCCTCCCGGCCGTTCTCCCGGCGAAGATGCGCCAGGAAGTGGTTGGCCAGCAGCGGGATGTCCTCGCGCCGCTCGCGCAGCGGCGGGATCTTCAGCGTCACGACCTTCAGCCGGTAGTACAGATCGTTGCGGAACTTGCCCTGCTTCGACCAGCGCCTCGAGATCCTGGTTGGTCGCGGCGATCAGCCGGATGTCGACCTTGATCGTCTCCGTGCCGCCGACCCGCATGAACTCGCGCTGCTCGAGCACCCGCAGCAGCTTGACCTGCATCTCGAGCGGCAGCTCGCCGATCTCGTCGAGGAACAGCGTGCCCTTGTGCGCCAGCTCGAACTTGCCCTGCCGCGACCGGTGGCCCCGGTGAACGCGCCGCGCTCGTGGCCGAACAGCTCCGATTCGAGGATCTCGGCGGGGATCGCGGCGCAGTTGATCGGCAGGAAGCGCTCCTTCGCGCCCGCAAGGAATGCTCGTGGAGCGCGTTGGCCACCAGCTCCTTGCCCGTCCCGGACTCGCCCACGATCAGGACATTGGAGCGCGCCGGCGCCACCAGGTCCATCTGGCGGAACAGCGCCTCCATCGCCTTGGAGCTGGCCGATCAGCTGGCCGAACTTCTCGCCGAGCCGGCTCTCCAGCTCGTCGACCCGCGGGTCAGCCGGCGCTTCTCGACGATCGACGTGCGCTTGCGCAGCTCGATCCAGATCCACCGGCTTGGTCAGGTAGTCGTCGGCGCCGCGCTTCATCGCGTCGACCGCCGATTCGACCGATCCGTGACCGGTGATCATCAGCACGCCCAGGTGAGGGTCGATCGCCCTCGCCTCTTCCAGGACGCCGAAGCCGTCGGTTCCGGGAAGCATCAGGTCGGTGATCACGAGCTGGGTGTCGGTCTTCTCGCGCAGGGCCTCGAGAGCCGGTTCGGCGGCCTCGTAGGCATCGACCCGGTAGCCCTCCCGGGTCAGCGCCCGGACGTAGCTCCGCCGGTTCGCCTCATCGTCCTCGATGATCAGGATCTGCGCCTTGTCATTCATACGTAGGCACTCGTCGACACTCGGTGGCGAAACCGGCTGGATGGCTGGATGGAAGACCCGGTGCGCATTCTACCGCAGCCACTCGTCGAACTCGTCGGGAGTGATCACCTGGATCCCCAGTTCCTGCGCCTTTTCCAGCTTCGAGCCGGCCGCCTCGCCGGCCACGACCAGATCGGTCTTCTTGCTCACGCTGCCGGAGACCCGGCCCCCGAGCGCCTCGATCGCCTTCTTGGCGTCTCCGCGGCTGCGACCGGGCAGCGCCCCGGTCAGCACGACGGTCTTTCCCGAGAACGGGGAATCCCGGGCCGGGCCGTCCTGGGAGTTGGTCGGCTCCTGGCGGATCGTGACGCCGGCGGCGGTCAGCCGCTCGATCAGATCGCGATTGGCAGGCTGCTCGAAGAAGACGACGACCGAGTCGGCGGTGGTCGGCCCGATCTCGTCGATCGCCTCGAGCTGCTCACGGTCGGCCACGGCGATCCGATCGAGGCCGCCGAGCTGGGCGGTCAAGACCTTCGCCGCCCGTTCCCCGACGTGGCGGATGCCGAGCCCGTACAGCAGATCGGCCACCGGCCGGGACTTCGAGCGGGCGATCTGCTCGATCAGGTTCGCCGCGGACTTCTCCCCCATCCGTTCCAGCCCCGCGACCTTGTCGGCCTCGAGCACGTAGAGATCGGCGATGTCCCCGACCAGCCCCTTCTCGTTGAGCTGAACGACCAGCGCCTCGCCGAGGCCCTGGATATCCATTCCGCCCCGGGACGCGAAGTGGATCACCCGTTCCCGCACCTGGGCCGGACAGGCGACGTTGGTGCAGTAGCGCGCGACCTCGGCGTCCTGCCGGATCGCCGCCGACTCGCAGATCGGACAGCGCTCCGGCATCCGGAAACGCCGGGCCCCGGGCTTGCGCTTCGACGAGATCACCTTGACCACCTGGGGGATGATCTCGCCGGCCTTCTCGATCAGGACGGTGTCGCCGACCCGGACGTCCTTGCGCTCGACCTCGTCCTCGTTGTGCAGGGTCGCCCGGGAGACGGTCGTGCCGGCGACGAGCACCGGTTCGAGCTCGGCCACCGGGGTGAGCTTGCCGGTGCGTCCGACCTGCACGGCGATCTCGCGGACGATGGTCGTCGCCTGCTCGGCCGGGTACTTGACCGCGATCGCCCAGCGGGGAAACTTCGAGGTCTTGCCGGCGGCCTGCTGTAGCGAGAGCCGGTCGACCTTGACGACGATGCCGTCGATCTCGTAATCGAGGGCGGCCCGGGCCTCACCGATGCGGTTGTAGTAGTCGATCACCCCGTCCAGGTCGGCACAGACCTCGTTGGCCGGGTTCGTCCGCAGACCCAGTTCCCGCATCCGGGCCAGGGCGGCCTGCTGCCCTTCGGGAGTCGGTTCCCCATCGATCGCCGCCAGGGAGTAGAAGAAGCAGTCGAGCTTCCGATCGGCGGTGATCCGGTGGTCGAGGAGCCGGACCGATCCCGCCGCGGAGTTCCGCGGGTTGGCGTAGATCTTCTCGCCGCGCTCGGCCTGCCGCCGGTTGAGTTCCTCGAACGCCTTGCGCGGCATGAAGATCTCCCCGCGGGCCTCGAGGGTGACCGGCGCGGTCAGCCGCAGGGGTATCGACTGGATCGTCCGCACGTTGGACGTGACCCGTTCGCCGACGCTCCCGTCGCCCCGGGTCAGCGCCAGCTCCAGCAGACCGTCGGCGTAGCGGACCGCGATCGAGACTCCGTCGACCTTGGGCTCGACGGAGAAGGCCGGTTTCAGGTCGGCGTCGAGGGCCCGGACGAGGCGCTGTTCCCACTCCCGCAGCTCATCCTCGCCGTAGGCGTTGTCCAGGGAGAGCAGCTTCGAGGAATGGGGCGCCGAGGCTCGAACGCCTCGGAAGGTTCGCCGCCGACCCGCAGGCTCGGGGAGTCGGGGCTGATCAGCTCGGGATAGGCCTGTTCGATCTCGGCCAGTTCGCGCTCGAGGGCGTCGTACTCGGCATCCGAGATCTCGGGATCGTCGTCGACGTAGTAGAGCTTGCGGTACCGGGCGATCTCACCGCGGAGCTGCTCGGCCCGCCGGGAAGCGACGGCCTTCGACGGCGGGGTCACGACTTGTGACTCCGGGGCAGACGGATCCGGAACGTGGTGCCGGCGCCCACCTCGGATTCCAGCTCGATCCGGCCGCCGTGCCGTTCGACGATCTGCCGGGCGATCGGCAGGCCGAGGCCGGTCCCGCCGCCGCGGCTGGAGAAGAAGACCTCGAAGATCCGGTCCCGGAATTCCTCGGGGATTCCCGGCCCGTTGTCCTCGATCTCGAGGACCGCCTCGCCGCCGGACCCGGCCCGGGTGCGCACCTTGACGGTCCCACCCTTCGGCAGCACCTGTCGCGCATTGACCAGCAGGTTGATCAGCGCCTGCTTGAACTGCGTCTCGTCGATCTCGACGTCGGCAGCAGCTGGGCCAGGTCGCTCTCGACGTCGACCCCGCTCTGCCGGAAGTCGGCGTCGAGGAAACGTCACGCACATCCTGGACGACCTCGTTGAGGTCGCGTGGCTCGAAGCGGGCGCGCCGGGCGGGCGTAGGCCAGGAAGTTGTTGACCAGCCGCTCCAGTCGCTTGATCTCGCTCTTGGTCGATTCGAACAACTCGGCGTACTCGGCGCCGTCGGCGTAGGGCGTCCCGGCCAGCTCCTCCTCGAGCATCTGGATGTTCATGTTCATTGCATTCAGCGGGTTGCGGATCTCGTGGGCCAGCCCTGACGCGAGCAGGCCGACGTAGGATGCCCGATCCGCGGACTGGCGCGCCTGCTCCAGGCGGCGGTTCTTGCGCAGCAGGAACAGGACGTAGAAGAAGCCGACCACGAGCACCGCCGCGGCGAGGGCGTAGGCGACGTAGACGTAGCTTCAGCTCCAGGGATGGTGAACGTGAGGGAGGCGGCGGGCGGAGCTTCATCAGGGATGGTGAGTGGGGGGGGGCGCGGCGGGGCACCCGGACCTCGTGGACGCCCGGAGGCCAGTCCTGGGGCAGGGAGCTCGGGGGCCGGGGCAGGCCCCTGGCGCCGGCCCGGATCACCTGCATCTGCGGCGCCCCGAAGAGGTCGCGAACCTCGACGTAACTAATGAAGAGCCGTCCCTGGATTCGCTGGCCGATGAACAGGTCGAGAGCGGCGCTGTTCTGGCGCACCCGGGAGAAGTCGATGCCGGTCCCGGTGTCGCCGAGGATCTCGATCTCGGCGGCGATCTTCTCGGCCTCGTACCGGCCGACGTCCAGCCGGTCCCGCAGCACCTTCACGCTCAGCTCGCGAAAGGCCATGTGGGATCCGAGTGCCCCGAGCAGCGAGGCCAGGACGCCGAAGATGAGGAACGCACGGAGGGTTTCCCCTCCTCCCGAGGCGAATGTATCGCGAAAGTAGGCCGGCATCTGGCGCATGGTGCTGGTCACGAGGCAAAGCGTAGCAGGAGGTGCGCCCTCTGCGTATGGAGTAGACTGGAAAGGTTGTACCGCTGCAAGTTCACCGCAAGCGTCCGGCAAGCCGCCGGAGGGTGACTTGACGCGACTCCAGCACCGGGGTATTCGTTTCTAGGTCTGATGAATTCGGCTCCCCGGGCGGCCACTCGAGTCAAGGCTTCAAGCACCCCGGGGGCAGAGGGCACCGGATTCGCACCAGGGGAGGGGCGATGGGACAAGCACAGGCGAATAGCCTAAAGGGCAGTACGCGGCTGGGGAGTTATCTCCGCAAGCTCAGAGCCGGCTACGGGTACTCGCTTCGCCGCGTCGAGGAAAGGGCGCGAGCTGAAGGAGGCGAGATCGACAACTCGCAACTCAGCAGATACGAAAAGGGAATCTGTTATCCCTCCTTCGACAAGCTGAGAATCCTCGCCAGTGTTTTCAACGTCTCGATTCAATCCTTCTCGGATGTTGTCGACCTCGAGGGCTTCGAGGAACTCAAGCCGACCGCCGGCGATCCGCTCTGCCTGCTCGAAGAAGGCATCGATGTCCTCCGCAACGGCGACAACGGACACGCCTTCGCCCTGTTCGAGAGGGCGCTCGAGATCCTCTCGGAAGCGCCGGTCGATGCCGATCGACAGGAACTGATCGCCCGGGCCCGGATCAACCAGGCCACCGCCCTGCGCCGCCTCGGCAAGCTCTCCCTGGCCGAGCAGGAGTTGCGGCAGGCGCTCCGTGGTGCCGACTGCATGAACCCGACGCTACAGACCCGGGCGATGCTGGCACTGGCCAACATCCACGCGGATCTGGGCGACGTGTTTCTCTGTGAACTCGAAGCGCAACGAGCCTACGAGATCGCCGGCGAGCACGGCCTCGATCTCCTGGCCGGAATGGCGCTGCACACCCTGGCCCGTGTACTCCACGACCAGCAGCGCTACGCCGACGCGATCGAACGCTATCGCGAGGCAGCCCGACACTATTCGAATTGCAACGAGACCTACGAGGCGACCCGTGCCCGCGTCTCCACCGGAGCCTGCTACGCGGCGATGGGCAAGACCCGCGAGGGGATCCGCCTGCTGCGCGCCTCCTTGAACGAAGCCAGAGCCGGTGGGCACCGTCGGCTCGAAGCGTACGCCTGGAGCGAGATCGGTCAGGGCTACTACCGCCAGAAGGACTTCCGCCGGGCACGAAGCTGCCTGCGTGAGTCCGACGCGCTGGCGGTCTACAACAACGAGAAGCAGTACGAAACCTTGTTCGTCAACGCCTTCCACGAGTGGAAGATGGCCGTTGACGAGGACAACCCGACCCGCGGGAAGATTGCGTTCGGCCGGATGAAAGCGCTCCGGTCCAGCGTGGAACGAAGAGCGGCAGAAGTCGATGCCTTTGACGAGTTCGTGGAAAAGGGGCGCAATCATGCCTAAACCTCGCGCTTCCGTGGCCTGTATCGCTATCCTGACGGTTCTGGTCCTGACCGGGATCGCCTCGGCGGACACGATCAAGCCGTCACGCTTCCAGGATCAGCTGGACGCCGATCTCGTCGGCGTGGTTCACCCCTCGGGAACCCAGTTCGTCGCCTGGTCCTACGGCCAGAACGGCGAGACCGACATCGCGATCGCTCGACTCGACGGCAAGGGCCGCTGGTCCGATCCGACCCTGCTCGGCGCCGGCGACGGAGTCGATCAGGTAGCCCCGGCGCTGGTCGCCGATCTCAACGGTCACATCTATCTCGTCTGGGCCGAGAACCCTTCCGGCCGTATCCAGATGTCCGTCCTGGTCAACGGAAGTGACCGCTGGTCGGCGCCGATCAGCCTGCGCAAGGGTGGAGCCGCGAATCCCACGCTGCTGATCACCTCGAGCCAGAACCTGGTGGTCGGCTACCAGACCGATCGGGGAACGGAGCTGCGTCAGCTGTTCCTGTTGCCCCAGGAAGTCCTCCCGAGCATCTCCGACGGCCCGGATCCGGTCGGCTACTCCACCGATCCGCCGGACAGCAACCCCGGCAACGAAGAGAACGACCGCGACGATCGTGGCTTCGACACCGATGACGTGATCTCCGAGATCCTCGCCAACGGTACGGTGCAGCAACGGGATCAACGCGGACGCTGATTCCCCGCCCCCACGTTTCCAGCCCACTCAACGGCCGGTCGCTCGCGACCGGCCGTTTTTGCTAGAGGCCAGGCCATGCAGATCGACGTCATCGACCTCCAGTTCCAGGGTGCTCCGGAGGTGATCGCGGCCTTCCTCGTGCGCGGTCCCGGGGGACCGCTGTTGATCGAGACCGGACCCAGCTCGACCCGGCCGGCCCTGCTCGCCGGTCTCGCGGCGCTCGGGGTGAGCCCCGAGGAGATCCGTGACGTCCTCGTCACCCACATCCACCTGGATCATGCCGGCGCCGCGGGCTGGTGGGCCCAGCAGGGTGCCCGGGTACACGTTCACGGGAAGGGCGCAGCGCATCTGATCGACCCGTCGAAGCTCGTATCCAGTGCAACGCGCATCTACGGGGCCCGGATGGATACGCTGTGGGGCGATGTGCCCGCCGCCCCGGCGGACCGGATTCACGTCGTCACCGACCGGATGAAGCTCGCGGTCGGCGGTCTCGAGGTCATCTGCCACGACACGCCGGGGCACGCATGGCACCACCTGGTGTTCCAGATCGGAGACGTGCTGTTCACCGGCGATGCAGCCGGGATCCAGCTACCGGGGAGTCGCTGGGTCGACCTGCCGGCGCCGCCGCCGGAGTTCGACCTCGAGGCCTGGCGCGCGACCCTGGCCCGACTTCGGGAGACGGGCGCCCGGACGCTCTACCGGACCCACTTCGGACCCGGCGAGGATGCCGCCGCTGAACTCGACCGATTCGAGGCGATTCTGGAGCGTTCGGCCCGGTTCGTCCGGGAGCTACTCGACTCGGGCCATGACCGGGACGCGATGATCGAGCCCTTCATCGAGCAGATGCGCGGGATGGCCTCGGAGGCCGGGATGGACCCGTCGCTGCTCGAAGCCTACGAGCTGGCGAATCCCCGGGTCATGTCGGTGGTCGGGATCAGCCGCTACTGGGGCAAGCAGCGCCCCGCCTGACCCCTCGCCCCGGATCGGCTGCCTCCCGACGCGCTCCCCCACCGGTTGAGGGCCGGCGGTGGTGCTCCCGCGACCCCTGGTAGCTCAGTGAAAACACACATGTAGATTCCGGGATTGCGAATTGGCGTCCGGGGCATGTTCGCCATGACAATCGCTTTATTTTCGCCTACGAGTTTTTCGGAATTTGAATCCGAAACCTGTTGACCCCTGAAAACTCCTTACTTATCATGTGCAGGCGGTGGTCAAAAGTGGAGCGGAGTGGCCCAGCAGCCCTTCTCTCCCTCTCCAGGATGACGTGTCGACGTGGGCTCCCTGGGAGCCGTCTCCGCTGCCCGGCTGGGGCAGCTCGGAGGCGTTTCAGCGGGCTCACGACGGTTCGGGGCGGGAATCAAGTTCATGTTGAGGGGTAACGCGCTCGCAAAACTGGACGGCAAGGGCCGTCTGAAGTTGCCGACCGCGTTCCGCTCGGTTCTCGAACCCCAGTACGGCAGCGACTACTTCGTGACGAGCATACGCGGTGAGTCGGCGCGGATCTACCCGATGCCGGTGTTCGCCGAGCTGGAAGAGCGGCTCGTCCGCTCCTCTGGCGTACAGCCCCTGGTGA
The DNA here is from genome assembly GCA_942490715.1 of uncultured bacterium. GTDB lineage: Bacteria > Acidobacteriota > Polarisedimenticolia > Polarisedimenticolales > Polarisedimenticolaceae > CALNYP01. Next base: position 27,623 of record CALNYP010000006.1, read on the forward strand.
CCAAGCTCCGGAACTCGCTGAACTTCTTCGGCCAGCACGCAGCGATGGACTCCCAGGGTCGGATCCTGATTCATCCCCTGCTCCGGGATCGCGCGACCATCGAAGGTGAGGTCGCGGTACTCGGGCAGCAGAGCTATCTCGAAGTCTGGAACCGCAAGGCTTTCGAAACCCAGCTCGAACAGGATCCGTTGACCGACGACAACCTTCGGGAACTGGCCGCACTCGGCTTCTGACCGGCGAGGAGCTACCGACGAATGAGCATGGTTCTCGTCGCTGCCCCCGCCGAGGATCTCGTAGTGAACCATGGCGCGCCTCATCAGCCGGTTCTTGCGCGGGAAACCCTCGAGGGTCTCGCGCCGACACCGGGCGCCACGATCGTGGACGGCACACTCGGGGCCGGTGGGCATGCGGCCCTCGCGCTCGAGGCAACTGCACCCACCGGCCGCGTGTTCGGGATCGATCGCGACCCCGAAGCCCTGCGCATCGCCGGTGAGCGGCTCGCCGGCTACGAGGGACGCTTCGTTCCGCTTCGCGGACGCCACGAGGATCTGGCCACGCTGGTCCGCAACGCCGGATGCGACTCCGTCGACGGGGTGCTGCTCGACCTCGGTGTCTCGTCGATGCAACTCGACACACCCGAGCGAGGCTTCTCCTTCCGCGAAGACGGTCCGCTGGACATGCGGATGGACCCCGAACACGGACGCAGCGTCGAACAGATGCTCGCCGAGCTGGACTTCGCCGAACTGCGCAACATCATCTGGACCTTCGGCGAGGAGAAGCGTGCCTCGGCGATCGCCCGGGAGATCGTTCGCCAGCGCGAGACCAGCCCGTTGCGACGGACGTCGGAGCTGGCCGAGCTGGTCACCCGGGTGCTCGGCCCCCAGGCTCAGCGCTACCGGATTCATCCGGCGACCCGGACGTTCCAGGCCCTGCGCATCGCCGCCAACGGCGAGATCGACGGCCTGGCCCGCACCGTCGAGGACGCCGTCGACCTGCTGGCACCCGGCGGTCGCATCGCCGTGATCGCGTACCACTCCCTCGAGGACCGTGCGATCAAGCTGACGCTGCGCGGGCTGGTCAACCGCTGCACCTGCCCGCCGCGGCTGCCGATGTGTGCCTGCGGCCTTCCGGCCCTGATCAAGATTCACACCTCGCGGCCGATCCGGCCCGGCGACGAAGAGATCTCCACCAACCCACGCTCCCGCAGCGCCCGTCTGCGCGTCGCGGAGAAACTGTGAATACCCGCGGGGAACGGCCGCAGGGCGAGGAGCGCCGCTGGCGCAATCAGACGCTGGTGCGCGAGCGCGATCCCCATCGCTTGCGGATGCTCGGCCGGATGCTGCTCCTGGCGGCGATCGCCCTCGCTCCCGTCGGCGCGTTGCTGGTCCAGCAGAACCGCTACCTCGAACTGACCGTCGAGGTCGAGGAGCTGCGACGAGAGCAAGAACAGCTACGCAAGGAGGAGCTGCGTCTGCGTCTGGAGCGCGCCACCCTCGAGAGCCTGTCGGGGATCGAGTCCTGGGCCGCGGACCAGCAGGACCTGGAACGACCCGCCCCCGAGGACCTGGTGATCGTGCCACCTCCCGGACCGACCGGTCCCGATCGGTTGATCGCCGCCGGCGATCGACCGGGATCGTGAGGGACTGACGATGCCGTCCCTCCCCAGATTTCAGAAACGGCGGCTGGTCGTCGTCGCGGCGCTCGTGGCTTGCTTCGTGACTCTGCTCGGCTGGCGTCTCTACACGTTGCAGGTCGTCCAGGGCGACGCGTATCGCAAGCGCGCCGATGGCCAGCACACCCGGCTGGTCAACTTCGAGAACGCACGGGGTTCGATCGTCGACCGTGACGGCGGCGAGCTCGCGGTCAGCATCGAGACGTTGACGCTGTATGCGCACCCCCGCAAGGTGACCGACCCCGACGGCGCCGCCCGGGAGCTGGCGAAGTTGATCGATGTCCCTCGGCGTGAGCTGCTGCGGCAGTTGAAGGCCGACAAGAACTTCGTCTACCTGCGCCGCTTCCTCGACCTCGACACCGGCGAGAAGGTGCGCGCGCTGGAGCTGAAGCGTTTCGGCACCGGCGGAATCTATCTGGAGCGCGAGTACCGCCGGCGTTACCCCCACGACAGTTTCGCGGCACACGTCGTCGGCTTCGCGAGTATCGACGAGAAGGGATTCGAGGGAATCGAGAAGGCCCAGGACGAGGTCCTCTCGGCGGGCAAGACGACCTACCTGGTCCAGCGCGACGGGCGCAACCAGCGGGTGCGGCTGCCCGGCCAGCCCTCCCTCGATGAGACTCACGACGTCGTCCTGACGATCGATCCCGTGCTGCAACACATCGCCGAGCGCGATCTCGAGCGCGCCATCCGCGAAACCGGCGCCCAGGCCGCGTCGGCGGTGATGCTCGACCCGCGCACCGGCGAAGTACTGGCGCTGGCCAACTGGCCCGCCCCCGACGCCAACCGCTTCGGCGGAGGTGAGGCACGGGTCAACCGGGCGATCGAGCGTTACTACGAGCCCGGATCGACGTTCAAGATCGTCCCGCTGGCCGCCGCCCTCGAGCGTGGCCGCGTGCGACCCGAGCAACGATTCGATTGCGAGAACGGTCTGTGGCAGGTCGGCAACCGCTCGATCCACGACGTATCGCCTCAGGGAGTCGTGCCGCTGACCCAGGTCGTCGCCGAGTCGAGCAACATCGGCATGGTCAAGGTCGTGCAGACGCTGACGCCGGAGGAGCTTCGCGAGACCGTCGCCGCCTTCGGCTTCGACGCACGAACCGGCCTGGGCCTGCCCGGCGAGGTCAGCGGCAGCCTGAAGCCGGTAAGCGAGTGGTCCTCGTTCACCCAGGCCTCCCTCGCCTTCGGGCAGGAGATCGGCGTCACGGTGTTGCAGATGGCCTCGGCCATCGGCGTGATCGCCAACGACGGCGTGCGGGTCGAGCCGCGGATCGTCCTTGGCCTGCGCGACGCCGACGGCCGGTTGAAGGCGTCGCCGGAGCGGGAGAAGCAGCGGGTGATCTCCGCCGCCACCGCACGGACGATCCGGTCGATGCTCGAAGGCGTCGTCGCCCACGGTTCCGGTAAGCGCGGTCAGGTCGACGGATACCGGCTGGCCGGCAAGTCGGGAACGGCGCAGAAGGCCATCGACGGCCGCTACCATCCCGACAAGTACATGGCGTCCTTCGGCGGCTTCGGCCCGGGGCACGCACCCCAGCTCGTCTGCCTCGTCGTCCTCGATTCTCCCCGCGGCGAATGGCGTTACGGTGGACAGGTCGCCGCTCCGGTCTTCGGCCGGATGATGGCCGACGCGATGCGACACCTGCGGATTCCCTACGACGATCCGCCGGCGCTCCGGCCGGTAGTCGATCCGGAGATTCGCCGCGTCGAGCAGCGCCGGCAGCGCACGCTGGCCCAGGCCGACGAGCGTGGTCGGGTGCCCGATCTCCGCGGGCTCGGCGCCCGCGAAGCGGTCGCGCTGCTCGCCGGTCACGGATTCCTTCCGCGGATCGAAGGTACGGGACAGGTCGTGGCCCAGGACCCGCGGCCGGGAACCGTCCTCGAGGCCGGTGAGGTCTGCCGCGTTCGCCTCGCACGCAGCGGCGGAAGATCGGTGATGGAGGCGCGCCGATGATGTGTCCGGCACGCCTCTCCGAGCTGCTGCACGGGGCCAACATCCATCCGCTCCAGGAGCCGGGCTCGGATCCGCTCGTCTCCGGAGCGACGCTGGATTCACGATCGGCGTCTCCCGGCGATCTGTTCCTGGCCCTGCCCGGTTTCCACGTCGACGGCGCCGGCTTCGCCGCCGACGCGATCGAGCGCGGTGCCGTCGCGGTGCTCTCCGCGTCGCCGCGACCGGCTACGTTCGATCGATCGGTCGCCTGGGTCCAGGTCGAAGCGCCGCGACGGGACGCCGGCCTGCTCTCCCGGGAGTGCTACGGTCGCCCCGACGAGGCTCTGACACTCGTCGGCATCACCGGCACGAACGGCAAGACGACGGTGTCCTACCTGGTGGAATCGATCGCCGTCGCCGCCGGGCGCCGGGCCGGACGCCTGGGCACCGTCGGCGCCTCGTTCGGCGACGCCGAGCTCGCGACGACCCACACGACTCCCGAGGCGCCGGAGTTCTACCGCCTGCTGGCCCGGATGCGGGACGAGAAGGTCGATGTCGTGTCGATCGAGGTCTCCTCCCACGCCCTGAGCCTGCACCGGGTCGAAGGGGCGAAGTTCGACGTCGCGGCGTTCCTGAACCTGACCCGGGACCATCTCGACTTCCACAGGACCACCGAGGCCTACTTCGAGGCCAAGGCCTCGCTGTTCGACCGCCTCGACGACGACGCCTGGGCCATCCTCCCCGAGGGGGATCCCCACGCCGAACGGATCGCCGCGCGCACCCCGGCAAAGGTCACCACCTTCGGCGAATCCGAAGGCGCGGACCTGCGACTGGAGCAGGTCCATTGCGGTCTCGACGGATCCTCCGCGGTATTGCAGACGCCGTCGGGTCCGCTTCCGCTGCGCACCCATCTGATCGGACGATTCAACCTGGACAACGTCGTCGCCGCCGCGGGCTGCGCCCTGGCCCTCGGCCTGCCGGTGGACGCGATCACCTCGGGGGTGCTGGCACTCCCCCGGGTCCCCGGCCGGATGGAGCGGGTCGACCGCGGTCAGCCGTTCCACCTGCTGGTCGACTACGCCCACACCGAGGACGCCCTGCGCAACCTGCTCGGCTCCCTGCGACCGCTGACCCGAGGTCGGCTGATCGTCGTGTTCGGTTGCGGCGGAGACCGGGACCAGGGCAAGCGCGCCCCGATGGGGCAGGCCGCGGCGGAGCTGGCCGACGTGCTGTTCGTCACCTCCGACAATCCGCGCAACGAAGATCCCGAAGAGATCGTCGAACAGATCGTCCAGGGAGTCCGGTCGGTTCCCGGCGCCGCCGATCGTTGCCAGGCGATCGTCGATCGTCGGCAGGCGATCCATGCCGCCGTGGCCTCGGCCAGCGCCGGCGACGTCGTCGCCCTGGCCGGTAAGGGGCACGAGGCGACGGTCACCCGGGCCGGAAGCTCGCAACCGCTGGACGACCGCGTCGTCGCCGCCGAGGCGCTGGAGTGTGTCGGGTACGGAGGAAACCGTGCCTGAACTGACCCTGGCCCAGCTCGCCGAGGCGACCGGCGGCACGCTCGTGCGAGGCAACCCCGAGCACCGCGTCGATTCGTACGTGATCAACACGCGGGTGCTGCGACCCGGTGGGGCGTTCTTCGCCCTCGAGGGCACGCGGACCGACGGCCATCGCTTCCTCGCCGACGCGGCCAAGCGCAGGGCCGAGGTGGCGGTGATCGCCCGGGAGCTCGGTGACTCCGAAGCTGCACCGCCGGGGGTGATCCAGGTCGACGACACACGCGCGGCGATGGGTCGATGCGGCAGCTGGTTGCGCAGCCACATCGCACCGGCGCGCTGGCTGGCGATCACCGGCAGCAATGGCAAGACGACGACGAAGGAGCTCCTCGCCGCCGGCCTGTCGGCCAGACACAAGGTTCACCGCACCCTGGGCAACTTCAACAACGACCTCGGCGTGCCGCTCACCTTGCTGGCCTGTCCGGGAGACGCCGAGTACGTCGTGCTCGAACTGGCGATGAGTGCCGCCGGCGAGATCGCGGAACTGGCGAAGATGACCGATCCCGACATCGGCCTGGTGACAAACGTCCGGGCGGTGCACCTGCAGTACTTCAACTCCCTCGACGACATCGCCGCGGCGAAGGGCGAACTGTTCGCGGTTCTTCGCGACGACGCGACCTCGGTGGTCAACATCGATGACGCGCAGATCCGTGTCCAGGCCGCCCGGCACGCCGGCCCGCGGGTCACTTTCGGCATGACCCCCGAGGCCGATCTGCATCTCGAACAGATCCGCGGCGATTTCCTGCGGGGGGCCGGCCTGACGATTCGTCATCAGGAGCGACGGTACGAGATGCAGCTCAAGCTCGGCGGCGGGCATTCGGCGTTCAACGCCGTCGCGGCATGTGCCTGCCTCGTTGCCGCCGGCGAGGAGCTCGAGCCGGCGATGGAGAAGATGGAACAGCTCGAGCCCGGCGAGGGACGCGGACGAGTGCACCACCTCGATCGCGGGCTGGTCGTCGTCGACGACTCCTACAACAGCAGCCCGGCGGCCCTGGCCTCGGTGCTCGAGACGATGCAGTCGACCCAAACCGACGGGCGCAAGGTCCTCGTGATGGGGGACATGCTCGAGCTCGGCACGGTCGAAGGCGCGCTGCATCGCGAAGCGGGCAAGCGCGCCGCGTCCGCGGGGATCAACGTACTGGTCGCCGTCGGTTCCCTGGCGCGCCAGGCGGCGGACTCCGCGCGGCGATCGGGCGTCCCCGAGGTTCATCTCCACGCCGACTCCGCCCGCTGTGCTGAGGAACTCGGCGAGTACCTGCAACCCGGCGACCTCGTCGTGATCAAGGGCTCCCGGGGAGTGCGGATGGACAAGATCGTCGGCGCGCTGCTCTCGACGTTGAGGCGGAGACGCCTGATGTTCTTCCACCTGTTCATCGAGCTCCGCGACCAGATCGGCGCCTTCAACGTCTTCCAGTACATCACCTTCCGCACGGCGATGGCCGCGCTGACGGCGCTGCTCGTCTCGCTGATGCTCGGCCCCTGGCTGATCCGGCGATTGCAGCAGTTCCAGATCGGCCAGGAGATCCGCGAGGACGGACCCGAGAGCCACCAGTCGAAGCAGGGCACACCGACGATGGGCGGGTGTGTTGATCCTCACCGCGGTGATCCTGCCGACGTTGCTCTGGACCGATCTGAGCAACGGATTCATGTGGATCGCCGTCGCCGCGACCTTGCTGTTCGGCGCGATCGGCTTCGCCGACGACTATCTCAAGGTCGCCCGGCGTCAGAACCTCGGCCTGACCGCCCGGCTGAAGTTCACGCTGCAGCTCGTCGTCTCGCTGGCGATCGGCTTGCTGCTGATGGAGATGACCCGCCGCGGTGGTTTCTCGACCCAGATCAGCTTCCCGTTCTTCAAGCAGATCAACCCCGACCTGGGCTGGTTCTTCCCGGCCTGGGTGATGCTGATGCTGACCAGCTCCTCCAACGCGGTCAACCTGACCGACGGCCTGGACGGGCTGGCCACCGGCTCGCTGCTGATCGCCTGGGGCACCTTCGGCCTGCTGACCTACGCCGCGGGCAACGCGATCGCCGCCGACTACCTGGCGATTCCCAACGTGAAGGGCGTCGGCGAGCTGACCGTCTTCTGCGGCTCGATGGTCGGCGCCTGTCTGGGGTTCCTCTGGTTCAACTCGCACCCGGCGGAGATCTTCATGGGCGACGTGGGCTCGATGGCCACCGGCGGCGCCCTCGGTGTCGTCGCGATCCTGATCAAGCAGGAGTTCCTGCTCGTGCTCGTCGGCGGCCTGTTCGTCGTCGAGGCCGGCTCGGTGATCCTGCAGGTCGGCTCGTTCAAGCTGCGCGGCACGCGGATCTTCCGCATGGCGCCGATTCACCATCACTTCGAACTCGGCGGCTGGAGCGAGAGCAAGGTCGTCATCCGCTTCTGGATCGTCGCGATCCTGTTCTCGATGCTCGCCCTGGCGACGTTGAAGCTGCGATGAGCGAGGCAACCGTGACCGAACTCCCGTTGCGATTCCCGGTGCTCGAGGGACTGCGAGTCCTCGTCGTCGGCGGCGGCAAGAGCGGCCTGGCCGCCGCCCGGCTTGCCGCCGACAACGGCGCACGGGTGACGATCGCCGACCGGAGAGACGAGTCGGCATGGAGCGGCGTGGCGACGCAGGCCCGGGAACTCGGCGCGACGGTCCATCCGGGCGGCCACCCGGCGACCCTGGCCGACAGCGCCGATCTGCTGGTGCTCAGCCCCGGCGTACCGCCCTCGATCGAGCTCGTCCGCCGGGCGATCGCCCGGGGGTTGCCGGTCTGGGGTGAGGTCGAGCTGGGTAGCCGGTTCTGCCACGGTCGGGTGATCGCGATCACCGGCTCCAACGGAAAATCGACGGTGACCTCGATGGTCGGCACGATCCTGCGTCACGCCGGCATCCCCGGCGGCACCGGCGGGAACCTCGGCCGGCCCTTCTGCGATCTGCTGGACGACGACGCCGACGACGCCGTCCACGCGGTGGAGCTCTCCTCGTTCCAGATCGAGACCCTGCATTCCCTGCGACCCGAGGTCGCGGTGGTCCTGAACCTCAGCCCGGATCACCTGGACCGCTACGAATCCTTCGATGCGTACGCCGCCGCCAAGCGCCGACTGCTCGAGCTGCAGCGCGGAGACGCCGCGGCGGTGTTGAACGCCGACGACCCCCGCACGGCGGAGTGGGCGTCCCGGGGCGGCGGCGCCCGGCCCTTCCGCTTCTCCGTCGCCCAGCGGGTCGACGGCGGTGCGTTCCTCGACGGATCGATGCTGACCCTGAAGGTCAACGGCTCCGACGAGCCGGTCTGCTCCGTCGACGAGCTGACGGTCCGCGGCGAGCACAACGTCGCCAACGCCCTCGCCGCGGCGCTCTGCTGCCGGCTGGTCGGCTGCACGCCCGCCGCGATCGCCGACGGCCTGCGACGGTTCGAACCGCTGCCCCACCGGCTGGTCAAGATCGCCGAGCTCCGGGGCGTCGGCTACTACGACGACTCGAAGGCCACGAACCCCGACTCCACCGCCCGGGCCCTCGGCGCCTTCGATGCCGGGAGCGTCCAGATCATTCTCGGCGGGAGGGACAAGGGGTCGGACTGGACTGTGCTGGTCGACCCGCTGCGGACCCACGCCGCGCGGATCCTGTTGATCGGCGAGTGCTCCGCCGAGCTACGGAGTCGCTTCGCCGGCGTCGCACCGATCGTCGAGTGCGAGACGCTGGATCGCGCCGTCACCGTCGCCGCCGAGGGCGCCCAGGCCGGCCAGACCGTGCTGCTCTCGCCGGCCTGCGCCTCCTTCGACCAGTTCGCCAACTTCGAGGACCGCGGCCGGGCCTTCGCCCGGGCCATCGCCGCACTGGAGGGGCAAGATGGCTAGACGCTCCTCCTACGACCGGGTGCTGGCGGTCACCGCGTTGATGCTGATCTGCGGCGGTCTGCTGATGGTCGGCAGCTCGTCGAACTACATCTCGATGGACTCGGGCCAGAGCTCCTCGTGGTACTTCGCCAAGCAGGCGCTGCACGTCGGCGTCGGCCTGGGCATCCTGCTGCTCGCGGCGATCTTCCCCTACGAGCAGCTCGATCGCCGCTGGGTCATCTTCGCCATGTTCGCGTTCTGTCTCGCCGCGCTGGTGGCGGTCCTGGCGATGCCCAGCGCCGGCGGAGCCCAGCGCTGGTTGCTGATCGGGCCGCTACGGCTGCAACCTTCGGAGTTCACCAAGCTGTTCGCCGTGCTGTTCATGGCCTTCATGCTCTCGCGCAAGCACGACAAGGTGAACGAGTTCGCCAGCGTGCTCGTACCCTGCGGCGCGGTGCTCGGCGTGCTGGCCTACCTGATCTACATCGAGCGGGATCTGGGCTCGGTCGTGCTGATGATCGGCGTCTCCTCGGTGATGCTGTTCGTCGCCGGACTGCACTGGCGCTACATCCTGGGCGGGGTCGGGACCGGAACGGCGCTGGTCGCGGCAGGCATCCTCCACGAGTCGTACCGGCTCGAGCGGTTCAAGGGCTGGATGCAGATCTGGATGCAGCCGTCGGCCGACGCCCTGGGCGTCAACTTCCAGCTCGATCAGTCCCTGGTCGCGATCGGCAGCGGCGGTTGGACCGGCGTCGGGCTCGGCAACGGCCACCAGAAGGCGTTCTACGTCCCGGCCTCCCACACCGACTTCATCTTCTCGGTGATCGGCGAGGAACTGGGGTTGATCGGCACCGCACTGGTGCTCGTCGCCTTCGTCGTCATCTTCTGGCGCGGCATCCGGGCGGCGATGCGGGCCCAGGACAAGTTCAGCTTCTACCTGGCGCTCGGACTGACCTGTCTGCTGGTCTTCCAGGCGCTGACGAACATGGCGGTCTGTGTCGGGCTGTTCCCGACCAAGGGACTCGCCCTGCCTCTGATCAGTTACGGCGGTTCGTCGATGCTGGCCTCGATGGTCGCACTCGGCTTGCTGCTCAACGTCTCGCAACACTCGAACTAGGCCAGCGAAGGAGGTGGCGGAGAAGATTTGCAGGATCCGGATCGCGGGCGGCGGAACGGGGGGCCATCTGTTTCCCGGACTCGCCGTGGCCGACGAACTGAAGCGGCGACACCCGGAAGCCGAACTGGGCTTCATCGGTGCCGAACGGGGGATCGAGCGCAGGCTGGTTCCCGAGGCGGGTTACCCGTTGCAGTTGCTGAGGCTGGCCGGCATCCAGGGCGGCTCCCCGTGGCACAAGGCCACGGCGGCGCTGGCCGCAGGGATCGCGACGACGCGGTGCCTGAGCTGGATGACGGCGAAGCGTCCGGATCTCGTGATCGGCGTCGGTGGGTACGCGTCGGGACCGGCGATGCTCGCGGCGAGACTTCTTCGCGTGAAAACGATGGTGATGGAGCAGAACCACTACCCGGGAGCGACGAATCGCTGGCTGGCGCCGCGGGTCGACGCCGTCTGCGTGCCTTCGGACGCGGCCGCCCGGCGTCTGCGTGGCCGCCTCGTCGTCACCGGCAACCCGGTGCGCCGGGAGTTCCTGTCCGTCGCCGAAGCGAAGGTCGAGACACCGTTGCGGCTGCTGGTCTTCGGCGGCAGCCGCGGTGCGTCGTCGATCAACCGTGCCGTCGCCGCCGCCGCAACCGGGCTCGCGGCAATGCACCCGGCGCCGGGACTCGTGGTGCAGACCGGCGAGAACGACGAGGCGAAGGTCGCCGACGCGTTCGCCGGATACCCCGGGGGCCGGGCCGAGGTCCACGCCTTCCTGGACGACATGCCCCTGCGCCTCGAGCAGGCCAACCTGGCGGTCTGCCGTGCCGGGGCGACGACGCTGGCCGAGCTGGCCGCCGCCGGGCGCCCCGCCGTGCTCGTCCCCTACCCCCACGCTGCCGACGATCACCAGCGGCACAACGCCGAGGCCGTGGCCGAGGCGGGAGCTGCGATCGTGATCCGCGACGACGAGCTCGACGGCGAACGGCTGACGAACGTCGTCGCCGATCTGATCGCCGAACCCCGGCGCCTGCTGGAGATGGGGCGCGCCGCACGCACCCTGGCCCGCCCCGACGCGACCGCGCGGATCGCCGACGTCGCCGACCGGCTGCTGGCCGGCGACGAGATACCGGAGGTGACCGGTGTTTCATAAGGCGCGAAAGCTGCACTTCGTCGGCATCGGCGGCTCGGGTATGAGCGGCATCGCCGAGGTGCTGGTCAACCTGGGTTATCCGGTCTCCGGCTCCGATCTGGCCTCGAGCCCGGCGACTCGTCGGCTCAAGAAGCTCGGCGCGAAGGTCCACCGGGGCCACCGCGCCCAGAACGTGAAGGACACCGATGTCGTCGTCATCTCGTCGGCGGTCAAGGCCGACAACCCCGAGGTGATCGAGGCCCGGCGGCATCAGATCCCGGTGATTCCCCGGGCCGAGATGCTGGCCGAGTTGATGCGTCTGAAGTTCGGTGTCGCCGTCGCCGGCGCCCATGGCAAGACCACGACGACCGCCCTCGTCGCCGAGGTGCTCGGCCGGGGCCGTCTCGATCCGACCGTCGTGATCGGCGGGCGGCTGGGCAAGCTGCGCTCCGGCGCCAAGCTCGGCAACGGCGACGTGATGATCGCCGAGGCCGACGAGTCCGACGGTTCGTTCCTCAAGATGAAGCCGACGATCGCGATCGTGACCAACATCGATCGGGAGCACCTCGACCACTACAAGGATCTGGTGGCGATCCAGGATGCCTTCGTCAGCTTCCTCTCCCGGGTGCCGTTCTACGGCGCGGCGGTCGTCTGCGTCGACGACCCGAACGTCCGGGCGATCCTGCCCCGGGTCGACCGCAAGCTGATCCGCTACGGGCTCTCCAGCGATGCCGACGTGATGGCCAGCGACGTCGAGATCCGCGGCTTCGTCTCGCACTTCACCGTCCACGCCCACGGCAAGAAGCTGGGCCAGGTCGAACTCAAGCTGCCCGGCCGCCACGCGGTCTTCAACGCCCTGGCCGCGATCGCCGTCGGTCTCGAGATGGACGTCCCGTTCGAGACGATCGCCGGGGCGCTGGCGCGGTTCCGGGGCGTCGATCGCCGGATGCAGCGCCGGGGCTCGGCGTTCGGCGCGACGGTACTCGACGATTACGGACATCACCCGACCGAGATCGAGGCGACCCTCGCCGCGATCCGCGAAGGTTTCGGCTCCCGGACCCTGGTCGTCTTCCAGCCCCATCGCTACTCCCGGACCGCGGCGTTGCTCGAGGAGTTCGGCCGCTGCTTCGCCCTGGCCGACGAGGTGCTGGTCACCGACATCTACGCCGCCGGCGAGAGTCCGATCGAAGGGCTCGACGGCGGCGTCGTGGCCGAGGCGCTGGTGCGCCACGGTCACCCGAACGTGCGCTACTGCCCGAAGCTCGCCGATGCGACGAAGATGCTGAAGTCGACGGTCACCGAGGGCGACGTGGTGGTCACTCTCGGCGCCGGTGACGTCTGGAAGGCCGGCGAGGCGTTGATCCGCGCCGCGTCGCCGCCACGCCGGAAGAAGAAAACTCCGCCACGGGGGAAGAAGAGCTGATGGACGGAAGAATCCCCATCCATCCCGAGCCGGAGCAGCGCTACTGGCGCAGCCGCGGGAACCGCACCGTGCGCACGAAGCGCCGGACGCGCAACCTGGTGCGACTCGTCCGGGTCGGCCTGATCCACGGCCTGGTGGTGGCGTTCCTCGTCTTCGGCGCGGTGCGGGCCTTCCGCCAGCTCGGTACCGCCGATGTGCTGAACCTGGAGCGGATCGAGCTGCGGGGGATCGCCCGGGCCTCGGAGCCGAGGCTCCGCGGCGAACTCGGTCGATTCGTCGGGCACAACCTGATCGAGCTCGACCTGGAGCAGGTCTCCGCGGCGGCGGTCCAGGACGTCTGGGTCCGGGACGCCGTCGTCCGCCGGGTGCTGCCCGAGACGTTGCTGATCGACGTCGCCGAGCGTGTCCCCGTGGCGCTGGCCGCGATCGACGGGAGCCTCCACGTGATCGACACGACCGGCGGCAGTGTCGGACTGCTGGGGCCGGAGATGCAAGAGGACCTACCGATCCTGCGCGGCCTCGACCGGCTCGACGACGAGACCCGGCAACGGCGTCTGGTCCGGGGTGTCGCGGGGCTGGCCGAGCTGACCCGGGAGTCGCCGGCCTTCGCCGCCGGAATCTCCGAGCTGGACCTGTCGGCGGCGGATTGCTGGGTGGTGACGATGGTCCGCCCCGGCCCGCTGCTGCTGCTCGACCCCGAGTCGGTCGGACGCAACGTGAATCACTGGTTGACCTATCAGGAGCGCATCGAGGCCTCGGTCGGCGATGCGGTCTACATCGATCTGCGGTGGAACGGCCGCATCAGTGTCATGCCTGCCGGAGCGGGGCGCGCATGACGAAACTCTTACGAATGGCAAGTCACCGCGTGGGCGATCGAAGCAAAAGGGAAGGTGGCCATGGCAAGAAATGAACACTACGTCGTCGGACTCGACATCGGCACCACCAAGGTGACCTGTGTCGTCGGCGAGGTCCGCGCCGGAGGCGGAATCGACATTGTCGGTTTCGGCGAGGCGCAATCCCGTGGTCTCCGCAAGGGAATCGTCGTCAACATGGACGCGACGGTCGATTCGATCAAGGCGGCGGTCGACGAGGCGGAGTTGATGGCCGGCGTCGACGTGGAGCTGGCGACGGTCGGCGTCGCCGGCGCTCACGTCCGCTCCTTCAACAGCCGGGGGGTCGTCGCCGTGGCGGGCAAGAACCGCACGGTCACCGATGACGACGTGCGGAGGGTCATGCAGGCCGCCCGGGCGGTCAACATCCCCCAGGAGCGGGAGATCCTCCACGTCCTGCCCCAGGAGTACGTCCTCGACGACGAGGGGGCGATCTCCAAGCCGGTCGGTCTCGTCGGCCAGCGGCTGGAGGCGAACGTCCACATCGTCACCGCGGCGACGACGGCGATCCAGAACCTGGTCTCCTGCGTGAACCGGGCCGGAATCGAGGTCCGCGACACGGTGCTCGAGCAGCTCGCGGTCGCCGACGCCACCCTCTCCGACGACGAGCGGGAGCTCGGGGTCGCCCTGATCGACGTCGGCGGCGGCACCACAGACCTGGCGATCCTCGAGCGCGGTTCGATCTGGCACACGGCGGTGCTTCCGGTCGGCGGCGACCACTTCTCCAACGACCTCGCCGTCGGGCTGCGCGCCCCGGTCCCGGATGCCGAGCGACTGAAAAAGCGATACGGGTGTGCATTGGCCTCGCTGATCGAGGAGAATGAGGCGGTCGAGGTTCCGACCGTCGGGGGTCGGAAGCCCCGGCTGTTGTCCTTGCAGGTGATGGCCGAGATCCTGCAGCCTCGTGCCGAGGAGATCTTCACCCTGATCAGGGAAGAGATCAGCCGCGCTGGATTCGAGAGGTCGCTGAACGCCGGGGTCGTGCTCTCCGGCGGCGGCTCCCTGTTGCCCGGCATGGCCGAGGTCGCCGAGCAGGTGTTCGACCTGCCGGTCCGGCTGGGGCAGCCCGGCAGCTCGCCGGCGATGGGCGATTCCTCGGTCGGGCCGCAGCACGCGACGGCGATCGGCCTGGCGATGTACGGAGCGCGCAATCAGGCGCCGCAGAGAAAGGTGGGGATGGTGATCCCCGCCAGCATGATCGGTCGGATGGGTACCCGGGTGAAAGCCTGGTTCTCGGAGGTTTTCTGATGGCGGACGGGGGTTACGTATGATCACGATGGACGACAAGAAGCCTTCGCGGAAGATCGATGTTTCGATCGAGGACTCGGCACCGAGCGCCGCCAGCATCAAGGTGGTCGGCGTCGGCGGTGGCGGCGGGAACGCCGTCAACCGGATGATCGCGGCCAAGGTCGAGGGAGTCCAGTTCGTCGCCGCGAACACCGACTGCCAGGCGCTGCGATCGAACAAGGCCACGGTCAAGCTCCAGCTCGGCTCCAAGCTGACCAAGGGGCTGGGCGCCGGGGGCAACCCGGAGATCGGCCGCAGCTCGGCGCTGGAGAACACCGAAGAGGTCGTCGAGGCGTTGAGCGGCGCGGACATGCTGTTCATCACCACCGGCCTCGGCGGCGGTACCGGCACCGGCGCGGCGCCGATCATCGCCAATCTCGGCCGTGAGATGGGCGCCCTCGTGGTGGCCGTCGTCACGCTGCCCTTCTCCTTCGAGGGGCGCCGGCGACACAAGCAGGCCGAACAGGGACTGGCCGCGCTGCGGGAAGTCGTCGACACCGTGATCACGATTCCCAACGACAAGCTGCTGCACACCGTCGAGGCCCAGACTCCGCTGGCCGAGGCGTTCACGATGTGCGACGACATCCTGCGCCAGGCGGTCCAGGGCATCTCCGACCTGATCACCGTGCCCGGTGAGATCAACCTCGACTTCGCCGACGTCAAGACGGTGATGGCCGGGATGGGCATGGCGCTGATGGGTACCGGCGAGGCCGAGGGCGAGCACCGCGCGGTCGAGGCGGCCCAGCGGGCGATCTCCTCGCCGTTGCTCGAGGACGCGACGATCCACGGCGCTCGCGGCGTGCTGATCAACATCACCGGCGGCGAGGACATGACGCTCCACGAGGTCTCCGAGGCGGCGAACATCATCCAGGAGGCGGCCGATCCGGACGCCAACATCATCTTCGGCACGGTGATCGACAGGAAAGCGAAGGGCGAAGTGAAGGTGACGGTCATCGCCACCGGCTTCGAAGGCGCCGAGGGTCGACGTGGCGTCGACGATCGCCCGGGGATGCACGAACATCGGCCCAGCTTCGACGCACCGATCTTCGAGGCACCGGCCCTGCCGGCTCGGGAATCGGCGCCGGCCGAGCCGTCGATCTCGCGTGCTCCGGAACCGGCGCGGCCGGCGGCCCAGCAGCGTGATGACGGCTTCCTGCGTGCCGGCAGCTCCGAGGGCTTCGACTTCGACGCCACCGACGACGGCTTCACGCCGAACTTCGGCAAGATGAAGGACGACCTCGACGTGCCTGCGTTCTTGCGGAAGCAGATGGACTGATTCGATGGCCCCTGCCGAAGAGGCGACCCGGCATCCGCGGATCCTCGTCATCGACGACGAGCCCGAGACCGCTCGCATCACGAGTCAGTGGTTCCGGGACAAGTCCGTGGAGATCGTCGCCGCCGACGGCGGCAAGGCCGGAGTAGAGCGCGCCCAGGAGGGCGGCTTCGACGTCGTGCTGCTGGATCTGACGATGCCGGGAATGGACGGTCTCGAGGTGGCCAAGGCGCTCCGGGGCAGTCCGGCGACCGCCGCGGTACCGATCATCCTGCTCACGGCCTGCCGGGACCTCGAGACCAAGGTCGAGGCGTTCCGGGTCGGCGCCGACGACTACGTGGTCAAGCCGTTCGAGATGGCCGAGCTCGACGTGCGCATCGCCGCACAGCTGAGCCGGCGGAAGACGCTCTCCGGGCTCAAGATCGAGGTTCAGAACCTGGCCCAGAGCAACCTGCAGCTGGAACAGCTGCTGATGGTCGACGAGAAGAGCGGCCTCTACAACTTTCGCGAGTTTCGCCGGCGGCTGAAGGAAGAGTGGCTCCGCGCCGAACGCTACAGGGTGCCGCTGTCGCTGGTCTTCCTGGACATCGACCACTTCAAGAACGTCAACGACACCCTGGGCCACCCCGCCGGGGATCGCGTGCTCAAGGAGTTCGCGACCCTCGTCGCCGGCGGCGCCCGGGCCAACGACATCGCCGCGCGCTACGGCGGCGAGGAGTTCGCCGTGATCCTGCCCCATACCGACGGGGCGATGGCGGTGCGCGTCGCCGAACGTATCTGTTCGGCGGTGCGCAAGTTCGTCTTCCTCGAGGGCGAGGTGCCGACGCGGATCACCGTCTCGGCCGGGGTCGCCACGGTGACCGAGGCGCGAGAGGTGACGACCGTCGACGGGCTGGTCCGGGCGGCGGACGGGGCGCTGTACGAGGCGAAGGCGCTGGGTCGGGACCGGGTGGTGGCGGCTCAGTCCTCCTAGCGGCGTTCCGGCCGGAGAGCAGGTTGCCGCCGGAGGGCGTCGGACCCCTTTTTCGAGGTTGCCTGCAACCGACGCTCCGCTGGTAGCGTCAGCCTGGGGGATGGCTATCCACGGCATCTTCCTCTCGACCGCCACCGCAGGAGCCCTCGTGATGGCGCTCCTCGCCGGACCCACGGCGGATGCGCCGGCCCCAGGCGACGAGGCCATGCATCGGTTCCTCCACGCCCCCACGGCCGACGAGCGTGCCGCGGCTGCGCGGCAGGTCATCGCCTCGGAGATGCCCGTCGACCGGGCGCTTCAGGCGCTGCGCCGGGGGCGCAGCTATTCGCCGGAGGCCCCCGGCAGACGCATCGTTCGCACCCGCATGGGCCGCAACGGGTTGAGCCACCCGTACATGATCCTCATTCCCTCCGACTACGACCCGACACGGCCAACACCGGTGCAGCTCAACCTGCACGGGGGGATGGGCGCTCCGGAGTGGCCGGCCGACGGCAGCTGGGCCGCGGGCTGGGGGATTCCCCAGGGCGAGATCGTCGTGCTACCGGCGGGCTGGTGGGATTCGATGTGGTGGGAGGCGAGTCAGGCCGACAACATCGACACGATCCTCGCCGAGGTGCAGCGCACATGGAACGTGGCCGAGAACCGGGTCATCGGCTACGGCAACTCCGACGGTGGCGCCGGTGTCTTCTTCCTCGCGTTCAAGACGCCCGACCGCTTCGCCGCCTATGCCGCCCATGTGGGGCCACCGGATCGGTTGACCCGTGCCGATTTCCGCGTCGACGGCCAGATGCACCTGTCCAATCTTCGCGGGCAGCGCTTCCACCTGGTCCATGGCGAGGACGACCCCAAGGTGCCGATCCAGCACCTGAGAAAGTACCTCGAGCTGTTCGAAAAGCACGACGCCGTCATCGACTCCATCGTCTTGCCCGGCCAGGGACACTCCCTGACGTTGACCGACGAGTACCATCGACGACTGGGTCGTTTTCTGACCGCGGTGCCCCGCGACCCGTTGCCGGATACCCTGACCTGGGCGACGGAGGCACCGGGCCGCTACGCGCGCCGCGCCTGGTTGGTGATCGACGAACTGGCGCTCCCGGACCGCCTGAGCGAAGAGGATCGATCGAACCTGCTGCCGCGCTGGGGAACTCCGGTGCAGATGCACGGTGCCACGGTCGCCCGGAAGCCCTGGGGACGCGTGGAGCTGAAGCGCGAGGGAAACGTCGTCCACGCCCAGGCGCACAACGTGAAGCGATTCACGTTGCTCGTCTCGCCGGAGGAGTTCGACCTGAGCCGGCCGTTGACGGTTCACGTCAACGGCGAGCAGGTCTTTCACGGCGAGCTCCGGCCGTCCCTCGAGGTGCTGCTGCGGTGGGCCGAGCGGGACGACGATCGCACGAAGCTGTTCGTTGCCGAGCTGAGTGTGACGCTGCCGATCCGGTAGAATACCCGGGTGCTCACCCTGCTCTGGATGCTGGCGCTCCTTACCGCCGACACTCCCCCGGCCAAGGCGACCGACCTCGTCGCCGGGACCGACCGCTTCACCTTCCACGACAACCCGTGGATCAACGAGCATCACTTCCTGTTCCACGTGGCGAAGAACGACCCGGAGAACGAGGCGCTCGAGGGGCTGGACGACGGCGAGCGGGCGTTGTTCGAACAGGCGCTGGCCCACTACCGGGAGACGTTGATCGACCGGGACCTGCTGTTCGACGGTGAGCTGTACCGGCTGAAGCGCTGGCTCGGGGCGCAGCCTCCGGACGAACCGCTGGCCGGCCGCGACGAGCTGGCCACGACCGTCGACTGGCTCCGCCGCGTCCGGCCGGTCTACGAGCGTCGTTTCTGGCCGGTCCACAGCGCGCGCAACCGGGAGACGCTCGAGCGCTGGCTGCCGACGATCCGGCGCTACGAGCCCGCCGTCGTCGCACGCATGCAGAAATGGTCGGCCAACGAGTTTCCCGAGACCCGGGCCCGGGTCGACCTGACCTACCATGCGAACTGGGCCGGGGCGTACACGACCAACCGTCCGGACGTGCACATCGTGATCTCCTCCGACGACCACGGACCCTACGGCTCCTGGCTGGAGCTGCTGTTCCACGAGTCGAGCCACCGGCTGATCAGCCCGCGGAACTGGACGGTCGCCGAGACGATCGGCAAGGTGTCCGGCGAGCTGGAGGTCGAGGCCGACGGGCAGCTGTGGCACGCGATCCTGTTCTACGTCGCCGGCCGCGCCGTCGAGGAGTCGGTCGAGGCGGAGCGCGACGAGCCCTACACCCTGTTCATGTTCGAATTCGGTATCTTCACGACGTTCCACGCCGCATTGCGACAACACTTCGAACCGTACATCCGGGGCGAGGTCGACCTGGAGACTGCGATCCGCGGTATGCTGCTGGCCGGCGAGGAGAGACCCTGAGGGGCGTATCGCCCACGCCCTGGAACTGACGGGGCGGTCGAGAACTATTCTCGATGAAACCACCAAACCGAAGAAGGCTCTTTCGCCCGCGGACGCTCGATCTGTGGGGCTCGCTACGCGGCTCCTACTCGCTGTCGTCCGAACTGTTTTCCGGTCTGACGGTCGGGCTGATCGCGTTGCCGCTTTCCCTGGCCCTCGGAATCGCGAGCGTTCCTGCCGGCACCGAGACGCCCCTACCGATTCCCGCCCTGGGAATCGTGACCGCCATCGTCGCCGGCTTCCTGATCTCGCTCCTCGGCGGCTCTCGGGTGCAGATCGGCGGACCGACGGCGGCGTTCGTTCCGATCGTTCTCCTGGTCGTCTCGGAGCACGGCTATCAGGGACTCCTCGTCGCCACCATGATGGCGGGGGGCATCCTCATCCTCATGGGGCTCACGGGGCTGGGCGGTCTCGTGAAGTTCATTCCGTGGCCGGTGACCAGTGGATTCACCACGGGCATCGCCGCGGCGATCATGCTGACACAGATCCCGGACTTCGCCGGGCTGCGGGCCGGGACCGAGTCGCTCCCCCGCGAATTCGTCGAAAGGATCGTCTGGTTTCTGGACCACGCGGGGTCGTTCAACGGGCGGTCGCTGCTGGTCGGGGGGTTCAGCCTGGGACTGATCCTGCTCTGGCCCAGGCTGAAACTTCATCGGATTCCGGGATCGATCGCCGCGATCGTCGTGGCCTCGCTGTGGGTTCACTTCACCGGGTGGAGTGCCGGGGCGGGTGTGGAGACGATCGCGACGATGTTCGGAGCCGAGGCGCTACCGCCGGGATTGCCCGCGCCGAGTCTTCCCGGACTGGACCTGTCGATGGTCCGGGCGCTGATCGGACCGGCGACCGCGATCGCCATACTCGGAGCGATCGAATCGCTCCTCTCGGCGGTGGTCGCGGACGGTCTGTCCGACGATCGACACGACAGCAACACGGAGCTCGTCGGCCAGGGGATCGCGAATCTCGTGTCCCCCTTGTTTGGCGGACTCCCGGCTACCGGAGCGATCGCCCGCACCAGTGCCAACGTCCACAACGGAGGCCGTACTCCGATCGCCGGAATGGTCCACGCGCTCTCCTTGCTGCTGGTGATTCTCGTCGGCGCGAAGCTTGCCGGCTACATTCCGATGGCGGCGATGGCGACCGTGCTGGGTGCCGTCGCGATACGCATGGGCGAATGGCATGCACTGGGCCGTCTGTTCCATCTTCCCCGCAGCGACGCGCTCGTGCTGCTGACGACCTTCACGCTCACCTTCGTCTTCGACCTCGTGATTGCGATCGAGGTCGGCATGGTGCTGGCGGCGATGCTGTTCATCAAGCGAGTGTCGGAGACGACGGAAGTCAGCCTCGTGACGAGCAATGTCCTGCCCGGACGCTCCGCACATGCCGCGGAGGGGAAGACGATCCCACAAGGCGTGCTGGTCTACCGCGTATTCGGACCCTTCATGTTCGGCGCCGTCGAGCGAATGGAGGATGCGTTGAGCCGGATCGAGGAGTGGCCTCGGGTTCTGATTCTCCGTCTGCATCTGGTCACCGTCATCGACGCCACCGGAATGAACGCCCTGGCGAGCGTCGTCGAACGGATGAAGAAGAGAGGTGGCCATGTCGTACTCAGCGGCCTGCGCCGGCAACCGTGCCAGACGCTTCGCAAGGCCGGACTGGTCGATCGTTTCGGTCGCGACAACTTTTGCCCGACCTTCGATGATTCGCTGGCCAGAGCCTCCTTCTTGATCGAGAGTGGCTCCTCGGTGGAAGAGCCGGACAAGACACTGGTGTGACGCCTGGCGACGCCCCGTCGAGTGTTCGGGGACGGGACGAACTTTCCCGGAAGCGGTCATTCGAGAGGTGCGAGATCGCCTCCGGGTGTGTCGAGAGGGGCTCCTGGTCGGCACGCCGATTGCACTCCCCTGGAGAGGTCGAGCTGGAGGGTGCGATGAACGGTTGGGGTGGAGATCTTCGGCATGCCTGGCGGTTGATGCTCGGGCGACCGCTGTTCTCGGTCGTCGCGGTGGTGACGCTGGCGCTGGGGATCGGGGCCAACACCGCGGTCTTCAGCGTGCTCGATGCGATCCTGCTCGAGCCGCTGCCCTATGAAGACGCCGACCGGATCGTGATGCTCTGGGGCACGAGCAACGACGGCAGAACGGTCAGGGACCAGGTCTCGGCCACGGACATTGCCGACCTGCGGGCATCGACGACGACGTTCGAGGAGATGGCGGCGTTCGCCAACTGGCGTCCGACCCTGTCGGGCGACGGGGAGGCGACCCGCATCGCGGCCTCGATGGTCGGGGACGGTTTCTTCCAGGTGATGCGCGGGCGGGCCCAGCTGGGCCGGCTGTTCGCACCGGAGGACCAGGAGGACGGGAACGACCGTGTCGTGGTCATCAGCCACGGGCTGTGGCAGCGGCGCTACGGCGGCGCCGCCGACGTGGTCGGGATGACGATTCGTCTGAACCTGGTTCCGTATGACATCGTCGGCGTCCTCGATCCGGAGTTCGAATCGCTGCCCCGGGGAATCCTCATCGCCCCGGCCGATCTGTACCGTCCTCTCGCCGAACCTGCCGACGACAGGCAACGTTCGGCACGCCACCTACGTGCCGTCGGTCGCATCGCCCCGGGAAGTTCGATCGGCGCGGCCCAGAGCGAGGTCGATGTCGTCGCGGCGCGCCTCGCCGAGAGCTACCCCGAGGACAACGCCGGCAGCGGCATTCGACTGGTTGCGCTGAAGGAGGATCTGGTCGGGCGGATCCGGCCGACGCTGCTGATGCTCCTCGGCGCGGTGGGGATCGTGCTGATCACCGCCTGCATCAACGTCGGCAATCTGTTCCTGACCCAGGCCCGGACCCGCGGGCGTGAGATCGCCATCCGCACCGCGGTCGGCGCCGGCCGCTGGCGCATCGTGCGGCAGTTGATGATCGAGAGCTTGCTGCTCTCCGGTGTCGGTGCCCTCGCCGGGTTGCTGCTCGCCGTCTGGTCTCTCGATGGCGTCCGGGCGCTGGGCCGGGACGTGCATCCGATGCTCGGTTCGGCACAGGTCGACGGCTCGGTCCTCGCCTTCACCGCCGGCGTGGCGTTCGTCTCGGCGGTGCTGTTCGGCATCGTGCCCGCCTGGCGCTCCTCGCGCAGCGGCGTCGAGGAAGCGCTGCGCTCCGGAGGCGACGGCCGCACCGTCCAGCGTCAGGGCCGTCTGGGCAACGTGTTCCTCGTGGCCGAGATCACGCTGGCCCTGGTCCTCGTCGTCGGCGCCGGACTGGTCACCCGCAGCGTGCAGCTGCTGTACCGGGTCGACCCGGGCTTCGACATCTCGAACAAGCTGGTCCTCGATCTCTACCTCCCGTGGAAGACCTACCGCGAAGGACCGAAGCAGGTCGCGCTCTACGAGGCGGCGCTCGCGCGGATCGGCGGACTCCCCGGCGTGAGCAGTGCCGGGGTGACGAGCCTGATTCCCCTCGGCGGCAGCTTCGACCGGGTCGGCGTCGAGGTCGAGGGCCAGGAGTTCCCGCCGAATCGCGAGCCGAGCCCCGATCGCTTCGTCGTCTCGCCGGGATACCTGCGCACGATGGAGATCGCGCTGCTCAAGGGGCGGCTGCTGGACGGTCGGGATGTCGCCGGCGGGGATCCGGTCGTGCTGATCAGCGAGACGATGGCGTCGCAACTCTGGCCCGGTGAGGACCCCCTCGGGAAGCGGATCCGGCTCCCCGGTGACCAGGACAACCCCCAGCCCTGGCGCAGCGTGGCCGGTGTGGTTCGCGACGTGAAGATTCACGGCCTCGATCATCAGGGTTCGATGCAGCTCTACCTGCCCCACGCCCAGACCCCCTGGTCCTTCATGTCGTTCGTGATCGAGACCGAGAACGATCCGACGTCGATCGCCTCGGCGGTGCGCGAGGAGATTCGCGGCCTCGACGAGCACCTGCCGATCTTCAACGTCTCGACCCTCGCCGACATGCGCGACCATTCGATCTCGGAGCAGCGCTTCACAATGTGGATGCTCGCCGGTTTCGCCGGGATCGCGTTGTTGCTGGCGGCGGTGGGGATCTACGGCGTGTTCGCCTACGCGGTGTCGCTGCGCACCCGGGAGTTCGGCGTGCGGATCGCCCTGGGGGCCCGGGGCGCGGACGTGCTGCGGGACGTTCTGGGTCGTGGCGCGCTGCTGACCGGCGGCGGGCTGGTGCTCGGTCTGTTCTGTGCGGGCTTGCTCACCCGATCGCTGCAGCGATTGCTGTTCGGAGTCGGTACTGTCGACCCGCTGACCTTCGCCACGGCCGCCGGGATCCTCGGTGGCGTTGCGCTGCTCGCCTGCTGGTTGCCGGCGCGGCGGGCGGCGAGGATCGATCCGGCGATCTGCCTGCGACAGGACTGAGGTCGAGCTAGACGGAAAAGCTCGCCGATGACGGGGTCGGCGCCGAACGCCTACGGATCTCCAGGTTCGGCGATCTCCAGTTCTGCGCACCCTCGACGATCTGACCGGTTCCCTGGCCATCAGCAGGACTTTCCCGGTTTCCCGTCCCGAGATGGCACGAATTCCGTGCGGGCATCGCATGACCAGATGACAGGCAACGGGTTCAACCAGTCCACCGGAAGGGGGAGTCGTGAAACACAGCACTCCAATCCTGCTGCTCATCATCTGTTCCTTGGTGCCCTTCGCGAGCACGATCGAGGCCGCGACATGCGGAAACGGCGTGATCGAGGTCACCGAGGAGTGCGAGCCCCCCGGGACCCCCGGTTGCTCGCTGCTCTGCACGATCGACGAACTCCGCACTACCTCGGACGGTATCTTCCTCGACGATCTCTTCTTCGACCGGCAGACCGGGGAAGTGACGCTGTCGTGGACCGGATGGCAGGAGTCCTATCAGGTCTACGCTTCGGGTGACCCGACCCAGGTCGTGGCCGCAGAGAATCAACTGGGAACCACCAGCGAGAGGTCATTTGTCCATGGGAGCGGCGGTGGTGGTGGCATGGGCGGATTCACACCGGGCGACTGGATCGTCTCCCGGGGCGGTGTGGGTATCCTGGCATCGGGCTCGAACAGTTTCATCGAGCTCTTCCCGGCGGAGGATGGCTCGTTCGACCAGAAACTGGACCTCGGCGACGGACGGATCTTCCGTCAGGCGCGCTGCCGGTTTCCGCAGACCTGTCGCCTGACCCTGATCACCTACCCCGACGGCACGACCGACGAGGTCGTCCTGCCGGCCGGGATGAACCCGTTCGACATCGCCGCCGGCCAGGGCGATCAGTTCTTCGTCCTGAATGGCGAGACCGGAGGCTATTCGGTTCATGCCTGGAACGGAGCCGCGGTGACCGAGCTCGTTCCGTTTCGATCCGGCAACGCCCTGTCGATCGACTATCACGCGAGTTGCGGTGAGGTCGTGGTCGGCGACAACCAGGGCGACGTCCCGA
This sequence comes from uncultured bacterium, assembly GCA_942490715.1. Lineage (GTDB taxonomy): Bacteria > Acidobacteriota > Polarisedimenticolia > Polarisedimenticolales > Polarisedimenticolaceae > CALNYP01. Next base: position 52,527 of record CALNYP010000006.1, read on the forward strand.
CGATTCAGTTGTTCGACAGCGCGACAGGTAACCACCACGCCACGATCGTGCTCGATACGGTCGATGGATTGCTGAAGGATGTCGACGTTGCCCCGGGAGATGACGGCCCCTGTGTCGTTCATGGCCTGGTGTCCGGCGCGACCCAGGACGTGGTTCTGGTGAGGTACGAGTTACCGGCCGGACTCAAGTCGGGCCAGGGCGCGGAGATGATCGACGCCACGATTCAGACCGCATCCACCGGACTGACCGGACAGAACGCCGCGGGCGTGTCCGCAATGGATGCGACCAGTGGGATCGTCGGCTACACGGACTCCGGAGGCGAGAATTTTCGCGCCGGCGCCAGGAAGTACCAGCAGAAGGATGGCTCGGAGTCTCTCTTCGAAGAGGACACCGTGGCGGCGATCGGCCGGGGTTCGATCGTGCCCGGCAACAGTACGCCTCCCGAGACGCTGACCTATTACAACATCAATGCCGTCTGGGAGCCCAGCCCGTGGAGTGCAATCTGGTGGCGAACCCATGACGAGCAGGAGTCGGCCTGTGAGGTCTGTCGAGATTGTCCACCGGACAGCGAACCGGCGTCTCCAATGGTGGGCGACGTGTTCGCTCACAGCGGCGAGGTCGCCGTTACCGTCGACCCGTTCGGGATCTCCGGGCGAGGCGATGAACATTGGGGTATGGCGATGACCTACCGCAATCAAATCGACTTCCTGAGTTGTGCCGGAACCAACTGGAACCTGGAGTACGCCACCGACGGCATCGTGCCCAGCGGCGAAGGCGGATTCGATCGGTACGACCCGGTTCCCGCCCGTATGGATCATTTCGACGGAACCGGCGATCGCTCGGCGGAGGGATTGTCCGAGTCCTGGGACTTCATCCTCCTCAATAGCTCCAAGGCCGGAGCAGGCCTATCGCAACCGATCGAAGTTCGCAGACGCGACGGATACACCCGGACGTACCTTCCCCTGGATGGCCAGGTGACGTCGGGGCGATTGGGAGCGATCGAGGACCGCAACGGCAACCGGCTGGAGTTCGGCTACAACGCTTTCGGTCAGCTGATCCAGGCCATCGACTCGATGGGACGATCGATCCTCTACGAGTACGACTCTCGCGGGCGCATCGCGCGGATTCTCGATTTCCATCGTCGTTCGACGATCTTCCAGTTCGACGACTTCGACAACCTGATCTCGATCACGACCCCGGCGATCCGGGGCACGCCCCACGACGACGACGGGATCCCTTTCAACGGCGGCGGCGGAAACGACTTCCCGAACGGCAAGACCCGCCGGTTTCGCTACGACAGTGGGAATCCAGATCCGATCCTCAGGAACAACCTGCTGGGGATCACCTACCCCGACGAGGTCGCCACCGGCGGACCCGAGCGCATCACGTTCCTCTATGGCACTGATCCGGGCGACTCGACCACGTACGATCGCGTGATTCGGATGGAGATCGGCGGCGGCCGGACGAAGATCGACCCCGTCGGCAGCGCAGCGATCGATCTCCCAGCGGGTGGAACCTACACCTTCGCCTACGAAGATCTGGCAGCACGGGTCGCAGGCGATCTCGTGACCGAGATTCGCAAGACGACCGTCACCGACCCCAACGGCAACGTGACCGAGTACTTCTTCAATTCGTCTTTCCACGAGGTACGCCGGGTTGTGCACACGAACCGCAACATCCACTCGGAGGATCCGGCAACGTTCACGACGACCAAGACGTGGGCGGCCGACTGCCTGCTGACCGAGGTCACCTACCCCGAGGGCAACCGGAAGATCGTCGAGTACGACGTCGACAACCCGAACCGTTTCAGCCAGCGGAATGCGTTGAAGATCACCGAGGTCGCCGACCCCCAGCGCGGCGGCGATCAGCTGCAACTCGAAACGAGCTTTACCTACGACCCGATCTACAACCAGGTTCTGACGATCACTGGTCCGCGAGGCAACGACCCGACCTACGTTCCGGCGTTGCCCGATGATCCGACCCGCGTACACCCCGTGGATTTCAATCTGGATGGTGACCTGAACGACCCGGACGATGGTGAGACTACTCGGCGCTACCGTTATACGCTGGCTCGCACTCTCGACTACATGGAACTCTCCCCGGCCCAGATCGAGGCGCTGGCCGCCGAAGAGCGGGTCAACCTCGACCCGGACGGAGCCGGCCCGCGCACCGCCGCCGAGGTCGCGCAGGCCCTGAGCCTGTCGTTCGATCTCAACGGGGACGGGAGAACGGACCAGGCCGGCGGCAACGTGATCGAGGTGCGTGCTCCGACGGTCCAGCTCGTCGGCCCTGGTGGGATCGCCAGCCAGCAGGTTCTGAACACGATGACCTACAATGACCTCGGGCAGATCACGTCGTCTGCCGATCCCGAAGGCAACCTGACCAGCTACTACTACTTCCCCGAATTGGATCCCGACGGTGACGGTTTCTCGGAGGGGTTGGTGCGGCCGGGTGTCGATGCCGTCACTGGCGGCTACCAGCGACTCGTCGTTCGAGACGACGATCCTTCGCAGGCGTCCAACGCCGGTGGTGACTCCTTGCGACCCGCCGGCCAGCCGATCACCAACGCCGGGACGGCGCGACGCACACGCAGCGCGGCCTTCGCCGAGGTTGCGATGAGCTTCGACTGGGACCGGGTCGGCAATCGGGTTCGGATGACCGACGGCCGCGGCATCGAGACGCGCTATCGGGTCAACGAGATGAATCAGGTGGTTCAGGTGACCCGGGCCGCGGCGCACCACCCGGCGCTACAGGATCCGTCGGAGCCTCAAGCCCTGACCGACTTCCAGTACCTCGAGCGGCGGTTCTACGACTTCAACGACAACCTGATCCGCCATCAACTCGAGGACCGAGGCGACACCAGCTCCGTCGGCGCTGATAACGGCGATTCTCCGTTCGTCGACACGGTCTTCAAGTTCGACCTGCTGGATCGGCTGATCGAACGGCGGCAGGAGGTCGACAACGCGGAGGTATTGATCACACGGTACCGACTCGACCCGAACGGGAACTTCACGCTGGTGATCCATCCCGAGGGAAACGCCGACGCGTTTGTCTACGACGAGCGAAACCTGTTGTTCCGCCAGGTTCGTGGAGCGGCCGCGCCGCCTGCCCTGACGCTCCTCGGCGCCGCGGACCCGACGGACTACCGGGTCCGCGGGGGCGTCGCATCGACGAACAGCTTCTCTTACAACGGCAACGGTCGCCTGCTCGAGATCGGCGACGCAGCCGACACCGATGGTTCGCCGGCCAACAACTCGATCCTCGCCGGCGCCGGTGATCGCACCCGGCATCTCTACGACGGTCACGACCGGATGACCGGCATCATCGACAGTGTCGGCAACCAGGCCGTGGCCCAGTTCGACCCCGCCGGAAACGTGATTCGCATCAGCCGCTTCGGCCCCGACGGTGGCCCGAGTCCAACAGCGGACGGCCCGGACGATCCGAGCCTACCGGTCTCCGTGGCCGGGACAATCCAGTCGGGCAACCTGGTCAGCACGAACCTGCTCTCCTCCACCGAGTACGTCCACGACGAGCTGTCACGTGTGTTCCAGGTCGATCGGGTCCTGTTCGCCAATACCGTCGTCAGTGCCGACCTCCAGGATGGCGCCATCGACATCGGCAAGGACGACCTGACGCCAGGAGACGATCATTCCGTTCCGGGAGTGTCCGGCGTCGATATCGTCGGCCGGGTCAGTGAGCGTTTCGAACGGGACCGGAACTCGGAGCCGATCGCCGTCGTCGAGGACGATGGCGATCGCCAGACGAACGAGTACGACGGCCTGGACCGCATGGTCACCCGGATCGACGCCGAGGCGAACCGCCTGGCCCTGGCCTACGACGACAACCACAACGTCATCGAGGTCCAGGAGACCGACGTCGCCCAGCTCCCCGGAATCCCGGACGAGGTGTTGCTGACGACGTATTTCTACGATGCGTTAGATCGTCTTCAGCAGCGTGTGGACAACGTCGGGCAATCGACGAGTTATCGCTACGACTCAAGGAACAATCTGGTCGCCACGGCCGATGCCAACGGACCGGTTACAGGCGCCGGCATCACCCGTAGGCAGTTCCCCCTGGGTGCATTGACCCTCGACACGATCAACGACTTCGGCAACGTGACGCTCCTCTCGTATGACGGGATCAACCGCCGCACCGTCGAGCAGACGGTCCTGACCGCCTCGGGCGGAGGGGACGGAATCAGCATCGGGGTAAACCTGTTCGGCATCCCGACGACGCCCCCGACTCCGGATGCCGGTCAGGCCGGTGGTGACGGCATGATCACCATTCGTCGGGAGTGGGATCGGAACTCGTTGATCTCGTCGGTGGTCGATGACAACGGTAATCGCACTCGTTACGGTTTCGATGATCTCAATCGATTGATCACCCGGACCCGCGGCGAGTGCAGCGCCCCCGGTCTAGCAGATCAATGCGACCCACCGACGACGATGACCTGGGAATACGACCGCGACGACAACGTCAGCGTCGTGACCGACGAGAACGGGTCGGTGATCACCTGCGATCACGATGCCATCAATCGGCAAACAGGCTGCGACATCGCGCCGGGAGCAGGAGTCATCGGCACGACGGCGACATCGTTCGAGTTCGACGGTCTTGGCAGGCTCGTGCGCGGCAACGACAACAACGTCCCGGCCGATCTCGAAGATGACTCCGAGATCAGGGTCGACTACGATAGCCTGGGCCGCGTGATCCGGGAGCGGCAACGGATCGGCAGCCTTCCCGAACGCGTCGTCTCCTCAAGCTGGCGAGCCGAGAACCTCCGGTCGGGACTGCTCTACCCCAACGGCAGAAGTCTCAGCTTCAGCTTCGACGGCCTGGATCGCCTGCGGACGGTCGGGGATACCGGCGGCGACAGTGCCATCGCGGAATACGACTACCTCGGACCCACTAGAGTGCTCCAACGCAGTTACCCGCAGAACGGCACGCGGATGACTTTCCTCGACAATGCAGGAACCAGCGTCGTCGGATATGACGGCGTTCGCCGATCGGTACGACTACGCCATCTGGATGCATCCGACTCGCTGATCGTCGGCTTCGACTACGGGTACGACCGGATGCGCCACCGCCTGAGTCAGGCGAAGCTCCACGACCCGGCCAACAGCGAGGTTTACGACTATGACTCGGCGTATCGGCTCCTCTCATTCGATCGACCCTCCGGATCGGCGCTGTCTCCTCAGCAGTCCAGCTGGATCCTCGACGGCGTGGGCAACTGGAAGCAGGTCGACTCGGAGATCCGCCGGCACACCTCGTTCAACGAGATCCTCGATCGCACCGGTGGAGGTTTGCCGTGAGATCGACGACGTGGGTGCTGATCGGTTGTTGCCTGGCCGTCGCGATGAGCGATCTCCAGGCCGGTTCGACACCGTTGTTCTCCGACAACAACGGTAACCTGATGGAGGACGGCCAACTGGTATTCGAGTGGGACTACGCGAACCGGCTTCGGCGTGTATCCCGCAAGGCGGATGGGCTGACTCTCGCCGAGTACTCCTACGACGCCCGGAACCGGCGGGTGCGCAAGGTTGTCGTGAGCGCCGGCCCAGCCGGGGAGACGACCGACTTCGGCTACGACGGCTGGCACGCGATCGAGGAGCGGAATGACGGCGACCTGACCGAGCAACAGTTCGTCTATGGCGGCCGGATCGACGAAGTACTGGCGATGAATCGTGACCATGACGCCGACGGCGATACCACCGGTCCGGCCGATGCGCGGTCGCTGTTTCATCACGATGCCCAGGGGTCCATCTTCGCCCTGACGGACGACGGAGCCCAGGTCACCGAGGGCTACCAGTACGACGCATACGGCGCTCCTACCGTGTGGGGCGTCGGACTGAACGGCACGGTCGACTTCGGACTGGACGACGATGTCGTCGTGAACGGCCCCGGTCTCACCGGCAACCCGTATCTGTTCCAGGCCCGACGCCTGGATTCCGAAGGGGGTACTCCAGGCGTGTCGGCCGGCCTGTACTACTACCGGAATCGTCACCTCCATTCGACACTCGGCCGCTTCTTGCAACGCGACCCTCTCTGGGATCCGGCGAACTTCGAGAATCTTTACGCCTTCGTCAGCAACAACCCGCAAGCCCGGTCCGACCCCTTGGGCACGTTGACAACCGAGGAGATCTCGGCGGCCCATTCGGTCGTGGTGGCCCAGCAGCAGGTCTGGCTGGGCATCGAGGGAAGCACGTCGTCGGGCCACCCCCTGCACGCCACCGCACAGATGATGTTCCACGATCTTGAGGAGATCCGTAAGGATCTCGAGACAATGAGCGCGGATGACACAAACGCAATCATGTTGGCGGCCATGGTGTTTGCCGGGAAGGGGCTGCGCTTCGGCTTCGGTTTGGGTTTCCAGGGCAATTCCGATGCGGTCCAGGATTGGATCCTCGATGGGATGCAAGACGATACGTCGGACGCCGCCGAATTCTGCCCGTGGACGCAGTATCGGGTTTACATCTCTCTGGAAGGCGGCGAAACGATCACCGGCTACCCGCCGGCTTCGGGCTCCTGGGACGAAGACCGCGTCCACTGGTCTGAAACGGACGCGGATCATGACCGTGTCATTGCCGGACCGGATTCGGATGTCAGGCCGCGCCCACAAACGCCGCTGGTCGAGGAGTGACGGATCCATGAAGAAGTGCAGGATGCGCAATCGAGTCTTCCTCTACGGCCTTATTGTGGTGATTATCGGTCTCGCCGGCACCGTGCTGGCGGGCAATTTGACAACCCTGACCTTCGACGACAACGGCAATCAGATGGACGACGGCTCGCTGACCTACGAATGGGACTACGCGAACCGGTTGCGACGGGTGACTCGCAAGAGCGACGGCCAGGTCATCGCGGAATATGCGTACGATGCCTGGAACCGGCGGGTGCGTAAGATCGTCACGCATTCGGCTTCCTTGAACGGAACGACCGACTTCGGGTACGACGATTGGCAGGCCATCGAGGAGCGCGACGTCGGTGACGTCGTCACCCAGCAGTACGTGTACGGCAGACGCGTCGACGAGCCGCTCACCATGGACGTCAATCTGGACGGCGGCAACGACGCCACTGACCCTGGCGACTCGCGCAGGTTCCTTCATCACGACGCCCAGGGATCCACGTTCGCCTTGACCGACGACTCGGCCGCCACCGTCGAGGGCTATCAGTACGACGCCTATGGGGCCGTAACGGTTTTTTCTCCGGGGACCAACGGCGTGGTCGACTTCGGTCTCGACGACGGAATCACCGCGAACGGCCGGAGCGACAACGGAAACCCGTACCTGTTCATGGGACGGCGCATCGACGGGGAGACGGTCCAGCCGGGAGCGGATGCCGGTCGTTACTACCTGCGCAACCGCTACTTCGGCCCTGAGCTTGGACGCTTCCTGCAACGGGACCCGATTCGAGACCCGGCAAACTTCGAAAACGGTTACACGATCGCAGGCAACGACCCGGTCAATCGCGTTGATCCGTACGGCTTGAATGGCGACCGGACCGACGGGCCGACTTCCGTTGAACAGGCGCAGCGCGAACGGGATCAGGCAAATGCGACGCTCGAAAGCGTGCAGAACAACGATCCACGCGCCCTGGCGGTCAATCTTCTCGGGGAATCCCCGGGTCTCCAGCAATTCTTCACGGCGTTTTTTCCGGGCGTGGCTGTCATCCTTGAAGATGATCAGGACGAGCAGGCGGCTCACGATGCGCTGGTCCTAGCGCAAGAGAATCTCGACGAGTTCCGGGGTCTCGCCGAGCCCCAGGAAACCGGCACAATTCACTATCTCATTCCCGACCCATCCATCAGCGCAACACCTCTACAAGCCGATGAGTCTTTCGCGGATTGGTCATTTCCTGGCGAATGGGACTGGGTCGCTGAAGACGGGCCGGTGCTGGGGTTCCCGAATCTGCCGCAACCGTTCTCGCTCTGGTGCCAGTGACCGGGCCGAGGTTTCCCGGCAGCCGGGAGCAGCCACAAACATGGCGCAGCCGCTACTCCGGTAAGCCCGCGGTCCAGTTCTGCACCAGCGTGATCGACTGCCGGTGGTTCGGTAGCGGTGTGTTGACGATGAACCGTTGGCCGTCGGGGCTCACGTCGTAGGAAAACCAGACCGACTTGGATCGGGTCCGGAACAACGGCTGACCCTCGCCGAAGCTGGGTTGTTGTTCCGAGACCGAGACCGCGACGGACACCAGAGTCCCGTCAGGGGTGCGGTAGAACAGTTCCTTGCCGTCGCGGCGCCATCTCGGCTCGAGGCCACCTTCCGTGGAGATCTGCCATTTGCCGCCTCCTGTCGGAAACGGACTGACGAAAATCTCATTACGGCCGGATTCGGTCGAAACATAGGCCAGCCACTTGCCGTCCCTGGAAAGCTGGGCCGTACCGTCGTCGCCGGGGATGCTCCATAGCGTCGAGGTTTCTCCGTCGGCGGCCACGTTGAGCGTGAACGCACCTCCGTGATCGGTCGCTCCGAAGATGAGCGATCGGCCATCGGGCGTCCAGTTGAACGGGAAGGCGTCCCCGGTCGCTTCGAACATCGGTCGCCCCGGCCCGGAACCGTCGGCGGACTTGATGTACGGTTCGTATCCGCCGGCGGCGCGGGCGAAGGCGTACGCCACGCTCTTGCCGTCGGGAGTCCAGCTGGCCATCATGTCGTCGCCGTCATCGAAGGTCAGCCGATTCTTCGATCCCCGCTCCAGATCGAAAATCCAGATGTCCCCTTTTCCGGACTCGTCATCGGTGATGACGACCGCCAGCCGATCGCCGGTCGGCGAAAGAGCCGGCCCGTCATAGAGTCTCGGCGCATCCAGCTCGCCGAGTTCGTTGCCTTCGCGGTCGAACCATGAGAGCTGGGTCTGGGAATGGGCCTGCCCCGCGTGGTAGGAGAGCAGACCGTTGCCGGCGACGGAAAACGCCCCATGACTGAACGACAGGTCAAACACGAGATCGGCGGCCACGACGACCGGATCTCCGTTGAGCTCCAGAGCATCGGCATCGAACGGCTGCGCCATCAGCGTATCCTGACGAGCGAACACAAGGTATCCATCGTGGTACACGGCGTTCGAAGCTGCCGCCAGGAGCACCTCACCTTCCGTGACTCCCCCGCTCAGGGAAGCGATACGAATCGTCGGATCCGATCCGGAGCCGGAGGTCGTTCCCCGGTCGAGGAACAGGAAGTGATCGCCGTCCGGTAGAAAGTGCGGGTAGCGATGGGTCCGGGCCTGGGTTTCATCTCCGAGTGTCGCCGGTCTCCCCTTCCCTCCGCCGGCAGGAATCTGGTAGATCGGCCCGAGATAACTGGGCGTGTAGAGGATGACTCCGTTCTCGTTCCAGGTTGCGCCGCGAGAGTCGATGACGTCGGTCAGAACCAGACTTGGCCCCCCGTCGGCGCCGACCTTCTTCAGCTTTGCGTTCGCGAAGTAACCGATGAACTTGCTGTCGGGCGACCAGAAAATCCGCCGGGCCTCTTCGGTGCCGGCCAGGGGCTTCGCTTCAACCGCGTCGAGGTCGCGCACCCACAGCTGGGTCACCCCGTCGCGATGCGCCACGAAGGCAATGCGTGTCCCGTCGGGCGAGAGCACCGCCGAACCGACATCGATTCCGGTGGGCACGAAGGAGGCTCCCTCGGGTGGGAGAATCGCTGTGCGGAGGACCGGTCGTTGCGACTCGGGCTTCAACGTGACCCATGCCACGAGAGCGACGACGAGGACCGCCAGGATCAGCGTGGTCAAGAGCCACGGGCTGCGTTTTCGTTCGCCATCCTCCAGGGAGACGGCCGCTGCTTCGCCGCTCAAGACCCCGGTGTTTGCGCCGGAAATCGGCAGCATACCCGTGCTCGTGTCCTCGGTCAGTGCCTGGAGTTCCAGCTTCAAGTCATGCACCGATTGACGCCGTTTCTCCGGGTCCTTGGTCATCGTGGTGTCGATCAGTCGCTCGAGTCCCCGGGGGATGCCGGGGGACACCTCGGACAGCCGCGGTGGTGTTTCTTTCAGGATCGAGGCGATGATGATCGCTTGCGTGGTGCCTTCGAATGCGCGCCGACCGGTCGCCATCTCGTAGAGGACGGCGCCGAACGAAAAGATATCGCTGCGGACGTCGGCCTCGGCGCCGCTCAGGATCTCCGGGGCCAGGTACTGGAACGTCCCGACGACCGTGCCCGCAGCGGTGAGGGCGCTCGTGCGTGTCACCTCGGCCATCTCGCCGGCCGGGCCGCCCTCGGTGCTCTTGGCCACGCCGAAGTCGAGCAGCTTGGCGCCGGATCGGGTCATCATGATGTTGCCCGGTTTCAGATCGCGATGGATCAGGCCTTCGCGGTGGGCTCGATCGAGGGCGTCCGCGATCTGTACGGCAGTCTCGAGCAGTTCTCCGGTCGCCAATGGCCCTTTCTGCAGCCGGTCGGCGAGACTCTCACCCTCGAGGTACTCCATGACCAGGTAGTCCACTCCCTGATCGTGGCCGATGTCGTGCAGCACGCAGATGTGTGGGTGATTGAGGCTGGAAATGATCTTGGCCTCGAGGTCGAAGCGTTCCTTGAACCCGGGGCTCTCCGCCATCTTCGCGGGCAGGATCTTGATGGCGACGTCGCGTCCGAGACGGGTGTCCCGAGCGCGGTATACCTGCCCCATGCCCCCGGCCCCGATCGGCTCGACGATCTCGAAGTGTCCCAGACGTGTGCCGGTGGGCAGGCTCGACGGGTCGTTCTGTTCCATCCGCGAAGTCTACATGACTTCAGCGGACCTCGAACGTGGCGGCGCTCTCGTCGCTGATCTCTCCGACGGTGACGCGGGCCCGCAACGTGTACGAGCCGGTTCGGGCGTCGGCGGGGATCCGGATCTTCTGGGTGGAGGTGAACCGCCCGTCACCGCGTTCGATGCTGTCCTCGAAGAAGGTGATCTCCGCACCGTCGCGCAACAGCGTACGCCGCTCGATCACCGGGAACTGATTCCGCGTGCGGTCCATCACGTTGTAGGAGATCACGAGTTCGATCTCCTGACCGGCCTGCACCACGCCGGGCCGCACCTCGGCACCCTCGACCTGGATCGACTGCTGGACCACCGGCAACCCGGTCGCCGGGGCCGGGTCGCGGGACGGCACCGACTGGGCGGCCACCGAGGAGCCTTCGAGACGATCGCTCTTGCGGCTGACCGTCAGCACGTTGAAGCGCAAGAACCGCTCGACCTCGTCGAGCTCATCGACGCTGGCGGTGAACTCCAGTCGGAGCAGGCCCTGGTAGTTGGCGAAACGGAAGTCGATCGTGACGCCCTTGCCCTTCTTCGGGTCCGTCACGAACCAGCGCTCGCAGATGAGATTGGCGCCGACCAGCACCGCATCCACGGGAATGATCTCCCGCAGGTCGTCGCGGTCGTTGACCCAGATGCGCATCTTGTGGCTTTCGCCCTGGGCGGTCAGCCAGTCGCTCTTCGACCAGCCCTGCTTGTCGCTGCCCTTCTTGATCGGGAGCGGGATGCGGGTCTGCGCGAGCGCCTCGGTCCACTCCTCGTTCGCGCGGGAGATCGTCATCGGCGCCGACGGGACACTGTCGACCGGGACGGGGCGGGCGAGCTGGTTTTTCTTCTTCTTCCCGGCCAGCGCCGGTGAGCCGCCGAAGCCGGCGATCCCGAGCGCGGCGATCAGCGCGAGGGCAAGGGCGATCGCGGAAGCGGTCGTCGAGTTCTCTGGTTTCCTCATCATCATGACTAGCCTACCTCACCTGAGGGGTCATCTGCTGGACCCAGGCCGGCTTCCGGATCGGGTTCGGACAGCGCTGTCTGGTCTGGGCGACGGCCGCCTGATAACTGGGGTACGGACCGAACCAGAGGAACCTGAACCCCGGATGCGAACCGTTCCCGCGCATCTGCTGGGAGATACCGGCGCGCACGCTCGCCGAGCTGTCGACCGGCAGGCCGATCGCGGTGTAGCTGCTGAACGTCGGGTCGCCGAGGTCCCAGATCCAGTACTCGTACGGCCGGTCGTCGCCGAGCGCCGGGTCGCGGAACGGATTGGTGGCATCGCAGCACGGCCGTGCGGCCGTACACATCGCCTCCGAACCGGATCCTCCACCGGTGCCGCCGGTCGCGCCGCCGGTCGGGCTTCCGCCACCCGGGGTCGTTCCCCCGCCGGTTCCTCCGGTCCCTTCGGTCGGCACCGTCGGTACGGTCACCCCCGGAATCGTCGGCAGGTTCGGGATGTCGATTCCCTCGGTGGCCGCGGCGACGCCGGCGATCGTGCCAAGCACGGACCCGATGGCACTGGCCAGGCCACCGCTCCGTTCGCGACGTTCGCGCTGCCGCCGCTCCTGTTCGGCGACGAGGGCGTCGCCGATCGCGTTGTCGACCTGATCGATCAGCCCGTCGATGCGATCGACGAGACACGGCGGGGCCGCCAGAGCGGCGCGATGGGCGGCGGCCCGGGCGCGGCGCAGGTCGTCGACCGACCCTCGCGAGCCGGCCAGGACCGCCTCGGCCTCCTGCAGCCCTCGCGCGGCGGCGCGACGCATGCGGTCGGCATCGAGGATGCGACGGTAGTTCTCGGCGAGCCATGGATGGCCGGGGGCGAGGGATGCGATCCGATCGGCGAGGCTCTTGGCCGTCGCGTAGTCGCAGTTGTTGAACGCGTCGGTCGCCTGAGCGATCAGGCCGTCAACGGCGGGGTCGTAGACCGGCGGCGGGGCCTCCTGGCCGACCGTCTCCACCTCGCTCGCCGACCAGCCTTCGCCCTCGGCCCGGGTCCACCCGCTGCCGTCGTCGGATCCGCCCCGATCGTTGTCGTCTGCGGGGACCTCCCGCGGCGGGTTCCACGCACACTCGTTTCCGCCCTCGACACGGTTGGCGATCGACTCGAAGAACGACTCGGCGATCGCCTCGGAGGCCTCGGCCTCGGCGACCGCGGCGTCGATCCGGGAGAGCACGCCGGTGTTCGAGGCCGCCTCGAGCTGGTCGAGGGCCGAACCCAGGACCGTCGCCCGCGTCCGCGCGCCGTCGATCGCTCCGCGGCTGGTGTCGATCGCTCCCCGGGTCTCCGCGGTGCACTGCGCGGCAGCCTCCGCCGCCTGGCTTGCCGTGTCGAACACGGCCTGCGCGTTCTCGCTGACCGCTTCGGCCAGCGCCGCCGTCGCCCGGGCGCGTTGTTCCTCGGCCAGGGCGGCCGCCGACGCGGCCTGGTCGGCTGCCGCCGATGCGGCATCGAGCCCGCCGCGGCTGTTCTCGATGCGGTCGAGCAATCCCTCAAGGCGGCCCCGCAGGTCGTCCAGGGAGATCGTCGACGCTGCGGCGGCCCGGATCTCCCGGGCCTCGGTCGCGGCCCCAGCGACGACATCCATCAGCGCATCCGCCTGGGACAGGAGCGCGCGGAGCTGGGCGCTCACCTCGGCGGCGCTGCCGCTCCGATCGGCGGCGCAGAGCATGTCGCGAAGCGAGCCGGACTGGTCGCGCAGCGCGGCGATTCCCCGCGCCGCGCTGTCGGCGCGGATCGCCGCGGCCTCGGCACGCTGGGCCAGGATCTCCAGCTGGTCGGCGGCACTGCGCGCCGCGGCGACGTCACCTTCGAGTCCGGCCAGTCCACCCTCGATCTCCGTCACCGTGCCGTCGGTCTCGGCAAGGCGCTCGCGCGCCGCCGCGCACGCTTCGTTGGCGGTCTCGCCCGCCGTTTCCGCCGTCGGCCCCACTCCCGCCAGCGGGTCGTCGAGGGCTTCGCCGGTGTCGTCTTCCTCGGGCGCTACGGGTTCGGTCTCGGCGACCGTGGCGTCCTCGTCGCCCGTGGCCGCCTCCTCCTCTTCCTCTTCATTGTCGATGCGGCCGATCTCGATCTTTTCCACGGCGAGGTCGATGGTCTGTCGCGCGAACTCGCGGTTCTCGGCGTCCCGGGCGATCGCGGTCACGTTGACCGGCCAGGGCCCCGCGGCGCTGGCGTCCCCGTTTTCCATCGAGCCGGCGGCGGAGGAGTTGCCCCAGCCGAAGCTCTTCGAACTACCGCCTTGCCGGACCTCCCAGGAGATCGTCCATGGCAACGGGTGGTCGCCGGTCGAGGCGTAGACCCGCGCGCCGAGGTTGACCAGCGGCACCGTCTCGATCTCTTCCTCTTCGTAGATCTCGGCATCCAGCTCGAGGGTTTCGACGCCTGGGGCGGAGATGATCTCGATCGCCGGGTCGATCACCGGCATCCCGTCGAGCACGTCCGCGAAGGTGATCTCGCCGTTGCGGTCGAAGTCGGCCACCAGCGACTGTTGTTTCTCGTCGAGCCCCACATCGACCGCGGCGATCTGCGCAAGCGTCTCCAGGAACGCCGACTTCTTGGCCTCGCCCTCGACGATATCCTTCTGCATCGCGCGTTCGCGGCCCTTCCAGTAGTCCCGCCAGAGCCGGGCCTCGATCCGACCGCGGAACTCCTCCTCGCTCATGCCGACGGTCCGGGCGCGAAAGGCGAGGATCTCGTCGTCGTGATCGAAGGGTCCCGTCGCGTTCCACCAGTGGAGGACGTACTGACGGAGTCGAACCGTCAGCCACTTCTGCTCTTGCTTGATCCACTCGTGGGGCCACTCGCGTTCGGTGTAGGGGAAGCTCGCGTCCTTGTCGATCGTCCGGGTGATGTCGTCGTGGAAGTACTCGTAGATCCGCTCGCGACGCTCGTCGAGGGACAACGAGCCGGTCGAATCCATCATCTTCAGGACCGGCGTGACGCGACCGTTGAACCGTTCGGTCTGGCCCGTGGCGAAGATGCCACTGCCGCCGGCGTCGAGGTAGCCCTGGTAGGCGAGCAGCTCGCGCTCGTCCTTGAGCGGCTCGAACACCGCCAGGCCGACCAGCTCGACGCCGTTCTTGGCCAGCTGCAGGACGATCAGCATCTGGCCGTAGCCGGGGATGATCTGCGTCGACGCCAGCGTGATGACGCCTTGCATCCCGCCCTGGATCTGCATCAGCGTGCCGACGCCCGGCACGTAGCTCATGCCCTGGTAGAAGGCGACCTTCGCCACCTCGGCGTTCAGCTCGCCTTCCCGGGCGTAGGCCTTGAGCACTTCGACAAAGGCGTTGGCCTTGTCCAGACGCGCCATCCAGCGCGGACCGAGAAAGCGCTCGTTGCTGACCTTCGTCGCCTCGCGCATCTGGTTCAGCAACGGAATCATTCGCGCGTCGTTGCCGCTGAAAGTCCGGCCGATCGCGTCGACGAGCCGCGCCTGCATCCAGTCCTCGAATTGCTGCCCGTGTTGCCACGCGCTGCGGCCGACGTCCCGGTAGAAACGCAGCGGCCCGCCGTGGTCGATCACCGCGTCGAGCCGGGCGAGTTCCCGCAGCACGTCGTCGGCGACCTGCATCCGGTGGGAGCCCGCTTCCTCGTCCGGAATGGTGTCCGGCGCGAGCATCATCTGCCGCTGGGTCTCGATCACGCCGCGCAGGATGCGGATGTCGTCGGCGTAGCGCGGATTGGCCTGCTGGATCCGACGGATCTCCGCGTCGGGCAGCAGCTCGATGCCGTCGCGCAACTCGAAGAAGGCGGACATCTGCAACCGGCGGATCTTCTCGGCGTCGATCGTGATCCTCTTCAGCCCGCCCTTGCTGCTGACGGTGCGGAACTCGCCCGAGTCGACCTGCGGTGCGAGCCAGTCCTTCAGGCGTGCTTCGGAGGCGATGATGTTGTTCTCGAGCAGCATCGCGGCGCCGACGGTGTCGACGGAGCGTTTCGCCCGCTCGAGCAGACCCTCATCGGACATGTCCGGGTTCGACCGGCGTTCCAGATCGATCATCGACCGGTACGCGTCTGCGCCGCTGGTGTCACCGCCCGACGCCTTGATGTCGCGGATCCGCGCGGCGGTCTGCATGACGGCCAGGAACCTGGCGACCAGCTCCGGGGGCACGCGCCCGCCGTACAGCTTGCGGACCACGCCGCTCTGTTGCGAAGGAGAGAGCTTCTCGAACTTGGCGAAGCTCTTCACCTGATCGTTGGACAGTTGCGACAGCCGCGCGCCATCGTCGATCGAGCGCAGCAGGTACTTGGCCTGGGCGACCTTGTCGTCGGGATGGGCGTGGTAGAAGTGCCAGTTGCCGACGGCGCCGCCCCAGGCATAGCGGGCCCGGACGTCCGGGCGGAAGTAGAAGAAGTCGGGGTCGAGTGCGGCGTTGGAAGCACTGCGCACCACGCGGCCATTGGCATCGCGTTCGAGCCACATCAGTGTCGTCCCCTCGGCGCTGCGCCCCATCACCTGCTGGTGGTAGGCGCCCTCGAGGAAGTAGGCCTCGGGGTTCGAGCGTAGCAGCCGTCGTCCCTCGCGCAGGGCCTGCACGAAATCGGCGGTGGCCCGGGACTGCCGCCAGTCCGGGATGAACGCCTCGTGCTTGTGGGCGACGATGTCCATCTGCCCCGGGGAGACCCCGCCCGTCAGCCGGCGGAACTCGGCCTCGTAGGCTTCGACCAGGTCGGCGCCGAGCTGACGTTCGGCGTATGGGGTGAAGTCGATGTCGCTCTTGGCGTTTCCGACGGTGCCGAAGTCGTTGACCCCGAGGCGGTCGCCGAAGCGGCCGCTCTCGTACAGGTTGGTCAGCACCTGCTGGTGGATCTCCGCGCGGATCTGGCCGATGCGCACGCTGTCCTGGGGGCTGATCGTGTCGACCAGCAAGGCGTGGACCACGCTGAAGTGCTTGGCCCGGCGGAACAGCTCGATGACCACATCCTGATCGAGGCTGCCGCCCGACGACTTGTGCTCTTCCCAGAACTGCCGGACGTCTTCCTGACGCCGGGCGAACTCGTCGGCCGACAGGTGATCGTGGCCGTGGTCCCCGGAGCTACCGTGGGGTGAGCCGCCGGCGACCTGCGGTGCAGCCGGAGAGCGAAACCGGAACAGGAAACCCGATGGCTCTTCGCGTTCCTCGGCCGTTCCCTCGGCCAGGGCCGCCCAGGGCAGCAGGAGCAGCAGCGCCGCGATTGCGGCGTACTTGGGGAGTCTCGCCATCGGGTGCCGACAGTATACGACGGTCCGGGATTGGCTGTTAGACCGATCGGTCTATTCGTGCTAGCATCCTCGGATGGACCCGACCCGCGACACCAGGGAGCGCATCCTCGCGACCGCCCGCAGCCTCTTCCACGCCAGGGGCTATTCGGCCGTCGGTGTCGCCGAGATCTGCAAGCAGGCCGGGGTGGTCAAGGGCAGCTTCTACCACTTCTTCGCGACCAAGGAAGATCTCGTGGCCGACGTGGTCGAGGGAAACTGGCAGGAGCATGCCGCGATGCTGACCCGGCTGGGCCAGGCCCCCGGGACCGCGCGGGAGCGGCTGGAGGGGTACTTCCAGGGGATCGTCGGCGAGGCGCGCCGGATGCGACGAGACGAGGGCCAGATCCTCGGCTGCAACATCGGTACGCTCTCCTGCGAGCTCGCTCCGCTGCCGGGTGAGCTGCAGGCCCGGCTGCGTTCCGTGATGCAACGCTGGCGGCGGGCGCTGCAGGCGCTGATCGAGCAGGGCCAGGCCGACCGCAGCATCGACCCCGAGTTCGACGCGCGAGCCGGCGCAGAATCGGTGCTGGCGATCACCCAGGGCATGTCGGTGCTCGGCCGCACCTTCGACAAGCCGGTCGTCCTCGCCCGGATTGCCGACCAGGCGATGCGACTCCTCCCCTCCCCCATTTCCTGAGGCCACAACCCATGATCGCCAAGCACACTCACTCGTTTGCCCTGACTAGACCGATCGGTCTATTCAATCCCGGATACCCGACAACAGGAGGATTCGATGGACATCACAGGAACCCAGATCACCAGGAACCGCCGCCTCTCAGGCACCGTCGTACATGCGTTGATCGCGTGCGCCGTGCTCGCCCTCGCCGGCGCAGCATCGGCCGAGGAGCTGCGCACCTTCACTCCGGCCTGTGAAACCGCGCTGGCCCTCAGCGCCGGCCCGGAGAACCTCCACGACAAGGCGGGAGTCTACGTGCTCGGCGAGGACGGCTACGAGCTCACGCGCCCTGCCGACAACGGCTTCTACTGCCTGGTCGAGCGCAACCACCCCGACAGTGTGATCCCCCAGTGCTTCGATACCGGCTCACGGGAGGCGAACCTGGCGAAGATCCTCGAGGAGGGGCGGATGCTGCGCGCCGGGAAGAGCTTCGAGGAACTGCGCGAACACCGCGAGAAGGCGCTCGCGGACGGCAAGTATGCGAGCGCCGGTCCCGGCCTCGTCTACATGATCTCCGACTACAACTACATCTTCGTCCCGCGCCGCAAGGGGATGATCAAGGTCGCACCGCACGTGATGTACCACGCGCCGAACTTGACCCCGGCCGATATCGGCTCCGATCCCCAGGTCGCGATGGCGAACCGCGGGTTGCCGATCGTGACCGCCCAGGGACCCCACGGCTACATGACCGCGTTCACGGAACGTAGCTCGACCACGCCTGCCGTGGAGCGGGAATGCAAGGGGCAGTTGCCGGACCCGACGGAGATGCCGCGCTTCCCCTGATCCGGGGTGTCAGGCCTCGCCGGCGTCGCGCAGCAATGTCCTGGCGGCGCTCGGCGTCACCCCGAACTCGGAGCGGAATCGTGCACTGAAATGAGCGTGGCTCGAGAAACCCAGATCGAAGGCCAGCCCGGACAGATCGGCGCCGATCTCCAGCAGGCCGTCGAGGCTGTGCAGCAGACGCAGTCGGCGCAGATAGTCGCCCAGTGTGACACCGGTCCGGGACTTGAACACGACACACAGATGACTCGGCGACAGGCCCGCCGCCTGGGCGACCCGACGCAATTCGAATCGCTCGCCCAGGTGGCGGGCGAGGAACTCGATGGCGTCCGTCACCGCGCTGGTTGCGGTCGGACCGGACTCGTCGACCCTGTGACGCCCCGGTATCCGGGAGAGCGCACGGGCCGAGGACGAACGCCGGGCGCGACCCGGGAATGCCTCGGCGATCTCCGACAGCACCTCGATCAGCTCCGCCTCCCACGCTGCTTCCGTTTCATCGCCGCGGGCCTCTGCCTCGCCCAGCAGACGCCTGACGCGGAACCACTGCCGGCTCGTCGGCAGCGCCGGCGTATCGCCGTCCGGGCCCGGCACGTCACCGAACAGCTCCTGCAGCAGATCCGGCGCAAGCCAGACCCAGTGGTTGTGCTCGCCACGCGGGTCGATCAACCAGCGCCGGTACTCCCGGCCCGGTCGCGACAGAAGCACCTGCCCGGGGTGAATCACCTCGGGTCCCCCCGGACGTCCAGCCAGCCCGAATGCCGTTCTGGGGAACACGAGGACGTGGACCGGAGCGGTCCGGTTGACGTTGTGCCACAGCCGGCTGTCCGGAGGAGTCCAGGTCGCTCCGCAGGCCAGCAACCCGTTGGCGACGTGGATCTCGTCCCGCTTCTCGACTTCTGCTTGCAAGGCGACCTCGCCTCCGATCACGGACGGGCGCTCTCGCCCACCGAAACCAGATGATAGCGATACGCAGGCGCATTGGTTAGGTTTCTGCCTGGACCCGGTGCACGGTCGGCGCCGGGAAAGATCGAGCCGTGTCGGGGGAGAATCATGAGAACTGTGTGGCTGCTCTGTCTTCTCGCGGTCTTGAATTCGGCGGTTGCCGCAGCGTCCGAGCTCGACGGCGGTTCCGTCGAGGGCCGGGGCCCCTACCGGCCGTGCGCCAACGAAACGTGGAGCCTCGTCTCGGAAGATGCCCAGCGCGACGGTTCGTACAGCACCAGTGCCGCATCCTCGATCCGCCGCTGTCTGTTCGGCGGCGATGTCGCGATGGACGAGTTTCGCTATCTCTCGCCGAGCGGGGAGGTCACCTTCCGTGGCGTGAGCTTCGTTCTCTGGTCACCCGACCGGCAGAAGAGCTGGACGCTGTGGGCCATGCTCGAGGATCCCGGGGTCACCTGGATCGAGGGAACGGTCCGCGGTGACGCGCTGACGACCAGCGGCTCCGGAACCGATCGCTCGGGCGCGTTCGTCGAGCGGTCCCGAACGATCTACCCCGAGGAAGGCAAGAGCCTCTTCGAGATGGACCGATCGTTCGACGGCGGAGAGCACTGGGTCGCACCGTTCAATCGCATCGAGGGCACGCTGACCTCACTCTCGGCCCCGCCGCTACCGGACGAGCTCGTGTCGGCGCCCGCCGACGATCGATTCGGGATCCGCGGACCCGGCGTCTGGCACCACGCCATTCGACGCGTCGACGAGCACGGCACGCCGACTCTGTTCCTGGCGACCGAGAGAACCTCGGCGATTCTCGACGGTCACGCGCTGGTGGCCGAGGTGACCGAGACCGACTTCGAAGGTCAGAACGAGCGGCGCTATCTCACATTCACCGCACGCTACGCCGAACCCGATCGCTGGCGGACGGTCTCCTGGGAACCGGGTCCGTCCGCGCCGGTGGTCGAGGAACGTCTAGCCGGCTCCACCACGGGGACGATCGGTGAGGGCAACACCGCCGAAGGGCGGACGACGACCTTCGAGGAATCGTCGGTCGATCACATGCTGGCCGTGGTGCACGCCGGGGACCGTGAGGTCGAGAAGCGCATCTCCCACCGTCGCCGCCGGTCGGCCGCGGAGTGGAAAGCACGTCGGAATCTTGCGATCGTCAACCAGGGGTGCAACGACTACGCTTTCCTTCCCGGCGACTGGTCGCTCCGCGCCTGGACCATGAACCCCGACCGCAGCCAGAAGCCGGGCGTCGGCTACATGGTCGGCTACGAGACGATGGACGGGACCACGATCAGCGCCGACATGCACGTTCTGTTCGCCGACGGCACGGGGTTTCGCGGGACGACACTGCGGCTGCGCGACGTCACGGAGAATCGCTGGCATCTGTACTGGATCACCCAGGGTTCCTCCGCCGAAGCCCAACCGGGAGTGGTCGACGGCGCCCGCACCGACCTCTGCGAGGAGGCCTGGCTCCAGCGTGAGGACTCACACGGCACGTTCCGCGATTACCTGCGGCTGATCGACATCACCGAGGACTCCTTCGGTGTGTCGATGCACCGGATCTACGGAGAGGGAGACCACGCGTTCAAGGTCCCGGACACCTGGGTCTACGAGGCGAGCCGGATCCCCCTGACGGACAGCCTGTCGGCATCTTGGCTGTTGAGGGTCGGCCATGCGAGTCACGGAAAGCGACGGGTGTCTTGATGGTCCGGGATCCGGGTCACGGTAGGGACCCCGCCACACTTTTTACCACTCTTTTCCTCCTCACCAATCCGTTTAGAGGCAACCTGTAGGGGGCATTCCGCCCAGGGAGGCCGAGCCATGAGAACAGCCCGCTTTATTCTGACCATCGTCCTCTTCTCGGCGATGGCCATGAGCGCCGCGACGGCCGCCGACTGGTTGCGCTACGGCGGCCCGACCGCCGACTTCAAGCTGTCGGTCAAGGGCCTGGCGTCGAGCTGGCCCAAGACCGGCCCCACCGAACTCTGGAGTCGGGAACTCGGCGGCGGGTACGCCGGGATCCTCGTCAAGGGCGATCGGCTCTACACGATGTTCCGTCGTGGCGACGATGAGGTGGTGACCGCCCTCGACACATCGACCGGACGAACGCTCTGGGAGCACTCCTACGAGGCGAAGCCGGACCCCAGTCAGAATCTCCAGTTCGGTTCGGGGCCCAAACACCTCACCGCTGATCGTGGGCGACAGGATCTTCATGGTCGGCTTCCTGGAACGAGATGCGCGCCCTCGACATCGCCAGCGGCGAGCTGCTGTGGTCGAAGAGCTTGACCGAGGAGTTCGGAACGCCGTTGCTCGAGTTCGGTTATGCGTCGAGCCCGATCCCGTACAAGAACTGGGTGATCGTCCTCACCGGCGGCGCGAAGACCGGCGCGGTGGGGCTCGAACCGAAGACGGGCAAGGTGGCCTGGAAGGCGCCGGCGATCCCGATCAGCTACGACACTCCCGAGATCGCCACGATCGGCAAAGACGACCAGCTGGTCTTCATGGCGCCGACCGAAGTGGTCGCCGTGTCGATCGAACGAGGTGAAGTCGCCTGGCGACATCGGCATCAGAACCAGTGGGATACCAACTGCGTCGGCCCCTGGTTCGGCGACGACGATCTGGTGTTCAAGGTCGGCTCCAGCGGCGAAGGCCGAAGTCGCACGCTGCGCCTGACCGACGGGAAGACGCAGGAAGTCTCCAGCAACCTGAAGGTCAAGGCGACGACCGGCTCGGTGATCCGGGATGGAGATACCGTTTACGCCGCGGGCCGACTCCTGATGGCCCACGATATTCGCTCGGGCGAGATTCTCTGGAGCGGAGAAGAGCGGCGACGACGCCAACCTGCTGCAGGTCGGCTCACGCACCCAGCTGCTCGGCGCCGAAGGGAAACCTGACCCTGGCGACCCTGACCCGTTCAGGAATCGAAGTTCACGCAACCCACGCCGTTCTGGAAGATCCGTCGTTGACCCCGCCGACCCCGTCGGGAACCCGACTGTTCCTGCGGGATCAGAAACGGATCGTGGCCCTGGAGCTCGGAAAGGACTGACGGCCTGCGCTGGGCTACTCGGTACCCGCGCTCCAGTAGTCCCGGACCTGCTCGGCCAGGGCCTCGAACTCCGGTGTCCCGGCCAGCCGAGCCCACTCGGAACCGTCGAGCATTCCCAGAGGTTGGAACCCCAGCTCGACAGCGGCGCGGAGGTTCTCGATCGCCTGGGCCTCGCGGCCTTCGAGTGCATCGATGCGGCCAAGACGAAGATGATAGAACCCGGTGCTGCGGGTGCCCGCGGTGTCGACTGCGCGCCGGTACAGTTCGGTCTGCCGCTGGTAGGCTTCGCTGGAGTCGATCCGCTGCTCGCGGCGGTCGACCTCGCAGAGGTCGGACTCGAGGGCGAGGGTCACCAGATCCTCCGGGCCCCGTGCGTGAAGGGAGGCCGGCAGCAGCTCTTCGACGAGCGCGCGCGCCGGCTCGAACTGTCCGGTGCGCATGTAGACGTCGAACAGGGTGCGCCCGAAGTTGAGCGTGCCGTAGTCCTCGACCCCGTCGTTCTCCCGGAAGCCGGCCAGTGCCTCGACGAGGGCCGACTCGGCATCGGCGTAGCGGCCGCGATTACGGTTCATGCTTCCCAGGTAGGCCAGCGGTTCGTAATAGAAGCGAGGATCGCTCGCCATGAGAGGCCGCGCCGTCTCCACGGTGCCGGCGAAGTGCAGAGCCGCGTTCTCGTAGTCGCGCATCCTCGAATAGACGTGGGCCAGGTTGTAGCGCGCACGCCACAGCGCCTCGTCTTGCGGTTGCCCTTCCGCGAGGCGTATCCGGACGACCTCGTTCAGCAGCGGTACCGCCTGCTCGGGTCGGCCGTTCACGACATGAACCCGGGCCAGGCTGGTCGCAAACTCCAGGGTCAGAGGCGCTTCCGGTCCGAGGGCGTCATGCGAGAGGGCCAGGCCTCCCTCCAGGATGCGGGTGGCCTCGTCGGGCTGCTCCTGGAAGTGCAGCACCCGTCCGAGGAGGTGCTGCGCTTCCAGTGCTTCCCTCGACGATTCGCCGTGCGCGGTCCGGGCAAGTTCCCAGGAACGTCGCGTTTGCGCGTGGGCCTCGTCGAGCAGGTCGAGACTGTGGGCGATACGTCCGAGGGTGAGGCGCATCGCCGCCTCCAGGTCGGGCTGGTCCGAGAACTCCTGTCCCACGGTCTCGTCCGCGGGCAGCAGCAGGTTTCGTCGCAGCACGCCCCGGGCGACATCGGTCGGGTTGATCCCGGCGACGGCCTGGTCGAAGCGCCCGGGATCTTCGGCCTGACGCCGGAGGTCCTGCATCAGATCTTCGCCCATCTCCGACACGCGGAGGTTCTCGAGCAGCTCGGACTGGAATCGGGCGACGCGCTGGGCCTTGTCGCGCTCCCGCCCCGCTTCGAGGGCGAAGTTGATCGATGTGACGATACCGGCGATCAGCGCGATGCCCGTGGCCGCCGTGCCGATGACGAGGCCTCGATTCCGGCGCACGAACTTGCCGGCGCGATAGCGCAGGCTCGGGGGACCGGCGTCGACCGGCTCGTGGCGCAGGTGCCGGCGCAGGTCGTCGGCCAGCGCCATCGGGGACGGATAACGCCGAGCACGGTCCTTCTCCAGTGCACGGAGCGTGATCCAGTCCAGATCGCCGCGCAACCGCCCCGCGAGTCGCCCCGGTTCGGTCCGGCGCCGCAGCGCCACCTGGGAGGCGGTTTCAGCGACGGTGCTGATGCGTGTGCTGGGTCGCGGCGGCTCCACGTCACGCAGGATGCGGCAGAGCTCCTGGATACCGCCCTTTCCCAGTGTCGCCGGATCGAACGGCAAGACCCCGGTCAGCAACTCGTAAAGAATCACGCCGAGGGCATAGACATCCGTTCGTGTGTCGATGTCGGTCTCGCCCGAAGCTTGTTCCGGGCTCATGTACGCGGGCGTACCGATCATCACTCCGGCGCGGGTGTGCATCGTGTGATCGGTCAGCTTCTGTTCCAGCGCCTTGGCCACGCCGAAGTCGATGATCTTGGGTACCGGCTTGCCGTCGGCCTCCGCCACCAGCACGTTCGACGGTTTCAGGTCGCGGTGGATCATCGCCTTCTGATGCGCGTGCTGGACACCCTCGCAGACGAGGGCCAGGAGTTCGATGCGGTCACGTGTCGAGAGGCGAGCGTCGTCGCAGTACCGGGCGATGGGGACCCCGCGCACGTACTCCATGACGAAGTACGGCACGCCGTCCGGCGTGGACCCGGCGTCGAGCACCTTCGCGATCGCCGGGTGGTCCATCAGCGCGAGGGCCTGACGCTCGGACTCGAAGCGTGCGACGACCTCCTGGATGTCGTGTCCGTGGCGAATCAGCTTCAGGGCGACTTCACGCCGAACGGGCTCGCTCTGCTTCGCGAGCCAGACCGTGCCCATGCCGCCTTCGCCGAGTTTCTTGACGAGAGTGTAGGGGCCGATCGAGGTTCCGGCGTCGTCGCCGCCGGGAAACTCCTCGACGGGAAGGTGCGCCGTTGGTTGCTCCGCGGGGTCCTGTTCGTCTCGTTCGTCGGTCATGCTGGGAAGTCCAATGCCCCCGTTGCCGTCGAGAGTCCGATCAATCCAACCGTCACCGGGAAGTCGACGGAACGAGGACGATCACCGGTTCCCCGCAGCACTCCGCATCGTCGGCGCTGACCGTGTTCCCGGCGAACAGCCCGAAGAAGACCTGGGCTTCGCAATCCGGGTCGGTCCAGGACTTCGCGTGGTACACACGCGTCGAGGTTCCAGGGATCTTCATCGACCGGGCCTCGTCCTCTGCCGGACCCAGGCGCTCCTCGAGCTTCGCACCGAGGTCCGCGAGGCAGCGCTGGACTTTCTGCACCGCTTCGTCGCCATCGCCCGCAACCGGTTTCCCCCGGCGTCGCTGCTCCGCCTCCCGGGTGGCCACCGACAGGTCGGAGCGCCATTCCATCGGCCAGGCGTAAGAGATGAAGTGCCGGACGAGCCCGTTCTTGTCGAAGTAGGTGCTGGCGCTGTGCAAGGTGGCGGGCATGCTGGTCTTGAAGCACTCCAGCTCCGCACCGAACTCCGGACGATAGTCCGGGTGGGTGTAACGCGGCTTGTTCTTCGAGGAGAGGGAGTAGCGCTCCGGGGGTGTGTCGAACGAGGCCAGGAACTGCGCTTCCGTGGTGCGGGAGCTGACGCCGTCGAAGGTCCAGTTCGAGCAGTTCGGTTCTTCCCCTCGCGCTCCCCAGCTCAGGGATGCGAGGACCAGGACGAGGCATGGTGCGATCCGTCGCAAGGTCGACATGAGGGCGCTCCTTTTGCACCGGTCGGACGCAGCCGGCTGGCAGCGGCTGACTCCCGACGATTCTATCCGTGCACCGGCGATCATGGCACGACATCACCGATCCGGACGGAACACTGGTAATCACCTCCGGGTCCCGGTATATAGACGCCCGGTATCGGGGCGAATCGTGGGCATTAGCAACAAAACAGTGGCGCTGGTCGTTCTTTGCGCGGCCACCGTGGCCTCGTGGTCGTCGTGGGCCGGAGACGTGCGCCAGCCGGCGCAGCGCTCCGCTCGCGTCCGCGGAGGCGGCGCGACCTGTGGCACCGACCTGGGCCAGAAACCGGCCGCCCTCCTCGATTGCGTCACCGCCGACGGCGTCGCTCGCCACCTGGTCGCGTTCCAGGAACACGCCGATGCCGGCGGCGGTACACGTGTCGCCGGGTCGCCGGGCCACGAAGCTTCCCTGAGCTACGTGGCGCACCTCCTCGAACAGGCGGGCTACGCGGTCACCCTTCACGCCGTCGAGTTCGATGGCTGGCGCCCCCTCGGACCGTCATCGGTCGAACCGGTCGTCCCGGCGGGCGAGGCCTGGCCGACCGATGAGTTCTATCCGATGCTCTTCAGCGAACCCGGTGAGGTGTTCAGCGGAGTCGCGGTGATCGACCCGGCCTTCGACGATCCGGCAAGCTCGACCAGCGGTTGCGACGACGAGGACTTCGTCGGCTTCCGCCAGGGCAGCATCGCGCTGATCCAGCGCGGTACCTGTGGCTTTCGCGAGAAAGCCGAACGTGCCGCCGCCGCCGGCGCCGCCGCCGTGATCCTGTTCAACCAGGGACATCTCGACCACCGCCTCGACGCCTTCCCCGGTACCCTCACCGACGGTTACCACGGCGGCATCCCGGTCCTGACGACCAGCTTCGCCAGGGGCAAGGCGCTGGCCGAGGCGGAGAGTCCGGTGCTGCGCATCTCCCTCGACGTTCGCCGGGGGCCGACGGTGACCTACAACCTGATCGCCGACTCCCCTCACGGGAGCGACGACCACGTCGTGATGCTGGGCGCGCACCTCGACTCGGTCCCCTACGGCCCGGGCATCCAGGACAACGGCTCCGGCAGCGCCGCGCTGCTCGAGGTCGCCCTGCAGCTGCGCGGGGTGCAGACGACCAACCGGCTGCGCTTCGCCTGGTGGGGAGCCGAGGAGTTCGGCCTGCTCGGATCGACGGCCTGGGTCGACTCTCTACCGGCCGACGAGCGCTCGCGGATCGCGCTCTACCTGAATCTCGACATGGTCGCCTCGCCCAACGGGGGGCGGTTCATCCTCGACGGCGACGGTGCCCGTTTCGGGCTGAGCGGACCTCCCGGCTCCGACGAGATCGCCGAAAAGTTCCGCGGCTTCTTCGAGGACCGAGCCCTGGCTCACGAGCCGACGGATATCGGCTTCCGTTCGGACTACGCCCCGTTCTTCGAGGCCGGGATCCCCTTCGGTGGGCTGTTCGCCGGTTCCGGCGGGGTCAAAAGCAACGCCCAGGCCATTCGATACGGCGGCGAGGCCGGCGAGCCGTTCGACGCCTGTTACCACCGCGGCTGCGACACGGTGGACAACGTCGACCGGGAGGCGCTGGAGCTGAGCGCCGAGGCCGCCGCCTTCGTCGCCCTGCACTACGGCCGGGAGCCCGAGCCCCTGGCCGCCGCGGCAGGCAAGAGCTACCGGTTTCCTTTGAAATTCCCCGGGGACGGTCACGGGGCCGAAGGCTGCTACCCCCACGAGTGAACCGGCGCGATGCCCGGAATGCCTGGAAATCGCCGCTCTGAAGGACTAGGTTTGCCTTGCGGGACCGGTCCGGGCGTGCGCCTCCGGTCGTGGAGGACCGGGTGGTCAGCAAGTTCAGATCGCGGCTGAGACTACGGCACAAGGGACGTGCCGCTCGACGGGGATTTTTCCGGCTGTTCGAGATGATCCGCTACCTCGGCGTCCGCTCGGTCGATCCGGAGATCCACATCGTCTCGGCCCAGCGCAACTCCGGCGACGTCGCGATCAAGTGCCTCGACTCGGTCTTCATCCAGGACTACGACCGGCGCAAGATCCGTCATATCTACATTGATGATGCGTCGACCGACGGCACCGCCGATATCGTCCGGCGCTGGATGGACGAGCATCCGGGCCACAGCGTGGAACTCTGGGACCGCGAGACCCGGCTGGGCGGGACCCGCAACACCCTGGAGGGGATCCGCGCCGCCGCGCCGGGTTCGATCGTCGTCGAGCTCAACGGAGACGACTGGCTGCCCGACCCCGGGGTCTTCTCGTTTCTCGGCCAGGTCTACTCGGATCCCGACGTCTGGATGACCTACAACTCGTTGCGGGTCGCCTGTGGCCACGTCGGCTCCGGTCGCGCCGTGCCGCGCAAGGTGATCCGGGAGAACTCCTACCGCAAGGCGCGCTGGTGCACCTCGCACCTGCACACGTTCCGGGCCGAGCTGTTCGGACATCTCGACGAGAACTGCATGATCGACCCGAAGACCGGGGAACTCTGGAGCAACGCCGACGATCAGGCGCTGTACTTCACCTTCCTCGAGCTCTGCGGCACCCATGCCCGGCACATCCACCGGGTGATGTACGTCTACAACGTGCGGGACGATTCGGAGTTCGCCCTCGACGGAAGCGCCCAGGCCGATCGATCCCGGCGGATCCGTGAGATCTCCCCGTACCAGCCGCTGGATCGTCTGGACCCTGGCGCGGCAACCCCTGCCGAGCCCGCCGACAACTCCAAACCCCTGGGCGACCCGGTCCCGGCCGGCCCGGCCTCGCGACACGACCCTCGCTGAAGCGGAGTACCCGTGCCTCGCCAGTTCGCGATCATCATCGGCGCCATGAAGAGCGGGACGTCGAGCCTGTTCGACCTGATCTCCCAGCATCCCGATGTCGCCGGCAGCACGCCCAAGGAGCCGCACTTCTTCACCCAGCGCTTCGAGGACGGTTTCGACTGGTACCTCGACCGCTGGCCCTCGAGCGGCAACGGGCACAAGGTCCTGCTCGAGGGATCGACGAGCTACACCAAACTCCCGGCGTTCAGCGGCGCGCCCGAGCGGATCGCCGCGGTGCCCGACGCCGAGTTCCGCTTCCTGTACATCATGCGCAACCCGATCCAGCGGATCGAGTCACATCTGTCGCATGCTCTCGCCGAGAAGTGGAGCGACGCGAGCGCCGACGAAGCGGTGGAGTCCGACAGCCACTTCCTCGAGGTCTCGCGTTACGCCAAGCAGCTCGACCCGTACTACGAGCGCTTCCCCGCGGAGTCGATCCTGCTGGTCGACTTCGAGGAGATGCGCGGGGATCCCACCGGAGTCGCCCGCCGGGCGCAGGCGTTCCTGGGCCTGACGCCCCTCGAGACGTTCGAGGGTTCGGATCAACCGAAGAACGTCGGCAAGGGACGCATCACCCGCGACCCCGTCGGCAACCTCGTGCGAGACAATCCGGTGCTGAGCGCGGTGGGCCGCCTGGTCCCGACCTCGCTGAAGCGCGGAATCCGTGAGGCGTTCGCCACACGCTCCAAGGGCAACACACGGCTGACCGAAGCGCAGCGCGCGCGGGTCGTCGAGCACCTGGCCGAGGATCAGGCCCGGCTGCGGGACCACTACGGCTTCGACACGTCGCGCTGGAATCTCTGACCGGCGCCGTTCAGTCGACGAGTTCGGGCTCTTCGCCGGGCGGGGTCACCTCTCCGACCCGGAAGATCGGCAGCAGCGGCCCGGGAGTCGAGGTCGACGGGGCCTGGATCCGGGTCTCCTCGTCGATCTCGATCGTGTCGGCGCAGATCGTCCCCCGCAGCGTCCCGCGACGGCGGAAGCGCACGCGACCGTCCGGGGCGATCAGGCTGCCGCGAATGTAGGCGCTGTCGTCGAAGTCCATGTCGCCGCGGAGCGAGCGGAACGTGGTGCGCAGCACCGCCAGATCGGAGAACGGCGTGGTCCAGACCCAGGAGCGGTTGTGGAACCGGACGTCCGTGACGACGTTGACGTTCACCGGCCCGCTCGAACTGTTGACCCAGATCAGCGCGCGGTCGCGGACGTCGAGATCCGTGAAGAAGTAATCCCCGCCGTTCCCGTCGTGGTACAGGTAGAGGATCCCCCGGGCGCCGACATCGACCGTGCTGTACGAGCCCGGCGCGAGCGCCAGGAAATCGCTGTTGCCCACGTTGACCGGCGGTCCGCCGGCGAAGTAGTTGAAGCTCGGCAGCGGCACCGCGACGACGGCGGCGTTCTCGGTGATTGTTCCGCTGACGCTGGACTGATTGTGCACGCTGACCGACCCGCCCGCCGTGACGTCGCCGGCGATCGTGTGGTCGCGATCGATATCGACGTCGTCGACCGCGGTGATGTTGCCGTACAACGTGCTCGGATCGCCGCGCTGGAAGTCGACGTCGCCGTTGGAATGCACATTGCCCCGGGTCGAGCCCCAGCGGTCGACCTCGATCAGCGTCTCGGCGAGCAGCAGGAAGCGGTGCTGGCTGTCCTCGAGTTGCAGCACGTAGGCGGCGCCGGTCGCGTCCTCGTCACCGGCCGCGCCGATCAGCGACCGGCCGCTGCTCTGGGCCACCGAGATCCCGTAGGCATCGAACTCGGCGCCGTCGGTGGCGGTGAGCTTGGTGCGTTCAGTCCAGACGCCGCCCTGGAGGTCGAAGAGGTAGGCCGCGCCGGCCTCCTGCCCCATCTCGGCCTCGGCGAACGAGCCGACCAGGAAGACGTTGGGCTCTCCGGCGACCGAGGTGCCGAAGCGATCTCCGGCGGCGCCGTCGCTGGCGTTGAGCTTGTCGATCTCGCCCCAGCTGCTGCCGTCGAACTCGAACAGGTAGGCCGAACCGGATTCGTTGCCCAGGTCGTCGTCGAGGGGTGCGCCGACGAGGACCCGGTCGCCGATGACGACCACCGACTGGCCGAAGAAGTCGAAGTCCGCCGGGTCCGACGGGGTCAGCGTGGCTCGTTCGGCCCAGTTCGCCCCGACGCGTTCGAAGACGTAGGCCGCCCCCCGGCTGGAGCCCGCGCCGTCCACGCCATCGGCTCCGACGACGACCCGCGTTCCCTGGACCGAGACCGAGATGCCGAAGTTGTCCCCGGCGGCCGCTGCGGCATGGTTGAGCTTCGCCGACTCGCTCCAGGCGGCGCCGCTCCGATCGAAGACGTAGGCCGCCCCGGCGAAGGTGCCGTTGACGGGATCGCCGAAGGCGCCGACGACCGCACGGGTCCCGGAGATCGCGACCGAGATACCGAAGTCGTGAAACACCACCGAGTCCGACGCGGTTAGTTTCTGCACCTCGTCCCAGCTCGTCCCGTCGAACTCGAAGAGGTAGGCCGCGCCGCGCTCGGAGTCGTCGCCGAAGGCGCCGACGATCAGTCGGTCGCCGCTGATCGACACCGAGAAGCCGAAGAAGTCACCGGCCTGACCGTCGGAGGCGAGGAGTTTCTGCTCCTCGACCCAGGCGGTGCCGTTGAAGCGGAAGACGAAGACGGCTCCGGCGTAGGAGCCCCGGGTCGAGTCGCCGAAGGCGCCGACGACCATCACGTTGCCCGAGGCCGAGACGGCATAGCCGCACTGGTCGCCGGGTGCGGCACCGGTTACCGATAGCTTGGTTTCGGTCATCCCCTGAACGACCGCGGTGGGCAGGATCGGTTCCATCCGCCGTGGGGGGGCCTGGGCCACCGCCGGCACGACGGCGATGGAGATCCAGACGCTGAGAAGTGCGATCCCGGTCAGGATCGAACGAGTCTGCCGGCCCAAGGGAAGTACCGCCTTCCGGGGTGGTTTCCGCCCCGGGGGTCAAACATAGATCCCTGTCCGGGCGGAAATCAGCCCTGGCGGGCATGTTTTTCGATGAAAGCGGGCAGGTTCTGGCCGATCAGGTCGGGAACCCGGATCGAGGCTGGGTTCCGGTCAGCCGGCGCCCGGCGACGAAGGCCAGGCCGAGCAGCACGACCCAGGCCGGGAGATCGCCGACCCGGCTGTAGACCGAGGCCCGATCGTGGAGCGGAACATCGAGGATGCGGGTCGCCTCCTCGAACAGCGGCGTCTGCGCCTCGTAGCGCCCCCGGGCGTCGAGGAAGCCCGAGATCCCGGTGTTCGCCACCCGGACGATCGCGGTGCGGTTCTCGATCGCCCGGAATCGCAGGGCGTCGGCCTGGTAGCCCTGGAACGCGGTCGTGCCCCACCAGGCGTCGTTGGTGATCACGATCTGCACGTTGGCGCCGGCGTTGCGCAGGGCTCGGGCCCGGGCCGGGAACAGCTGCTCGAAGCAGACCTGCACGCCGATCCGATCGCGGTCCCGCTGCATCACCGCGGCTTCGGGGCCGGGAAGGAAGCGGCCGGCCAGCCAGGCCCACTCGCCACCGCGGCCTTCGACGAAGCGTCCGAACAGCCCACGCCACGGCGTCGCCTCGACGAAGGGGACCAGGAAGACCTTCGCGGCCCAGTCGGCGGCGATCCGGCCCTGGGCGTCGACGAGCATCGCGGCGTTGTACAGATCGAAATCCTGTTCGTCGCGGACCACCCCGTACTCGACTCCGGCGAGGATCGGGATGCCCAGCTCCCGGGCGAGCAGCTGTAGCTCCGGCATGACCCGGGTGTGATCGTTGTCGACGAAGTGCCAGAGCGTGCGGGGACGCGCCGATTCGGGCCAGACGATCAGGTCCGGCGACTCCCGGGCCGCCTGCCGGGTCAGCCGCTCCAGCACCTCCTGCTGCTTCTCGGCGGTGGCCCGGCCGTTCATCTTGTCGTCCAGGGAGATGTTGGGTTGCACGAGGGCAATCCGGGTCGTCCCGATCTCGGGAATCGGTCGGAACCAGGCCCAGGCGTCGTATAGCAGTACGGCGCCGACCAGCACGGCGAGGGCAACCGACGGCCGCCCGCGCAACACCGGTGGGTTGTAGAGCGACTCGTAGAGCAGACCGGCGGCGGCGAGCAAGGCGATGCTGACCCCGTAGGGGCCGATGAGATCGGCGAACTGCACGAGAAATGGCGAACCGGTGAGCCCGTAGGCCAGATGGTCCCCGCTCATCCGCAGGTCGCCGAACGTCTGGGCGTACTCGAACGGCACCCAGCCCAGCGGCAGCAGGAGACCGTAGCTCAACCGGGTGCGCCGGCGCAGCCAGGCGATCAGGGCGATCTGCAGCCCGACCCGCACCGCGATCGCCAGTGAGAAACCGAACCAGAGCAGTCCGGCGAGCCAGGTCATCGAGACCAGCCCGAGGAAGAAGTGCAGCCCGGTGCCGTAGGCCACGAAGCCGAAGAGCATACCGGTGCCGAACGGCCCCCCGAACCAGCGGCGGCTCCGGGAGGCGTCGACCGGGGCGGCCGGCGGCAGGGCGTCGAGTCGCAGGAGCAGCGGCAGGAAGGCGACGAGATTGAGCAGCGGCAGCGGCGAGTAGTAGCCGGCGGCGAGGAGAACTCCTGCGAGAACGGGCAGTTTCCACGGACCGTGCGCCTGGTTACGCAGGAAATTCAACGGCATGGGACTCCAGCATACAGGGCCACGGCCGGTGTTATCATCGCCGAATGGGGCATTCCGACAGAGAGACCGAGATCAAGCTGCGGTTCGACACCGTCGAGGCGGCCCGTGAGCGGATCGCCCTGCTCGGCTGCGAGGAGGTCCGGAAGCGCCGCTTCGAGGACAACGTGATCTACGACACGCCGGAGCCGACCCTCAAGCCCGCGGGCAAGATGCTGCGGCTGCGGGTCTGGGGTGACGAGACGATCGTGACGTTCAAGGCGCCGGTCCCCGGCGAGCACAAGCACAAGGTCCGGGAAGAGATCGAAACGCGGGTCGACGACGCGGAGGCGATGCGGCGGATCTTCGCCGAGGCCGGACTGCAGTCGGTCTATCGCTACCAGAAGTACCGGACCCTCTACGACAAGGACGGCACCCAGATCTGTCTCGACGAGACGCCGCTGGGTTGTTACCTCGAGATCGAGGGCCAGCCCGACGCGATCGACACCCTGGCCACGGTGATGGGCTTCGGCCCCGGCGACTACATCAAGGCGACCTACCGTGATCTCCACGAGGCCTGGGCCGACGATTTCGGCAAGGACCCCGGCGACCTGGTCTTCGACGACGACGAGGTCGGCGGCTAAGCGGTGCGGGTCATGCTGCTCACCGCCGGCTACGGGGAGCGGATGTACCCGCTCACGGCAACGTTACCGAAGCCGGCGATCCCGGTCCTCGGCCGGCCCCTGGTGATCCAGGCGGTGCGCTGGCTGTCCCGGCTCAAGCCGGAGCAGGTCGTGTTGAACCTGCATCATCTTCCCGAGGTACTCGAGGACCTGCTCGGCGACGGCTCGGACTACGGGTTGCCGCCGATCCGCTTTCAGCGCGAGGAGGAGATCCTCGGTACCGCCGGTGGGATTCGCAACGCCCGGGAGCTCCTCGAGGGCGACGGTCCCCTGGTCGTCTCCAACGGCGACATGCTGTCGGACATCGATCTCGAGGCCGCCGTGCGATCGCACATCGACTCGGGGTTGCCGGCGACGATCGTCGTGACCGACCCGCGGGACGGGTACGGAACGGTGGAGGTCGGTCGCGACGGCCGGGTACTGCGGTTGCGGGGGCAGCCCGAGGTCGCGCCGGAGTTGATCGCCGGCAGCTTCCTGTTCACCGGCTGCCAGATCCTCGACGACGAGGTGCTCGACGCGATTCCCCCCGGCGGACCGGCGGACACCGTCGGGGACATCTTCATCGACCTGGCCCGGGAACGCCGTCTCGGCTCGTTCCACCACAGCGGTTTCTGGCGGGAGTTCGGCAGTCCGCTGCGCTACCACGAGGGCTGTGCCGACCTGCTGGAACACAGCGTCCGGGAGCGCCGCCGGTTGACCGATCACGATCCGGTACGCCGTCTCGGTCGTTCGGTGGGAGCCCTGGGACCCGGGGCCAAGTACGACCGGCGAGCCAGCTTCCTGGGGTTCAATGCGCTGGGGTTCGCCTCGATGGTCAGTCCGGGCAGCCGGCTGCAGGACACGATCGTCATGCCGGAGAGCTGGATCGGTCCCGACTGTCGCCTGACCGGCTGTGTCGTCGGGCCGGGAGTCGAGTTGCCCTCGGGCTTCGAGGCTCATCGCTCGCTGATCGCGGTGTTCCCCGAGGGCGACGACCCTCGGGCTGCCGGACTCCCGAGGGTCGGCGATCTCGCCGTCGTCCCCTTCGATCAGACGTCGGCCGCGTGAGGCCGGAGCTGCGGAGCTGGCTGGCCCAGCGCTTCCCGGGGGCGGAGGCGACTCTCCTCGTCGGCGATGCCTCGACCCGGCGCTTCTTCCGGCTGGCGGGAGCCGCTGACGGGGTCGATCGGATCGTGATGGACTACGGCGAACCGTTCACCGGGGAGAGTGACGATCAGCGAATGACCGAGGTGTTCCTGGAGGCCGGCCTGCCGGTGCCCCGGGTCCTCGATGCCTCTCCCGCGGTCGGCTGTCTCGTCCTCGAGGATCTCGGTGACCGGCTGCTGGAGTCCTGGGTCGCCACCGAGGGGCCGCTCCGGGGTCTCGAACGGGCGGTCGATCTGGCGGCGGCGATCGCGACCCGGGGCACGCCGGTGCTCGCCCGGTCGTATCGGGCCGAGGGGCCCCGACTCGACGGGGATCGTTTCCGGTTCGAGATGGAGTTCTTCCGCCGGCACTTCCTGGGCGGGTGGCTCGGCCGTGGCGATCTCGTCGAGGCGTGGACCGCACCCCTCGACCGGCTGGCCGAGCTGGCCGCCGCCGGGCCGGCGGTGCTTTGCCACCGGGACTATCACTCCCGCAATCTGATGGTGCGGGCCGACGGCTCCCTGGCGCTGGTCGACATTCAGGATGCCCGCTGGGGTCCGGACAGCTACGACCTGGCCTCGATCCTCTGGGACGCCTACCTCGAGATCGACCCGGACTGGCGGCCCGGGCTGGTGGACCGCTACCTCGCCGCGCTACCCGGGGGCCCCGAGCGCGACGCCTTCGTGGCGCGACTCGAGGTCGTGGCTGCCGAGCGGATGATCAAGGCGCTGGGCACCTTCGGCTATCAGATCGGCGTGCTGGGTCGCACCCGCTACGAGGATGCCGTGCCCCGGACACTGACCCGGCTGGAGCGGTTGCTCCCCGGGCTGAGGGCAGTCCCCGAACTGGGCGATCTCGTCGGACACCTAAACCGGTAGATCGCGGAAGATCAGGCTCGGGGTCTGGACTCCTTGCCAGGAGATCCGGGGTCGGCCGTATCCACCCATACATCGTCGGACCAGCGACTCCGGATCCACCGATATCAGCAGGTTGGTCACCGGATGTCCTGGATTTCCCCCGTCCAGCAGTCCTCCACCGATATCGAGGACCCAGCTGGTGGCGGTGACCGGGTGGATCGTGACCCTCGAGGCGACCAGGGCCCGGCTCGGAAGGGGCGTTTTGGGTGGATCGACGACGAGGAACGAGGGTCTCGGTTTGGGTGGATCGCGGTAGGAGCCCCGGGACCAGGTCCCCGGAGCGTCGAAGGTCGCCACGGCCCGCTCCCCGTCGGCCAGGACCCTGCGGCCGGTCTGGAATCCGGCGTCGTCGAAACGTTCGCCGCCCAGGGCGCCTGGGGCCAGGGGATCATCGGCAACGACCCAGCCTTCACCGACCGGCAGTCCCACCTCGGTACCGGCGGCGTGGATCACCCGGGTCAGGCTGCGAACCAGGGTCGCCGCCGCCTCGGGGCTGAAGACGACCGGATAGTGACCGTGTGCCGGGGCCGCGGCTTCTCCCGGTGGCCAGCGGCGGTCCAGGACCAGGTTGTGCCAGCCATCGGTCGCCAGGCTCTCCCAGTCCGGTGCCGCCAGGATCATCGGAGCCCGGCTCCTGCCTCCTTCGGCCACGGCCAGATCGGCACCGGCCCAGGCCCGCCGACGGGCCCGGACCGCCCGGAGCCCCCCGGTGGCGGCCCAGCTCTCCTGGGTCACGGCCACCTCGACCCAGAAGCGGCCATCCTTGCTGTCCGGGATCGACTCGATCGCCTCGTCGAGCCAGCGGCGCAGCTCGGCCGGGGCGGGCAGCGATCCGCCGACGACATCCCGCAACCCGTGACCGGACTCGCGCCAGACACAGGGGCCGGGGGCGCGGTAGGCCAGGGACGCCTGCCGGACCAGCCAGCCCACACCCTGGGGGTCGCAACCGGAGGTCGCGACGAACGACCCGCCGCCGTCCTTCTGGTCCCGGACCCGCAGGGCCAGGCCATCCTCCCGGCCGACCCGGATCTGTTCGCCGGCATCAGCGACACCTGCTCCGTTGGTCCGGGTCACCCGGACCGAGGTCGCCGAGCGCTGGTACAGCTCGAACGGATGTTGCAGTCCTTCCCGGCGGGCCACCCCGTGAAGTTCGTCGAGACGTTCCAGTGCCACCGCTGGCCGAAGCGGCGCCGGGCGGGCTCCTTCGTCGTCGACGGTCACGTTGACCACCCTCGTCGATCGACCATGGTCATGGCCAGGGTCATGACGCCGTGCCGATTTTTTTCACTTCGCGACCCCAGCCACCCCTATCCGAATTGTCGGCGCGCCGACGCTCACGGGGAGCGCCTGACCCTCACGATGGCAAGATCCGATACAGACATCGAAGCGCAGATCGTCGCCGATCCGATCCAGTCCGGCCAGGCTCGCAGGTCCGTCCACGTGGAGCAGGAACGGCTTCACCGCGCCGGTCCGACGTCCCTCGAACAGCTCGTCGGCGTCGGTCACCCGGAAGACAGCGCGGCCGGTCCGGGGGTCGGTGTGGGCCGACTCCATCCGTCGGATGTAGAGGCCGGTGGTGCCGGCGACCACCTCGGCGGCGGGAAGACTCCCTGCGCCGAGGAACGTGCAGCCCATCCGCGGCAGGAGCGGTTCACGAAACGACGCGCGGCGGCCGTGGCCGGTGGAGGTCCCGCCGCTGTGGCTGGCCCAGGCGCGGTCGAGCAACGTACCCCGGACCCGGCCGCCGAGGATCAACGGCGTCGACCGGGCAGGCTCTCCCTCGTCATCCACCTTCCAGGCGGCGCGGCCCCGGCGCGGGTCGTCGACGATCACCGCGGCGCGATCGGTCACCGCATCGGTCCGGCCGGCCAGCCAGCTACCCCGAGCGGCGGTGTCACCCTCCAGGGCGTGGCCGACGACCTCGTGGAGCCAGACTCCACCGACGCCGGCGGCGAACACGATGCGCTGCTCGCCACGGCGAGGGTCCTTGAGCACGCGCCGCTCCGCCGCGCGACGGGCCACCCGGATGGACAGCTGCTCGGTCTCGGCGGTAGGTGAGCCGGACGGATCTCCGAGGACGCACTCCTCGACCACCCGGGTCCAGCCCGAGGGGGTTTCGGCCCGGGCCTCGATCCGCAGGCGAGCTCCGCGGCGCTGATCCAGGACGATCGGTTGCCCGGGCCTGGCGATCACGACGTGTTGCTGGAAACCGATCCAGCGGATGCTGTCCAGGTTGGTGCGCGGCGGAAGGGCTTTGACGGTCTCGTCCTCGACCCGTGCCACCAGGGCGCCGGGGCCCCGGGGGTCGAGCCCGGACGGGCGGGCCGTCGCGACCGAGGCTCGGGGTGGCACCCGGGTCCGCTCGCCGGCGGCGGCGGCGACGAGTCGGGCAACATCGTCGGGTGACGGGTCCGAGAGAAACGCGTGGCGTCGCTCGGTGCCGCCGTGAAACGCCGCGATGCCGAGATGGCGGGTCTGGGTCGAGCGGTGCGCGTTGCCCGGTTCGCTTTCGACCGTCAGGTCCTCGCGATCTTCGAGAAACAGATGGCTGTCGGCTTCACGCAGGCTCCCTTCGACGGCGCGGTTCAGGGCGGCTTCCCACGCCGGGTCGAGGGGTGTCGCGGAGCTGGTCAAGGGGGCTGTTCCAAGGACTTCCGCCAACTTGAATCGGTCGAGGGCAGACGATATGTTTCGATCGGATCTATCCGTCGCCGGGGCTTGGTGTTTCAAGCCGGAACCGAGGCGCTCGTGCGGGTAGCTGAACACTGTCCGGACCGCTGCTCGGATTGCTGATGCCCAAGTATACGATACTGATCGTCGACTACGACCCCACGACGCTGGAGGCACTCCGGTCGCTCCTGGAGGCCGATGGTCACACCGTCGCCCACGCCAAGAACGGGGTGGAGGCGATCGATGCGTTCAGCAAGTGCCAGCCGGACCTGACCCTGCTCGAGTTCATGCTGCCCCGCAAGTCCGGACTGGAAGTCTGCCTCGAGTTGCGTTCGACGCCCCACGGCAGCGCCTCGGCGATCGTCATCATGAGTTCGAGGTTCCGCAGCCGTCAGTACCGCTCCGAGGCCCGGCACCGCTACCGTGCCGACGAGTTTGTCGAGAAGCCGCTGGATGGCGAGAAGCTCCAGAGCCTGCTGGACGCGTTCGTCGCCGGCCGCGCCCAGGCGACCGCGGTGAAGAACACCACCGAGGGAGCGGCGGCCGCGGCATCGCCTCGAGTAGATGCGACCGAGGCCGGGGCTTCGACTCCGGCTGAGGCGGGTCCGGTGACCGCCACCGAGGTCGTCGTCCCGGTGGGGCCGGCGGATGACGCCGTTTCCGGCGAGAACGGTGCGGACCGCGCCTCGTCGGAGCCCGCGCAGGTCGCCGCGGTAGGCGACGGGATCGAGTCGGAGATCACCGACCGGATCGACGCGCTGCTCGGCGGCGACTGACCCACCCCCCGGCCCTCGGCTTGACGCCGTTCCGCGCCCGCTGGTAGGTTTGGGCGTTCTGCCCAATCTGGCGGGGACCACAAAGCATGGCCTGGTTTCGCAAGGAAAAAACGCCGAAGCAAGCGGCGACCGATCGTCGGGTCAAGATGCCCGAGGGTCTGTGGGTCAAGTGCTCCGCCTGCAAGGAGATGGTCTACAAGAAGGAGGTCCTGCGGAACTCCAACGTCTGCCCCAAGTGCAACTACCACTTCCGGATCGACGCCCGGAAGCGACTGGACATGTTGCTCGACGACGGGAAGTACGAGGAGTTCGACCAGGACATCGGCCCGCGGGACGCCCTCGAGTTCGTCGACACCAAGGCCTACAAGGATCGGATCGTCGAGTACCAGCAGCGCACCGGCATGAAGGATGCGTTGATCTCCGCACGGGGGGCGGTCGACGGAATGCCGGTCGTGGTCGCCGTGATGGAGTACGGCTTCATGGGCGGCTCGATGGGCAGCGTCGTCGGCGAGAAGGTGACACGCTGCGCCGAGCGGGCCCACGAGGAGCGGGCGGCGTTGATCGTGATCGCCTGCTCCGGTGGAGCCCGGATGCAGGAGGGCACGCTGTCGCTGATGCAGATGGCGAAGATCTCCTCGGCGCTGGCGCGTCTCGACGATGCGGGCATCCCGTTCATCTCGATCTTGACCGACCCGACCACCGGTGGTGTCACGGCGTCGTTCGCGATGCTCGGCGATCTGATCGTTGCCGAGCCGCGGGCGTTGATCGGTTTCGCCGGACCGCGTGTTATCGAGCAGACGATCCGGCAGCAGTTGCCCGAGGGATTCCAGCGCAGCGAGTTTCTGCTCGAGCACGGGATGATCGACCTGCTGGTCGACCGCACCAACATGCGAGAAGAGATCGGCCGCTGCCTGCGTTTCATGACGCCGCGCGCCTGACCCCGAACAGCCTCGCGGCCTTGTAAACGCCTTTTTACACCTGCGAACGCAACCATTCGCGCAGCCGTGCGTACTTCTAGGTAGGCAACAGGGGATCCAACCCCCCTGGGGCGCCTCCGGAGTAAGAGCGTTCAAGCCCCTCCTCCTGCTCCGGAGGCGTCTCATGCCACTTGCCTCGAGCCTGGCACGAGACAAGGGGACAGCAACCGAGGTTCGCCTCGCACCGGGATACGCAACTTAGACACCCGGCGAGCTTCGGTTCCTGTCCCCTTTTTTCATGCCCGTCCCCGAAACCCCGATTTGAAACCCCGATTTGGGGACGTGTACCAAAACGGGGTTAAGGGGACTGTCCCCTTAACCCCGTTTTCGTACACGTCCCCTTTTTAGCTCCGGCTGTCCCAGGTGACGTCGTCTACGCGGCGGCGTTTGTTTTCGAGGCGGGCCATCACGAACAGGGCGTCGGACAGGCGGTTGAGGTAGGTCAGGACGAACGGGCCGGTCGGTTCTTCTTCGACGAGCCGGCCCACGAGGCGCTCGGCGCGGCGACAGATCGTCCGCGCCATGTGCAGCCGCGCCGCTCCGATGCAGCCGCCGGGCAAGATGAAGTTCTCGAGGGGGCCGACCTCGGCGGTCATCCGGTCGAGGGAGCGCTCCAGCTCGTCGATGTGCCGCTGCTCGATCCCGGGCACCGGCCTCTTCTGCTTGTCCTCCTCGAGGATGCAGAGGTCGGAGCCCAGGTGGAACAGCTCGTTCTGGATCCGGGCGAACTCGGTGGTCAACTCGGGGTCGAGACCGCCGGCCACGGCGACGCCGATCTGCGAGTTCAGCTCGTCGACCGTCCCGTAGGCTTCGATGCGAGTCGCGTACTTCTTGACGCGCTGCCCACCGCCGAGAGCGGTCGTCCCATCGTCTCCGGTGCGTGTGTAGATCTTCGTCAGTTTCGGCACAGGAACCTCATCGAAAGGGAGCGTAGCACGCCGGGCTCACCCCCGGCCGACGACGGAACTCCGGCGCTCCAGCAGCACGACGTCGCGCCAGACGCCGTCGCGACAGCCTATCCGTTCCCGACGACCCAGCTCACGAAAACCACAGCCGCGATGCAGCGCCAGGCTCGCCGCGTTCTCGGGGAAGATCCCCGCCTGGAGCGTCCAGCACCCGGCCGCCTCGGAGCTCCGGACCAGCGCGGCGAGCAACCGCCGGCCAACGCCCGCACCCCGGGCCGCGGCGGCAACGTAGATCCCGACCTCGGCGACGCCCCGGTAGACCTCCCTTGGCGAGACCGGCGACAGGGCGGCCCAGCCGACGATCGCACCGTCGAGGCGGGCAACGATCCGGCAGTCGGGGCGATGGGCGCGATCCCACTGTTCGTACGACGGGGTAGCGGTCTCGAAGGTCGCCACGCCGGTCTCGATCCCCTCCCGGTAGATCG
This sequence comes from uncultured bacterium, assembly GCA_942490715.1. GTDB lineage: Bacteria > Acidobacteriota > Polarisedimenticolia > Polarisedimenticolales > Polarisedimenticolaceae > CALNYP01. The sequence continues at coordinate 94,179 of CALNYP010000006.1, forward strand.
CCTCGACCACCGGCCAGTCACCCGGTTGCATCGCCTCGATCGTCGAAGTGACCGGCATCGCTTTACTCCCCTCGGGGGCCCGACCCGGGCGACGCGGCCGACCCGGGCCTGGCCCGTTCGTAGACGACGTACTTCCCCTGACGACCGACTTCGAGCAACGTGGCGATCACCTCCGGAGGCGTCTTCGCCAGGTCGTCCTCATCGAAGACCAGCAGCAGGTCGCCGGGTTGCTTCATCCGGTCGACGAGGGCGGACATGTCGATCGACTCCGGCGCCCGGCCGAGGTAGTGGGTCAGGCTGGGGACCTTCATGTCCACGACGGCGACCGGCCGCTGGTGCAGCGCCGGAACCGCATCGACCAGGTAGGCCGCGGTTCGCGTCCGGGACAACCCCGGCAACAGGGTGACCAGCGCAACGACCAGGAACCCGGTCGTCGCCAGCGCCGCCGCACCGAACACCGCCCGGGGGCGACGATCGCCCACGCCACGGATCGCCACGATCGCCCCGGCGCCGAACAGGATCGCCGACGGCCCCGCCGATGCGGCGACCAGCGGATCCGACGCGGTGAACCAGGCCAGCCCCAGCCCGACCGCCAGGAACGCCATCATCGCGGCCAGGCCGGCGGCACCTGCACCCCGGGCCTCGGATTCCAGCTCCCGGCCCAGCTCCCACGTCACGAGCAACGCCGCGAGGGGAGCCAGCGGCAGGATGTAGGTCGGCAACTTGCCCTGGGCGATCGAGAAGAAGATCAAGCCGGTCAGCAGCGCCGCCGCCGCGTAACGCGCGGTCGGTGCCGGCGACTCCCGCCACTCCCGGACGATCCGCCAGAGGGCGACCAGCAGCGGCGCGCACCAGGGCAACAAGCCGACCCCGATCACCTGCAGGTAGAACCACGGCGGTTCGCCGTGACTCGTGCCCTCGAAGAACCGACCCAGCGCCTCGCCCTGGATCAGCTTCGAGACCTCACCGGCGGAGATCCTCCTCAGGAAGGTCACTCCCCAGGGCAGCACGATCAGGCACCAGGTCAGCGTCCCGTGAAGCAGCCCGGCGCCGGAGACCAGCGGTTGCCGCCGGGTGACCGTCCGCCCGGCGAGGATCACCAGCAGCGGTACGACGACACCGACCGGCCCCTTGGCCAGGAACGCCAGACCGAGCAGTCCGCCGATCACGTGGGCCTCGTACTTGCGGCCCTCGGGGGGTGGCGTCATGTCCAGGGCCACCGCCGCGAACATCGGCAACGCCAGCAACGCGTCGATCGTTCCGAGGAACCCGGCGACGGCGACCAGCGGCATCGTGGCCAGGATCGCCGCGCTCCAGACCGCGGCCTCGTCACCGAACCGGCGAGCGGCGACCCAGCCGGCGAGCCACAGCGTCAGCATCGTCGCCAGGGTCGAGTGCAGCCGGGCCGCGAACTCACCGACGCCGAACAGGCGGAACAGGGAGGACTGGATCCAGTGCACCAGGGGCGGTTTGACCAGCCGCGGGCGCCCCTCGAAGTGGGGCACGACCACGTCGCCGTCGGAGATCATCTCGACCGAGGTCCGGGCGAACCGGGCCTCGTCGGGATCCAGCAGCGGGACCGTCGCCGAGGCGAGGCTGAGCAGCACGCCGGCGGCGATCACGACGGCCCCCAGGCCGAGCTGCATGCGACGTTCCACGGAGCGCTATCATAGCGGCCGGCGATCTCCGCCGCGGGAGCCCGGGAACGAACATGCCGATGTCCGAGGATATGATCCGCTGGCTCTACGGCCTGCAGCACTTCGGCATGAAGCTGGGGCTGGACAACATCCGCGCCCTGCTCGACGAGCTGGATCACCCCGAGGCGAAACCGGTCGTCGCCCTGATCGCCGGGACCAACGGCAAGGGCTCGGTCTCGTCGATGATCGACGCGTTGCTCGCGGCCCACGACGTGCCGTCGGGGATGTTCACTTCGCCGCACCTTGTGCATCCGACCGAACGGATCCGCCTGAACGGCGAGGACATCGGCCGCGACGAGTTCGACCGGCGACTGGCCGCGATGCGCGAGCGGATCGAGACCGCCCTCGCCGCCGGACGCCTCGAGGCGCACCCGTCGTTCTTCGAGGTCGTCACCGCGACCTCGCTGGAAGCGTTCCGGGATCATGACCTGCGCGCCGCGGTGCTCGAGGTCGGCCTCGGCGGACGACTCGACGCGACCAACGCCGTCGAGGCCGAGGTGCCGGTGATCGTCAGCATCGGCCTCGATCACACCAAGACCCTCGGCCCGACCCTGCGGGACATCGCCGGCGAGAAGGCCGGCATCATCAAAAGCGATCGGCCGCTGATCAGCGGCGTGACGCAGCAGGCGGCCCTCGACGTGATCCACGCCGCCTGCCGCAAGCACGGCGCCCCGTTCATCGACGCCCGGGACCGGGTCAGCTTCGAAGGCCGCGACGGCGACCTGTTCCATCTGAGCAGCCCCGCCGGCGACTTCCCCCGGTTGAAGCTGTCGCTACCGGGCCGCCACCAGATCGACAACGCGCGCATCGCGCTGGCCGCCTTCGAGCGGATGGCCCTGGCCCTCGACGTGACGATCGAAGCCGACCGGGTCCGTCACGGACTCGCGTCGGTGCGCTGGCCCGGCCGTCTGCAATGGCTCGACCCCGGCGACGGCGGGCCGCGCCTGCTGTTCGACGGCGCCCACAACCCGGCGGGCATGGAGACGCTCTGTGCCTACCTCGACGAGCTCGACCTGCCGAAGCCCTTCGTCGTCTTCGGTGCCACCAGGGGCAAGCCGCTCGACCAGCTGTTGCTGCCGCTGGCCGCGCGGGCGCAGTCGGTCCTGATCACCCGGCCGCCGGTGGAGAAGGGGCTCCTCGCCGAGGACGTCGCCGACGAGGCCGGTCGCTGGATGCCGCGCCCCGAGGCGATCGACGACCCGTTCGAGGCGGTCCATCGCGCCCGGGAACAGGCCCGTCACCAGGGCGATGGTTCGTACGTGCTGGTGACCGGCTCGCTCTACCTCGTCGGCGATGTGCTGGGTCACCTCTCGGGTCGTCCGGTCCCCGGACCGGTCGCGATGTGACCTCCGCCGACTGGCTCGACGTCGGCTTCTGGTCGCTGGCGGCGTTGTGGGCCGGCTACACGCTGTCGACCCTGTTCGCGATCGGCAAGCTCCCCTTCCTGCCCCAGGCCGACCCACGGATCACCGACGATCAGGACGGCACCGACGGCGACCGTCGCCGACCCCGGGTCTCGATCGTGCTCGCCGCACGCAACGAACAGGAGCGGATCGGCGACACCGTCACCCGGCTGCTCGGCCAGCGCGGCATCGACCTGCAGCTGATCGTCGTCGACGACCGCTCCGACGATCGCACCCCGGAGATCCTCGGCGAGATCGCGCGACGCGACGAACGGTTGCAGCTCCTGCGCATCGACGAATTGCCGGCGGGCTGGCTGGGCAAACCCCACGCGCTCCACCTCGGCGCGGCAAAGGCCGCCGGCGACTGGCTGCTGTTCACCGACGCCGACGCCTGGATGGTCCCCGACGCCGTGGCCCGGGCGGTCGCCTGCGGAGACCAGCAGGGCGTCGACCACGTCTGCCTGCTCCCCCGGGAGAGCGCGCCCGGTGTCGGGGGCAACGCGTTGATGGTCGCGATGCGGCTGACGGTGGCCCGGCTGTTCGCCGGTGTGAACCGCGATCGCTGGTGGACCGTCGCCGGCGTCGGTGCCTTCAACCTGGTCACCCGCGAGGCCTATCGCGACGCCGGCGGCCACGAGGCGCTGCGCTTCGAGGTGATCGACGACATGAAGCTCGGCTTGATCCTGCGCAATCGAGGCTACCGGTCGCGGATCTACGAGGCCGGACCCGACATCGACGTGCACTGGGCGCCCTCGGTGATCGGCCTGCTCCGGGCCATCGAGAAGAACCTGTTCGCCGTGTTCGGCTTCCGGCTCTGGCTGGCGCTGCTGGCCCTGACGATCCAGACGATCGTCTGGGGTGGCACCTTCGCCGGGCCGATCGTCGGCAGCACCGCCGGCCACGCCGCCGGGGTCGCGTTCCTGGCCACGACGATTCCCTCCTGTGTGCTGGCCCGGCGGATCGGCGTCTCGATGGGGTACGGACTGCTCGCGCCGTGGATGGGTCCGGTGTTGATGGTCGCCCTGGCCCGATCGGCCGGACAGGCGATGCGCCGCGGCGGGATCGTCTGGCGGGGCACGCTGTATCCGCTGGCCGAGCTGCGCGCCGGCCGGCTGCCGATGTTCCCCCGTCGGGTGACGTTGAAGCCGCGCCGGGTCGCCAACTGAGTCGATCCGGGCGAGATGCGGGAGAACTTCGCCCCCGGCTCCTCGCTCGGTTGCGACGAGTCCCGTGGCTGGGCAATATGCCCGGATGGCACCCCGTGAAGTGATCGTCGAAGCCCCCGAGTTCCGCCTGGACCCGCTGAAGCTGCGCGAGCGGGTGGACTGGCAGGAGATCTTCGGCAACGACAACCCCGTCGAGTTCGAACTGGGGATCGGCAAGGGCCGCTTCCTGATCGCCGCCGCCGAGGCGCGCCCCGACGTCAACCACATCGGGATCGAGTGGGCCAACAAGTACCTGCGCTTCGCCGAGTCCCGGGCCAAGAAGCGCGGGCTGACCAACATGCGCTTCGCCCGCCTCGACGTTCACGAGATGATCGACGCGATCCCCGATCGCTCGGTGCGGGTGTTCTACGTCTTCTACCCCGACCCCTGGCCCAAGAAGCGACACAAGAAGCGGCGCTTCCTGCGCAAGTCCAACGCGGATCAGATGGCGCGCATCCTCGTTCCCCGGGGCCACCTCCACGTCGCCACCGACCACGACGAGTACTGGGAGCAGATCGAAGAGGTGTTCGAGGGCCATGAGGCCTACGAGCGGCTGCCCGAGTTCGGCGGCGACGCCTTCCCGGTTCCGAGCGAGGGCGCGATGACCAACTTCGAGGAGAAGTACGAGGTCGAGGGGCGCAACCGGCACCGGGCCAGCTGGCGCCTGAGATGAGTGAGCGCGAACCCTGCTTCAACGAGCTGGGCCAGCCGATCGGCGCACCGGTGGACGAGCGTCCCGAGCCTGTCGAACTCTCCCGGGGCGATGTACTCGAGGGGCGTTGCTGCCGCCTCGAACCCCTCGACGTCGAGGCTCACGCCGCCGGACTGTTCGAGGCCTATCGGCTCGACCGCGACGGCGGGATGTGGACCTACATGCCCTACGGTCCGTTCGGGTCGCCGGCGGAGTTCCGCACGGCCCTCGCGGCGAGCTTCACCTCCGCCGATCCGTTCTTCTACGCGATCCGGGATCGAACCACCGACAAGCTCGGCGGCATGGCCAGCTTCATGCGCATCGACCGGGCGATGCGCACGATCGAGGTCGGCCACATCAGCTACTCGCCGCTGCTGCAGCGGACCACCGCGGCGACCGAGGCGATGTACGTGATGATGAAGCACGCCTTCGACCTGGGCTACCGACGCTACGAGTGGAAGTGCGACGCGTTGAATCAGCCCTCCCGGGACGCGGCCCATCGACTCGGCTTCCAGTACGAGGGCACCTTCCGCCAGGCCCGCATCACCCGGGGGCGGAACCGGGATACCGCCTGGTTCTCGGTGATCGACGGCGAGTGGCCGGCGCTACGGGTGGCCTACGAACGGTGGCTCGACCCTGGCAATTTCGACGGGCAAGGTGGGCAGGTTCGCCGGCTCGGGGAGTTCATCGGCGACGGCTCGACCCGGCCCTAGATCGATCCCCCGGGCGCAACCCCCGGCAACCCCCCCAGCATTTGCAATCCCCAAAACCCAGGGGTACACTGCGCCGCGGCACAGGGGAGTAGCTCAATTGGCAGAGCACCGGTCTCCAAAACCGGGGGTTGCAGGTTCGATTCCTGTCTCCCCTGCCAGTGCCGGGTGAGCGCCGGTTCGCGCCGGCGTTACCTGTCCAGCTTCTCCGACACCAGCCCGAGCACGGCTCCGCCGATCAGATACGAGACCATCGGCTCGATGATCCACCAGAGCCAGAGCTTGCCGGGCAGGTTGAACACCCCGGACATTCCCAGCGCGATCCCGGCGTGGATCAACCCGATGCAGAGTCCGTAGACCATGCCCCGGCGCCAGCCCGGGCCGGTGAACGAATCGCGCACGCAACCGTAGACACCGCAGACCGTCAGCGCGGCGATCAAGCCGACGGTGGTCCAGTAGGGCATCAACGCGCCCTCCTCGTCGATACGGCATCGTGCCGGACGGGCGCCAGTCTACTC
>CALNYP010000007.1:0-70617 GCA_942490715.1 uncultured bacterium
TCTCGCGGAGCCACGACTTTCGCGGGGGCGCTCCTCGAAGCCTTGCAGTACGAGATCGCCAAGCACCTCCGATGCCAACCTGCGCAAGGTGATGGTCGAGCACGCGCGACGCCGACCCAGCGCTTCGTCACCCGGGTGGTCGATCCCTAGGTCGGCCCTGCATCGCCAGACCACTCAGCGCGGAGGCGCTGGAGGAGATGGTCAACCTGGCCCAGCTCGTCGTCCTCTGCGACCATGATCGCGAGCAGATGGACGCCGATCTGAAGTTCGAGTTGGTCGCTGGAACTTGCTCGAGTGGCACAAGGATCGCTTCGCCGACCTCGCCGGCGTCGTCGACAGTGTGGCGCGGCGAGGAGGTCGATCTCGAGTTCACCACGCGGATTCCTCGAGTGGCGACACGCCGGTGGCGCGTTGCCGGCGGGCGAGACCATTCGGCAACCGTCGCGCCTGCCCTGGCGACGAATGGATCTACGGGGTCAAGCCCGACGGCACCCGGACGGTGCGCCTGAGTCGTGCTCCGAGGTGGACCCCGAGGGTCGGCCCGTCCTGCTGCCGACGGAGTTCCGGCTACCCCCCGGCCCCTGAGCGCCCGGGTGCCATCGGTCAAGGGTGTCCCCGAAACCCCGATCTGGTACCCGTCCCCTTTCGGTAAACTACCGGGATGAGTCCGGGAAAGAAGGATCTGCTGCGAGAGCGCGTCGATGGGCTGTATCGGTTGCCGCCGATCGGTTCGTCGCGGAGCGCAACGAACTGGCGAAGACGCTGGAAGCAGGAGGATGCCGAGGGTGCCGCGCAGGTTCGCGGGCTATCACGGCCGAGTGTGGCGGCGTGGGCCGTCAACCAGGTGTTCTGGAACTACCGCGAGGAATGGGACCGGCTCGGTGACGCACTGCAACGCCTCGGCGCCGTGCAGGCCGGGGCCGGCTCGAAGAAGAACCGCGTCGAGGAGCTGCAAGCCGCCGGGGCCGAACGGCGTGAAGCGCTGGAGGCCGCCGTCCAGCGCGCCGAGTGGGTGCTGGTTCGCTCAGGCACCCAGCCGGGCCGGGCGATCGTCCGGCGGATCGAGATGACTCTGGAGGCGATCGTCGGAGGGGATCCCGGCAACGATGCCGGCGACGATGCCGCCGTCACACCGGGACGCCTGGTCACCGATCTGCAACCGTCCGGGTTCGACGTCTTCGGTCGCCCTGGAGGTTTCACGCTGCCGCCGCCCGCGCCGAAGAGGGCCGCGACCGGCAAGACCTCGGCGGTCAAGCAACCGACGACGAAGCCCGGCACGCCGACGTTGACGATCGTGCCCGACCCGGAGGTGCCGCCACGGAAGACCGCCGCCGAGCTTCGGAAGGAACGCCGCAAGAAGACGCGTCGGGCGATCGAGGAGGCCGAACTCGAGCTTCGCGCGGCGGAACGGGAGATCGAGCTGGCCGAGAAAGAGCTGGAGCAGGCCGGCAGCCGGGCCGAGGGCGCCCGTCACGAGGTCGCCACCTACGCGACCCGGTTGAAGGAGGCGAAGCGCCGCGCCAAGGGCACCGACGCGGCGCTGCGAGATGCCGAGGGAAACCTGAAGGGTCGCCGGATCCTCGGCCGGGCCCGGGCGAAGCGGAAGCGACTGGGCCGGGCCTGATCCGGTCGGGCACGGGACGATTCCCTGCCCGGATCACTCCGCCCGCAGCGCGGTGACGGATTGATCCGGGTCGCTCGCCGCGCCGGGACGTAGCAGGCCGACAGCAGGGAGAGAGCCAGCAAGGTCACCACGACACCGAAGGTCAGCGGATCGGTCGGGCTGATCTCGTAGAGCATCCCGGCCATCGATCGGGTCAGGGCCAGCGCCACGGCGACGCCGATCAACGCACCGGCCAGGGCCAGCCGCATGCCCTGCCCGAGCACGCTGGCCAGCAGATCTCGCGGACTCGCGCCGAGGGCGATCCGCACGCCGAACTCACGGGTCCGCCGGCTCGTCGCGTAGGCGATCACACCGTAGACGCCGATCAGCGCCAGCACCAGGGCGAGCCCCGAGAAGACGGAGATCAACGAGACCAGGAAGCGCTCCCGCTGCACCGAGCGGCCGAGGACCGTCGAGAGCGGCTGCAGGTCCGCCACCGGCAATTGCCCATCGATAGCGCGGATCTGCGCGCGGACCGCGGCGGCGGACTGCAACGGGTCGCCCGACGTGCGCACGAGGATCGTCATGAAGTCATAGGGCAGCTGGGTGTTCGGCCAGTACAGCGTGTCGCGGGTCGCGGTGTCGAGACCGCGGAGACGCACGTCCTCGGCCACGCCGATGATCTCGGCGACGAGAGCGTCGCCCCAGGACATCTCGATCTGCTTGCCCAGCGGGCTCTCGCCGGGCCAGTGCTTCTCGGCCATCGAGCGGTTGATCACCACCCGGGCCGGTCCGTCGACGGTATCGGTGCGATCGAACTCCCGTCCCCGGAGCAACGGGATCTCCATCGTCTGGAAGAAGCCGGGTGTGATGGCGCGGACGTCGGCGACCGGCGCCTGGCCGGCCTCCGGCCGCGGCGCGTCGAGACGAACGTAGCTCGTCGCCGATCCCGGACTGCCGACCGGGAGCCAGCTGATCGCCGCCGCTCGCTCGACATCGCCCAGGGCCGAGATCCGTTCCAGCGCCTGATCGAAGAAGGCGACCTGGGCCGCGGTCCCGTCGTAGCGCGAACCGGGAAGGTCGATGCTCAGGGTCAGCATCCGATCGGTCGCGTAGCCCGGATCGACTCCGGTCAATCGCTGGAAGCTGTTGATCAGCAGACCCGCCCCGATCAACAGCACGAGGGACAGGGCGACCTGCGCCACGATCAACCCGTTGCGCCCCCAGGAACCCTGCCGCCAGCCGTCGCCAGCGATCCGTCCGCTGCCCTGCAAGCCGTCGACGACGTCCTTGCGGGACGCGTGCAACGCCGGCGCGAGACCGAACACGAGCCCCGTCGCGACCGAGACGACGAGGGTAAACATCAACACCGGGAAGTTGAGCCCGATCCCTTCGGCCCGGGGCAGGAAGTCGCCGCCCATCCGGACCAGGACCTCGATCGACCAGGTGGCGATCAGCAGTCCGACGCCGCTGGCCAGGATCGACAACAGCAGACTCTCGGTCAGCACCTGACGGACGACGCGCAGACGATCGGCGCCGAGCGCGACGCGGATCGCCAGTTCACGCCCTCGTCGGGCACCGTGAGCCAGCATCAGGTTCGCCACGTTGGCGCAGGCAATCAACAAGACGAAGGCGACGGCGCCGAGCAGGATCATGATCGGCGTGCGCACGTCGTAGACCAGGTCGTCCTGGAGCGGTAGGAGGCTGACGGTCCAGCCGCGGTTGAAGTCCGGCGTCTCCTCCTCGAGCTGAGCCGCGATCGTCTTCAGTTCGGCCTGGGCCTGTTCGACGCTGACACCGGTTGCCAGCCGCCCGATCGCCTGGGCCCAGCGGCCCCGGGACTCGCGATGGCGCTCGCCGAGGGCGAACGGGGCCCAGAAATCGACCTCGTCGGGCAGGTCGACCTCCCGGGACATCACACCGACGATCGTCTGGGGCGAGTTGCCGACGAGCAGCGTCTGGCCCAGGATCTGCGGATCCGCTGCGAAGCGGCTGTTCCAGTAGGCCTCGGAGAGGATGATGACCTCCTCGGCGTTCTCGGCGACGTCCTCGGGCCCGAACCGCCGTCCGCGCAACGGCGAGACCTGCAGCATGTCGAAGAAGTTCGCGGTCACCAGACCGGCGCGGGCTCGCTCGGGGTCGGCACTGCCGGCGACCGTCATCTCCCAGGGGAACAGGAAGGCCAGCTCCTCGAAGGACTCTGCCCGCTCCTGCCAGCGCACGAAGTTCGCCGGGCCGATGACGTTGCGCGGGATGTTGCGGACGACGTTGTGTTCCCAGATGCGGACGAGCCGGTCCGGCTCCTCCATCGGCAGCTGCTGGAGCAGAACGGCGTGGACCACGCTGAAGATCGCGGTGTTCGCGCCGATCCCCAGGGCGATGCAGAGCACCGCCATCACCGTGAAACCCGGGCTGCCCCGGAGGACTCGTACCGCGTAGCGAAGATCCTGCAGCATGCGAACGCCTCCTGTCCGACCGTTCCCATTACAAGGGTCGTGCCAGCGCGCCTCGTGCAGCCGTCAGGGGGAATCTGCCGCAACCCGGCCGGGGGTCGTCCGGTTCCGGGATACCCCGTCCCGGAATCGGACATCGCGGTTCAGCGCGGGCGCAGCTGCTTGCGCATGATCGGCCGGGTCTCCGATCGGCGGGCGACCTCGTGGAACCCGGCCCGACGGTAGGCCTCGGCGGTGCCGGTGTAGGCGAAGACCGCCGGCATGGGATCCTTCTTCGGCTCGACCGGGTAGGCCTCGACACACGTCGCACCGTGACCACGGGCGTGGTCGACGGCGGCACCGATGATCCTCACCGAGACACCGGCGCGCCGGAGATCCTTGCGCACGAACAGGCAGACGATCGACCAGACCGGCGTGTCGTCGACCGGCTGCAGGATCCGGCTGCGATCGAGACGCGGATACGCGGTGCGAGGCTCGATCGCACACCAGGCGACCGGTTCGTCGTTCCGGTACGCCAGCACACCCGGCTCGGTGCCTCGCTGGACGATGCGCCGAAGAGCGCGGCGATTCGCCTCACCCTTGTTCTTCTCGTACTCCGCCGCGGTCAGCCTGGGTGTCATGCACCAGCAGCCACCGCAGGCGCCCCGGGGACCGAACAGCGTCTCGAGGTCGCTCCAGTTCGCCGGAGTCAACGGTTCGAAGGTCAGACCGCGGAAACGAGGCATCGCTCCCTCCCTCGACCGAGGATACCCGGGATCCGTGGCCGGGTGGTAGGCTCGGCGGGAACGAGGAGTCGGGATGAACGCAGCGCAGGCCGAACTTCGCCGGGTGGTCTCCCGCTGGCAGATCGTCGGACTCTCGATGAACGACGTCATCGGCAGCGGCGTCTACCTGTTGCCGGCGGCCGCCGCGGCGATGCTCGGGCCGGCGAGCCTCTGGGCCGTGCCGGTGGCGGGCTGCGCGGTCGGGCTGATCGTGCTCTGCTTCGCCGAGGCCGCGACGCACTTCCGCGGTCCGGGAAGCGCCTACCTCTACGCCCGCACCGCCTTCGGTGCGTTCGTCGGCCTCGAGGTCGGCTGGATGACCTGGCTGGCCCGGGTCGCCTCGATCTCGTCGCTCTCCGTCGGCTTCGTCGAGGCGTTGAGCTTCCTCTGGCCCGGCGTCCTCCGAGGGCTGGGCCCGGCCCGCCGCGATCGGGTTGCCGATCCTCGGCCTCAGCGTGATCAACCTGATCGGCGTGCGGTCGGGGGTCGCCGCGGCCGTCGGCCTGCTGATCGCCAAGCTGGTGCCGTTGCTGCTGTTCGTCGGTGCCGGAGTCTTCTTCGTCTCCCGGGACGTCTTCGCATCCCAGGCCGCCGGGAACGGCGACTGGGGCCGCGCGGCTCTGCTGCTGCTGTTCGCCTACGCCGGGTTCGAGAACACCCCGGCGGCGGCCGGCGAGTTCCGCAACCCTCGGCGGGACGTCCCGTTCGCGCTGTTGACCCAGATCGCCGCGATCACCCTGCTCTACATCGGCGTCCAGTTCGTCGCCCTCGGCACCTTGCCGGAGGTCGCCTCGTCGAAGACGCCGCTGGCCGACGCCGCGACCTCGTTCCTCGGCTCGGGAGCCGGGGTGCTGCTGACGGCGGGTGCGGCGCTGTCGATCCTGGGGACGAACAGCAACTCGGTGCTCAACGGACCGCGTTACCTGCTGGCGCTCTCCCGGGACGGCTTCGGCCCGCGCATGCTGGGGCGGGTGCACCCGCGCTTCCAGACGCCGGCGAACGCCATCGCGTTCCAGGCCGCGGTCGCCCTGCCGCTGGCGTTGACCGACAGCTTCGTCGCCCTGGCCGAGCTGTCGGTCGTCGTGCGGCTGGTGACCTACCTCGGGACGACCGCAGCCGTTCCGGTCCTGCGACGGAAGCTGCCGGCCGCCGAGGGAAAATTCCGGATCCCCGGCGGCTTGCTGGTACCGGGGCTGGCCTCGCTGCTGGCGATCGGGCTGGCGGTCAACGCCCGGGCTTCGAACCTGATCGCCGCCGCGATCGCCATCGCCGTCGGTGCGGTGTTCTTCCTGATGCGGCGAACCGAAATCGACGGGAACTTCGAAAGGTCCGATCCGTAACACCGAGCATGAACCGGACACGACCCACTGCCGTCCTGCGCCTTGCGAGCGCCGTCCTGAAGGTCACCGCCTGCGCGCTCACGATCGGCTCGCCGGCCGCGCTTGCCGGGACCCTCGAGCTGGAGCGCTGCTCGACCGCCGGCTCCCGTGGTCTCTGCGGGACGGTCACCGTCTTCGAGGACCGCGCCGCAGGCACGGGTCGAACGATCGATCTGAACGTCTTCGTCCTGCCGGCCCGCAACTCCAGGAAGAAGCTGCCGGATCCGATCTTCTTCCTGCACGGCGGTCCTGGTGGAGCGGCGACCGACGCCGCACCGTTGTTCGATGGATCGCCGCTGCGGGAACGTCGGGACATCGTCCTGGTCGACCAGCGCGGCACCGGCGAGTCGAACCCCCTCGAGTGCCCGATCGGCGACCTCGACGATGCGATCCGCGAGCTCGGCTCCTTCGCCTTTGCCGACGTCGAGGGTTGTCGCGACCGGCTGCAGAAGTCCGCGGACCTCGCGCTGTACACCACACCGATCGCGATGGACGACCTCGACGACGTACGCCGGGCCTTCGGCGCCGACAAGATCAATCTGATCGGCGGCTCCTACGGCACCCGGGCCGCCCTCGTGTACATGCGCCGGCACGGCGAGCACGTGCGCAGCGCGATCCTGCGCGGGGTCTACCCGCCCGCCCGCAACCTGCCGACGAACTTCGCCCGGGACAGCCAGGCCGCGCTGTTCGACGTCCTCGACGACTGCGCCGCCAACGGGAAGTGCGACGCCGCGTACCCCGACCTGCGAGGTCAGTTCGACCGGGTGTTGAAGAAGCTGGAACGGCAACCGACCAGCGCGACGGTCACCAGCCCGATCTCCGGCACCGAGAAGCGGATCCCCATCGACCGCGACACCTTCGTCGCGATGCTGCACTACCTGCTCTACATCCCGTCCTCCGCCTCGCAGATCCCGTCGTTCATCGCCGCCGCCGACGACGGCGACTTCGAGCCGGCGCTGCGCTCGGTCTCCCAGTTCGTGGCGGCGCTCGCCGGGCAACTGTCGATGGGGATGTTCATGTCCGTCGTCTGCGCCGAGGACGTTCCGTTTTACGCCGATGACGAAATCGTTTTGACGTCGACGAATACGTTACTCGGCGAGACGATGAGCCGCTCGATCCACGACGCCTGCCGGCACTGGCCCCAGGGGAAGGTCCCCGAGGGGTACAAGGACGCGGTGCGCTCGCCGGTACCCACATTGCTGATCTCGGGTGAGGTCGATCCGGTCACGCCGCCGCACATGGCCGCCAAAGTCGCCGAAACACTGCCCAACAGCCTGCATGTGATCGCACCCAACGGCTCCCATGCGCCGATGTACCCCGGCTGCACCGCGGAGCTCGTCGAGTCGTTTCTCGACAGCGCCTCGGTGAAGGGCCTCGACCCCTCCTGCGCGCTGCGCTACGACCGTCCGGCGTTCCGGATCCGTTGATCCGGCCCCCCGGTTTTCTCCGCCCGCCGGTTGACCCGTCGCCCTCCCCGGCCGACCTTGGGGGTAGGGGCCAACCACATCGCGTTCCGGGTGCGCCCGGTCGTGACCGTCCGTCCAGAAGAGAGTTCAACCGTGACCGGCACCCGACGCCGACGGGCGTCCGCCATTTCGACGCTCGTCGCGCTGCTGGTGCTCGTCCCGGCTACCGGTACGTCCCTGGCCGAGGACTGGCCCCAGCACCGGGGTCCGCAACGGGACGGACGCTCATCCTGGCACGGGCTGCAGTTCCCCTGGGACGACAGCGGTCCCCGTGAACTCTGGCGTGTGCCGATCGGCCGCGGTTTCTCCGGCGTGAGCGTGGCCGACGGTCGACTGTTCACTCTCGACTCGCGAAAGAACGGCTGCTACGGCGTCGCCCTCGACAGCGACTCCGGCAGCGAACTGTGGCGGGTGCGGCTGGACGACCGGCTCGAGGAGTTCTGGGGCGACGGTCCACGGTCAACACCGACGGTCGACGGCGACCGGGTCTACCTGTTGACCGGCCTGGGACGGCTGGTCGCGTTGCGGGCGGCGGACGGCGCGCGGCTCTGGCAGGTCGACCTCCCCACCGCCTTCGGCAGCGCGTTGCCGATGTGGGGCTTCAGCGGGTCGCCGATCGTCTTCGGCGAGCTGATCGTCTTCGACACCGGCGGGACCGATCGGCGCTCGATCGTCGCTCTCGACAAGTACACCGGCGAGCTGCGCTGGTCGACCTTCGACGACGCGATCAGCTATTCCTCACCGATCGTGATCCCGTTCGCAGGACGGGACGTCCTCGTCTTTCTCACCGGGATGCACATCGTCGGCCTCGATGCCGACGGACGGCGGCTGTTCGCCCAGGTCTGGGGGCTCGAGACCCCGGTCCGGCCGGCGACTCCGGTGTTCGTCGCCCCCGACGCCCTGTTCGTCTCGGCCAGCTACGGCGCGGGTGGTTCGTTACTGCGACTCCGCGACGCCGGGAAGACGATCGACGTGGAGACGGTCTGGAGCGGCCGGGCGATGCGCAACCACTTCCACGCGACCGTCGCTCACCAGGGGCACCTCTACGGCTTCGACCGACACGCGCTGAAGTGCATCGAGGCCGAGACCGGGAAGGCCTGCTGGTCCCGGCTGGACGGGATGGGCCGGGGCTCGTTGATCTACGCCGACGGCCATCTGCTCGTGCTGACCGAGCACGGCCGGCTCGTCGCCGTCGAGGCACAACCGGTCGAGTTCCACGAGAAGGGTTCGCTGCGTGTCTTCCAGGACCGCAGCTGGACCGCGCCGGCCCTCGCCGACGGCCGGATCTACCTGCGCAACGAATCGGAGATCGTCTGCCTCGACCTGCGGCCGTAGCGCGGCAAGCGCGGCAGGCGCGTCAGCCGCCCATCAGGTCCTTCTTGAACTGCGGGTGGACGTTGAACCCGAGCTCCTCGGCCTTGATCAGACTGGCCCTGGCCTCGTCGATCCGGCCGGCGCGCCAGTAGGCCAGGGCGAGGTTGTTGTAGACCATCGGAAAGTCCGGGCTCTTGTCCCGGCACTCCTCCCAGGAGAGGATCGCCTCGTTGGTGCGCCCCAGACGGAACTCGGCGTTGCCGATGTAGAAGTAGATCTCCCCGGGTGCCCCGGTCTCTTCCGGGTCCGGCGGCTCGATCGCCTGTAGCTGGCGGATCTGGGCGTCGTACTTGGCCAGGTCCATCGACGCCGGGTTGCCTTCGGTTGCCCGGTTGGAACTCTGGAGCTCCCGCATCGTGTCCTCGATCTGGCGGATCTGGTCCCGGGCCGCGGTGTAGCGCTTCATGCGCACCTGCAGCATCGCCTCGCCGACGTCGCCGTAGCCGTCCTTGGCCCGCATGTAGTGGTTGTACGCCTGCTCGAAGCTGCCCGAGGCCATCGCGATGTTGCCCAGGCCGATCTCCGCTTCGGGGAACCCGGGCACCCGCTCGAGGGCCTGATCGAAGTACTCCCGGGCCTCCTCGACGCTTCCGGCGGCGAGGGCTCGCTGCCCCTTGTCGTAAAGCTTGCTGGCCTTCTTGATCGAGGAGGAATCGACATCGGCGGCGATCGCGATCGTGGTTTCGGTGAGGGCCGCGAGGGCGACGAGCAGGGTGAGGAGGGACAGAACCGACAGGACGGTGCGTCGAGGACTTCTCATGGTGACCTCCTTTCCGGAATCTACTCGTGTGTCAGGGCTCGGGTCAACCGTCGGTGGTGTATCGTTGCGATATGGCCTTCTGGATCATTCCCCTCGCCGTCGTGCTGTTCGTCCTGGCGATCGTCCTCGAAGGTCAGCGTCAGGCGCGCAAGTTGCGCGAGCAGGGCGAGGAGCCGGCCAGCGGGCGGGGCGGGAACACCGGCTCGTCGTTGATCGGCCTCGGCGGTCTGGAGCTGCAGAAGATGTTCCAGCCCGACCGCTCGGTGGAAGCGGCGCAGATCATGCTGCAGGACGCCGAGGAGGCCGAGCAGCTCGCCGCCCCTGACGACGAAGTGGCGACTTCGGAGTAGCCGGCCGGTGTGCTAGAGTCCGCCGCCCGCCCCGGAGGTCCCATGCGTATCGCCACCTGGAACATCAACGGCCTGCGTGCCCGTCTCGAGTTCGTGCTGCACTGGCTCGCCTCGCGCAAGCCCGACGTCGTCGGCCTGCAGGAGTTGAAGACCGAGACCGACAAGTTCCCCCACGACGTCTTCGCCGCGGCGGGCTATCGTGCGCTGGTCCATGGACAGAAGAGCTGGAACGGCGTGGCGATCCTCAGCCGCGACGAGGCCACGGTCACGGCAACGGGGCTCCCCGGCGAGGAGGAGTTCGGCTCCCGGCTGATCACCGCCGAGGTCGGTGGGCTGTCGTTCACGACGGTCTACTGTCCCAACGGCAAGACGGTGAGCCACGACGACTACCCGCGAAAGCTCGCCTGGTACGAACGCCTGCTGGCCCACGTCGCCGCGACGGAGTCCGCCGATCGGCCCGCGGTCCTCTGCGGCGACTTCAACATCTGCCCCACGCCGCTGGACAGCTGGAACGAGTCGATGCTCTCCGGCGGGATCTTTCACACCGACGAGGAGCGCGCCCGCTTCGCCGCCCTGCTCGACTGGGGCTACAAGGATCTGTTCCGGGAGAAGCATCCCGACGAGCAGATCTTCTCCTGGTGGGATTACCGCGGCGGCGCCTTCCATCGCAAGCAGGGGCTACGGATCGACTTCGTGCTCGGGACGCAACCGGTCCTCGAGCGCACCGGCGAGGTCTGGGTCGACCGCGACTACCGGAAGAAGCAAGAAGGCATGATCGCCTCGGACCACGCGCCGGTGATCGCCGACCTCGACTGAGTGGGTCAGCGCCCGCAGGGAACGTCGCGCTCGGAGCCGCCGGAGCCCAGGCCGTAGCTTCCCGCGTGCGGCGTCAGTGACCGGGCGAGATAGAAGAACGCCTCGTCGATCGACGGGAGTTCCGGGTCGCGATAGGCCGGCCGGCTGACCGAGACGGCGACGCAGTCCGTCGCGAAGTCCGCGGCGGTGGCCCGGGCCACCTGGTAGCCGGTCGCGCCGGGCTGGGCTTCCCAGATGAAGCGGTCCCGATCGTCGGGATCGAAACCGGAACGACCCGTGATCTCATCGATCGCGCCGAATCCGGGATCGCCCGGGCACTCGTTGTCCCGACCGTCGTTGATCTCGCTGCTCCCCGGGCGCACGTCGGGGTCCTCCGGATCGCAGTCGCAGAAGCCCAGCGTTCCGTCGCCGTCGGCGTCGGCCTGGAAGCGGCTGAAGAACAGCTCCGCCACGCCGATCACGTAGTGCGTCGTCGTGTAGACCACCGCGGCGCTGTCCGGGGTCACCTCGAAACGGAACCCGCCGGTTCCGGCGAGTCGGCCGCTGATGCGGGAACTCCGTCCACCACCGGCCGGCAGGCGGAACAGCACCGACTGGTCGTCACCCGTGGAATACAGGACCTGACGCGAGTCCGGCGTGAATGCCGCGACATTGACGTCGGTGGCGATCTCGGTCCGGCTGCCGCCCTCGATCGGCGCGAGCCAGATCGTCTGCCGCGTCACCGCGCTGTCGCCGGTGCGGAACAATAGCTTCTGGCGGTCCGGGCTGAAGAGGATCCGGTCCGAGACCTCGTCGCCGGGCTCGAGCGGTCCGTTGACCGGGACCGAGGCGCCGCCCTCGCGAGGGGTCGAGAACAGCTCCTGGCCGCCGCCGGCAACCACGTCGGCCCGCCAGAGCAGCCGGGAGCCGTCGGGGGTGAAGACGAACGACTCCACATCGCCGGCCGGCGGCAGATCGAGGTTCAGCCGCACCGGCTCACCGCCCCGGCCCGAGACACCGAACAGCTCGAGCACGTTCGGCCGGAGCTGGTCGGCGCGATAGGCGACCCACTCGCCGTCGGGGCTGAGGGAGAAGATATCGACGTCGCCGCCGGGAATCATCTCGCCGTTGAGGCGCAGCGATGGGCGCCGGGATCCACCCGATGCGTAGAGCTCGGTCACGCTGTCCCGGGTCGCCCGGTAGACCACCTGGCTACCGTCGGCGTTGGTCTCCCACAGTTCGACCGGGAGATCGTCCTCGGGATGGCCGGTCATGTTGAACGGCGTTCCCCCGGTGCTCGGGACGCGGTAGATGTCGCGCTGGCCGTCGGCTCCGACCGCGGTGAACAGCACCTGGCGACCGTCGCCGGAGACCCGGATCTGCGGCGACAACCCTTCGGGAGACAGCCCCTCGGACAGCCAGGCCTCCGACCCGCCGGTGACGCCGATCGAGTAGATCCGGTCGGGCCCGGAGCCCGGCTCCACCCGGTAGACGACGCGGCTGGCCCGGTCCTTGTGACCCCGGGCCAGCAGGTAGGGTTCGTAGAGGAATCCAGCGGCCGGGTCGCTCAGCTCGATCGTCGGGCCGCCGGCGGCCGGCACCGAGATCAGCTGCGGCTCGGCGCCGATCGGGCTGGCCTCGAGATAGACCACCTGCTGACCGTCCGGCGTCAACAAGAACGATCGCACCTCGCGTCCGGCAACGGAACGGTCCAGCCGGACGACCTCGCGGGTCGCCAGGTCGACCGACATCAACTGCTCCCTGCCGTCCTCTTCCTGATCGACGAGGTAAACGACCCGGTCGCCGTCGGGCGCAAGCAGGAAAGCCTTCACGTCGGCGAACACGGGGACCGGAGCGGAGATGCGGATCGCGGTGCCCTGGTCGGGGTTGAACTCGCGCCGGCAGTTGTCGCACGGGTCGCCGGCGAAGTCGCCGTCGTCGTCTTCCTGGGCCGGGTTGAAGTCGAGCGGGCAGTTGTCGCAGACATCGCCGATGCCGTCGAGGTCGCCGTCGGCCTGGAACGGATTCGCCGCGGAGGGGCAGTTGTCGCAGGCATCCCCGATTCCATCGAAGTCGCTGTCCAGCTGGTCGGGGTCGGGAACCAGCGGGCAGATGTCGCAGTCATCTCCGACGGCGTCCAGGTCGACATCGAACTGCTGCGGGTTCTGGAGTCCGGGACAGTTGTCGCAGGCGTCCCCGGCGAGGTCGAAGTCGGAGTCCAGCTGATCGGGGTTGGTGTGCCCGGGGCAGTTGTCGCAGACGTCACCGAACTCGTCACCATCCTGGTTGCTCTGATCGTTGGGCAGGGTCGGGCAGTTGTCCTCGGGGAGACAGGTCCCGTCCCGATCCTCGTCGTCGAAGAATTCCCGGGGACACGGGTCGCAAGCGTCGCCCACCGAGTCGCCGTCGCTGTCCTGCTGCTCCGGGTTCCCGAGGAACGGGCAGTTGTCGCAGACGACGCCGTCACCGTCGAGATCCTCGAGGGGCACGTGATGCTGGAACGCCTTGCGATCCGGGAACGCGTTGGCCGGCACGAGCAGGGTGTGACTCACCCGCACGTCGTCGACCCACCAGCCGTCGTCCCGGGAGTCGGGGTTGAACTGGAGCAGCGATTCCCAGGTCGTCGAGGAGCCGATCTTCAAGCTCGTCGCCAGCAGCCGCAGCTTGACCTGACGTCCCCGGTAGCGGGACAGGTCGAAGCGTGGCTCGACCCAGACGCCCTCTCCGCTTGCGCCACGCAGCGCCGGGCCATCGGAGGCGTCGCCGATCGCCGACAGGTCAAAGGCGCCGACGGTGCTGCCCTGATCGGCGAAGGAGTACTCGGGAAAGCAGGTCGACGAGGCGCCGGTGACCCGGCGGGGATCCGTCGGGTCGAAGAACGACGACTCGTCATTGCCGTCGTCGATCGGATCGAACGTGCAGCTGAAGAAGTTCAGGTCGGCCTGGGTGTCGTAGCGATTGACGAACGGCGACAGCTTGATCCAGTCGGCGGTCGGCTCACCCGACGCGTCGACGGTCTGTAGCTGGACCACCGCTCGATCCGCCGCGAGCGGCCCGGTGCCGCCGTGAACCCGATGGTCGGCCATGCTGATCTGGTGCTTGAAGGAGAGCTCCGGTCGCGGACGATCGCAGGTCGCGCCCCCGGTGCAGTCGTCGTCGGTGCGGCAGGGCCCCGCCCCGTCGGAGCATCTCGGTTGCCAGGCCAGCGCGATCGGATCGACGGTCGAGACCGCCTCGATCTGGGCCAGCGGCGTCGTGAAGCCGAGGTTCGGCGACAGCTCGACGCCCCAGTGGAGCGCGGCGCTGCCGCTGAACGCTCGATCCTCGCGGGTGTCGAAGAAGAAGCCGTCGGGTGCGCCGATCGGGTTGGGCCAGCAGGTCTGGGCCTGGGGCCGGCCGGAGACGAACGACCGGCTCCAGTCGGGGTCGTGGTAGCTACAGCGATAGCCGTCGGCCCGGCGCAGGCCGTCGGCGTTGTCGTCGGGGGTCTCGTCGGCCGGGTTGAGCTCGGCGTCGAGGTGCATCGGCTCGAAACGTCCCAGCCCCGACTCGAAGCCTTCGAAGAAGGTCGTCTCCGCCGCGCCGCTGGTCGTGTCCAGGTCGAGGTCGAGGGTGATCGCCGCCTCGGCCACGGTCGAGGCCAGTTGATCGGCGAAGGTCTCGACGTCGAAGGCAACGGAGAGGTCGTGGGCCAGGTTGACGCGATTGACGTGGGCGACCTGGAAGACCAGAAGCTCGTCGACCACGCGTCGCTCGCCGGGCGCGAAGTTGCCGGCAAGGATCAGCGGCCGGGTCACGCAGACATGCGGCGAGTCGGTGGTCAGCCGGACGTGGACCCGGGAGAGGAACGTATCGCCGGCGTTGAACAGGTCGAGACGCAGCGCGACGGTCTCGTCGGTATCGGCGTAGCCGTCGTCATCGCCGTTGTCGACGATCCGGTAGCCGACGACGCGCACTCCTTCGTTGCGCTCCCCACCGGCAAGCACCAGGCTGCTGCAGAGCAGCGCGCTGACGCAGATGACGATGAACGATGCACGACCCACGTACTCGGCCCCTTGGAACGTCCACGAACCCACCCTTTCAAGGTACGCTGGATTCGGCCCGGCGGACAGGGGCGCCAGAGTTGTGGCTGCGGACGTGGACTCCGTGAGGGACGCCGCCCGGGGAACCTCAGTCGTCCATCTGCTGCACCCGCTCCAGCATCTGCTTGGCCCAGCGGTTGTCCGGCTCCACCGCGAGACTCTTCTCGATCGCCGCCACCGCCGCGGCCTTGTCGCCGTTCTGCGCGTGCATCTGCCCCAGGAGCAACCAGGCATAGGCCGAGTCGTCGTTCATCTCGACGTTGAGCTCCATCAACCGGATCGCACCCGGCACATCGCTCGCCGATCGTGCCCGGTCCTCGGCGAGGCTGTTGAGACTGCCCTGGGAGAAGTCGTAGGCTCCGGACCCGTAGTGTTCCTCGCGCAGCACCCGGTAGCGGGCGATCGCCGCCTCGACGCCGTCTTCCTCGAGGGTCGCACCGAGGGTCTCGGTCAGTGTGGCCGGCGAGGTCAGCCCCCGGTGGCAGGTCACGCAGCTGATCTCGAGATCCCCGCGTCGTCCGGTGCCGGGCAACATCTTCTTGTTGATCTCCATCGTCATCTGCAGCATGCCCCGGGCGACCTTCTTCGCCCCCAGTTCATCGGTGGCGAAGTCGACGCCGTCGAGGGTCTGGGCGTCGGCGCCCCCGGGGTGACAGTGAGAGCAGCGGACGCCGAGCCCACTCGCCATCTTTCGCATCGCGTCAACCAGGTCCCGCTTGCCGATATCCTTCGGCAGGACCTTCAGGTTCTCGAATTCGTCCGGAATCTGCGCCGAGGCGATCCCGCCCACCAGCAGCAGCCCGAGCATGACCGGTACCGCTCGCCGAATCCCCATCGCTCCTCCCTCTCCCGGCAACTCCGTTGCACGCCAGGACTCTCGGCGCTTCGACGGTGGCTCGGGCGTGGGGGTAGTATCCCGCGATATCGACTCGGGTGGTGTCCCGGGAGCGTCAGGAATCGGCAAGGATTCGCATGTGTTGCATACTCATCGAGTACGCACCAGGAGGCCCACCATGGCGAAACGCAGCAAGGAACCCCACTTTTCACCGGAGTTCTTCCGGTTCTTGCGACAGCTGCACGAGAACAACAACCGGCCGTGGTTCGAGAAGAACAAGGAGCGCTACCTCGATTCGGTGCGGGACCCGATGCTCGCGTTCATCGCCGACTTCGCTCCCAAGCTCGCCCGGATCAGCAAGCATCTGGTCGCCGACCCCCGTCCCAGCGGAGGTTCCCTGTTCCGCATCTACCGGGATACCCGCTTCGCCAAGGACAAGACACCGTACAAGACCCACGCAGCAGCGCGCTTCGGCCACGAGCAGGGAAAGGACGTCCACTCCCCCGGCTTCTACCTGTCGCTGGGCCTCGACGGTGTGCATCTCGGCAGTGGGATCTGGCGCCCCGACGGCCCGGGTCTCCAGGGGATCCGCGAGCGGATCGTCGCCGACCCGGCACGCTGGAAACGGATCCGCGACGGCAAGCCGTTCAAGTCCGGCGGCCTCGTCCTCGAGGGCGAGTCGCTCAAGCGGCCCCCGAAGGGGTTCGACCCCGAGCATCCGCTGATCGACGATCTGAAGCGCAAGGACTTCGTCGGAATGCTGAACCTGACCGAGAAGGACGCCTGCGCCCCGGATTTCCTGGACCGTTACGTCGCGTTCTGCAAGAGCGCGACACCGCTGGTCCGCTTCCTCTGCGAGGGCGTCGGCGTCCCCTGGTAGCTTCAGCCTCCGACGTTCTGCTGGGAGACCTCGTCGAAGAAGTTGAGCACGGTCTGGTAGTACTTGACGAGGTTCTCGAAGCCGCGAATCCCGTGACCCTGCCCCTCGAACTCGACGTAGGTCACCGGCTTGCCCAGCTCCTGCGCCTTGGCGTGGAAGCTCCGGCTTTCGTCCGGAGGCACGCGCCAGTCGTTGGAACCGTGGGTCAGCAGCAGCGGCGCCTCGAGACGCTCGACGTGGCTGATCGGCGAACGATCGAGCAGCTTCTCCGACTCCGTCGCCGGGTCACCGGCTTCCTTGACGACCCAGTCCGGGATGTTGCACGACTCGTAGAAGGTCAGGATGTTCGAGAAGCCGGCGTGGCTCCAGCCGAAGCCGAAGTCGAACGAGGCGTCGCGGCCGTTGGTCTCCGGCGGGAAGGTCAGCGTGCGCATCGTGGCGTAACCGCCGTGGCTGCCGCCGTAGACGCCGATCTGGTGTGACTCGTAGCCCTTGACCTCGTTGAGGTACCTGGCCGCGTAGATCACGTCGACGATCTCGTCGCCGCCCAGGTCACCGTCGTTCAGCGCGGCGAACTCGGCGCCGAAGCCGAAGCTGCCCCGGGGCGACGGGCTGAAGGTCGCGATGCCCGCGGCGGCCATGATCTGGGAGCTGGTGTCGAAGCGGTTGCCGCCGCCGTAGAACGACGTGATCCGCACGAGACGCTCGGCATCGGCCGGCGGGTTCTTCGGCGTGAGCAGGAAGCCGTGGAGCATCCGCGGCTCGCCGGAGGGGTCCTTGTCGAAGGTCGGGTAGGAGACCTTCTCCACCTCGTAGTGGGAGATCTGCTGCTCCAGGTCGCTGGGGATCCCGGCGAACTCGTCCCAGGCCAGGTTGACGACGTTTCCGTCACGGACGACCTCGAGCCGCTTGCCGAGCCAGGGGCTGGTCAGCGAGTTCATGCTGACCAGCGCGTGGGAACCGTGTCCGTCCATGATCGACACCGAAGCCGGGATCGTCTCGGAGTGCAGCTCGGAGCCCGAACGGGCATCGAGGACCAGCAGCTCCGACTCGTGGGGGCGGCTGAGCACGACCAGCAGCGTCGGCGGATCGGTCTCGAGCAGCTCCGTCGAGCCCATTTCATCCTTGAAGTCGGTGATCCGCTCGCTCTCGCCGCTGGAGAGATCGTGGCGGTAGATGTTGCCGAACCCCTCCTCGGCCGAGGTGTAGAGGAAGCTGTCCTCACCGATCCAGCCGTCGACCTGCCCGACCGAGAAGCGAGTCACGCGATCGGGGTGGATGTACTCGAACTTCGGCGCGTCGAGATCGATGCGCGCCAGGCTCTTGGTGTTCCGCTGACCGTCGTGCTGGATCGTCAGCACGACCGCGCTGTTGTCCGGGGTGAAGCGGATCGAGCTCCAGGTGAAGCGATCCTTGCCGGCCTCGTCGCTGATGATCTCGCGGTCCTGACCGGTCTCCAGGTCGCGAACGTGCAGGCTGGTCTTCATCGGCTCCTGTTCGCCGGTGCGGGCCAGGTAGGCCAGGTACTTCTGATCGTCGGAGAAGTCCCAGGAGTAGGTGTAGTCGTTGTGGGTCACCTGCTCGAGTTCGCCGGTGGCGACGTCCATCGCGTAGACATTGAAGTGCTCGTCGTTGGCCTCGTCCGAGGTGATGTAGAGCTTGCCGGAGGCCTTGTGCACCGTGCCGGCGCGGAAGCTGCGCTTGGACCAGTCCTGCTCGGACATCTTCCGGCCGTCGGTGTGGTCGATCGTCCCCGCCGTGCCCAGCTCCATGTGCCGCAGCCAGCTGCCCTCCTCGCCGCGCTCCATGAAGAACAGTTGCCCCTGTTCCAGGTCGGCGTTGTGACCGGAGTATGGGAAGCCGATCAGGAACGGCTCGAGGTCGATCGTCCGCTCCCGAAACGAGACGGTGTAGGTCGCGTCGGCGTCGGTCGACGATGAGCCTTCCCCGCCGCAGGCGGCGACGACGGCGAGTGCGAGGAGCAGGACGGAGGCAAGGCTGTACTTCGAACGGAACATCGCGGAACCCTCTCTGGACGGTCATAAAGATGCCGGAAGCCGGCGACGAGATAGGATGATACCCCAGCGGGATCGAGAGCGACCCGCCGGCCGCAGCACCACTGAGGATCCACGATGGCAGCACGCAACGCACCGATGGAAATGAAGCCCGCCGAGTTCCGGGAAGCGGGCCACAAACTCGTCGACGAGATCGCCGAATTCCTCGAAAACCTGCCCCGACGGCCGGTTTCCCGGGATGAGCCGCCGGGGCGGATCCGCGACCTGCTCCCGCCGGGGGGCCCTCCCGCCAGGGGACAGGACGCTTCGGAGCTCCTGTCCGACACGGCCCGGAAGCTGTTCGATCACTCGGTCTTCAACGGCCACCCGCGCTTCTTCGGCTACATCACCTCGTCGGCCGCACCGATCGGTGCCCTGGCCGACATGCTGGCCGCGACGGTCAATCCGAACATGGGCGGCTGGCAGCTCTCGCCGCTGGCCTCGGAGATCGAGGGGCAGACCTGCCGCTGGATCGCCTCGATGCTCGACTACCCCGAGGACGGCAGCGGCCTGCTGGTCAGCGGCGGCAACATGGCCAACCTGGTCGCCTTCTTCGCGGCGCGCCGGGCCAAGGGCAGCGAGGCGATCCGCAAGTCCGGGGTCGATCCCCGGAACGGTCGGATGATCTCGTATGTCTCCGCCGACACCCACACCTGGATCCAGAAGGCGGCGGACCTCTCGGGCCTGGGCACCGACTCGATCCGCTGGATCGATGTCGACGACGAATCGCGGATGAACGTCGACGCGTTGCGCCGTGCCATCGCCGCGGATCGCGAAGCGGGAGATCGACCGTTCCTCGTCGTCGGCACCGGCGGGACGGTCGGTACCGGTGCCGTCGATCCCCTGCCCGCGATCGCCGAGGTCGCCCGGGAGCAGGACCTCTGGTTTCACGTCGACGGCGCTTACGGCGCCTTCGCGGTGCTCAGCGAGGACTGCCCCGACGACCTGCGCGGACTCTCCCTGGCCGACTCCCTGGCGATCGACCCGCACAAGTGGCTCTACGCGCCCCTCGAGGCCGGCTGCGTGCTCGTCCGGGATCGAGAGGCGCTGCGCGACGCCTTCAGCTACACGCCCTCGTACTACCGCTTCACCGGCGAGGAAGAAGAGCCGCGGACGAACTACTACGAGCTGGGCATGCAGAACTCCCGGGGCTTCCGGGCGCTCAAGGTCTGGCTGGCCCTGCGTCAGGTCGGCGTCGAGGGCTACCGCCGGATGATCGGCGACGACATTCGACTGGCCGCCGAGCTGCACCGCAACGTCGAACGGACCGACGAGCTCGAGGCCGGCGGCTGCGAGCTGAGCATCTGCACGTTCCGCTACGTACCGCCGGACCTGCAGGACGACTCGCCGGCGACCCGCGAGTACCTCAACCGGCTCAACGAGGAGCTGCTGGCGCGGATGAAGCGGGACGGCCGGGCGTTCGTCTCCAACGCGGTGGTCCGGGACCGGTTCCTGCTCCGGGCCTGCATCGTGAACTTCCGCACCGACTCCGCGGATGTCGCGGCGCTGCCGGAGATCGTCGTGGGGCTGGGGCGGCAGACCCACCGGGACCTCGGCGGTCCGGAGATCGGTTAATGGGCCGGCCGGCGACGGGTAAGAGAAGCGCGAAGGAGGCTGCGATGAAACCGACCGACAGCGACAGCGACACCGATCCCTGGACTGCCGACTCCCCTGGCCCTGCTGCTGAGCGCCGTCCTGGCGCTGCTCTCCGGAGCCGCCCCGGCGGCGCTGGCCGAGGAACCGCCGATGAAGATGAAGGAGTACCAGTTCGTGATGCTGCTCCGGGGCGAGAAGCAAGACTTCTCCGAGGAGGAGTCGGCGAAGCTGCAGAAGCAGCACCTGGAACACCTCCAGGCGTTGTGGGAGAGCCGGCAGGCCACCGTCGTCGGCCCCCTCGAGCCGGCCGAGGGCCAGGAGCTCCGCGGGATCGTCATCCTCGACGTCGGGTCGGTCGAGGAGGCCCGGCGGATCTCGGAGCGCGATCCCTGGGTCCGGGCCGGCGGACTGCGTCTCGAGATTCACCCCTGGTGGGCCGGCGACCGGATCATGCAGAAAGGACCGGCGTTCATGGATCTCGACAGCTGCTCGCTGGCGCTGCTGCGGCGACCGAAGGACGCGCCGACTTACTCCGACGACGAGCTGCGGGAGATCCAGGCCGGCCACATGGCCAACATCGGCAAGATGGTCGAGACCGGCGACCTGATCCTCGCCGGCCCGATGGGCAGCGACGGCGAGCTCCGCGGTCTGTTCGTCTTTCGCGGCACCGACGAGCAGAAGATCGCCGGTCTGGTCGCCGGGGATCCGGCCTTTCAGCGGGGACGTCTGGAGATGGAGCGGATCACCTGGTACGTGCCCAAGGGGTCGTTCGCGACGCCCTGAGGCCGGTGTGTATCATGCCGGGGTCTCCCGGCGTGGCCTCGCCGGGAGCCGATCCTGACCGCCTGGAACCCGGAGAGGTAGCCCGATGAGACGCGCCGTTGTGATCGATGCCCTGAGGACTCCGATCGGTCGCTACGGCGGTACGCTGGGCACCGTTCGCCCCGACGATCTGGCGGCCCACGTGATCCGTGCGCTGGTGGCCCGGACCGGCATCGACCCGGCCCGGATCGACGACATCTACTTCGGCGCCGCCAACCAGGCCGGCGAGGACAACCGCAACGTGGCCCGGATGGCCGGGCTGCTGGCCGGTCTGCCGATCGAGGTCCCCGGCGCGACGATCAACCGGCTCTGCGCCTCGAGCCTCGAGGCGATCAACGTCGCGGCGCGGATGATCGAGGCCGACCACGGCGACGTGATGATCGCCGGTGGTGTCGAGAGCATGTCCCGGGCGCCGTTCGTGATGGGCAAGGCGACGACCGCCTACGCCCGGGCGCCGCAACTCGAAGACACGACCATGGGCTGGCGCTTCATCAACCCCAAGCTCGACGAGGCCTACCCGATCGTCTCGATGGGCGAGACCGCCGAGAACGTCGCCGAACGTCACGGCGTGACCCGGGAAGATCAGGACGCCTTCGCCGCCGAGTCCCAGCGCCGCTGTGGCGAGGCGATCGCGGCCGGCCGCTTCGCCGACGAGATCGTCGCGGTCGAGGTGCCCCAGCGCAAGCAACCGGCGATCGTCTTCGATACCGACGAGCATCCTCGTCCGGGAACCACCGTCGAGAAGCTGGCCGGGCTACCGCCGGCGTTCAAGAAGGGTGGCACGGTGACTGCGGGGAACTCGTCGGGGATCAACGACGGCGCCGCCGCGTTGCTGATCGTCGAGGCCGGGGTGGCGGCGGAGCTGGGTCTGGAGCCGCTGGCCACGGTCGGTCGCTCGGCCAGTGCCGGAGTCGACCCTGCGGTGATGGGGCTCGGGCCGATCCCGGCGATGCGCAAGGCCCTCGGCCGCGCCGGCTGGAACGCGGGACAGCTCGACGTCATCGAGATCAACGAGGCCTTCGCGGCTCAGGCGATCCCCTGCGTTCGAGAGCTGGAGCTGGACCCGGCGAAGGTCAACCCCAACGGCGGTGCGATCGCCCTGGGCCACCCGCTGGGTTGCAGCGGGGCGCGTATCGCCACGACATTGCTTCACGAGATGAAGCGGCGCGGAGCGCGGCGCGGCGCGGCCTCGATGTGCGTCGGTGTCGGGCAGGGTGTAGCAACCCTGTTCGAGCGCGGCTAGCCGCCCCCCGACGATCGGAATCGGCCAGGAGCCTACGACCCGTCGTTCTCGTGATCGTGGCCGTCGCCCTCCTCGTGTTCGCACTCGGGGAAGGTGGTCTGCGGGTTCATCCGATCCCGGGTCGAGGCTTCGAGAACTTCCTTGCGCCGCCGTTTCACCTTGTCCGCGAATCGGCGATTCGACTCGTCGCGGCTGGCGTTCCGCGCCTCGAGGTCGTGGATCCCGAGACGGATCTCCTCGGCCAGCGCTCTGGCCTGGTCGGCGGAGATCGAGTCCGGATCGACAAGGGCCAGCTCGTCCAGCGCTTCCTGGTATAGCGGCTGCGCGTAGTTGCGCTGCTCGACCGGCTTACCCTGCTCGTAACTGCGCACCGCCTTCTCGGCGGCGACGTAGTGCGGGTCGGGCTTGCTCAGGTCCAGGCTGACCGCGTAGGCGACCAGCCCGGCCAGGGCCAGGAACCCTCCGGCGAACCAGAGTCGAGCGCCCTTCCGGGGCCCTCCGGCGGACATCTGGATGTCGGGCGCCTGCTCTCCGGCTCCCGGGCGGCCGGGTCCCGCCGGGCCCCGCTGGGCCGGGTGGCCATCGGGCCGACGACGATTGCCGAATCGAACGTGCTGGCGGGGTTGCTTGGGGTCGGACATCAGCGTACCTCGCGATAGGAGACGATCTCGGGGGTGCCCGCGTCGGCGACGAGGAACCGGGTACAGCGGACGTCGGGGTCATAGGTGAAGTGGAAGTAGTCGCAGTTGTGGATCTTGTAGGCCAGTTCGGCGCCGTTGAACCGGATCAGCTCGAGGGAGCTCTTGGTGTGGTGCAGGTGGGTATCGGCCTGGGAGAGCGTCAGCCCGTTGATGAAGACGAACCCACCGTGGGGGCTTCCGCTCTTCATGCCGATCTTGGATCCGCCGCCGACCGGGGGCGTATCGGCCGGGGTCCAACTGGCAAACGTTCCCGACGAAGGTTCCTCGTAGGCAATGACCGCCGGGTAGCAGTGATCGAGACCATTGATCGAGAAGGCGTAGTACAGCGGTGGCGCCGGGTAGACCGCCGGGTCAAAGGTCGGCTCGAAGACCTCGAAGGTTCCCGTGGAATAGATCCCGCCTTCGAGGTGGAAGCCGTGGGCCTTGAGTAGCCCGTTGGAATAGTTGTCGCCGCCGGCGTCGGGGTCGAGGGTCAAGGCGAAGTCGTCGTCGACGTAGATGTACTCCGGCGCGGCGGTGGTGCCGACCCGCACCGTGACCATCGTCTTGCCGTCGATCACCTCGGTGACCTTCTTCGTCCCGAAGTACTGGGCCGCGGCGGCCATCGAGGTGAAGTAGGTCGCATCGTCCTTGTCCGCCTCGCGCTTCATCGCCGGGTAGTCCAGCATCGGCGGGTCGATGTACTTGGTCACGTTCAGATCGGGATCCGGGAGCAGCCCCCCGTCGTTGCGGAAGATCGTGAAGTTGAACTCGTCGCCGTCGGCGATCGTGTACGAGCTGGTCGCCCCCACGATCGTGCCGCCCCCGGAGACGCTGCCGGGTGAACTGTTGCCATCGAACCAGTCGTACTTGCTGCCGTAGGCGTCCAGTCGGTCCCAGCTGGTCGCACTCGACGGCAGCGACTCGACCGCCGTGAGCAACGTCACCTTGCCGTTGACCGTCCCGTCGTTATCCAGACTGTTGGCGAAGACGTCCCGGCGGACCGTCGAACCCGATTCGATCGTCACAGCGCCGGTCGAGACGATCGCTCCGTCCAGGGTCAGATCCTTCGGAACCTTCACCTCTCCGTTGGAGAAGATCGTCGACTCGATCTTGAAGCTGGGGCCGGCGAGTCCGCTGTGGTTGTGCAGCGTCGCCTCGTTGAAGCCCATGTAGCCGTACTTGAACGCCTCGGGGATCAGCTGGAACACGAGTTCGGTTGTCCGGGTCGAGTTGTTGACCGTCCCGGTCGACACGATGCGGTAGAGCTGTCCCTGGGTCACCGATTCGTCGAAGATCGTGCCGGTGAACTCGCCGCCTTTCAGCGCGGCGGTCACCGCCGTATCGAAGGAGTCGAAGGCCGCTCCGCCGACCGTCGGAACCAGCGTGCCGTCGCTGAACAGCTTGAACGCATAGCTCAGTCCGGACTTGGCGGCGAAGAGAGCCTGTTCGGCGTCGCGCTCGTTGGCCGAGACCAGGTGGTCTCCCTGACTCATGATGATCATCGCCGTCGCCAGCGCCGACACGGCGAGCAGGACGAGGATGGTCATGACGATGGCCGCGCCGCGCTCGGCGCTTCTGTGGGTACGATCGTTCATTTCAACTTCCTTGACGACTCGAAGATGCACTGCCGCCAGGGCGACGACATGGATGCGACGTTCGAGTGGCACGCAGACCCGTCGGTCCTACTGGAATATCGGGACCGGATACCCGCCGGGTCAAGTCGCCCTGCCCCGGAAGGAGCCGGGGCCGAGCTTGACTTCCGCCCCGGCAGGCCTAGTCCTTTGATCGGGGTTACCAATTCGTATTCCGACCCCGTGGGGATCATCAATGAACGTGGGAAAAGAAGAGGGGGCCGGCTCCTCGATCGCCTGGACGGCCGGACATCTGCGTCTCGTGGTCATCGGTCTTTTTTTGACCGGAGCCGGCAGTTTGATCCTCGAAATGGTCTGGTCGCGGATGCTGAAGCTCGTTTTCGGCTCGACCAGCCTCGCGATCAGCACGGTCCTCGCCGCCTACATGCTCGGCCTCGGGCTGGGCGGTCTGTGCAGCGGGCGGATCGCCAGACGACTGCGCAACCCGATCCGGACCTACGGCTGGATCGAAGTCGGCATCGGCGTCTACGCACTGCTCGTTCCGTTCCTGCTCCAGGTGTTCCCGGTTCTGAACCGCGAGCTGTTGTCCGGACTCTCCTTCTGGCCCGCGGCCCTTGTACGATTCGCGATCTCCCTGGTCGTCCTGCTGATCCCGACGATGCTGATGGGCGCGACCCTACCCCTGGTCGTCCAGGCGTTATCCGAACGGAAGAGCCGCGCCGGGAACCGGATCGGACTGCTCTACGGCATCAACACGGTCGGCGCGGTCGTCGGCATCGCCGTCGCGACCTTCGTGTTGCTGCCGACCGTCGGCGTACGGCTGACCGGCGTCGTCGGTGCCGGCCTCGACATCGCCGTCGGTCTGACGATGATCCTCGTGCTGGCGCCGCGGTTCGAGCGTAGCTCCTCGACCGATACTGCGGAAGCTCCGGCAGGCGATGCAGCGACAAGGGGTGCCGATTCCTCGACCGCAACGAGTCCGGGAGGAGCACGTCTACGCCAGCCGCTGCTGATCGGCTACGGGCTCGTCGGGCTGACGGCCCTCGGCTTCGAGGTCTGCTGGACCCGGGCGTTGACGATGGCCTTCGGCTCATCGGTCTACGCGTTCGCGACGATCCTCGCCGTCTTCCTGCTCGGCATCGGACTGGGGAGCCTCGTCGGCCGGATCTGGGTCGACCGGATCGCGCACCCGGTCACCGCCTACGGGCTCGGCGTCGGTCTGCTCGGGCTGCTCGCCTTCGGTACCGGGATGCTCCTCGACGATCTTCCCGGCTTCGTGGTGCGCTCGTTCGTGTATCAGGGGATGTCCGGCGGAGCGCTGCTCCTGGGCGGACTGCAGGCCTCGTTCCTGGTGATGTTCGCGCCGGCGCTGGTGCTCGGGGCGTTGTTCCCGCTGTTCACCCGGGCGTTGATCGATCGCGGCCACGAACCGGCCCAGGCGGTCGGCACGACCTACTTCGTCAATACCCTCGGCTCCGCTGCCGGGGCGTTCCTGGCCGGCTTCGTGCTGTTGCCCCAGGTCGGGCTCTCCCGGGCAATCGCCTGGCTCGTCGCCATCGATCTCGCGGTGGCCATGCTGGTACTGGTCGCACAGGCTGTCGCCTTCGACCGCCGGCACAGGGTTCCCCTGCTCGCAGGCGGTTCGATCCTGGCCCTGGCCATGATCGCAGTGCTCCTCGTCCCGCCGTTGCTCGACCTGAGCCAGCTGGCCCAGGGCGCCTACTACCGCCCGCGCAAGGCGTTGAACTTCGACATCGCCGTCGAGCCGATCCCCGGCTACCCCGAGGACCGGACCGTGTTCTACAAGGACGGGATCAACACGACGGTCAGCGTGCATCACGGCCGGGGCGGCCTGGACATGCGGATGAACGGCAAACCCGATGCGTCGCTCAGCGACATGTCGACCCAGGTCATGGCGGGACAGGTGCCGCTGCTGTTCTCGAGGGAGACACCCCGGACGGCGCTCGTGATCGGACTCGGCTCGGGAGTCACCGCGGGCTCGGTGGCGACGCACCCCGTCGACCGGATCGACGTGGTCGAGATGGAACCGGCCGTTCGTGAGGCGTCGGAGTTCTTTGCCGAATACAACGGCAAGGTCCTCGACGACCCGCGAGTACGCCTGATTCACGACGATGCGCGGAACTTCCTCTCGGTCACCGACCACAAGTACGACTTGATCATCTCCGAGCCCTCGAACCCCTGGATCAGCGGCGCCTCGAGTCTGTTCACCCGGGAGTTCTTCGCCGAGGTGTCGGCGCACCTCGAGCCCGGCGGACGCTTCCTCCAGTGGGTCCAGCTCTACGGCATCGACAGCGAGGCGATGGGCTCGATCTTCGCTGCCATGCGCACCGAGTTCCCCGCAGTCTACGGATTCCGCTTCGGGTTCGACGACACCGACCTGCTGGTGCTCGCCCTGCAGGAGCCGCTGACCGCCGAGGATCTGCCGATCTGGACCGAACTCCCCGAGGCCGCACGGCGCGACCTGCAACGGATTGGCATCCACTCCACGGCGGATCTGTGGAGCTGCCTGACCATCCGGACGGAGGAGATCGACCGGGCCGCCGAAGGCCGCCAGCCGAACAGCGACGACAACCTGTTCGTCGAGCTGCACACGCCCTGGACGCTTTACGACACCACCGCCTCTCTGACGGCGTATCTCGAGAAGGGCTCCACCGGCGTGCTGCCGATCGTCGAGGGGCTGCTGGACGAGGGGGACATCGGCGCCCTGGCCCTGTCGCAGATCTGGATGCGTCAGGAGGCGGAGATCGCCGAACGCTGGCTCCAGGTCGCCCGGAACCGTGGCCGGCCGGCGACCTCGGTCTGGACCGCCGAAGCAGCCCTGGCGTTTCGCAAGAACCGCGCGGAAGCACCTGCCGCGCTGCGCGTCCTGGCTCAGGCGATCGAGCACGACCCGGTCGGCTTCTTCCAGCGCTACGAGCGGGCGCAGATCCTGTTCCAGCTACGTCAGGAACTGGACACTGCGTTGAACGACCTCGACGTCGCCCTGGAAGCCCGCCCGCTGCACTGGCCGGCTCACCGGCTGCGGCTCGACCTGCTGGTCCTGCTGGAGAGGTACGAAGAGGCCCGGGCGGAAGCCGAGCTGCTGCTGGCCTCGCCGCATGCCGAGGTCGACACGCGACTCTGGGCCGACGCCGCGCTGATCGCCGGCGTGCTGGGGCTGGACGAGGTCGGGCTGAACGAGATGCACCACTTCTTCCGCTTCACTCCGTACTCGCCCGAGGAGTGGCAGTGGTGCGCCGACGCGTACGAGCGGTTGGGGATGAAGGACGAGGCCTGGTGGGCCCGGGAGCGGGCTCAGCGGATCCTGCGCAATCGTGCGCGGTACGGCCTGCGCTACGCGCTGTGGCAGGAACTCAGTGCCTCGCCGGAGCTGGCCCGGCGGACACTGCTGCAGCTGCTGCAGACCGATCCGGACTACGCCCCGGCCCAGGCGGAACTGGATCGCATCGAACAGCAGATCGGACTGGCCGGGGGCTGAGCGCCCCCGGCCAGCTCGATCAGGGCACCGAGAGCTGGAACGTTTTGGATCCGGCGGGCTCCCCTTCGCAGGTTCCGGCGGGATCCCAGATGAGTGTGACGTCCAGACGACGACCGCTCACCGGCTCGTTCGAGATCTTGACCTTCTTGAACGCGAAGTAGGTCTGCGGCGTGATCGAGTTCGTTCGGGATGTGGCAGTTCTTCCCCTCATCGATGAAGGTCCACTCTTCACCGGCCTGAAGCCCTTTCTTGCCGTTGCAGTCGTTCTTGAACAGCTTGTCGCCCTTCGCGCAGGTTGGCGACCCTTCGATCGTGCCGCCCTCGATCTCGTCGACCTCGTTGCTCACATCCAGGTCGATGCCGTTGGCTTCGTACAACGTCACCGCGATGCCGGTGATGTCGTAGGAGCAACCGCCCATCTCCGCCGGGTTGAAGGCGTGCATGCAGACCTCGTCGTTGTTCTTCCCGCCGATCGTCATCCAGTCCTGACTCATCTCGAGGTCACCGCCGTAGGGCAACGGCACCGGACCGTTGAAGCGGAAGCCGACGGCGGCGTTGGCCGGCACGATCGTGCCACTGGAGCAGTAGGACGACTCGCCGGTGCTCACCGCGTCGATGTCGGTGTACAGCGGCGTGTCCGTGGTGATCGTCTCCGACCCGTCGGTCTCGACCGCCAGGGTCGCGACACCCGACGAGTTGGTGACGATCGTCGAGCCGGGTTTCAACACCGACGCCGCGGGCGGGCTCACCGCGTGGGTGTCTGACTTGACGAAATCGACCGCGGCGCTGGGGATCACCTGCCCGGCGATGCTCAGGACCGCATCGACCTCGGGAACGTTGTTGCCGCTCTCGATCGTGCACGGCGCACCGGCCAGGCAACCGCTCGACGGTTTGGTCGAACCCATCGTCAGCTTGTAGAACGAGATCGTCTCATTGGTGACACCGCCGTAGACCGAGCACTCGGTGGTGGAGGTCGTCGCGACGATGTCGACCCGCGTGCCCCCGTCGCTGGTATCGACGGCCAGGTCCATCGCGCCGGTCAACTCGCCGTTGCTGTCGGCGGTGGCGGTGTAGATCGGCGACTTGCCGCTGGAGTCGGTGGTGCCGACCAGCGATCCGCCGACGTAGAGGTTCGAGGTCAGGTTCGTGTAGTCGTCCGCCGGCGAGACGAACTCTTCGTCGATCCGCAGACGAAGATCGACCGATGCGCCGGAGATCCCTCCGTCCGCATTCACGACCCGGGCCCCGAACGTGGTTCCCGGGGTGGTCGTCCGGTCCGTGATCGTCGACATGCAGTCGTGGGCCACGGCCAGTTCGACGTTGTGAATCTCGATCTCCACGTTGGCGGTGTAGTCGGTCCCCTTACAGTCGACGGTCGCGGTCACCGTATCGCTACCCAGGCCGCCACCTGTCGGCGTGAAGTTGACGTTTGCATGGCCGTACTCATCCGTGTCGACGGAATCGGAGGAGAACGAACCACCGGCGCTACCGGTCCGGGAGAACTCGACCTCGACACCGTTGACCGGGTTGCTGTCGTTGTCGATGACAGCGAATGACAACGGCACCGTTCCGGCGACGTGGCCTCCCAGCTTGCTCACGGTTCCACCGCCGCAGGTCGGCGTGATCGTCAGCGGACAGGCGAGTTCCGGAGGCGGCGGGGCCGCCCCGGGACCGGTCGTCGCGCGCAGGGCGACGGTCTCCATGTTGACCAGCTCGACGGTCCGCTGCAGGGTCAGCGTCCGGTAGTCCATCCCGTGGGAGGTCGTGCGGCCGA
The DNA here is from genome assembly GCA_942490715.1 of uncultured bacterium. Lineage (GTDB taxonomy): Bacteria > Acidobacteriota > Polarisedimenticolia > Polarisedimenticolales > Polarisedimenticolaceae > CALNYP01. Next base: position 30,005 of record CALNYP010000007.1, read on the forward strand.
TCTGGCCCGCCGGCGCGTGGCTCGAGTTGTTGTCCTTGCGCGGGGAGATACTGGTGAAGTTGATCTGCACACCGCGAATCGCCCGCAGGAGGGAGTCCTCGACGATCGCCATCGTCGCGCCGACACTGTGAAACTTGTCCGGATTGGCGCTGAGGATCACCTGATTCGGCGTGCGGTCGGTGAAGACGCGCTCGACCACGATGTACTCGGCATTGATTCCCGTACCGAGCTTCATCACGGCGCCGGGGACGAGCTTCGAGGCGTCGGCAACATCGACGACGTAGGAGTACTCGTCGGTCGGGTCGATGGCGGTCGAGATCGTGACGGAATGGAACGTCCCACTGCTCTGGAGCTTGTTCTTCGACCACTTGGTCGAACCGACCGGCATCGCCAGCAGAGCGGTCCGCTCGGCGCCGGACAGGGCTCCGTCGAAGTCGGTGTCGCCCCAGAGGTAGTTGACCGGGGATCGGGTGCAGGAGCCGAGAGCGTCATTGACGCATTCGCCGGTGTCGAGGATGCCGTTCCCGTTCAGATCCTCGGTCAGCACGTAGGTGAACAACGGCTCGGGGACCGTCCCGTCGGCGTACTTGATGCTCTCCACGGCGTTGGTGAACAGGTAGGGGATGATCGGCGCAACCGTCGTCGCATAGGCGGTCCCGTTGTAGCCCGAGACCCGCTGGAACAGCGCGAAGTCGAGGGGGTTGTCGGTGCCCGCCGCCGGGTTGAAGCTGCCGCTCTGGGCGGCGTTCCGGTCGACCAGGGTGATGTTGTTGTCGCCGTTGGCGTCGATCGAGTAGACGTAGGTCTCGGCGCCGACCGTCACGTTGGTCCGGCCTTCGCCGACGTAGGTCTCACCGGTGGGGAACGTCAGCGTCTGCGAGGCGTCGATCGGTCCGATCGCCGGGTCGACGTCGGCATTGAATGCGACGGAGTGGGGGCCGGCGTAGGCGATCGCCTTCTGCCACTCGCCGACGTTGTACGCATCGGGGCGGTCGATCCCGTACCCCGCCTGCTGGAGCATGCGCCCCAGCTCGTCGACGGCGACCCGTGCGGCCTGCTGCATATCGACGCCGGCTTGCTCCGACTTGTAGGACTTGCTCGTGTTGACGAAGAAGCCGAACACGATCGACATCACCACCACGGTGATCCCCATCGCGATCATCACCTCGACCATCGAGAAGCCCCGGCAGTCGGCGGTGGTCGTCCGCTGCTGACGAGTGGTTGATTGGACGTTCATAGGCACCTCTGGGACTCGCTTGATGCGCTTACTCGAGACTCGGGTTCAGGAACTCGATCATCCGGTGTTCCCGTTCGCTCCCGCCGACGTGGGTCCAGTAGACCGCGACCTCGACGGAGAGCAGCCCAGCCGTGGGCGTGTCGTAGTTCAAGGTGACGACCCGGCGATACTCCGGATACTCGGGAATCGAGCCGTAGGCCGTCGTGAATGTCTGGGGCGGACCGGCGGCCGCGGTCTCCTCGGCCAACTGGTACTGGGTGTAGTTCGCGGGAAGCTGGAACGGCAGCGACGTCATCTGCATCATCCGCTCCGCCGCCAGCGAAGTCGCCACCGACCGCTCCTGGGCCATCTTGTCCAGATGGACCGACGTGGAGACCATCGTCGCCACACTCAGGGCGATGAAGGACAGAACGCCCATGCTGACGACCAGCTCCATCAGCGTCATGCCGCTCTGGGATCGTCGGGTTTCGATCGAGATTTGCCGGCTCACAGCTCGCTCCATGCGTGTCCGTTGTATCGATAGGCCCGGACAGTGCCGGATCGGCCCTCGAGGCCGATGCTGATCGCGCCGTCATGGGCGTACTGATCGTTGAAGACCATCGCGGCGAAGCCGATCAGCGTCGATGTGTCCTCGGTGCTCATGAACTGACCCCGGGGAGTCGCCATCACGGCGATCGTCCACTTGGGAAGGCCGGTGCCGGCACCTGCCGCGGGCACGGTGAACGGCGTCGTCACGGTGCCGCCGCCCAGCGGGCTGGGCATCGACGACGCCCCATTGGGAAAGCCCAGACCGATCGTGTTCGGCAGCTGCTCCTGCTGCAGCAGCGTATCGCCGGTGTCGAACGTCCCCGCCGGGACGCTGTCGTCCTCGTAGATCGAGATCGTGCGTTCCCGCGCGTTGAGCAGCACGAAGAAGTTCTTGTTCTGGTAGATCGCCTGGAGCCGTGCCTGGTTCATCACCCGTTTCATCGTCGTCGCCGTCGTCGACAATCCGGTCGAGCGTCGATACTGCTGCCACGCTCCTGTCGTCAACGCCGCGACCAGACCGACGATCGCGACGGTCACGAGAAGTTCGGCGGCCGAGTAACCACTCTGGTCGCGTAGTCTTTTCATCTGCGCACGTCCCATCGCACCGGGGCCCTTGAAGGCCGACCCCGGCGTCTTCCGATTACCAATTCGTAGTCTCTTGAAACCGTGTACTCACCCTCGAATGTCGGTCCCCGCAGACGCGAAAGCAAACCGGAGTCAATCGCGTTCGTTTTCCGCGACGACCGGCGTATCGGTCAACGTGGTGAGGTATGCGGCGAGTCTTCGCGCATCGTCGGCGGTCAGGCGGAAGCCCGGTTGATGTGTCGCGATCGGCGACACACTGCGACGCTCCGGCTCCTGCAGGTAGAGCTGCAACGCATCGACGGTCGAGCGATCGCCCGTCCCCGCGAGCGTCGGGCCGACTTCCTTGCGTTCGTGACCGTCGCCGGTCACGTGACAGCCGGCGCAGTTCAGTTCCTCGACGAGCCGTCGGCCCTCGGCGATCTCGACGTCGGCATGTCGTCGCGAGGCCGCCTGCCAGCCCGAGGATTTCGCTCCCGCGGCCAGCGACTGCTGACCCAGGCTGAGGATGTACTCGCGGATGGCGATGATCTGCTGCTCCTCGTCGCCGTCGAGGATCTCCTCGGGGCCCGAACTCTCGTCGCTGAAGTAGGCCGGCATCGCCGTTCCGGGAGCGAGGGCGGCCGGGTCGCGAAGCCAGTCGTCGATCCAGCCGGGCCGCAGCCGCGCCGCGGCCTCGGCAAGGTCCGGGGCCAGCTGCTCGGCAGGTCGATCGGGGCGTTCGTCACCGTTGACGTGACAGCTCCAGCAGGCGAAGTGCTCCTCGGACATCAACCGGCGACCCGCCTCGAGATAGCGCTCCCGCTCGGTCGGTCGGACGACGAGATTGGCCGCGCTGGCCGTCTCGGCGGCGCCGGCGGTCGTGGATCCTCTCAGCTCGGATTCCATGTAACGGACCAGGGCGACCGCCTCCCGGGCATCCAGGCGGAAGTCGGGCATCCGCATCGTCAGCCACGGACGCAGGGTCCGGGGCCGCCGGAGATACTCGTAGGTCCAGCCGGGCCGCAGCTTGTCGGCCACCGCCAGCAGATCCGGGGGTGCCGCGCCCTGGCCGTGATCGTGGCCGGCGCCGTGTTCCAGCTCGGGGGCGATCGAATGGCAGGCGTTGCAATGCAGCGCCTGGGCCAGGGCGTACCCCTCGGCTTCGAGGCTGCCAGGCTCGAGGCTTGCGGGGCCGTGAAAGTGCTCGGCGCTACCGCGGGAGTTGCCGGCCAGTCCGAGCAGCGAGGCCCGGAACGCCTCGGGGGCACAGCGATCCTCGGCGTTGAGCTGGGCCAGGTCGAAGACCGGACCCGGCGAGGGCGCCGGCACCGGGGCATGGGCGACGGTGAACAGCGCGACCATCAGGCAGAGACCGGCGAACAGCACTACCCCGACAAGCCACGCCGACAGTCGCATGCGGACGGTCCTCTGCCCCCGGGGAACGGAGCCCGCGCGGGCTCCAGCGGCAATATCGGTTCCGCGGCGGGCCGGGACAAGTCGACGAAGATCGCACCAGCGGAGCGGCGGAGAATCGCTCAGCGGTCTCCGCGGGGCAGGCCGACACAGCGTTGCACCTCGGCGAAGCCGGGCTCCGTCCGCAGCGGGTCGATGCGCGGGTCGACATCCAGCATCGTCAGGTCGATCTCCCGCTCTGCGCAGGAGCGCAGCAACCAGGGCAGCGCCCGGGCCGGCTCGCCGACCGCGGTCCACTCCAGCGCCAGATCGTAGGGCGAGATGTATCCCGCGGCAGCGACCTCGTCGTCGGACGGGATCCCGGCGCGGCGCACGGCGCGCCAGCCGTCGCGATCGACCGCCTCGCGTAGCGCCTGCAGTTCCCCGGGAGCCGCGCCCTCGAGCTCCGCGACTCGCAGCTTGTGCGCAAGACAGCGCTCGATGTCGCCGGTGACGAAGTAGACCCAGTTCAGGTTGTCGTGAGCCACGACGAAGCCAGGATCGAGGACGAGGGTCTGCTCGAGGGCCGCGATCGCATCGTCGTAGCGCCGGGCGTAGAAGCGCCGCCAGCCGATCTCGGAGTGGACGATCGACGATAGCGGATCGATCCGTCGAGCCTCCTCGAGGTGGCGCACGGCCTCTTCATGCCGTCCCATCGACGTCAGATGCACCGCGTACCAGTGATGAGCCCGGACGCTGGCGGGGTTGGCTTCCAGGGCGCGGCGGAACTCGCGCTCGGCGCCGGGCCAATCCCAGTCGTGGGCGTGGCGGATCATCCCCAGGGTGGTGTGTGCGGCGGCGAGGCCGGGGTCGAGCTCGAGGGCGCGCTGGACGGCGGCCTCGGCGGCGGGGAACGCTTCGGTCGGTCGGATGAAATCGTAGTTGCCGAGCAGCACGTAGCTGTCCGCGCGGCCGACCCAGGCCGGGGCCCAGCCGGGGTCGATCTCCAGCGCCCGATCGAACTCCTCCAGGGCGCGGTAGAAACCGTCCTTCGTCCGGCGTTCCAGGAAGTGGCGCCCCCGGGCGTGGGCCTCCCAGGCGGCCGGTTCGACCGGGCCGACGTGGGAGCCGTCGGCAAGCAACTCGATCGCCAGCGCCGACGCGACGCGCCGGGCGACGTTGTCCTGAACGGTCAAGATGTCCCGCAGGGGTTCGTCGAAGGCACCGGTCCAGATCGGTGTCTGATCGGCGGTGGCGACGAGCTGCACGCTGATCCGGATGCGTTCTCCGTCCCGCCGTACGCGCCCCTCGAGCAGGTAGTCGACGTCCAGCTCGCGACCGATCCGCGCCGCCGACCGGTCGGTTCCCCGGTACTGCATCGAAGTCGTACGGGCGATCACACCGAGGAGGTCGGGACGCATCCCCCCCAGACGGGTGATCATCTCCTCGGTCAGTCCGTCGGTGAAGTGGTCCGGGGCGTCGGCCTCGAGGTACTCGAACGGCAACACGAGCAGGCGCAGACGCTCCTCGTCCGGGCCGTCCGGCCCCAGGAACCTCGCAGTCATCCAGGACGCGGCGACCGTGACGGCGATCACCGCGAGCCCGACGAGGATCCGCAAGGAGCGGGCCGGGGTCGATGGTCGGGAAGGCGGTGCGGCGACCACCTCGATCGGAGCGAGGAAGCGGTAGCCGCGCCGGGGAATCGTCTCGATGAACCGGGGTGCGTCGGCCGAGTCGCGCAGCACCTCGCGCAGGCGGTTGATCGCGGCGTGAAGCCCGGCCTCGAACTCCACGTGGGTCCCCGGCGGCCAGAGTCGATCCCGGAGTTCCTCCCGGGTGACCAGCTCTCCTCCCGCCTCGAGCAACGCCGCCAGGGCCCGGCCGGGTTTTTCCTGGAGCCGGACCCTGCGCCCCTCCCGGCGCAGCTCGCCGTTGCGCAGGTCGAGTTCGAAGACCCCGAAGCGGTAGCCGCGAGGGCATCGAGGGGTGTCGGTCAACGTGGAAACCTCCGTGGGCAGTGCTCGCAAGTCCCCTGCCCACAGAAACTTAGCACGTTAGACTCAGGTACGGACCCGGTGAGGCCGGGAACATGGAACCCCGGGCGGATCCGGCCCAGACTTCCCCCGCGCCACGAGAGCGCAGCAAGGGAGCCTCCTCGTGAGAGACCGCCTACCGATCCTCTTCGCCGGAATCAAGGTGCTGGCCCACCTGGTCGTCGGCAACGGCTACGGCTATTTCCGTGACGAGTTCTATTACCTCGCGTGCAGCCGCAACCTGGCCTGGGGCTACGTCGATCACCCTCCGCTCTCGGTGGCCGTGCTCCGGGCCTGGACGACACTGTTCGGCGACTCGGTCGTCGCGATCCGGCTGCTCGCGGTGCTGGCGGGGGCGGCGGCGATCTACCTGATCGGCTGGATCGCCCGCAGGCTCGGCGGAGGCCCGTTCGCCCAGGCACTGGCGATGACCGCCGCCGTCGTCGCGCCGATCTACCTCTCCGCGGGGAGCAGCTTCTCGATGAACAGTTTCGACCTGCTGTTCTGGACCGCCGCCGCCGGCTTGCTGATCCGGATTCTCGAAGGTGGCGAGGATCGGCTGTGGCCCTGGCTCGGCCTGCTGCTCGGGCTGGGGCTGCTGAACAAGATCAGCGTGCTCTGGCTCGGCTTCGGGTTGTTCGTCGCGCTGCTGCTCACCGGGTACCGGCGAGTGCTGGCGACTCGCGGCCCCTGGATCGCCGGAGGCATCGCCGCCCTCGTCTTCTTGCCCCACATCGTCTGGCAGATCGCACACGACTGGCCGACGCTGGAGTTCATCCGCAACGCCACGGGCGAGAAGATGCGCAGCGTGGCGATCGGCGAGTTCGTCGTCAGTCAGGTCCGGATGCTGCACCCGCTGGTGCTGCCGATCTGGCTCGGCGGTCTGGGCTACCTGCTGTTTCATCGGGACGCCCGGCCGTATCGCTTCCTGGCGCTGATCTGGATCAGCGTCGCGGCGCTGCTGATCGTCAACGGCGCGAGTCGTCCCGGCTATCTCGGACCGGCCTATCCGGCGTTGCTCGCCGCCGGCGGCGTCGCCGTCGAACGCCTGCTCGCGCCGCAACGCCTGCGCCTGCTACGACCGGCGCTGATCGGGCTCCTCGTGCTCGGCGGCCTGCTGCTGGCGCCGGTCGCCCTGCCGATCCTGCCCGTCGAGAGCTACATCGCCTACGCCGAGACGATCGGGATCGCGCCTTCGACCTCCGAGCGCAAGGAGCTGGCCGAGCTCCCGCAGCACTTCGCCGACATGTTCGGCTGGACGGAGCTCGCCGACGAGATCGAACGTGTCACGGCCACCCTGACGCCGCAGGAACGGGAGGTCGTCTGTGTCTTCACCTACAACTACGGCGAGGCCGGCGCGCTGCAGACCCTGGGTCGGGGCCGAGGGCTTCCGCCGGCGATCTCCGGTCACAACAACTACTGGCTCTGGGGGCCGGGCGACTGTGGCGGGCTGCTCCTCGTCATCGGCGGAACCGAGGCCGGGCACACCCGGCTGTACGAGAGCGCGGAGCAGGTCGGAATGAAGCGCTGCGACTACTGCATGCCCTACGAGGACGACGTGCCGATCTGGTTGCTGCGCGGGCCGAAGGAGACCGCGGTCGAGTTCTGGCCCTCGATCGCACACTTCGACTGAGAGGCTGGCCGCCGAGTTTGCCGCCGCTCAGTCGAAGCGCGCATCCCGGGCCGGGCCGGGAGTCACGTCCCGGGAGACCGCACGGAGCACCGGGCGATCGTCCTCCCGGTAATGGGCGCCGCGACTGGCCGTGTTGCGCTGGGCCGCCCGGGCGACGATCAGCGCGTTGAGGATCGAGTTCCGCAGGCCGATCAGCGAATCGGACAGTCGCGCCTGACGGTAGAAGTCCTCGATCGTCTGCCACAGCTCGCGGAGTTCGTGGACGGCCCGGGCCAGGCGGGTCTCGTTCCGGATCAGGCCGACGTAGTGCCACATCAGGTTGCGGATCGTCTGCATGTCGCCCTGGATCAGCGCCGGGTCGGCGCCGTGGGCCAGCAGCGAATCGTCCCAGGCCGGGATGTCGCTCTCCGCCACCGATTCCCCACGCTCGGCGCGCTCGCGGATGAACTCGGCTGCCCGGGCGCCCCAGACGAGCCCTTCGAGCAGCGACGTGCTGGCGAGCCGGTTGGCGCCGTGGACGCCGGAGCAGGCCACTTCGCCCACGGCGTAGAGACCGGGAAGCGTCGTCCGCCCGTCGAAGTCGACCAGGACGCCGCCGCAGAAGTAGTGCGCCGCGGGAACGACCGGGATCGGTTGGGTGGCGATGTCGACGTTCTGACGGCGGCAGAGCTCGTGCACCTCGGGGAACCGTTCCCGGATGAAGCCGGCCGGGCGATGGGAGGCGATGTCGAGCAGGACGTACGGATGGTCGTGGTTGAGCATCTCGGCGTAGATCGCCCGGGAGACCACATCGCGGGTCGCCAGCTCCCGTTCGTCGGGCGCGTACTGCTCCATGAACGGGCGGCCTTCGGGGGTCAGCAGCACCGCGCCCTCGCCCCGCAGCGCCTCGCTGATCAACGCCTTGGTCGTACCGGGCATGTGCAGGGCGGTCGGGTGGAACTGGACGTACTCGGCGTTGATCACCTGGGCGCCGGCACGGTAGGCCATCGACAGACCGTCGCCCCGGGCGCCGGGCGGGTTGGTCGTGTTGAGGAAGATCTGCCCCAGGCCACCGGTGGCCAGGATCGTCTGCTCGGCGACGATCGTCTCGACCCGTTCCCGCTCGGGGTCGAAGACGTAGGCCCCGTGGCAACGGCGAGGTCGGTACCGCGCCAGCAGGTCCGGAGAGTGATGCGGGAACGTCAACAGGTCGACCGCGGTGTGCCGGGTGCGCAGGTCGATGTTGGGCATCTCGCGGATGCGGTCCAGCAGCCCCTGCATGATCGCTCTCCCCGTCGTGTCGCCGACGTGGAGGATCCGCTTCCTCGAGTGAGCCGCCTCCAGGCAGTACGACGGCAGCCCCGACTCGTCCGTGTCGAACTGGACGCCGGCCGACTCGATCAGGATCTCCTGGAGCCGACGGGGACCCTCCTCGGCCAGCAGGTCGACCGCCGGGGGATAGGCCAGTCCGGCGCCGGCCCTGAGCACGTCCGCGGCGAAGCGACCGGCGTCGTCGCCCTCGCCCCGACCGACGATGCCACCCTGGGCCAGGCTGGAGTTGGAGTCTTCGGCGCCCCCTGCCCGGGTCAGCAGGGTGATCGAACGCTGCTGGTCACGGGCGAGCTGCAGCGCCGCCGTCGCGCCGGCGATTCCGCAGCCGAGGATCAGGACATCGGTCTTCATCGAATCAAGAGATCGCGATCATGCGCGCGATCGAGGCCCGGGCACGGGTCCGGGTCGGCTCGGGCACATCGACCTCGTAGAGATCGTCGCGCAAGGCCCGCAGCGTGTCTTCCAGGGTGATCTCGTTCATGTGCGGACAGCGAACGCTGCACAGCCGGAGCATCTCCTTGCCCGGGTTGGCGGCGGCGATGTTGTCGCCCATCGCGCACTCGGTCAACAGCAGGTAACGACCGGTCTCGCCCTGCTCGACGAAGCGGATCATCTCGGCGGTGCTGCCCGAGAAATCCGAGGCGTCGACCACCTCGGGACTGCACTCCGGGTGAGCCAGGATTCTCGCGTCGGGAAACTGCCGCCGCACGGCGTCGATGTCGTCGACGTTGAACTTCTCGTGGACCTCGCAGCGACCGGGCCAGGCCACCATGGTGTCCTGCAACTCGCCGCCGGGGAGCTCGCTGCCGTCGGCCAGGATCACGCTCTTGCCGGTCTCCCGCGCCACGTTGCGCGCCAGGTACTCGTCGGGAACGAAGATCACCGAGTCGCCGGGCAGCGAGCGTACGACCGCGGCGGCGTTGCCGGAGGTGCAGCAGATGTCGATCTCGGCCTTCACGTCGGCGTAGGTGTTGACGTAGGCCACGACCGGCACCCCGGGGAACCTGCGTTTGAGTTCGCGGACGTCCTCGCCGGTGATGCTCGCCGCCAGGGAACAGCCGGCCTCCTTCGCCGGCAGCAGCACCTTCTTGTCCGGGCTGAGAATCTTGGCCGTCTCGGCCATGAAGCGGACACCGCAGAAGACGATGACGTCCTTGTCGGTCTCGGCGGCCTTGCGGCTCAGGAACAGCGAGTCGCCGCGGAAGTCGGGCACCGAGTGATAGAGCGCCGGCTCCATGTATCACGAACTCCACCCCGGAGCCCGTCGTCGCTTCCATGCCGACGCCTCCAGTCTATCCCCCACGAGGCGTACCTTCCACGCCGGGGGTCGGACCGACTTCGAAGACCGTGATCGGTGTGTCGAATCCCTTGACCCGGATCGACTCCAGGCTGCGCACCGCGACGGAATCGTCGAGGAGCTCCCGGGTCCTGGCCGAGATCAGGATGCCGCCAGGCGGCGCGTTGGCCTCGAGCCGCTGGGCCAGGTTGACCGGTTCGCCGAGGACCGTGTACGAGAGCCGGCGGGACGAGCCCATGTTGCCGACGATCACCTGCCCGGTGTTGATGCCGATGCGAATCTGCAGCGGCATCTCCCCGCGCTTCTCCCAGGCCGCGGCGAGCTCACGGGTCGCCTGCTGCATCTCGATCGCCGCGCGGACGCAGCGGGTGGCGTGATCCGGCTGGGGCTGCGGATCGCCGAAGAAGACCATCAGGCCGTCGCCGATGAACTTGTCCAGCGTCCCCTCGTGGCGGAAGACGATGTCGATCATCTTCTCGAAGTACTCGTTGAGCAGGTCCCGTACGTGACCGGCCTCGAGGTGTTCCGTGTGGCCCGTGAAGCTGCGGATGTCGCTGAAGAGGATCGTCAGCTCCTTCTTCTGCGCCGTGCGGGTCAAGGCCTCGGAGTTCTGCATGATTTTCGCGACCACCGCCGGCGGGAAGTAGGCCTCGAAGGTGCTGCGGATCACCGCCCGGTCCTGAGACTCACAGTGATAACGCCATGCCGATACGACGAGGGTCGCGCCGGCGAGGGTCAAGACCGGGCCCGGAAGGTCCAGGATCCAGCCGCGATAGAAGAACAGCAGCGTCGCGCTGACCAGGTACAGCGCCGCCAGGATCGGCGGGACCAGCACGAAGATCAACGTCGGCAGACGGCGGATCGCCACGAGCAGCAGACCGAGCAGCGGCAGGTGCACGAACAGCAACATCGACCAGGGCCCGGCCTCGCGCAGGAACGTCCCGGTGAGGATCGTGTGCATCACCGTGGCGTGCAGGCCGCTCAGCGGATACTGCGGCGAGACGGGCACCGGCCCGATGTCCGTCGAGCCGGTGGCGATCCAGGAGACGACCGCGAGCTTGCCGGTCAGCTCGTCGTGCAGGTCCATCATGAAGAACCGATCGTCCGACGCGGAGTAGATCGTCTCGAACGGGTAGTTGGTCATCGTCCCGTGGGGGCCGATCCAGTTGATCACCATCCTCCCCTGCCCGTCGATCGGGATGACGATGTCCTCACGCGTCGCCGCGCCGGGGCGGAGCGCGTCGGGCAGCACGATCGAGTGGCCGGCGCGAACGCGGATCGCCGCGGGATCGACCTCGAGGAAATCGACGATCACCCGCAACGCCAGCGAGGGGATCCAGCCACGGCCGGCACGGGCCAGCAGCGGGTGCCGCCGGTAGATCCCGTCCCGATCGACGTCCACGTCGAGATAGCCGATCCCCCGGGAGCTCGCCGCCAGTTCGTCGAAGGTGCTGAACAACCTGCGGACGACCGGAAGCTCCTTGCCCGCCGCCGCCTCGGGATACCAGCGGGTCGCGCCGAGGGCCGGGAGATCGGCGAAGGCGCTCTCCTCGACCGCCGGTAGCCCGGCGGCTCCGGCGAGCCCGGCCGCCATGCCGAAGTAGACGCGTCGGGCCTGCTCGGTGGCGGAGATCAGTGCGGCATCGGCCCGGCGATCCTGACGCGTGGCGTAGATCGTGTCGTGAAACTGCCCGGCGATCCCGGCCGCGTCGAGATTGGCGATCACCTGGGCCATCTCGCTGCGCCCGATGTAGAAGCCCGCGGACTGGTTGCGGGTGCGGTCCTCGATCGTGACGTGCACGATCGTCTCGTCGTACGTCGGGGCCAGGCCGAGTTTCGAGCGCAGCCGGAACAGCCGGTCGGTCGCCTGGTGCCTCAGCGGCTCGAAGACCCCGGGCAGGGAGAGGAACGCGAGGTAGGCCACGGCGACCACGAGGGTGACGAGCAGGATCTGCGTCCTGCGTCGCCCGGCGGCGTTACGGCGTGGCATCGATCGCCTCCGGCGGCTGGATCAGTGGTCGATCGTGATCGTCTTGCCGTAGAACTTCTCTGCGGTGATCTCGACGGCAAGCTGATCGATCGTCGACGGCGCGGCGCCGCCGCGAGTCTGGCCGCCGATCATCACCGGCTTCTCGATCGGCCTCGAGAACTGCCGGTGGGCCCGGTGGAGCCGGCGGATCTCGGCGACGATCTGTTCTCCGAGTTCGGTGCGCTGGTCTCCCTCGGCCGCGGCGTGCCTGTCGACGAGTGCGTCGAGCTCCGGAAGCGGCTCGACCGAGGCGAGCAGGAAGAAGGTCTCCTGGCCGACCTGATCGTCGAGCTCGAACCACTGGCTTCCCGGCGGCACATAGGTCGGCTTCCCGTCGACCTCGGCGGCCTGGGAGGTCTCGCGGTAGAGCAGGTGAATCTCGCTGGACGAGTCGAGCAGCATCAGGTAGACGGTCGAGGGCGACAGCGGCTCGACCAGGAACTTCAGCCGCGTTCCGGTCGCCAGCTCGGTGTCCTTCTTGACCGCGCTGGGGGTCGTGCTGTCGGAGTCGAGGGCACCCAGGGCCCAGCGCAGTTCGACCATCTCCTGGGCCGTCGCGACGGAGACGCCGCCGATCGCCAGGACTGCGACCAGCAGCAGCCGACTCGCGCTGCGGGCGGCGTTGCGAATGGCGATGCGGTTCATCATCGGCTCCAAGCGTAGCACGATCGGGCTAGCGCGAGATCCGGAGGATCGCCCCTTCACGGGCAGCATCGACCACGTCGAACTCCGAGCGGGCCTGGGCCACGATTTCGTCCAGTTCCGCATCGGTCCGCTTGGGGTCGTGGTGAAAGAGGATCAACCGCTTGGCCTGGCAGGCCCGGGCGGTCTCGACCGCCTGGCGCCAGCTGCTGTGCCCCCAGCCGCGATGCTCTTCGACCTCCGCCGAGACGAACTGGGCGTCGTGGATCAGCAGATCCGTGCCCTGGGCCAGCCGGAGGAAGGCGTCGTCGTGGGCCGGGTCGCCTCGCTCGGTATCGCTGGCGAAGACCACAGAGCAGTCGTCGCGATCCAGCCGGTAGGCCACGGAGCCCTGGGGGTGGAGTTGCCGGACGTTGCGAACCCGGTAGCCGCCGACCTCGAAGTCGTCGGGAAGGTCGACGAACTGCTTGCGCGAGGCGGTCTCGCCGAGCGCGACGGGGTACCAGGGCGGACGGATCAGCTGCTCCATCGCGCTGTCGACCGAGGTCCCGTTCAGGCTGGGCCCGTGGAAGACGAAGGTCGATTCCGGCTGGTAGAGCGCCGGGAAGAACGGCAAGCCCTCGAGGTGGTCCAGGTGGTAGTGGGTCAGCAGCAGGTCGAAGACGCAACCTGAGACTCCCTCGAGCCCCGGACCGAGCAGTCCGCCGCCGGCATCGAGCAGGAGGCGATCCCCGTCATCCCGCGAAAGTTCGACACAGGTGGTGAAGCCACCGTACCCGGACATCGCCCCACGGGCGACGGTATGGGAGCCGCGGACTCCGTGAAACCGGATTTCGATCGACATGAATGGTGGTCCCTGTGAACTCGGTGGTGACAGCGATGGCCTATCGAACCACGCCGCCCGGTCCGGGTCAAGAGACGAAGCCGATCCAGGGCTTGCTTGACACCTTCAAACGCAGGTCGTTAGCATCGCGCTGTACGTCCGGGGTCCCGTACGTGCAAACCCGGAGGCGTCGCCGGATGCGCGACCAGACGAAGCTGCTCACCTCGATGAACCTGGAGATCCAGCGCGAGCTGGCCAGCGGGGGGATGGGAGCCGTTTTCCTGGCGACCCAGTACGGAGTCGAGGGGTTCCAGAAGACGGTGGCGGTCAAGACGCTGCTCGAGGAGTTCACCTCGGACAGCGAGTTCACCAAGATGTTCATCGGCGAGGCCAAGCTGGTCGCCGACCTCGTGCACCAGAACATCGCCCAGGTCTACCAGCTGGGGCAGGCCGACGGCAGGCTCTACATCGTGATGGAGTACGTGGAGGGCGTCGACCTCTACCGCTTCATCAAGCGCCACCGGGCCACCGACCGCCGGGTGCCGGTGGAGATCGCGGCCTACATCGCCTCGCGGATCAGCCGTGGTCTGGAATACGCGCACAACAAGCGCGACCTCTCGGGGCGGGCCCTGCGCGTCGTGCACCGTGACATCTCACCGAACAACGTCATGATCACCCGGCTCGGCGAGATCAAGATCCTCGACTTCGGCGTGGCCAAGGCCCGCAACATCATGGCCGACCGCAAGGGCTCGCCGCTGGTCGGCAAGTTCTCCTACATGTCACCGGAGATGGCTTCGCGTCGCGGCTCGGACCGCCGCTCGGATCTGTTCTCCCTGGGAGTCGTGCTCTGGGAACTGCTGACCGGCAAGCGGCGCATGCCCGCCGGCGGCGGCCTGTCCGACTGGATGGCCCGGGCCAAGGCCGGCACCGTCGCGCCGATCCGCGAGCTGATGCCGGACCTGCCGGAGATGGTCGTCGAGATCGTCGAGCGCGCGCTCAAGCTGGACCCCGAGGAGCGTTACCAGGACGCCGGCAAGATGAGCTACGACCTCGAGTACTTCATGTACCACAAGGGGTACGGGCCGACGATCGTCACGATGGAGCACTACCTCCGGGAGGTGTTCCCGGAGCAGGTGCCGGTCGGCGACGCCGAGGACTCCACCGAGTCGCTCCCCGACACGATCAGTCAGAGCGACGACCCGGCGGACCCGACCAACACCGGCACCGACTGACGGCCTCCCCTGCCCGGCCGGAGCCGGATCAGGGGCAGCCGCCGGCCTGGGGATCCCGCTCCGCTCCGGCGCTGCTCGTGCCGTAGCTCCCGCCACCGCATGCGTTGACCGCCCGGACCAGGTAGTAGTAGCCGTCACCGGCCGGCGGGGCCGGCCGCAGGTCCGTGTACTGCGCGACGGCGAGGTCGTCGCCCTCGCAGACGCCGGCGTTCACCGACCCGTCGCTGCGCAGCCCGCTCAGGGTGCCGCTGAGGACGTCGTAGGCGACACCCGGTCCCAGGTCGACCCAGGTCGCATCGGTCGGCGACGGGAAGCTGCCGTCGACGGTCAACCCGCTCACCAGCGGTGCCGGAGCATCGGTGATCGCCGGATCGAACGGCGCGCAGTCCTCGGGATCCAGGGCGCCGTCGTTGTCGTCGTCCGGGTCGCCTGCGTCACAGCGGCCGTCTCCGTCGAAGTCCGGCCCGTCGTTGTTCTCGTCCTGATCGCTGGCGGGCCCGAAGCCGTCGACGCCGACGGAACAATCGTCGCAGGTGTCACCGTCGTTGTCGCCACAGATGAACGGGTTACGGCGGGAGGCGTCGCTGGAGTCCCCGGCGCCGTCGTTGTCGTCGTCGCTGTCTCCGTCGTCACAGGCACCATCCGAATCGGTATCGATCCCGTCGTTGGCGGTGTCACGGTCGCTCAGCGGGCCGAAGCCGTCGACGCCGTTGGTGCAGTCGTCGCAGGTATCGCCATCGGCGTCGCCGCAGATGTTCGGGTTCGCGTCGTCGGGGTCGCCGCCGTCTCCGCGGCCGTCGTTGTCGTCGTCGGGATCGCCGGCGTTGCACAGACCGTCCGAGTCGGTATCCACACCGTCGTTCAGCGGATCGAAGTCGCTCAGCGGGCCGAAGCCGTCGACGCCGTTGGTGCAGTCGTCGCACGTGTCGCCGTCGGCATCGCCGCAGACGGCGGGATCCAGCGACTCGGCGTCGTCGCCGTCGAGGACGCCGTCGTTGTCGTCGTCGGGATCGCCATCGTTGCAGGCGCCGTCCGAGTCGGTGTCGGTGCCGTCGTTCGCCGGGTCGCCGTCGGGAAGCGGGCCGTGGCCGTCCTGGCCGACCGCGCAGTCGTCGCAGCTGTCGCCGTCGCTATCGCCGCAGCGCTGGACATCGTCGGCGACGGGGTCGTCGTCGTCGAGCACGCCGTCGTTGTCGTCGTCGGGATCGCCGGCGTTGCACGCCCCGTCGCCGTCGACGTCAGGGCCGTCCGCCAGCGGATCGGCATCCGGCAGCGGGCCGAAACCGTCGCTGCCGACCGCGCAATCGTCGCAGGTATCGCCATCGGCATCCTCGCAGAGCGTCGGATCGAACCGATCGAGGTCGGATGCGTCCTCGACGCCGTCGTTGTCGTCGTCGGGGTCGCCGTCATCGCAGGCGCCGTCGCCGTCGTTGTCCGGGCCGTCGCCGGCCGGGTCGACGTCGGGCTCGGGACCGAAACCGTCCACTCCGACCGCGCAGTCGTCACAGGTATCCCCGTCGGAGTCGCCACAGATCGACGGATCCTCGGTATCCGGGTCGACGGTGTCGTCGACGCCGTCGTTGTCGTCATCGACGTCGCCGGCGTCACACAGGCCATCGCCATCGCCGTCCGCACCGTCGTTCGCCGGGTCCGCATCGGCCTGCGGGCCGAAGCCGTCGACGCCGTTCACGCAGTCGTCGCAGCTATCGGAGTCGGCGTCGCCACAGACCGCCGGATCGCTGTCGTCGGGGTCCGCGTCGTCGCCGACGCCGTCGTTGTCGTCGTCGGGATCGCCGGCATCGCACTGACCGTCAGCGTCGACGTCGGATCCGTCGTCGGCGGGGTCGTTGTCCGGCAGCGGGCCGAGGCCATCCTGCTGGTGCGTGCAGTCGTCGCAGCTGTCGCCGTCGCTGTCACCGCACGAGGCCGGGTCGGTCGGCTGCGGGTCCCCGGTGTCATCGACACCGTCGTTGTCGTCGTCGGGGTCGCCGGCGTCGCACTGACCGTCGGAGTCGGTGTCGAGGCCGTCGTTCAGCGGGTCTGCATCGGCAGCGGGACCGAAGCCGTCGACGCCCACGGAGCAGTCGTCGCAGCCGTCGGCGTCGGCATCGGCGCAGGAGCTCGCGTCGGTCGCGTTGTTATCCGACTCGTCGTCGACGCCATCGTTGTCGTCGTCGGGATCGCCGGTGTCGCAGGCCGTCGGAGTCCGTATCGGTGCCGTCGTTCGAGGGATCGGCGTCGCCGAGCGGACCGAAGCCGTCCGATCCGACGGCGCAGTCGTCGCAGCCGTCGCCGTCGAGATCGCGGCAGTCGGACGGGTCCAGGGGACTGTCGTCGTCGGGATCGAGCACGCCGTCGTTGTCGTCGTCCGCGTCACCCTCGTCGCAGGCGCCGTCGGCGTCGGTGTCGGTGCCGTCCCGGGACGGATCGACGTCGGGCGCCGGGCCGAAGCCGTCGGTGCCGACGGAGCAGTCGTCGCAGGTGTCCCCGTCGGAATCGCCACAGACCGTCGGATCGCCGGCGTCGGCATCGACGCCATCGTCGACCCCGTCGTTGTCGTCGTCGGGTCGCCGGCATCGCAGAGGCCGTCGGCATCGGTCCGCTGCCGTCGTTGGCCGAGGTGTCCGAGCCGCTCAGCGGCATCGCAGAAGTCGTCCGTCCGATCGCGGCAGTCGTCGCAGTCCATCCGCATCGGTGTCGCTCGCAGATGACGGGGTCGTTGTCGTGGTCGGCATCGGACAGGTCGTCGACGCCGTCGTTGTCCGAGTCCGCGTCGCCGGCATCGCAGGCCCCGTCGCCGTCGAGGTCGTCGCCATCGGCGGCCGGATCGAAATCGACCAGCGGACCGATGCCGTCGAGCTGGATCGCGCAGTCATCGCAGCTATCGTCGTCGTCGTCGCAGATCGCCCGGGTCGCCGGCCGCGGCGTCGCCGTCGAAGTTGGCACCGTCGTTGGCGTTGTCGATATCCGGAGCCGCCGCAGTCGTCGCACAGAGCGCCGTCGCCGTCGGCGTCCGCGCCGTCGTTCGACGGATCGGCGTCATCGGCGAAACCGTCGTGTCGTCGTCCGACGCCGATGGCGCAGTCGTCGTCGACGTGTCGTCGCCGTCGTCGGCGTCGGCTCGTCGCTGCCGCGTCGGCAGTCGTCGCAGGGGTCGTCATCTTCGGTGTCGCCGACGCCGTCGTTGTCGTCGTCGGGATCGCCGGCATCGCACACACCGTCGGAGTCGGTGTCGAGACGTCCCCGGCGGGGTCGTTGTCCGGCAAGGGACCGAAACCATCCTCGCCGGCGGCGCAGTCATCGCAACCGTCGGCGTCGGTGTCCGCACAGACGGTCGGATCCAGCGGGTCGCTCGTCGGACGTCGTCGTCGACGCCGTCGTTGTCGTCGTCGGGATCGCCGGCGTCGCAAGCGCCGTCGCTGTCGTGTCGGGACCGTCGGCGGCCGGATCGTTGTGCCGCCTGGGGGCCGCAGTCGTCGCAGGTGTCGCAGTCGTCGCAGCCGGCCGATCGAGATCCTCGCAGAGGTCAGCGGCGTCCGGGTCGGCGTCCGCGGCATCGTCGACGCCGTCGTTGTCGTCGTCGGGATCGCCGGCGTCGCAGGCGCCGTCGCTGTCACCGTCGGGACCGTCATTGGCCGGGTTGAACGTCCCGCTCGTGCAGTCGTCGCACGAGTCCGCGTCGCTGTCCCGACAGACGTTCGGGTCCCGGGTCGTCGAGATCGTCGAAATCGGGGACGCCGTCGTTGTCGTCGTCGTGTCGCCGGCGTCGCAGGCGCCGTCGCCGTCGGTGTCGACGCCGTCGTTGGCGGGATCGAAGTCCGAAGCCGGGCCGAAGTCGTCACTGCCTACCGCACAGTCGTCGCACTGGTCCGCGTCGCTGTCGCCACACAGATCCGGGTCGAGGGGGTCGGAGTCGCCCGTGTCGTCGACGCCGTCGTTGTCATCGTCGGCGTCGCCCGCGTCGCACAGCCCGTCGGAGTCGGTGTCGACCCCGTCGTTGGCGGGGTCCGCGTCGGACAGCGGACCCAGGTCGTCGGTTCCGACCGCACAGTCATCGCAGCTGTCGCCGTCGGCGTCCCGGCACTGATCCGGGTCTCCGGGGAAGGCGTCGTCGTTGTCATCCACGCCGTCGTTGTCATCGTCGGTGTCGCCCGCGTCGCAGAGTCCGTCGGAGTCGGTGTCGGTGCCGTCGTTGGCCGGATCGACGTCGGAGGCGGGGCCGAAGTCGTCCGAGCCGACGGAGCAGTCGTCGCAGCTGTCGCCGTCGGCGTCGCCGCAGACGTCCGGATCGAGGGGATCGTCGTCCGCGGCGTCCTCGACGCCGTCGTTGTCGTCGTCGGCGTCGCCGTCGTCGCATACGCCGTCGCCGTCGACGTCGTCGCCGTCGTTCAGCGGATCGTGGTCGGACAGCGGGCCAAACTGGTCGGTGCCCACCGCGCAGTCGTCACAGCCGTCAGCGTCGATGTCTCTGCAGATCGCCGGATCCAGGGAGTCCGCGTCGTCGTCGTCGAGGACGCCGTCGTTGTCATCGTCGGCGTCGCCGTCGTCGCAGGTGCCGTCGGAGTCGGTATCGGTTCCGTCTCCGGCAGGGTCGGCGTCGGGCAGCGGACCGAAGCCGTCGGTCCCCACGACGCAGTCGTCGCAGCCGTCGGCGTCGGTGTCTCCGCAGACCGCCGGGTCCAGGGAGTCGGTGTCGTCGCCGTCGAGGACTCCGTCGTTGTCGTCGTCGCCGTCGCCGGTGTCACAGCTCCCGTCGCCATCGGTGTCGGTACCGTCGTTGGCCGGATCGGCGTCGGTGGCCGGCCCGAAGCCGTCCACGCCGACCGCGCAGTCGTCACAACCGTCCTCGTCGCCATCCCCGCACGTCGCCGGGTCGAGGGAGTCCGGGTCCGACCCATCGTCGACGCCGTCGTTGTCATCGTCGGGATCGCCGGTGTCGCAGAGGCCGTCGGAGTCGGTATCCACTCCGTCATTGGCAGCGTCCTCGTCGGACAGCGGACCGAAGTCGTCGGTCCCCACGGCGCAGTCGTCGCAGCCGTCGGCGTCGGCGTCGCGGCACTGGTCCGGATCCCGGGGGAATGTGTCGTCGTCGTCATCCACGCCGTCGTTGTCATCGTCGGTGTCGCCCACGTCGCACAATCCATCGGAGTCGGTATCGGCACCGTCGTCGGCGGGGTTGGCGTCGGGGTTGGGGCCGAAGTCGTCATCACCGACGGAGCAATCGTCACAGCTGTCGCCGTCGACATCGCCACAGACGTCCGGGTCGAGCGGGTCGTCGTCGGCGGGGTCCTCGACGCCGTCGTTGTCGTCGTCCGGGTCGCCGTCGTCGCACACGCCGTCGCCGTCGGCATCGTCGCCGTCGTTGGCCGGATCGACATCGGGTTGTGGGCCGAAACCGTCGACACCCACGGCGCAGTCGTCACAGCTGTCACCGTCGAGGTCGCCGCAGACGAACGGGTCGAGCGGATCGTCGTCGACGGGGTCGCCGAGGCCATCGTTGTCGTCGTCGGCGTCACCGGAATCGCACAGTCCGTCCGAGTCGGTGTCCTGGCCGTCGTTCGCCGGATCGAAATCGGGGTTCGGGCCGAGGTCGTCGTCACCGACGGCGCAGTCGTCGCAGCCGTCGTTGTCGGTGTCCCGGCAGACGTCGGGGTTGCCCGGGGAGCTGTCGCCGGTGTCGTCGACGCCGTCGTTGTCGTCGTCGGCGTCGCCGTCGTCGCACTGGCCGTCGGCGTCGGTGTCGAGGCCGTCGTCGCCGACGTCGCCGTCGGGCAGCGGGCCGAATCCGTCCATGCCCACCGAGCAGTCGTCACAGCTGTCGAGATCCGCGTCGCCGCAGATCGCCGGATCGAGCGGATCGCTGTCGGAGCCGTCCTCGACGCCGTCGTTGTCGTCGTCGGAGTCGCAGGCGTCGATCGTCCCGTCGCCGTCGGTGTCGGTCTCGGCCTGATCGGGCACCTCGTTGTCGTCGCAGTCGGGAAGGCACTCGGTCTGGCCCGGTCCCGGCGTCTCCAGCGGAGCACAGGCCTGGCAGGCCGGCTGACCGAAGTCCGGGTTGAACTCGTCGGCGCCGCAGGGATCGCAGGGCAACAGTCCATCGGGACCCTGGAAACCGGGCGCGCACTCGGTGCGGCAGAGACCGTCGCAGCCATCGTCGTCGACGGTGTTGCCGTCGTCGCACTCCTCGTCGCCCTCGGGGGTCCCGTCGCCGCAGGTCGTGCCGGTCTCGTCGAGACAGAACTCGTCGCAACCGTCTCCGGGGGTCACGTTGCCGTCGTCGCACTCCTCGCCGGCCTCGACGACCGTGTTCCCGCACATCGGCGGACAGACCTTGCCGTAGGCCGTGGCCCAGCGACCGCTCTCGGTTCCACCGACGGCGCAGGGGGCCGCGGTGGTGCTCCCCTGGGTCATCGCGTGCTGGTTGTAGACCCAGAGGCACTGGTCCGCCGGATCGACGGCGGCGCCGGAATAGTCGCCCCAGCGGTTGGAGCCGGGAGCGGCTCCGGGGCAGAAGGTCCGCTCGTAGAAATCCAGGCCGGCGCTCAGCAGCACGGCGGGTCCCATCGTGCCCGGAGGGTCGTCGACGTTGCGGGTCGCATAGGCCGAGCTGGGGAAGATCGACGGGCCCGAGGCGGCGAAGCCGACCACGACCTGGTCATGGACGTTCACGGCGATCGAGGCCATGAAGGTGTGGGTTCCCACACCGAGCTCCTCGCCGCCGACCGTCCCCTGCTGGACCACCGTCGGGCCGAAGGTGGTGTCGAGGTGGACCCAGTAGGCGGTCGCCTGGCCGGTGTTGGCCGGATCGAGCGCGGGAAGCGGATCGACCGTCGTGCTCAGGTAGAGATCTCCGCCCTCGCGCCAGACGGCATGCAGCGCCCGGCGATCGTTGGTCTCGACCCCGACCGCCGTTCCGGACTGCGAAGCATCGGGGAGGCCGCCGGCGAGGGATTCGATATCGCCCAGCGCGGTGAACCCCTGCACGAAACCGATCGCGCCGAGGGGATCGTCCACCCGGACCCACTGGACGAACTCCGTTCCGTTGCTCAGTCCGGAGTAGGACATCAACCAGGTGCCGACACCGACCGGGGTCGTGCCGAAGGTGTGCGCCGGCTGGGTCGTCGTGGCGATTCCGCCACCGGCGTAGGGGTCGGCAACCGCCACCGAGGCGGTCGAACCGGCGTACAGACCGCCGACCGCTCCCTTGTCGACGACCCACAGCCGGACACCGCCGTAGTTTCCGCCGTCGCTCAGGAAACGGAACATGTTGCCCGTGATGTAGACCGCCTCCCCGTCCACGGCGAAACCGGGGTAGTCGGCCCAGTGGTCGAACCCGCCGATCATCTCGGCCGAGTCGATCTCGGTCATGTACCAGGTGCCGCTCGGGTCGCCGTCGTCGGAGACGGCCAGCATCAACCGGGAGGTATCCGCGGCGTCGCCGTTGGCCACGTCGGTGCGCTCCATCGTGACGACGACGAAGCGATCCTCGTACTGGTCGTAGATCACCTTGGGGTCGAACGTGAAGGTCAGCGGCCCCAGAGGTGCGAAGAAGTCGGCCAGGGAATCACGGAAGGTCAGCACACCGGCTTTCGTGTGAAACTCGATCGACACGTTGGCCACGTTGACGACGTGGGTCGCGCCCACCGCACCGCTGGGGTCCGGCGGGATGAGCAGGAACCCGCCGGTCTCGCCCGAGTTCGCCGGCATGTCCAGCGCGCCGAACGTCACCGACGGGGGCGGGGTCAGCGCCGCCGGCTCGTCGGTGGCCTCGATCGGCCCGGTCCCGGGTTGCTCTTTGTCGCGACGTGCCGGATCGCCGGTCGACGGATCGTTCGACGGCAGCGGCAACGCCAGATCGACCCAGCCCATGCTCCGGGGCTTCGGCTTCTTGGGCTTCGGCACCTCGAACGCGGTGATCGACGACTCGGCCGGCGCCAGCGGCTGCGGGGCGTAGGCCACCGGTGGGCTGGTCAGCCGCGTCGGTACGACGACCGCGTCGATCGCGGCCGGAGAGACGGCGACCTGCCACGGCGCGCGCCGGGGAAACTGTTCCGGGGCGACGCCACCGCCATCCTCGCGACGCATCCAGGGCGCCTTCTTCCCGGTGTCCGGCTTGCGGTCCTTCTCCTTCTCCTTCTCCTTCTCCTCGGCGGCCAGCGGCCCGGGGGTCTCCGCCGGTCGGATGCCGTCGGCATCCGCCGACTCGTAACGGGCGACCGGCGCCTCGGCAACCCGGCCGACGCGGATCGTCGTCAGGGCGGCGGAGGGCACAGGAGCCTCCGCCGGGCGTGTCGACGGATGCACGACGGGCATGCCGGCCTGCTGGGGACCGGATACGTGTGCGCGTCCTTCAGCCCAGTTCATCGCCACCAGCCAGGACCGACCGGACGAGCTCTCTTCGACGTGGAAATTCGACGGAGCGGGGCCTCGCCGGAGCCGGGCCTGGGCCGGCAGGGTCAGCTCGGCCCGGAGCGCTTCGGCGCCGGAGAGCATCGCCGATCGCTCGAGGATCCAGGCCGGGCCCGATCCGGCGGCGGAGCGGATGGCGTAGTCCTGCCCGAGGAGACCCAGGCGCAGACCTGACGACAGTGCGACGGCGGTGGGGAACGAGTAGCGATGGAATCGATCGGTGCCCGCGGAGACCGCGACACACAGATGCTCGCCTGCGGTGTGGGCGAGAACCGTACGGCCACTGTCGGCGTCCAGGACTCCCGCGGAGGGAACGGCCGGGCGCAACGCACACGGACCGTCGAATCCATCCCACGGGCGGGACGGCGGTGCGACACCCGTATCGAACGTCTCGGCGGAGACGATCGCGACGGACGGGCGGGGGCTCTCGGCCTCGACACTTCCGGCGACGCCACAGACCACGACAAGCAACGCCAGGAAACACGAACCGGATATCCGAATCACCGCACACCTCCGCGCTCCCGTCCGGGAGTGCAGTGCCCCATCTCCGATCGTTCGACGGCAACCCGTCCTCCGTGTGCGTCGAGGATCCGCCCCGTGGAAGGGTCCGGTGCGAGGAGGGTTGTCTGTCCCTTCGTCGGTCGACTCTTGCCGCCGCCGAATACTTCAGAATTTGACCCGGCCGGGCCGCGAGTCAAGACGGGGCGACCGTGCCGATCCGGCGGTTTCCCGGCCGCAACCGACAGGAACGGGGTTCGTGTCGCGGAACGCGACGTCCCGGAGTGACGGGCTCGAACCAGGCACCGGTTCGTGTCGCAACCGGCGACGCCAGCCACGAAAACCGCCGGGGGAACGACCGATTTCAATCCTGAATCCCGGTGAAAAAAAATGCCCGGTCGGGGCTACCGACCGGGCATCTCGCGACTCAGGGCTCGGGTGAGGCTCAGGGGCCGCTTTCCTCGGCCACGCGCTGCTCGGGAGTTGTCACCTCGGTCACGTCCATGGTGATCTCGCCGAGTCGCTTGGCGACCTCGGGTGTCATCTCTTCCTGGTATCGCCCACCGAGGTGTGCGGCGAGGAACTTCTCCATCGCCGCGGCGAGGGCCGAGCGATTCGCCGGAGCGCGGAAGCCGTGTCCCTCGTCGGGAGCGACGATGTACTCGACCTGCGCACCCTTGTCCCGCAGTGCGGCGACGATCCGGTCGGACTCGTCCTGCTTGACCCGGGGATCGTTCGCCCCGTGGACGACGAGCAACGGCGCCTTGATCTCGTCGACGTGGTTGAGGGGCGAGCGGCGCTGCATATCGACCACATCGCTTTCCACCTCGGGGTCGCCGACACGCTTGTACCAGGTGCCGTTCAGGAACGGCCGCCAGTAGGCCGGAAAGGACTCGATCAACGTGATGATGTTCGAGGGGGCGACGTACGGTACGCCGGCGGCGTACAGGTCGGGGGTGAAGGTCACCCCCGCCAGGGTCGCATAGCCACCGTAGGAGCCGCCGAAGATTCCGACGCGCTCGGGGTCGGCGATGCCCTGGTCGATCAGGTACTGCACACCGTCGGTGATGTCGTGCTGCATCGCGCCGATGCCCCAGGTGCGGTTCCCGGCGTTGAGGAACTTCTTTCCGTAGCCGTTCGAGCTGCGGAAGTTCATCTGCAGCACCGCGTACCCCCGGTTGGCCAGGAACTGTACGTAGGCGTTGTAGCCCCAGTTGTCCCGGGCCCAGGGTCCCCCGTGGGGATGGATCACCGTCGGCAGGTTCTTCGGCTCGACACCGCGCGGCAACGTCAGGTAGCCCGGAATCTCCAGTCCGTCCCGGGCCGTGTAGCGGATCGGCTTCATGTGGGCCAGATGCTCCGACGGCAGGTCGGGACGGCTGCGATAGAGCAGCTCGGCCGTGCCGGCCGCACGGTCGTAGACGTAGACCGAACCGGGATCGACGTCACTGGAGACGCCGACGAGCCAGTGGTTCATGTCCTTGGTCATCGAGTTGATGCCGAGGTCTCCGTCGGGGAGCTGTTTGCGGAGGTTGTCGAGGTCGCGCTGAGCCTCCTTGGACTTGGGGTAGATGCGGACGCGATCGCCGACATAGACCGTGGCCATCAACTCGTCGGTGTCCCGGGAGAAGACGCCACCGGCGAAGTCGACCTCGTTCTCGGGGTCGGACTCGACGAGTTCCGTTTCGCCTGTCTCCACGTCGAGAAGCATGAAGCGTACGAGATCGACGTCGGGACCGTGATTGCTCGTGATGTAGGTCCGGCGCCCATCCTTGTGGAAGCGGCCCATGAAACAGGCCTCCTCGAAGGTGCACTCGTAGATCTTCTCCATGCCGTCCGCATCGACGCGCAGGATCTCGGCGCCACCGTCGCCGGTCTGCCGGTAGGCGGTGCGGACGTTCCCGTCGAGGTCGAAGCCGTAGAAGCCGATGCCCTCGGTGTTCTCGAGCAACAACTCACGCTTGCCGGTGGAGATCTTGATCCGGTAGACATCGTGGTACGCCGGGCTGCGGTCGTTGAGGCCGACGATCATCTCGTCCGGGCGGTTCTCCGGAACCGAGTAGATCAACGCTCGCACGCCGTCGATCGGCGTCAGGTTTCGCGCTTCGGGTACACCGGTCTCCCCTTCCGCAGCCCCGGCCGGGTCGACGGCGTAGACGTGAAAGTCCTCGTTGCCGCCCTTGTCCTGGACGTAGAGCAGGTACTTGCCGTCCTGGGTCCAGAAGTAGCCGGGCACCGGGCGCTCGTCGGCGGTGACCGGTCGTGCGTCCTCGAAACGCTCGTCGATTCCCTTGACCCAGATGTTGCGCACGTCGTTGTACGGCTTGATGAACGAGACGAACTTCCCGTCCGGCGAAAGCTGAGCGCCGGCCAGCTCCGTGTCGCCGAAGATCAGCTCGCGATCGATCAGCGGCGGGATCTCGCCGAGTTCGGCGACTTCTCCGTCGGGCGCGGCGCAGCCGGTCCAGGCGACGATTCCGATGGCCAGGACGGCCAGCAATGAACGCTTCATGAGTTCCTCCATCCGGGGTCGACGGGGCCCGAGGATCGGGCGTCCCACTCGGTTCTACGAACCCGCGGCCCGGAAAGTTTGCGCCGGGCCGACGCCCGACAAGGCTACCCCAGGAGCCGCTTCCCCGGCGGGTCCCCTGCGGGTTCCTCACCGCACTCCAGCGCCGGAATCCTCTGTGAAATTCGGGGTTTCCTCACCCCGTCGCCCTGCGGTTGAAGGGATCCCTCGGACTGGCTACACTCCCCGCTTGTTTTTCCAAGGAATCTGGCCAAGGCACACCAGTTGGGGGACCCAAATGCGCGATTCACTTCGTTTCGGCGTCATCCTGCTCGCGGCGGTCGTCGCCGCCGGCGGCGCGATGGCACAGGATGACAAACCGGCCAAGGAATTCGGCTGGTTCAACACGACCGACCTCAGCCTCGTCGTCACCTCCGGCAACTCGAACACCGAGACGATCGGCTTCAAGGACACTCTCCAGCGCAAGTGGGAGAAGGCCCGCTTCCAGCTCAAGGTCGACGCCGTTCGGTCCGACACCGCCGACGACCGTTTCGCCGAGGTCGACGTTGCGGCGCTGCCGCCGGGCTTCGACCCGGCCAACCCGCCCCCGGGCTTCGACTACCCGTTCATCGTGATCTCGCCGAGCCGGGAGCCTGACGTCGCCCGCTACCTGGTCGAGGCGCGCTACGACAAGAACATCACGGATAAGTTCTTCTGGAACGTAGGTGGCAGCTGGGATCGCAACGAAGACGCCGGCATCGACAATCGCTATATCGGTTTTGCCGGTCTCGGTAACATCTTCTATGATCGCGAGGATCTCAAGTTCCGGACCAACTACGCCCTCTCGTACACCGATCGCGAGGAGACGCCGACGGACCCGCTGAAGGACGACAGCTTCGCCGGTGTGCGTATCGACTGGGAGTACCTGAACAAGTTCGGGAAGAACACGACCTACGAGAACCTGTTCACCGGCAACATGAACCTCGGCGACACTTCGGACTACAACCTCGACATGACCAACGCACTCAGCGTCTCGATGTCCGCGCATCTGGCGCTGAAGGTCGCGCTGCGCTGGCAGTACGCCGCCCTTCCGGCGTTCGAGACGATCGACCTGTTCGTCGACCTCTCCGACTTCGATCCGGCCCTCTTGCCCGGACCGGTCTACGCACAGGTCGGCACCGAAGACATCCGCAAGAAGGAACTCGACACGACGTTCACCACCTCGCTGGTGATCAACTTCTAGGGTTCCCGCCCGATCCGCGTCACAGACGGGGAGAAGTCGCTCGATACCAGGGGCGCCTTCTCCCCGGCTTCCCGCCCGGGCTGGCCAGCGCAGCCCGCTCGTGGCACGATTCCCGGTGATGCCGATCTATCTGCAGTACCCGTTCTGGCTGGCCGCGATCTCGCTGCTCTGCTTCGGGCTCGAGCGTCTGCTGCCCTGGCGCCGGGAGCAGAAGCTGCTGCGCAAGGGAATCTGGCAGGACCTGTTCTGGCTCGTCTTCAACGGTCACTACCTGGGCATGTTGATGGCGCTGGTCACCGGCCGAGGCGTCGAGGCGCTGAACACGCTCTGCCGCTCCGCCGGGCTTCCGGTACCCGAATCCCTGGCGCTGATGGCCGGCACGGCGCTGTGGATCCAGTTCCTGGTCTTCCTGGTGCTGAAGGACTTCGTCGAGTGGAACATCCATCGCCTGCTCCACCGGGTGCCCTGGCTCTGGGAGTTCCACAAGCTGCATCACAGTATTCGCGAGCTGGACTGGATCGGAAACTTCCGGTTTCACTGGGGTGAGATCTTCGTCTACAAGACGCTGGCCTACCTGCCGCTGGTGATCCTGGGCATCGACCACCGCGTGCTGCTGGCGATCGCGATCGTCTGGACGTTGATGCTCGACCTGAATCACGCCAACCTGCCGATCAGCTACGGTCCGCTGCGCTACCTGCTCAACTCGCCGAAGATGCACGTCTGGCATCACGACGTGGAGCTGCACGGGAAGGGTGGCCAGAACTTCGGCCAGGTGCTGAGCGTCTGGGACTGGCTGTTCGGCACGGTCTACTGGCCCAGCGATCGCGAGAAGCCGGAACAGCTCGGTTTCGAGGGCCAGGAGTCCTACCCGCGCAGCGTCGCCGGCCGGATGCTCTACCCGTTCCTCCCGCGCCGTTGAGATCGACGGTAGACTCGGCTCCGATGAGTCGCGACGAACCGGCACCGGCACGACCCTGGCACGTCTACGTCGTGCGGACCGCCGACGACCGGCTGTACACCGGCATCGCGATCGACGTCGAAAGGCGACTGACCGAGCACGAAGGGACGTCCGGCCGCGGCGCCAAGGCGCTCCGCGGACGTGGCCCGATGCAGGTCGCCTATCGACGGGAGATCGGTGAGCGGTCGCTGACGATGTCGGTGGAGAGCCGGATCAAACGGCTGACTCGCAGGGAGAAGGAGCGCATCGTCGCTCAGGCGCCGCAACGCGACGAGCTGCTGGTCTGGCTCGGTCTGACCGCCGAATGACCGTCCGTTGCCGGAGACCCGCTTGGGCCTGGTGCTAGAGTGCCCCTCATCGCCCGATCGGAAGTCACGGAGGCTCACGTGGTCAAGCTCTACAGCGATCAGATCTCCGGAAACTGCTACAAGCTCCGGCTCCTGCTGACCCAGCTCGGTGTCCCGTTCCAGGTCGTCGAGACCAGCGTGGTCCAGGGGCAGCAACGCACCGATGCATTCCGCGCCAAGAACCCCAACGCCAAGGTGCCGATCGTCGAGCTGGAAGACGGAACCATCCTGGCCGAGTCCAACGCGATCCTGTTTCACTTCGCACAGGATTCTCCGCTGTGGCCCGCCGAACCGCTGGAGCGTTCCCGGGCCCTTCAGTGGATGTTCTTCGAGCAGTACACCCACGAGCCGAAGATCGCCGTGGCCCGTTTCTGGGTCAAGTTCCGCGACCTCACCGCCGAGGACGAGATCGAACTCGCGAAACTGCAGAAGGCGGGGCATCACGCGCTGAAAGTGATGGAGGGGCATCTGGTCGACCACGAATTCTTCGCCGCCGGCCGTTACACGATCGCCGACATCGCCCTGTACGCCTACACCCACATGGCCCACGAAGGCGGATTCGATCTGGAGGGATATCCGGCGGTGCGCCGCTGGCTCGATCGAGTCGCCGCGCAGCCGGGACACATTCCGATCGACCACGTCTGCTGATCGACCCGAGCACCGCTTTACCCGGGCGGGCAAAGCAGCTTACGATACGCGGCCAGATTCCCGTTCAAGGATGGAGTCCGCCATGCGTCGTATTGCCCTGCTCTGCCTCGTGGTCCTGCTCTCGCTCGCTCCCGTCGCCGCCAAGAAGAACAAGAAGGGCAAGGCGGAGAACGAGGCCGGCTCACCGTTCTCGGCGTCGACCTTCGCGGGTCTCAAGCTGCGCGAGATCGGACCGGCGTTGATGTCGGGGCGGATCGCCGACATCGCGATCCACCCGGAGCGGCCGGCGACCTGGTACATCGCCGTCGGCTCCGGCGGCGTCTGGAAGACGATCAACGCGGGGACGACCTGGCAGTCGATCTTCGATGGCCAGTCCTCCTACTCGACGGGATGCGTGACGATCGACCCGTCCGACCCCGAGGTGATCTGGGTCGGAACCGGCGAGAACGTCAGCGGTCGGCATGTCGGCTATGGCGACGGGGTCTACCGCAGCCGTGACGGCGGCGCGTCGTGGGACAACGTCGGACTCAAGACGTCGGAGCACATCGGCAAGATCGTCGTCGACCCGCGCGACTCCAACACCGTGTTCGTCGCCGCCGAGGGTCCGCTGTGGAGCCCGGGCGGCGAACGCGGGCTCTACAAGAGCAGCGACGGGGGCGAGACCTGGAACGAGTCCCTGGTGATCGACGAGAACACCGGTGTCACCGATCTCGAGATCGACCCGCGCAACCCGGACGTGATGTACGCGGCGACCTACGAGCGCCGCCGCACGGTCTGGGCCCTGCTGGCCGGGGGACCGGGGTCGGGGATCTACAAGACCACCGACGGCGGGGAGAACTGGCGCCAGATCACCCGCGGCGTCCCGGGCGGCGACAAGGGCAAGATCGCGCTGGCGGTTTCCCCGGTCGATCCGGACTACGTCTACGCGACGATCGAAGCCGACTCGAAGGGCCGGGGGTTCTACCGTTCGACCGACGCCGGCGAGAGCTTCGCCAAGCGCAACCGTTACATCAGTGGCGGAACCGGGCCACACTACTATCAGGAGCTGTACGCCTCGCCTCACGACCGGGACCGGGTCTACCAGATGGATGTCTGGATGCGCGTCACCGAGGATGGCGGCAAGACCTTCGAGGCGGTCGGGGAACAGCACAAGCACAGCGACAATCACGCGCTGGCCTTCCACCCCGATCACCCCGAGTACCTGCTGGCCGGTTCGGACGGCGGCCTCTACGAGTCCTGGGACCGCGGGGCGACCTGGCGCTTCCTGCCCAACCTGCCCCTGACCCAGATCTACAAGCTGGCGCTGGACAACGACCTGCCGTTTTACAACGTCGTCGGCGGCACCCAGGACAACGGTACCCAGGCCGGTCCGTCGCGAACGCGCAACGTCCACGGCATCCGCAACAGCGACTGGTACGTTCCGCTGGGTGCCGACGGCCACGGCTGCCAGGTCGACCCCGAGAACCCCGATCTGCTCTACGTCGAGTGGCAGCGGGGAAACCTCGTGCGCTACGACCGCCGCACCGGGGAAGGGCTGGACATCAAGCCGCAGGCCGGGCCGGACGAGGAGCCCGAGCGGCATAACTGGGACGCGCCGATCCTGATCAGCCCCCACGCGAACACCCGTCTCTACTTCGGCTCCCAGCGGCTGTGGCGCAGCGACGATCGCGGGCAGTCCTGGACCGCAATCAGCGGCGATCTCTCCCGCGGCGAGAATCGCTACGAGAAGCCGATCGGCGATCGGGTGCGCAGCGTGAACGCGCTGTACGACAACGGCGCGATGTCCTGGTACGGCAACACCACGGCGATCTCCGAGTCGCCGCTCGTCGAAGGGTTGATCTACGTCGGCACCGACGACGGGCGAATCCAGACCACCGAGGACGGCGGCCAGAGCTGGCGGGTCAGCGAATCGTTCCCGGGAGTCCCCGAGCGGCCGTTCATCAACGAGGTCAAGGCCTCGGTTCACGACGCCGACATCGTCTTCGCCGTGATGGATCAGCACAAGACCGGCGACTACCGCCCGTTCGTCATGAAGAGCACTGACCGCGGCAAGAGCTGGAGTTCGATCAGCGGCGACCTGCCCGACCGACACATCGTCTGGTCGATCGTCCAGGACCACGTCCGCGAGGAGCTGATGTTCGCCGGAACCGAGTTCGGCATCTTCTTCACGATCGACGGCGGAACGCAGTGGATCAAGCTGACCGGCAACGCACCGACGATCGCCTTTCGGGACCTGGAGATCCAGCGGCGGGAGAGCGACCTCGTCGGCGCGACCTTCGGCCGGGGCTTCTGGATCCTCGACGACTACAGTCCGCTGCGAGACGTGACCGCCGAGACTCTGGAACGCGAGGCGCTGCTGTTTCCCGTCAAGCGCACGTGGCTCTATGCACCGTCGATGCCGCTGGCCGTGGGCGGCCAGGGCTATCAGGGCGCCTCGATGTTCATCGCGGAGAACCCGCCGTTCGGTGCGATCTTCACCTATCGCCTGAAGGAGTCGTTGACGACACCCCAGGAGGAGCGACGCGCGGAAGAGAAGACCCTCGCCGGCGAGGAGGAGGACATCCCGTTCCCCGGGCTGGAGGAGCTCGAAGAGGAACGCCGGGCCGACGAGCCACGCATCGTGTTGACCGTCCGCGACTCCGCCGGCAACGTCGTTCGACGGATCGACGGCCCGAAGTCGGCCGGAATCCATCGCGTCGCCTGGGACCTCCACGAACCGCCCCGGGAGCCGATCAACCTGTCTCCCCGCGGCGATCTTCCACCGTGGGCCTCGGCTCCCGCCGGTCCCTGGGTCGTTCCCGGCACGTACTCGGTCGAGCTCTCCCGGCTCGAGAACGGCGAATGGTCGACCCTGGCCGAGCGGCAATCCTTCGAGGTCGTCAGCCTCGACGACGCCAGCTTGCCACGCCCGGACGCCGGAGAGGTTCGCGAGTTCCAGCGTCGGACGGCGGACCTGTATCGCCGCGTCCTGGGTGCCGGCCGCGAGCTCGGTCGTGCGAGCGACCGGCTGAAGCACCTCGAGAAGGCGGTACTCGAGACCCCCGACGCCGACCCGGCCTGGTTATCGCAGATCCGCGAGATGAAGGAGACGGTCGCCGACCTGCAGGAGGCGATGGGCAGCAACCCGACGCTTCGCGCACTCGACGAACCGTCCCCGACCGGCATCCGCAGCCGGATCGGCTCGGTCGTCAACGGTCACTGGTCGACGCTGACCGGCCCGACCGAGACCCACCGGGAGAGCTACGAGATCGCGCTGGCCGCCTACGGCCCGTTCAGCGAACGCCTGCGCACGCTGATCGAGCAGGATCTGGCCAACCTCGAGGCGACGATGGAGGCGGCCGGGGCTCCCTGGACTCCCGGGCGACGCGTCCCGGCCGCGCCGTGATCGCAGCGGCGTCGGCGCTCCAGGCCGGCGCCGTTACCGCTGCAGGAAGATCGTTCCGCCGCGCATCACGAACTCGACCCGCTCCAGCACGGTGATCTCCTGGAGTGGGTCTCCGCTGACGGCGATCAGGTCGGCCTGCTTGCCCGGTTCGAGGGTGCCGATCTCGTCGGCCAGACCGATCAGGTCGGCGGCATGGACCGTCGCCGCGACGATGCAATCGGCGGCTGGTATCCCCGAGGCGACCATCAGCGCGAACTCGGCGGCGTTCGTCCCGTGGCGGCTGACGCCGGAGTCGGTGCCGAAGGCGATGCGCACGCCCGCCGCGTGGGCCCGACCGGCGTTCGCCGCCATCGCCTCGAGTAGATCCGCGGCCTTGGCCCGGGTCGCCGGAGGCAGGAAGTCGCTGGTGGCCAGCATCCGATTGACGGTGTGGCCGGCGAGCAGCGTCGGCACGAGGTAGGCGCCGGTCTCCTGGAACAGGCGGAATGACTCCTCGTCGGAGAGCGTCCCGTGATCGATCGAATCGACGCCGGCCCGCAGCGCGGCGTTGATGCCGCCGGCCTGATGGGCGTGTGCGGCGACCTTGCGCCCGAGCAGATGAGCGGTGGCGACGATCGAGGCCATCTCATCGTCGAACAGCTGCTGGCCGGTACCGGAGGCGACGTTGCTGAGCACGCCACCGGTCGCGGTGATCTTGATCACATCGGAGCCGGACTTGACCAGCTGGCGGACGGCGCGGCGACAGTCGTCGGCACCGTCACAGATCCCGGGAGAGGCGAACAGTTCGAGGATCTCCTCGCGGAAGCCGTGGGTGTCGGCGTGGCCGCCGGTTCCTGAGATCGCGTTGCCCGCGGCGACGATGCGCGGACCGGGCACCTTTCCCCCGGCGATCGCATCCCGCAGTCCGAAGATCGCCTCGGGGTTTCCGCCGAGGTTGCGCACCGTCGTGAACCCCGCCTCCAGGGTTCTCCGGGCATGGACCGCCGCCTGGAAGGCGACGTCCACATCGCTCATCTCGACCTGCTGCAGTTTCGCGTCGGGCCCCAGCTCGCCGGTCAAATGCGTGTGCATGTCGAGCAGCCCGGGCAGGACGAAGCGCCCGGAGAGATCGACGACCTCGTCGGCCCCGACCGTGGCGGCGTCGACGAAACCGTCGCGAATCTCCGCGATCTTCCCGTCGCGAATGACGATGCTCTGCTTCGAACGTGGCGGCTCACCGGGAACGGCCAGCAGCACTCCGGCGTGTACGACGACGACCGGGGTATCGCCCTCCTGCGCCGGTGCCCGGCCGGGCAGCGCCAGCATGGCGGCCAGGACCCAGGGGATCGTCAGGAATCGACAGCGAGAGCCCACGGCAACCTCCTCGAGGACGAGCATCGCTCCGGAGCCTCCGGAGCGCGCGGCCAACCTTAGCAGAGCGACGCCCCGTCGGCCGAGGGATGCCCCGCCAGGGGAGCTACGCCCCGTCGCATGCGGCTAGCGCCGGCGAGAAGTGGGAGTCCGCGAGGCCGCCTGCGGGGAGACCGGTCCGTAACGAGCGATCTGCCCCGAGGAGTCGATCTCCTCGAGCCAGTAGACCGTGCGCCCGGAGTGGCCCGGGGTCTCGTCGAGGACTTCGTAGGTCGCGCCGCTGATCTCCGAGCCCCGCGGGGAGACGACCTGCGGCGTGAGCACCTCGACGGTCTTGCGCGAACCCTGCCCGGTCTCGCGCACGATGCGGAAGCCCATCGTCTCGACCTCGCGGAGCGTGCGCCAGGAGACGGTCACACCGCGCCGGCTCTCGGTCGCCCGGAGATAGTCGAGGTCGATGAGCATCGGTGCCAGGCAGCGACAATCGCCGGACGCGGGGTCCGCGGCACATTCGAGGCCTGCCGGACAGTCGTCGGTCGCGCAGACCGGGAAGTCGTTGATCGACTCGCAGTCCGGAACCAGACAGGCCGCGTAGGTTCCACAGACGCCGGGGTTGGTGCAGCTCGTGCAGTCCGCGGTGGTGATACAGATCGGGTCCGGGCCGCAACAGGTATCGGCGGCACAGCGCGAACCTGCGGGACAGTCCGCGTCGTTCGCGCAATCCACCGCGTCGCTGCAGAACAGATCCTGCCCGCAGAACGCCACGCCGCTCGTGTCGGTCCAGCAGATCTCACACGCCGCAAACGGCCCGGCCGCTGGGGTCGCTTGGCCCGACGCACCGAGATCCGACGCGTTCGCCATCGGCGCGGCGGCCAGCCAGATGCCGACGATCCAGACGATGCCGACACTGACCGATCGCCCGGTGGCCATGCTTCCCCCTCGAGATGGCGATCGATCCGCGGACCGACGCACTCCGCCGCCCGTCTTTCTACGGCGATTCCGGGGTTTGTGCCAACCAGCAGCCGGAATCGTGGTTGTCAGACGAGCGATCTGTTCGTACTGGTTCCGTGAGCGCCCGTGTAACCCACCGCGAACCCGTCCACCTGGAAGCACAGCACGGCCTCGGCACGAGTCTTCAAGAACACTGGGGCTGGAACGAAAGGGTCTTCGATGAAGATCGTCTCTCATCGCTTTCCTCGTCAACTGGCACGTCCGGCGGAGCCGCCGGCGCCGGTCTCGATCTGCGACCGCCGCCGCGCGCTGCACTACGCCTCCAAGATCGATCCCAGCGACCTGTACTCGGTGACCGGGTTCGGCCGCGGCACCCAGACCCGTCTGGGAGGGCTGGTCGACGAGGTGATGGAACGGCTGGAATCGAGCCGCGCCAACCGTGACCGGGCCGCCCGGGAAGTGAACACGCTTTGCTCTCTCGAGCCGCGCCCGCTGAGCCGCTGGAGCCGGACGCTCAGTCAGACCCGGTTCGGTAGCTGGCTCGATCTGGAGAGCCGGCTCGTCGCTCGCCAGGAACGCCTCGACGATCGACTGGACGGCATCATCGCCCGGTTGATCGATGCGTCGACCCGGCTGATCGGTGAGATCGATGCCCTCGACGGGCTTGCGCGGCGGAACCGCGAGCGGCTGGAGACGATGGAGGCTCAGCTGGCCGGGCTCCGACTCCGCATCGACGGACTGGCCCGGCGCATCACGCCCCTCGTGGCCCAGCGCGCCGCGGGCGAACACGACCCCGACGGGACCCTCGACTCGTTGAACGAACAGCTCCGGCGGCTGGAAGCGCGGCTGGACAGTCTCGAAGGCTCCCGGGCCATCGGACTCCGCCAGGCCCAGCGAATCCACGAATTTCGCGGCGAGCTGGAGGAGTGGTTGGCCCAGGCGCAGTACGGCCTGTACGGCATCATCCCGATCTGGAAGGAGCGGATCCAGGACGCGATCCTCGGCCTGCGCATCGAACAGGCCGATCGCTCGCGCCGGGATGGCCTGCGACACCTGAACGAGGTTCATCGCCTCCCCCGTTCCGCGGCCACCGAACCTGCCCGGCGCCCCTCGGACAGCCGTCACGATCCGGCGGAGACCGCGAGCGAAACGGCGGGAATCTTGCCCTCCTCCGCCCTGGACGCCGAGCTCGACGGCGAGCCGCTGAATGGCACCGAGCGGCCCGGACACCTGCTGGGGAACGGCGTCGCGATGCTGCGAGCCCTCCGGGACGGCTCGATGCCGGCGCTCTTCCGGGGAACGGACTTCTGGTGGCATTGACCGGCTCGCGGGTACACTGACCTGCGATGAGCCGTGACCGCATCCGCAAGATCCTCAAGCTCTCCGGAGTCGTGTTGCTGGCGATCTTCGCCGCGATCCAGTTCGTCGGCGCCGACCGCTCGAACCCGCCGGTCGTCGCCGAGATCGAAGCGCCGCCGGCGGTGGATACGAT
Organism: uncultured bacterium; assembly: GCA_942490715.1. Classification (GTDB taxonomy): domain Bacteria; phylum Acidobacteriota; class Polarisedimenticolia; order Polarisedimenticolales; family Polarisedimenticolaceae; genus CALNYP01. The sequence goes on from CALNYP010000007.1 coordinate 66,516, forward strand.
CCTGCGACGCGCCTGCTGGGACTGTCACTCCAACGAGACGAACTGGCCCTGGTACAGCTACGTCGCGCCGGTCTCGTGGTGGGTCGTCGAGCATGTCGAACACGGCCGCTCCGACCTCAACTTCTCGGACTGGCCGACCTTCGACCTCGAGGCCCAGGAGCACGCCCTCGCCGACATCCGCGAGGAGGTCGCCGGTGGAGAGATGCCGCTCCCGAGCTACACCTGGATTCATCGCGGCGCGCGGCTGTCGGAACAGGAACGCATGACGCTGCTGGAGTGGACGCGGTCCGGACGCTAGCCGGGCGGCAAGCCCGCGACAGCCGGCCCACCTCCGAAACGAAAACGTAGTCACGACCGCCCCTGAGCGTCACTCCGACTACGAATCCGACAGTGCCGAAAGGCCCGACAGGCTCTACGTTCTCCCTCGAGGAGGGGTCGAGAACATGGTGCAGGCCGGGGTCCCATCACCCCGGGGGGAGCGGGGTTTCACACTCATCGAGCTGATGGTGGTCGTGACCATCGTCAGCCTGGCGGCAGCGATCGCCGTGCCGCTCTACGCCGACGCGGTGCGCCGGACGCGTACGTCCTCGTTCGCCGCGGACAACATCCAGTTGTACACGGCGATGATGAGCTACCACGCCGATCATGGAGCGTTCCCGTCGGAGGACGCGTTCGACATCGGCACGTTGTCCCCGCTGAGCGAGCTGGGGTACTTCCCTGCTGCGGGAAACTTCACCGCGCGGCTCCTCGACGGACGCCTGCTGGTCTACCTCGCCCCGGACATCAACGGCAAGGACCAGCAGTTCCTCGCCGTCTCCCGGCTGGCCCACGATCCACGGGTGGTGACCGCCGTCGCCCACACCAACATCCTCGACGGCAGCGATACCTGGGCCGACGGCGTCTTCATCGTCTCGGACCAGGCCTGGATCAGCGCCGACAACTGGGCTGCCGCGCCCGACACCGACGAGCACTGACCTTATGAGTGAACTCCGGCCGTTCAGGCAGACCGGGCCGGCCGAGGGCCGAAGCCCGGATCTCGCCGACCGGATCGACCAGACCCTGAAGAGCCTCCCGGATGCGGAGATCGAAGCTCGGCGGGCGATCACCCGTGGGTTCGGTTTCGACCCGCAGGGCGAGGAGTTGACCGCCGTGATGCGTCTGGCCAAGGGCGCTCCGACGGCATTGACCGACCGTCTGTCCCGGGATGCCCTGGAGTTGCGGCTGCGGGCCGAGCGCCTGCTCGTGCTGGTCTTCGAACAACCGCTCCGTCAGGAACAGATCGAGTCGGTGGCACCGGCGATCGTCGAACTGCTCAACGAAGCCGAGCGGTTCGCCGAGTCGCTCGAGGCGTCGATCGGTGCACTGGCGAACGCCGAGGCCCGGTTTCTGCGAGAGGTCGGCGAAACGCTGATGCCTTCCCGGGACCGGCTGATCGCCGCGTCGGTCGTGGCGCCGAAGCTCGCGCTGTTCGCCGGGACCGACGACAGGGACGAACTGCGCTCCGCAACGCCGTTTCTCTCCGACGAGGACGCCCGGCGGATCTCGGGCTCTCTCGCCGGCGACGGATCGGGACGGATCCGGCTGAACGTCCTCGCGCTGCGAACGACGATTCAGGAGGATCTGGCCTCGTGGGAGGCGATCCGCGAGGGCAACACGCCCGGATCGACGGCCGCCGTCGCCCGCCGGCTGGAACAGGATCGGACGGCCTACCTCGTCGTCGCCGATCAGCTACAACGGCGGCAGGATCTGGCGTTGCTCGCCGGGCTTCACGAACTGGCCCGGGATCTCCGCGCATTGAAAGGCGAACTGTTCTCGGAGTACACCCGTCTGGCCAGCGTGCTCAACGGCGGCATCGACCCCGAGTCGAAGAACGCGGCCGACGCCGAACAGCGCCGGGATCTCGAGCGAGTGCTGGAGGATCGCCGGGCGGTCGAGGCGATCGCCGAGGCCCAGGCGACGGCTCGCCAGACCGCCCAGGACGTGTTTCTCAATGCGATGACCGAACCCGAGCGCCGCTCCCGGGCGGCGCTCGAGGGTGAGAGTCCGGTACGCCTGAGGGTGCTGGTGTTCATCGCCGTCGTCCTGTTCGGCGTCTGCATCGGAATCTATGCGGCCCTGGGGCGTGCCTCGGCGGCGGCGAACCCGGCGATCGCCCCGGCGGTCATCGCCACGCCGATCCCGGTACAGCGAGCCGTCGGGATCGGGCCACTGATGTATGTCGAGACCGATCGCGAGACCTGGGATCAGTGGACCCCGCAGGAGCGCTCGGCTCACGTCGAGACCCTCGGCGCGGAGGCGCGAGTCCAGGGTTTCGAGAGCCTGTTCCTGACCGACCGCGACTCGAACCAGCTGGCGATCTGGAATCCCGTCGACGGCGTGATCCTGGGGCACTAGCGCCGGGTGTCAGGCCCGGGCGGCGACGATCAGTCCTGCCGGGACAGCTGCTCGTCGGCGAGCATTCTCGCCAGATCCTTGCCCTGGGAGCGTTGACGCATCAGATGCTCGACCGGGGCTCCGGTCTTCTCGTGGGTGATCCGCACGGCGATCAGGTCACGCACCTCGTCGTCGGTCAACTCGAGCTTGGCAGCGCCACGCTTCCACTCTCCGTGACGCTTGTACGCCTCGCGGAATTGCGGTTCGACCGTCGCGCTCGTCGTCTCGTATCCGGGCACGAACCACTCGTCCGCCTTGATCTCCTCCATGTAGGAGATCTCCCACCAGAACAGGCCGCGCAGGCGCAGCTGGTGCACCTGCTCCGGGGATTTCCTGGAGCGAGACGAGACGAACAGCGTGACGGCGAGATCGTCCTGGGAACCGTAGCGGCCGGCGAAACTCGCCATCGTCTCGGGTGAATGACCGAAGTACTCGCCGGTGGCGTCGAGGTAGACCTGTTTGCGCGAGCCGGGGTCGTCGGAGCGCTCCTCGACCTCGTACTGGGCCATGGCGACGCCCGAGGCCAGAACCACGAGAACGGCGACGGCGAGATGCTGGGTACGGCGCATGGGGAGACCTCGGCGGGCCGGCGTTGGCCCTCGAGCTTCAATGTAGGACCAGAACGCCGGCTTCGCACCATCATTGAGTGTTTGGCGCCCCTGGGGTCGGAACCGGCAGGAAATGCCAGTCGTCGGCATCCGACCCGGTATCGACCCCGTCGGGGAAGCGGCCCAGGGAGCCGTCGACGGTGGAGGAGTCGCTCGCCGTCGCCGGCGCTCCGTCGACCAGCGGGTACGTCCCGATCACCCCGTCGAACGACGCTGCGGCGATCACACCTTCGTAGGAGAGCGCGTCCAGGACCATCCCGGCCACCGTGTCGAACAGGACGACCCCGTCGGGGGCGCCGTTCTGGATCGTCGTCCCCAGCGACAGGCCGACGGCATCCTCGGGAAGCGCGGCGAGGACCTCGGGAGAGCCGGCGACCAGATACCCCCCGCCGGCCACCGATCCCCCGCCGGAGAGATCGACCCGACCGTACTCCGACGAGCTGGAGCCGTTCACGAAGATGAGCACCAGCCCCTCCAGGGATCGGGGGAACGGATCGGAGTTGACGATCTCGACGAACTCGGCCGCGTCGGCGCCTGGCTGGTCGTAGTCGATCTCGTTGATCCGCAACCCCGCCGGCGACGCGCAGCTCGCCTGGGATACCAGTTGGCGGGGACCCTCGGTACTCGATCCCGCGCTGCCGACCGAATCGTCGATCGCGGCACGGACGAGAAACCAGTGCAGGGTGCCCGGTGCCGGACTGGCGGTCACCACGGGCCCGGTGGAGGTTTCGGCGAACCGTCCCAGGGAGCAGGCCCCGCCGGAGCCGTCGAGCAGAGCGGCCAGGCCCGAGGGGTCGCCACGATCGACGATGTACTCCGTCGCTCCGGGAGATTCCGACCAGCGGAGGCAGTCCCGGGTCGACGGACACCAGGACAGCCCGACGACCTCCTGGGGCAGGCCGGCGTGGACGGTGCCGGCGAGGGCGAGCGCCGGGAAGAGCAGGGCAATCAGGGAACGCAGAGGCAGGGCACAGGCAGCTGAGCGGACAAGGTTGGCGAGCATGTCGATCCTGGATTCCGGGAGGCTGTCACCGGGCACGCCGGGACGGGGACCGTCGAAC
>CALNYP010000008.1:0-139604 GCA_942490715.1 uncultured bacterium
ATAAATAATCGGATATTTGCAGCCATTTTTAAAAAATCTATTTATTCACTTAATAATTAATCGTTTATGCCTACTAAGATGAGATTGCAACGGTTTGGTAAAAAAGGTAAACCTTTTTATCATATCGTTATTGCGGATGGTCGTGCACCACGTGACGGAAGGTTTATTGAGAAGATTGGTACATACAATCCCATCCCAAACCCGGCAGAGATTGTTCTCAACGCCGAAAAGGCTTTGAACTGGTTACAGAATGGCGCGCAGCCTACTGATACAGTCAGAGCTATCCTTTCCTACAAAGGAATTATCTACAAAAACCACCTTTTAAAAGGTGTGAAAAAAGGTGCTTTTAGTGAAGCTGAGGCTGAAGCTAAATACCAAACCTGGCTTGAAGAAAAAGACAACAAAGTTGATGCAAAACGCAAAAGCCTTGAAGAATCTGCCAGAACAAGCAAGAAAGACAAGCTTGCCGCAGAAGCCAAAGTTAATGAAGATCGTGCTGCTGAAATTGCAAAAAAACGCAAAGATGTTGAGGATGCAAAAGTAAAAGAAGCACAGGCTGCTGCTGCTGAATCTGAAGTTACAGAAACACCTGCTCCAGTTGTTGAAGAAGAAATGGTTACTAAAGAAGCTGTTGAAGAGAAAGTTAAAGAAAACGAAGCGAAAGCTACAGAGACTGAGAAGCAAAAGAAGAAGCCCCAAAAAAAGCTGAAGAACCAAAAGAAGAAGCTCCAAATGCTGAAACTAAAGAAGAAGCTCCTAAAGCTGAAGAAGCTAAAGAAGAAGCTCCTGAAAACTGAAGCTAAAGAAGAAGCTCCGCTGCGAAAGCTGAAACTAAAGAAGAAGCTCCGAAAGCTGAAACTAAAGAAGAGGCCCCGAAAGCTGAAACTAAAGAAGAAGCTCCGAAAGCTGAAGCTAAAGAAGAAGCTCCTGAAGCAGAAGAAAAGAAAGAAGACAAAAAAGAAACTAAAGAGTAGTCTTTGTTTCTTTGTGTTGGGTTTTTATGGTTTCATCATATTGTTGCATCCGAGAATCAGCTCCCTGGACACCTTAGCGGCCAGTTCCAGCGGTTTCAACCGATCAAGGACCAGCTCGACCGCCAGACCGAGCAGCGCGTCCCCGGCCAGGATCGCCATCGCCTCGCTGGTGTGCCGGTGCAAGGTCGGTCGGCCCCGGCGCAGATCGTCGTCATCCATCGCCGGAAGGTCGTCGTGGATCAGGCTGAAGGCGTGGACCATCTCGACCGCAGCAGCGGCCGGATAGGCGTCCTCGGCATCCCCACCGACGGCAACGCATGCGTGGACCGCCAGGACCGGGCGCATCCGTTTACCCGGCCCCAGCAGCGAATAACGCACGGCTTCCCGTAGATTTCCGGGCAACGGGCGTTGGTCGAGCCATTCCTCGACGAACCGTTCGACAGCCCGGGCCGGGGCGGTCAACTCCTCGAGGGACACGGGGGCGGTGCTGGCTTCTTTCACGATCCCACTCTCATCCGCCGCCCGGGCGGAGCAACTCGACCCGGCGCAGATCGTCGATGGTCCGGGCACCGACGCAGAACATGCAGATCTTCAACTCGCGAATGGTACGGGAGATCGTCTCGAGTAGCACGTCCGGCCCCTGATCGGCCGCCTTCAAGAAGGGATAGGCCATCCCGCCGAGGCTCGCCCCGAGGGCGATCGCCTTGGCCAGGTCGAGCCCGTTTCTCAGACCTCCGCTGCCGATCACGGTCAGGCCCTCGAGGGTCGCCAGCCGCTCGATCGCCAGCGGGGTCGGAATCCCCCAGCCGGCGAAGCGCTCTCCGGCCTCGGCATCGTCGGCCCGGGCGGCCTCGATCCGGGCCCAGCTGGTACCGCCCTGGCCGGCGACGTCGATGATCCGGACCCCGCGCCCCAGCAGCGCCCGGGCGGTCTCCCGATCGATCCCGCAGCCGACCTCCTTGACGATCACCGGGTGCTCCAGCCCGGCGGCGACCTGCTCGATCCGGTCGAGGAGCCCGGCGAAGTTTCGCTGTCCCTCGGGCTGGACCGCCTCCTGGAGCGGGTTGAGGTGCAGGACCAGGGCGTCGGCCTCGATCATCTCGACGACCTTGCGGCACTCGGCGACGCCGCAGCCATAGTTCAGCTGGACCGCGCCGAGGTTGGCCAGCAGCGGCACCGACGGAGCGATCCGGCGAATCCGGAAGCTCTCGGCCGACGACGGATCCTCGAGTGCCTTGCGCTGGGAGCCGACGCCGATTGCGATCCCGGTCCGCTCGGCCGCCAGGGCCAGCGACTGGTTGATCCGCGCCGCGCCGCCCGTACCGCCGGTCATGCAGGAGATCAGCAGCGGCGCGGCCAGCCGCCGCCCGAGGAACTCGATCGACACGTCGATCTGGTCGAAGTCGATCTCGGGCAGGGCGCGGTGTTCGAAGGAGTAACGGTCGAAGTGGCGGCCCCCGATCTGCATCCGCGGGTCCAGTCCCAGTTCGATGTGCTCGGCCTTGCGATCGCGATCCGGCAGATCGAACGGCGCCCGCTTCATGAGGTTCTCTCGACCAGCAGTCGTTCCGCATGGTCGGCGAGCCCTGCGGCGCAGCGGTTGAGCCTCCCCCGTAGCCTCCACAGCCCGCGCATCGCAGCGGGCCGGGCGAGGGCCCGGCGGATCACTCTGCCCCTCGAGATCCGACCGTGGGCGTCGACGCAGGCGTTGAAATCGATCGGCAAGGACTCGTCGGCGGGATCGGAGACGGCACGGATCACGAGAAACGGAATCCCCCGTTCCCCGGCTGCCCGGGCAAACACCGCCGATTCGAGGTCGACCATTGCGGCTGTTTCGAAGCCGAACTGCTCCCGGGCCTGGGCCTTCTCCTCGCGGCTACAGAGCATCCGCGGCGAGGAGAAGAGCGGACCGACCGCGAGATCGCCGACCTCCCGGGCCTGGCCGGCCCAGCGAGGGTCGGGTGCCGGGACCCGGGAGCCACCGTCGACGATCCGATCGACCAGCACCAGCGCGCACTCGGGGAGGTCGGGGGTCAATCCGCCGGCGACCCCCAGCACGAGCAGCCGGCGAGCCGGCCAGCGATCCAGCACCGCGGCGATTCCTCGCCTCGCCTGCGCGGCGCCGTCGCCGCTCCAGGCCACGACCACGGGAACCCCGCCCAGCTTGCCCTCGACGGCGCCCGCATCGTCCAGCGGGACCGGATGGCAGTCTTCGAGGCGCGCCAGCAAGGGTGCGACCTCTTCGCGCATCGCGGCCAGCACAACGTCGATCCCGGACCCTGCGTCGGCGGCTGCCGCTTGCACCGCTATCCCGAGAAGTTCCACGCGGCGAGGCGCATCATGTCCCGTGGGCTCTTCCGGGCCGCACTGACCGCGGAGGCCTCGAAGCCGGAGTGCATCGCGCAGTTCTTGCAACGCGAGTCCTGTCGCGACTCCCAGTACTCCCAGTCGGTGTCGTTCCAGAACTCGTTCCAGTCCATCGTCAGCTTCTCGCCGATCAGGTAGCAGGGACCCTTCCAGCCGTTCGGCGTGAAGGTGACCGTACTCCAGGGCGAGCACTGGTAGTCGCGCATGCCGGCGGCGAACTCGAGGAACATCGGCGTCGAGGACAGTCGGTACTCCCGGGAGAACTCGAGGATCTTGCGGAACTTCTCGTTGATGTCCTTGCGGGTCAGGAACATGTCGCTCTGCACCGATTCGTACTGGTATCCCGGGGCGACCAGCATCCCGTCGACCCCCAGGTCGCGGGTCAGGTCGCACAGCTCACGGACCTCCTCGACGGTGGTCTCCTTGAACACGGTCGTGTTCGTCATCACGTGATAGCCGGAGGCCTTGGCCTGCTTGATCCCCTCGATCGCCTTGTCGAACACGCCCTCCCGGGCGCAGACGTGATCGTGGGTTTCGCGCATCCCATCGAGGTGGACGTTGATCGTCAATCGCTTGTGGGGATCGATCTTGCCGAAGATCTTCTGATCCAGCAGCAGCCCGTTGGTGCAGAGATAGATGTGCCGCTTGCGGGCGATGATCCCGGCAATCAACTCCGGCAACTCCGGGTAGAGCGTCGGCTCTCCGCCGCAGATCGACACGCCAGGCGCCCCGCAGTCGTCGACCGCCTGCAGGCACTTCTCCAGGGGCAACCGATCCTTGAGCTTGCCGGTGTGACGCTCGACGGCGCAGCCGAGGCAGGCCAGATTGCAGGTATAGAGCGGCTCGAGCATCAGCACGAACGGGTAGCGCTGGCGGCCCTTGATCGCGTTCTGGAACTGCCAGCGCGTGTTGTCGACCGTGATGTGCAAGGGGAATCGCATCGAGGAACTCCGTCCGTCGCCCGCTCAGGCCGTCTGCCGTTCTGTCGTTGCTTCCTGCTGGGCCAGCTGCCGGCGATAGACCGACAACGCCAGCAACGGGAAGTAGATGCCGTAGAGGTGATAACGCAGGTAGAAGACGCCGGGGAAACCGGTGCCGGTCCAGGCTTCCTCGGACCACGCGCCGTCCTCGCGTTGCTCGCGTAGCAGGTACTCGACTCCGCGGCGGACCGACGCGCTGGAACCCTCGCCGGCGGCGAGCTGACCGAGGATGGCCCAGGCGGTCTGGGAGGCGGTACTCGGCCCGCGGCCCTTGTGTCGTGCGTCGTCGTAGGACTCCGGAAGTTCGCCCCAGCCGCCGTCCTCGTTCTGACAGGCCCGGAACCAGTCGACCGACCGGCGAATCCAGGGCTGGGACATGTCCTCTTTCATCGACTGCAGGCCCCACAGGGCCAGCCACGTGCCGTAGAGGTAGTTGCAGCCCCAGCGGCCGTACCACGATCCGTCGGCAGCCTGGGTGCGTCGCAGGAAGTCGATCGCCCGGCCTGCCGGTGGATAGCTCCGGGTGTGGCCCAGGCAGCTGAACGTCTCGAGCACCCGTGCGGTGATGTCCTCGTTGGAGGGGTCGATCATCGCGTTGTGATCGGCGAACGGGACATGGGTCAGCACTTCCTTGGTGCAGCCCTTGTCGAAGGCGGCCCAGCCGCCGTCGCTGTTCTGCATCGACAGGTGCCACTCGTGAGCCTCCTGCATCGACTGGATGCGGTGCTCTTCCTCGATCGCTTCCGGGAAGCGGATCTTGCTGAGTGCGGTGACGACCTTCGCCGTCGTGTCGTTGTCCGGGTAGAACGGATTCGCGTACTCGAAGAACCAGCCCGGCTTGTCGACCCCGCGGGCCTTGAACCGCCAGTCGCCTGCGGCGTTGCCGCGCTTGTTCAGGATCCAGCGCGCCGCCTCGACCAGGGACGGATGGTCTCCGGGCATCCCGGACTCGGAGAGTGCGTTCATCGCCAGCGCGGTGTCCCAGACCGGCCCCTTGCAAGGCTGGATCTTCAGGGTGTCACCCTGCTCGACCTCGAGCTTCGCCAGCTCGCGCTCCAGGCGTCGGACAGAAGCATGGTCCCGGTCGTACCCCAGGCAGTCGAGGGCGTTCAGCACGTTGACGATCCCGGGGAAGATCGCTCCCAGCCCGTCGCTGTCCTCGATCCGCTCCATGATCCAGCGCTCGCAGCGCTTGATCGCCAGCTCGCGGGAGGGCTTGACCGGGAACCTCTCGAGCAACTTGATCCCGAGATCGACACCCTCGAAGATCGTCGACCACAGGTTGCGCGTGCGCCGCGTGTAGCCCGGCGCGTACAGCTCGGCCAGGGACGGATTGCCGGGCAGCGGGCGGGTGGGCTTGAGGGCCCAGATGATGCTGAGCGGGATGACGATCGCCCGGGACCACGACGACATCTCGTAGATGTTGAGGTAGAACCAGCGGGGCAAGAGGATCATCTCCGGCGGGATCGCCGGGCAGCGGTTCCAGTCGTAGAGCCCGCTCATCGAGAGCTGGATCTTGGTGAACGAGTTACAGGCCTCCAGCCCACCGCCGGCGAGGATGGCGTCGCGGGCCCGGATCATGTGCGGCGCGTCGGGGGAATCGCCGAGGAGCTTCAGGACAAGGTAGGCCTTGACCGACGCGCTGATCTCGGTCCGTCCGCCGGGGTAGATCGCCCAGCCCCCGTCGGCCAGCTGGCAGGAACGGATCGAGCTGGCGGCCTTGCGGATCTTCGGGTCGTCGCCACGTCCGAGGAAGTACTTGCACAGGATGTACTCGGACTCGAGGATCGTGTCGCCTTCGAGTTCGCCGCACCAGTGACCGTCAGGTCGCTGGATGCCGAGGAGGTAACGCTGGGTCGCTGAAAGAGCCGGTTCGAGTTGTTCCTTCACCGTCATTCCTTCACCTGAACACACTTTCCGTGAGCACACCCGTCGTGCGTTTCCGGCAGCCGGAAAGGTGAAACGCGCCGGTGGCCCACTCCGTTGCAGTCTACTCGCGAAAGATCGACGGACACCAACCACGGTCGGCAGCCCGGCGAATCCTCGGAGCGGCGACACTATACACGAGTACGAGACGACCTAAGCCGTTGCCTGTCAAGATATTAGGACGGCAAACCGGGTTGAGGTATTAGCATTCCGGGTTTCGCGGGTGCCGGGGCGCTCCGACCCGGAAAACGACGTTGCCCGGAAGACGCCGATCGGAATACGGTGGCCCCCCGACAAGTTGTCGCCGCGAAGGAGCGTAGCCGGTCCATGCGTCGCATCGTCATCCTCGGAAACGGCATCGCCGGCTCGACCGTGGCCCGCCACGTGCGCAAGCGCTGCGGCGACCCGGTGATGATGGTCTCGGGGGAGACCCTCGAGTTCTTCTCCCGGACGGCGCTGATGTACATCTACATGGGGCACATGCGTTATCGGGACACCTGTCCATACGAGCCGACGTTCTGGGCCGACAACCAGATCCAGTTGCTCCAGGCCTGGGCCACGCGTCTCGACCCCGAACGGCGGATCCTGGCCCTCGACGACGGCAGCGACATGCCCTACGAGGTGCTGGTCCTGGCCACAGGCTCCCGCTCCAACCGCTTCGGCTGGCCGGGCCAGGATCTACCCGGCGTCCAGGGGCTCTACAGCTACCCGGACCTCGAAGAGATGGAACGGAACACCGCCGGGATCGAGCGGGGCGTGGTGGTCGGTGGCGGACTGATCGGCGTCGAGGTGGCCGAGATGCTGCGCTCCCGTGGGATCGAGGTCACGATGCTGGTCCGGGAGGCGGGCTGGATGGACTTCGCCTTCCCGCCGGAGGAATCCTCGATGATCGGCTCCCAGGTCGTCGAGCACGGTGTCGACCTCCGGCTCGGCACCGAGCTGGATCGGATCGTCGCCGGGCCGGACGGGCGAGTCTCCCAGGTGGTGACCCGGGCCGGTGAGACGATCCCCTGCGGCTTCGTCGCCCTGACCGTCGGAGTCTCGCCCAACGTGCAGTTTCTCGAGGGCAGCGGTCTGGAGATCGACCGGGGCATCCTCGTCGACGAGCAGCTACGCACCAACCTCCCCGACGTCTTCGCCGTCGGCGACTGCGCGCAGCTGCGCTCCCCGCCGTCGGGACGACGCCCGATCGAGCCGGTCTGGTACACCGGGAGACAGATGGGCGAGGCCGTCGCGGCGACGATCACCGGTGACGAGACGCGCTACGACCCGGGCATCTGGTTCAACTCGGCCAAGTTCTTCGACCTCGAGTGGCAGATCTACGGCGACGTACCGGCGGTACCGGGGGACGGGGACGAGAGCCTGTTCTGGCGCGCCGCCGACGGACGCAAGAGCATCCGGATCGCCTACCGCGGCGACGACCTGTCGGTCACCGGCTTCCAGTTGCTCGGCGTGCGCTACCGCCAGGAGACCTGCCACGACTGGATCCGGGCGCGGACTCCCCTGCCCGAGCTCCTGCCCGATCTCGGGGCGGCGAACTTCGACCCCGAGTTCGCCCCGCAGCACGAGGGAGAGCTGATCGAGACTTACAACGACCGCCACCCCGACCGACCGGTGCGGCAGAAGCGGCGCCGCGGACTGTGGCGACTCGCGTGAAGAAGCTCGGCACGGGACTGTTCCTGATCGGCTTCGCGCTGTTCGTCGCGGCGGCCGGCCTCGGCGGCTACCACTTCGACGACGACGCCCTGGCCGACCTGCTCGCCGGCGGCGCGCTGCAGGAGCGACACCGCCAGGCCCTGGTCGACGAGCTGCCGGAACTGGCCGGCGTCGAGTACCGCTCGGTCTTCTCGTTCCTGCATCAGGTCGATGCCCGGATCGACGCCGCCAACGCGGCCCTCGGCGACGCCGACCGGATCTGGGACTACGACCGGGGCCAGTACAAGCTGGCGATCGCCCGTGCCGCCGGCACCGGTCTGCCGGTCGATCACACCGCCGCGTTCTTCTGGGTCGCCGTCGTCGGCGCCTGCCTCGGCGCGATCGTCTCCTTCCTGCCGGCACTCGCGGAGCCGGCCGGAGTGCGCAACGACGGCGTGTATCAGCGTTCGATGACCGCCCGGGGCTGGCTGGGCATCGCCACCGGTAGCTTCCTGATCGGCTTCTACGTGGTGCTTTACTTCTACCCGGCGCTGGTGACCCACTGGATCCGTCTGGCCGATCCGGTCAGCTTCGCGCTGCGGGGACAGCCGGCGGACCGCTGGTTCTTCTACGGCCTTGCTGTACACGCGTGGCGGTCGCGGTGATGGGCGTGCGCATGCTGGTCAACTACCGCACAGCCGCTACCACGTCGTGCGCACGGCGTCGGTGATCTTCTTCCAGGCGGCTTCGCCTTCCTGCTCCCGACGATCCTGGCCGGCCTGACAAGCCCGTCGATCGACCTCAAGAACGCCTGGCCGCTGGACTACAGCTTCTTCTACGACTACCGGCTGAACGAGGCGACCGCCGCGGGCTCGCTGGGCTGGGCCGTGCTGCTGTGGGGCATCGCCCTGGCCGTGATCGTCGTGCCGTTGCTGGCCTGGCGCTTCGGCAAGCGCTGGTACTGCTCGTGGGTCTGCGGCTGCGGTGGGCTGGCCGAGACCCTCGGCGACCCCTGGCGGCACCTGTCGAGCAAGAAGCTCGCCGCCTGGCGCATCGAGCGCTGGCTGGTCCACGGCGTGCTGGTCTTCGCGGTGGTGATGACCGGCGTCGTGCTGGTCAACTACTTCTCGGCCCAGGACGGCGACCCGCTCCTCGGCAACGCTCACCTGGCGCGTGCAGCAGTGGTACGGCTTCCTGATCGGTTCGATCTTCGCCGGTGTCGTCGGCACCGGCTTCTACCCGCTGATGGGCAACCGCGTCTGGTGCCGCTTCGGCTGCCCGCTGGCGGCGATTCTCGGAATCGTGCAGCGCTTCAAGAGCCGCTTCCGCATCACCACCAACGGCGGCCAGTGCATCTCCTGCGGCAACTGCTCGACCTACTGCGAGATGGGCATCGACGTCCGCTGGTACGCCCAGCGCGGACAGAACGTCGTCCGGGCCTCGTGTGTCGGCTGCGGCGTCTGCTCGACCGTCTGCCCCCGGGGCGTTCTCCGTCTGGAAAACGGGCCGGAAGAGGGTCGGCTGCACTAAGGTGATGGTGATGGTGGGAAGTGTTGGATGGAAGATGGGGGGGGGGGAGAGGGGGGGAGGGGGGGGGGAGAGGAGGGAGGAGAGGGGAGGGGGGGGGGGGGGGAGAGGGGGGGGGAGGAGAGAGGAAGAGGGGGGGGGGGGGGGGGAGGGGAGGGGGGGGGGGGGGGGGGGGGGAGGGGGGGGGGGGGGGGGGGGGGGGGGGGGGGGGGGGGATGGTGTCGCAAGATGCGTGCATGGGAGGGGGAGGGGGGGGGGGGGGGGGGGGGGGGGGAGGGGGGGAGAGGGGGGGAGAGGGAGGGGGGGGGGGGGAGAGGGGGGGGGAGGGAGGGGGGGGGGGGGGGGGGGGGGAGGGGGGGGGGGGGGGGGGGGGGAGGGGGGGGGGGGGGGGGGGGGGGGGCCTGGGGGGGGGGGGGGGGGGGGGAGGGTGGGGAGGGTGGGAGGGGGGGGGGGGGGGGGGGGGGGGGGGGGGGGGGGGGGACATCTGGCACTCGACGCCGGACGTCCTGGCCTCGGCAGCGAACTACCTCTCCCGCAGCGGCTGGCGCGAGAGCTGGATCTGGGGTCGTGCGGTTCAGCTTCCCCGGGACTTCGATCGAGCCCTGGTCGGCCGCGATGTGAAGCGCAAGCTCTCCGCCTGGAGCGACCTCGGGGTGCGACGGGCCGACGGATCGCCTCTGCCGACGGCGGACGTCGACAGCTCGATCGTGCAGCCCGACGGCGAGGGCGGCGAGGCCTTCGTCGTGTACAAGAACTTCCACGTGTTGCTCACCTGGAACCGCTCGGACTACTTCGCCACGGCGATCGGCCTGATCGCCGACCGGATCGCCCAGTAGGCCCACCGGACCAGCCCATTCCCCCTGTTTCTTTACTTATTTGACGCTTGCGAGAAGGGAAACCATATTCGCGACGCTCATCATGAAGAAACTGCGTATCGGCGAGGCCCTGCTCGAAAAGGGCTTGATCACCCCGGAACAGCTGTCGATGGCTCTCCGCGATCAGGAGATCCTCGGCGGCCATCTGGGCACCTGCCTGATCGAACTGGGGTTCGTCAGTGAGGAGGCGCTGGGGCAGACCCTCGGCGAACTCCAGAACATGCGCTACGCCAGCTGGGCCGATCTCTCCGCGGCACCTGAAGACGCGATCGACTCCGTTCCCCGCGACCTGGTCGAGAAGTACCGGGTCGTGCCGATCCTGCTCGAGGACCGCACGCTGCACGTCGCGACGGTCGCGCCCCGGACCCTGTCGGCGCTGTCGACGGCGACCGGAAAGCGGATCGTCCCCTGGGTCGCACCGGAGATCCGCATCCTCCAGGCGATGGAGATGCACTACTCGATCCCGCTGCAACCGCGATACATCAAGCTGCGCAATCAGCTCGACGCCGGCGGCCGGCAGATCGCCCTGGCCGACGAACCCGGCAAGTCCGACGGCGAGAACTCGTGCCCCGGCGACGCAGCCACGACGGTCGTGGACGATACTCCGTGGCTCTCGGCGCCGGATGGCGAGGATGCCGGCGGCGCGGCCGATTTCGGATACGGGAAGTCCTGGCGAGAGATCGCCGAGTCGATCGACGACTCGCCGAACGCATCACCCGGTGAGGTGCCGGCGCCTCCCCGACCGGCGACCGCGACAACTGCGGCGGCCGGACCGGGTCCGACCCCGGACCGCCTCGCCGGTGAGCGCCGGGAGACGTCGCCTGGTCCCACCCCGGCGACAGCGGAAACGCCGATCGCCACACCCGCAGGTGCCGTGCGTCAGGAACGCCGGACCTTGCCGGTCCTGGCCCACGCTGCGAGCCTGCTGCGCATTCGTTACGGAATCGACCGCGAGCTCCAGCGACTCGGCTTCCCGGCCGGGCCGGACCTGTTCGACGAGCTGGCGATCTGGGTCGCCTCGCGAATCCTCCGACTCGAGCCGGTTCGCGGCAAGCGCGGCCTCGGTCGGGACCCGAACGGCGACACCTTCCGCATCGTCCGGGCCCGGAACGTACCTGGCTCCGGTCCGGTTCTCGAGTTCCCGCTGACGCCGCGGGTCGACTTCGTCGTCGGTGTCCGGACCAACGCCGAGTTCGCCGTCGAGACGGTCTTCCGGGCGCGCTTCGACTCGCTGCTGCGGTTCGGCGCCAGCGCCGGCGACGAGGCCCGGGTGGCCTGGTCGGAGATCGACATGGAACATGACGGCATCGACGCGATCTACCCCAGGCCGTCCCGACCCGCTCCGGTGGTCGCCCCGGCCGCCGCAGCGCCCGACAAGGGCTGAGCTCGGCCCCGACGGTTTAGACTGGGCCCGATGAGCGCCCGTCACCGGATCCTCGCCACGTCCCTGATCCTGCTCCTGTGCGGCCCGGCGCTCCTGGCGACCGAGGCTCTCGACGACGTCGAGCTCGAGGAGCTGGTCCTCGCCGCGGAGTGGATCGTCCTCGGAACCGCCGTGAACGTCGAGACGACCAGCGGTCCGCTGCGGGACGAGAGCGGACGCCAGACCAGCGGCGAGATCGGTAGCGCCACGCTGGCGGTGGAATCGGTGCTGTTCGGTGGTGGTGACGCGGCCGCCTGGGCCGGTGCCGCGTTACGCTGGAGCTACCTCGACCGGATCGATCCGGTCTCCCGGCGCAACCCCCACGCCGACGACACGGCGGGAATCTACTTCCTCGCCGCAGCTCCCGACGGTGCCTTCACGGAACAGGGGTTCGTCCCGGCGTCGGAGCGGGGGCGAGTGACGGCGGCCCTGGCCCGGTTTCCGATCCGGCTCCAGGTCGACGAGTCCTACACCGCGGGCGGGCCGGTCCCGGTCCGGTTGACGGTCGCCAACCCCGGCGAGCAGGAGCTGACCGTACCCGGCGTCGCCTGGAGCGAGGGTCGACTGCGCCACGGGCCAGGCTTCTTCTTGACGGTGCGCGCGGGAGCCGAAGAGGCCCCCCGCCGTATCGGGCGCACCCGGCTGGCCCCGGAGCTGGCCGGCACGAAGTTGCCTCCCGGAGAGCACTCGACCGTGACCGTCGATCTCCAGCAGCTGTTTTCCCTGGAAACGCCCGGGGTGCACGTGGTCGAGATCGAGGTCGAGGGATTTCCGAGACAACGGCCCGCCGTGTTTCGCCTCGACCCCGCCTCGTCGACCCGATGATCGCTTGACAAAACCGTCGAAGCGCCGCCGCTCGTCGCAGACTCAGAACCGGTTGACGTCGAAGATGAAACCGAGCAGATCGGCCAGCATCCCGCCGCCATCGTTGGAGACCTTCGGCGCAGCGGTGCTGCCCCGGGCCGTCGAGGTCTTGGCCAGCTCCGCCGAGAACGCCTTGCGCTTGCGTTCGATCTCCTGATCCCGGGCATCGCGTTCGGCGGCGCGGGATTCGCCGTCCTGCCGGATCCAGCGCAGGATCGCGTCCAGCTCGTGACAGTCGAACCAGCTGCCGTGCTCGCGACAGACGTCGATGATCACTCCGCTGCGCTTGCCGAAGTTGACCCGGTTCATCATCTCGCGGCAGCGCGGGCAACGCCGGTAGAGCGCCCCGGCCTGGGTCGTGGTCGCCGTGCGGTCTGCCGAGGGCATCGCCGCGCTGGTGATCGCCGGCGCCGACTCGCTGCGCGCCTGCTGGGCCAGCGTCTCGAACGTCCCCTGCTCGAGCCAGATCCCGGCGCACTTCGCGCACTCCAGAAACGCGAGCCCTTCCTTGCCGAGGGCCCTGCCGCGCAGGGTCTGCTGCGGACCGCAGGCCGGGCAGCGGCGATCGGTCTGGCTACCGACGTCGCCGACGGGACGCACCTCGGTGCCGCAGTGGTGGCAGAACTTCGCCCGGTCGCTGATTCGCGACATGCAGGAGGCACAGATCGTGTGCAGGTCTCGTTCGTGTAGGGTGAAGTCGGCCTTGCAGAATCCGCAGGCCTGCTCGCCGGCAGTGCGGGCGGCGCCGCACGCCGAGCAGCGCACGACCGACGCATCGTGGCCCCGGAACTTCGGCACCTGCACCAGCGACCCGCAGGCGCAGTGGAACCGGCTGCCCGCGGCGAGCCCCTTCACGTCGTACTGGCGGGTACACGACTCGCAGGCGGTGAGGTAACGCGTCTGGCTGGTCTTCGAAGTCACGGTCGACTCCCGGCGCCGTCAGGCCGCGTGAGGCATCGAACGTTCGCGCTCCGGCACGGCGGTGCGAACGTAGAACAGGATCACACCGCTGCCGATCAGCCCCAGCCCGACGACGACCCAGCGCATGGTCTGCAGATCCGCCCCGAGGGTGAACCAGCTGATCGTGACGCCGGACCAGAGGAACAGCAGCGCAGTCCACTTGGCCCGCCGGGGCATCGAGCGATCCTCGCCCAGTTTCTGCAGGTACGGCCCGAGGGTCCGGTGACTGTGCAGCCAGCGATGCAGCCTGGGGGAGCTGCGGGCGAAGAAATAGGAGGCGGCGAGCAGGAAGACCGTCGTCGGCAGACCCGGCACGAAGACGCCGACGGTGCCGATCGCGACCAGCAGCAACCCGATCCCGGCGAAGAGCGTTCGCCGGGTCGCGCCGAGCTTGAAGGTTGCCTCGCTCATCGGGGCAGGATACATCACAGAAGCGGGGCAGCGGCGGCGACCGCGGTTCCCGGCTCGATCGACCTGCCGGCGCCGTTCAGGGCGCCCTCGACGGCGTGGAGCAGGCGGAAGACCTCGCCGGCGCCGATGTTGCCCATGTGCCCGATCCGGCAGGCCTTGCCGGCCACGGGGCCCAGGGCGGGGGCGACCACGACGCCCAGCCCGGCCATCCCGCTCCGGAAGGCGGCGTCCTCGATCCCCTGGGGATAGACCGGAACCGTCAGGGTGTCGGCGAGGCAACCGGCGTCGGTGAACGGCTCGAACCCGACGGCGGCGAGGCCCGCGCGGACCGCCCGGCCGATCCGGGCGTGGCGGGCGAACCGCGCCTCCAGTCCCTCCCGGAGGACGATCTCCGTCGCCTGGCGCAGGGCGGTGACCTCGTTGACCGCGGGGGTCGAGAAGTACTTGCCGGGCTCCTCCATGATCGGCAGCCAGCGCATCCAGTCCGCGTAGTAGGCCTGGACCGTCTTCCGGGAACGGCGGCGGGCCAGTGCCCGCTCCGAGACGAGCATCATCGCCACGCCGGGAGGCGCTCCGAACGCCTTCTGGGCGCCGGTGAGCAGGACGTCCATGCCCCAGGCGTCGAAACGCTCCTCCATGCCGGCGGTGGCGCAGACCCCGTCGACGATCGAGAGCGTCTCGGTTTCCTTCGCCAGCCGGCAGTACTTCTTGACCGGCGCCGCGGCCCCGGTCGAGGTGTCGACGTGGGTCATCGCGACCGCGGCGAAATTGCCCGCGGAGAGCCGGCGAGCCACCTCGTCGGCGGGCACCACCTTCCCCCACTCGGCCTTGACGATCTCGTGGGGCACGCCGAACGCCTGGGCCAGCTCGGCCCAGCGATCACCGAAGTACCCCTGAGAGACGATCAGCAGCGACTGCTCCGCCGACAGCAGATTGACCAGCGCCATCTCCATCGCCAGGGTCCCGGCCCCGGCAACGACGAACGGCTGGGCCCGGCGGCCGTCACCGATCCGTTTCAGGTTGTCGAGACAGGCGCGCATCTCCTCGACGAACGAGGGAGCGACGTGGGAGACCGTCGGGCGGGCGAGGGCATCGAGAATCTTGTAATGGACCGGGGTCGGGCCGGGGATCATCGTCAGGGTCTGGTCGAGCATCGTTTCCTCCGGCGGGGATTGTAACGCCACCTACTTCAGCGGCAACCAGGCCGGGGCGAAGTTGTAGGCCTCGTCGGTCAACCGGGTCGGCTCTCCCCCATTCGCCGGCATGATGTGGATCTGGGTCCCCTTGCCGCGGGTCGACTCGAAGACGATCCAGCGATCGTCGGGGGAAACCCGGGGACGCTTGTCGTCGGCCGGACCCGAGGTCAGCTGCTCGGTCTCACCATCGCCGAGCCGGACCGAGTAGAGATCGAACGACCCCGCGGCGTCGCACTGGAAAGCCAGTCGCCCGGAGTCCGCGAACCACGCCGGCTCGATCGCGTTCCCGTCGCAGCGGTCGACGCGGGTCACCGCACCGCCGTCCGGGGCCATCACGAAGATGCCCCACTTTCCCTCGCGGTCCGAGGCGAAGGCCAGCTGTCGTCCGTCGGGGGACCAGACGGGAAAGTTGTCGGCCGCCTCGTGGTTCGTGAGGTTGCGCGGACCGGTACCGTCGGCGGCGGCGACGTAGATCTCGCCGTTGCCGTCCCGGCCCGAGGCGAAGACGATCCGCGTGCCGTCCGGCGACCAGTCCGGCGAGTAGTCGGCATCCCGGGGTGGATCGGTGACCTGGCGGATCGCCTCCCCGCTCGCGGTCATCGTCCAGATCTTCCACCAGCCCTTGCGCTCGGAGGTGAAGACGATCTTCTCGCCATCCAGCGTCGCGACGCCGTGGCTGTCCTTCGATCGGTGATCGGTCAGGCGATCGAGGCCGCTGCCGTCGACCGCCATCGTGTACAGATCGTCCTGGTTGTTCTGCTGTCGCGTGAACAGGATCCGGTAGCGCGAGTGGTTCGCCGGATCGTCGTGAGTAGCCGGGGCGCTCTGGGGCGGAGCCGCGGCGAACGGGCTTCCGGCCAGGCAGCCGGCGAGCAGGAGCGTCCAGAAGGTAAGTTTTTTCATCCCGTCATCTTGACGCGCCCCCCCCGCTCGCCGCCACCGCTGCACGAATTTCGATCCGAAGCTAAAGAGCCGCGGCGATTCGTGTAATCCTGTAGTGACCGCCCGGAGACGAGCTCCGGAAGAAGGGGAAGGGGAACCGATGCCCAAATCACCGGAAGAGATGGCCGCCTCGATGATCGCGAACCTGAAGGAAAAGACCGGCAAGACCCTGCCCCAGTGGGTCAAGATCGCCCGGGCCAGCAAGCTCGAGAAGCACGGGCAGATCGTCAAGCACCTCAAGGCCGACCACGGCATGACCCACGGCTTCGCCAACCTGGTCGCCCACGAGACGTTGCAATCGGCGGCGGGCAATGCGCCGGCCGGCGATCTGATCGAGGGCCAGTACGGCGGCGGCAAGAGCGACCTGCGTCCGATCTACGACGCGCTGATCGCGAAGGTCTCGAAGTTCGGCGGCGACGTCGAGGTCTCGCCGAAGAAGGCCTACGTCAGCCTGCGGCGCAACAAGCAGTTCGCCTTGATCCAGCCTTCGACGAAGACCCGGGTCGACGTCGGGATCAACCTCAAGGGCGAGAAACCCGCCGGGCGCCTCGAGGCCTCGGGGAGCTTCAACGCGATGGTCTCCCACCGGGTGCGGCTGGAAAAGAAGGCCGACGTCAACGGCGAACTCGTCGGCTGGCTGAAGAAGGCTTACGACGCCTCCTGATCGACAGGCCGCGCCATCGACAGGCCGCGCAGACGGTCAGGCGTTGCGCCAGCTCGGCGATCGCTTCTCGAGAAACGCGGCGATCCCCTCGTTGGCGTCGGCGGTCTGCATCAGCTCGTCGAGGTACATCCGCTCGACCGCCTCGATGTCGCTCAGCACCGAACGCAGGAGTCGATGGCGGGACGCCATCACGGTGTAGCGCAGGGCGACGGCGCTCTTGGGCAGGATTTCCTGCTCGAGGAAGCGATCGATCGCCGCTTCCGGATCGTCCTCGATGCGGTGGACCAGGCCGATCTGCTGTGCCTCGTCGGCGGCGATCGACCGGCCGGTGAGGACGAGATCGTCGGCGACCCCCTGGCCCACGCGGTACGGCAACACCAGACACGCCGCCGGCGGAAACACACCGAGCTTGATCTCCGGCTGGCCAAAGTGTGCCGTCGGCGCGGCGAAGATCCAGTGGCACAGCGAGACCAGCTCCATCCCGCCGCCCAGACACTGTCCCCGAACGGAAGCCAGGGTCGGCCGGCCCAGTTCGAGGACGGCGCGCACCAGGCTGTGAAAGGTGGCGAGCATCTCGGCGACCTGGTCCGCCTGATGCTCGGCGACACTCGCACCGAAGGAGAAGTGCGGCCCGGCGGCGTGGAACACCACGGCCTTGAGCGCCGGTCGAGCCCGGGCCTCGCCGAGCGCCGAGATCAGCCCGCGCATCATCTCGGCGTCGAGCACGTTGCCCTTGGGTGCGTTGAGCGTCAGGTCCAGGACTTGCCCCTCGAACCGATCCGCGACCGTCACCTTCCCCGTATCGACTGTCATCTCGACCTCCCCTGCGTCAGCGTCGTCCGCCGGCCATCTTGGTGGACTCGGGGAGACGGCGCAAGCGCAGCAGGCTCCAGATTCCGAAGGCGGGGCCGACCGCAAGTACCGTGAAGCTCGACTCCCAGCCGACTCGGTCGACCAGCGGTGGAATCGCGCGGATCGTCACCATCGTGATCAGGAAGCCGATGCTGGTCTGCAGTGCCAGGGCGGTGCCGACGTAACGTGGATCGGTCAGCTCGCTGGCCCCGGCGCTGAACTGCCCGCTGTCGGCGATAACCGCGAAGCCCCAGACGATGCAGAGCACCGTCAGCCAACCCGGCGACTGGAACAGCAGCCCGGCGACCAGACAGGCGGAGCCCGACACGGCGAGGCTGATGCCGGCGACGAGGGTTCGCCCGAACCGGTCTGCGGCGAGACCGCCGGCCACGGCACCGAAGGTTCCGATCGCGATCACCAGGAACGCGGCGAGTCGAGCCGAGCGTGCCGGCCAGCCCGCCGCCTCGTAGGACTCGAGCAGGAACAGTGGAACCCAGGCCCACATCGCGTACAGCTCCCACATGTGCCCGAAGTAGCCGAAGTTGATCAGCCGCAGCGGGCGATCGGTCAGCACGCGATGGGAGTGGCGCCAGTCGAACGGAGCCGTTCGGGCCAGCTCCGGCCCGGGCCGGACGAAGCCGGCGACGAGCACCGCGGCGAGGACCGCGAGGGCCGACGCACCCCACAGAACCGGTCGCCACGGCGGGATCCCGGCGCCGGCATGCCATGCGTTCAACAGGTGCGGCACGGCGGAGCCCAGGGTGAGTGCGCCGACCAGGGCGCCGATCCCGAGACCGCGGTCCTCCTTGCACCAGCCGGCGACCAGCTTCATCCCCGGGGGGTAGACGCCGGCCAGCGCGGCGCCGGTGACGAAGCGCAACAGCAGCGCGACCTGCGGGTCATCGACCCAGGGGATCGCCGCGTTGGCCAGGGCGCCGATCAGCGCGGAGATCGCGAACAGCCTCTCCGCCGGGACCCGATCGGCGATGTTGAGCAGAGCGCTCGCCAGCGCGCCGACGACGAAACCGATCTGCACCGACATCGTCAGCCAGGCGGCGTGGGAACCGCTGAGTCCCCATTCGTCGGTCAACTGGGGAACGACCGCCGACGCCGAGAACCACAGCCCCATCGCCAGCGACTCGGCGAGGATCAGGAAAAACAGCACCCGGCGTTTTTCGGAACTCGGCACTGCGCCATCGTATCCCGACCGCGGCCTGGCGGGTTCACGATTTCGTAATCGTATCTCTTGCAATTGTTTGCTTTGGCGCGGTGGGGAACTCACATTCCGCTGGGGTTCGTCGGCACGGGCGCACCGCCCTTTTGTTGTCTTTGGGGTTCAACAACGTACCCGCTGCGTTGTTGTGTCGGAGGAACGGGATGCAGGAGATTCTCGGATGGGCGATTGCTGCTCTGATGGGGACCTTTCTGTCTCTCGCCGCAATCATCATCGGCAACAAGGTCGTTCGCGACTATCAGAATCGCCGGCACGCCCGGGTGCGGGCACGACTGGAGCCGATCGTCGTCCGTTACGCCGCGGGTGAGATCATCCACGCCGAAGCGTTCGACGGCATCCCGAAGTCGGAGTTCCGCATTCTCGAAGAGGTTCTCCTCGAATGGTCGGGAAACTGCGACGACTCCGAGGAAGAACGATTGACCGCCGCCCTCGAACAGCTCGGTTTCGTCGATCGACGGATCGGGCAACTGCAGTCTCGAAGCTGGTGGACCCGGGCCACCGCGGCCGAAGCGCTGGGATCGAGCGGATCCTACCGGGCGACCCAGCCGTTGACCGACGCGCTCGAGGACGAGTCTCCCGAAGTTCGGCTGCGGGCGGCGACGGCGCTGTCCGAGCTGGGCGGTAGTGCCGCGCTTCGGCCGTTGATCCGGATTCTCGACGAACCCAACCGCTGGTCGACGATCCGTGTCGCCAACATCCTGGAACAGCGTGGCCCGTCGATCGTCCAGGAGGTGATCGAGGCCTACCCGCAGCTCGGCCCGACCGGCAAGGCCGCGATCCTGGACATCCTGGCCGACCTCGACGTGCGCGAGGCGGCGCCGTGGATCCGCGATCAGCTCGCCGACGAGGATCCGAACGTGCGCTCCCGGGCGGCCCATGCCCTGGGCCAGCTCGGCGACTTCCAGTCCGGGCCGCGGCTGCTCGACATGCTCTACCACCCCGAATGGCCGGTGCGGGCGATGGCGGCCAAGGCGCTGGGGAACATCCGCTACCCCGATGCGATCAACGGACTCTGCGTCGCCCTGCGCAGCGAGGACTGGTGGGTCCGCGCCAACTCGGCGGAGGCGCTGGGAAGAATCGGGCCGGAGGGACTCGCGGCGCTGGAGCGCATGCTCGACGACGCCGACATCTTCGCCGGGCAGCAGGCGGTCCGCGTCCTCGAGGACGCCGGCATCGTCGACCGACAGGTCGATCACCTGTCGACCACCGATCTCCGTACGCGCACCGCGGCCCGATCCTTCGTCGAACGCATCATCGGCACCGGTCAGATCGACCGGCTCCGGGAACTCTCCGCCGATCATCCCGACGAGGCGGTTCGCTACATCCTGGGAGTCCTGCTCCCCGCCACGGAACAGGCCGCCCAGGGAGAGCTCGTATGATCGACGCGCCCCAGCAGCTGGTCGACGCGATCCTCGCCTTCAATCGCTTCGTCATCCTTTACTTCCTGTCGCTCAACGCGACCTACCTCTGCTTCTTCGTCCTCAGCCTGGCGTCGGTGTTGCATTTCGTCCGCCGGACGTTCTTCTCCGACTACGAGCGATTGCGCGGTTCGGCGCTGACCTGGCCGGTCTCGATCATCGTTCCCGCGCACAACGAGGAACGGAGCATCGTCGAGACGATCCGGTCGTTGCAGATGCTGCGTTACAACGAGGTCGAGATCATCGTCGTCAACGACGGTTCGACCGATGAGACCCTGCGCCGCGTCATCGCCGCCTTCGACCTCCGTCGTTCGGACCGGATCTATCGCCGCTCCCTCGAGACCGCCAGGGTCCGGGGGGTCTACACGTCGCTGGAGTACCCCGGGCTGGTCCTCGTCGACAAGGAAAAGGGCGGCAAGGCGGACTCGCTGAACTGCGGGATCAACGTCAGCCGCTACCCGCTGTTCTGTTCGATCGACGCCGATTCGATCATCGAGGACAACGCGTTGCTACGGGTGGTCAAGCCGTTCATGGATCACCCCGAGGAGACCGTCGCCTCGGGCGGAATCGTGCGCATCGTCAACGACTGCACCGTGCGGGACGGCCACGTCGCCGAGGTGCGCCTGGCCCGTGGGATTCTCCCGGCGATGCAGACCGTCGAGTACCTGCGCTCGTTCCTGACCGGCCGCGTCGGCTGGAGTGCGCTGCATTCCCTGCTGATCATCTCGGGGGCCTTCGGCGTCTACAAGAAGCAGGAAGTGATCGAGATCGGCGGCTACAGCACCGACTCGGAGACCGAGGACCTCGACCTCGTCGTCCGGCTGCATCGCCACCTGCGCCGGCGCAAGCGCAAGTACCGGGTGGTCTTCGTGCCCGACCCGGTCTGCTGGACCGAGGTGCCGAGTTCTCTGCGCGTCCTGCGACAGCAGCGAAATCGCTGGCACCGCGGGCTGATCCGTTGCCTGTGGCAGAACCGCGGGATGTGCTTCAACCCCCGGTACGGCAACGTCGGGATGTTCGCGGTCCCCTACTTCATCACCTTCGAGCTGTTCGGCCCGATCATCGAGATCCTCGGCTACGTCGCCGTCGGCCTCGCGTTCCTGGTCGGCATCCTCAACCTGCAGTTCGCCCTGCTGTTCCTGGCGGTCTCGATCCTGTTCGGGATGATGCTGTCGGTGCTCGCCGTGCTGCTCGAGGAGCTGACCTTTCGCCGCTATCCGAAGTGGATGGACCTGGTCCGCTTGATGTTCTACGCCCTGCTCGAGAACCTGGGGTACCGACAGCTGCTCTCGCTCTACAAGATCAAGAGCTTTTTCGACGTGGTGCTCCGTCGTCGCGCCTGGGGCCGGATGGAACGCACCGGATTCGGCGAACACCGAGTCCAGATTCCCTCGGAGACAGGCTCATGAAGAATACCTGCCGTCTCATCCTGGCCCTCGGCCTGCTGCTGGCGGTTCCCGCCGCATCGGCCGAGGAGCGCAAGACGACCGACGAGCGATTCGCCGAGGCGCGTCAACTCGCCTTCGACGATCGACGCGTCGAATCCCGTGTGATCCTCTACAGCATCCTCGAGACCAGCCCGGACTACCTCGACGTGCAGGTCTTCCTCGCCCGCACCTGGGCCTGGGACAAGGAGTACGAGAACGCCCGGGACGTGCTGGACAAGCTGCTGGCCGAGAGCCCGGGGTACGCCGATGCGCGGGTCACGCGAATCGACGTCGAGATGTGGTCCGACCACTTCGATGCGGCGCTGCATCACGCCAACGCCGGCCTCGAGATCGATCCGTTCAACACCGACTACCTGATTCGCAAGGCGAAGGCCCAGGAGAAACTCGGTCTGCCCCAGGAGGCCGCCGAGACGGCACGGACGATCCTGGCGGTCGAGCCGGATTCCGACGATGCGCGGATCCTGTATCGCAACGTTCTCGACGACCTGCTGCCGAACAAGGTCGGCATCGACTACGAGTTCGAGAGCTTCGACGACAGCACCGCCGACTGGCAGATCACCTCGCTGGACTACCGTCGCTCGTTCGGCTTCGGTTCGATGATCGCCCGGATGAACTACGCCGACCGTTTCGACAAGAACGGCACCCAGTTCGAGGTCGATGCCTACCCGGGCCTGGCCCGCAAGACCTATGCCTTCGTCAGCCTCGGCTACTCGACGAGCAGCCTGTTTCCCGAGCTGCGTTACTCCGGTGAGGTGTTTCACAACTTCCCCGATGGCTGGGAGGGCTCTGCCGGATTTCGCCGCCTCGAGTTCAGCTCGAGCGACGTGACGATCTACACCGGAACCGTCGCCAAGTACTTCGGCAGCTACTGGCTCTCGTTCCGGCCGAACTACGTCGACAAGGCCGACGGCACGTCGACCTCGGGCCGGGTCAGCCTGCGGCGCTACTACGGTGGCCGGGACGAGTACTGGGAGGTCGCCGCCGGCGGCGGCGTGGGCAAGGGGGACGGCAGCGTCATCACCGAACTCGAAGACCAGCTCGACTCCAGCATCCGCTTCGAGATCAACAAGCGCGTCATGCACAAGCTGCTGCTGCGGGCCAAGGCCGGCGTTCGCCGCGAGGAATTGACTGGCGGCCAGGAGCGCGACAGCTGGTTCCTCGGCATCGGCTTCGCCCGTTTCTTCTAGATCGATGGGTCGAAACGCACTCTGGATCGCCCTCTGGGGGCTCGGCGGGTTCAGCCTGGGAACCGCGACACTGGTCGGTCCGGTGGCCTGGATCACCGGCCACGCCCGGGAGAACGGCTGGCCGCCGACCCGGGAGGACTGGGTCGTCCGGGGCATCATCCTGGCGCTCGTCGTCGTCACCGGTCTGGCGAGCCACTGGCTGGCCGACGTCGCGCTGCGCAGTCCGTTCCGTCACGTGCGGCTCGGACTGCCGTCGCTGGTCGCCCTCTGCGCCGCGGCGACGGTCTGGCTCTGGTTGAATCCGGCAGTGATGGGCTCGACCGGTCTGGTCGCCGAGGTCAGCGCCGGTTTCACGATCGGCCCCTACCCCGACGCGGACCGGCTGGCCCAGCTCGAGCGCGAGGGCTATGACGGTGTCGTCTCACTGCTCCACCCGGCGGTCGTCCCCTTCGAGACGAAACTGATCGCCGAGGGTCGGACGGCGGCAGAGGCCGCCGGCCTGGAGTTCGTCCACGTGCCGATGCTGCCCTGGGTCAGCGACAACGCCAAGGCGATCGCGACCCTGGAGCAGCTCGCCCGCTCCGGGAGCGGCCGGTACTACGTGCACTGTTACCTGGGGAAGGACCGGGCACGGATCGCACGCAACATCATCGAGCAGGCCGCACCCGACGTCGTCGTCGCCGCCGATGCCGCGCTCCGGGCCCACGAGGAGCGTCGCCGGCTGCGAACGGGAACCGTGATGGAACGCGGCGAGGTGGTCGTCCTCGACGAGGATGTCTTCCTGACTCCGTACCCGACGATCGACGAGTTCATGAGCTACTTCGTCGGTGGGGCCCACGGTCCGGTGGTCTCGCTGCTGGACCCGCAGAACGCCGCCGACCGGGTCTGGATCGAGAAGGAACGCGAACTCCTCGCCGGCAATCAGGTCGAGTTGACCGTCCTGCCCCTGACGATCCAGCCCTTCGATCCCTACTCGGTGCTGGCTGCGGCGCGTCAGGTCGCGGCGATGGAGCGGCCGGTGCTGGTCCATCATTTCCTGGGAATCGACTCCGGACGTGCGCCGGTGATGGAAGCCTTCCTCCAGGCCTTCCGGTCCGATCTGCCCCCGCTACCGCCGGCGCTCTTCGCCGAGCCGCTGGCCCGGGGGCGGGTGGTGCTCGCCGCCCCGAACGTCGCCCTGGGGCCCGAACCGAAGAGCCGGGAGTTTGCGCTGCTGCGCGATCGCGGCGTGCGGGAGTTCGTCTTTCTCGGCGACGCCGACTCCGAAGCCGCCGTGGACGGACGACGCGCCGCCGAGGAGGAGCAGCTCACGTTCCGGGTCGCTCCCGCCGACAGCGCCGAGGTCGACCGCCTGATCCGGGACGGCGGCCCCTGGTACCTCTACGGTCCGGGGCTGCGTGCCCGGCAGCCGGACTGGATCGCGACCCTCGGACCGGCGATGCCCGAAGGGATGCAGGCGGGCAACGACGAGGCGATCGCGCCGGCCGGCGACGCGGAAGGGACCGACGAGATCGCCGCCGGCGGCGAGCCGGACCCGACCTTGCTCTCGGCGGTGCGGGAGCGACTGTTCCTGCCGGGCCCGCGGCCGGTGATCCTGCTCACGCCGGTGTTCCTGTTGATCGCCGGAGCTGCCGCCGCGCTGGGAGGCTGGCTGCGCATCGAGAAGCGCGTCGCCGCACCCTACACCCGCAAGCTGTTCCACTTCGCGATCTTCACCCTGGCCGGAGTCGTCCACCTGACCGTCGGCCCGGAAGGGGTGATGGTCTTCGGCGGGATCGTCGCGTCGCTGGTGCTCTACGCCGTCTGGCGCGGCGCCGGCTTTCCGTTCTACGAGGCGATGGCCCGGCCGACCGACGCACCGCGACGCAGCATGTTCATCCTCGTGCCGATGGTGACCACCGCGCTGGGTGGACTGGTCTCGACAGCGCTGTTCGGGCCGTTCGCCTTCGTCGGTTTCCTGGTCACCGGCTGGGGTGACGCGGTCGCCGAACCGATCGGCACCGCCTGGGGCCGACATCGCTATTCGGTACCGTCGATCGGCGGCATCCCGGCGTCCCGTTCCCTCGAGGGATCCGCGGGGGTCCTGTTCATCGGCGGCCTGGCGGCCGGCCTCGGCCTGATCGCCACCGGCGTCGCCGTCCCGCTGGCGCTGACGATCGGACTCGCCTGCGGGCTGGCCGGCTCCCTGCTCGAAGCGGTCAGCCACCACGGTCTCGACAACCTGACCGTACAGCTCGCCGCCTCGGGAACCGCCTGGTTGCTGTTGTTCTGATCTTCAGCGGGGAATAGCCGGCAGCGGATCTCGGTTTCCTTTCTCGACCGCGACGAGGCGCGTATCCCGCCTCGTGTGCGTAAGAGGAAGCCACCATGATGTCGCCACGCACCGCACTCTCCGCAACTCTGTTCGCGTTGCTGCTCACCGCCACACCCCAGTTCCCCGCGGACGACCACGTCATCGGCAGCGGCGTCTGGACCAAGAAGACCTCGTCGATCGAGGGCTCCTGGAAGATCGTCACCCGGGGTGACCAGCACTTCGTCCTGCTCGACGACGACTTCAAGACCAGGAGCGCGCCGGATCTGAAGATCTACCTCTCACGGGAGTCCCTGTCCGAGTTGACCGGAAACAACGCGACGAATTCGGCGGTTCTCGTCGCCGAACTCGAACGCACGAAGGGCAGCCAGGAATATCCGATCCCGGCCGGCATCGATCCCTCGGAGTACGAGTCGCTGCTGATTCACTGCGTGAAGTACGCCAAGCTCTGGGGTGCGGCGACGATTCCCGCGCACACGCATTGAGTCCCGCGGGCGGGCGAGCGGTCACTCGACGATCACGTCCCGGGCGAGGGTCTCGCCGTACTTGTTGAGGGTGACCTCACGCGGCTCGACAGGCACCTTGAAGGCGAACGCCGTTTCCGGCCCGTCGACGACGATCCGGGCCGGGTACTCGGTCCTGTCCTTGCCCAGGATCGTGATCGGGACGCTGGCGCGGAAGAAGACGTCCTGCAACAAGCGGTTCTTCTTCCCGGCCAGAACCCGCTGGCGGATCGTGCCGCTGACGATCCAGTTGCCGTCCTCGGCCGGTCGCGTGGTGTAGGAGAAGCGATACTCGGGAATGCCGATGCCGCGGATCCATTGATCGAACAGCGGCTCGAGGTCGGCGTTGAACGGTGTGCCGTGCTCGTCGATTCCGCCGAACGCTCGCTCGGCCACCGCCTGGATATCGCGGGTGACGATCTCAAGGCCGGCGAGCTCCTGGCCCAGCCGGTTCATGAAGTCGAGGAAGCGATCGTCGCCGAAGGTCTCCCGGAGGATGTGAAAGAAGTACGGCCCCTTGGCGTAGAGCGCGACGGCGCGACCGCCGTTGGACCACTCGGTGCTGGCGTCCTGGACGCTGGCCAGCAGATCGCTGTCGACCACCGCCTGCCGCCAGCGGTCGACCAGCTCGAGGTAGGCCTCTCGCCCCTTCTGCGGGTTGCGGAACCCGTTGCTCTCGACGATCTCGGCGACCAGCGCTGCGGAGTATTCGGCCAGGCTCTCGACGAACCAGTAGTGCCGGCGGTTCGCGTGGGCGATCGACGAACCCCACCACTGGTGCGCCACCTCGTGGGCCACCAGGGTGCGGGCCCGGGCGGCCAGGATCCCCGACGGATTGACGGAGTTGAGGGTCGTCGGGCTGCGGAACACGCCGCTGCCGAGGTAGATGATCGACGCCGGCGACTGTCCGTAGACGAAGCCCAACGGATCGTTGACCAGGTCGAGCTTGGCGTAGGGGTAGTCGGTTCCGTAGAGCGTGCGATAGATGTTCAGGGCGTTGACCGCCTGCTCGGCCAGGGGGCGCAGCTGTTTCCCGCGGATGCCCCAGCCGGTCATCGCCTGCCGGTCGACATGAATCGAGACCGGGATCTCGCTGCCGTCGAGGCGCAACGCCTTGGTTCGGGGAGTGTCCTCGAAGTAGTCGCCGAAGATCAGCGTGGGGAACTGCACCGGGCTCGTCGCGATGAAGCGTGACCGGCGGATCTCTCCGTCGACCGAGTCCTCGACCCGGCGGCCGATGCCGAGCACCTTGTATTGCTCCGGTGCCCGTACCGTCAGGTCGAAGCGATCGATGCGATCGCCGAAACGGACGAAGGGCAACCAGCCGCCACGGTCCATGTACGAGTAGGACGGGTTGAGCTTGATCAGGCTTCCGCGGCTGGTGAAGGCGATGCGCAGATCGATCGTCACACCGGCAGCCATCGTCTCCGGCAAAACGACGAGACCGCGGGCCGCCCCGAGTCGAACCCATGTCAGGTCGGCGCCATCCCGGATCCGCAGCGCGTCGATCGTGATCGACGGATCGGCCTCGGTGTTGCGCCGCCCGATGAACGAGGAGACGTCGTTGAAGGCGAAGGGAATCTCCCGGAGGTCGCGGCGCAGCCGTAACGACACGACGACGTCCGCGGCCAGCGTCTCCGAGTCCTCGAGGGCGATCTCGATCTCGCCGGTCAGACCGATCAGGTCGAAGTCCCGGGCCTCGGCGTCGGCCCGCAACTCGAGCTCCCGCGGGTCGCCGCTTCCCCGGTGGCTGGTCGCGGGGTAGCCGTACAGGCGCCCGTACCCGGTGACACTGACGGTGACCTGCTCATCGGCGGTCGCATCCTGACGCAGCGCGAACCAGTGGTCGTCTCCTCGACGGCGGATCCGCAGGGAGACGAAGCGCTGCTCCGGGTCCGGCACGGTCTGGAATCCGGCGAAGGGATCCTGTCGCCGGAGTGACGCCGTGCGCTCCTCCTCGTCGGCCTGGAAGCGTTCGAGGACCGGATCGATCCCGTCGCGCTGGACCTCGATCAACCCGGAGAAGGAGTGCTGGAGGAACGAGTGGCACTCCTGGGGACTGCAGCGAACCAGCAGCTGATCCGGCGAGAAGGCCAGGTCCGCCTGCCGTTCCTGGCGCAGGTGACGGAAGACCGGACGCTGGTGCGGTCCGATGTCCGTCGGAGGCAGGTAGTCGAAGGCAAGGTCGTCGGCGACGATGCGCACGGTGTGCAGGTCGCCGAGCAGCCGATCGAGGACCAGACTGCCCGACCCGCCGCGGACGAAGAGGCCCTCACCTTGCCACTGGAACGACTCGAAGCGATGGAAGGTCTCGTCGCCGGGCCGATCCCGCACGAGGCAGTCGTAGCTCTCCTGCAACTCCTCGGAGATGACGTCCCAGCGATCGTCGGGAAGCCGACCGAACGTCAACAGGTAACGGTCGGTGTACATCCGTTCCGCCGCCGCGGCCTGGCGCGTGAACGAGACGCGGTAACGATCGCCGTCGGTCTCGATCCGCTTGGAGTAGGTCGCGCGACCGTACTCGGCGCCGGAAGCGTGGGCTCCGCTCACGTCGGAGGCCAGGTCGCCGAGTCGCCGCAGGATCTCCTGGCGCGTCTCGTACGGGATCTCCTCGGCATCGGCCGGCGATCCGTGGATGGGTGACGGCGGCCACCCGAGCAGCAGCGCGAGGAGGCACGAGAGCCCGATCGACGGAAACGCATGCCGACGCCCCGCGGCTCGCGCCGTCCCAACGCCCCGGTCGAGAGTCAACCACACCATCGAACGACCGACCCTACCACGGTCGCGGCCGGCCGGCGCGGGAGCTACCGGCGTCTCAGGGACAGGTACGGCCGACCCGTGGGGTGCCGGCCGAGTCGACGCCGATCGAACCGGCGGCGCAGCCGTTCACGTAGCGCACCAGGTAATGGAACGCCTCTCCCGGCGCCGGCACGTCGCCATCGACGAACTGCGGCGCGGTCCCGCCGCTGCTGACGCAGCTGGCCCCTTTGTCGAAGTCGGTCGCCTGCCCGCTGCGGATCAGATCGACGGTCGCGCCGTTGCCGCCGGGTTCCGCCGGGGGCAACCAGCGCAGCGTCTGAGCGTTGCCGAAGATCAGCCCGACTGCAGCGCCGGGGACCGCCCACGCCGCTCCGTCGCCGTCGTTGCAATCGCCGGCGGCGTCGATATAGCCGGCGGGTTGCTCGCAGGCGATGAGCAGGCCATCGGGATCGCCGAAGCCGTCGGAGTCGGAGTCGGGATACCAGCTCGACGGCTCCCCACCGCTCTCGCAGCCGCAGGTCGCCAGCGAGACGTCGTCGAGATACCAGCCGATCGTCCCGTTGCAGCCGTCCTGTCCGGCCTCGAAGCGCAGCTGGAACTGATCGCCGGCGGCCACGAACGCGGACAGGTCGACCTGGGACTGCCCCCAGCTGCCTTCCAGCGAGCCGCCGTCGGCACCGGTGAACGCCATCTCGCCGGCCTGGGGGTTCGTGCTGCTCGGATTGATCGTGTCGTTGTACGGGTTGAACAGGAACGCCTCGACCGGGAGCAGGGTCCACGGGCCCCCGTTGACGCTGATCCGCACGTTGCCGCCGTCGAACCGCAGCTCGGTCGACAGCCAGTGGTCGAAGGTCAGGATCGGCGACGCCGCACCGGAGGGAATCGCGTAGGTCGGGCTTTCCAGGAACAGGACACCGGTCTCGTCGTCGGTGGCGTTGCAGGCGCCGATGCGCAGGTTGGCAACGAACGCCGCCTGGCCGCCCCGATCGTCGGGCAGATCGCTCACGACGGCCCAGTCGGGAGTGTCGAACTGCGAGGCGTTGACGACGTCGCGGGTACCGGCGACCCAGCCGTCGAGTCCCGACTCCCAGTCCACATCGGCGATCGGTGCCGCCGTTCCCTCGCCGCAGACGCTCGGTGCGTCGGGCATCAGGATCGGGATGAAGCCGCACTGGGTCGGCTCGGTGCGCAGTTCGACGGCCAGGATCGCCTTGTCCAGTTCGGCGCAGTGATCCTCGGTCAGCATCTCTTCGGAGAGGGTCGGATCCGGCTCCTCGGTGATCGGCGCATACAGCGGCATGCCGATCAGGTCGTCACAGGCCTGCTCGAGGCTGTCCGCATGATCGACGAAATCCGACGTCGGCGTCTGGTAGATCTCGGCTGCGCGCCAGTAGATCTGGGCGGCCAGCTCGAGGCCGATGCCGTCGATCGTCTGTCCGTTGTAGGTCCCGCCGTCGACGAGCAGGGCGAAGCCGTGGTTCGGCACTCCGGAGTTGATGTGCACGCCCTGGTTATCCGCGGCCCCGCAGTAGTAGAACGGTCCCGAAACCCGGCCGGGATCTCCGAAGCAGGGCGGGTTCCACATGTCGCGAATCGCGCCGCCGAACGCGGGGTCGTCCTCACCGGCGAGCCAGCGGTACGAGTTCTCGCTGGCGACGTCGGTCGTGATCGTCCCGGTGACGCCGGCACCCAGCTCGTCCTTGATCGCCTGACCGTCGGAGGAGCTGACCATCACCGAGGGAATGTTGATTCCCGCGCCGGAGCCGCTCATGGTGAAGGTCGAGTCGTCACTGTTGATCATGATCAACGCCGACGCACCGGCCGCCTGGGCGTTGAGCACCTTGGTGACGAAGATGCAGGATCCGCGATCGACCAGCGCGATGTTGCCGGGCGTGAAGCCGACGAACGACTCGCAGCCGTTGGTCGCCGGAGCGACGCTGTCGGCGACGAGTTCAATCGGCGCGCTGACATTCTGAGGCGTCGAGGGGTTGAAGCTCGCT
The DNA here is from genome assembly GCA_942490715.1 of uncultured bacterium. Taxonomy (GTDB): domain Bacteria; phylum Acidobacteriota; class Polarisedimenticolia; order Polarisedimenticolales; family Polarisedimenticolaceae; genus CALNYP01. The sequence goes on from CALNYP010000008.1 coordinate 30,458, forward strand.
CCGCCGATCGCAATCGGGCCGGCGATCGCCGGAGGCGAGGTCACCTCGAACGTCGGCGCCGGGGAGCCGCCGTAGATCGAGCAGCTATCGCCCCGCAGAGGGACCGGGGCGTCGGTGCCGTCGCCGTTCAGGAAGTCGATCACCTCGCCCCAGATGTCCGAGTAGGACTCGTTCAGCGCACCCGGTTGCGAGAAGTAGATCAGCCCGTGGGTACGCTCGGTATAGGCGTGGCCCCATTCGTGAGCCACCGTGTCGTCGGCGGTTACGCCCGGGCAGTACTCCGTCGACGAACCGTTCCAGCGAGCGTTGGGGCAGGGCAGCCCATCGGAATCGTGGACCGACACCATCGTGGCGCCGGCACCGTCCCAGGAGAGGTACGCACCGTTGGACATCGAAGCGAAGACGTTGTACGTGTCCTCGGAGTAATCAATAAGGTTATCGACGTCGACGGAACCGGACGGGGTCGCGTTCCCCTCTTCCCAGAGCAGTAATGCCGGACCGACGGCGCCGTCGTAGATCTCCCGGCGCAAGGAGTCGTGGATGCCGGTGTAGCGGCCGACGATCGAGCCGTCGTGTGCGTCGATGTGAACGAACTCTCGCACCGACTTGCCACGAACCTCGACGCGCCAGGCGAGGTGGTCGGTCCCCGGAATCCCCAGCGCCTGGTTCGTCCGGAAGACCTGGAGTTCGGCGCCGGCAGGTTGCAGGGACGCGGCCTTGACCGACTTCTCCTTGGCGACCACACCGATCGCGGTCGCGATCGCGGTCGACGAAGGGATCGCCGCGGTGCCGTCGACATCGAGGCCGGCGACGAAGTTCCCGTTGACGGCGGTCAGTCGACCCTGGGGGTCGGTGTGAGCCTTGAGGATCCCGGCGAAGACCGGAAGCCCCTGGTGGACCTGCTGATATTCGACATGGGTGCCGCCGATCGTGTCGGTGCGGACTTGATGCACGCGGAGCTGGCTCGCCGGATCGGTGATGCCGAACACGATGCCGTGGCGATCGAGAAACTCGTCGGCCAGCCGCTGAGGAGCCGTCGGCGACCCGGTTCCACGGGACTTGTCCCAGGGCAAGATGACGAACCGTGCCGTGCCGCCTGCGCGCCGACGTTCCACCCGGACCGCTCCGCCGTTCTCGGCCTGCAGTCGCGCGATTCCGGCCTCGACGTCTCGTTGGAGTTCCGCCCCGCGGACCGGATCGGCCGTCGCCGGTAGCGACAGGGTCATCCCGGCAACGAGGATCACGATCATGGCTCGGCGGATCATTCGCATCATTCTAAGGCTCCCCCGGTTCCCGTCGTCAACGGAACGGCGCGATGGTCCCCCGGGCAGGGGATCAGGAAAGATACCGACGGCATGGCCCGGGCGCCAAGATTCGAGTGAAAAAGGGCGGGGAACTCGCGGATTATCCGGCCGCACAGCGATTGGGCCCCGCCTCGAGGTCGATCGGGTCGGTGCCGCCGAGATCGGCCTTTCCCTCGTTGACGGAGATCACCGCCTCGTGGTTCGGCGGTTTCGCACCCAGACTGGCGACGATCCGATCGACGAACGCCTGCTCGGACTCTCCGGTCACCGCGAGCCCGGCCTTGATCGCCCCCAGTCGTTCGCCGATCACGGCGCCGTCGAATCCGATCGCGCCGCCGTGGTGCGCCGGCGCGATGAACAGCTTGTCCGACTGGGTCAGCAGCGCTTCCTGCAAGCTCCGGTAGAGCAGCCGGGCACCCTTGGCGGCCCCGGCATCACCGTGTTCGAGGTCCGGCCTGCCGACGTGTTCGACGAACAGCGTGTCACCGGAGAGCAGCACCTGATCGTCGATGCGATAACAGGTGCTCTCCCCGGTGTGTCCCGGGGTCGAGATCGCGACGACGTCGATGCCGCCGACCGAGAAGCTCCGGCCGTTCTCGATCGGTTCGTACTCGAAGGTGACACGGTCGTTCTTCGGCATCATCAGGACCGCGTCGCAGCGAGCCGCCAGCGCGCGGGCCCGGGAGAGATGATCGGCGTGGACGTGGGTCTCGACCACGCGGACGATCTTCAACCCCAGCCGGGCTGCCTCTTCCAGGTAGGCCTCGACGTCGACACACGGGTCGACCACCGCCGCCTGGCCCTCGGCGCCGAACAGATAGGACAGGCAGCCCTTGCCGTTCCGGCGCACCTGGCGAAACGTCGCGCCGGGGCGGTCGAACGGAACGTCGGCATAGGTCCAGACGGCGCTCCAGCCACGGATGCCGCCGGTCAGGCTCGCCGTGCGAAAGCCGAGGGAGTCCAGCACCTGCGCCGCGCGCTGGGACATGATTCCAGCGCGACAAACGGTGACGATCGTCCGGTCGCGGTCGAGCTCGGCGGCCCGACCGACCAGGCCTGTCGGATCGTTGGCCCGCAGGTCGTTGTAGACCGGAAGGTTGCGACTTCCGTGGATGTTCCAGCCGGCGAACTCGTCAGCCTCGCGGATGTCGACAACCTCGACGTCGGTTCCGCCGGCACTCAGACGATCACACAACTCACTGGCGCCGATCTGGTCCATGGTCTTGCTCTCCCGATGTCGATCGCGCCGCGGCCGGCGGACGATCGGTGGCCGTGGCAGGAGCATACCGCAAGGGAAGCCGCCTCAGCGACCGGGGTCGGCGGGCAGGATCGTCAGCGTCGTACGCCCGCCTTCTGCGGCCCGATCGAGGCCGGACCAGGCGTGAATGAGGTACTCGCCGGGGGTCAGCTCGCCCGTCGGCAGCTCGTCGATGATCGCCTGGCAAAGAACCCGGCCTCTTCCACCGAGCAGGATCGCCTCCGGCTCGAAGGTCTCGACCACGTTCGCGCCGTCGGACAGCATCGCCCGCCGCAACGTGCGCTCGACGGGAGGCGTGTCGGAGACCGGGTCGACCTGGCAGACGTGGACCAGGGACGAGATCGTCTCGCCCTCGACGATGCGGTCGTCGAGCAACGGTTCGAGGCCGACCCGGCCGACGATGCTGCGCGTCTTGACCGGTTCTTCCGCGTCGGGAGGCCGGCCGAGGATCGGCCCGACCAGGAACGGCTCCTCCCGGGGAATCTCCGGGATCCACAGCTCGACGGTGCCCGACAACGGTTCGCTGGCGTCGGGATGCGCGAGGGCGACGTTCAGGTGGTAACGACCGGGGCGCAGACGAGCCCGTTCGAACACGGTGACCGGCTCGACCTCGACGATTCCGCCACGGAACGCCGGCAGGTCGACCCTGCGGCGGAACGAACTGACGATCGTGCCCCACGGAGTACGGACGACCCCGCGCAACTCCCAGGGACGGTCGTCGGGGCGTAGCTGCTCCGGAGTCGGACGAATCTCGGTGGCCAGGACGCTCTCCCAGCGATTCGCCGCATCGGGACGGATCACGAACGCGTTGGCGGCGATGCTGTCGTCGAGGAACAGCTCCGGAACCATCGACGCCGTCCGCATCAACGACTGCCGCCGCTTCTCCCGGGACCGGATCACGTACGACTGCGAGTGGACGGCGGTGTGCCAGGAGCGATTCACCCTGACCCGTATTCGCCGGCTCTTGTCCGGCCGGGGCGAGCGATCGTAGAAGCCCAGGGTGTAGCTGCAGCCGCGATCCCGCTGGGCCCTGCGGTAGGCCAGGTTCAGATCGTTGGTGTTCGCGGTCATCCGGCCACCGGTCTCGTTGGCCAGCCGGCGCAGCATCGGTGGACCGGAAGTGCCACTGTCTCGCGGGTCGAGGATCGAGTACATCCCACCGGAGTCGATCGGGTAGATCGACGTCCGCGCCTGGGCCGACATTCCGCCGAGATGGGCGAGCTCGTTGTCGTAGAAGAAGCCGTCCTCGGTGAACGGCCCGGAGAACAGCAGCACCGTCTTGCGGCCCGGGTACTGTTCCAGCAGGTCGAGCAGGCTCTCGATCCGTTCGAAGAAGCGCCGCTCGGTCAATCGCCCGTAGTTGCCGGCGTAGAGGCGGGGATCGTTGAGCATCCTTTCGAGAGTGCTCTTCAATGCGGCCGGGTCCGAGGTGAACGGCTGCTCGACGGTCAACGATTCGCCGAGGGCGATGATCATCTGCTCCTCACCGGCGCCGAGCAGTTCGTCGACCGCGGCGTCGGCGTATTCCAGAGCCTCGGCCGCGAATCCCATGTGGTAGTAGTCGAAGACGACCACCGTTCGACGCAGCGGCGCGCCCGGCGTCCGCGGGGTCGACGGCAAGTGCGGGACCTCGCCGGCCCGGGGATCGTCCTGGGCCCCCACCGGGCAGTTGACGTCGAAGGTGTCGATCTCGACCAGCTTCCCGTCGACGATGACCTCGAAGTCGCCACGGGTCAGATCGGCGACGGTGCGATCGTGTCGGTCGAGGACGACGGTATCGACGAGTACGAGTTGGACCTCGACTTCTTCTTCGAGGTTCAGGTCTACCGGGTCGTCCTGGGGGAATGCCGCTGTCGCGATCAGCAGCGCTGTCACCGTCGCTGCGAATACAAACGCTGCGGCCCTCGTGACCTGGGTGAGCTTCCCGTCGCGCACTGGCTCTCCTTCGCTTCCCTGCGATCAGTGTACTGCCCGGCCGAAGTTACATTTATTTCAGCCCTGCGTTTTCCTTGCTTTCGAGTTCCACCAGAGCGCTCCAGCTCCTCTACGATGTACCCATGGGCAATCACGCCCCACCGACATCACCGGAGTTCCACACCGGAGTTCCACGGAACCCGACGACAAGGGAGGTACGGAATGGGCTACCGCATCGACGAGATCGAAGGAATCGGCCAGGCCTATCGCGACAAGCTCGGCACCGCCGGAATCACCACGACCGACGACCTGCTCGAACACTGCTGCTCCCCCGGCGGCCGCAAGAAGATCGCCGAGAAGACCGGCGTCAGTGAGAAGCAGATCCTGGGCTGGACGAACATGGCCGACCTGATGCGCGTCTCCGGCGTTGGCCGTCAGTACGCGGAGTTGCTGGAAGCCGCCGGTGTCGACACGATCAAGGAGCTGCGCACCCGCAACGTCCAGAACCTCGCGACGAAGATCGAAGAGATCAACGCCGCCAAGCGTCTGGCGAAGGCGACACCGACGGAGACGATGATCTCCGACTGGATCTCCCAGGCCAAGAACACCGATCCGAAATTGACCTACTGACCCTTCGCCTGCAGTCGGAACAGGGAGAGCTCATCGGGAGTCCGGTGGGCTCTTCGTCCGTCACTCGCCCACACCCGGTGGGAAATCGGCGAACAGCTTGTCGGCGATCCGGGGAATCTTCTTCTGTGCCTTGTGCCAGTTCGCACCGTCGGACGTTGCGCCCTTGGCGATTCCACGCCAGCACTTCTCCTGACTTGACACGTCGGTCATCTCGACCATCCAGGCACCCTGCGCCAGCGTTCGCGGGTCGACCTGCATCCAGCCACCGTACCCGTACGAATCGTTGAAGTAGGTCCCCCAGGCTTCCGAGCGGTACAGGCCGACGACATAGCTCGCGATCTCGACATCGGCGCCGGTGTCGATCCGTTTCCAGCCGTTGGCGCGCAGCTTCTCGTTGACCGCCTTGCGTACCCACTGCTCGACTTCGGGCTTGTTCGCCGGGGCGCCTTCCTTCCAGGCGTAGGTCTTGAACTGCGAGAAATCGACTTCGGGGTCGAAGTTGACCTCGATCGACACCTTGCCGGCGAGGGCGCCGACGCTGACCAGTGTGAACAGCAGTCCCGTGATGATCGCGCGCTTCATGGTCCGCCTCCGTGCGGGGTTCGTTCGTGGTCTTCGATTGTAGCCCTCCCGGCCCTCGACGGCCGGTCGGCCCGCCCCTGAGTCCCAAAAATGGCGAAAACAGGGCATTTCGGGATGCTTGACCGGAATATCCCGAGTTCTTAAGTTTTGACTATGGATTTCTTACGTTTTGGCGAGTCCTGACTTCAGAAATGAATAGCCAACAACGATTTCGATAGGAGGCCTTTGTGGCCAACGAACGCATTCTTGTCGTCGATGACGAGGACACGATCCGGCACGTGATCACCCGCGTGCTGGAGATGAAGGGCTGCGAGATCCGTCAGGCCGGATCCGCCGAGGCGGCGATCCCGCTGCTGGAAGACTGGAAACCCGAGGTCGCGCTGCTCGACATCATCATGCCCGGCAAGAGCGGGCTGCAGTTGCTCCCCGAGATCAAGCGACTCTCCCGGGACACCGAGATCTTGATCATGACCAGTAACGCGTCGGCCGAGACGGCGTTGCAGGCGATGCGTCTCGGAGCGTTCGACTACATCCAGAAGCCACTCGACCTGAAGGACCTGTGGGCCAACGTCCAGCGCGCCCTGGAGAAACGCAGTCTGACCCTGCGCGACCGCAAGCTGTTGCGGGAGTACGAAGCGCAGAACCGGAAGCTGTCCGCGGTGTTGCCCGGAGACGTCGACGCCGCGGCGATGGCCTCGAGTTCCGTTTCCGAAACGGTGCGACAGTACCTCGACGCGGTCGCCGAGAAGCTGGAAGTCGACCGGCTCAGCTTCATGCTCGTCGAGCCGGGCTCGGATCATCTATGGATCGTCGCCAGCCGCGGCCTGCCCGAGGACCTCGACCTGGAGAAGGTCCGTATCCGCATCGGTGAAGGCATCGCCGGCTCCGTTGCACAGACCGGCGAGCCGTTCGTCTCATCGGAAGGTGCCGACATTCCTCAGCGACGTGAGGGCGCTGCGAACCTGTCCGACTCGCTGATCTCCGCGCCGATCGCCCTGAGCGTGGCGATCAAGTCCGATCAGGAAGTGCTCGGTGTGATCAACGTCACCAACCGGCGCTCGAACAAGCCGTTCCGTCCCGAGGAGATCGCCTACCTCAAGGGACTCGCCGGTCAGCTGGCGGTTGCGATCGACGGTGTGCGTCGGTCGGAACGGCTGAAGAAGGCGTACGAGTCGCTCAAGTCGACCCAGGACCAGCTTGTCTTCTCCGAGAGGATCAAGGCGATCGGGCAGATGGCGGCCGGCGTCGCTCACGATTTCAACAACGCGCTCAGCGTGATCCTCGCCCGGGCCCAGGTGATCCGCATGAAGCTGGACCGCCCGGACCCGGACATGGAGAAGGTCCGCGCCGACCTGGGCACGATCGTCAAGACCGCTCTTCACGGCGGCGAGATGATCAAGCGGATCCAGGACTACACGCGGATCCGCAAGGATGCGCCGAGCCAGCCGGTACAGATCAACGAGATCATCCGTGAGGCGATGGAGATCTCACGGCCGAAATGGAAGGACGAGTCCAAGGTCAAGGGCAGCACGATCGACATCCAGCTGGAACTCTCCGACGTCCCGGCGGTGATGGGCAACCTCTACGAGCTGACCCAGGTGATGGGCAACCTGATCTTCAACGCCGTCGAGGCGATGGCCGACGGAGGAACGATCACCTTCCGGACTCGCCACGACGAGGACAGCGTCATCGTCGAAGTACAGGACACCGGCCACGGAATGGACGAGGCGACCTGTGAGCGGCTATTCGACCCGTTCTTCACCACGAAGGAGACCGGCCAGGGCCTGGGGACCGCGATCGTCTACGGCATCGTCTCCCGGCACAAGGGAACGATCGACGTCGAGAGCCAGGTCGGCGAGGGCACGACATTCACGGTGCGCCTGCCCCATGCGGCGAAGGTGGCCAAGCAGGACGCGCCTGCGGTCGACACCGACGAAGCGTTCCAGTCGGCCAAGATCCTGTTGATCGACGACGACGACACGGTTCGCGAGTCGTTCCTCGACGCGCTGAACACCGCCGGCCATCAGGTGACCGAGATCACCGAACCCGACGCCCTGGCCTTCGTGCTCGACCAGGGAACGTTCGACCTGATGATCACCGATCTGCACATGGGTGAGACGTCGGGTCTCGACCTGGCGCGTCAGGCTCGCTCGCGACGGCCGGCGATGCCGGTCGTGTTGCTCAGTGCCTGGGCGGTCCAGGAGAGCGAAGAGACGATGAAGGACTCCGGCGTGGACTACGTTCTCGCCAAACCCTGCCTTGTCGAGGACCTGCTGGCCACGGTGCAAAAGGCGATGCGGACGCCGGTCAAGGCCTGACCGGCGCCCAGGACACCACTGCGTCTTGTGCAACGACAAGCCCGCTTCTGACGGTAGACCGCGGCGACTCCCACGTTGGGTCGCCGCGTTGCTTGTTGTATGGGCTTGTTCCGCGACCCTGGCCGACCCCGACCTGCCGCTCCCGGCCGCGAACCCCGAGCTGATCCCGGCGGGATCTCTCGTGATCGCGATGGACAACGACAAGCAGAACCTCGACGGGACGCCGTTCAACCTCCGGGCCTACGGCGCCGTCGTCCAGCTTCTGTGGAACAACGTGCCGGTCAAGTGGGCCATCCGCTCCGGCAAGACGAAGGACGGGATCGACTTCAGCACGAGCGCGGCGCGGGTGCTGCCGTCGGCGGGCCCGATGGGAATGCTCGACTTCCGCGGCGGACCGTTCATCGTCGAGGCGCCCTACGCGACGATCGCCACGACACTGATCCAGTCGCTGGGCTGGAACGTCGCCGTCTACCGGACGACGGCCGATCAGACGATCGACATTCGCTACGACCTCGAGGTGCGACCGCGCATCGCCGTGCTCGACGATGGTTTGAATGCGTCGATTCATACCGCGGTACTGGACGCAGCGGGACTCAGCGCCGGCGTGCACTACAGCGTGATCAACGCCACCACGCTGGCGTCGATCAATGCCTCCAGCTGCATCACCTTCGCCAGCGAGCCGCACTTCGGTAGCCTCATCGCCGCGGCCCAGACCGCCGCAATCCGCAGCTTCCTGGTCTCGGGCGGCAACTTCCTGGCCCAGTGCGAGGCGATCGAGACCTACGAGAACGAACCGACGGCGGGGCGCTACCAGACCTCCGGCGGCGTCCTCGAGAACAACACGATCGGGTCGCTGGCCTACCTCGCGCCCGACCTCGCGTTCAGCCAGTTCCAGGGAGCGCTGGAGGACACCGGTGGGTCCGTGCAGGACTACAGGCTGAACGGTGGCTCGTTCGTCAACGGCGGTCACTCCCACGTCACCAACGCCGCGAGTCCGACGCTCCACGTGGCCACCGCGTCGAAGCTCCAGGCCGGGGTTGGCTCCAACGTCTTCTATCTCGGCGGGCACAACTACGCCGGGCTCTCGCTGGAGTCGATCAACGGGCGGCGGATGTTCCTCAACGCCGCCCTGGTTCCGGCGGGACGGCCGCCAGCCTGCATGCTGGACCTCGATCTCGTTCCACGGATCGGGGGCACGATCTACGAGGACATCGACGGCGACGGCGATGTCGACGACGACGGCGCACCGGCGGTCGGCGTCCAGGTGACGCTGTTCCGCGACGGTGGCGACGGCATCCCCGACGGGGCCGATGACGTCTTCGCCGGGACCGCGCTCACCGATGCCGCCGGCCAGTACCTGTTCAGCCCGCTACTCGCCTTCAGCCGCTACTGGGTCCGCGTCCACTCCAGGACGATCGCTCCGTCCGTCGGCGTCGTGCAACCCTCCACCGCGAACGACGTCTGGGCCGAGCAAAGCTGGGGCACCGCGGGCGCGCTGTGTGACAGCCCAGGCGGTACCATCGAATTGTCGGCAGACGGTGTCTGTCACGGCGGCCGCAACAGCGAGCGTGCAGACGACGACGGCGACCTGGCCACCAGCGAGCATGTGACGCGGGTCGATCTCCTGTCGACCCTGGCGACCGCCGACTTCGGCTTCAGCTTCAAGACGATCGTCAACACGGTCGATGCCGACCTCGGCGGGACCAGCGATCGTGCGTACCAGGGAAGCCTGCGCCAGTTCATCCAGAACAGCAACGCGCTCGTCGGCATCGATGTCGCCGTCTTCGAGATCCCGACCTTCGATTCCGGCTTCAACGGAAGCGGCAACGGCGAATTCACGATCGTGCTGACCAAGGCGCTGCCGTCGATCAGCCGCAGGGCCGTGCTCGACGGAACGACGCAGCCCGGATATTCGGGCAGACCGGTCGTCGACCTCGATGGTAGCGCGGCCGGCGCGAGTGTCGCTGGACTCACGATCGCCAGCGACGGGACTCTGATCCGCGGCTTCGTCATCCGGCGCTTCGGAGGATCCGGGATCCGGGTCAACGGCGCCAACGACACAACCATCCAGGGCAACTACATCGGCCTGGACGCCGGCGGAACCGCGCCGGCCGGCAACGGCCTGTTCGGCATCGCGGTCACGGGGACCTCCGAGCGAACACAGATCGGTGGGACCGGCGCAGGACTGGGCAACGTCATCTCCGGCAACGGCGTGGTCGACCCGGTCGATGGTAGCGGCATCTATTTCGGCAGCAGCGGTCTCGGGGGCAACACGGTCGAGGGCAACCGGATCGGCACCAACGCCACCGGCACAGCGATGATTCCCAACGCCTCCCACGGCATCATGATCCTGGGAACCAGCCGGGTTCAGATCGGCGGAACCGCAGACGGTGCAGGGAACGTCGTCTCCGGCAACGCTGGCGCCGGGATTCACATCGAAGGCGGGCCGGTCAACCTGACCACGATCGAGGGCAACTTCATCGGCACCAACGCCGCGGGAGACGACCTCGGCAACGTGGCCCATGGCATCGAGCTACTGGCCACGGTCGAGCGCAGCACGATCGGTGGAACAGCGGCGGGCGCGGGGAACACGATCGCGTTCAACGGAGGGGACGGCATTCGTCTGGGGTTGAATGCCGGACTTCTGAACATCCTGTCGCGAAACTCGATTCACTCGAACGATGGCCTCGGCATCGACCTCCACGGCGATGGCGTCACGCCCAACGACGCGAACGACGGCGACAGCGGGGCCAATGGGCTGGTCAACTACCCGGTGATCCAGTCGGTCTACCTGTCCGGTGGCTCGGTTCACGTGGTCGGTGAGCTGCAGGGCTTTCCCCTGGCGATGTACTCCCTCGAGTTCTTCGGGAACTCCACCGCCGATCCGTCGAGTTACGGCGAAGGCGAGACCTACGTCGGTGCCGGAGACGTGACGACGAACGCCGCCGGTTACGTCGCGTTCGACATCGCCCTCAGCGGATCGCCTGCGGGCGCCGCCGTCCTCACGGCCACGGCGACACGCTCCACCGTCGGCACATCGGAGTTCAGCTCGACGTTCGAGTTCCCGGGCCTGAGCGGAACGGTCCTCGAGGACGTCGACGGCGACGCCAACCTCGGAGACGCCGTCGCCCGCCCCGGAGTCACCGTCCGGCTCTACCGCGACGGCGGAGACGGACTGGCGGACGGCGGCGACGACACCCTCGTCGACACCGTCGTGACCGACACTTCCGGCGTCTTCACGTTCCAGGGGCTGATCGGCGCCGAGTACTGGGTCGCCGTCGCCTCGGGTTCTTTCGGACCGTCGCTGACGTTCGAGGCCGCCTTGACCGCGGCCGACATCTGGGCCGAGCAGACCTACGGTAGCGCCGGTGCTCTCTGCGATGCGGGAGGCGCGGCGACGGCGCTCGGCGCAGCCGGAGCCTGCTACGGCGGTCGGCGGATTTCGACTTCCGACGATCCGGGCGGGCTGGCGGGCAGCGAACACGTTCTGGCGGCCACGGTCGCCGGTGTCGATGTGACCGGCCTCGAGGTGGCGTTCAGTTATCAGGTCATCGTGAACACCCGGGACGGCGACGACGACTCCGGGGCACGCTCGGTGCAGGGCTCGCTACGGCAGTTCCTGCAGAACGCGAACGCCCTCGCCGGAACGCAGTCGAGCCTGTTCCGGATTCCGACATTCGATCCGAACTACAACGACAGCGGAAACGGCGAGTTCACCATCGATCTCGCCTCGCCGTTGCCCGGGATCACGGGCGGGGTGCTGCTGGACGGCCGCAGCCAGCCCGGCTTCGCCGGCGATCCGATCGTGGTCCTCGACGGGTCGGCCGCAGGCGCAGGCGACGGTCTGCAAGTCGCCGCCGAGGGTTCCGTCGTCCGCGGCTTCGTGATCCAGGGTTTCGGCGGAGACGGTATCCAGATCTCCGCCACCGACTGCGGGATCTTCGGTAACTGGATCGGCATCCAGGCGGACGGCAACGGCCGTCGGAGGAACGGCGGTGCCGGTGTGCGGGTTCTGGCCGCCGGCACGACGATCGGTGGACCGGCGGCCCTCGATCGCAATGTCATCTCCGGAAACGTCAGCAACGGCATCACCGTCTCCGGCGGGGCGACGACCGGCACGGTCATTCTCGGCAACCGGATCGGCACCAACGCCGGCGGCACCGCCGTGGTCGCCGGACAGGACGACGGTATCGAGCTGAACGGCGGTAGCTCCGGCACCATCGTCGGCGGGACGGCGGCAGGATCGACGAACCTGATCTCCGGCAACGCCGGCAACGGAATCCTCATCGACTCGTCGGACGGAAACCGGATCGAAGCCAACCGGATCGGCACCGACGCAACCGGACTGGCTGCCGTGCCCAACGCAGGCCACGGCGTCTTGATCCAGACCGGATCCAGCGGCAACACGATCGGCGGCACCACTCCCGATTTCCGCAACCTGATCTCCGGCAACTCTCGCGGGGGGATCGCGGTCCACGACGACGACTCTTCCGACACCGCGATCCAGTCCAACTGGATCGGCGTCGACTCGGCCGGCGGCGGATCGATCGGGAACCAGGGGAACGGGATCGAGATCGTCGGCGCCGACGACACGCGGATCGGCGACGCCGCGGCCGACGCCGGCAACACCATCGGCAACAACAGCGGCCACGGCATCTTGCTGGGTCCGGGGGCCGAGACGACTCGCATCCAGAACAACTGGATCGGCACGATCTCCGGTGTCACACCGTCCGACGTCGGCAACGGCCAGGACGGCGTCCGGGTCGATGGCGGTGCGACGAACACTATCGGCGGTTCGGCCGACGGAACCGGGAACACGATCACGGGCAACGGCGGCAACGGGGTCGGTGTGGCCGCCGGCCTGCAGAACATGATCCTGCGCAATCTCATCTGGGACAACGACGGACTGGGGATCGATCTGAACGTCGACGGGGTGACCCTCAACGATTCCGGCGACGGGGATGGCGGCGGGAACGACCGCCAGAACTTCCCGATCGTGACCAAGATCACTCGCGGGGCCGGATCGTCGACGGTCAGCGGTACGCTGCACAGCAAGCCGAACCAGTTCTTCCGGCTCGACTTCTACGGCAACAAGGTCCCCGATCCCACCGGCTACGGCGAGGGCACGGTCTGGTTCGGAACGGGCAACACGAACACCGACCTTTTCGGCGATGCAACGTTCGCGATCGTTGTCCCGGTGACCCTCGACCCGGAGATCGCGGTCACGGCGACGGCATCCGGGCTCGACGGCACGTCGGAGTTCAGCGGCAACACCTTCGGCAGTCTCTCCGGAACCGTCTACGAGGATATCGACGGAGACGGTGCGCTGGGCGATGCCGTCGGCAGCGCAGGTGTGACCGTCCGGCTGTTCCTCGACGGCGGCGACGACCAGCCCACTGGTGTCGACGATACCCGCGTCGGGATGACGACGACGGCCGCCGACGGCAGCTACACCCTGCCGACACCGGCGCCAGGCAACTACTGGGTCACCTTCGACTCGACCGACGTGACGCCGGCGGCCGGCTTCAACGGCGGTCTCGGCATCGGCGACGTCCAGGCCGAGCAGACCTGGAGCAGTGCAGGTTCCTACTGTGACGACGGCGCCGGGGGTTCGACGATCCTGGCCAGCGCCGGAGCCTGCTTCGGTGGTATCGATGCGCGGGTCGAGGACGATCCGGCGAACCTGGCCACCAGCGAACATGTCGCGTTCGTCAAGGTCGCCAGCGACACGATCGAGAACATCGACACCGCCTTCAGCTTCAGCGTGATCGTCCAGGCCGACGCCGGGGAGAGTCAGGGCGCCTACGGCCGGTTCATCCGCAACGCCAACGCGATCGCCGGTGTGCAGACCTCGATGTTCCGCATCCCGACCAGTTCCCCGAACTACGACGGCTCCGTCTTCCGCATCTCACCCTCGTCGTTCCCCCGGTCGTTCACCGACCCGGTGATCCTCGACGCGACGACCCAGCCCGGATTCGGCGGCGATCCGCTGATCGAGATCGACGGCAGTTCGGTGCTCGCCGGACCTCAAGGCGGCGGCGTCCAGCTCTCGACTTCGTCGAGTACCGTGCGCGGCCTCGCCATCACCGGCTTCCCCCACGCCGGGATCCGGGTGGACACCGGCGGCGGGAACACGATCGCCGGCAATCGGATCGGCACCGATGCTTCGGGAACCCAGGCCCGGGGCAACGTCGAGGCCGGCATCCGGCTCTTCTCCAATGGCAACACGGTCGGTGGATCGGCGCCTTCCGACGTCAACGTCGTCTCGGCCAACCTGCGCGAGGGAATCAAGGTCGAGACTGGCGCCGACGACAACGTGATCCAGGGGAACCGGATCGGCACGGACATCAGCGGGACGTTGCCGCTGGGCAACGGAAACAAGGGCATCGACGTCAAGGGATCCGGGACACGGATCGGCGGCCCAGGCGCAGGCAACGTCGTCTCGGCGAACACGAACGAGGGGATCAAGCTCTCGAAGGAAAGCCTGAGCACGACGATCCAGGGCAATGCCATCGGGACCGATCCCGGCGGCACACTCGACCTGGGCAATGGCAAGGACGGAATCTCGATCGACGACTCCGACGACAACCTCGTCGGAGGGGTCGGTCCCGGCGATGCCAACGTGATCGCCTTCAATGGCGAGAACGGTGTGCTGGTCAAGAAGCTCGGCGTGCGTAACGCCATCCGCCACAACTCGATCCACGACAACGCCCTGCTCGGCATCGATCTGGCCGATGACGGCGTCACGCTCAACGACGGCAACGACAGCGACGGCGGCGAGAACCTGCGGCAGAACTACCCGGTGATCGTCGACGCCGGCTCGGGAGGGGGTGTCACGACGCTGCGGGGGAGCCTGACCAGCAGACCGAACACGATCTTCACAATCGACTGCTACAGCAGTCCGGCGGCCGACCCGACCGGCTTCGGCGAGGGCCGGACCTTCCTGTCCGAGTCCACGGTAACCACCGATGGTTCCGGTGTGGCCACGATCCTCCACAGCGTTCCCCTGGTCGTTCCGATCGACAACATGATCACGCTGACCGCGACCGACCCCGACGGCAACACGTCGGAGTTCAGCCAGGCGACGGCGGTGACTGGGTTGATCGATCTGTCGTTGACCAAGACCGTCGACGTTCCGGGGCCCGATGTCGGCGCCAACGTCGTCTTCACCCTCACCGTCGACAACGCCGCGGCATTCAGCGATGCCAGCGGAGTCACCGTCAGCGATCCGCTCCCGGCGGGGTACAACTTCGTTTCGGCGGCCGGCGACGGGAGCTACGACGAAGGAACCGGGGTCTGGAACATCGGCACGCTCGCCGCCGGTGCGAGTGCGTCGATCGACATCACCGTCATGGTGCGCGGCAGCGGCCCGTACCTGAACGAGGCCGAGGTCGCGTCTGCGAATCAGGCCGACGCCGACGACACATACGGCGACGGAGCCGGCAACGACCACGACAGCGCGACCGTCGTGCCCAACGCCGTCACGGACCTGTCCCTGGTCAAGATGGTCGATGACGCGACTCCCCTGGTCCAGTCGACGGTCGTGTTCAGCCTCGAGCTGACCAACCACGAGGACTTCAGCCCGGCCACGAACGTCGTCGTCGGCGACCCGTTGCCGACAGGCTACGCATTCGCCGGCGCCTCCGGAGACGGGAGTTACAACGACACCACGGGCGAGTGGACGATCCCGCTGATCGCCCCGGGCGCCACGGCGTCGATCGACATCCAGGCGGTGGTGCTGAACAGCGGCGACACCCTCAACGTCGGCGAGGTCACCTCGTCGGACCAGCCGGACTTCGATGACACCTTCGGCGATGGGCTCGGCGAGGATCGAGATACCGCGCTGACCGCTCCGGTTCCGGCGGTCGACCTGGTCCTGACCAAGGTCGCCGACGACCTGACGCCGGCGACCGGCTCGGACATCGTCTTCACGATCACCGTCGAGAACGGGACCGGCTTCAATACGGGGACGAACGTCGTCGTCCGGGATCAGCTGCCGGCGCGCTACCGGTTCCTCTCGTCGACCGGCGACGGCACCTATGACGACGCGACCGGAATCTGGAACGTCGGCGACATCGCCCCCGGAACGAGCGCGAGTCTGGCGATCACCGCCCGGGTGCTCGGCGGCGGCGGCCGCAGAAACCGCGCCGAGGTGATCGCCTGCGACCTTCAGGACATCGACGATACTTACGACGACGGATCCGGCGAGGACTACGACGAGGTCTCCCCGGACCCGAGCCCGGTGGTCGATCTCTCCCTGGTCAAGTCGGTGGACGACGGGACTCCCGCGGTGGGCCAGAACGTCGTCTTCACGATCGACGTCTCCAATCACGCCGACTTCTCCCGTGCCGACGGAGTCCACGTCCAGGACCTGCTGCCCTCGGGCTACAGTTTTGTCTCGGCGGCGGGTGACGGAGGCTACGACAGCGGGTCCGGCGACTGGAACATCGACAGGGTCAACGCCGGCGAGACGAAGTCAATCGACATCACCGCCGCCGTGCGAGGTACCGGAACTTATCTCAACGCCGCCGAGGTCTCGGCCGGAACTCACCCCGAGGCCGACGATGTGTACGGCAGCGGAGACGGCGAGGACCACGACACCGCGGTGACGGCCCCCACGCCGGTCGTCGATCTGAGCGTCGATATGGTCGTCGACGACGCGACTCCCGACGTCGGCTCCGATGTCGTCTTCACCGTCGTCGTCAGCAACGACGAGGCGTTCAGTGCGGCGACGTCGGTGATCGCCGAGGAACTTCTCCCGAGCGGTTATGCCTTCGTCTCGGCGACCGGCGATGGCGCCTACGACGACGGCACCGGTATCTGGACGATCGGCGGCCTGGCTCCCGGCGCCGACGCCACGCTGAACCTGACGGCGACCGTGCTCGGCTCCGGGAGCTACACCAACGCGGCCCAGATCCTGTCTGCTGACCAGCCGGATCACGACGATCCCTTCGGCAACGACACCGGCGACGACCACGACACCGCCGGGACGATTCCCGTCCCGGTGGTCGACCTCAGACTGACCAAG
Source organism: uncultured bacterium (assembly GCA_942490715.1). Taxonomy (GTDB): domain Bacteria; phylum Acidobacteriota; class Polarisedimenticolia; order Polarisedimenticolales; family Polarisedimenticolaceae; genus CALNYP01. The sequence continues at coordinate 47,492 of CALNYP010000008.1, forward strand.
GATGTCGACGACGCCACACCCGATGTCGGTCAGAACATCGTCTTCACCCTCGCGGTCTCCGCCGACGGCGACTTCAGCGGCGCGACCAACCTGGTGATCCACGACGCCCTTCCGTCGGGATACCGCTTCGTCTCCGCCGCGGGCGACGGGATGTACACCGACTCCGTCGGCTACTGGGACATCGGCTCTCTGGCCGCCGGCGCCACCGCGTCGATCGATATCACCGCGACGGTTCTCGGGGCCGGCGAGTACACCAACGCGGCGGAGATCTCCTCGGCTTCGGAGCCGGACCACGACGATACGTTCGGAGACGGGACCGGCGAGGACCACGACACCGCCACCACGACGCCCAATCCGGTCATCGACCTCGGGTTGACCAAGACGGTCGACGACCCGACACCCGATGTCGGACAGGACGTCGTTTTCACGTTGACGGTCAGCAACACCGCCGACTTCAGCGACGCGACCGGCGTGATGGCCTCGGACCTGCTCCCCGGCGGATACAGCTTCGTCTCCGCCACCGGCGACGGCAGCTACGACGACGCCAGCGGGGCCTGGACCATCGGGGGTCTGGCGGCCGGCTCCTCGGCGACCTTGAACATCACCGCGACCGTCCTCGGTGCCGGGAGTTACCTCAACTCCGCGGAAGTGCGGGCGGCCGATCAGCCGGACCACGACGACACCTTCGGCGACGGATCCGGCAACGACTTCGACTCGATCGAGCCGGTACCGGTACCGGTGATCGACCTCAGCCTGACCAAGTCCGTCGACGACCCGACTCCCGATGTCGGTCAGGATGTCGTGTTCTCGTTGACCCTGGCCAACGCCGCCGGCTTCAGCGACGGGTCATCGATCGTCGTCACCGACGCCTTGCCCGCCGGTTATCGCTTCGTTTCCGCCGCCGGAGACGGGGCGTACGACGACGGCGCCGGCACCTGGAGCGTGGCCGCCCTCGCCGCCGGGACCGGCGTCTCGATCGACATCACGGCAACGGTCCTCGGAGCCGGCCCCTGGCTCAACATCGCCGAGGTTTCCAGCGCCGCCGAATCCGATCACGACGACACCTACGGCGACGGCGCAGGCGACGACCACGCCACGGCGAGCACCACGCCGACTCCGATCGTCGACCTCTCCCTGACCAAGACCGTCGATAACCCCGCCCCGGCCGTCGGCCGCAACGTCGTCTTCACCCTGACCCTGGACAACGCGGCCGGCTTCAGCCCCGCCTCGGGTGTCGCCGTCGGCGACCTGCTCCCCTCCGGGTACTCGTTCGTCTCGGCGACCGGCGATGGCTCTTACGACGACGCGGCCGGGATGTGGTTCGTTCCGGCGCTCCCCGCCGGCGCGAGCGCCACACTCGATATCACGGTCACGGTGCTCGGCACCGGTGCGTACGACAACGTGGCCGAGGTCATCTCCGCCGACCAGGCCGATACCGACGACGCCTACGGCGATGGGGCCGGCGAGGATCACGACTCCGCCACGGCCACTCCGGTGCCTACCGTCGATCTGACGCTGACGAAGTCGGTCGACGACGCCACCCCGGATGTGGGCCAGGACGTCGTCTTCACGATCGACCTGCGGAACACCGCCGGCTTCAGCCCGGCGACGACGGTCGTCGTCAACGACCTGCTGCCGAACGGCTATCGCTTCGTCTCGGCATCCGGCGACGGCAGCTACGACGATGGCACCGGCAGCTGGTCCGTGGCCAGCATCGCGCCCGGCGCCACCGCTTCGATCGACATCTCGGCGACGATCCTCGGTGCCGGAGACTACACCAACGTGGCCGAGGTCGCCTCTGCCGACCAGCCGGACACCGACGACGACTACGACGACGGAGCCGGCAACGACCACGACAGCGTGACCACGGTGCCCAACGCGGTCGTCGACTTGACGCTGACCAAGAGCGTCGACAACCCGACCCCTGACGTCGGCCAGAACGTCACCTTCAGCCTCGTGCTGATCAACACCTCGGACTTCAGCGACGCAACGGGGATCGTCGTCGCCGAGCTGTTGCCCTCGGGCTACGCATACGTCTCCTCGGTCGGCGACGGAGGCTACGACGCCGTCGGCGGAATCTGGTCGCTTCCCGGACTCACCGCCGGCAGCGCGACGTCCCTCGACATCGTCGCAACGGTGCTCGGCGCGGGTGTCTACCTCAACGAGGCCGAGGTCACTGCGGTCGACCAGCCCGACACCGACGACACGTACGGCAACGGATCCGGTAACGATCACGACACGGCGACGACGACTCCGAACCCGGTGATCGATCTCTCGTTGACCAAGACGGTCGACGACCCGACACCCGACGTCGGGCAGGACATCGTCTTCACGTTGACGATCAGCAACACCGCCGACTTCAGCGACGCGACCGGCGTGATGGCCTCGGACCTGCTGGCTTCGGGTTATGCCTTCGTCTCCGCCACCGGTGACGGAAGCTATGACGACGCCAGCGGCGCCTGGACCATCGGAGGTCTGGCCGCCGGCTCCTCGGCGACCTTGAACATCACCGCGACCGTCCTCGGTGCCGGGAGTTATCTCAACGAGGCCGAGGTGCGCGCCGCGGATCAACCCGACCACGATGACACCTTCGGGGACGGCATCGGTAACGACTTCGATTCGATCGAGCCGGTCCCGGTACCGGTGATCGACCTCAGCTTGACCAAAACGGTCGATGACCCGACTCCCGACGTCGGCCAGGATGTCGTCTTCACGTTGACCCTGGCCAACGCCGCCGGCTTCAGCGACGCCTCCGCCATCGTCGTCGATGACCTGCTTCCCGCCGGGTACCGTTTCGTCTCCGCGAGCGGCGACGGGGCGTACGATGACGGCGCCGGAACCTGGAGCCTGGCCGCCCTCGCCGCCGGGGCGAGCGCCAACGTCGACATCACCGCGACCGTCCTCGGCGCCGGCCCCTGGTTGAACAGCGCCGAGGTCTCCGGCGCCACCGAATCCGATCACGACGACACCTACGGCGACGGCGCAGGCGACGACCACGACACGGCGGGCACCACGCCGACTCCGATCGTCGACCTCTCCCTGACCAAGACCGTCGATAACCCCGCCCCGGCCGTCGGCCGCAACGTCGTCTTCACCCTGACCCTGGACAACGCGGCCGGCTTCAGCCCTGCCTCGGATGTCGCCGTCGGCGACTTGCTCCCCTCCGGGTACTCGTTCGTCTCGGCGACCGGCGATGGCTCTTACGACGACGCGGCTGGAACCTGGACGGTGCCCGCTCTTGCCGCCGGCGCGAGCGCCGCACTCGACATCACGGTCACGGTGCTCGGCACCGGTGCGTACGACAACGTGGCCGAGGTCCTTTCGGCCGACCAGGCCGATACCGACGACGCCTACGGCGATGGAGCCGGCGAGGATCACGACTCCGCAACGGCCACCCCGGTGCCGACCGTCGACCTGACGCTGACGAAGTCGGTCGACAACGCGACATCGGATGTGGGCCAGGACGTCGTCTTCTCCCTCGAGCTGGCCAACGCGCCCGGTTTCAGCCCCGCCACGGCAGTCGTCGTCAACGACCTGCTGCCCTCGGGCTACCGCTTCGTCTCGGCGACCGGCGACGGCGCCTACGACGACGGCACTGGCAGCTGGTCCGTGGCCACCATCGCGCCAGGCGCCACCGCTTCGATCGACATCTCGGCGACGGTCCTCGGCGCCGGAGACTACACCAACGTGGCCGAGGTCGCCTCTGCCGACCAGCCGGACACCGACGACGACTACGACGACGGAGCCGGCAACGATCGTGACACGGCATCGACCACACCGACCGCGAAGATCGATCTGACGCTGAACAAGACGGTCGACAACGCGACGCCCGACGTCGGCCAGAACGTCGTCTTCACACTCGATCTGAGCAACACCGCCGACTTCAGCGATGCGACCGGCGTGATCGTCGCCGATCCCCTGCCGGCCGGGTACGCCTTCGTCTCCGCCGTGGGCGACGGCAGCTACGACGCCGGCGCCGGCAACTGGACCGTCGGAGCCCTGGCCGCCGGCGCCAGCGTCTCGATCGACCTGACGGTGACCGTTCTCGGCGCCGGCGGTTACCTGAATGCCGCCGAAGTCAGCGTCGCCGACCAGCCGGATCACGACGACACCTTCGGCGACGGCTCAGGAAACGATCACGCGACGGCGACGACCACTCCGAACCCGGTGATCGATCTCTCCTTGACGAAGACGGTCGACGACCCGACCCCGGACGTCGGCCAGGACGTCGTCTTCACGTTGACGGTCAGCAACACCGCCGACTTCAGCGACGCGACCGGCGTGATGGCCTCGGACCTGCTCCCCGGCGGATACAGCTTCGTCTCCGCCACCGGTGACGGCAGCTACGACGACGCCAGCGGGGCCTGGACCATCGGAGGTCTGGCGGCCGGCTCCTCGGCGACCTTGAACATCACCGCGACCGTCCTCGGTGCCGGGAGTTATCTCAACTCCGCGGAAGTGCGGGCGGCCGATCAGCCGGACCACGACGACACCTTCGGCGACGGATCCGGCAACGACTTCGACTCGATCGAGCCGGTACCGGTACCGGTGATCGACCTAAGCCTGACCAAGTCCGTCGACGACCCGACTCCCGATGTCGGCCAGGATGTCGTGTTCTCGTTGACCCTGGCCAACGCCGCCGGCTTCAGCGACGGGTCATCGATCGTCGTCACCGATGCCTTGCCCGCCGGTTATCGTTTCGTTTCCGCCGCCGGCGACGGGGCGTACGACGACGGCGCCGGCACCTGGAGCGTGGCCGCCCTCGCCGCCGGGACCGGCGTCTCGATCGACATCACGGCAACGGTCCTCGGAGCCGGCCCCTGGCTCAACAGCGCCGAGGTTTCCAGCGCCGCCGAATCCGATCACGACGACACCTACGGCGACGGCGCAGGCAACGACCACGACACGGCGAGCACCACGCCGACTCCGATCGTCGACCTCTCCCTGACCAAGACCGTCGACAACCCCGCCCCGGCCGTCGGCCGCAACGTGGTCTTCACCCTGACCCTGGACAACGCGGCCGGCTTCAGCGCTGCCTCGGATGTCGCCGTCGGCGACCTGCTCCCCTCCGGGTACTCGTTCGTCTCGGCGACCGGCGACGGCACTTACGACGACGCGGCCGGGATGTGGTTCGTTCCGGCGCTCCCCGCCGGCGCGAGCGCCACACTCGACATCACGGTCACGGTGCTCGGCACCGGTGCGTACGACAACGTGGCCGAGGTCCTTTCGGCCGACCAGGCCGATACCGACGACGCCTACGGCGATGGGGCCGGCGAGGATCACGACTCCGCAACGGCCATTCCGGTGCCGACCGTCGACCTGACGCTGACGAAGTCGGTCGACAACGCCACCCCCGACGTGGGCCAGGACGTCGTCTTCACGATCGACCTGCGGAACGCCGCCGGCTTCAGCCCGGCGACGACGGTCGTCGTCAACGACCTGCTGCCGAACGGCTATCGTTTCGTCTCGGCATCCGGCGACGGCAGCTACGACGATGGCACCGGCAGCTGGTCCGTGGCCAGCATCGCGCCAGGCGCCACCGCTTCGATCGAGATCTCGGCGACGGTCAACGGCGCCGGAGATTACACCAACGTGGCCGAGGTCGCCTCTGCCGACCAGCCGGACACCGACGATGACTACGACGACGGAGCCGGCAACGACCACGACACGGCGACGACCACGCCGAACCCGGTGATCGACCTGACGTTGAGCAAGAGCGTCGACAACGTCACCCCCGACGTCGGACAGAACGTGACCTTCACCCTGGACCTGACCAACACCGTCGACTTCAGTGACGCGACCGGCGTGCTCGTCGCCGATCCGCTACCGGCGGGATACGCCTTCGTCTCGGCCGCAGGCGACGGAAGCTACGACCCCGGCTCGGGCAACTGGTCGGTCGGGAATCTGGCCGCGGGCTCCGGTGCCTCGATCGCCATCACCGTGACGGTCCTCGGTTCCGGCAGCTTCGTGAACAGCGCCGAGGTCAGCGCAGCCGACCAGCCCGACGCCGACGACAGCTTCGGCGACGGGGCGGGCAACGACCACGCCACCGCCGGCACGACACCGAACCCGGTGATCGATCTTTCCCTGACCAAGACCGTCGACAATGCGGCACCGGGCGTCGGACAGTCCGTCACCTTCACCTTGAGCGTCACCAACGCGGCAGGCTTCAGCGATGCCACCGGCGTCGGCGTCCTCGACCTGCTTCCGGCCGGTTACGCTTTCGTCTCCGCGACCGGCGACGGCAGCTACGACGACGCCAGCGGCGCCTGGACGATCGGCGACCTGGCCGCTGGCTCCGCGGCGACCCTCGACGTCACCGCGACGGTCCTCGGCGCCGGGAGCTACCTCAACGCGGCCGAGGTGGGCGGAGCCGATCAACCCGACCATGACGACACGTTCGGCGACGGATCCGGAAGCGATCACGACAGCGTCGAACCGGTTCCCGTCCCGATGATCGATCTGTCCCTGACCAAGGCGGTGGACAACCCGACCCCCGACGTCGGCCAGGCCGTCGTCTTCACGTTGACGCTGGACAATGCCGCCGGCTTCAGTGACGCCTCGGCGATCGTCGTCGATGACCTGCTGCCGGCGGGCTACCGTTTCGTCTCCGCGACCGGTGACGGCAGCTATGACGACGGGACCGGAAGCTGGACGGTAGCGACCCTGACGGCGGGAGCGTCGGCGACCCTCGACATCACCGCGACGGTCCTCGGCGCCGGACCCTGGCTCAACGTCGCCGAAGTGAGCTCGGCGGCCGAGGCGGACCATGACGACACCTACGGCGATGGTGCGGGCGACGACCGCGCTCAGGTCTCCACGACACCTACGGCGATCGTCGACCTGTCCCTGACCAAGATCGTCGACGATCCCGCTCCGGTGGTCGGTCGCGACGTCGTCTTCACGCTGACCCTCGACAATGCCGCCGACTTCAGCCCCGCCTCCGGGGTCGTCGTCGCCGACGCGCTGCCCTCGGGCTACGCCTTCGTCTCGGCGACCGGCGACGGCAGCTACGACGACGCGGCTGGAAGCTGGACGGTGCCCGCTCTTGCCGCCGGTGCAAGCGCCGCACTCGACATCAGCGCTACCGTCCTCGGCACCGGCAGTTACGACAACGTCGCCGAGGTCGTCAGTGCCGATCAGTCCGACACCGACGACACCTACGGCGACGGCAGCGGCGAGGAGTACGCCTCGGCCTCGCCGACTCCCGTGCCTACGGTCGACCTGACCCTGACGAAGTCCGTCGACGACGGGACGCCCGATGTCGGCCAGGATGTCGTCTTCACCCTGCAACTGACCAACGCGCCCGGTTTCAGCCCGGCATCCACGGTCGTCGTCAGCGACCTGCTGCCGACCGGCTATCGTTTCGTCTCCGCCTCCGGCGACGGCAGCTACGACGATGGGGCCGGATCCTGGACGGTGGCGACGGTCGCGCCGAGCACATCGGTTTCCCTCGCGATCACCGCGACGGTCAACGGCGCCGGCGATCACACCAACATCGCCGAGGTCGTCTCCGCCGACCAGCCGGACACCGACGACACGTACGCCGACGGCGCCGGCAACGACCACTCGGTCGCCACGACCGTGCCGAACGCGGTGGTCGACCTGACCTTGACCAAGAGCGTCGACAACCCGACACCCGACGTCGGGCAGAATGTCACCTTCAGCCTGGTACTGACGAATACATCGGATTTCAGCGACGCGACCAGCATCGTCGTCGGTGACTTGCTGCCGTCAGGATACGGCTTTGTCTCCGCGGTCGGCGACGGCGCTTACGACGCCGGCGGCGGAGTCTGGTCGCTACCCGGACTCGCCGCAGGCAACGCGACGTCGATCGACATCGTCGCCACGGTGCTCGGTGCGGGCGTCTACCTCAACGAGGCCGAGGTCACCGCGGTCGATCAGCCCGACACCGACGACACCTACGGCAACGGTGCCGGCAACGATCACGATACGGCGACGACGACCCCGAACCCGGTGGTCGACCTGGCCCTGTCGATCGGCGTCGACGAACCCACTCCGGTGGTGGGCGGCCAGGTCGCCTTCGACCTGACGCTTTTCAACGCGGCGGGATTCAGTGAAGCATCCGGCGTCACGGTCCAGGTCGCCTTGCCCGCCGGCTACACCTTCGGTTCGGCTACCGGCGACGGCAGCTACGACCCTGGCACCGGCTCCTGGAGCGCCGGGACGGTCGTCGCGGGCTCCGCTGCCTCGCTGACGATCTCCACCACCGTGCTCGGCGCGGGTCCGTACGATGTGACGGCCGAGGTGACTGCCGCCGACCAGCCGGACCACGACGACGCCTTCGGCGACGGCAGCGGCGAGGACCACGACACGGTCACGACCACACCGATGGCGACGATCGACCTGAGCCTGACCAAGGCCGTCGACGACCCGACGCAGGACGTGGGCCAGGACGTGGTCTTCACCCTCGAACTGACCAACACCGCCGGGTTCAGCGACGCCGGCGGCATCGTCGTCGGCGACCTGCTGCCCAGCGGTTATCGCTTCGTCTCCGCCGCCGGCGACGGAACCTACGATGCCCTCGGCGGAATCTGGAGCGTCCCCGCGCTGGGCCACGGGGCAACCGCGACGACCGCGATCACCGCCACCGTGCTGGGTACCGGCGACCGGACGAATCTGGCCGAGGTCGTCTCCGCCGATCAGCCCGATCATGACGACAGCTACGGCGATGGCGCCGGCAACGACTTCGCGTCGGCCGTAACGACCCCGACGGCGATCGTCGATCTCGATCTGACCAAGACGGTCGACATCGCCGCCCCGGCCGTCGGCCGCGACGTGGTGTTCACGCTGACCTTGACCAACGACGGCGACTTCAGCGACGCCAGCGGCATCGTCGTCGGTGACCTGCTGCCCGACGGCTACCGCTTCGCCTCGGCGTCCGGCGACGGCAGCTACGACGAAAGTAGCGGCGAGTGGAGCGTCGCCACGCTGGCCGCCGGTGCCTCCGCCCAGCTCGACATCACGGCGACCGTCCTCGGCAGTGGCGATTACCTGAACCTGGCCGAGGTCCTCGCGGCCGATCAGGCGGACACCGACGACACCTACGGGGACGGTACGGGAGACGACGCGGACTCGGCGTCGGCCACGCCGGTGCCGACGGCCAATCTCACGCTGACCTCGGCGGTCGACGACCCGACGCCGGACGTGGGACAGAACGTCGTCTTCACCCTGACCCTGGAGAACGAGACCGGCTTCAGCACGGCCAGCAACCTCAGTGTCTCGAGCTCGCTGCCGACCGGGTACCGCTTCGTCTCCGCCGCCGGCGACGGCAGCTACGACGACGCGGCCGGAATCTGGTCCGTGCCGTCGATCGCCGCCGGCTCCTCGGCGACCCTCGACCTGACGGCGACGGTACTCGGTGCCGGAACCTACGCCGGCGACGCCGAGGTGCTCTCGGCCGACGAGCCCGACACCGACGACAGCTACGGCGACGGTGGCGGCAACGACTTCACGACGATCTCGACCACGCCGAATGCCGTCGTCGATCTCGCCGCGGGGCTGACCGTCGACCTGCCGACGCCCGACGTCGGGCAGAACGTCGTCTTCACCCTCGCGCTGAACAACGCCGCCGACTTCAGCGACGGCTCTGGCATCGCCGTCGAGGCCGCGCTGCCGAACGGCTACCGCTTCGTCTCGGCCAGCGGCGACGGCAGCTACGACTCCGGCGGCGGGCTGTGGACTCTGCCGACGCTGGCGGCAGGAGCGGGAGCGACCCTCGACATCACCGCGACGGTCCTCGGCGCCGGCGACCACCGCCTGACGATCGAGGTCTCCGCGGCGGATCAGCCCGATACCGACGACACCTTCGGCGATGGCACCGGCGAGGACTTCGCCGAGGTCGCCACCGTACCGGTGGAGGTGGTCGACCTCTCGCTGACCAAGACGGTCGACCAGCCCTCCCCTGCCGTGGGCGGCGACGTGACCTTCACGTTGACGCTGACCAACGCAGCCGACTTCAGCACGGCGACCACGGTCACGGTCGCGGAGCTGCTGCCGACCGGCTACCGCTTCGTCTCCGCCGGTGGGACCGGCAGTTACGACGATGCCTCGGGGAACTGGACGATCGCCTCGATCGCCGCCGGGGCCAGCGCCGCGATCGACATCACCGCCACCGTCGCCGGCAGCGGCGACTACACCAACGTGGCCGAGGTCACCTCGGCGGATCAACCCGATCACGACGACAGTTTCGGCGACGGCGCCGGCGAAGACCGGGCGACGGCCGAGACGACGCCGGCGGCGACGATCGACCTGGCGCTGACCAAGATCGTCGACCGCTCCGACCCGGATGTCGGCAGCGACGTCGTCTTCACGTTGACCTTGACCAACGCCGTCGACTTCAGCGACGCGTCGGGCATCGTGGTCTCGGATCTGCTGCCCGCGGGCTACCGCTACGTCTCGGCCGCCGGAGACGGCAGCTACGACGACGCCAGCGGCGAGTGGACCGTCCCGGCATTGAGCCAGGGCGGCAGCGCGACGATCGACATCACCGCGACCGTCCTCGGCAGCGGGAGCTGGAACAACGTCGCCGAGGTCACCGCTGCGGATCAACCCGATGCCGACGACAGCTACGGCGACGGCAGCGGCGAGGATCACGCGAGCGCGGCCACGACACCGTCGGCGGTGGTCGACCTCTCGCTGACCAAGACCGCGGACAGCGCAACGCCCCCGGTCGGTGGGACGGTGCTGTTCACCCTGCAGCTGAGCAACCGAGCCGGGTTCAGCGACGCGACGAACCTCGTCGTCGCCGACCCGCTCCCCGGCGGATACCGCTTCGTCTCGGCCAGCGGCGATGGCAGCTACGATCCGCTGAGCGGCAACTGGACGATCGCCGGCCTGGCCGCCGGGGCCGACGCTTCGATCGCAATCCAGGCCACCGTCCTCGGTGCCGGCGACTATCGCAACGTCGCCGAGGTGACGGCGGCGGACCAGCCCGACACCGATGACACCTTCGGCGACGGGACCGGCGCGGATCACGCCGAGTTCGAGACGACGCCGATGCCGGTGATCGACCTGTCGCTGACCAAGTCGGTCGACCTGACGACGGCGACGGTCGGTACCGAGGTCGTCTTCAGCCTGACCGTCTCGGCCGACGCCGCGTTCCGCGACGCGACGGGAGTCGTCGTCCGAGATCTGCTCCCGGCGGGCTACGCCTTCGTCTCGGCCAGCGGCGGCAGTTACGACGCCGGCTCCGGCGACTGGACGATCGGCGCTCTCGCTGCCGGATCGTCGACCACACTCCAGCTTCGCGTCCGGGTCCTCGACGTCGGCCCTTACCTCAACACGGCCGAGATCGTCGGTGCCGATCAACCGGATCACGACGACACCTACGGTGACGGCACGGGCAACGACCACGCCACCGCCGAGACGACTCCGGTGGGAACCGACGGAACGATCGAGATCACCGAGCGCACGACTCCCGGACAACCGCTGACGATCACCGTGCGCGACGGCGACAGGAACGTCGATCCGGCGACGACCGAGAGCGTCGACGTGACCCTGCGCAACGACACGACCGGCGAGACCGAGCCGATCGCGTTGACCGAGACCGGTCCGGCCACCGGCGAGTTCGTCGCCACCGTGCCGACGAGCTTCGGCCTGGGCTCCGGCGGAGCCGCCGACGGTGAGCTGACGACCCAGGCCGGCAACACGCTGACGGCGACCTACGTCGACCCGCGTACGGCCGCCGGCGGCAGCGCGACGCTGACCGACTCGTCGGTCGTCGTGGGCGGAACCACGGCGACGGTGACGATCACCCCGAGCAGCGACCCCGGACAACCGATCACCGTCGAGGTCACCGACCCCGACGGCAACGTCGACTCGATGGCGATCGAGAGCCTGGTCGCGTCGGTGACCAACGACACGACCGGCGAGATCGAGACGGTGACCCTGGTCGAGACCGGTCCGGCGACGGGGATCTTCAACATCTCGCTACCGACCATCTTCGGTGCCACCGCCGGCATCGACGACGACGGCGTGCTGAGCACGCAACCGGGCAACACCGTCACCGCCAGCTACACCGACCCGCTGACCGAGAACGGCGGCCCGGCGACGGTCAGCGCCACCGGCATCGTCGGCGCCGACGCGATCCGTCTGTCCAAGGCCGCGATCCGCGACCGGGTGCTCACCGGCGCGGCCGTCGGCTACACCCTGACCGTCGAGAACACGACGACCTCCCCGCTGTCGGGGATCTCGGTGGAGGACCGGATTCCCGCCGGCTTCAAGTACGCCGCCGACACGGCGAGGTTGTTCCGCAACCGCAGCGGCTCCGGCCAGGACCCGACCCAGAGTGGCGACCCGATCGCGGTCGTAGGCGTCCGCCCGCTGCTCTTCGGCCCGTTCGACCTCGCCCCGGGCGAGACGGTCGAGGTCAGCTACGTGCTGCGTGTCGGCGCCGGCGCCCTCCCCGGCGAATACGTCAACACCGCGAGGCCGTTGATCAACGGCGTGCCGATCGGCAATACCGCGACCGCCGAGGTTTTGGTCACCGCCGATCCGGTCCTCGACCTGTCGACGATCGTCGGCAAGGTGTTCCAGGATCGAGACGGCGACGGCAGGCAGGGACCGGGCGAGCCCGGCATCCGCGGCGCGATGGTCGTGCTGGACAACGGCGTCTACGCCCTGACCGATGAATACGGTCGCTATCACATCCCCGCGGTCCGTTCGGGCCAGCGGATGATCAAGCTGAACCTCCAGCGCATGCCGCCGGGGACGCAGGTCACCACCGACCAGACCCAGGTGCTGTGGATCACGCCGGGCCTGATCGCCCGGGGCAGCTTCGGTGTGCAGGTCGTGACCGAGTCGGCGATGATCGGCCGGCCGGAAGAGGTCGGTGTCGGCCTGACCGCCGAATCGCAGACCCACCCAGTCGAGATCCTCGGCAGCGCCGAGGGTCTGTCGGTCTGGATCAACGACCGCGCCGTGCGCTTCCCCGAGAGCGCGGTGACGCTGCGTCATCGCGCGGTCGAGAACGTCGTCCGACTGCAGGGCAACAACCTCGCCGATCCGGTTCAGTTCGAACTCGACGTCACCTCGGTCGAGGAGCCGCTGCGCTGGCGCCTGATCGTCTCCGACGGTCACGACCCGCTCCGCCGGTTCGACGGCGAAGGCCCGCCTCCGGCGCAGCTGCTGTGGGACGGCCGGATCGACAGCGGGCGCTCGATCGCCGCGGGCAGGATCTACGTCTACCGGCTGGAGGTCGACTACCCCGACGGCACCAGCGCCGTCAGCCCGCACAATCTGTTCGGCGTCAACCGCGAGAGTTTCATCGAGCTGGCGCTGACCGGCGGGGCGTTCCCCGAGGGAACCGCGGACCTCAGCGCCGAGGCCCGCTCGATCCTCGGCGAGACGGCGAAGACGCTGGCCCGGTATCCCGATGAGCGGGTCGTCGTCGAAGGACACACCGACGCCACCGGTTCCGAGGAGAAGAACCTCGACCTGTCCCGCCGACGTGCCGAGGCGGCGGCCGGTTATCTCCAGGAGCTCGGTCTGTCTTCCGACCGGATCGTGCTGCGCTGGTACGGCGAACGACGGCCGATCGCGCCCAACGACCTCCCCGAGGGTCGTGAGGTCAACCGTCGTGTCGAGATCCGCGCCGAGGTCGACGACGTCGAGATCACCGCGGTCACCGAAGAGCTGCGCTCGTCGCCCCAGGTCACCCTGAACGGCAAGTCGGTCGAGGTCGGTCCTCAGGGCCGCTTCCGCACCCAGTGGGAACCGGCCGGCCCCCTCGACCTGAAGGTCGCCAACTCGATGGGCGCCGCGGCCCAGGCCCGTGTGCGCATCCCGACCCTGGAGCTGCTCTCCCCTGAAGGAAGCGCGGTACTGACCGAACACGACGACCAGGCGGTCTGCGTTCCGATCACCAGCGCGGAGGGACTCGCCTGCACGCTCTCCGGACGGACCGACCCGGGCAACGCGGTGGAGCTCGACGGCAAGCCGATCCAGGCCGAGGCCGACGGTTCGTTCTCGACCGCGGTAACCGTCGAAGGTGACGAGGGCACCTTCGGGCTGCTCGTGCGCAACCCCGAGGGCTTCTCCCGGACCGCGGTGATGTCGATTCGTCTGTCCGAGGTCGACGACCACGGCCACCCGTTCGTGATCACCGCGGGTGTGCCGAACCTGACGGTGCAGCTACCGCCCGAGGGTGTGAAGCTCGCCTCGCCGCAGCTGACGTTGACCGGTGCCACCGATCCGGGGAACCGGGTGACGATCAACGGGACGCCGGCCCAGGTGCAGCCCGACGGCCGCTTCGGGGGCACGGTCGAGCTTCCGGCCGGCGCCAGCGTACTGACGATCGAGGCCCAGGATCCCGACGGGCGCACCGGCAAGATCGAGCGCGACGTCGAGGTCGCCAGGAACCAGCTGTTCCTGCTGGCGTTCGCCGACGGCAGGTTCGGACAGCTGGAGGCCGACGGCCAGATCGAGGGCGCGGGTCTGGACGACGACAGCGAGTTCTTCGCCGAAGGGCGGCTGGCCTTCTACCTCAAGGGCGTGATCGCCGGCAAGTACCTGATCACCTCGGCCTTCGACAGCAAGAAGGACGAGAGCGAGTACCTGTTCCGCGACGTCGACGGCAACCAGGAGGCGACGCTGCTGCGCAACCTGGATCCCGATCGGTACTACCCGGTCTACGGCGACTCCAGCGAGGTCACCTGGGACGCCCAGAGCCAGGGCAAGTTCTACCTGGCGGTCGACAGCGACACGATGTCGGGCCTCGTCGGCAACTTCCCGATCGCGCTGACCGACACCGAGCTGGCGCGCTACCAGCACACGCTCTACGGCGCTCGCTTCGCCTACGAGTCGATGTCCCGGACGAAGTTCGGGTCGCCGGACACCCAGGTCGTGGTCTTCGGCGCCGAGGTCGAGCAGGTCCACATCCGTGACGAGCTGCGGGGTACCGGCGGCTCGCTCTACTACCTGAGCCACCGCGACGTCGTCGAAGGCAGCGAGCAGGTCGCCCTGGTCGTCCGCGACAAGAACACCGGCCTGGTCCTCAGCCGGCGGGTCCAGCGGCAGGGGCTGGATTACGACATCAAGTACCCCGAAGGCCGCCTGACCTTCCGGCGCCCGATCTCCAGCGTCGTCGACGGGGGTTCGATCTCCGAGCAGCGCGTGCTCGGCGGCAACACCGTCTCGGTCGAGGTCGAGTACGAGGTCCGCAGCGACGGCTTCGACGAGACCGCCAGCGGCGCCCGGGTGCGGCAGCAGATCGGCGACCGGGTCGCCGTCGGCGCGACCTACGTCGACGACGACTCCGCGAGCGGCGGCTACGAGATGACCGGCTTCGACGCCGAGGTCCGGGTCAACGAGAACTCCCGGTTGATCGCCGAGTACGCCGACTCCGACGGCAGCGATGGACGTTCCTACGTCAGTGTCGACGGCGGCCTGAACTACGCCGAGGTGACGAGCACCGGCCCGGCCAGCGGCGCGGCCTGGAAGCTCGCCGCCGAGATCGACCTCGGTGAGTTCTTCGGCGACGCCAATCGTCACCGGATCGGCCTGTACTTCAAGGAGCTGGAGTCGGGCTTCATGAGCAGCGGCAACTTCCAGGAGCGGGACAGCCGCAAGTTCGGCATGCACGGTCAGTTCGAGCTGACCGAGCGGGACGTGCTGAAGATCCGCTACGACGACGCCGAGTCGTCGGGGACGAGCACGACGCTACCGCCGCCTCCCGGACCGGTCGGTCCCGCCGGCACTCCGGGACTGCCGATCGTCGGCGCCGACTCGGTGACGACCGGCTGGGTCCAGTGGGAACATCGCCGGGAAGGCTGGGGCTTCAACGTCGAGCTGTTCGACTCCGAGGCGCTGCGCTCCGACGGCACCGCCCTCGAGGACTCGACCTACGGCTCCGCGCGCTACTGGCGCGAGCTGAGCGAGAAGTTCACCGGCCGCCTCGAACACCAGCAGACGCTGTCGGGGCTGGACAACGACCAGACGCGGATCGGTCTGCAGTACCAGGTGCTGCCGAACCTGGCCCTCGACCTGCAGGGCTCGACCGGCGACCGCGGCGAGTCGGCCCAGATCGGCGCCGTGCTCACCGTCGGCGAGTCGGAGATCTATCTGACCGAGAAGTTCAGCGAGGCCGAGACCGGCGGCGCCAGCTCGGCGACGATCCTCGGCACGCGGAATCCGATCGGCGATTCGATGCAGGTCTACAGCGAGTACCAGATGCAGCGCTCGGACCGCGGCGATCGGGGGATCACCCTCGTCGGCCTGCAGAAGCAGTGGGACTTCTCACCGGGCTTCCGCTTCCTGCTCAGCGGGGAGACGACGAACGAGCAATCGTCCCAGGTCGACGGCGGTCACATGACGCTGGCGACCGAGGTCAACTACAGCAACCCGTCCGGGATTCAGGCCCGGACCCGGAACGAGCTGCGCAAGGACAAGGGCGACCGCGACCGGCTGCAGGTGCTGTCGTCGACGCTGTTCGAGTACAAGGTCAACCCGGACTTCACGCTGCTGGCCCGCTACCGCTACAGCAAGAGCGAGGACCGCGGAACCAACGAAGCACTGGCCCACATCGACGAGCGAGTGCTGGGCTTCGCCTACCGTCCGGTGGCCCACGACCGCTTCCACGCCCTGGCCCGCTACACCCGCCTGGCGCGGCTCGACCCGCTGTCAGGCAACCGTACGGCCAACCCCGAGACGACGATGGACGTCATCTCGATCGACACGACGCTGCAGATCAACGCCCGGCTCGAGTGGGCCTCGAAGCTCGCCGGTCGGACGGCGGAGGAGCAGCTGCTGACGCTGCCGAGCGTCGAGACGCAGATGTTCCTCGCCGTGCAACGGCTGAACGTCAACCTCTATCGCCCGATCGACTTCGGTGTCGAGTACCGGATGCTCGACGCCCGCGAGGCGAACAACATGCGGCAGGGCTGGCTGACCGAGGTCTCCTGGCGGCTGCGCAAGCAACTGCGTGTCGGCGTCGGCTACAACTTCACCGACTTCTCGGACAACGAGTTCTCGCAGAACGACTACTCCGTCCAGGGCTGGTTCTTCCGCGTCCAGGGGCTGTACTGATGAGCGACAACCACAAACCGGTGGAAGGTCAGACCCACGCCGCGGAAGAGCCCGAGGAGTCCGGCGTGCGCCGGCTGGTCTCCTACGCCTCGGAGCTGCTGCTGACGATGCTGCAGGTCGTCGTCTTCTTCCTGGCGTTCATGATGATCCTGATGCTCAGCTTCCCCCAGGGAACCGGGCTCGACAACCTGTATGGCGAACTGATCGACAAGCAGGCCGGCGAGAGGCACGCTGGCCCGTCGATCGGCGGCAGCCGATCCCTCGATGAAGAGTTCGTCGCCGTTCTGCAGAGCGTGACGCGCAACGTGAAGGACCGCCCCGAGGACGCGATCGCCTGGCGCAACTCCGACGCCGGCATGCCGATCCTCGATCGCCACGCGGTCCAGACCCTGGCCCGCTCCAGCGCGACGATCGCCTTCGACGACGACACCCTGCTCGAGCTGGGCGAGAACTCCGTGGTCGTGATCAAGCATCCCGTGCGTCGGGGCCAGCGTTCGCGCCGGGCCGCCCTCGTCGTCCTCGGCGGAGATGTCCGCGGTCGCCTCCGCGGCGGCGGGAAACGCGAGGTCGAAATCGTCACCGCCCAGGGAACGACACGGATGGCCGTCGCCGAGGACGGCTCGGCCGAGTTCGCCCTGTCGGTCGACGGCGACAAGCAATCCACGCTGTCGGTCTTCGCCGGCACGGCGACGATCGACACCGGCGAGCGGGGCACGATCGAGGTCGGCCCCAACGAGGCGATCACGATGGACGCCGACGGGACCACCGGCACACCCCGGGCGATCCCGGCACGGCCGACGCTCTACGGCCCCGGCGCCGACGAATCGCTGGTGCTCGGCGTCGGGGCGACCCGCGTCTCGTTCCGCTGGGGCGCGGTCTCGGGTGCCGAGAGCTACCGCATCCGCATTGCCCGCGACCCGGGGATGGACGACGGGATCGTCGACGAGATCGTCGACCGGCCGGTCTTCGCCCACAACCGGCTGTCGAGCGGTGTTTACTACTGGACCGTCACCGCCCTCTCCGGACCGCTGGAGAGTCTCGACGGCGAGATCCGGCGTGTCGAGGTGCTGCGGGACGAGTCCCCGCCGACGCTGGAAGTCGAACTGCCGGCGGAGGTCGTCACCGGCGACACGTTCACCTTCGCCGGACAGGCCGAGCCCGGCGCGACGATCAGCATCGGCGGTGTGCCGGTGGCCACCGACGCTGCGGGCCGTTTTGAATTCCGCATCACGCTGGAGCCGGGGCCGAACCTCGTCGTTGTCGAGGCCGCCGATGCGGCGGGCAACATCACCTACTACTCGCAATACGTCCACGCAAAGTTCTGAGGACCGTGAGATGACCAACGCCGTACGATTCCCGATCCGTCGCAAGATCCTGTTCGCGGTGCTTCTCGCACTGACAGGAGTGGTGAGCCTGATCACGTTCACCATGGCCCGCTTCTTCCACCAGGACAAGCAGGCCTACATCAACGACTGGATCTCGATCGCCGCCGTCAGCACGGCCGAGGACTGCGACGCACTGCTGTCCGGATACGCACAGCGCTTGCAGTTGCTCTCGGAGGTGATGCTCAACGACGACCTGTCGTCGGACGAGAAGATCCTGCTGCTCGGCCGGTTCTTCGACGAGCTGCCGGAGCTGGTCGACATCGCGATCGTCGCCGGCGAGGAGGAGATCGAGACGGCCAGCGACTCCACGACCCTCGACTCCCTGGGACTCGACCGCAACGAACTGCTCGCGTTCCGTGCCGAGCATCCGATCCCGTTCGATCGACTCCGCAGCGAGGGCTACTTCGTTCGCAACTCCACGGTGAACCCCGAACTACCGACCTTCACCCTGGCCCTTCCGCGAACCGGTGAGGCGCTGGGCGAGGACGGCGACGGCGGCACGATCGTCGCGGTCCTGCGGCTCGACGAGCTGCTGCGGGTGGGCTCCCAGTACAAGGTGTTCGAGATCTCGATCGCCGACAGCGAGGGAACGGTGCTGGCCCACCCCGACCGCACGCGGTACCTCGGGCGGACCGAGGCCCATGTCGTTCCCGGAACCGAGAGCCTGCACGACGAGACCCACGCCGCGATGACCCGGGAGTTCAACCGTGAGGGCACGGAGATGCTCGCCGGGGTCGCCGGCGTCGATCTGGGCAACCTGACCGTCTCGGTGGTGATCCCGCGCTCGGCCGCCTATCTGGCGTCGAGGGATCTGCTGGCCCGGCTCCTGGTCGTCGCGTTCCTGCTGATCGTGTTCGTCGGTCTGTGTTCGCTGCTCTGGGCCCACCGCATCACCCGGCCGGTGGAGCGGCTCTCCCAGGCCACGCGCAAGATCGCCCGTGGCGAGTTCGAGGTCGAGGTGCAGGTCCGCTCCAGCGACGAGATCGGCGCCCTGGCCGGGTCGTTCAACCAGATGGCGACCGAGCTGCACGTACGCGAGCAGGCGCTCGAGGTCGCCAACTCGCAGCTGATCCAGTCCGAGAAGCTGGCCGCCTTCGGTCAGCTCGGCGCCGGCATCGCCCACGAGGTCAAGAACCCCCTGGCCGGCATTCTCGGCTGCGCCCAGCTATCGCTGCTCGAACTCGAGAGTGGCGGCGATGTGACCCAGAACTTGCAGCTGATCGAGAAGGAGACCAAGCGCTGCAAGGACATCATCGAGAACCTGCTGCGCTTCGCGCGTCAGGAGAAGGCCGTTCTCGAACCGACCTCGGTCACCGAGGTGATCCTGGATGCGGCGGCAATCGTCAATCACCAGCTCGAGATGACCGGCGTCAAGCTGATCAAGGAACTCGCCGACGAGCTGCCCGAGATCAAGGGCAACGCCAACCAGCTCGAACAGGTGCTGATCAACCTGTTCATCAACGCCCAGCAGGCGATGGCCGGCGAGGGCACGGTGACGGTTCGTTCGCGTCAGTTGAACGACGAGCAGATCGAGATCTCGGTGCAGGATACCGGCCCCGGAATTCCGCCGGACGTGCAGAAGAAACTGTTCGAGCCGTTCTTCAGCACGAAACCGACCGGACAGGGCACCGGCCTCGGACTGTCGGTCAGCTTCGGCATCGTCAAGGACCATCAGGGGGAGATCGAGGTGATCTCCGAGGAAGGCAACGGCGCGATGTTCGTGCTGCGCTTCCCGGTCCTCAAGGCGATGGAAGAAGACGCGGTGATCACCGCCGAGTCGCTGGCGATCCTCGAGGCCGAAGTGAGCCCCACCGTCTAGCGGCGAGCGCGTCGAACCCGTCGTATGACACGACGTCGCTTGCCAGCGAGGCGGCGCACGTGTATATCTACGGGGCTCGATGTGGACGGGTAACGGGAATGGGGTGCGAATCCCCGGCCGCCCGGCGACTGTGAGCGGTGACGCGCTTTGCGATCCAGCCACTGGACCCTCGAGGGTTCCGGGAAGGCAGCGAAGCTCGGTTGACCCGCAAGCCAGGAGACCGACCCGGACACTTTTTGGCCGAACCGACCAGGGGCAGGTTCCGCCGCGTCCATCAATGCCCCTTGTGGCGGCGCCGTTGCGCCTGATCCCACAAGGGGTTTTTTGTTGGTACCACGTGGTGGGGAGCTGTCTTCGTGGCGGCTCTTGCATCGTCTGCCCCTGAAGAGCTGCCGCGGAGAAGCACTCCACTGTCAGGAGTGTCCGATGCGTTTGCTCTTCTCTGTTGCCGCGTTGATTCTTCCCGCGGCGTTCTTCACCTGGGGTCTGACCTTCGGCGCCGGCGGGCCGTCGGGATTGCGCGACGGCCGTGCGCACACGATGGAACGGCCGGATGCCCGGCTCCAGATCGATCGACTCGTCGCCGAGGGCGACGACGACGATGACGACGACTTCAGCGGGTTCGCCGAGTTCTTCGTGGACAACCCGCTGACCGATCCCGAGACGATCGTCTCCGGTGCGGCCCTCGAGCGCCTGACCTGGCAGTCCGACGACCCGGCATTCGTCGGCGATCTTCCCGGCTCGCTGACGGCGCTGTACGACTCGAGTCTTCCCGCCGGCCTGTTCGGCTTTCCCCTCGGACACACCTTCGACGAGGACGACACCTTCACCACCGCGGCGCTGTTCGTGATCGAGTCCGACGGCTTCGTCGCCGACCCGTTCGGCTTCTTCCAGATCTCATGGGGGATGTGGAACCGTGACGTCACCGGACTCAACCGGACCGGCAACTTCGAGAGCTTCGCCTCGGATGCGTTCGAGCTGCTCGAGTTCAACTGGTTCCCCGCCGTCTCGCCGGACTTCGGCGGACCGTTCCTCGGACCCAGCGTCTTCGGTGTCGACGACGGCGGCGGCGATGCGTTCGCCAACGCCGGATACCTGTTCGGCTTGCAGCTTGCGCTCCCGTTCGACACGCCGCTGGTGGCGCTGATGCAGCACCGGCCGGCTGACGACGCGGTCTACGTCCAGCTGTTCGCGATCGACGGCGCCGGACGGGCGATCCCGCTGAACGGCGGCGTCGGTGTCGTGCCGCTGTCGTTCATGTCCGACCGCAACTACGAACTGAACACCGTCGGCCCGACGCTGTGGACCGACGGCTTCGGTGGCGCGAACCCGGCGGTCGTCGCCCGGTTGCGTTTCCACGCGATCGTCGTCGCGCCGGGGATCGTCTCGGAACCAGGCGCGCTGCTGCCGTGAAACGAGCGGCCCCATCGTGGGGCGCGGGTCGGTGGCTGGCGGGGATGCTGATCCTCGCCGGCGCCGGCCCGGCGCTCCAGGCCGACCGGTCGCATCCGATCGACTGCCTGCCCGACCGTGTCGTCGCCTGGGCGCCGGTCGCGGCGAATCCGGCCGCCCTGTTCGGCGCCGCGTTCCTGCCGGGTGTCGTGCTCGGCCCGCCTGGCGACTCGGTTCCGTTTCAGGGCTCGCTGTCGGTTGCGGCGCTGGGCGCCGGCGGATCCGCGGTGCTGGGCTGGGACGACATCGTCATCGAGGATCTTCCCGGCGACGACCTGATCGTCTTCGAGAACCCGTTCTTCCGCTTGCCGCTACCGACGTCGGCGATGGATGAGTACCGGCTGTTCGTCGAGCCGGCGCGGATCGCGATCTCCGCCGACGGACAGGCCTGGATCGAGTTTCCTCACGATGCCGACGCACTGGCCGCCGCCAGCGGCGTTCCCGATGTCGACGCGGCACTCTGGGCCCAGCTCGCCGGTCTGGCCGGTCGTACGCCGTCGTTCACCGGTGCCTGGAACCTGCCCAACGTCGACGACGAGTTCGACGTCGACGGACAGGGCGGGGTCTCCGGTGCCGGTGGAGACGCCTTCGATTTGCAGGAGGCCGGGAGCACCGAAGCGCGATTCGTCCGCGTCACCGACGCCGAGAGCGGCAACGGCTTCGCCGGCTCCGGCGAGGGGTTCGACCTCGACGCGGTGGTCGTGCTTCACGGTCGGCCCCATCCTCCGACCACGACCGACAGCGACGGCGACCGTCTGTCGGACCTCGAGGAGACCCTGCTCTACGGCACCGACCCCGACGTCGCCGACACCGACGGTGACGGGGTCGACGACGGTCGAGAGGTCGCCGGTTGTCGAGATCCCAACAGCTTCAGCGAGCTGCCGTTTCACTTCTCGGAACCTCGCCTTTGGGCCATCGGGGCGACCTGCACCGAGCTGCGCTGGTCCTTCGTCGGCAGCGGCCGGAGCTACGAGTTGATCCGGGGTGACCTGGACGAGTTGTTCCTGTCCGGGATCGCCGTCGACCTCGGCGAGACCCGGTGTCTGTCCGGTGACAGCACCGGGTTGCGCTGGTACTGCGACAGCGATCAGCCCGAGCCCGGGCGGGGGTTCTTCTACCTCGTCCGCGCCGACGGCGGCGGCTTCGGCCGGTCGGCGTCGCTGCGGACCCGCGAGAGCGCCGAGGCCTGCCCGTGACCTGGTTACTGGCGGCGCTGCTGGCGATGGCCACGCTGGTCGTGCCGTCCGACGACGAGAACCCTCGGGTCGAGGAGCGGGTGTCGGTCGAGGGATCCCTCGATCGCCCCCAGGACATCGCGGCCTTCGCCACGAAGGTCGAGATCGACGGCGTCGATGCCCGCGGCGAGGATCTGCCGGATCTGCTGCGGCGGGTGCCCGGCGCCCGGGTGCGGGACTACGGCGGCCTCGGTGCCTACGCGACGATGTCCCTGCGCGCCTCGACCTCGGAACAGGTGACGGTCCGGGTCGACGGCGTGGTGCAGAACCGCGCCCTCGGCGGCCCGGTCGACCTCTCCTCGATCCCGGCGACCCAGATCGAGGAGGTCACCGTCTATCGCGGGTTCTCTCCGGTGGGGCTGGGTCCCGGCGGCATCGGCGGTCTCGTCGACGTGCGCACCCGGGCGCCGGCGGAGACGACGACCGGGCGGCTGGACCTGATCGGGGGCGAGCTGGGTACCGCGAGAGCTTCCGGAGGCCTCGCCGTTCCGGTCGGCGAGGGACGCGCCCTGCGCCTGGGGCTGGAGTGGCTGGAGAGCGACGGCGACTACACCTACCTCGACACCGGCGCGACACCGTTCGACCCCGACGACGACGTCGAACGACGCCGGGAGAACAACGACGTCGAGCAGACCAACCTCTTGCTGCAGTACCGCGACGACCGGATCGGCGGTGGCGAACTGCGGATCAACGGCCGGGTCCAGCAGCGCGACCGCGGAGTGCCCGGCGTCGACAGTGCACCGTCGGCGACGGCGCGACTCGAGGAACAGCTCGGCGACCTGAACGCCACCTGGAGCCGGCAGACCGGTCCGCGACCGAGCACCCTCGATCTACAGCTCGACGCCTTCGATCAGCAGATCCGTTTTCGCGACCTCGATGGCAACATCGGCCTCGCCGCCCAGGATCAGCGCACCGACCTCGACGGCGCCGGCTTCTCGGCGACTTACCGGGATCGCCGCGGCGCGCATGGCCTGACGTTTCGGGGAGAGGCGCGGGTCGAGCGGGCCCACATCGATGACTTCGCCCTGGAGGCCGCGGATCGTGGCGGCGCCGACCGGACGTTGCTGTTCCTGGCCGCCGAGGATGTGTTCCGTCTGGGCCAGGTCACCGTCGCTCCCTCGTTGAACTGGCAGTACCGCAGCGACGACTTCACGGCCGGGGAACCCGGAACGGTTCCGCCACCCGCCGACGACATCGATGAGAGCGCGCTCTCAGGGAAGCTCGGCGTCGCCTGGCCCTTCGCCGGTCGCTGGACGCTGCGGGGAACGATCGGTCACTTCTTCCGCAGTCCGAACCTGCTCGAACTGTTCGGCGATCGCGGCTCCCTCGTCGGCAACCCGGGACTCCGGGCGGAGGAGGGTGACTCGGTCGAGGTCGGCGTGACCCGGCGGCTGGGCCACCGCGACCTCGATGGCTCGTTCGAATCGGTCGTCTTCGCCCGGCGGACCGACGACCTGATCCGCTTTCGTCCGTCGAGTCAGGGCTCGGCCGTCGCCGACAACCTGGCCGAGGTCGAGGTCGTCGGCTGGGAGAACGCGGCGCGGCTGGTCTGGCAACGTGGACTGAGCGCCGAGCTGGGTCTGACCTGGCAACAGGCGACCGACGTCTCCGACGGCTTCACCCACGGCAATCCCCTGCCGTACCAGCCGGAGTGGATCGGTTTCGCCGCGGCGGCCTGGCGCCACGATCCGTGGACGCTGCGCTGGGACATCACCTACACCGGCGAGAACTCGACCGATGCCCTCGACACTCCCGGGGCGAGGTTGTCCGAGCGCTGGATTCACGACGCGTCGGCGTCGCTGAGCTTCGGCGACGGCTGGGAGGCCGGCATCGACGTGCGCAACGTCTTCGACCGCCAGACCCGGGACGTGGCTCGTTTTCCGCTGCCCGATCGGGTCGTGCTGCTGCACGTCGGCTGGTCGGCGGAGCGTGCACGATGAGCGCGACACGATCGCTCGCCGGAACGGCGCTGGTGTTCGTCGGCATGCTGCTGGCCGGTTGCGGCTCCGACTTCGAGCCGCCGGTCCTCGACACGACCGGGCTCCCCGCCGAACCGCTGGGGCAAGTGCTAGACCTCGAGGTCGACCTGCCGAACCTGCAGATCCCGGGGGCGATGTTCCGTGGCGTCGAGCTCGAGATGCGCTTCGAGGTCGACGAGGTCGGCCTGGGCCTGTTGCCGGCACGGGTCGTCGTCGTCAAGGCCCGGGTCGACCAGCGCAGCGCCGAGGTCGAGGATCTCTCCGACGGACGGACGGAGCTGTTCGTCTCGACGACCGAATGGCGACCGGGACGCCTCGGCCCCTACCGCATCGAGGGCGCCGCGTTCGAAGTGATGCTCGACGGAACGCCGGAGCCCGGGGCGTGGAAGGTCTCCGGCCGATCGTGGGAGAGCCAGAGCGGCATCGAGGGCACCTTCGACGGCTGGCGCCGACATCGCTTCCTCGTCGCCGGCAGCGACTTCTTCTCCACGATCGGACGGGTCACCGAGGTCGCCTGGGTCAAGGAGCGTGAAATGGTCGTCCGTGAGGGACTCGAGCTGGTCAGCTCCGACGCCGTGCTGCGGGTGACGAACCGGACGGTGCTGGCGATCAACCGCTTGACCTTCGACAACCTGCAACGCCTCGACCCGGATCGAGCGTTCGCCACTTCCTGGCAGGCGGGCATCGGCTCCGGCTCGAACCCTCACGACGCTCTGGTGCTGTCGGCCGAACGGGGCTATCTCACTCGTTACGAGCCGCCGTTCAACGACGTGGCGGTGTTCGATCCGCGGATCGGCACGATCCGGGCCACGATTCCGCTGGGCGAGCTGGCCGACAATCGCGACGCGACCCCCCGGGCGGACCGGATGCGCATGGCCGAGGGCGTCGTCTTCGTCGGCCTGCAGGATATCGATCGCACCTTCACCCGCTACGGCGAAGGCAAGCTCGCGGTGATCGATCCGCTGCTCGACGAGGTCGTCGGTGTCGTGCCGTTACCGGGCAAGAACCCCGGTGCGATCGACGTGATCACCGGCGACGACGGACGCGTGAGACTCTACGTCGCGCTGGGCGGGATCTATCCCGGGCTGATCCCCGGCGAGCTGTCGGGAGGTGTCGTCGTCGTCGATGCCCTCAACCGGGTCGTCGAACGTGTCGCCCTGGACGACGACGTCGCCGGCGGCAACATCGGCGCGATGGCGATCGCTTCGGAGGCGCTGGGGTACCTCGTCGTCAGTGACGAGCAGTTCCGCAGCTCCGTGCATGCGTTCGACCCGCAGGCGGGGCTCCTGCGGCGGGTGCTGTTCGAGACCGGTGAGCTGATTCCCGAGATCGAGATCGACAGTCGCGGTGTGCTGGCGGTGCCCGATCGTTCGTTCCTGGCGCCGGGGCTCTGTCTGTTCGTTCGTGGAAGTGACCCGACCTTGCCCGAGACGCCGATCGGCTGTGCGTCGACGGCCTTGCCGCCGTTCTCGGTGGAGGCGCTGGATTGAGATTCCCCGGAGCGCCGCGATCGCTGCGATCGCCGGGATCAAGGAGGAGTAAAGGTGATGCATCGTCGAATTTCGTACAGGGCACTCACTGCGCTTGCGTTCGCCTGCGTCCTGGCGACGCCATGGGTGCCGGCGCTGGCCGGTTCCGGCGTCGCCGAGTTGACGATCGACCGGGCGGCGCTCCACGCTTTGTTCCGTGCGACCTTGCCCCGGACCGAGACGATCGAGGTCGGCGGGCTGGAACCGTTCCGCGTGACCATCGACCGGATCGAGTCCCTCGCTTTTCGCGAGGGCGGTGTCGAGGCACGGGTCCACGTGCGGCTATCGGGTGGCCTCGAGGGAATGATCGAGGCGCGCTACGTGCCACGGGTCGAGGCGACCTCGGGGGTCATCGGGCTGACGGCGGAGTCGGCCTATCCAGTGGCGCCATTGCGACTGGATCTCGACCTGGCGGGCCTGCTTCCCACCGTCGATCTGCCCCGGCGGTTCGAGTGGACGCTGCCGCTGGACGACCGGCCGGTGAAGGTCGAGCTGTTTCTGCAGGGCGTGACGGTAGAGCAGGAGCGACTGCAGTTGCAACTCGGTGTGGGTAGCGCGAAGACTAGCCCCTAGCCGATCGTCCTCCGAAAGGCTGGCGGGTAACTGGGCCTCACCCGGCGAGAGCCACGCTGGGCTCGACATCGGTAGCCTTGGGGGTCCGGGTTCATGGGCAGGCGTCGGACTGGCGCGGGATCCCGTTGCTCGCGTGACCGAAACCGCCGAGACAGGCCTCGTGTGCACGCACCAGGTACCAGAAACCTTCTCCTGGGGCCGGTAGCTCGCCATCGCTCGTGTTCGTGGCATCGAGCGCCGTTGCCACACACGTCTCGCTGGGTCCGTCGCCGACGGGCAGTTCGCTGACCTTCCCGCGCACGAGTTCGTACAGCACGGGACCTTCGGCGATCGGCATAGCCGGCACCCATGAGATATCAGAATTTGGGGGTCCGATCGCGAGTTCGGAAACGTCGGGAAACAGAGAGATCCCACGTCGGGGTCGTGGTCATCGCAGTCGAAGCAAATCGCGACTCCATCGCCATCGATGTCCGCGGAATCGACGCCGCCCCCGCAGGTTTGATCGAGCCCGTCGCAGACTTCTTCGGCGGTCGGAAACGACAACGCGTCGCCATCGTTGCAGTCCCCGTCACATTCCGACAACCCGTCGCCATCGTCATCCGAGGTGCCATCGACAAAGAACCGGCCCCCGGTTCTTCGGTGCTGCGCCGCGGCACCGCCCCAGACAATCATGCACCGGTCGGTCCAGACTGCGGTATGCCCCGGGGACCGCGGCGGCTGTCCCTCCGTGGGGATGGACTGCCAGCTGTTTGCGATGGGGTCATACCGCCCTCCGGGATCGTTGTCCAGGCCGGCCCAGAGGAACATCTCTCGTCCCGACCAGACCACGGTGTAGCCGCCACTCACGACCGGAGCGCCTGCGACCGACATCGGGTGCCACTGGTTGTTCTCCGGGACGAAGCGCCCGCCGCCGTTGAAGCCGGTTTCGCCGTCGCCGCCGCCCCACACGACGAGCTGTGTCCCCGTCCAGACCGTACTGTGGTATTGCCGGGGAGACGGTGCGCCCGCCATCGGTATCGGCGCCCATTCGTCCTTCGACGGCGAGTACCGCGCCCCCTGGGGATTCACGGGATCGCCTCCCCAGACCAGTAGCTCGGCCCCGGTCCAGTTCGCGGAAAACCCCGGCCCGCTCGTCGGCGCGCCCTCGGTCGCCATCGCCGCCCAAGTATCCGTCGACGGGTCGTACCGGCCGGACGTCGCTGCCAGCCCCCACACGAGCATCTCCTCCCCGGTCCACGCCGCCTTGGCGTAGATACTGGGCTCGGGCGCATCGATCTCGCTGATCGGCAACCAAGTATCCATCGAGGGGTCGTACCGTCCGCCCGAATTGACGAACTGACCGGGCGCAGTCGTCCCGCCCCATACGATCATCTCCCCGCCCGTCCACACGGCAGTGTGTGAGCTGCGAGGGGCCGGCGCATTCTCGGTGGCGATCGCCGTCCAGTCATCCATCAGCGGGTCGTAGCGAGCGCCCGATTGCGCGTTCACGATGCCTACCGAAGGGATCGTCCCTCCGCCCCAGATCAGCATCTCGGCGCCGGTCCAGAGTGCGGTGTGGTATTGACGACCCTGTGGCCCCGATCCAATCGGCGTCCACTGGTCCGACGCCGGGTCGTACCTTCCACCGAGGTCCGTCTTCACGTCGGGGTCGATATACAGCCAGCCGCCCCAGACGAGCATCAGGTCTCCGGTCCAAACCGCCGTATGGCTCGAGCGGTTGGGTGGCGCATTGAGGGTGGACAGTGGCGTCCATAGGTCTGAGGCCGCGTGGTACCTGGCGCCGGCACCGTTGCTCTGCGTAACCACGATCATTTCTGACCCCGTCCATACGCTTCGCGCATCGACGCTGAATGGCGGCGCGTTCGCGGTCGATAACGCGGTCCACGAGTCAGATATCGGATCATAACTTCCGCCGGTATCGTCTGGGCCACCCCAGACGATCATCTCAGTACCGGTCCACTCCGCGACGTGTCCTGCGCGCGACGACGGGGCATCCACCAGCGAGGTCGCTTCCCAACGGTTCTCCGTAACGATGTATTCGGCACCTGTGTTCAACTCATTCGTGCCAAAGCCTCCCCACACGATCACCGAATCGCCGGTCGAAACCGCCGATGCACTCACGCGCGGCGTCGGTGCCCCGATCGTCGTTGTGTGGATCCAGGTATCACTGGACGGGTCATAGACGCCCCCGGTATTTACAAGGCCCGAGAGACCCGCATCGCCGCCCCAGACAAACACTTTGCCGGCGACGAATACCTGTTCATGACGCATTCGTGCAGAGGGAGCGTCTGTCGTCGCCATCGACGTCCAGGAATCTGTTGCTGGGTCGTACCGACCGCCGGTATCAAGGCGGTATGGATAGAAGAGCTGGTAACCGCCCCACACGACCATTTCCGTCCCTGTCCATACCGCACCATGCAACGTTCTCGGCGACGGCGCCCCGATCGTGGAGATAGCGGTCCAGGTATCGGTCATGGGGTCGTAGCGGCTACCGGAACTGGACGGGCCCGAGTCACTCGTCGATCCTCCCCAGACGATCATCTCGCTGCCGGTCCAAACGGCGGAGTGCCCTGTACGAGGACTGGGCACACTGGCCAACTGCCCGTTGTCCCACTGGTCATCATCACTGCACGAATTGCTCGTGCTGGCTGCAAACCAACTTGGGTTGGGACCTCCGGTGGTTCCTGGCGCCAACGGCAGTTCGAGTCTTGTTTGCCCTCGGCGAATCTGCCGAGAAGTTTCAGGCCACCACGCGTCCCACGTGCGTTTGCGAAGCGAGAACGTCGCGACGTGAAGCTCCGACCCCGCATCGTCGAGGACGTACTGGAAAAAAACAGATTCCGCGGTTTCCTGGACGGGCGCAGGTGTCCCGACGCTCTCCTTGAGCCAACGGAACCTGGCGGAGTCGACTCGTATGGCAGTCCGTGGCGTCGCATCGGCGACAGGCCACACGCTGTCATCGGCCCGACTGTCGTCCTGGCGCTCCACGACCACAACCGTTCGATGCGGGTGCTCCACTCGCGGGTCGATATGGCCATCTACGACCGCCTCGCGCCATCGCTGAATTCTTGCTCGCGTTTCACCATGCATGCGCGCATCCGATTGATAGAAGCGACGAATGAGTCGCCGCGCGAGGATCGGACGCGCAACACACTCGCGAAACAACCCGGGGTCGTGATTGACCGCGGCGATCAATTCGCCCAGGCGTTCCGGCGCGCGTGAGTCCCGAAGGATTCGACGAGCTTCGGCGTCAAGCATCGCCTCGGTGATCGGGGTCGCCCAGAGCCGCTCGAGAGCGAGCGACATCAGGATGTATTCATCGACCTTGCGGGCGGCCTGCTCGTTGAGTCGCTCTTCGGACTCGGCGCGACCGCCCTGTCGGTGGGATTCGTACAATCCGTCGACGGCGACCTGGATCGCAATTCGCGTCGCGTACGTCAACTCTGTATCCGCGCTCGACAACGTCGGGATCATGAACCACACGGCTGCCAGGGCCCCAAGCAATCGGGCACGCGTCATCACGTTCACATGGCGCCGTTGTAGACGAAGAGCGCGAAGTCCTGGTCGGTTGGATCCGGGGTTCCCGGATTGGCGGGGAGTCCATCGCTATTCACATTCGTCGCCCGCACCGTGATGGTATAAGCGCCGGTCGTTCCGGCGGGTAGGAACACGGCCTCCACATTGTTCCGCGGATCAGCGACACAAGGTTGAACTTCACCGCCTCCGATCGTGTACCCCGCGCTCGTATCGCCGGCGAAGCAGTTTCCGAGGTATCGCTGTCCGCCAATATCGACTTCCAGGTCCAAGTTGTTGTTCCACGCCGCGCCGACTGTGGAACCCGGGGCATCCGTCCAGGCGAGAACGATGCGCAGAGGCTTCGATCCGGCCTGCACGCTTCCGGTCAGCGTGTAGGTCGCCCCGGAGTTCGAGAACACCACGCTCTGATCGACCATTTGAACGTCACTCCCGTCGAGAGCACGCCCGAGATCGACCCGACCGAATCCCTGGCTGTTTGAGGGGAGGGAATCGTTGGCACCGTCGCCCGTCAAGTACGTCGAGGTGGCGATCAGAAATGCCTTCAACATGGCCGGCGATGGCGCCGCAACTCCAAGTGTGTCAACGAAGTATCGCCGACCCAATGCCGCAGCGCCGGTCACAGCAGGTGCGGCGAATGAGGTCCCATTCAGTACCTTGAATTCGTTGTGCGTCGAGCGCGGGTCACGCAGGAAAGAGCAGTCGGGTGGCGCATTGTCCGTACATGTGAACTCACCAGAGGGACAGCAGTTCATCCCGGGACTGGGTGGCTCGCAGCATGACGAAAACTCCTCGTTTCCGCCCCCTTGTGGCATGACACAACATCGGTTCTCGAAAGGTTGGTCACAGATCGCTCGGGAGGCGATGCCGATTGCCCTGCTCGCCGGCGCCACGATATCCGGTTTGGAGCGTCCGTCGGTCGTCGGCCCGCGGGAGGAACTCCCCCATAGATCGCGCGTGTCGTCAGCATCCTCCTCGCCTCCGCACATTTCAACGCTGATGTGGATTGCCGGCCGATAATTCTCAGATCCACCAACCGTGATGACATTCTTGGCCGTGCCGCCGGGAGGCGCCAGACTCCCGGCCCCCTGATCACCGTCATTCCCCGCCGCGAAGACGATCCCCAACTCTTGGTTGCCGGCTGTTCCCGCCGAGGCATCCCTGACGAGTCCGTCGTACATCTGGGCATCGATGTTGTAGATTGCGGCAAACCCAAGGAACCCCCAGGAGTTGTTGCTCAGTCTCGCGCCGCTGGTGTACGCGAACTCGGTCATGTCCCCATACGGAACGTCAATCAGACCGAGACTCACATGCTTTGACACCCCGATCTCGATCGTCGGAGCCACACCCAGACCATACCGGTAGCCAAGTTCGTCAAGATCGACTGGTTGGTTCCCCAGGTCGTAACCCGCTGCGGTCGACGCCACAATCGTACCGTGGCCAATGCCCCGGTCGTCCGGAAACAGGTTGGTCGGTTGATAGTCGCCAACGCACACCGTACTCCCCTGATCCTCAAAGCACTCCTGCCAGAACGAAACACGAGAGGAGCCAGTGACGGACTCGAAGTGCGGGAGGATATCTGCCTCATCACCGAGGTCGAAGCCTTCGTCGGAAATGTCGATCGAAAAGCCGAAGTCGCCGGTCATTCCGTTCGCGACGAGCCAGTTCCAGTACCCCGAAGTGCCATCGAGCGGCGGTGCAACGGGACGCTCGCTGCCGCTCTCGACGAAGACGTTCCCGGCCACCGTCTGACTGATTCGTTCGTCGAGGCTGGTGGACGTGGATGCTGGCTCAATCCACAACACTTCAGGCCGCTTGGCGAGCTCCGGCAGTGAACTGCCGGTGACCCGCACACGGATGACTCTGGATCGCTGCATCACCTTGTCATGTCCGTAGTTCTTCAAGGCCTGTTCTCGAACCAACGCAGACGCCACCCGCCCCTCTGGTGTGTTCACCAGCTTGATGGCTACGTCCACCGACGAGTTCAACGCGATCGTGGATTCGAGGAATTGAGAAATCCGATACGCCGAGTGGTAGTTGCCCACCCATTGAATCCAGCTCGCTCGTGTTCCGGCTTCTTGGGCCAGCTCGGCGTATGCATCCGGGGCCGCGATTGCGATGTATGCGTTGTAAGGGAGGTACTCAACGAACTCTACCTGAAATCGCTCGCGGAGGTCATCGAGCCAGTCATCGCGGGGTGGCGCGACGAACTGCACGATGTAGAGTTGTTTCGCGTGTTCCCCAGGCTCTTCTGCCCGTCCCGCGGGTAGCGCACCCGGGTCACCCACGCGGGAGTCGATCACCCAACCGTTCATGGCGATCAGGTCATGGTAGTCCCGGAGCGAGTACCGTCCCGGATGCTCCCGTTCGAGGACTTCCAGTGTCGCCGCGCTCACCTCCCAGTACTGCAGACCGGACGGGTGAATGCTGCGGGAGTCGCTCGCTTCGGTGAGCGCGCCAAGAGTAGAGGCATTGTCCGACAGGATCACAATCTTGTGACGGCCAGACTGACTCCGATGGTCCTGCGTGAGCGTTGCAGCCCGATCCAGCCCCGCTGCTGAAACGGACTCAAAGCCGGCGAGCCAGAACAAGGCTATTGCGACGAGACGCCGCGACGAGCGTGGAGACGTGGAGACGTGGAGACGTGGAGACGTGGAGACGTGGAGACGTGGAGACGTGGAGACGTGGAGACGTGGAGACGTGGAGACGTGGACGGATGATTGTCGCTGCTACGCTTCACGGCAAGCCCTCCTTTTTTCCTAGCTTATACGTTGAAGCGCGGCTGTCCGGCAAGTATGGAGGTTTGAGGACACACGCCGCCATCGAGGCCCTAGACCCTTCTGGGTGCTGGAGTACCGTTTTCTCAGGAAATCTCGATCTCCGCCGGCGCTGGCCGGTTCCGGCGTCGCCGAGTTGACGATCGACCGGGCGGCGCTCCACGCTTTGTTCGCTGCGACCTTGCCCCGGACCGAGACGATCGAGGTCGGCGGGCTGGAACCGTTCCGAGTGACCATCGACGGGATCGAGTCCCTCGCGTTTCGCGAGGGCGGTGTCGAGGCACGGGTCCACGTGCGCCTGTCGGGTGGCCTCGAGGGAATCGTCGAGGCGCGCTACGTGCCACGGGTCGAGGCGACCTCGGGGGTCATCGGGCTGACGGCGGAGTCGGCCTATCCGGTGGCGCCATTGCGACTGGATCTCGACCTGGCGGGCCTGCTTCCCACCGTCGATCTGCCCCGGCGGTTCGAGTGGACGCTGCCGCTGGACGACCGGCCGGTGAAGGTCGAGCTGTTTCTGCAGGGTGTGACGGTCGAGCAGGAGCGATTGCAGTTGCAACTCGGTGTGGGTAGCGCGAAGAGCCGCTAGGAGCAGGCTCATGAACCGACGGGAGATTGACGGGAGCGTTCCCCGTCCACGGGACCCGACTGGAGCGATCAAGTAGAATCCCCGGTCGATGGAGGTTGAAGATGACCGAAGGGTTTGATCCAGAGCGGCGGGACCACGAGGCAACGCGCACCGCGCATGGCAGCGCCGGCAGCGAGGCCGACCCATCGGTCTCGAACCAGCCCACCCGCGACATCAACGAGTTCCCCGACGCTGCCGGCGACACCGATCTGATCGAGATCCCGAACTACGAGATCACCGGTAAGCTGGGCCAGGGCGGTATGGGGGTGGTCTACGAGGCCAACCAGAAGAACCCCCGGCGCCGCGTAGCGATCAAGGTCATCCGGGGCGGAAAGCTCGTCGATGACACTCGCGTCCGCATGTTCCAGCGGGAAGCGCAGTCCCTGGCCCGGCTGGAGCACCCCTGCATCGCAGCGATCTACGAGTCCGGACGCACCGATGACGGCTGCCACTTCTTCGCCATGGAGTACGCGCCGGGTATGACCCTCGGCAAGTACCTCTCCCGACGCGCCGGGAAGGGCGCGCTCGGAGCGGAGGAACTCCGCTTCCGACTGGAGATGTTCCGTCGCATCAGCGCTGCCGTGCACTACGCGCACCAGCGCGGCGTGATCCACCGAGACCTGAAGCCCTCGAACATCGTCGTCGGCGAAGGCGCCGGTAGCACCGACAGCCTGCGTGGAGATCAGCCGGCCTTGAAGATCCTGGACTTCGGGCTGGCCCGGATCACCGACACCGATATCCAGGCGACCGTTGTGACGGAGATCGGGGCCGTCAAGGGCACGCTCCCCTACATGAGCCCCGAGCAAGCGCGGGGTAATCCGGATGCGATCGATGTGCGAGCCGACGTCTACTCCCTCGGCGTGATGCTCTACGAGATGCTCTCCGGAGCGCTTCCCAAGATGCCGAGCCAGAGTTCGATGTACGACGCGCTGCGTACGATCGCCGAGACGCCGGCCCGTCCGCTTCGGGAAGTCTACCGCGGCTCGGGTAGGCTCGACCCCGACCTGGAAACGATCTGCCACAAGGCGCTGGAGCTCGACCCTGATGCCCGCTACGAGAGTGCTTCGGCCCTGAGCGACGACATCGAGCGTTTCCTGTCCGGCCTACCGATTCTGGCGCGAGCGCCGAGCACCGTCTATCAGCTGCGTAAGCTCGTGGCTCGCAATAAACTCGCGACGACCTTCGCCGTGGCTGTCGCCGTCGGCCTCGCCACTCTGGCGGTCACGATGACCTTGCTGCGCGGCACCGCTGAGCGAGCCCGCCTCGAGGCGCAGGAGCGAACACAGGAACTGGAGCAGGTGACCGCTTTCCAGGCGTCGATGCTGGCCAACCTCGATCTCGCGCAGGTCGGCACCGCGCTCTACGACGACATCACCGAGCGCGTGCGACAGGCATCGTCGTCGGGAACCGAATCGACATCCGCCAGCGATTCCGCCCTCGATGCGGAGATGGCCGGCTTCTCCGAGATGCTGCAGCGGACCAACTCCAGCGATGTCGCCCTGCACCTGCTCGACGAACAGGTACTCCAGCGAGCGCTGTCGACCATCGAGTCGGACTTCTCGGAGCAACCGCGGATTCGCGCGACTCTGGAGTTCGAGGTCGCGAAGACCTACACGAATCTCGGCCTCTATCCGTCGGCGTTACCGCTGTACGACTCCGCGATCGCGAGCATGGAGCGGTTGTTCGGTTCGGAGGACAGCCGGACGCTCGAGACGAAGAAGACCAAGGGCACTCTGCTGGTGTACATGGGCGACTTCGACAGCGCCCTTCCGCTGTACCAGGAGTTCCTCGACACTTCGCGTAGGGTTCTTCCCGAGGGTCACGAGCAGATCGTTCGTGCGGAGCTGGGAATGATGTTCGTGCTCAGCGAGGCCGGCCGGCTTGAAGAAGCACTGGAGTACGGAAAGTCAGGCGTGGAAGGCGCAAGAGAAGTACTCGAGCCGGACCATCTCGATTTTCACACTGCGTTGAACAACCTCGGCGTTCTGTACGCCCGCACCGGCGATTCGGAATCGGCGGCGCCGTTGATCGAAGAAGCACTGACGATACGCCGCAAGATACTCGGTGGCGAACACGAAGACACCTTGATGGCGGCGACGAACCTGGCGGCGCTCCTGATGCGGCTGGAGCGATATGAAGAGGCCGACGTTCACGCCCGCGCAGCTCTGGAAGTGC
The DNA here is from genome assembly GCA_942490715.1 of uncultured bacterium. Lineage (GTDB taxonomy): Bacteria > Acidobacteriota > Polarisedimenticolia > Polarisedimenticolales > Polarisedimenticolaceae > CALNYP01. The sequence continues at coordinate 83,621 of CALNYP010000008.1, forward strand.
GCCGACGCGTCCTGGGCGATGAGCATCCGAACACAATGCTGTCGATGGGCACCGTCGGATTCATCGCCGACCGACAGGGCAACTACGAGGAAGCGCTCAAGTACCTGGGAGAGGCCGCCGAGGTGCAGTCACGCACACTGGGCCCCGATCACTGGATCACCCTGGAATCGAAGCTGACCGTCGGCGACGTGCTGACGAAGCTGGATCGGCCCGGCGAGGCCAGGGAACTCCTGCGGAGCATCGAGCCGGACGCGAGACGGGTCTTCGTCGAGGCCCATCGTTATCGTCTGGGTCGCCTGCTGGCCCGACGAGGTGTTGCGGAAGCCGCCCTGGCCAATTTCGAAACCGCCGAGAGAAACCTCCTCGAGGCCCAGGAGATCCTGCGCGAGCTGCAGAAAGCCCACGCGAATCACTACCAGCGTGTGCTCAAGGAGTTGCAGGATCTTTACGAGGCATGGCATGTCGCAAACCCATCGGCCGGCCACGACGAGCAGGCCAGGGACTGGCAAGATCGACGGGATCCGGAATCGTAGGCGGTCCATACTCAAGGACCGTGCCCGGCTCCTCGATAGGAACCGACCACCTCGGACGGGCGCAACGTCGTCGATCGATACCTACGGTGTGCCAGCATCGAGAGGGCGATCGCAGCCAGAGCCGACAGCAGCGAGATCGAGGCTCCGACGCGAAACGAGCTGGGCCGGTATTGCATGCGGACGGTGTGCGTCCCCGCCGTTACGCGGACAGCGCGGAAGGTACCCATGCACGGAACGATCGGTTCCTCGATATCGTTGACGAACGCCTTCCACCCCGGAAACAGAGTTTCGGTGACGCACAGGTAGCCGTCGTCGAGCGCCTCGACGACGTATCCATTCTCCATCGGCTGGCGCGAAACGACCGAGGCCTGCCCCGCCCCGGGTGCAATCCGGCCGGCAGCGAAATCGGCGATATTCACCCAGAACGCTCGAGGCCAGACGTCCTCGTTGAGATAGACGCGACCGTCCGCCGCGTCGTAGGCCAGCCGGATCCCGTCCCCCGAGATCGATTGCCCCGGACCGGTAACGAGGTACTTGACGTTCCATCGGTCGAGTAGCCGGCGAACCTGTGGCGGGACCGCCCCGCCTGTGGTCGAGAACCGGCTCTCCCGATAGGCACCGATCTCCCGGGAGTAAGCGTCCACTTCCATCGCATCGTAGCCTTCGATGCTCTGCAATCCCGCGTAGCTGTAGACGGGTTCGGGCAGCACGGGCCCGCGGTATTGCGATCCGCCGCGACTCGAAGGCATCGACCCCACGCTGATCGCGCGGTAGGCAGAAGTATCGCCTCCCAGGAATTGCGTCAGCCCCGTCTGCGGTACGAGATCGGCAGGGTCGACGAAACCGGTCGTCCCGTAACTCGCGGACCAGAGCTCCAGAGCCGCCAGGCCCAGCACGCCGGCCGCGAGGATGACACGATTCTGTCCAATCGAAACGATCACGCTGTGGAGCAGTGCGGCAAATGCGAGAACAACGATCGAGGCGTACAGGCACCAGCCGGCAACCGGTGGAGGCGGTTCGAGCGCCCCGAACACCGGACGGAACAGGTACCAGAACAACCAGATCGACAGCACCGCAACGGTAGAGAGTGTCCAGACGACACGAGGCGAGACGGCTCTATCGTCAGAGGTTCCACGGAGAATCGCGTCGAGAGCTATCGCCCCGGATGTACAGATCGCGAAGCCCAGCTCGAACAGCAGGCGGGACTGACGTGTGACGCCGAAGACCGGAATCCGGTCCAGGGCCAGGTGTACGAACGGCAGGTAGATCAGCGCGAGGCAGATCGCACCGAGGGCCCAGAAGAACAGCAACTCGCCTCGCTTGCGCAACAGCCGGGCAGATGCGGCAGCGAGAATCAGCAGCGGTGTTCCCACGTACCCGGCGATCTCGATGAAGTTCTGGTGATCGCCCTGAAACTCGCGCCATTGCCACCAGGTGAAGTCCTGGTGCTTCCGAAGAAGTTCGGCACGAGCATCGTGACGATCGCCGACGGCGAGATCCCGTCCCGATACCCATCCGCCACCCGTGCAGCCAGCGCGTGACTGTGGAGGAGGTACTCCGAGAACGGGACCAGTTGCACGGCGGCGAACAGTAGCCCGGTGAGCTGTGCCAGGCCGAGCGCGAGAAGACTGGAGAGATTCGCGGTCCCGCTGGAAACAAGACGGTAGATCGCGTACGCCGAACCGGTCAGCATCACATGAAACGCCGGTTCCGGGTGGCCTCCCAGCCAGCTCACCGCGGTCGCCACGGCGATGGCCAGCAGGCCCCAGTGACGGATTCCGCTCAGCCAGACGTCGACGGCCCAGAGCAGAATCGGTAGTGCCATCGCCCCCTGACTCTGGGGATTGGTCATCCATACCGTCATCCAGCCACCGGCTGTGATGCCGACAGCTGCCAGGGTGCTCGGCGTCCATCCCAACCCTCGTCGACGAAGGAACAGGTAGGTGAACCATCCGGTGATCCAGAGCTTGATCAGGGACGCCAGCGTGAACGTCCACATGACGGGGAAGATCCAGGCCAGCCAGTGCAGCGGGAAGAAGATCGAAGATTGGTAGTTCGCCGCGAGGGGAACTCCACAGTAGTTGTCGGGACTCCACAGCGGGAATTCACCGCGTTCGATGGCACGCAGGTACTGCAGGTGCCAGGGGTCAAACATGTACGCCGCATCGCTCAGCATGGGGTTGTAACCGTCGTCGGAATCCGAGACGGCGGCCCACGGGTACAGATCAAGCAACAGGCCCGATGGGCTCAGCAGTTTCCCCTGCGTGATGCACGGCAGGTATAGCGAACCGACGAGCAGCGCGATGATCGCCGCCGCCCCGAGGTCGTTCCGCAGGCCGGTGCGACGATTGCTTTGCATGTTCCCGATCCTGCCACCGCGCAGTCGGAACCGCAAGGCTGCGCCGGGGGTCTTGCTCTGCGCTCGCACTGGCGCTTGCCGGCCCCACCGCGCCCAGGCTTGACGCCCTCCAGCAGGTAGGCCCGTGCTCGGTGGCGCCACCGATTCCCGTCTTGCTGCTCGTCGGCCCATCGTCGTATGGTGTGCGGGACATTCTTCAAGCGCTCGATGTCAGTGCGGCCGGCTTGCACGGTGCACCCGAGGTCTTCCGATGGCGACAACCAAGCAGAAACCGACCCGGCACGAAGAACACGTCCATGGTCCCGACTGCAACCATGATCACTCCTCGGGTGTCGAGGCGATCCGCCGGGCCGAGCCGAAGCTCGGCCGCAACGACCCTTGCCACTGCGGCAGCGGCAAGAAGTACAAGAAGTGCCACGGGGCGGCCGACTGAGCTAAGAAGTGCGGCCAGGTAGGCCCGGAGACCACTCCCTCGAAGGCGAACTCGCACTGGTCGCCGCAAGCGAGTGTCACGGTGCGCGCCTCGCCCGCCTCGACATCCACCACGACAATTTGATCGGCCAGCATCGTCGTCATGCCCACGATGTGAGTGCCGTCCGGAGACCAGTCGAGGCTCGACAGCGGCGTCGGAACGGGAATCGTGCGACTGCGATTGCCGACAAGGTCGTGAATCGCAACCACGGGCGTCGGTCGCTCGACGGGAAAGGCGATCTGCCGCGCGCCGTGTGCCGCAACGTCCCGTATCGTGGACTCGTCGCCACGGGTCACGCTGCGTCGTCCATCGTCGGCGCCGATTGCGAAGAGCTCCCAGCCCCCGTCGAGGGCAAGGGTCGCCAGCAGCGTTCCATCAGCCATGACCTCATGCATTTCCCAGCGGCCTGTGCCCGTGGTCCTGCGTCGGCCCGGAGCGTCGTCGGCACCTCTGACAACACCCATTCCGCGCTCGCCGAGCTTTTCGGTGATGCGGTACTGGGCCAGAAGGGATCCGGGTTGGACGGAGATCTCCGTGAGTATAGCGAGGCTGGAAGTCTGGTCAATCGGTGGAGTTGGCTGGGGTCGCACAAGCTGCCGGTACACCCGCTCGTAGCATTAGCGACTGCAATCACGATCCTGGCGCGGCACGGCGTCAGGCAGTGATGCGTGGCCTGCGCTGGGCCCAGGGTCGGGCCTCTTCCAGTTCGTAAGCTAACTCGAGGAGCCTGGTCTCGGCGCCGCGCCATGCCGAAAACTGGATACCGACGGGCAGGCCGTCCTCGGTCCAGTGAAGCGGGACCGACATCCCGGGCATTCCGGTTGCGTTGTTCAAGGGCGTGTAGTCGGCGGCAGTGACGACCCGTTCGAAGATCGCGTCGAAGTCGCCCATCGGGTCGTGGTGACCGATCGGAAACGGCGGCACGCTCTCGACGGGGGACAGGATCACGTCATGGTCGTCGAAGAACTCGCGCATCCGGTCACTCGTGCGCGTGAAGACCTCGATTGCCTTCTGGATGCTGGCCTCCAGCCCGCGCCGTCGGCCCATCTCGGCGAGACCGAGCGTCCAGGCCTCGAGGAACTCGGCCAGTTCCTCGTCGGTTGCGAGCGGCCCCCGCGTCATCTCGACGACCTGGTAGGCCAGCGCCGACCAGAAGCCGAAGAAGGTATCGGAGAACTCCGCCCCGTCGATGGGCAGAGAGACCTCGTCGACCGTGTGCCCCAGTTCCTGGCAGAGCTCGGCGGCCCGGCGTACCGCAAGGGCCACCTGCGGATCCGGCGCGGGGCCGGCCAGCCCGTCGAGCCACACGGCGATGCGAAGCCGCTTCGCCGAAGGGTTGGGGGCCACGATCCCGACCGGCGGCAGGTCTGGATCGTCGCGATTCTCGACGACGCTCAGGAAAGCTGCGGTGTCGCGCACGGTGCGACTGACACAGAGGTGGCTGACGAAGTTGAGCGGCCCGGGGCCGAAGACCTGGCCCGTGCCGAGCTCTCGACCACGGGTGGGCTTGAGACCGAAGACCCCGCAATGGGCCGCGGGGATACGAATCGAGCCTCCGCCGTCGCTGGCGTGGGCGATGGGCACGATGCCGGCGGCCACCGCGGCGGCAGAGCCGCCACTCGACCCGCCCGTCGAGTAGGCCGGGTTCCAGGGGTTCCGCGTGATGCCGTGGAGCACCGGCTCGGTCGTCTCGATCAAGCCGAACTCCGGCGCGTTGGTGATGCCCGCGATGATCATCCTCGACCGCAGCATGCCCTCGACAAACGGCGCGGTCGGCCGCGGCAAACCGCTGTCGAAGTTTCCGGCCTGTGCCAGGAGACGCGATCCGTGGTCGATGCGTGCCTCCCCGTAGTCGATCATGTTCTTGAGCAGAACGGGAACGCCCGCTAGCGGACCGTCGCCAAGCGGCGCGTCCGCGTGCCCGAGGGCGACGGCCGGATCGAGCAGGGATGGCACGACCGCATTGAGTTCACCATTCACGCGGTCGATGCGCGTCAGGACGTCCTCGACCAGCTCGCGTGCCGTGACCTGTCCCGTGCGGATCAGTTCCGCCAGTCCGACTCCGTCATAGGCCGCGAACGGGCTGCCACCGGAGACGACTCGGGCAGTCTTGCAGCCGCCGAGTTTCAGCAGCAAGCCGGACGCCAGCGCGACACCGCCGGCTCTCAGGAAAGCTCTTCGCGTGGTGACGGCCATCGTCAGCCCCTAGCTCAGGTGCTGGGGTCCATGCGATAGATGTTCGGCAGGTCCTCGTTCTTGGAGATGCAGAGGTCAAGGTCCTTGAGCAGACCGTCCTTGAGCCCGTAGATCCAGCCATGGATCGTGAGCTTCTGACCGCGACGCCATGCGTCCTGGACGATCGTCGTCGAGCCGAGGTTCGACACTTGAGAGGCCACGTTGAGCTCGCAGAAGCGATCCGCCCGCTCGTCGGCGTTACCGATCTTGTTCAGGTAGCGATCGTGAATATCGTAGACGTCCTTGATGTGGCGGAGCCAGTTGTCGATCAGCCCGTGCGGGACGGTCTCCATGGCAGCGCGGACGCCGCCGCAGCCGTAGTGGCCGCAGACGATCACGTGCTTGACCTTGAGGACTTCGACTGCGTACTGAAGAACGCTCAGACAGTTGAGATCGGTGTGAAGGACGAGGTTCGCGACGTTGCGGTGAACGAACATCTCGCCGGGGGCGAGCCCACAGATCTCGGTAGCCGGAACTCGGCTGTCCGCGCAGCCAATCCAGAGATACTCGGGGGCCTGTTGCTTGCTCAGCCTGTTGAAAAAGTCGGGGTCCGACTCTGCGGTTGCTGAAGCCCATTCCCGGTTCTTGTCAAAGAGTTTCTCTAGTTCCTTCACGGGAGCTCCTGTCTTGGGTGGGAGAGGAAAAGTCTACGACGCCAGATGATACTAGTCGCTTTTCCCCCGATCCAGCGTTCGAGTACAGGCCGGGCACGCGGATGGCGTAAAATCACGCGGAACCGAGGGAGCCGTCGATCATGATGGACCAGAAGCCTCTCGCCCCGTGGGTCGCCGCGAATGCGCTGGGCTTCGGCCTGGGCTTCGTCGCCGTCTTGCAGGCAGGGATGCTGATCGACTTCGGATTCGACTGGAAGATGCACTGGAGGTGGATCGAGCAACCGCCGAACCAGGGCGCCTTCGAATACCTGTCGGTGTTTGTTTCCATGCTCGCCGGAGGGACGGTGGTGGGCTCGGCCCAGGCGTTGAGTCTGCGATCGCAGACGATACCGTCACGGCAATGGATCCTCTCGGCGGTCGCCGGATTCGGCGCAATCGCCATTGCCGTCGATTGGCCACTCATCGCCGCCGGGCTTCTCGGCGTGATTCCGGGGCCGGTCGAGCCGATCATCGTCGTGATTGGCGGTGGTGGCGCCACCGGCGTCGTCCAGTATGCGATGCTCCGCCGACGCGGCGTTGCCGCCCCGAAATGGCTGGCACGCTGGATCGTCCGACTCGTCGCGGGCTTCGTGGCAACCATCGCCGTCATGCTGTCGCTCGAGGCGCTGGACACTTCGCTCCCCTGGGCGACCGACGTCTTCGTCGGCGGTCTCGTCACAGCCGGCGTCGCGGCCGCCATGAGCGGCAGGGCATTGTTCGACGCTATCTCCCGGCAATCGTAGTGGTCGCCCTGGCAGCTTGATGTTGTTCGTGTTGGTCGATGGCCTGAGCTACGGGCCTCGTCGGCCAACCATCGACCCGACGTCAGTCGTCGCCGGAGCCGATGAACCGATAGACCGCCGCACCCAGGAGTCCTCCGACGATCGGTGCGACCCAGAACAGCCACAACTGCGCCACGGCCCAGCCTCCGACGAACACCGCAACACCGGTGCTCCGAGCCGGGTTCACCGAGGTGTTGGTCACCGGAATGCTGATCAGGTGAATCAACGTGAGCCCGAGGCCGATCGCGATCGGTGCGAACCCTTGCGGGGCGCGCTTGTCGGTCGCGCCGAGGATGATCACCAGGAACATCATCGTCATGACGATCTCGGTGACCAGTGCGGCGACGAGGGAGTATCCACCCGGCGAGTGTTCGGCGTATCCGTTGGATGCGAAACCGGCGGAAACGTCGAAACCGGCCTGGCCGCTGGCGATCACGAGCAGGACGCCGCCCGCCACGAGCCCGCCGAGAACCTGCGCGACGATGTACGGCAACAGCTGGTTTGCCGGGAATCGGCCACCGGCCCACAGTCCGACCGAAACGGCAGGGTTGAGATGGCAACCGGAGATGTGACCGATCGCGAACGCCATGGTCATCACGGTCAGGCCGAAGGCGAAGGAGACCCCGAGCAGGCCGATCCCCACTTCAGGAAACGCTGCGGCAAGGACCGCACTGCCACACCCGCCCAGAACGAGCCAGAACGTGCCGAAGAACTCTGCGCCGTACTTCTTCATTGGTCTCCTCCGTCGCGTGTGTTTGCGATCCGGTCGGTCGTGAAAAGAGAGGGGCTTTCCGGTCAGCCGATCGCCACGAACGACGCGAGTGGGCATTCTACGTCAAGGTGGAGAGGCCTCGACCAGCGTGTTCCCTGGCCCAGGTATTCCAGACCTTCCGGAGTCCGGGGAGGCGCACTCCAGGGAATCGCAGACGTCTCCCGCCACGGATGGTGCCGCAACAAGCGCAAAGAACAGCGAAGCCGCTACGAGGCAACGCAGGGGGGCATTTATGGCTTCCTCATCGGGCGTTGTTCAACAGGGCCGGTCCAATCCAGCGCCCGAGTGTGCCGATCTGCTCCCGGTTGACACTTCGCTGGGAGTAGTACGCGAACTGCCGGCTGAATCGAGACGCGAGTCTAGTCCCGGCTCCTCAGGCCGCTGCCGGCCTCCTGGGTACCCACAGGCTTCTTCTGTCGCGCCCGGATCACCGGAATTGGTCCGTGCCGCGTCACCTTGCCGTAGATATCGATGTCTTCCACGAAGTAGTGGATCGCCCGGCCCGACAACCTGGACGAGTCGAGCACTTCATATTCCGCGCCTGAAAGTCCGTGACCCGACGCGGGAATCATCTCCACGACGACTCCGATACGCTTTTCCGCCGACTCCTTGCCGCTGACCTCGCGCAGAACCCGGAATCCGATGGTGTCGATCTCCGTCGCGGTGACCCAGCGAATCCAGACCCCGTGTTCTCCCACCTCAGCGGTCAAGGACTCGAACGTGACGACCAGGGCGGTGCAAGCAAGGTCCGTGATGCACTGGGCGCCGACACCGAGGAATGCGTGGTGATTCACCTCGCAGTCCTCCTGCGTCGTGATGATGCACGTTGAGTCCGTGCCGGCCAGATTGGCGCAGCACGGTCCCTCGTCGACACAACCTGACGAGCAGCCGTCGGCATCGACAACGTTTCCGTCGTCACAATCCTCGCCTGGGCCGACGATGCCATCGCCACAGGCGGCGAGATTACAAGCGTTGGTGCACGCGTCCGTGTCGACATTGTTGCCGTCGTCACACTGCTCACCGTTGTTGGCCTGCCCGTCGCCGCAGGAATTATCGAGACAGTCGTTGCCGCAGGCGTCCAGATCGTCTTCGTTTCCGTCGTCGCACTGTTCGCCGTTGTTGATCACTCCATCGCCGCAGAAGTTCGAGACGCAGTCACTGCGACAGGAGTCCGTCTCGTCGGCATTGCCGTCGTCGCACTCTTCTCCGTTGTTCGCTTCACCGTCGCCGCAGAAGTTCGACACGCAGTCATTGCCGCACCCGTCGGTGTCGTTGGCGTTGCCGTCGTCGCACTCCTCGCCGTTGTTCACTTCCCCGTCGCCGCAGAAGTTGGATGTGCAGTCGTTGCCACAGCCGTCGGTGTCGTTGGCGTTACCGTCGTCGCACTCCTCGCCGTTGTTCGCTTCCCCGTCGCCGCAGAAGTTCGACACGCAGTCATTGCCACAGCCGTCGGTGTCATTGACATTGCCGTCGTCGCATTCCTCGCCGTTGTTGACTTCACCATCGCCGCAGAAGTTCGACGCACAGTCGTTGCCACAGCCGTCCGTGTCGTTGACGTTACCGTCGTCGCACTCTTCGCCGTTGTTGATTTCGCCGTCGCCGCAGAAGTTCGACACACAGTCGTTGCCGCAGCCGTCCGTGTCGTTGGCGTTACCGTCGTCGCACTCCTCGCCGTTGTTCACTTCACCGTCGCCGCAGAAGTTGGACACGCAGTCATTGCCGCACCCGTCGGTGTCGTTCGCGTTGCCGTCGTCGCACTCTTCGCCGTTGTTGATCTCGCCGTCGCCGCAGAAGTTCGACACACAGTCATTGCCGCAGCCGTCCGTGTCGTTGGCGTTGCCGTCGTCGCACTCTTCGCCGTTGTTGATCTCGCCGTCGCCGCAGAAGTTGGAACAGTCGTTGCCGCAGGCGTCGGAGTCGTTGGCGTTACCGTCGTCGCACTCTTCGCCGTTGTTGATCTCGCCGTCGCCGCAGAAGTTCGACACACAGTCGTTGCCGCAGCCGTCGGAGTCGTTGGCGTTACCGTCGTCGCACTCTTCGCCGTTGTTGATCTCGCCGTCGCCGCAGAAGTTGGACACACAGTCGTTGCCACAGCCGTCGGTGTCATTGGCGTTACCGTCGTCGCATTCTTCGCCGTTGTTGATCTCGCCGTCGCCGCAGAAGTTCGACACACAGTCGTTGCCACAGCCGTCGGTCGTCATTGGCGTTGCCGTCGTCGCACTCTTCGCCGTTGTTGACTTCACCGTCGCCGCAGAAGTTCGACACACAGTCATTGCCGCAGCCGTCCGTGTCGTTGGCGTTACCGTCGTCGCATTCCTCGCCGTTGTTGATTTCACCGTCGCCGCAGAAGTTCAACACACAGTCATTGCCGCAGCCGTCCGTGTCGTTGGCGTTGCCGTCGTCGCATTCCTCGCCGTTGTTGATTTCACCATCGCCGCAGAAGTTGGACACGCAGTCATTGCCGCAGCCGTCGGTGTCGTTCGCGTTGCCGTCGTCGCACTCTTCGCCGTTGTTGATCTCGCCGTCGCCGCAGAAGTTCGACACGCAGTCATTGCCGCAGCCGTCCGTGTCGTTCGCGTTGCCGTCGTCGCATTCCTCGCCGTTGTTGACTTCACCGTCGCCGCAGAAGTTCGACACGCAGTCATTGCCGCAGCCGTCGGTATCGTTGGCGTTGCCGTCGTCGCACTCTTCGCCGTTGTTGATGTCGCCGTCGCCGCAGAAGTTCGACACACAGTCGTTGCCGCAGCCGTCCGTGTCGTTGGCGTTGCCGTCGTCGCACTCTTCGCCGTTGTTCACTTCACCGTCGCCGCAGAAGTTGGACACACAGTCGTTGCCGCAGCCGTCCGTATCGTTGGCGTTGCCGTCGTCGCACTCTTCGCCGTTGTTCACTTCACCGTCGCCGCAGAAGTTGGACACACAGTCGTTGCCGCAGCCGTCGGAATCGTTGGCGTTACCGTCGTCGCATTCCTCGCCGTTGTTGATCTCGCCGTCGCCGCAGAAGTTCGACACACAGTCATTGCCGCAGCCGTCCGTGTCGTTCGCGTTGCCGTCGTCGCACTCTTCGCCGTTGTTGATCTCGCCGTCGCCGCAGAAGTTGGACACGCAGTCGTTGCCGCAACCGTCAGTGTTGTTCGTGTTGCCGTCATCGCACTGCTCGCCGTTGTTCACCTCTCCGTCACCGCAGAAGTTGGACACGCAGTCGTTGCCGCAACCGTCCGTGTCGTTGGCGTTACCGTCGTCACACTCTTCGCCGTTGTTCGCTTCCCCGTCGCCGCAGAAGTTGGACACACAGTCGTTGCCGCAAGCGTCAGTGTTGTTCGTGTTGCCGTCATCGCACTGCTCGCCGTTGTTCACCTCTCCGTCACCGCAGAAGTTCCGCCGGCAATCATTCCCGCAAGCGTCGGTGTCGTCCAGGTTGCCGTCGTCGCATTCCTCGCCGTTGTTGACTTCACCATCGCCGCAGAAGTTCGACACGCAGTCATTGCCACAGCCGTCGGTGTCGTTCCCATTGCCGTCGTCGCACTCTTCACCAGCGTCGACGACACCGTCACCACACACCGCAAAAAGGCAATTCGCGGGGCACGCATCCCCGTCGCTCGTGTTCCCGTCGTCACAATCCTCGCCGTTGTTCACTTCGCCATCGCCGCAGAAGTTGGACACGCAGTCGTTGCCACAGCTGTCAGTGTCATTGGCGTTGCCGTCGTCGCACTCTTCGCCGTTGTTGACCTCGCCGTCGCCGCAGAAATTCGCAACACAGTCATTCCCGCAAGCGTCAGTGTTGTTCGTGTTGCCGTCATCGCACTGCTCGCCGTTATTCACCTCTCCATCACCGCAGAAGTTCCGCCGGCAATCATTCCCGCAAGCGTCGGTGTCGTCCAGGTTGCCGTCATCGCAGTGCTCGCCATTGTTTATCTGGCCATCACCGCAGAAGTTCGACACACAGTCATTGCCGCAAGCATCGCCATCGTTCGCGTTGCCGTCGTCGCACTCCTCGCCGTTGTCGATCTCACCGTCGCCGCAGAAGTTCCTGACGCAATCATTACCGCAGCTGTCGGAGTCGTCGCCGTTGCCGTCGTCACACTCCTCGCCGTTGTTGACCTGGCCGTCGCCGCAGAAATTCGCGACACAGTCATTGCCGCAGCCGTCGGTGTCGTTGGCGTTGCCGTCGTCGCACTCCTCGCCCGCGTCGACGACACCGTCGCCGCACACCGCGAAAACACAGTTCGACGGGCAAGCATCGCCGTCATTCGTGTTCCCGTCGTCACAGGCCTCACCGGGGTCGAGGATTCCATCGCCGCAGACGGGAAGCAGGCAGTTGCCCTGGCAACCGTCCGCGTTCGCGTTGTTCCCGTCGTCGCACTCCTCGGGAGGCGTCAGGATGCCGTCACCGCAGATCGTGATATCGCCGACCGGGATCCCGGCACTGGCGGGGGAACAATTGCACTTGGAACCGGTTCCGGGGTCGGTGTTCAGCTCGTTGCGGCAATTGTTGTCGACCTGGTTGTCCCAGCTCGTGCAGGTGCCGACATCCGCGATTCCGTCGCCGTCGCTATCGACGCATTCAAAGGCAGCTGTGAACGTGCGTGTCGTGACCAGGCACGTTCCCGAGCCGTCGGAGCACGGCATGGTATCGGCCTGGGAGCACGGATCGGTATTCTGAGCGTAGACATCGCCGCAGGTGTCGGACGTCGCCGGTTCGCCGTTGAAGTAGGGGCCGCCGTCCTGGTCGCACGTCGCGGTCTCGAGCGGAGCCGGAAGGTAGTCGCGATAGCAGGTGCCACCGGGGTCATCCTTTGCCGTCCCTCCGGTCTCGTTGATCCACAGCCCGATGTCGTAGCGATCGGGGCCGGACTCGATGATCGCCTTCAACGTCACGTTGAGCGTTTCGCCGATCACACAACTCGGCGGCCCGACGATGACCTCGAGGCTCCCGAGACGCACATCGGTTTGCGGTGCACGGGGGATTACCGCCGATCTTCTGCCGGACACACGCCTGCCCCGGCGACCCGGCGTGCGCTGATGACGTCGCGTCCAGCACGAGCGCGAGCAGCATCACTCCCCAGATCGCGGGCCGACAGGACTCTCGGAGGAATGCAAGTCGATAGATGTTCATTGTTTCCCCGGAACGAATTGCGACTCAGCGGTTGCGTTTGCATTGCTCGACAACTCCCCACGGCCTGATCTTGCGCCAAGAGGAGATCGACTGCGGGCCCCCGGCGACCGGGTGCGTGCCTTGTTGGCTCGAGGGTTGTGGCAGCGATTTGATGGCCAATGTTAGCTGACAGGATCCTAGATTTCGACGATTCTCCGGGGAAGTTTTCGATGATTTGCTGAAAATGTCGCTTGCTACATCGATTCGCACCGCGAACTGGAACGAAGATCATGGTCGCTGGAGAAGAGCCACAGGGGCCACCGCGCCATCGGCGATCCGCTGCACGGGACTGGTCAGGGCGTAGGCCGACCTTGTCGCCGTCAACGGCCTCGAACTAGAGGTGCGTCCGGGCAACAAAGAAAGGGGCGACCCCGAAGGGCCGCCCCCGTTCGTGACCAGCAAGCAGACCTAGCGCTTCGACCGACCCTCCGGCCGGGAATCCACGCCGCGAGCCTGGATCTTGCGGTTCACCGCGATCGGCCCGTGCAACGTCACCTTGCCGAAGATGTCGATGTCCTCGATGTAGTAGGCCGCCGCCGTACGCGCCGCCTTCGAATCGTCCAGGTACTGGTAGGTCGCGCCCATCAGACCGTGTCCGGCCGCCGGCATCAGCGGAACCACCACGTCGTACGCCTTCTCTCCGCCCGCGGCCTTGCGTTCGCGCAGCAGCCGGAAGCCGATCGTGTCGATCTCCGTCGCCGTCGTCCAGGAGACCAGCACGCCCGAAGAGGTCGCCTGCGCCGTCATCGACTCCATGTCGACGGTCAGCGTGACGCAGTCCAGCAACTCCGGCGTCGAGTGGAAATAGCCCGCCGAGAAGTCGGTCTGGGTCCGGTCGCCCGGATCCTGATCCAGCGTGTTCACGGGCACCCAGCCTCCCGAGTTCCGCGGGAACTCGGCCTCGAACAGGATGTTGACCGCGTAGGACGGGCCGGTCGACAGCACGTCGATCACCGCGCCCGCGAACGCGATCTCCGCCGGAGCCGGCACCCACCCGCTCGTGCCGGGGCTGGTCTGGGTCAGGGTCAACCGCACGCGCAGCGGGCCGGTCGCTCCGGGACCCGGATTCACGTAGGCGATCGAATCGTGGGACCAGACCGCGAATCCTCCGGGCAGGTCGCTCGCGCCGAAATCGAAGGACAGCGGCGTCAACCCGCCGGCACCGGTCAGGCTGACCCGGATCGCGTCGGCGGCCGACGGTCCCCAGAACAACTCGCCGAAGTCGCCGACCAGGATGTCCGAGTAGCTGAAGGTCCGGCCGCCGGGGTCACCCGAGCCGCTGCCCGCGCCGACGAACGTCGTGCCGCCGGGCGCCGGGAATTCCGGACCGGCGAGCGGCCCGGTGCACTTCGTTCCGTCGCCGAGGTAGAGGCTGTGGTTGGCCTCGCAGTCGTCCTGGGTCGTGACGATGCACTCGGTCTCGGTCCCAGGTCCGTTGCTGCAGCACGCTCCCCCCAGCGTTCGCACCAGCAGGGTTTCCCAGTGGCCGACCATTGGAGCCAGTCCGGTCGTTCCCGCCGGCAATCCACCGTTCGGAGCGGAGCCTAGCGCCCCGTTGTCCAGATTGACGAGATCGCAGTGGTTATGGCTTGCGTCGAACCATGGCGAGGCGCAGATGTTGGCGCCACCGTCCTGGAAGGCGGACGGAGGGGGACGCAGGGCCCACTGCGCTGCCGTCGCGAAGTTGAAGCCGTCCTTTCCGACAAGAATGCCGGTCGTGCAGCCGTTCAGCGCGCACGGACTGGCCCAGACCCACTCCAGCCCGCCGGTTCCCGGAACGATCACCGAGGCCGGAACCGGGTCGCCCAGATTGGACGCCTTGGCGACCGGGTCCCGCTGGACCCGTTCACGATCCGCCAGGGCCGGGTCGGCGGCGGTCGCGCCGAGCGTGGCCCCCGGATCGCCGGGATCGCCGGCAACGGCCGGTGCGATCGTCGCCACGGTCAAGAAGACGGCGAGCAGCAACGAGAACGGGCGAAGACGTCGGTCGGTGTTGGCTCCGACATGCGGAGTGCGCACACACTTGTTCATGGATTCCCCCCTTGTGTAGTGGATTCGCAGGCCACCCCTCATGCTTCGAGCCTTCCCCGGAAGCATGGCCTGAAAACCCTTCTTTCGTGAAAGTACGGCGAATCGGTGTTGTCGGGTGAGGTTTTTTGAATCTACCCGGCCGATCCATGAGCAGAGAGGATCCAGGTGGGCAGCCCGAGTCGTATTGAAGATCGTGAGGAAAACTAGCAGGACGAACCTTCGCAGTACAGCGTGACGAACACCTCCGACCGGATCTTCCAGACTCCCGACACCTTGGCCCACGAGGCGGCGTAGTTTCCACCGGTGCGAAGCGGGCCGGCATCGGTAGTCCAGGTTCCCACCCACTGCCCGGATTCGAATGCTCTCTCGCCCTTCGCGGAGACCTCGACAACACTGGCGGTTCGCACGTAGACCGCATCCGGGAACTGTGCGAACTGACTCTCGAAGGCCTTGCCCATCGCCTCGCGGCCGGCAATGAAGCGGCCGCTGCCCGCCGTCACGTGAAGCGACGAGTCGACCTCGGCGAGGATGCCGTCGATGTCGTGCGCGACGATTGCGGCGTTGGATCGGGCTCGGGCCTCGCGGATGCTGCTGCTGTCGCCCTGGGTCGGTGGCAGCAGGCTCGTGGCGAGAAGAACCACTGCGAGGGACTTGATCATTTTCTACAGGTTCCTCCTGGTTCCGCGGACTACGAGACCGACGCCACGTATTCGGGTGGAAAACCGAGCTTGCTGAGCGCCTCGCGGAGGAGTGCCGCGTATTCAGGGTTGGCCTCGTCGGGCGCCGGCGCTTCGCGCAGGTTGTAACACAGGGCGGGTATCGCCTCGCCGTCCGTTGAACGAGCGAGGACCGCTTCCGGCCGGTACTCCTCCAGGCCCGGAGCGGTGTAGAGCCTGTCGAGTTCTTCGTGGGTCAGCGCGAACACCATCCCGTACGCTCGGGCGCCAGGTGCCGGAATGAGCGTGGCGCGGCGGCCAATTCGCAGCGCGTAGTCGTCGACCCAGGCACGGCGCGGGCTTGCGGCAACCACCTCACTCTTGCGCAAGACTTCGCTGTCCATGAACAGTCCGTAGAAGAATCCGTCGATACGTCGATCCGTCATTGCGTGGCCTTCTCGGTGAGGCATCCAGGGCAGGTGTTCCGGGATTGGTGACGGTCACACGAACGGCTTGAACCCACCGTACGCCATCCGTTTCGCATCGAAACCCGAATTCGCCGACTCCATCGCTTCCGCCATCCTTCGGTCGGCCGGCACCTTCTCGTTCGCCAGGTCACGCGCCTCACGAGACTCGAACACGACCCAGCCGAACACGATGACTTCATCCGCCGTCGCGGACACGGCGTCGGTGAACGAGCCCCTCGAGGTCATCCGGCTGGAACGTCCTGCTCAGGCAAACGATACTTGAACTCGTAGGTGTGCCTGCCTTCCTCGATGTTGATCGTGAACTCACCTTCCAGCCCGACCAGCTCTCCGGTGCCGGAGTCCGGCACCACGGTGATCACCAGGGATGGTGCTCCACGAGTCATCGTGCCGGTGTGTTGAAGAACGAAGGTCCCTCGCCTTCCGTTCAGGACACCGGTTACCTGCTCGATGGCCACGTATCCGGCGGATCCTTCGGTGCCGGTCATCGCGCTCAGCATTTGCCCTACCGTATTCCCGGTGAGGTCGCCGGAGATCTGCTTGTCGATGGACATCCGCCCGAGCTTCGACTCCGGGGCAGTGCCCTCGAACGGCAGAGGCTTCAGCTCGACGACGAACTCACCTTTTGCCGTGTGTGTCACTGGCTGTCCTTTGCCCTGCGACAGGCATGGAGCGATCGAAAGTAACAAAGCGATTGAAGCCAGAATATTTTTGCGTGCCCCGTTTTCGCGCATTTGACGTCTATCCCCCCAGCGCCTCGACGATCGGCCGGGACATCCGCGCCACCCGACTCCCCGAGATCCGCATCTCCTCGAACGGAGTGAATGGATCCGCCAGCTCGCCCCGGCTGAGTTCGAGGCACAGCACGCGATCCGGGTAGCGCCGGCAGTGTTGCAGCGCCATCGTACCAGGGTGCAGCTTGTACGAGACGTTCTCGGTCGCGTCGATTCCGATCAGCGCGTAGGCCGCCCGGAGCCGATCGGCGATCGCCCGAGGTGCGCACGACTCCCCTTCCGTCGTCTCGGTGATCAGGTCGACCACCGGCCGGTCGGGCCACGTCGCGTACTGCGCCGGCTCGTAGGCCCGGTGCAGCGCCTCGACGATCCCGGCGTCGATGTCGACGATCCCCACCGCCTTCGGTGCGTAGGTGTGCACGATCAAGCCCAGCCCGCCGTTCCCACAGACCGCGGCGAACGCCCGCTCGGCAACGTCGGTGTATTCGCGATGCATCCCGACGAGCCGCTGACGATCGGCATCGTCGGTGATGTACCCCGGCACCGCCTGGGTCAGGCCCGCTTCGTGGAGATCGCCGTCGGCGGTGCCGACGACACGGTTGCAATCGATGAACGTCCGCGGCACGCGGCAGCGGACGATCCAGGCCTGCCGGGCGGTACGGGTCGTCGTCGGGTCGCCGGCATCGCCGCCGTCGGTACCGACGTAACGGCGTGCGATCCAGCGCGCGCACTCCGGCGCGCCGACATCGGTGTTGACGAAGAAGAAGTCCTGGAGGTCGTCGGGGAGTTCGCCCTGCAACGAACCACGGACACGTGCGTAGTCCTGGGCCGTCGTCGCCCCGTGGGGCACCTCGATCAGCAGATCGGGTGCGGCGCGTGGATCGGCGTCGGCGCCGAGGATCCTCTCCACGTCGCAGATGCCGGGGACCGAGCGGACGTCCGTGGCCATCAACCGTCTCCTTCGTCGCTGACATCGTCGAGTAGAAACCAGAACGAGCGATAGGGCAATCCCGTGGCGCGCTCCAGGCCGATCTCACAGGTGCGGCTGCTCGAAACGTGATCGTCCCACTCGGCGGCGAGCACCTCCGCCGCCTCCTGGCGAGTCGCCGACGCCGTAAGCTCGGGCCGGACAAAGCCACGATCGCCGGCGAAGCCACAGCAACCGGCGGAGATCGGCGTCTCGACATGGTCGGCGCAGGCCGCGACGATGCCCTGCAGATGCGAGGTCAACCCCGCACGTTCGACCGAGCAGGCCGGATGGATCACGGCGCTGGCCTTGCGGCGCGTCGGCGACAGTCGGGGCAGGACCGTGTCGTGGGCGTACTCGACGGCGTCGAGGATCGTCACGCGTTCGAATCGTCGGCGCCGGGGTTCGTCGAGGTCGTCGCCGGCGTTGCGCAGGGTCTCGGCACAGGGGCTCGAATCGACGATCACCGGCAGGCGCCCCTCGTTCGAGGCCTGCCACATCGCATCGACGGTCGCGGCCAGTGCGGCGCGATGGGCGCGGCGGAAACCCTTCGAGGCGAAGGGCATGCCGCAGCAGGTTCCCGCAGCGCTTGCAGGAACGCCGGCGCTCAGGCCGGCTCGCGTCAGCACCCGCAACGCGGCGGCGGTGGACGACGGGTTCTCCTCGCCGGTCGTGCCGATCGTACGGGTGACGCAGGTCGGCCAGAACACGACGTCCAGCTCTGAAGGCTCGCCGCTGGCGTTCGACGGCAGCGCCGGCGCGGCGCGAGGCATCGGCTCGACCCAGCCCGGTGTCGCTCCCCGGGAGAGCAGGCTCGCCGCGGTGGACAGCGCTCCGGTGACCGCCGACCTGGTGATACGACCGAGACCGTGGCCGGCACGAAGGCCGCCCCGGGCCAGTCCCTCGAGCCTCCCGAAACGCAGAGCGGCTTGCAGCGCGACCTCCTCGGCAACCGCGGAGTGAGACTCGTGGCGCAACCGCTTGACCAGCTTGCCGGTGTCGATCCGCACCGGACAAGCCAGGGCACACATCCCGTCGGCGGCGCAGGTCTCGATCGCCATGTAGCGATAGTCCCGTTCGAGCTCCCGCAGCTCATGCGAGTCCGGAGTCGATGCACGCAGCCGCGCCATCTCCCGGCGCACGACGATGCGCTGCCGGGGAGTCAACGTCAGGTCGCGACTGGGACACATCCGTTCGCAGAAACCGCACTCGATGCAGGCGTCGACCTCTTCCTCGACCCGGGGCAGATCCTTGAGGTGCTGCACGTGAGTCGTCGGATCGGGGTTGATCACGACCCCCGGGTTGAGCAGTCCGTCGGGATCGATCAGCGTCTTGATCCGTTGCATCGCCCGATAGGCGGCGTCGCCCCATTCGGCGCGAACGAACGGCGCCATGTTGCGGCCGGTGCCGTGCTCGGCCTTCAACGCACCGCCGTGGCGCAGGGCGACGATCTCGACGAGGGCCCGCATGAAGCCGTCGTAGCGCTTGACGTCGGCGGCCTCCTGGAACGACTGGGTCAGCACGAAGTGCAGGTTGCCGTCCTTGGCATGGCCGAACAGGATCGCGTCGTCGTAGGCGAAGTCGCGGAAGAGCTGCTGGAGCTCGGTCACACCCTGGGCCAGGCGCGACACCGGAAAGACGACGTCCTCGATGATGAACGACGTGCCCCGGGCACGCATCGCACCCACCGAGGGGATCAATCCCTTGCGAACGCGCCAGAGTGCCGCCTGCCGTTGCGGGTCGCGGGTGAACTCCGGTTGCGACGCAAGCGGCAACCGCGGCAGCAGCGCATCCCGGGCCTCGCAGCGCTCGTCGAGTTCGGCGACCGTTTCGCACTGGTACTCGACGAGGATCGCCGCTGCCTCGGCGGGCAGGTCGGCGATCCCCTTCGGCACACCGGGTTCGGCGGCGATCGCAGCCAGGGAAGGACGATCCATCAGCTCGAGCGCCCGCGCTCCCGAGGCCGCGAGCGGTTCGATCGCGGCACAGGCCGACGGGACGTCGTCGAAGAACAGCAGCCCCGTCGACTTTTCGGGGTAATCGGGAACGGTGCGCAGCACCGCCTCGGCGAGGAAACCGAGAGTTCCCTCGGAGCCGATCATCAGGTGCGAGAGGATATCGACCGGCCGCTCGTGATCGAGGAACGCGTTGAGGGAATAGCCCATCGTGTTCTTCATCGAGTACTTGCGACGGATCGTCGCCACCAGGTCGGCGTCGTTCTCGATCTCGGCCTTCAGCTCGAGCAGGCCGGCGACGATCTCGGGGGCGGCAGCGGCGAGAGCAGCGTCAGCGTCGGGTCGTCGGGTGTCGACCTCGGTGCCGTCGGGCAGCACGAAGTGCAGCTCGTCCAGGGTGCGGTAGGCGTTCTGCTCGATCCCGCAGCACATCCCGCTGGAGTTGTTGGCCAGGATCCCGCCGATCATGCAGCTCTGGATCGAGGCCGGGTCGGGTCCGATCTTCGCCCCGTGGCGCAGCAGGTGCTGGTTGACCACGCCACCGATCGCACCGGGCTGCACCCGGACCCGGGCACCGTCGTCGAGCACCTCGATCTCCCGCCAGTGCCGCGAGAGCACGGCGAGGATCCCGTCGGTGACCGCCTGACCCGAGAGGCTCGTGCCCGCAGCACGAAACGTGAGCGGAACACGGCGCTCCCGGCTGAAGCGCAGCAGCGCCCGCACCTCGGCGACGCTCGTCGGCAGCACGACCACCCGGGGTACGAGCCGGTAGACGCTGGCGTCGTTGGCGAACGCGATGCGATCGATCGTCCGGGTCAGCACGCGCTCGGCGGGCAGCAACTGCGCCAGGGCCAGGCCCAGCTCTTCGGTGCCCGGCTGGGTGCCCGGCGGCGTGCTTGGCTCCTCGGTGGTCGGTTCGCTCACCGGTGCATTCTAGTGTCGCGCATCGGAAGTCTAGGGGGCGACTCGCCCCGGCCCGGTGCGACGGGCCATCGCCCGGCCGAGCTCGAAGACGGTCAGCGGCGCGGAACCCTCGGCCTTGTTGTTGGCGATGATCAGCACCTGGCGGCCGGCGAAGGCCTGCTCCAGACAGCGTTCCGCCAGCAACTCGCGAGTGTCCGGGTCCTCGTCGACGATCGCCGAGAACGGTTCGTAGCGCTCCAGCGCCTGCTCGTACTCCAGGCCGCCGTGAAGCATCCAGCGCACGACGAACGGCCCCCAGTCCTGCTTCGCGGTGGCGGCGATCTGCTCGGCCACCGCCGGCATCTTCGGGTGCACGTTGTGACAGTGACCGGCACCCCCGGCATCGAGAGCCGCCAGGTAGTCCGCGGTGAACAGCTCGGTGTCCCGCAGCTCGACGGTGTAGGCGGGCCCCCGGGGCAGCTCCTCCAGGAACCCCGACAGCTCGGCGGCGAACTTCACCGGGTCCCGGCGCACGCGACTCCCCTGGGGTGGAAACTGGAACAGCAGCGTCCCGGCCTTCTCCCCCAGCCCCTCGACGTAGGGTCCGACGACCTCCTCGGTCGCCCACTGGGCATCGAGGTAGTGCGGGTTGGGTCCCGCCGGCCGCCCGGCCTCGCCGCGGATCCAGGGCGTGGTGCACTCGGCGGCGGCCTTGGTCAGGAAACGGAAGTCGTCGGGGACCTGCGCCGCGTACTCGGCGAACACCTCTGCGGGAACCGGCGCGTAGAACGTGCGATCGATCCCGGCCGCCCGCAGCAGCGGGTGCCGGGAGTACGACTCGAGCCCCTTGCGGGAGAGCGTCGCCTTGCTCGATTCCCGGTCGTAGACGATCCCCGCCCAGCCGGGGAACGACCAGGAGGAGGTGCCCATCCGCAACTCCGGCGGCAACGCCTCGGCGACCGCCTGATCGTCCACGGGCACCTCGACCGGCGCCAGGCCCCTGGGCTTTCTGGACGGCTTCGCCGGAAGGTCGCCGAACAGGCCGAGCTGTTTCGGTTCGTCGGTCATCGCCAGAGCATTCCCACCTAGAACAGGTAACTCACCGTGACCTGGGTCTGCAGCGCGGAGCCCGACGAGTCATCGTTGTTCCGCCGTTCTCCCCACAGCAGTTCGACGCCGAGGTCGACCCTGGAAACCGGCGAGAAGATGAAGTTGGCCGTCGCCCGCTGCGTTCGATCGTAGGCATCGCCGAGCTGGAACGATGCATTGTCGACATTCACCAGACTGTAGACGAACGTCGAACGCGTCGTATCCCCCCACCAGTGCTGGAAGGCGACGTACCCGGCCACGACCGGCAGTGTGTGGAGAGCGCCCGTGCTCGGATCGAACACGGCGTCCTGTCCGCCGACGGAGCCCAGGTCGTTGATGTAGCGACCGAAGCCATCGCCGACGTTGAGCTGGAACAGCAGGTTGTCTTTCTCGGCCCAGCCGTAGCGGAAGACCCGGCTGAAGGAGAGCCCCCAGCCGAAGGCGGAGTCGGTCACCCCTGGATTGACGTTCGACTGGGCCCGGATCTGACGGAGCACGACCGAGGCCTGCATGTGCCTCCCGTCAACCCTGCGGAAGGTGACCAGTGTGTCGGGAACCTGGCTTACCCCCTCACCGCCGCCGATGTCCGGCGCGGGATCCTCGAGAGCCAGCGAGAGGCGGAATCGTTCGTTCAGCGCACGGGTGTAGCGCACCGACGGCTGGCGCACCTGGAGTCGCGCGCTGAGACCTTCGAAGTCGACTTCCTCGGGGACGGCCACCGTGTCCACGCCGGCGGACCACGTCTCGCCCGCAATGAAGGCACCGTACTGGCCGTACGCGTGGCGCAGACGGAAGACGTCGCTGCCTCCATCCAGCTCGCCGGCGAAGTCCGCCTCGATGAACGCGCGGAGTGTCCCTGTGGATAGTTGCTGACGCAGATCGAAGTTGGCTCTGGACTGCCGCGCGGTCAGGTTGAAACGGCGGGCCTCCCCGGCGCCCTCCTGCCCCGAGGGCGGAATGCTGCCGACGATGAAACGGTCGTCGGTCCCCAGGGGATCGAAGGTGGTCACCAGAGACGCCTTGACGAACCCGCCGATGCGGAACGCAGCGTTCGTTCCGGGGATGCGGATCGACCCTGGAAAGTCCGTCGTCTCGGTGATGTCGGTCGGCGCCTCCGGCTCGGCGGCGATCCGATCCTCGAGCTTCGTCAACCGCTCCCTGAAATCGATCTCCTCCTGGGACATGCCCTGATCCTTCCCCGTTGCCAGCTGGTCGATCCGGGTCTGCATCCCCAGCAGGGTGGCCCGCTGGCTCTCGATCTCCTTCTTCTGATCGGCAAGCTGCCTGCGCTGCTTGTCGATCTCGCCGGCCTGCCCCTCGACGAGCGCCATCTGATCGTCGATCAGCTTGCCCTGAGCCGCGATCTGCGCCTGTTGTTGCGCGATCAGCGCCCGGAGCTCCTCCAGGGTGGGCCCGGGAGTGACCGGAGGCTGTGCCGGGGAAGTTTCCTGAGGCCGGGCCTCTGGCGGCTTGGCCTCCTGAGTCGGAGGCGGGGGTGGAGCGGGGTCGGCCGGCGGCGGATCCTCGGCCAAGGCACCCGGGGCCAGCAAGATCAGGGCGATCGAGAGCGAAAGGATCCAGGTCGACTCACGCATTGCCGAACTCCTTCGATGGCCGGGCGGCCCGGATCTGGAGTCTATCCCGGGAAGGCACCGGCGAGCGGTTCCGCACCGGCGAACTCTGCGGGGAACGGGCGGCAACCAGACGCCATCGGGCTGGGTTACAATCCCGAGCCGCACCGGTTGGTTTTTTCCCGAGGGAGTCAAGACGTCATGCTTCGATCGCGAAACCTCTCCTGCGCCCTGCTCGCCCTGGCGCTGCTTCTTGCACCGAACGCTCCGCTGTCCCGGGCCGCGACCGATCCCGGTCCGGCGACCGCCCAGGACGACGGCGAGAAGAAGAAAAAGAAGTCCGGCAAGAAGGACAAGGGCAAGAAAGGCAAGAAGAAGGGTGACAACGAGGAGTCGGATTCGAAGAAGTGGGACGTCAACAACCCTCCCGGAGAGTGGCAGACGATCACCATCGACACGAACGAGACGACCTGGTCCGA
The DNA here is from genome assembly GCA_942490715.1 of uncultured bacterium. Classification (GTDB taxonomy): domain Bacteria; phylum Acidobacteriota; class Polarisedimenticolia; order Polarisedimenticolales; family Polarisedimenticolaceae; genus CALNYP01. The sequence goes on from CALNYP010000008.1 coordinate 107,449, forward strand.
CGTCGACGTGAGCCCCGACGGCACCACGATCGTCTTCGACATGCTCGGCGACATCTACACCGTGCCGATCGAGGGCGGCGATGCGACTGCACTGACCGCGGACATCGCCTGGAACTTCCAGCCGACCTACAGCCCCGACGGCAGCCGGATCGCGTTCATCAGCGACCGCGAGGGTGGCGACAACCTCTGGGTCATGAACGCCGACGGAACCGAGCCGGAGGCGGTCTCCAAGGAAAAAGAGAACCTGGTCCACACCCCGGCCTGGAGCCCCGACGGCGCGATGATCGCCACGATGAAGGGCTACACCTCGACCCGCAGCATCCCCGCCGGTGAGATCTGGCTGTTCCACGCCTCGGGGGGCGGCGGCCTGCAGCTGATCGAGCGTCCCAACGGTGCCCAGGATCAGAAGAACATCTCGGAGCCGGCCTTCTCCGACGACGGCCGCTACGTGTTCTTCAGCCAGGACACGACCCCCGGTGTGCAGTGGGAGTACAACAAGGACGCGACCGGCAGCATCTTCGACATTCGCCGCCTCGACCGGGAGACCGGCCGGGTCGAGACGATCGTCAGCGGCCCCGGCGGCGCGATCCGGCCGACCCCGTCCCCCGATGGCAAGCGGCTCGCCTTCATCAAGCGCACCCCCGACTTCACCAGCGCGATCTACCTCAAGGACCTCGACTCGGGTCTCGAGTGGCCGATCTACGACCAGATCGACCGCGACCTGCAGGAGGCCAGCGGCTCGTCGGGCAACACCAACGCCTTCTCCTGGATGCCCGACGGCGGTTCGATCGTCTTCTGGTCCGGCGGCAAGATCCGCCGGGTCGACGTCACGACCAGGGAAGCCACGGAGATCCCGGTCCACGTCGTCGCCGAGAAGAAGATCGCGCCGGCCCTGCGTTTCCCGGTGGAAGTCGCCCCGGACGAGTTCGACGTCAAGATGCTGCGCTGGGCGCAGAGGTCGCCCGACGGAACGAAGGCGGTCTACCAGGCGCTGGGACGGATCTGGGTCCAGGACATCGAGAGCGGCGAACGCCATCGCCTGACCTCCGGTGACGACGACCGCCACGAGTTCTACCCCAGCGTCTCGCCCGACGGCAGCCAGGTCGTCTACGTCACCTGGAACGACGAGGAGCTGGGGCAGCTCGCCGTCGCTCCGATCGGCGGCGGCAACGGCCGGGTGCTGAACGAGGCACCAGGACATTTCATCCAGCCGAAGTTCTCCCCCGACGGCAGCCAGATCGTCTACCGCAAGATCAGCGGTGGCTTCGTACTCTCCGGCCGCTGGTCGATGGAGCCCGGGATCTACACCGTCGCGGCGTCGGGCGGCGAGGCCAAGCGAGTCAGCCGCAGCGGCGACAACCCTCAGTTCAGCGCCGACGGCCAGCGCATCCTGTTCTCCGAGGGAGTCGATCGCACGGCGCTCGCGTTGAAGAGCGTCGACCTCGAGGGACACGACGAGCGCACCCACCTCAAGGGCGCCGAGGCCTCGGAGTTCAGCGTCTCCCCCGACGGCAAGTGGGTCGCCTTCACCGAGCAATACAACGCCTACGTCGCGCCGTTCGTGCCGACGGGCAAGACGGTCTCGATCGGTTCGAGTACGAAGTCGATCCCGGTCAAGCAGGTCTCGAAGCGTTCCGGTGAGTTCCTGCACTGGTCCGCCGCGAGCGACGAGCTGCACTGGTCTCACGGACCGACGCTGTTCAGCCGCGCCCTGACCGACGCCTTCTCGTTCCTCGACGGCTCACCGGAGAAACTGCCGGAGCCGGTCGAGGAGGGGCTCGACCTCTCCTTCAAGACCGCGACCGACCGACCCGAGGGGCTGATCGCCCTCGTCGGCGCCCGGATCGTCACCATGCGCGACGCGTCGAACACCGAGGAGGTGATCGAGGACGGCGTCGTACTCATCGACGGCAACCGGATCCGCGCCGTCGGACCGAAGTCCGAGATCTCCCTGCCGTCGGGCACCGAGCAGATCAACGTCGCCGGCAAGACGATCGTCCCCGGCTTCATCGACGTCCACGCCCACGGCCCGGCGGCACGCAGCGAGATCACACCGCAGCAGAACTGGACCCAGTTCGCCGACCTGGCCTTCGGTGTGACCACCGTTCACGACCCGTCCAATGACACCTCGAGCATCTTCTCTGCCGCCGAGATGCAGCGCGCGGGAATGATCACCGCCCCGCGGATCTACTCCACCGGCACGATCCTCTACGGTGCCAATGCGCCGGGGTTCAGGGCCAAGATCAACAGCTACGACGACGCGCTGTTCCACGTCCGCCGGCTGCGGGACGTCGGCGCGATCTCGGTCAAGAGCTACCAGCAGCCTCGCCGGGACCAGCGTCAGCAGGTGATCGCCGCCGGCCGTGAACTCGGCGTGATGGTCGTTCCCGAGGGCGGCGCCAAGTACCACCACAACATGAACGAGATCGTCGACGGCCACACCGGCATCGAGCACGCAATCTCGCTGGTCCAGGGCTACGACGACGTGAAGCAGCTCTGGTCCCAGAGCGAGACCGGCTACACGCCGACGTTCGTCGTCGCCTACGGCGGCATCTCCGGCGAGAACTACTGGTACGACCGGACCAACGTCTGGGAGAACGAGCGTCTGATGCGCTACACGCCGCGCTTCATCGTCGAGCCGCGCTCGATGCGCCGGGTCACTGCGCCGGACGTTCATTACAACCACATCCGCGTCGCCGAGTTCGCCAAGGAGCTGAGCGACCTCGGCGTCGGCGTGCAGATCGGCGCCCACGGACAGCGCGCCGGCCTGGCCGCCCACTGGGAGATGTGGATGATGCACCAGGGTGGATTCAGCGCCTGGGAGGCGCTGCGCGGCGGGACGATCGAGGGTGCGAAGTACATCGGCCTCGACGGCGATCTCGGCTCGATCGAGGTCGGCAAGCTGGCCGATCTCGTCGTCATCGACGGCAACCCCCTCGACGATCTGCGACGATCGGAGTTCGTCACCTACACCGTGCAGAACGGCCGGGTCTACGACGCGGCGACGATGAACCAGATCCTGCCCGATGCGGTCGAGCGCGGCGAGTTCTTCTTCGAGCAGGAGGGTGGCGACACGATCCACCCGGCGACCCAGCAGTGGATCGAGAAGCTGCGGGAGACGTTCGGCTGGGTGCACTGAGGCGCTGGGCGGTAGGGCGCGGCGCGACAGGCGGGCTCAGGATTCCCGGAGTCGTTCGAGCTGCGCCTCGACCCGGCGCACGATCGCCAGTTGCCCGCTGGCGCTGGCCAGTTGCCGTGTTTGCTGCAGCGCGATCTCGGCTTCGGCCCGCTGACCGTCGGCTTCCAGTGCCGTGGCCAGCCAGAGTCGAGCATCCAGATCGAACGGCTCGAGGACCAGCGCCTGCCGCAGCGCCTGCGCCGCCTCCGGCCAGCGCTGGAGCCGCAGTTGCAGCCGCCCCAGCCGGCGATGGGCACTCGCGTTGTCCGGATCGAGCCTGACGACCACGGCGGTCTGCTCCGCGGCCTCCGCGTAGCGACCCTGACGGGTGCGAATGACGGCTAGATTGGTCCAGCCGGGGATCGAGCGGGGGTCGATGGCCAGGGCCTGTTCGTAGCGAACCGCCGCCCCTTCGAGCTCGCCGGAATCTTCCAGCAGGCGGCCGAGGTGGTTGAGCAGGTCCGGGCGCCGGGGATCCTGGAGGAGCGCTCGCTCGTAGTACGTCCGCGCCTCGCCGGGGCGCGCGGAGCGATGGAGCGTTCGCGCGAGGTCACCGAGGGTCTCGGCGTCGTCCGGCCGGGCCGCCGCGGCCTTGCGGTAGTGCGCGAGGGCCAGCGCGAGGTCGTCGCGCTGCTCGGCGATCCCGCCGAGTCCGCGGTGCGCCTCGCCCCGTGCCGGATCCAGCTCGACCGCCTCCTGGAAGCGGGCCTGCGCCTGTTCCGGTCGGCCACTCCGGTGCAGGGCGTTGCCGGCGCGGACCAGCGCCTCGTACGACTCTCCGTCCTCGGCGATCTGGAGTAGCCGCACCAGCCCTTGACCCGCCACCATCGTCAGCGCGATGGCGATCAGGTAGACGAGCGGTCGAGTGGCGCTGCCGACGAATGGAAGCGGAGGTCGGGCAGTGGGGGATGCTCGATGGTCAGACATGTTCTTGTTGCTTTACCTGGTTGTGTGATGTCCGCATCACCAAGGTACCCGCCCTGGCGTAGCCTGGCAATCGCCAGACCAGCGTGGGCTCTTCGCCCGCTGTAGCGATGCAGCGTGCGGGAGTGCGAGACGCCGTGTGGGGTGCCTGCACCGCAACGTTCGGCGTTCGGCGTTCGGGCGTTCGCGTTCGGCGTTCGCGTCCGTCGTTCGCGTCCGGGTGCGGAGTCTGCAAATGCAGACTCCGTGCGGTGCCGGCCGCGGGGATCAGGTCGTGTGCAGGTGCTTGCGGATCCACGGGAGCAGGCGATCGTAGTTCGCCTGCCCGGTCTCGAGCAGTTCGATCAGGTACTCGTGGGCCTCGGTCGCGTCGACAACCAGACGCCATCCGTTGAGTCGCAGGAAGACATCGGTGGCGAAGAAGGCGACCCGCTTGTTGCCGTCGACGAATGGATGATTCATCAGGAGCGACTCGAACATCGCGGTCGCCATCTCGGCGAGATCCTCGTAGTAGCCGGTTTGCGGACGGAATAGCGCGCTTTCGAGCAGCCCGGCGTCGCGGATCCCGGACGGCCCGCCAAAGACCTCGATCAACCGCGCGTGGATCGCAAGGACCTCGTCCCGGGACAGGAACAGGACCGGACCGCTATCGGGCAAGTCGCCGTCCCAATTCCTCGTTCGCCTCGATCGACTCCTCGAGGTGGCGCATCACCGAAGGACGCAACCGACGGCGGCGCACGAAGTCCCGAACGGCCTCGGTCAGCAGACCGGAGATGCTCTGATGGGACTCCTCCGCGATCTCGCGCAGGTCGTTCCATGCCGACTCGTCGATCTTGGAACTGATCTTGATCGCCGCCATGCCGTGGCCTCCGTCAAGTAATGTCAAGATATGTCAAGACGACCCGATTGGCCAGCTGATTCCGCGGAAGTCCCGGGATTCAGGGGAGATTCAGAGCGGCGAGCCGATCAACGTGATCTCAGAAGCGGTACTCCACCCCGAGACCCAGGTTCCTCATCTGCTCGAACGACCCGTCGGGGTTGAACGTCTCCCACTCGGCGCGGATCGCGAAGCGGTCGCCGAGGGTGAACGCGGCGCCGATCCCGAAGGACATGTCGGAGCCGTCGTCGGTGAAGCGCAGCGGGATCATGTTCTGGACCGCGATCGTCTCGGCGTCCCAGGTCAGCAGGCCGGCCTTGCCGTACAGCTCGAAGTTCTGGCTCACCGGCGCCACGATCATCGCCGCGACGCACCACCCGGTGAGATCGACGGTGACGTCGAAGCCGTTGGCCGTGTCGTCGGGGTCACCGAAGTCCCGGTAGTCCAGCTCGACCCCGAGAAACTTCCAGAAGCGGTAGCCGCCGAACAGCTTGTAGCCGAAGCCTTCGGCGTTGAAGCCCTGGGGGCCGAACGCGCCGTCGGCCTCGGTCTTGCCGACGCCGAAGCCGGCGTAGAAGTCGCCGGCGATCGCCGAACCGCAGCCGAGGAACGCGACGAGACACAGCACCAGCAGTAAGCGGTTCCTCATCGGATCTCCTCGGTCAGCGACCCTCGGCCTCGGAAATACAGTAGAGATGCTTGCGGCCACGCAGGTAGAGATCCCGCCCGACGACCGCCGGCGAGGCGTCGAAGTGATCGTCGAGCTTGTTCTTCGCCAGCACCTCGAACGAATCGCCGTTGCGCAGGACGTAGGCGGTCCCGGCCCGCCCGACGATGTAGACCCGGTCGGCCGCGCCGACGATCGAGGCGTAGACCCCGCTCAGCTCGTCGAGTCGCTGGCGCACGAAGACCGGCTTGCCGCTGCGGGCATCGAGCACCGACAGGATCCCCTTGAAGTGCTTGAGGAACCAGACCCGGCCGTCGTAGAGCAGACCGCTCGGCACGTAGGGGGTGTCCTGCTCGTAGCTCCAGGCGACCGCCTTGCTCTCGTTGTCGAGCTGGCCCCGGGCCTGCTTCAACCGCACCGCCTGCAGCATCGTGCCGCGGTAGCCGCTCATCAGGTAGACCAGACCGTCGTGCTCCATCGGCGTCGGGATCGAGTTGACGGTCATGCCGCCGAGGCTCCAGACGACCTCGCCGGTCGCCAGGTCGTAGCCGCGGCTCTCGCCGGTCGCGGCGACGATCACCTGGGGCTTGCCCTTGACGTCGACGATCAACGGCGTCGACCAGGAGGTGACGTTGTCACGGGCGGTGCGCCAGCGCTCGGATCCGTCGTCACGGTTCAGGGCGACCAGGAACGAGTCGGCCTCGTGGTCCCAGTTGATCACGACGGTGTCGCCGTGAATCGCCGGAGTGCTGCCGTCGCCGAAGCCCCGGCGGGTCGTCATGTTGCCGAGGTCGACCTCCCAGAGCGGCTCCCCGTCGAGGTTCATCGCATAGGTGCCGTTGGAACCGAAGTGGGCGATGAGGACCTCCCCGTCGGTCACCGCCGAGGCCGCGGCCCAGCTACCGTCGATGTGGGTTCCCTCGTGAGGCGCGTCGACGCGGACGGTCTTCTCCCAGATCGTGCTGCCATCGTGGCGGTCGATCGCCATGACGACGAAGCGCACGTAGTACTTGGGCAGGATCCCGGCCTCGAGCATCCACTCGGGAAGCTCCGCGGCGTAGGCCGCGATCTTCTCGGCCTCGACCTCGCGGTCGGTGGGTACCGCCGTGGTGATGAACAGCCTGTCGCCCCAGATCACCGGCGTCGACAGGCCGGTGCCGGGCACGTCGATCTTCCAGCGCACGTTGCGGGTCTCGCTCCACTCGACGGGAGGATCGCCGTGAGGCGCCACGCCGGTGACCAGCGGCCCGCGCCAGTGCCCCCAGTTGCGGTCCCACTCCTTCACCGGAGGTTCGGCGCCGGCCGGAGAGGCGGACAGCCCCAGCGACACCGCCAGCAGGAACAACAGGAACCGTCGGAACGACGACAGGCGTCTCATCGGAATCTCCCGTGTGTGGGTCAGTCGTCGTCGTCGACGTCGAGACCGATCGGACAACTCACCCCGGTGCCGCCGATGCCGCAGTACCCGCCGGGGTTCTTGGCCAGGTACTGCTGGTGGTATTCCTCGGCGTAGTAGAACGTCCCGGCCTCGGCGATCTCGGTCGTGATCGTTCCGTGACCGGCCGCGGTCAGCTCCTGCTGGTAGGCGTCCCGGGACGACTCGGCGGCGTCGCGCTGGGACGCCGAGTTCCAGTAGATCCCCGATCGATACTGCGTACCCGTATCGTTGCCCTGGCGCATGCCCTGGGTCGGATCGTGGTTCTCCCAGAAGATGCGCAGCATCGCCTCGTAGGAGGTCCGCGCCGGGTCGTACACGACCTGGACGACCTCGGCGTGGCCGGTTCGCCCGCTGCAGACCTGCTGGTAGGTCGGGTCGGTCGTCTGGCCGGCCGCGTAACCGACGGCGGTCGACAGCACCCCCGGGGCTTCCCAGAACTTGCGTTCGGCACCCCAGAAACAGCCCATGCCGAAGACCGCGACCTCCGCACCCTCGTGGAAGGGTGGCTTCAACGGACCGTCGAGGACGAAATGTCGTGTGCTCATCGTCTAGAGGAACGCGGCAAAGCCCGCGAGGTATTCCGTCAGTTTCTTGCGGGTCGGCTCGTCGGTGATCACTCCGTCGGCCTGCGCGAGCTTCGAGATGCCCGAGAGGTAGACGTTGGTGCCGAAGAACGGACGCATGCTGACCGAACGCAGCACCGGCAACCAGGCGGTCTGGGCGAAGACGGTCCCCAGCCCGCCGGGAGTCGCGCCGATCACGCCGACCGGCTTGTCCTTGAAGACACGGGACCCGTCGTCGCCGGGTCGCGAGGCCCAGTCGAGGGCGTTCTTCATCACGCCGGGGAACGAACCGTTGTACTCGGGGGTGACCAGCAGCAGCCCGTCGGCGGCGGCGATCTGTTGCTTCAACGTCTTCACCGCTTCGGGCAGGCCGCCGGCCTCCTCGACGTCGCCGTCGTAGAGCGGGATCCCGGCGATCGAGGCGATCTCGATGCGGCAGCCCTCGGGTGTGAGCTGGGCGGCGGTCCGCAGCAACGCCGCGTTGAACGAACCCTTCCGTAGACTTCCGGCGATTCCAAGGATTGTGGACATGCTCTGACGTTATCATGGCCGCCCCGCGGAGGCTTCTCGATTGCAACGCAATCTGCGTACCGTCTATCTGCTGACGTTCCTCACCGGATCCGCCGGCCTGATCTACCAGGTCGTCTGGCAGCGCTATCTCACCCGGCTCCTCGGCAGTGACGGGCTGGCCACGGCGACGGTGCTCGGCGTCTTCCTCGGCGGGCTGGCCCTGGGCTACCTGATCTGCGGAGCGCTGACGATGCGTACGCGACGGGTCTTCGTCGCCTACGGCATCCTCGAAGCGGCGATCGGTCTCTGGGCTCTGTCGTTTCCGTGGCTGTTCGCCGCCGTCGACAGGCTGACCGGCAGCTGGAACTTCGAACCGACGACCGGGCTCGTCGTCCAGGGAACGCTCTGCGCGCTGTTCCTGCTGCTGCCGCCGACGATCTGCATGGGCGGCACGGTGCCGATGTTGACCCGTGGGCTCTCGCGCTCCCTGGAAGACGCGACCGCGGCCCACGCACGGATCTACGCCGTCAACACCGCCGGTGCGGCATTCGGCACGTTGCTGGCCGGGTTCGTCCTGATCCAGCAGTTCGGTCTCCCGGGCAGCTTGCGGATCGGGGCGCTGATCAACCTCTGCGCCGCCGGCTTCTTCATCCTGCGTGGTCGCCAGCTTCTCGACGAGCCGCCGGCGAGCGACGCCGGCGCGGTGGTCTCTCCGCCGCCGAGCTGGGCGTTGTTCGGCATCGTCTTCCTGAGCGGCTTCGCCTTCCTCACGCTGGAGACCGTGCTCGTCCGGGTGACCCACCTGACCTTCGGCGGATCCTCGTACAACTTCGCCATCGTCGTCGCCGTCTTCGTGATCGCGATCGCCTTCGGCGCCCATCGCGTGGCCCGGCGCGGACAACCGGGTGAGGACGCACTGGTACGCAACCACCTGGGCATCTGCATCGGCCTGGCCGTGCTGTTCGTCACCCTCGACCTGTGGCCCTGGGCCGGTCACCTGCTGCGGACGTCCTTCGGCTCCAGCACCGCGGCGATGGTCGGCTTCTACGCCACGATCGGCGTGCTGCTCCTGGTCGTGCTCGGCATTCCGGCCGCGTTGATGGGCGCGACCGTACCGCTGGCCTACGCCGCGCTGCGCAAGCAGCTCGACGACGTCGGCCTGCGTGCCGGCTGGTTGCTGTCGGCCAACGCCCTGGGCAACCTGCTCGGCGGGCTCCTGGGTGGCTTCCTGCTGTTTCGCTGGTTCGACCTGGGACAGCTCTTCGTCCTGGCCCTGGGCCTCGTCGCGGCGGGAGCCTGTCTGTCGGCGGCGAGGCTCCCCTCCCGGGGACGGCGCACCGCCGCCGCCGCGGTCGCCGTCGCGCTGATCTGTGCGATCTGGTTTCCCTACGACCCGACGCGGATGGCGGTCGGCACCTTCCGCCTGCGCGAGCGGCTCCCCTTCGCCGGGGCCAGCCCCGATGCGTTCTACCTCGAGTTCTATCGCCACCGGAACCTGCTGGCCTACACCGACGCTCCCGAGGCGACGATCGCCGTGGTCGAGAACCCCCGGCCGGCGGAGGCGCTGCTGGCCCAGATGCCGACCCTCGCCGCGGCGTTGATCGAGGAGCCCGAGCAACTTCCGCTGAACGCGCCCCGGCCGCGATCGATCCTGGTCAACGGCAAGCCGGACTCGAGCACCTTCTACGATCGCGAGACGCTGCGACTGTCGGCGCATCTGCCGGCGCTGCTCGCGGAGGACCGCTCGTCGGTCCTCGTCATCGGCCTCGGCACCGGCGTCACCGCCGGTGAGCTGTCCCTCTATCCCGACGTGAAGCGGATCGACGTGGCCGAGATCTCCGGCGCCGTCGTCGACTTCTTGCCGTTCTTCTCCGATGCGACCCACGAGGTGGAGGACGATCCTCGGCTGCAGATCCAGGTCGGCGACGCGTTCCGGGTGATCCGCCGGGGGCAGCGGAGCTGGAACCTGATCATCTCCGAACCGAGCAACCCGTGGGTCACCGGCGTCGACCAGGTCTTCAGCCGCGAGTTCTACCGTCTCGTCCGGGAGCACCTCGAAGCGGACGGCATCTTCGTTCAGTGGTTGCAGCGCTACGCGACCAACGACGACGTCCGGCGACTCGTGCTGCGCACGCTCCTCGTCGAGTTCCCGTACATCCGCTTGTTCCACGCCCGGGAGGCGGCGGACGATCTGATCGTCGCCAGCCTGTCGCCGATTCCCGACACACGGTTCGACCGGATCGCCGACCAGCTCCTGCGCTTCGACGCCGTTCGGGAGTCGCTGGCCGAGATCGGCATCGACGGCCCGATCGATTTCCGTGGGCGGGAGGATGCGAACCTGTTCGACTGGCTCGGCGGGAACGGAGCCGGGCCGATCGAGACCCTTGACCGGCCGCGGCTGCATTATCTCTCCGGAACCGCCTTCTTTCGCGGGGATCACATCGACCACTGAGCCGGCCTTCCGGGCCGGTTGCCTCGGCCCTCGGCTCTCCCGTATAGTCGGGTCACCGGGTGTCGCCCGCAGGTCCAGTCCAGCAACCGAGGGAACGGGTCATGACCGATTCCGAAACGTCACGCCGCGCCGTCGTGCGCCGCGCCGACGATGTCGAGGGCATCGACGTCGCCGCGGGCACTGCCACCCGGACCCAGGTGTTGCTCGGGACCGATGACGGGATGCCGCACTTCGCGATGCGCCGATTCCAGATGGGCGCCGGCGGCGGGATGCCCCGTCACACCAACACCGTCGAACACGAGCAGTACGTCCTGAGCGGGAGTGCCCGGGTCGGAATCGGTGACGAAGAGCACGTCGTCCGCGCCGGGACCGTCGTCTACATCCCGGCCGGCGTTCCCCATTTCTATGAAGTAATCGAGGCGCCGTTCGAGTTTCTGTGCATGGTGCCCAACGGTCCGGATCGTATCGACCTGGTTGGAGATACGGACTGAACCCTGGCATCGCGGCGTCCGGATCGGAGGGGATCATGGGCGAGGCAAGGAGCTTCAGGGTAGCGGGATCGGGATCGGTGCTGGCCGCGGCACTGGGTTTCCTGGCCTGCGGTGCACCGGTCGATCCGGTGCATTACGAGATGGTCACCGTCGAGGAGACGGAGGGCCCCTGCGACGAGGGGGGCGCCGAACCCTGCGGCCGGGTCACCCTGGTCTACCCGCGCTGGAGCGGCGGCTCGTCGCCGCTGCTTGCCGATCGGCTGAACGACCAGATCGAGCAGATGCTGCTGGCTCCGGTCGAGGCGAGCAGTCCGCCGACGAACGCCGATGACCTGACGACGCAGTTCCTGGCCAGCTACGTCGAGACGCAGCGGGAATTTCCCGACAGCGCCTCCACGCAACAGGCCTATCTCGAACGGCGCATCGTCGTCGAGCACCTCGACGAGCAGCTCGTCACCGTCGCGAGGCACGAGCAGAGCTTCACCGGCGGCGCCCATCCCAACGCGTCGGTGCGCTACTCCACGTTCGACCGCCGTGACGGACACCGGGTGACCCTCGAGGAGCTGCTCGGGGAAGGGCGGCTGGCCGACCTGGAGCTGGCCGCCGAGGAGGCGTTCCGGAAGGCGCGGAATCTGGAGGCCGACGCGGATCTGGCCGAGGCCGGATTCTGGTTCGACCGCAAACGGTTCGCCACCGCCGAGAACTTCGGCGTCGTCGACGACGGCATCCTGTTCCACTTCGACGCCTACGAGGTGGCGCCGTACGCACTGGGGCCGACGGACTTTCTCGTCGCCGACGAAACACTCCGGCCCTGGGTCAAGCCGGCGGGGCTGCTGAAGGCAGCGCTGGCGAACTGATACCAGCGCTCAGCGCTTGCGCATGCCCCGGGTGAAGACCTTGCCCTGGATGATCTTGTGCGCCGGCTTGCCGGCCATCATCCGTTCCCGGGCGAACTCCCGCCCACAAACGTGGCAGCGGAGATCGCCGGCGGTCCGGTCGTCGACGATGCGCTCGACGAAGCACTTGACCAGCGCGCCGGTTCCGCCCTTCTTGTAGCGGTAGAGCAGCGAGCGACAGCCCGCGCAGTGAATTCCGATCGTGCGACGCTCGACCATGTCGGCGATTGTAAAACGATGTAACGTCTATTGACCGGAAGCCTTCGAATCCCGTACACCGTTGGGTAGGGGCGCGCGGAGGTGTACGGCATGACCGGGAACCGTTCGATTCTTGCCGCCGGGATGACGATCCTGGGGTCCGTCCTTGCGATCTCCTTCTCGCCGGCCTGTTCGGCGGGACGGCAGGAGGTCGAGGAGAGCCGGCGATTGAGCCAGGCGCTCGGGATCTCGTCCGGCATGGCGATCGCCGACGTCGGGGCCGGAAACGGAGCCTTCAGCGAGGAGCTCGCCGGGGTCGTCGGCCCGACCGGCCACGTCTTCTCCACCGAGATCGAGGAGGACGACGTCGAGGATATCTCCGAGCGCCTCGAGGACGCCGGCCTGGGGAACTTCACGACGATCCTCGGAGGTGAGGAGGACACCGGCCTCCCCGAGAACTGTTGCGACGTGATCCTGTTGCGGCTGGTCTACCACCACTTCACCGAGCCGGAGAAGATGCGTGACAGTCTCCGCCGCGCGTTGCGTCCCGGCGGGAAACTCGGCATCGTCGACATCCGGCCCCAGACGCACTGGGACGAGCTCGAGGGTGTGCCCGATCGCGGCGGACACGGGCTGAGCATCGACGACCTGATCGCAGAGATGACCTCCGAAGGCTGGCGCGTGGTCCGGCGCACCGACGAGTGGGAGACCGACGAGAACGACACCTATCTCGTCATCTTCAACTGACGTATTCTCGGCGGCATGAACGACGCCACCGGGACCGGACGGGCACTCCAGCGCCTCGGCGAATGGTTCGAGCCTTGCCCGGCGGCGGCGGTGGCGTTCTCGGGCGGCGTCGACAGCGCGCTGGTCGCGTTTCTGGCCCGTCGATTCCTGGGAGCCGATCGTGTGTGCCTTTATAATTAGGGTTCGGCGTTACGCCTGCGGCATACCCCGCTACTGTTGAAAAGACACCATCTAATTGCCAGAATTTTCGTTCAGCACCCCAGAAACACCCAAGACCAAACATGGCTTTTTGCATGTTTGCCGGAAATGGTTCAACTAGCGTTGCCCCTAAGACGGCATGTTTAGTCGAGAAACTCGGATCTGTTTTTCAAGCGCCTGATCACGACCTGAGTAAAGCCTGCTCTGGCGTCGGCAAACCTGGTTTATTATTCATTGAAAACATCGAATTCCTCCACAAAATACATTGTTATATAGTCACAAAAAGCAGAACCAAAGTCTGCACAATGCAACTAATGGTCGGATAATATATACCATTTATCTTGATCAAAATAATATCACTTTACAAGCTATATGATGTCACCTATAAATTAAACAAGTACATCGTCTATTTGAGGCTACGACAATGGAAATACTACGAAAGGGAACGAAGCAGGTGTCATACCCTTTCGGGCAGGACGTTATTTTACCATAGATTCGGCATGTTATTTTCCAGTCGAGAAGGGTTAGATCATGGACCTTTTGATTCAAAACATCACGCTGAAGTAGGTTTAGAGCAATTTTTGGAATAAATCCGTCAATTCGAAAGCAAACTTAAAGCCTAGTTATAACGACATGCTTTACCAAACTACTCTAATGTAAAGCCTTTAGAGAATAACGCTATCACGAAAAGAACTCAACGAAGTAATAAAAAATATAATTTCATTTTTATAATTAAGTACAAATAAGACGCATATTTCTATTTCAAGTGAAGATTACAAAAAAATACCAAGAAACTGGTTCGCTAATATTATAGCAACCGTACCCAGCATAGATATAACCGAACACCTCAACTTAAATAACAAACAAATATCTTATTCAGGATTCAAACTTAGTGCTAGCACGCTAACTAAGATGATGTTTCAAACATATGAAACTGTTGAAACAAGAGATAACACAAGTCAATCTAACCATCTGAGAGTAAATCATTGCATCGAAAGTGCGTCATTTAATATCTCATTCGACCTATTTAAAAGTGGTTGCTGACTTGAGAACTACTGCGCATTATTTTACGAATGCGCAAGATAACATCAATGTTAGAAATCACTTATACTTATTATAACAGTGATAGTAATATCCCCTCACTTGATACAGCGGAGAATAAGGAATGTTTGATATTAATGAAATCAAAAAAAATGTAAGTAACAAATTCAACAAAGTAACTGAAGATACAAACGAACCAACGAATAAACCTGTTAACGAAACTACATCCATAAAGCAGCACCTAAAAGTACTCAAAATTGCATCAATTGGTCCTTCCTATACACTTAAAGGTAACATCACCGGTGAAGAAGGTTTATTAATCGATGGTAAAATCGAAGGAACAATGATTTAAAGAGCAATCAGCTTATTATCGTTATTAACGGCGAAATTAAAGCGAATGTCTATCGCTCAATCAATTATTGTTAATGGTTTACTTATCGGTGAATTATATGGCAAAGAAAAAGTGCACATTAGCAAAACTGGCAAGGTAGAAGGAAATATCTATTCGCCACGCGTTTCACTTGAAGATGAAGCCAAATTTAAAGGCAGCATTGATATGAGTGACACAAAAAGCGAACAGCCCATTAAAAGCAACAACCAAGATACTCAACTAAAACGCGCCTAATGTTACGCATAAGGCATAACCCATTATCGAATATTATTCAGATAGTGCAGCACACGCTTCCTACAAGTCAAATTTTTTCAGGTATTTTGGAAGAACTTTAATTCTAATCAGGCGAAGACAAATATCGAGACAGCAAAAAAATTACCAAGTGTATTGGATTTGGGTATGGCTTATGCTGACAGCTTTAATTTTTATTCTAAAAATCCTGTTATTTAACGATAGTGGATTATGTAAATGCATTGAGCTCACTTACCTGGCCAGAAGGTGATAATCCTAATCTTTTAATAACCCGGCAAATCGAAAAAATAATTCCTTTTTCAAATAAGCAGTATGATCTTATTCTGGTCTGGGATAGTTTTAATTATATAAACCCGAAAATAATACCCTATCTTCATAATCACTTATTACAATTCTGCACCAATAAAACATATGTCATGGTTTTTATTAACGTCAGAATATCGACCAAAAATTTAGGCGAATTTAAAATACTCGGCACATGAATAAAATTCTGCATTCCGTTTTAAATGATTCTGTTGTGCAACATACTCCACTCACTCCACACGCCATTAATAAAGCCATGCCAAATTTTAAATACTCCCGCTCTGTTTTAATGGCCAATGGTTTACGGGAATTTTTGCTTACAAAAACATAGTATTCAAGAATATAATATAAGCTGTTACTTTATAGGCTGCACATACTTGATGCATCGACATAAAATGGTTTCAGGTAATTGCTACTAAACTTTGAAATCATAATATCATCAATACTGACAATATTTTTATTCTCAGGTAATTCAATAATTTTATCAGCCATATTTTTTGCCTCGACATCTAACGCCAAAAAGTCTGAAGTATAGCGGTACTGTTCGGAAATATTTCTGGATACGCTAATCGATCCGGGACAACAGGAATACAGCCACTCGCATCTTCAAACATTGCCAACCCTTGAAAATCATGTAATGCGGTTGACAATACAAAGTCTGACGAAACTAAAACGGAGTTGTATTCTTCAATAGATTCAACATAACCAAAGTTTAATAAACTATCCGAGAGTTCTTTTTTATTCTTAGAAATGCTTCAGGAATTTTTCTGAATTGCGGACCGATTATATGTAACGTGAACTGGAACTGCCTTTTATCCAACTCAACTAGTAAATGATAGAGCTGCTCAGGACCTTCTATCATATTCCCATCGATGGTTCCATAATAAAACGGACTCTTGTTATGAGATAGCAAGTCTTTTGCCGTACCACTCATATTAATTGGAACTGCGATGACTTCTAATTTTTTTGTAATATATTCAATTGTATTTTTAGGAACACCATCTGGCATTCGTTTTAGAAACTGCTCGATTCCATTCAAAAAACTTGTCGCGTTATACTTTGTATTAAATATAAGCTTATCCGCGCATATCGCATTAAACAAACTTACCATTTTTGGTTCGAGACGATCATTATCAGAACTAACCGGATACTCAAACTGATTTTCATGAAAATATACAATCCATGAAATCTGAGCAAGATTGGGAACGATGCCTCGTAACATAGCACAGACAACCATTGATGTTGCTAAAACAAGTTCGTATTGATTGTCCAAAACATAGCGTTGTTCAAGTCCCCAGGTTAACGCATTACTTCTAATCCGCCAGTTAAAGTATCGCCCTAGCAAACTCAATACAGTCCAATTATGTTCGGGACACAGCACTACCAGATTATCGCATCATGCCAAATGACTCTGTGCACTATAAGCAGATAACAGTAAGATATTCATATTCATCCAATTTATTTTATTCAGCTGCTATTCAGCATGACCTGTTTACACTATTTCCTGAGCAATAACGTATACAACCAGATTAAGCAGGAGACAGGTGATGAATGTATTACTCAAGAAAATTATTATTAGCAGCATTGTAGCTTTCACCGCAAATATTTCTTTAGCTCAAGCAAACCATTACAATGAACCAGAAGAAGTAAACTTTGAACAATTCAATCCTAATCAATCTGAAATCAACATCAAAGCTAACGTAGTCAATGTAAAACCGATCTATAGTTATGTCACCATAAATACTCCAACGAAACATTGTTTTACCGAGCCCGTCACACAGACTTATTACAATGATGAAGATCGTGCCAGTAGAACATTATTAGGAGGATTAATTGGCGGAGTTATTGGAAATAATATTGGACATGGAAATTCAAGAAAAACGAGTGCTGTTCTAGGAGCATTGATAGGTTCGCAAATAGGAAGCCGCATCGCGGATAATCACGCATATGCAACACAACAGGTACGTTATGAGCAACGTTGTGAGATACAAAATGTATCTGAAACAACAAAAAAAATTACGGCTTATGATGTGAGTTATCAATTTCGAGGCCGTATTTTTACTACACAAATGCCGTATCATCCTGGCAGTCAAATTTCATTAAATTTGAGCCTGACACCGAGTCTCAACTAGTCAAACTGAAAAGAATTAAATCAGAACCAGATTGTCCCGGTGAATAATTTCATCTTCATTCATATAACCCAGAATATCATTTATTTTATTACTGGGTTGTCCGGCCAAGCGACGGATTTCATCGGCGTTATAATTCACCAGACCACAGGCAATTTTTTCACCACTGAGTGATACACACGAAACCATTTCACCGCGTTTAAAATCACCTGCAACATTTTTTATTCCCACCGCAAGCAAGCTGCTACCTGAACGATTTAATACCTGCTCAGCTCCACTATCAATCGTTAGAGTGCCACGCATTTGTAGATGTCCAGCTAGCCACTGTTTATGTGCCGTTTCTGGTCTTTGATCGGTAAATAGTAAACTACCCGTATTAGCAGCTTGAAATATATCGGTTAAATTACTCGCTTTACGTCCACTGGCAATAATTGTATTCGTACCCGAACGCGCCGCAAATCGTACCGCTCGTAGTTTGGTAAACATGCCACCACTACCAAACTTACCACCCGTTGCTTCAACCATTGAATCAAGATTGTTATCGTTAACATTGGCCTGTTCAATAATTTTCGCATCAGTATGTTTCCGTGGATTCTTGTCAAACAATCCATCCTGATCGGTTAATATGATTAGATGATCTGCTTCAATTAAATTAGCTACCAACGCAGCTAACGTATCATTATCGCCAAAACGAATTTCATCGGTGACTACCGTATCATTTTCATTAATAACCGGAATAACATTTAACGCGAGTAAACTGCGTATCGTGCCGCGTGCATTTAAGTAACGCTGTCGATTGGATAAATCATCATGGGTTAACAAGACCTGTGCAGTATGATATTGAAATTTACTAAATTCAGATTCATAAGCCTGCACCAACCCCATTTGTCCCACTGCAGCAGCAGCCTGTAATTCATGTACGGCTTTAGGCCGTTCTGTAATACCTAAACGACTCATGCCTTCGGCAACGGCACCGGAGGAAACCAAGACTATTTCAAGCCCTTGTTTTCTTAAATTTACAATCTGTTCAACCCAGACTTTAATAATCTCTTTATTTAAGCCAGCGCCATCATTGGTTAATAGCGCACTACCAATTTTCACCACCCAGCGTTTAGATGATCTTAATTGTTCCCTGTAATTAATTTTTTTCTGTTCTGCTTTCATGATTATAATTATTGTTCAGTTTCATTTTCCTTGCTTGAATCATCGTCAAACTGTTCCTGCTTAAGTTTGATTTGTTTCAGCTGTTCTTCTTTTTCAGCTTTTTCAGCTTTTTCACTAGCTAATTTTTTATTAGCCAACTCTTCTTCAGCTTTGTTCTGTTCCAGCTGCTCTTCGACATGCGCCATAATATCAAAAATTAGTCCCTGCGTGCCTTGCTTATTAATTGCTGAAATTTTATAAACTGGACTAGTCCAATTTAATCGTTTAACAATATCATCACAATAAGCATCACGTTCATTTTCAGGAATTAAATCAATTTTATTTAAGACCAGCCAACGAGTATATCGGCTTAAATCCTGACCATACTTATCCAGTTCATTTTCAATTATTTTTACACTCTCAACCGGATCACTCTCATGTTCAAACGGCATTGCATTAACTATATGTAATAATAATCGGGTGCGTGAAAATATGCTTTAAGAACGTTATTCCCAGACCGGCTCCTTCAGCAGCACCTTCTATAATGCCGGGAATATCCGCCACAACAAAACTACGATGCTCTTCAACACTGACTACACCTAGATTCGGGTATAACGTAGTAAATGGATAATCCGCTACTTTAGGTTTAGCACTGGAGACCGCGCGAATAAAGGTTGATTTACCCACATTCGGAAAACCTAATAATCCAACGTCAGCCAATATTTTTAATTCCAGGCGCAGTGGACGCTCTTCTCCCTCGGTTCCGGAGGTAAATTGTCGCGGCGCACGGTTAGTACTGCTTTTAAAATGGACATTACCAATTCCATGATGACCACCTCGAGCAACAATGACACACTGATCCTCTTTTACAATATCACCAATAAGTTCATCGGTATCATCATCAAAAATTTGGGTGCCGAGCGGTACTTTAATTCTTAAATCTTCACCACTACGTCCGGTCATTTTTCGTCGTTGACCGGAGCCACCATGTTCTGCACGGAAATGCCGACCATAACGAAAGTCCGCAAGGGTATTGAGATTGACATCGCCGCACATAATAATGCTGCCACCATCACCACCGTCGCCACCATCCGGCCCACCAAACTCTATATATTTTTCACGACGAAACGTAGCAGCACCATTCCCGCCCTTTCCAGCTTTTACCTGAATCACTGCTTCATCTACAAATTTCATTAAATCACCTGTCACACAAGATTGCTAAAACATACCTTGTATTGAAAATACTATTTTAACTACTGAACCAATTTTATTATAAGCTAATAACAAAAAACCCCGTCATCGACGGGGTTCTTTGAAAAATTAATACTTTAAAAGCCTTAAGCCGCAGCAACAATACTCACTTGCTTACGTTTGTTTGGACCTTTAACTTCAAATAGAACAATACCGTCTGCCTTGGCAAACAATGTATCATCACCGCCACGACCAACATTCACACCTGGGTGAAATTTAGTGCCACGTTGACGTACTAAAATATTACCTGCTAATACCGTTTCACATGATGCCCCGCCATGAAGCGCATCCGGTCGCTGCGTTTGATCATCAGCGCGCGGGGATCGGCCTCGTCCGTCATGACGATCGCCGCCGCAGCGAACCGGGGAACGACGGGCTTTTGATTGCGCTGGTTCGAGGGCTGGTCGGGCGGATTATCCGGCGGCATTGAGGGTTTGGGTTCGGGGGTCATACTCATATCTCCGTGACAGGCGCGAGTCGGGCACGCGCCGGGCCATTATGGCCGGAGCAGGGAAAACCCGGAAGGCAAAGATGCGCTGTGGGCACGGATAGCCGTGAATCCGGCGGAGAGCCTCAGGGGATCGATCCGGCATCGTCCGTCGAGACGGGCGCGTTGAGGTTGCGCTTTGCGGCTTTCATGAACCATCGCTGCATTTCGATGATGCCCTCCGAGGAGCGAGTCGGAATCCCGTCGCGGAATCCCAGCTCCAGGACCGCGTCGACCTCGCGCCAGTCATAGGGCTTGTCGCGCAAGGCTTCGCGACGAATGCGCTCGAGGAGGGGTCCGGTTTTTTCCCATTGGCGGACGAGCTGGCGCTGTTCATCAGAGGTGGGCTTTTTCATCGGCGTATACATCCGTTTCGGGGGGGACTCCCGGCGCTGCCTTTACTATGGCCCGCAGTCGGGGAATGTCCAACGCGGAAGCGGCGGGGGTAGCGCCTTCGTGAAATCCCGTTCGACCCGCCAGGCCTCGCTGCCTGGTGAGGTGACTTCACGCTTGAGCGATTCAGAAACTCCCCGGTAAGTTCATGCATGCCGCTTCTCCGCAAAATCTCCGGATTGCTTGCCCTGCTCGCGGGGGCCGGGTTTGTCCTCGTGATTGCGGTGCACCTTCCCGCCTGGTTCGGGATCGTCTGGCTTCCTGAACGACTTTTTATGGGGGTGATCTTCCTTCTTTTCCCTCTCTGGACCGTCACAGTCCTGGTCTCGAATCGACTGGCGAAGAATGCGCCGCCGAAAGACATGTGGCGGGCCGTGTGGCGATTTGCCCCCCGCTGGATGCGCTGGCTGACGAACGCCAGCTTCGTCTGGGCCGGTATCAATTTTGTTTTATTCATCGTGATGCAGATCGGGGGCGGTGAGCAGACCGAGATGGATTCCCCCCTCGGAATGCGGGGGATCTCGGGTCACCTCCTGGTTTTCTATGCCGCGGCGCTCACCACGCTGACCTCCTTTGCCCGCTCCACCGACGAGCGTACGAGCTGCCCCGACGGGCATCCGGTTTCGCCGTTCGCGAACTTCTGCGCCACCTGCGGCCAGGCGATCGAACGCGGCTGAAACGGCTCACCACCGACGACGTGAAGGCGCGTAAGGGAAGTTTTGCACGAGCAAAGCCAGGCGCGCGGGAGCGGGACCGGGGCGGCCTCCCGATTTTGCGGAAAACGAAGCCATTTTCGAGCGGCGGGGCAGCGCTCCTTTCTTCTTTTGCCAGAAACGAAGCCATTCTGGGTCGGGTTGAGTGTTGCCCTCCTCCCTCTTGCGTGAGATTGCGTGAAACGAAGCCATTTTCGAGGGGTGGGATCGCGCTCGTTTCTCCTTTTGCCAGAAACGAAGCCATGTGCAGCCGGCGCGGCGGTGGGGCGGGAAGAGCGGATCGGGTTCGCAAGGGGCGATAAGGGAAGGTGGGCGGCGTGCGGGTGGGTCATGATCGCGGGCCGATCGTCGGGGGTGTGCGGTCGGGTGCGGCGCCCGGCCGGTTGGAACGGCGCGAGGCTCCACGGTGGTTCACCCGCCGGAATCATGATCGCATGGATGGCCGGGGAGGGGAATTCCCCTGGGGGCGCTTGTGGGGCTTAAGGAAACGAAAAGAGAAGGTTCAACGCAAGCGACGCAAAAGACGCAAGCGAGGAAAAGGAGAGGGGAAAGTGGTGAAGGGCGGGGTAGTGATCAGGATGCGTTCTTGAACTCTTCGAACCGCTGAGCGAGGCGGTCTCGATCGGGGCGATCTGCCTCTCGAACCGGGAGTTTGATGGTTTCATTGTGGAGTTTCTTGAGTGTTTCGAGAAGAGGACCGTCCTCCTGGACAAGGAGTCGCTCGGCAATATGCATGCGATAGTCTGGATCCACGCCGATGAGATGGGCGTCGAATGCCGCATGGTGAATCTTCGACAGTGGAAGACCGTTGGTCACGACGGGTTGGCCAAGCTGCGGGTCCCGGTCGGCGATGATATGCGCCGCATCCAGGAGGCGGCGGACAGGCAGTCCCGACAAGGCACAACGCCCGTTGTAAGCCGTAAGGACAGCTTCTCGAAACGAGGACTGATGAAGGCGAAGCTTGACCGTTCGTAGTGCATATCGCCGTTCCATCGGGTTCAGCGGGGGCGACAGCTCCTTGCCTTCGGGCAGCCCGAATTCAATACGAACTTTCAACTTTCTGGGATCCCATTCCGAGATAAAGGCCGGAAACAAGGCCTTATAGAATTGGGGTGCAACGCCAACGAAGTAGAGAAGTGGGAGACGAAGCTCGCTCGCTTCTCGCAGGCCCCGATTGTCATGGTTATTGGGATCGTCGCCCATGAAGGCGTACTCGATCGATTCTTCCGCTCCGTAGATCTGCTGATGCACACCCTCCTGATCGTCGTACCAGGTTTTACGTCCCGGCCTTGGAAAAACGGTTTTGACGGATAAAATGTATCGCATCTGCTTGGGCTTGAAGATGCCACGCGGGCGGCTGGTCAGGAGAATGCGTTGGCCCTCAAACACGAAGCCTTCCGCGATTCTTCTCGCTGGCAAGGGATCGTAGAACTCGCTCAATCTCTTGACGTGGTCGAATGCCGCCAAACGGATCTGTGTATCGCCGTCATCTACAGGGATCAAGTATGAAGGTCCTTTTTGATTGGGCGAAGAGCTAGAGGTCTATAGCTAGGAGTAGTGTATTAGCGAATGTACATACGTGACGAATATGCGGCTGAAAACACCAGGACAGCATCGAAAATACCTAGGAACTAAAGGAGCAGAAATTCGGTGTGTGGCATCCTATTACTACCCAAAACCCACAAATTTAAGAGCAACTTAAGACAAATCCGAGAATTCACCCGAAAGCGTATTAAATTTTGCCATTTTCGATTCCCCAGGAATGGGAGAAACTGCCCTCTTGGACGCCATCCATTTGGTGCCCTTTAGTGTGGGCTCCAAATCGTACACTAGCCCTTGCGGTGTATAACGCACCGCGATTACTTGCACCTCCTCCAGTTGGCCTGATGATGCGGCGAAAAGTGCCCTTTGCCCAGGCGCGACGACAGCGAGTTCAGTTTCCTCAAGTTCGGGCAAATCTGCCAAATGCTCTACGGCGTTCTCCCATCGGAGATTCTGAAGATTGTCGGATAGCCTTAACAGGTCTCCCACGACTGAATACTCGCCCCCTGCCTTCGCGATTTCCAATGCAGAATGTACTGTATCCTCAAAACGCTGGGCTAGCGTCATTGTCAATCGAAGACTGCCGTATGTACTATCGTAAATACATATGTTTTCGCACACATGAGGGCCCAAAGGCGAAACCTTCGAGTAAAATTTTCCTATTCCGAGATCGCGGCTGTGAATTGAATGATCCTTCGCGAATGCTTCCAAAAGGTAGTGAGCTGTAAGTTCTTCCGTGCCAGCACCGTCTTCAAACCACCAGCATATCCCTGTTGTTTCGAACATCCGCATTAATGGTTTTCGGCAATAGACGGAATGGTGGTCATAGCTATGGGGATAAGTCGAGGAACCCCGTCTTTCAGTAAATCCGAGAACGCGCTCACTCACTTGCATTTCTGATTCAATCAAGAAACCTGAATCAGATCGCCGTAGCTGAAGAACTCCACTTGAGAAACGAGGAAACACTTTTGATTGTAACAGTGGAGAGGTTGAGTAATGTTTTGATGGCGTGCAATAGATAGTTTGTTTTCCAAAATGGATGCTTTCTACTCTGTATGGCCTTGCCATATGATAGTATATCGCGCCAGGATAAGATTCGCGAATGGCCTGCCCAAAAGTTATGCTTCCGAGATTCTGAAAAGAACTGGCCTCGATTGAGAAGCTTGGCTCGCCTGCTGCTCGTAAGGGAAAGACTATCTGTGGCCCTGCTTGAGCTCGCTGTTTGAGGGGATAAAGATCCTCTGGAACGGCTTCTGTTTGGTTCAATTCATTTCGAAGCATCTCAACAAATTCCCCAGGAAGACTCTCGAATGCGGGGTTCCCATTTTCTCTTTCAATCGCGGCAATTTCAGTTGCCGCGCAGAGTGCTTGAGAATACTGTATGTATCTATTTCTTAGGTAAAGCCTGTTGGGAACAATCGGGCGATTGATGTATGATTCGAGAGAGTCGCCTCCAATGGCAGTGTCATTCACCAGAAGTGTCAAGCCGATCGAGCTTCGCCCGGATCGACCAATGCGCTGCCAAAGAGAATTTGGACTCCTCGGCCGCCCGAAGAGAACGGTAGTGGCGATATCCCCGATATCTATTCCGAGCTCCAGGGCACTAGTAGCGACAACGCCTACGAGAGTGCCGTCCATTAGCGACTTCTGAATTTGAATACGATCTTCTTCATCGTACCCAGACCGATATGGCATTACTCGAATGCCTTCATCCGAAAAATTGTTTGCTAAAACTTCGCCTCCGTCGCTACGTGCGGGCGGTATCTCAGTCTCAGGCGGGCGACGGGTGGCGGCAACGAGTTTCTCGACCATTTTCCTTGAATCTGCAAAGGCAATGAATTTTCCAAGGCCACCTTGTGCGAGCCTTTTTAGAAGCTCGGCCTTTCTCTCGAAATCGCCTCCTTCAATTGGAGTAAGCTCAAATATTTCACGTTGGGAAAATGGCGCTCCGCTTTGTCCTTCTGAAAGCGTACGAGGCTGACGTCCTGTTAGTTGGGATACAAACCCTGAGGGATCGCCTATTGTCGCAGTGCATGAGGCAATCTGAAAGCGGCCACTAAGAGCCGAAAGTCTTCTGATAAGAAATGCCATGTTGGTACCAAAAACTCCGTCGTATACATGTGCTTCATCGAGCACAAGCAAGCGTAGATGAGAAAGGAACTCATTTACTGGCCTATCAGCATTGTTGGGGAGTAACCAGGCGTGGACGACATCCGGAGTCGCAAGTATGATATCGTTGGAGGAAATAACGGAAGATCGTTCGGAGGTGCTTATGCTTCCGTCTATGAAGCCATATTTAATGCCAAGCGGTTGTGTGATCTCTTTCCATTTGTTCAATTGATCCTGAATAAGGGCCTTGGCTGGATAAAGTGCAAGTACTCGTGAATGCGGATGGCTGAGTACAATATGGGCTGCAAATGCCATAAAAATTAGGCTCTTGCCGGAAGCAACGGGAGTGGCGACGCAGATGTCATTTCCCTCTAATAGTTCGGAGATCGCGGCGTTCTGATGCGAATAAACTCTCTTTCCTAGTTTTTGATTCAAGTGGGCGAACACTTTCGGATTTAGGGGGCTTGGAATTCCCAGGTAGGAAGCGTCTCGAGCTTTCAACGTTACGTGACCGCCGATGCGATAACCAAGTGAAGTGGAAAGATCGAGAACTCTTGTTTCGAATGAATGATGCATAGGGATGCTGACCTCTTCTGAAGAGGAGTGCCTCATTTTATCGCTCGGGATTGAATTAAGATGTTGAATTTACCCGTGACGCATAAAAATCACTATTGTATTTCCTCGAACAAGATGAACAGCCGGTATTGAAGACTTAGATTTCGTGTCCTCCTAAATTGCGCACCACTGGCCAAATCAGAGTCGGCACTTGATTGATGCCAAGGTCTTCGAATCCCGGCTGCTGAATATTCCGGCAAAGGGTTTCAAGGCAACGCGCAAGTTCCACGAGAACAAGCCGAAGGCGGCGAATGTTACTTCAACGGATAACTATAATTGCCTTTTGGAAGGGGTTGACGCCGGTGGGCCTCGCGACATAGCCGTGCCGATATGGTCGATGAGCATTTGCCGGCTACGATCCATCGAAGTCCTACCAAACGGAATTCGATTATACGGATAATCGTAGTCGCACTTGCTTTAATCACTGATTGAATTGGATCTCAAAAAATGAATCAGTATTCGATTTTGGTTGAAGTCGAGCTGGGGAAGCTGCGAGGATTTGCCATGCACCTGTGTATGGAATGCGGCGTGGGTTCTCCCTCGTGTCCGCGTCAGACCGTTCCTCCGGGTGCACCCTTTTCCGTCGCGTGGACTTTCAACGCATACCGCGCGGCCTCGTTTTCGATTCGGGAGGAACGCCATGAGTGACGAGCACGACGAGCAACACCCTGATCAACATTCGCATGATCATCTTGCTGGCGGGTTCGATGGGATGCCCGATCCGGTTCCGTTTACCGATGAAGCCGACCTGACGTTCGATACGCCGCCCCGTGCAACAGCACCGACCGATGATAAAGCGGAAGGGCCGACGGTCGCGGATGACGGGTTCACGGTGGGCGTGACTGAGACCGCATCACAATCCGCCGCCGATGGTTCGAACGACGCCCTTGTTTCAGAAGCAACGGTCTCCGACATCGAACCGCCGGTCTATGATGTCGATGCTTCCAACGCCGAAGCGGTCGCGACGGCGGGATCGAAAATCGGTCGGCGGCGCGCGAGTGACCTGCTCAGCCGTGACGAGATCAAGCGCCTCACGCAGAAGAACGATCTCAAGGCCGCCTGGGCGTTCACGTTGGCCTGGGGGCTGCTCATCGCGGTCTTCGCGATGGTCCATGCCTGGACGAACCCGTTCACGATCCTGCTCGCGCTCATCCTTTTCGGCGGGCGTATCCTGCATTTCGCCGCGTTGATGCACGATTGCGGGCACCGGTCCATGTTCACGCGTCCCGGCGTCAATGACTTCATGGGCCAGTGGCTCGCCGCCAGCCCGATCCTCGCCAACCTCGAGGGATATCGGAACAATCACTCGCAACATCACGTCCTGGCCGGCACCCCCCAGGATCCCGACCTGCCCAATTACGTCAACTACGCCGTCACGCGCGCGAGTTTCCGCCGCAAGATCCTGCGCGACCTGACCGGCCGCACCGGGCTGCCCCAGGCGATCTACCTCATCCGCAAGCTCTGGTTCCGTCGTCTCGTCGGGCCCGTCGTCATTAACGCCCTCATGCTCCTGGGTTGCTGGGTCGCCGGCGCGCCCTGGCTTTACCTGCTCTGGCCGCTCTCTTATCTCACCGTCTACATGCTGTTCAGTCGTATCCGTAACGCGGCCGAACACGCCGTGGTCCCCGGTCAGTACGACCTCGACCCCACGCTCCACACCCGCACCACCCATGCGAACCTCCTCGAGCGGCTGACCGTCGCGCCCGGCGGGCTTAATTACCACATCGAGCATCACCTGCTCCCGACCGTCCCGCACTGGAACCTGCCTGAAATGCATCGGCTGCTGAAAGAACGCGGCGCGCTGGAACGGGCGGACGTCGCGCCGGGATATTTGAATGTGATCCGGCGGTTGGTGAGGAAACCGGAAGTGACGACGTAAGGGGAAGGAAGAGAAGAAGAAGAGAAGAAGAAGAGAAGATCAATCGTTCTTTCCGGTTTTGAAAACCGGAGAAACAGACATTCGCCAAGCGCCGCTCGTTCCTCGCTTGCACTTGGCGGGTGTTCCGGGGGACACGGTTAGAACATGGGAAGGTCTTCGTGCTCAGGGATCACGGGTTTTCGATAAAGCCCATGCTTTTCACCATAAGATTCAGGCCTTAGTGGCAAGGCTGGGCGCTGAAAGAAAGACCGAAGATCAATCGTTCTTTCCGGTTTTGAAAGTCCGCATGTGAGATTTTTGGAAGCGGGCGAAAATCAATTCACTGGATTGATTTTCCGGGGAAACATACGTTCGCCCAATGTCGCTCGTCCCTCGCTTACACTTGGCGGGTGTTCCGGGGGACACGGTTAGAACATGGGAAGGTCTTCGTGCTCAGGGATCACGGGTTTTCGATAAAGCCCATGCTTTTCACCATAAGATTCAGGCCTTAGTGGCAAGGCTGGGCGCTGAAAGAAAGACCGAAGATCAATCGTTCTTCCCGATTTCGGAAATCGGGGAAAACATACGACGGATACGACGGATACGACGGATACGACGGATAGGACGGATACGACGGATACGACGGATAGGACGGATAGGACGGATAGGACGGATAGGACGGATAGGACGGATAGGACGGATAGGACGGATAGGACGGATAGGACGGATGGGACGGATGGGACGGATGGGAAGGATGGGACAGATGGGACGGATGGGACAGATGGGACGGATGGGATGGACGGGACCGATTGAATGGATGGGATAGATGGGACTTAAGGCAAAGATGCCGAGCTGGTGCTCGGCGCTCCCAGGGGGGGTGCCGCCGGGTCCAACGCGCTGGCACTCCTGCCCCGATCCCCGTTAGAATCCGCGGATGTCTTCCGAAGACCTGAATAGTTCAGCCGAGGTCGTCGACCCCGACGAGGATACCCGCAAGATCCCGCCGGTGAAGGAGCGGACGACGCGGCGGCATGTCTCGCCCGCCGAAATCCTGGATCACCTGGAGCAGGTGATCGTGGGGAAGCGCGAACGGTTGAAGCTCGTGCTTGCCGCGTTCCTGGCCGGGGGGCATGTGCTGATCGAGGACGTGCCGGGCGTGGCGAAGACGCTGCTGGCGCGGACGCTTGCGAAATCGTTCAAGCTTCATTTCTCCCGCGTGCAGATGACGCCCGACCTGCTGCCCGCCGACCTGACGGGCACCTCCATCTGGGATGAGAAGAAGGGCGAGTTTGTCTTCCGCCCCGGTCCGATCTTTACGCAGGTGCTGCTGGCCGATGAGCTCAACCGCGCCACGCCTCGAACGCAGTCGGGGTTGCTGGAAGCGATGGAAGAGCACACGGTCACGGCGGATGGTAAACGCTATGCGCTGCCCAAGCCGTTCTTCGTGATCGCGACGCAAAACCCCGTGGAGCAGTCGGGCGTGTTTCCGCTGCCCGAGGCGCAGCTCGATCGCTTCCTGATCCAGATTCGCATGGGTTACCCCGATCTCGACGAAGAGGTCCGCGTGGTCGAAGCGCAGAGCAAGGGTCACCCGATCGGATCGGTCGAGCCCATCCTGGAGGTTGAGGGCCTGCTGGCCATGCGCGAGCAGGCGATGAACATCCACGTGGATTCTTCCGTCACCGATTATATGGTGCGCGTTGTTCGTGCGACGCGATCGCGGATCGATGTCGCGCTGGGGGTGAGTCCCCGCGCGTCGATCGGTCTGCATCACCTGGCGCGGGCGCTGGCCTACGTCGAGGGCGAAGCCTTCGTGAAGCCCGATCACGTGAAGCGGGTTGCGCCGTCGGTGCTTCGGCATCGCATGGTGCTGACGCCACAGGCGAGGTTGGCGGGCGCCAATCCCATCGCGATCATCGACGAGATCCTGGACACGGTTGAGGTCCCCATTCATGCCGGGCTTACTTGAGGCGCATGAACCGGGGCGGGGTTTCTTTTCGGCCAAAAACATCGTCCTGGGGATGGTCACCGCCACGGTGATTTTCATGCCCGCCGTTCCCGCGACGCGGGCGATGGCGGCGTATACGGCTTTTCTTGTCACGTTTGCGCTCACGGCCTGGGTGATGAGCCGCGGCACGCTGGAAGGCATCCGGGTGAAACGCGTTCATCGCGAGCGGGTGTTCGAGGACGATCACGTTGATGTGAAGCTCGACATTTCCCAGACCGGGGGGCTGGCCCAGTACATGGTGCTGGTCGAGGACACGTTCCCGGCAGCGTTCGGCATTTACCAGCGCAGCCTGCTGCCGATGCTGAGTCCGAAGTGGGAAATTCGCACGCGATACCGCAAGGAGGTCGAGCGACACCGGGGGCTTTACCTGATGGGGCCGGTTCGGATCTGGGCGGCCGATCCGCTGGGTGTGTTTTTTCGCCGCTCCTCGCCCGATTGCGTGACGAAGCTGACGGTTTATCCTCGCGCCGAACCGCTGGGGGGGTATCGATTCCTGGGGCCCGATCCGCGGCAGGGTCCGGCGATGGCGACGTCGAAGCGGATCGGGCAGGGCGAAGAGATCCTGAGCGTGCGGCCTTATCAATATGGGGACTCGCTGAACCGTATCCATTGGCGCACGTCGACGCGGCGGAGGGAACTGCACACGATGCAGCTCGACAGCCAGGTGCAGACCGAGGTGGCGATCTTCCTGGACCTGACGCGGCCCGGGCGATACGGCACGGGGGTGGAATCGACAACGGAGTCGGCGATTCGCTGCGCGACGTCGATCCTGACGGAGGCCTCGGCCATTCGGCATCGGGTGAGCATGACCTGGGTGCGCAAGACCGTGGAGACGTTCGAGCCGGGCACGGGGCTGGCGCACCTGCATTTGTTGCTCGATCGGCTGGCGATGACGACGTATGAGGGGGAGTTGAATTTCTGGGAGGCGGCGGGACCGCGGAGTGCGTTGCTGGAACCGGGGTCGAGGGCGATCCTGATTACGCCCGTGATCCGGACGATGGCCGAAACCGAGTGGGTCAGGAGCTCTCAAGACAAAGCTCCTGGCCCTTTATCTACCCCGGGCGACCCTTTCTCGCTCGTGATGGCGTTGACGACGCGCGGCGTGGCGGCGGATGTCGTGTTGCTGGATGACGCGGAGCTGACGCGCATCTGGCGAGACCAGGATCCGCGTCATGCGGAAGCCGGGGAGCGGATGACGGAGCTGAAGACCGAGCTGGAACGATGCGGCGCGCGGGTGCTGGTGTTGAGGCGGGGGGAAACGTCGGGGGATCTGATGCCGTTGGCGGGTGAGGCGGAAGAGCGGATCGAGATCAGCGTTTAATTCCAGAGAATCTTCAACACAAAGACGCGAAGACACGAAGGCAACACGAAGATGAGGATGAAGAGGACTGGATGGTTCGTCCGGGACTCGTCGGTTTGAAGTGCTGACCCGGTGTGGTTTGGCTTTCGTCCGCTACCTACATTGTCTCAAATCGATTGATGATGGCGTCCCATTCGCCACGGGCTTTGAGGAGGAGTTCGGCGAATTCGCGGGCGGCGCCGCGGCCCCCGGCTTTTTGGGTGACGATGTCGGCGGCGGCCTGGAGTTCGGGGGCGGCATCGGCGACGGCGACGTTCAGGCCGCAGCGGTTGAAGACCATGAGGTCGGGAAGGTCGTCGCCCATGGATGCGACCGCGTTTTTGTCGACACCGAGACGCCGCTTCAGGATGTCAACGCACTGACCCTTGTTGCCGACCTGCTGAAAGACGTGAGTGATGCCGAGTTCTTTTGCGCGTCGAGTGACGGCTTCGGAGCGGCGACCGGTGATGATGGCGACCTCGATGCCCGCCATTTTGAGCAGGGTGATGCCGAGACCATCGGCGATGTTGAAGCCCTTGATGTCATCGGAGGCACCGAGCCAGACCGTGCCTTCGGTGAGCGTGCCATCGACATCGAGGATGAGGAGCTGGATGGCGGCGAGGCGCTTGTTCATGGCTGCCGCGGATTTGCCCCTGGCCGATCTCGTCTTTGACGCGGGTTTACGCGGCGCCGGGCGTTTCTTCGCCGTCTTCTTCCGGGAGGAAGCGGACTTTGAAGGGGCCGTCTTTTTAGCGGGTTTTCGGGTTGGGGGCATGAGACGTTCGGATTGTTCGCAGCAGGTGAGAATGTGTTATCGGCGATGGCGGCGTCAGTCTCCCGAGGGGTGGAGCGGAATGCAAACCAATTTGAGTTGTCTGGATCGGTATGGGGTGGAAACGGAGATCATGGCCTCGTCGAAAACCCTGAAATAGCAGGACGAAGGTGAGATGAGCGCGGATGGGTTGTGTCCCAGGCGGGTTGTGGGAGCTGACGCTGACGACGTTCCGGAAATCCATTGATAATCGGGATGAGGGTTTCCATAATCGCGCGGCATTTCTCCCGCCAATCACTTCCTTCACGGAGCCCGAGCGAATCATGCAATCTTCGCCCGAAAGTCCGCGCAAACTCGTCGTTTTCGGCGGCAGCGCCAGCCGACATTTATCGCGGGAGGTTTGCCGGATCCTGGATATCGAGGAAGGCAAACTCGAAGTTTCGCGGTTCGCCGACGGCGAGACGGCGGTAAAGATCGCCAACAACGTCCGTGGCGCCGAGACGTGCATCATTCAGTCCACGTGCACGCCGGTGAACGATAACCTGATTGAGCTTTGTCTGACGATTGACGCGTTGAAGCGGGCGTCGGCGGACCAGATCAATGTAATCATTCCTTACTTCGGTTATTCGCGGCAGGACCGCAAAGACCAGGGGCGTGTTGCGCTTTCGGCG
>CALNYP010000009.1:0-14973 GCA_942490715.1 uncultured bacterium
TCTGCGCCGAGTACTGCGGGACCACCCACTCGAGGATGATGTCCAAGGTCGTGGTCCACCCCCAGGGCGAGTACGGCCCTGGCTCGACGAGGCCTCGGACTTCCTCAGCCGCATGCCGCCGGCGGAGGCCGGCGCGCTGCTCTACACCCAGCGGGGCTGTCCACAGTGTCACTTCGTCGATGGTTCGGCCGGCATCGGGCCGACCTTCCTCGACCTGTTCGGCCCCATGGAAGCGCTGACCGTAGCGGCGACTCGGTCACGGTCGACGAGAACTACATCCGCGAGTCGATTCTCGATCCGCAGGCCCGGGTTACTCGCGGGCTACGACCGCCGGTGATGCCGACCTACAAGGGCCGGCTCAAGGACGACGAGATCTGCGCCGATCATCGAGTTCATGAAGACGCTGGTCGAGTGACGAGCGAGGAAAGCGGCAGATGAGCACCATCGAAAAAACCACTGGCGCCCGAGGCGGAGCCAGATCGGGTCCGACAAGGACAACTACCTGCACCTGCGAGCCAGCGGGATCATCTCCTGGTTGTTCACCCTGGACCACAAGCGGATCGCGGTGATGTACATGATCTCGATCCTGCGTTCTTCCTGGGCGGAGCATGTTCGCGGTGCGGACCCACCTGCTGTTTCCGGGCCTGGAGATGGTCGACGCCGACACCTACAACCAGGTGTTCACGCTCCACGGGGTGGTGATGTTCCTGCTGTCACACGGGGGGGGGGGGGGGGGGCGGGACCGCCGGGCAACCTCGTCCTGCCGCTGATGCTGGGGGCCAAGGACGTGGCCTTCCCGCGGCTGAACCTGGCCAGCTGGTGCCTCTGGGTCATCGGCGCGATCTTCGCGCTGGCCTCGATGATGCTGGGCGCGGTCGACACGGGCTGGACCTTCTACACGCCCTACAGCACGACGACCAGCACCTCGGTGTTGTCGATCGTCACCGGCGTGTTCATCCTCGGCTTCAGCTCGATCTTCACCGGGCTGAACTTCATGACCACGATCCACAAGCTGCGGCCCGCGGGGATGACCTGGTTCAAGATGCCGCTGTTCCTGTGGGCCCTCTACGCCACGGCGATCATCCAGGTCCTGGCCACGCCGGTGCTGGGGATTACGCTGTTGCTCCTGGTGGCGGAGCGGGTGATGCACATCGGGATCTTCGATCCCGCCCTGGGCGGCGACCCGGTGCTGTTCCAGCACTTCTTCTGGTTCTACTCCCACCCGGCGGTCTACATCATGATCCTGCCGGCGATGGGCGTGATCAGCGAGCTGATCTCGACCTTCAGCCGCAAGCACATCTTCGGCTACAAGTTCATCGCCTTCAGTTCGATCGCCATCGCGATCCTCAGCTTCCTGGTCTGGGGCCACCACATGTTCACCGCGATGTCGCCGCTGGCCAACATCGTCTTCAGCGCGCTGACCTTCAGCGTCTCGATTCCCTCGGCGATCAAGGTCTTCAACTGGCTGGCCACGATGTACAAGGGCTCGATCCAGATGAAGACGCCGATGCTCTACGCGCTGGCGTTCATCTTCCTGTTCACCATCGGCGGGCTGACGGGCCTGGTCCTGGCGCGCTGGCGACCGACATCCACCTGCACGACACCTACTTCGTCGTGGCCCACTTCCACTACGTGATGTTCGGCGGCACGGTGATCGCGTTCCTCGGCGGCCTGCACTACTGGTGGCCCAAGATGACCGGCCGGATGTACAGCGAGCGACTGGGCGCCATCTCGGCGCCCTGCTGGTCTTCGTCGGCTTCAACCTGACCTTCTTCCCGCAGTTCGTCATGGGCAGCCAGGGCATGCCGCGGCGCTACTACGACTACGCCGAGCGCTTCGCCGTCTACCACCAGATGTCCTCCTACGGCTCGTACATCATGGCCGTGGGCTTCTTCCTGATGGCTGTTCTACCTGCTGCACTCGCTGTTCCGTGGGCCGCAAGGCGCCGGCCAACCCGTGGGGCGCGAACTCGCTCGAGTGGCACACGCCGTCGCCGCCGCCGGTGGAGAACTTCGACGCGACCCCGGTCGCCGATTACCCCTATGACCTGACGGCCTGGCACTACGACGCCGAGCTCGACGGGTACGTGCGCCGTGACGGCGGGGCGGTGAGCTAGATGTCGGGCGGACACCACGACGACGGGCACGGCAACCCGCACCTGGCGCATCACTTCGATACGCCGACGCAGCAGTACGACTCGGCCAAGCTGGGGATGTGGCTGTTCCTGGCCACCGAGGTCCTGCTGTTCAGCGGTCTGTTCGTGGCCTATTCGGTCTACCGGGCGAACCACCCCGAGATCTTCATCTGGGCGCACCACTTCCTGGACAAGAAGATGGGGGCGCTGAACACGATCGTGCTGCTCTGCAGCAGCTTCACGATGGCCTGGGCCGTGCGCAGCGCCCAGCTGTCCCAGCGCAAGCTGACCGTGATCCTGCTCGCCCTGACCCTGGCCGGCGGCGGCACCTTCATGGTCGTCAAGTACTTCGAGTACAAGGCCAAGTGGTCCCACGGCCTGCTCTGGGCCAGCCAGTACAACCCGGACCCGCACTACGTCGCCGAGCACTCCGGCCACGGCGCGGACGACGGTGAGCACGGCGAAGAAGATGGCGACCACGATGCAGACGACGCCGATCACGAGGGTGAAGCTGGTGACGCGGCGCATGACGACGACGGCGATGCCGAGGCCACGCCGCCACCGGCAGCTTCCACGGAGAACCTGACGCCTGCCGAGCGGATGGCCGCCGAGCGTTCGATGATCCCCGACGCCGGTACCGCGCCGGCCGGTCTATCTGCCCCGGTGCAGGCGAGCCTGATGGGACCCGAGCCCCGGAACGTCCAGACCTTCTTCAGCATCTACTTCCTGATGACCGGCCTCCACGGCATTCACGTGTTGCTGGGCATGGGGCTGATCACCTGGGTCATGATCAAGGCGGCGGGCGGTGCGTACAGCGGCGCCTACTACACGCCGGTCGATCTCGTCGGCCTCTACTGGCACCTGGTCGACCTGATCTGGATCTTCCTCTTCCCGCTGCTCTATCTGATCGGTTGAGCGACGGAGGCACGACGACGATGCATGACGACGCGAACGGACATCCCGACGTAGGCCACGTGGTTCCGTTGTGGTTCCTGGCCGCCGTGCTGGTGGCGCTGCTGTTCCTGACGGTCGTGACCGTCGCGGTGACCTACGTCGATCTCGGCGACTTCAACATCGTTCTGGCCCTGGCGATCGCCGTCGTGAAGGCGGCGCTGGTCGGCGCGTTCTTCATGCACCTGTTCTGGGACCGGCCGTTCAACGGGATCGTCCTGCTCGTCTCGCTGGCGATGGCGGCGCTGTTCATCGCCCTGGCCCTGCTCGACACCGCCGCCTACCAGCCCGAGATGATCCCCGGCTACGCTCCGGAAATGACGCCTAGATGACCTCAGGCGGTGGTCGCGTCCCCGGTCGTGAAGGGGTCGTGATTCGCCCGCAGGGGAACCGCGAGGAGCCGGCTCCCGGCGTCCGGATGATGGGGCTGACCCTGTTCCTGGCCTCGCTCACCGTCCTGTTCGTGGCCGGCCTGGTGGCCTACGTGGTCGTCCGCAACGGCCAGCCCTCCTGGCCCCCGGTCGGGGCCCCGCCGCTGCCGTCGGGCCTCTGGATCACGACACTGCTCCTCGCCGGCTGCTCGGTGACGATCGAGCTGTCGGTCCGGCGGGTCCGGGGCGGCGACCCGGCCGGGATGCGGCGCTTCCTGCTGGGCACGCTGGTGCTCGCCCTGGCGTTCGTCGCCAGTCAACTGCTCAACTGGCGCTCGTACTTCGTGCGAGACGTGACCTTCGAGTCGCACCTCTACGGCTTCACCTTCTACATGCTGACGGTGCTGCACGCCGTGCATGTGCTGGGCGGGATGGTCGCGCTGCTGGTCACGCTGGTCCGGGCACGGCGCGGCGCGTACTCCTGGGCCGGCTTCGCCGGGCTCCGTTACACCGCGATCTACTGGCACTATCTCGGCGTTGTCTGGGTGGTGCTGTTCGGATTGCTGAGCATCGACCGCTGACCCCAGGTAGAATCGACCCGGCCGATGGAGAGATGCCCGTCCCCTCCTGGAGCGTGGATGCAATACCGAAAACGCGGTCTGGTGATCTTGCTCGGCGTCGTCCTGACCCTGGAGGTCGGTTGCGCCTCCGTGCCGAAGCGGCACCCGCTGCCGCTGTCGCAGGTCGATCGCGCCGTAATTGCCGGCATCCCCCACGCTCGCAGCTGGGGCGACGAGCTCCCGGAGTTCGCCGATACGTGGTTCGCGATGGAGCGCGAGGAGATCCAGAAGGCCTACTCGGCGTGGTTCGGCAAGCACCAGGCCTATCTGGCGATCTCGGGAGGCGGTGCGAAGGGCGCGTTCGGTGCCGGTCTGCTGGTCGGCTGGACCGACTCCGGGACACGGCCGGAGTTTCAGCTGGTGACCGGAATCAGCACCGGTGCCCTGACCGCGCCGTTCGCGTTTCTCGGCTCCGACTATGACGGGCTCCTGGAGGAGGTCTACACCCAGTATGCAACCAAGGACCTGGTCAACAAGCGCGGCTTCTTCAATGCAATGACCAGCGACGCCATGTACAGCACCAAGAAGCTCGAGGCGCTGATCGCCAGGTACTTCGACGAGGAGATTCTCGAGAAGCTTGCGGTCGAGGCGGCGAAAGGCCGGGTGCTGAACATCGGCACCACCAACCTCGATGCGGGACGCCCCGTCATCTGGAGGATCTCGGCCATCGCCGCCAGCGATCGCCCCGATCGTCTGGAGTTGATCCGGAAGATCATCCTCGCCTCGGCGTCGATTCCCGCCGCGTTCCCGCCGGTGGCGATCGAGGTCGAGTCGGACGGGCAACCGTTCGATGAACTACACGTCGATGGTGGTGCGTCAGCCCAGGTCTTCCTCTATCCCGCCGCGATCGACGGGGCCCGGATCGCGAAGTTGCTGGACGCGCCGGATACGCCCGAGGTCTTCGTCATCCGGAATTCGTGGGTCGATCCCGAGAATGAAACCGTGAACCGGAAGCTGTTTCCGATCGTCGGCCGCACGGTCGACTCGTTGATCCGGACCCAGGGCATCGGCGACCTGTACCGGATCTACTTGCTGACCCAGCGCGACGGATTGGATTTCAATCTGGCCTACCTCCCGGAGACGTTCACCGACGAGCCCGAGGAGGCGTTCGACCCGGCCTGGATGCGGAAGCTGTTCGACATCGGCTACGAGATGGGCAAGGCCGGCTACCCCTGGAGCAAGACGCCACCGGACTACGGCGAGCAGCGCTGAGGGCCACCGCACTATAATTCGTCGGTGAGCCTCACTCCCCGAACCGCCCTCTCGAGCCTGCTGGGGCGACGAGTCCTGCTCCTCGCCGTGTTCTGGTGGTTCGCGGCCGGCGCGTTCGCCGATGGGTTCCAGATCGTCTTGACCGACGACGCGGTTTACCGCGTTACCTTCGCCGAGTTGCAAGCGGCGGGGCTGTCCGGCGAGATTCCCTCCGCCGAGCTGGGTCTGTCCCGTGCCGGCCGGCCGGTCCCGATCCACCTCGAGGACGGGCGCGACGGGCGGTTCGGAGCCGGCGACTCGTTCGTGTTCGTCGGAAACCGGCTGCCCTCCGACCACGGCGGCGCGAACGACGTGTCGGCCCTCAACGTCTATCGCCTGCAGACCGATGCGATCGCCCCGGCCCGGATCCTCGATCGGCCCCCGGCAGGGGAGCCGGTCTGCCGCGGTGGGACGATCCGGACCACGAAACGATTCGAGCAGGATCTGTTCCGGATCGGCCTGTCGATCCAGCCCACCTATTCCCAGGAGGTCTGGCTCTGGCGCAAGCTGACCCACGCCGACCCGCAGGAGTTCACGCTCCCGCTCGAACTGCCGGAGCTGGCGCCGACGAAGTCGACACCGGCAACCCTGCGCGTGCGAGTTCGGGGCTGGTCGCGTCTGCCACTGACCGACGCCGGTAACGCGACCGATCATCGGCTCGAGGCCTGGCTCGACGGAGCGCTGCTGGGTGGCCTGGACTGGAACACCGGCGATCGTGGGCAGCTCCTCGAAGTCGACATTCCCCACGCCGCACTGCGCGACGGAGAAGGTCGCCTGACCTTGAAGGTCCCGCCGCGACGGCGGGAGGGCAGCGACGAGCCGCCGATCATCGACGCCGTCATGCTCGACTGGATCGAGGTCGACTACTCCCGGGCGCGCCGGCTCCAATCCGCCCAGGCGATCGTCGAGATCGGCGAGAAGATTCCCGGTGCCTGCGCCGTGCTCGAGACCAGGGAAGGCCGGTCGCTGGAGGTTTACTCCGAAGACGGCACCCGGGTCGTGGCCTCGTCACCCAGCGAGCGTGGGGGGAGCGCCATCGACCTGGCGCGGCGGTTCCCGGCGAACGTCCCGCTCCACGCGGTCCGCGACGCTGGGTATCGCAAACCGGTCGCCGTCGTCGTCGATCGCCCGGCGGGCCTGGGCGACCCGGACCGGCAGGCGGATTACGTGATCATCGCCCACGGTAGCCTGCTCGAGGCGGTGGAGCCGCTGGCCCAGCTCCACCGGCAGCGGGGTCTGATCGTGACCGTTGTCGATGTCGGCGACGTGTACGACGAGTTCAACGACGGGGTCGCGCACCCCCAGGCGATCCAGGATTTCCTGCGTCACGCTCACGAATTCTGGCGCCGCCCCGCCCCTCGCTTCGTGTTGCTCGTCGGCGATGCGAGCTGGGGCCAGGTCTCGGTGGATCAGCAAGTCGCCACACGATTCCCGTCGGTTTTGCCGAACCGGTCCGGCGCCGGTTCTTTCCGGCATCGGGGCCTCGTACCGACGTTCGGCCGGGCCAATCGTTCCGGCAACATCGCCAGCGACAACCGGTTCGCCTGTATCGACGACGACGAGAAGCCGGACCTGGCGATCGGCCGGCTGCCCGTGGTCGATCCCGCGGAGCTGGACGCGATCGTGGAGAAGATCCGTCGCTACCTCGACCCGCAGACGATCGGCCCCTGGCGGCGACGAATCCTCTGGATCACGCCGGAGCAGGACGCTTCCACGAGCAGTTCCGAGGTCGTCACCCGGAGTCTCGCCGAGCGCGGCTTCGTGACCGACACCGTCGATCCCGGAACGACCGGCAAGACGGACGACCACCGTCAGACGTTGATGGGGGCCTTCAACGAGGGCAGCCTGCTGGTGCATTTCCTGGGACACGGGGGGCGCTATGTGTGGCGCACCGGTCCCGCCGATCTGGCCAACCAGAGCGAGCTGTTCACGATGGATCACCTCGATCAGCTCCAGCCCGCTGCCGGCTTGCCGGTCGTGCTCAGCCTGACCTGCTACGCCGCGCCCTTCGATCACCCGACGGCCGAGTCGATGGGCGAGCGGTTCTTGACCCTGCCCGACCGCGGGGCGATCGCGGTGATCGCCGCCGCGTCGCGCAACAGCCCGACGATCCGGATGAGTGCTCTGTTGATCGAGGAGCTGACCCGCCCCGGCACGGTCGGCGAAGCGTTGATGCGTGCGAAGCGTCGCAGCGTACACCCGGAGTTCACCGAGCAGTACAACCTGCTGGGTGACCCGGCACTGCCGCTCTCGTTACCGGGAGCGACGTTCGACGTGGCCCTGATCCCGGGGGAGGTCCCCTCGGTGCGCGCCGACATCGAAGGTGCGCTGCTGGACGGACAGGCCCGCATCGACTGGCTCGACGAGCGGGGCGCGATCCTCCACAGCGCCGAGCGGGCGCTGGGAGGCCGGGTTCTGAACGAACGTTTCGACGGAGACGCGGCGCGGGTCGGCGAGATCGCCGGGGTCGCGGTCTATGTCTGGAACGCGGCGGCGGGGATCGACGGCGTCGGCGCGGCAGGCGTCCGATGATCCGGCAGCCGATCGCCTGGTTGCTCGTGGGAGCGGCGCTCGCCCTGGCGACGCCGGCGTCGATCTCCGGTCAGTCCGGCGAGCCGGCGACCGTTCCCGCCGAGGTCGCCCCGCTGAGCAACAGTCTGCGCTGGACCACCGGCAGCGAGGTCGACACCTTCGGCTTCGATGTCTACCGGGCGACGGAGAAGAAGGGGCCCTTCGACAGGATCACCGAGAAGCCGATCCTGGCGGCCGGGATGAGCGATGTGCCGTCCCGGTACAGCTTCGTCGACGACACGATCCAGCCGGGCCAGTCCTACTGGTACTACGTGGAGCGGATCTCCATGGATGGTGAGCGCTGGGCCTTCACGCCGCTGATCTTCGGAGCGGCCAAGCGGCCCGAGCCCGCGAATCCCCCCGGGTCCGGGACGCCGGAGGAGGGACCCGGAGGTGCCGACAATCCAGACGGGGGGCGAAAACAGGGCCTGCACGAGTCTGGCCCGGATTCCCGGGTTGACCGGGAACCCCCGCCTTCGTAAGTTTCGGGGAACGGATTATTCCGTGCCGAGGCGCCTGCATGCGCCTGCGGGACTGGTAACGCGAGACGGATCGGTGCGAGATCGACAACCGAAACAGGCCGGATACCCTGGGGGATCGAACAGATGAAGAAGTCAACGCTGCTCACCGTGACCGGGTTGGCCCTGGTGCTCGTGCTCGCCGTCGGTCCGACGACGGCGCAGAATCGCGAACGTAAGGCGGGATCCGGCGACCCGCGAGGTGCCGGCGTCGGACTGAAATCCGGCGGTCCCGATTGTGCGACGGCGACCGAGATTCCCCCGAGCGTGGGCGATCCGGACGTGTTCGATTACACGGACAGTGACAACAGCTGCGGCGGAAACTCCGCGGTCTCCGACTACTTCAGCGCCAGCTGCGCCACCGTTGACCCCGGATACCCGGGGCCCGAATTGATCTACACGTTCTCGGTCGGCAACCCGCCGAACTCGGCGAACATCACGCTGACTCCCAGCGCCGCGGACATGGCGGTTTTCCTCGTCTCGGATTGTACCGACACGACGAGCTGCCTGGTGTTCGAGGACCAGATCGGCGGCGGAGCTGTCTCCACCGTCACAGCGAACGATCTCGCCGCCGGCCAGTACTGGATCTATGTCGATTCGTATTACGCCGCCGGTGCAATCAGTTGCGGCGACTACACGCTGAGAGTGACCGGTCAGGTTCCGGTGAAACTGCTCGACTTCGAGATCGAATAGTCGATCGGCCCATCCGACGGTAGAATGGCCGCTCGCGCACACGCGCGAGCGGTTTTCGTTTATGCGTGGTTATCCCTCCCCGATCGCCTGCGTGATCTGCACCCTGGCTCTGGTGTCGGTGGCGGCGCTTGGGCAAGACGGTGAACAGGACCTCCGTCACATCCAGGCGGCCCGCGCGGAGGCTCTCACCTTCCCCCAGCCCCACGCGACGTTCGGGGACAGCTACCAGCGGACGGTCATCGAGCACCGCTACGCCTGGGAGAACCGCAGCGACAAGAGTTTCCGTGTGCTCGAGACGGTCG
Organism: uncultured bacterium; assembly: GCA_942490715.1. GTDB lineage: Bacteria > Acidobacteriota > Polarisedimenticolia > Polarisedimenticolales > Polarisedimenticolaceae > CALNYP01. The sequence goes on from CALNYP010000009.1 coordinate 9,412, forward strand.
CGGTCAGCGGCGGCGGTGAGCTGACCGTCGAGCCCGAGGTGATCGGCCCGCACGCAAGCGGCTACGTCACCGTCCGGCAGCCCCTCGGCGATCGACTCGGCAGTACTTCGTTCCGCTACGCGATCGTCACCGACGAATCCGGCGGTGCCCGTTATCGGATGACCCTCAGCGGCTTCGTGCAATCGGCCTACGACCCGGTGTCGCCGACCCTCGACTTCGGCGTCGTCGATCGCACCTCCGGCGGGTCGGTGGAGTTCGAGCTGTACAGCCGTGAGATCGACCGGCTCGAACTGCGCGGTGTCGAGGAGAAGCCGGCCTTCGTCGAGGTGATCGGAGCGGATCGGATCGGCGTGGCGGGGGAAGGCGTGCTGGTCCTGGCGAGCCTGTCCCCCGACGCTCCCGAGGGCCACGTCAACGGGCAGTTCGTGCTTCAGACGAACGTGCCGCATCAACCTGCGCTTGCGGTGCCGTGGAGAGCGATCGTGGCCGGTTCGGTGATGGCCACCGAGAACCCGTTCGACCTGGGTCTGATCGAGATCGGCTCGACGGCAACGAAGGAGCTTCGACTGATCAGCCGTGACGGCAGCCCGTTCGAAGTGGAGCGGTTCGAGGCCGCCGACCCGTTGATGTTCACTGACGGTCCCTGCGCCGATGCGGAGGGACCGACCGAAGGGCTCTGCCGCAGCGTGACAGTCTCCTGGGAGCCGACGGGTGGCCAGCGCCTGAGCGGAGTGCTGCAGGTCTTCCTGCGGGACCAGGCGGATCCGATCCGTGTGAAGTATCGCGGGCTGGCCGTGCCGCCCGGAACTCGCGTCAAGGAGCTGACGCCGCCTCCCAGCGGGCAGGACGGCGGCCGATGATCCGGCCGACCCTGGTGACGGTGTTGTTCCTGCTGCTGTTCCTCGCTGCGGTTCCCGTGGCTGCTGCTGTGCCGTCGTCGTCGACGCCGGCGCAGGACGAGGAGTCCGGACCCCGAGCGACCCTGACCTGGCGCGCGCAGCAGGACTCCCGGCTGTATGGCTACCTGGTCTACCGGGCCGGGCGGCGAGAGGGACCGTACCGGCGGATCTCCCGTGAGATCGTCCACGTGACTCCCCCGAACGCCGAGGGGGTCTCGGAGTACCGCTTCGTCGATCGCGACGTGATTCCGGGTCGAACGTATTTCTACTACATCGAGACCCTGGGGACCGACGGACAGAAGGCACGTCTCTCGGACATCCTGGCCAAGAAGGTCGCGGAGCCCGGATGACCTCACGGACTCGACACCCTCGCGGCTCGGCGGTCGCCGCGATGCTGGCCGCGATCGCGGTCACGATAACCAGCGGTTGCAGCGGGACGCCGCAGCTTCCGCCACCCGAGGAACCGTGGAACGTCCTGCTGATCACCGTCGATACCCTGCGGCCCGACGCCCTGGGCTGGGTTGCCGGCACCAACGCGACCCCGGCCCTCGACGCCCTGGCCGGAAGCGGCTTTGCGTTTCCGTCGGCGGTGTCGCCCGTGCCGTTGACGCTCCCGGCCCACACGTCGATGTTGAGCGGCCGGATTCCCCCACGTCACGGTGTGCGGGACAACGGCCAGACGGTTCCCGGGGGTGTCGCGCTGCTCCCGGAGTGGTTCGCCGAGGCCGGCTATGCCACCGGCGCCTTCGTCAGCGGCTATCCGCTCCAGCGCTTCTTCGGCCTCGATCGTGGTTTCGAGCACTACGACGACACGATGCCCGACGGCCCCGAGGGCTGGGTCGAACGTCGGGCCCCGGCGACGACCGCCGCCGCCGCGACCTGGCTCGAAGGCCGCCGGGAGCCCTGGTTCGCCTGGGTGCACTACTACGATCCCCACGACCCCTACGAACCGCCGCGGATCTTCTGGAAGCCCGGACCTCGGGGAACTTACGACGGTGAGGTCGAGTGGACCGACAGCGAGATCGGCCGGTTGCTCGACGGGATTCCCGCCGACGTCCGGGAGCGGACGCTGGTCGTCTTCACGTCGGATCACGGTGAAGCGCTCGGCGAACATGGCGAGCACACTCACGGGTATTACATCTACGAGAGCACGGTGCGTGTCCCGCTGGTGTTCCAGATGCCCGGCCGTGTACCGACCGGTCGCAGCGATCAGCCGGTGCGCCTCGTCGATATCGCGCCGACGGTCCTCGAACTGACCGGACTCGAGCCGCTGCCCGAGACCGACGGCGTGAGTCTCGTGCCGATGTTGCTCGGCGAGGATCAACCGTTGCCGCCGACGTGGATCGAGACACAGCTTCCCTGGCGCTACTTCGGCTGGGCCCCGCTGCAGGCGGTGCGGGTCGATGACTGGAAGTACATCGATGCGCCTCGCCCGGAGATCTACGACCTGTCGACGGACCCCGGCGAACAGCAGAACCTGCTCAATCGCGAGGCCGATCGGGCCGGCTGGTTGCGCGAGGAACTCGTCGAACTCGCCGCGGCCTCCGAGGGCGAGAGCGCGGTCGTCGACGATCCCGAGGTGGTCGCCAGACTGCGGGCGCTGGGGTACGTCGGGGCCGGCTCAACGGTCGGCGACGCGCCCGACGGGCTGGTCGACCCCAAGGACCGGATCGCGGAACGCGAGAAGCTGTCCGCTGCCGAGACGTTGCTGCGCCACAACCAGTTCGACCAGGCACTGGCGCTGTTCCGGGAAGTGCTGGCGGTTGAGCCCGACAACCGGGCGGCGGTGCTGCGCTCGGGAGTGACGCTGCTGAAGAAGGGCGACCTCGCCGGTGCGATCGTCTACCTGCAGCGGGCGATCGTGCTCGACCCCGAGCGAGCCGAGGCGCGGAACGCGCTGGCCGATGCGCTCACCCGATCCGGACGGGTCGAGGAGGGGTCGCGGCAGTGGATGGAGGTCGTGCGGTTGCAGCCGCTACGGGTCGAGGGGTGGATGAACCTCGGTACGACCTTGAGAAGCCTCGGGCGTCTGCGCGATGGTGTCGATGCGTACGCACGGGCCGCAGTGCTGGAGCCCGACGACCCGAGGATCGCCCGGGTGCTCGCCGAGGCCTGGCTCGACGTGGCGGTCGCGGAGCTCACGACGGGAGACGAGAGCGCCGCACGCGAGGCGCTGGATCGGGCCCTCGAGGTCGGGTCGGTGGGCCGTGAAGCCGCCGCGACGCGTTCGGAACTGGCCGCGCTTCTCTAGCGTCGCGCATCACGCGCGGGCAGACTTGGAAGTCGACGCCGGCGTCCTTCGGCGCTGTGGGCCACGATCCCCAGCCGCTTCATCGTCGAGCCCCGCCGCTGCCGGCATGGCACGCCGCGACGAAGGCGGAGACGATCGGCGGCAGCACACCGCGGAGGGCAGCTCGTTCGGGCTGGAACAGTGTGAGGACGAAGAACGGGTGGCCGGTCAGTTCCAGTCCTCGGATCTCGCCCTCGGGGTCGCGAGCGGCGACACGAAGATCGCCGGTCACCAGCTCCTCCTGAAACCGTGGATCGATCCCGTAGCTGCAGCGGTAGCCCTCGTCGCTCCGGTCCTGGCCGTAGGCGGCGAACAGACGTGACCCGGGGGTGAAGCAGACCGTGCCGGTCGCCTCCACCAGGGCGCATTCCAGCGGCGCGATCACCGTCTGCGCGGCGTCGGGCGTCGTCTCGGCGTGCTCGGCGTCGTGCCAGCCGAGGACGTTCCGGGCGTACTCGATCACCCCGTGCTGAAACCCGCCGCAGGTGCCGAGGAACGGGAGCGGAGTCTCCCGGGCGTAACGGATTCCGCGCAGCGCCCCGTCCATCGATCGATACGGGCTGGCCGGTACACACCACAGTCCGTCGAAGCCCGCCAGGTCCCGATCGGATTCGATGCGGTCCGTCGGGAGCCACTCCAGATTCACCGCCAGACCGAGAGTCCGCGCCGCCAGTTCCACCGCGATCGGGATCGCCTGATGCGCGGCGACCGATTCGTCCCGATCGCCGATCAGTCCGATCCTGGTCATCTCGAATTCCTCCGACGGGTCATCCGTTCCGCCGATCAGTATAGGACGGTCCGGGATCAGCGGACGTCGACGGGGACGTTGCTGACCAGGTGATAGTTCCGGTGGCTGTCGTCGACGACGAACAGCCGGCCGCCCGGGTACTTCTTCGCGAAGCCGCTCCGCAGCGCCGGCAATCGTTTCTTCTCGACGATGCAGAACCGCGGTGACGCCGGGTCCATGAACTCCTGGAAACGCCTCGCCGAGCGCAGACGTTCGACGCGGTTCTCGGTGTAGAAGTAGACACCGTGCTTCTCGTCGCCGTGGAAACCGATCGGCTCTCCCGGGTCCGCGTGCCGTTTCCAGCTCTCGCAGAGCCCCTTCATCGACTTGCTCGGGCTGAGCGCCGGGATGAACGACGAGGTCGTGTAGCCCGCCATCAGCGTCGCGGCGACGACCAGTCCGACCAGCAGCAGCCGGGAGCGACGCAGGATCGAGAGCAGCAGCAACAGTCCGAAGCCGGCCACGAGGAGCTTGTAGTACAGGCCCGGCGCGAGCTCGTCGGGGACGAAGCGCTTCATCGTGAAGGCCCCGATCAGGTACTTCGAACCGGAACCCCCGTCCCGCAGCAGGTCCAGCGCCGGCAGCGGGAACAGCGCGGCGGCGACGAGGAAGGTCAACCGTGACGCGGTCGCCTGCCGGTTTTCGAAGGCCCGGTCCAGGGTCAGTCCGATCAGCACCGCCATCGGGAGGATCATCGGCGAGAGGTAGTGGGCGAACTTGGTCGCCGAACTGGTGAACGCCGCGTAGATCACCAGCGAGGCGATCAGCAGGAACGCCTCGGGCCCGTGGCGCCGGAGCGGATCCCGCTGCCACCAGCCGACCAGGGAGACCAGCGCGACCGGGATCAAGCAGCTCCAGGGGAAGAAGCCGAAGACCAGCACCCGCAGGTAGAAGTCGCTGATGCCGCCTTCGTTGATCGTCTCGCCCAGGCGCTGGACGTTGTGCTTCATGATGAAGTCGGTGAAGTAGCCGTGGCCCTGCTGGTAGACGATCGCGGCGTGCCACGGGCCGGCGACGACCAGCAGCACGACGGCCAGCAGCAGAAGCTGACGTCCGACCGGTTTGACGTGGGGTTGCAGTCGCGGCCAGATCTCGGGTAGCCGGGCGTATCGCACCAGTGACCCGCCGATCAGGGCGGCGCAGGCCAGTGCGCCGAATCCCGCCGACAACGCGATTCGCAGCGTGCCGGGCGCGAGCAGGCAGGCCACGCTGGCCAGGGCGATCAGGCCGACACCGGCGGCGAGCTGCCGATCCCGTCCGGCAGCCCGCTTCCAGGCGTTCGCCGCGACGGCCCCCAGCCCGATCGCGACCAGGACGAGCAGGATCTCGGCCCAGTGGAAGCGGGCGAACGCCGCCTCGATACGCTGGTGGACCGACGACATCTCTGCCTGACGCTGCTCCGAGTAGCCCCACCAGGACGGGGGAGTGGCGAACAGCAAGCCGACGAACGAGAGGCCGATCAGCGCTCCGGACGCGGGCAGGCAGAGCGACAGGAGCCGGATCGTCTCGCCGCGCAGCGACGGCTGCCAGAAGAAGGAAAGATCGCTGCGACTCAGCAGGAACAGCACCAGGGTCGCCGGAACGAT
>CALNYP010000010.1:0-247200 GCA_942490715.1 uncultured bacterium
CACTGTATGCGCTTCGTTAATTTACGTATTTCCTCCACCCTCAGTTTCACCAGCATCTTGAGAACCAGAGCTTTTATGCCACGGGCTCACCGGACGAAGCGCCTGACCTTTTCGGCCATCCGGACACCGATGGCCGAATAAATCAACACCAGACTCAGGCCGCACCGGATGTGTGGAAAAACCGGTTATACCCGGTAACGGGTATTCCCCGGGCCGGGACTGTTTTATCACATGCCGTATAATCGTGGGAGGTTACTGTGGCTTTATCCGGTATGAAAAGCAGGGCATCCACATTCTCAAAGGCCTTCCCTGTAAAGACGATTGACATCGGATTGCCGCAGAACATGCAGGGGCAGATCAACGGAACCCAGAAGGCTTTCATTTCTGGCACTGGAAAACCAGCGGGCATTGTTTTCAGGATCAAACAGAACGCCTATTTTCCGAACACCTGGAAAAACAGCTGAAATACGCAGAACCTGGGGAGAAGAAAAAATATTTAGGGAGATGCCGCACAAATCAAGGCCATCCGGCACCCTCTTATCCGGATTAAAGACCATGGAATAAAAGATTTTTCCGGAATAGGGTGTTATACCGGTCTTTGAATTCAGTTTTTCCTGGTCAAGGGCATAGGAAAGCGCGGTGGGACCGACGGTGATCATGCAGGAGTAATGTTTCAGTTCCGGCCCCTGGTAAAGGGCATCGTGGCTGAAGGGGTTTGTTTTTTCATCGAGAAAGATACGAACTACGGGTTCTGCAAAGGCCCTTCAAACCCCTTCACCATATCCATAAAGGGCTTGATTTCCCTGGAAATCAATATGGCGACAGGTTGTTCTGCGGCCAAAACACAGGGAATATCCGCAAAAAGGCAAACAGGTGCCAGCAGAATAAAAAAAATATATTTTCGGATATTTTTTCCCAATGATTTCCCTATGATTGCAGGAACGGCCCTGCTATTCCTCTTCCTTTTTGATTAGATTCTTAATACTTTCTATATTGCGGGAAAATTCCCTTGTAATATTATCCGCCTCATTTCTGGAGTCTATCACATGGGGGGTGAGCAGAAAGATCAACTCGGTTTTTTTACCATCCCTGGTTTCACTTTTAAACAGATAGCCCAAAAGGGGAATATCCTTCAAAAAGGGCACGCCTGCATCGCTGTTGTTCTGATTCTGGCTCATCATGCCCCCCATGAGAATCGTCTGGTTATCATGAACGACCAGTGATGTTTCGGCCTTCCGGGTCAGTATCGAGTCTGTTTTAAGTTCCTCATCACGGACGCCCCGGGAACTCACTTCCTGGGACAATTCCATTTTTACAAGACCGCTGGAGTTGATGTGGGGGGTGACCTTGAGGATCACGCCGGTATTCCTGTACTGAACGGTCTTATTTACCACACCGTCCGTCTGGGTTACCGTACCTGAAATGGTGGGCACATCCTCCCCGACCTCGATGTAGGCCTCCTGGTTATCCACGGCCATGATATTGGGAGAGGACAAAATATTCAAATCGCCATCGGTCCCAAGGGCCGTAATCAGTCCCTTCAGAACATCTGCTGAATTATATATGCCATAGGAGAACTCGCTCACCGTTCCAAGGGCCCGATTCAGGGCTTGCGTGTTTCCCTTGATGTCGAAAATTCCCTGGCCCTTGTATTTTCCTATGGAGTTATTCAGCATCCACTGCACACCATACTGGGTCTTGTGGGTCAGTGTCACCTCCACGACAACCACATTGATAAGCACCTGTCTGGGCATTACATCCAGCTCCCCGAGTACCTTCTGAATCACCTTGTAATCCCGTTGGGATGCCTTGAAAATGATGGCATTGTTGGTCTCATCCGGAATAATTTCAATATCCCCGGACAACTCCCCGGACATTGAACCGGCTGGCGGATTGACCGCCCTGTTTTTTTCGACCTTTGCCTTGTCTTTCACGGCAATGGGCTTCACGATCTGGGTCTTATCCGAAGATGATTTTTTTTCGGAATAGAGCTGTTTTAATATTTCCGAAAGTTCCAGGGCGTTGCCGTTTTCCACAAAATAAACAAATACACCGGTGCCTGAATTATCCGCATGGTCCATGGCCGCTATCCACTTCTCCACAAGATCAAAAATGGAGGGCCACACCGTTGCCACTAAAATGGCGTTCATGGTTTTAAGGGGAAGAATATGATATCCCCCCCGAACGGCCCCGATGCGCTTGTAAAGCCCTGTGGCCTTGACAATATTGGATATGTCTGCGGAAATTTCTCCGGCGTCCACCTCTTTTACCGGAAAAATACGCCACGCCACGTCGCTGAAGTATTCCACATCCATCAGGGAAAGCACCTGGACAATCCGGTCTATATTATCCAGCGTATCAGTGATGATAAGTGCATTGTTCACCCTGTCTATGACAACATTTGCCCCCCTGGAGGCAAAGGAACGGATGGTCTTTGATGCGGTGGCCGCATCAATATACCGGAGGCGTATCATGCGGGATATGTCTCCGGCAGCCCCGGCCGGTATGGTTTCGCTGACATCCTGGCCCGAATATACGGTACTGTCACTTTTCTTTACCACCTTGTAAAGCGTGCCCGGACCACGGGTGATGGAAAGATTGCTGAGTTGCAGTACACTGTTCAGCTGATTTATAAATTCGGCCCGGGTATAGTTTCCCGAAAAGTGAAACGACACCTTTGCCTTTACATGGGGATCGATGATGTAATTGATTTTGAACAGTTCGTACAGGGTGGCATCAAGCACCTCAAAAAGATCTGCATTATCAAAGGCAAGCTCAACCTGGACCCTGTCCTCTTTGGGAGCGGGAACCCTGGGTTTAAACGACCTGATGTCTGTGGAAGCCGTTCTGCGGAAGGTTGTTTTTTCACTAAACGTGTCCGGCACAACCGGCTCAACAGTTTTATTTTCAGTCAAACCGGAAAAACCGGCATCGGGAAAAAGAATCTCGGAAGCCGACCCATCTGTTTTTTTTCCGGAAGCACTTCTTTCGGATTCTTTTTCAGATATTTCCGTTTCAAAAAGTTCATGTTCCGTTGGGCTGCTCTCCCCTTGGGTTACCGGGGAAACAGCTGCGTGAGTCTCTCCTTCTTTCACATCAATGCCCACTGGCCGGTTCATGCTTTGAACCTTTCCGACGCCAGTTGAGGAACCGCCGGACACACACCCTCCGGTCAGGATTGACAAAAAAAAGAAAATCAGCAAAACTGCAGGTTTTACAATCGGTCTTCCAACGTTTTTCTTGACACTCATATCTGCGTCTTCCTTTCATCTACAAACAGAATTTCAAGCCTGAAAGTCACCCTGAGCGTATGGGTTTTTCCCCTGCTGTAATTGACATTGAATCGCTCCACCCGGACAAGCTGTTCCATATTTCCCAGAAATTTCAGAAGTTCTGAAAGTTCAAGGTGACGGGTCTGAATGGAAAACTCAAGGCGCCCCAGTTCATACTCCATCCACCGGCCGGGTCGCAGCACCTGGTATTTCTGCAAAAGAATATCGTTTTCCGCCAGGAAGTTCTGAATCATCCCCTGGACCACTGCATTGACCTCCTCAAGACTTTCCCCCTTAACCACAAGGAGCTCAACAGCTGTCATATCGCTACTGTTTTCCATATTATCCGGATGAGTATTTTCAAGATCGGCAAGCTTCCCGGTAAGCCGGATGCGCCTGTCCTTCAAAAACTGTTTTTTCTCTGCAATTTCCCTGCTGTTCTCCAAAGACGGCGCCTGGAAATAAACCCACCACACAAAAAAAACAAGTATGGCAATGACACCTCCCAGAACCCACTGCCTGGTTCGTTTACTCATTGCGCTCCTCCTGAATATCCCGGCGAAGGCCGGATGACAATCCCCCTGCCCCCTTTTCGGCAAGATCCAGGCTCACTGAAAACCGCTCTTTACCCTTTACTGAGCGATTCACCGACCCCCTGAGCATCACATTTATAAAAAACGGAGATCCCCTCAATGCCTCCACAGCTTTAAGGGCATCATCCCCCTGCCCCCGGAGTACAATTTTATTCTTGTTGAATGTAAAGCTTGAAAACCAGGTCCCTTCGGGAACCAGTTCCGCTATGGCATTAACGGCACCGCGGGAACGCGTTACAAGCTCGACGACTTCGAGCCGTACCTCTACCGCACGACCGACTACGGCAAGAGCTGGAAGCGCATCGACGACGGGATCGACCGTCTGCACTTCACCCGGGTGATCCGCGCCGATCCCGACCGTGCCGGGTTGCTCTACGCCGGCACCGAGAACGGCGCCTACGTCTCGTTCGACGACGGCGGCGCCTGGGCTCCGCTCGAGGGCAACCTGCCCCAGACGCCGATCACCGACCTGGCGGTCAAGGAACAGGACCTGATCGCCGCGACCCAGGGCCGGGGGATCTGGATCCTCGACGACCTGACCCTGCTGCACCAGCTGACCGACGCGGTGCGCAAGGCACCAGTGCACCTGTTCCAGCCTCGCCCGAGCTATCGGCTTCGCGGCGGACGCAGCGAGAACCCCCAGGACATGGGGACCAACCCCCACCCCGGCACGACGATCCACTACCTGCTGGCCGAGGCTCCGGACGCCGAGGCCGAGGTCAAGCTCGAGATCCTCGACTCCGCCGGCGAGGTGATCCGGACCTTGACCCGTAAACCCGGGCCGGACGAGAAGGCCGACTCCGATGGCGACGACGACGACGACGCGGCCGGCGACGCGGTACTCGAGGCGAAGGCCGGTTTGAACCGCTTCAGCTGGGATCTGCGCTATCCCGGCGCCAGGCGCTTCCCCGGTCTCGTGCTCTGGAACTCGTCCCTCGACGGGCCGACGGCGGTGCCCGGCAGCTACCGGGCGCGGCTGACCGTCGGCGACTGGAGTGGCGAGACCGACTTCGAGGTGCTGCCCGATCCACGGGTCACGGCGACCGCCGACGACTACCGGGCCCAGTTCGACTTCCTGATCGCCGTCCGCGACGAGGTGACCAGCGTCCACGAGGCGATCGGCGACGCCCGGGCGATCAAGCAGCAGCTCGGAGCCCTGGAGAAGCGGCTGAAGGACCGTGAGGGGCTCGAGGATGTCGTCGAGGCGGCGGCGGCCCTGAAGCAGAAGCTGACCGAGGCCGAGGAGATCCTCTACCAGACCAAGATGAAGAGCCGCCAGGACCCGTTGAACTACCCGATCCGCCTGAACGACAAGCTCGCCGGACTGCTACGCCTCGGCGCACTCGGCGACTTCCGGCCGACCGATCAGCTGGAGGCGGTTCGCGCCGAGCTGAGCGCCGCGATCGACGCACAGCTGACCGCGCTCCAGACGGTGATCGACGAGGAACTGCCCGCGTTCAACGCGATGATGCGCGAACGGGAGATCGACCTCGTCGCCGTGCCCTAGCCGGCGCCTGTCTTCGCGGCGCGGCTAGTTGCAGTCACCGGTCCAGGGAAGGCCTCTGGATCCGCCGGAGCTGTTGTAGCCGTAGTCACCGGCGCCGCAGAGCGCCTGGGGCCGGATCAGGTAGTAGTACGCCTCGCCCGACACCGGCGCCGGCCGTGGGTCGGTCGTCATCGGTGTCTGGATGTTGTTCGAGAAGCAGCTGGAGAGCAGGATGTCGCCGGTCGACTTCAGCCCGGACAGGAATCCCGAGACCATGTCGTACCAGAACGGATCGCCGGCCGAGTTCCAGATGATCGTGGTCGGGCCATCGCCGGAGAGCAACATCACGATCGGGTCGGGGGTGCAGATATTGATCGTGCAGGCGTTGCTGCAGGTGTTGCCGTCGTCGGCATCTCCGTCATCGCAATCCTCGAGACCGTTGACGATTCCATCGCCGCAGACGGTGCAGTCGTCCCGGCACGGCAGCCCCTGGGCGCCCGCGGGGTCGCCGGGCATCTCACAGGTCTCGCCGGTGTCGACGATGCCGTCGCCGCAGAAGCGTGCGGTGCAATCGTTGCGGCAGTCGTCCTCGTTGATCTCGTTGCCGTCGTCGCATTCCTCGCCGTTGTTGACGGCGCCGTCACCGCAGAAGTTGTCGAAGCACTCGTTGTTGCAGGCGTCGTCGTCGACGGCGTTGCCATCGTCGCACTCCTCGCCGGGAGCTTCGAGCTTGCCGTCGCCGCAGTTCGTCGGGCAGACCTTGCCGAACGTCGTGGCCCAGCGTCCGTCCTGTCCGCTGGTCGGCGTCCCGCGGCTCATCGCGTACTCGTTGTAGAACCAGAAGCAGTCGTCGGCCGGGTCGATCACGGTGCCGGAGTAGTCGCCCCAGCGATTCGTCGCCCCGCCGAACTTGCGAATGTAGAAATCGACTCCTTCGCGCAGGACCCGGGGGGAACCCTGGGTCCCGTCGGCCTCGATCGTCAGGAAGTAGGCGCCGGGGAAGATCGTCGCTGCGCTGGCCGAGAAGCCGACGCCGATCACGCCGTCGTCGGTCACGTCGATCGAGGGGAAGAAGGTGTGGGTCTCCGGGGCGATCTCCTCGCCGCCGATGTTGCCCTGGGAGTCGAGGACCAGGTTGGCCAGGTTCGCCGCGTTGACGTCCCACCAGTGCGCGGTCGCCTCGTCGCCGTCGTCCCCGGCGGCCGGCGGGGCGATCGTCGCCGCCGTGTACAGATGGTTGTTGCGCCAGACCGCCTGCAGCGCGCGCCGGTTGTTGGCGTCGATCAGCTCGGCGGTTCCGGCCTGCGGTGGATCGGGAATCGCCGTGGAGAAATCCTCGATGTTGCCGACCGGGATGAACTGCTGGGTGAAGACCGGAGCGGTCAGCGCATCGTCGATGCGGATCGTCTGCAGGAAGTCGGTGAAGCCGTCGGACAGGCCGCCGTAGCCGACCAGGAAGTTGTTCAGGTCGAACGGCGGGGTGTCACGCATGATCGTCGGGACGATCGTGCCGACGATGCCGCCGCCGGAGAACGGGTTGAAAACGTCGACGGCCAGGAACCCGCCGTCGTAGATGCCGCCGGTGCCGACCCCTTTATCCAGGACCCAGAGGCGGACGCCATGATACGTGGCCCCGAGACTGAAGAACCCGAACTGGTTCGTCGTGATGTAGATACCTTCGTCGTCGTAACCGACCGCCGGGAAATCGGCCCAGGTGTCCTTGCCGTCGATGTTCTGGAGCACGTTGATCTGGGCCTGGGTCCAGCTGCCGTTGGGGTCCGAGTCGTCGGAGACGGCGACGAACACCCGGGCGGTGTTGGCGGGATCGCCGCTGGCGGTGTCGGTCTGCTCGGCGGTGAAGACGACCCAGCGCTCTTCGAAGTGGTCGTACAGCACTCGCGGATCGAACGTGAAGGTCAGCGGGGCGACGGCGTTGAAGAAGTTGCGCAGCGTGTCATTGAAGGTGATCGTGCCGTCCTTGGTGTGAAACAGGATCGAGACGTTCGTCACGGCGACGACGTGGGACGGGCCGGCGGCGGCCATCGAGTCCGGCGGGATGAACAGCGCGCCGCTGGTGTTGATCTGGTTCGTGACGAAGTTGCCGGAGTCGAAGACGACCGAGGTGCCCGGGGTCTTCGGCGGAGCCGTGTCGATCGTCTCGTCGCTGTCGATCAGGGCGATCTCGGCGGGGCGGCCCTTGGGCGAGCGGAGCACCTTGGGCTGCGGCGGATCCATCATCTTGATCCCGGTCATCTTGCGGCTCTTCTCCTCGACGACGTAGGTCGCCGCCGGGGCTCGCAGCCGGGTGGGCACGGCGATCGCGCGGATCTCCTTGCTGGGGATCGACGGCGGCGCGGGAGTCTTCGGGTGCTGCTCGGACTTCGCGGTGACCGGCTCCTTCTTCTGGGCATGCTCGGACTTTGCGGCCTGCTCGGCGGCCTTCTCGGTGTCGGGGTCGGTTTCGCCGGCGAGGGCGACGAGGCCGGTCGCCAGGAGTGCGACCAGGGCAAGAGCGAGGGCATTTCGGGATCCGAGCATGGGCACTCTCCACGGACTCGGCTCCGGCGCCGAAGAAGTCGCTCCTGGGTGGAGCGGGTTCTGGAGTCTTCATCCTAGAACAAGTCGTCGTTTACGTTGGAAAGATGGGCGAGTCAAGGCTACCGGAATGCTGCATGGGGTCTGCGGCTCCGCACGGGTGCCGGGGTTGACGAAGGGCCGGGGCGACATTTATCTGATTGACACGCCCTGATTATAATGTAACCTTTTTGTTACATATGGATCCCGAGAGCATGGATGCGGTCTTCAAGGCGCTGGGCAGTTCCAGCCGCCGGGGCATGCTCGATCTGATCCAGGCGACGCCCGGATGCAACGTCAACGACATCTGCGGCCAGTTCGAGACCAGCCGGATCGCCGTGATGAAGCACCTGCGGGTGCTGGAGACAGCGCAGTTGATCACGTCGCGCAAGCAGGGGCGCCAGCGCCGCCTCTATTTCAACCCGGTGCCGATCCAGATGATCCACGACCGCTGGACCTCCGAGTACAGCGCGCTGTGGGCCTCACGGATGACCGGAATCAAGTACCGCGTGGAATCCCGGGCTAACCAACAGAGCCCGGAACAGGCAAAGCCGAAGGACAACGACAAGGACAAGGACAAGGAGGAAGAGTCATGAGCGAACCGAGGGCAACCCCGAGGCCCGTGCCGGTCGAGGCGACGGAGGCGACGAACACCGAGACCGAGGTCTACAAGGTCGTCATCCGCGGCACCGTCGACGCCGTCTGGCGGGAGATCACGAAGACCGACGAGGCCCAGCAGGCGATCTTCAACATGAAGCTCGACACGCCGGGGCTCGAGCCCGGGGCGCCGATCCGCATGCGCACGGTCAACGGGAAGTACACCGGGGTCGTCGGGGAAGTGCTGGCCTACGACCCGCCGCGCCGTTATTCGCACACGTTCCGCTTCACCCAGTACGACGATCCGCCGTGCGTGGTGACCTACGAGCTGCGTGAGGTCGACGGGGGCGTCGAGTTCACCCTGACGTCCGAGAAGATCCCGGCCGGCACGAAGACGGCCAAGCAGATGAAGCAGGGCGGCAAGCTCATCGCGGAGACGCTGAAGTCGATCGTCGAGACCGGACGGCCGTCGTTCGGCACGCGGCTGCTGTTCGTCCTGTTCAAGTTGATGGAGCCGTTCTCGCCGAAGACGACGCGCTCCGAACTCTGGCCCTGAGAGGGGGAAGGTTCGATGGCTGATCACGAGATCGCTTGTCACCAGAGCTGGAAGGTCGCCCGGTTTCTGCTTGTCGCCGGTTTCGCTCTCGTGGCCGGAATCGCGCTCGCCGGGCAGGCTGGCGGGGATCGACCGCCCGTCGAGCAGGATTCACCGCTCGCCGGAGATCTGACCGAAGGGGAACGTCGGGACATCTCGATCTTCCGGCGGGCGTCGCCCTCGACGGTCTTCATCACCAGCCACGCCCTGCGCCGGAGCTTCATGAGCCTCGACGCGACCCGGGTGCCCCAGGGCAGCGGCACCGGCTTTCTGTGGGACGACCAGGGCCACGTGGTGACGAACTTCCACGTCGTCCAGACCCGGGTCCGCTCGACTCGCTACACCGTGACCCTGTACGACGGCTCCGAGTGGGAGGCCACGATCGTCGGCGTCGCCCCGGGC
Organism: uncultured bacterium; assembly: GCA_942490715.1. Classification (GTDB taxonomy): domain Bacteria; phylum Acidobacteriota; class Polarisedimenticolia; order Polarisedimenticolales; family Polarisedimenticolaceae; genus CALNYP01. Next base: position 9,520 of record CALNYP010000010.1, read on the forward strand.
AAGGATCTTGCGGTGTTGCGGATCGACGTGCCGGATCGTTCCCTCGCGCCGTTACCCCGGGGCAGCTCGGCCAACCTCGCCGTGGGCCAGAAGGTGCTGGCCCTGGGGAACCCGTTCGGCCTGGACCAGACGCTGACCACCGGCGTGGTCTCGGCGCTGGGCCGGGACCTCGCGGCCCCCGACGGCCGGACGATCCGCGACGTGATCCAGACCGACGCGGCGATCAACCCCGGCAACTCCGGCGGCCCCTTGCTCGACTCGAGCGGACGGCTGATCGGCGTCAACACGGCGATCGCCAGCCCCAGCGGAGCCTTCGCCGGAGTCGGCTTCGCCGTTCCGGTGGACACGGTCGAGCGTCTGGTGCCGCAGTTGATCGAACACGGCGAACCGATCCGGCCGGGGATCGGCGTGTCGATCCTCTCCGACTACCAGGCCAGTCGCTACGGCTTCGAGGGTGTCGTGATCGTCGAGGTCGTCGAGGGGATGCCCGCCGACCGGGCGGGGATCGAGCCGGTGACGGTGGACCGCCGCCGCCGGGTGTACGGCGACGTGATCGTCGGCGTCGATGGGAAGCGCGTGCGGACCCGTGCGGAGTTGCTCGATGCTTTCGAGGCTGCCGGTGGCGTCGGGGCGACGGTGACGTTGACGCTGTTGCGGGAGGGGAAGACCCGGGAGGTGAAGGTGCCGCTGGTCGAGGTCAACCGGTAGCACAAAGAAAAGGGGCCCCGCTCGGGGCCCCTTCGTCAAATCACGGAATCTCCGGCGATCAGTTCCAGAACTCGTCGCCTTCCTCACCGACCAGATACGACGCTTCCTCGTCCAGCCAGGCCTGGAACGCGTCGGGCGTGTGCACCGTCAGGAAGCCGCGCATGCTGTAGTGGCTGTTGCCGCAGAGCTGGGCGCAGGCGATCTCGTACATGTACTCGGGGTTGCCGGTCTGGGTGCGCATCTGATCGGTGGTGATCGTCGCCGTGAACCAGACCGGGATGTTCAACCCGGGCACCGCATCCTGCTTGATCCGCATGTTCGGCAGGTTGAAGCTGTGGATGACGTCCTTGCTGCTCAGTTCGATCAGTACCGGCTTGTCGACCGGGATGTGCAGCTGGTTGATCGTGGTGATGTCGTCGGCCGCCGCGGGGTCGGATCGGTCGATGCCGATCGGGTTCGACTCCTCGTCGACGAGGTTGGGGTCGGCCTTGCCGTAGACCCCATCGGCGCCGGGATACCAGATGTTCCAGGCGAACTGCTGGGCCACGACGCGGATTCGCGTCGACTCCGACTCCGGTGGCAGCTCGTTCACGCGAGCCCCCCACAACGGAATCGAGAAGCCGATCAGCAGGATCGCCTCGGCGACGGCGACGCCGATCTCGACCCAGGTCGAGGCCTTGCTCTTCACACCGGTCGGGTCGGCTTTCGGATTCGCCCCCTTGCGGAAGCGAACGAGCATGTACACGAAGAGCAGCCCCCAGCCGATGAACAGCAAGAGCATGAGCACGTGAACCCAGTCGATCAGCTGATCGATCGAGGCCGCGTGCTCGGAGGCCGCGGGAGGAAAGAACCGTTCCATCATGGTTCTCGAGTCTCCTTCCATTCGGTGTCGTCATGAGCGCGCTTCCCGCGACGCCAGAGGACGATGAAGAACGAGGCAAAGCCGATCTGCATCAGCAGGACGAGGCTGAACAGGGCGTAGACGCCCATGCGGGCGCCGTCGATCATCGGACCGGAGGCTTCTCCGAAGCAGACGGAACAGGCGTGAGCGGGGCTGTCGCCGACGAGCCAGATGCCGAGGGTCAACAGGACCAGCGGCACACTCCGCACCCGGCGGATCAGCTTGCGCCGTCGACGCTCGTCCTCTTCCGGAGTGGTGATCTTTCTCCAGAACCAGACGCCGTAGACGATCATGCCGATCCCGAAGGCGATCCCGGCCAGGCCGAACACCGTGTAGCCCAGGCTGTCGGTGGTGCGGCCGTTGTTCAGCGCCCAGCCGCCGAACAGAAACGACAGCAGCGACGACGCCGTGACGAACACGATATGGAAGGCCTTGAGGGACATCTCGTCAGAACCCGATGCTGGTCGTGTCCGACTCGGTGAAGATCGGCAACAACAGCAGGAAGAGGAAGAAGATCGCCGTGAGCGCGAGCACCCAGATGATCAGCTTCTTCTCGTCCAGCAAGTGCATGAAGTAGCACATCACCAGGCTACCCTTGACCGTGGCCACGAACAGCGCGAGTGCAATCGCCGCCACCGGACCCAGGTGCAGGTAGTAGATGCCGACCGTCACCACGGTCAGTACGAGCAATGCGCCGAAAACGATGTACGCGTGGCGTACGTGCTTGTCGATAGTACTGGCGTCTGCCATCTCGTCTCGCTCCTACAGCAGGTAGAGAATCGGGAAGAGGAAGATCCAGACCAGATCGACGAGGTGCCAGAACAGTCCGGCGTTCTCGACCCGGTTCGTGAACCATTTCTTGTCGCCGCGATGCCACATCTTGGCCCCGGGGAACATGAAGTAGGCATTGACGATCATCCCGCCGATGACGTGCAGCCCGTGCAGGCCTGTCATCGTGAAGTAGATCGCCAGGAAGGTGTTGGTGCTCGGGTAGAGGTGATGCCCCAGCTTGGCCGAGTACTCGAAGTACTTGATGACCAGGAAGCAGAAGCCGAGCAGCACCGTCAGCCCCATGAACAGCCGGTAGCGCGAGAAGTTGTCCTTGACCAGCGAGGCCCAGGCCAGCACCACCGTCACACTCGACGTGATCAGCACGATCGTGTTGAGCGTCGCCAGCGGTACGTTGAGGATCTCGGCGCCCTTGGGCCACTCCGCGGCGCCGGTGCGCAGGATGATGTACGTCGCGAACAGCGCGCCGAACAGCATCACCTCGGAGGCCAGGAACAGCCAGGTGCCGATCTTGCCGTTGTTCAGGCCGGTGTCCGGCCTGTTCTCGACGATGTAGGGGATTTCCATGGCCGATCAGCCCTCCATCGGGGTGTTCTGCGGAATGAAGTCTTCCTTGGCACCCGGCACGCTGTACTGGTAGGCGTCGCGATAGACGACGATCTCCTTGTCGAAGTTGCCGTGGGGCGGGGGCGAGGGCGCCTGCCACTCGAGGGTCGTCGACTCCCAGGGGTTATCGCCGGATTCCTTGCCGCCCTTGATGCTCATGAAGAAGTTGATGATGAACGGGATCTGCGCCAGGGCCAGGCCCCAGGCCGACCAGGACATCATCCGGTTCAGCGGTCCGACCGGGCCGGCGAAGTCGTAGGTCACGCCGCCGTCGGCCAGCCGTCGCGAGACGCCGTAGAGCCCCTGGATCAGCATCGGGAAGAAGATGCAGTTCATGAAGATGAACGAGGGCCAGAAGTGCAGCTTGCCCAGGGTCTCGTTCATCATCCGGCCGGTCGCCTTGGGGAACCAGAAGTAGACGCCGGCGAACAGCGCGAACAGCGTGCCCGGGGCGACGACGTAGTGGAAGTGGCCGATGACGTAGTAGGTGTCGTGGAGCGGGATGTCCGCGGCGCTGAGCCCCAGCGGCAGGCCGGTCAGCCCGCCGATGCCGAACATCGGCAGGAACGCCAGCGCGAACAGCATCGGCGTGTTGAAGCGTATCGAGCCGCCCCAGAGCGACAGGATCAGCGCCGTCAGGATGACGACCGACGGGATCGAGATGATCATCGTCGTCGTCTGGAAGAACGTCGCCATCACCTGGCCCATGCCGGTGATGAACATGTGGTGAGCCCAGACGACGAAGGACATGAAGCCGAGGAAGATCAGCGAGTAGATCATCGAGCGGTAGCCCCAGAGCGGCTTCCGCGTGTTGGTGGCGACGATCTCGCCGACGATGCCGAACGCCGGCAGGATCAGCACGTAGACCTCGGGGTGGGCCAGGAACCAGAACAGGTGCTGCCAGAGCAGCGGGCTGCCGCCGCCGCTGACCTCGAGCACCTGGCCGCCGACGACGAGGCCGGTCGGCAGGAAGAAGCTCGTGCCCGCGAGACGATCCATCAGCTGCAGCACGCCGGCGGCCTCGAGGGGCGGGAAGGCGAGGAGCAGCAGGAACGACGTCACGAACTGGGCCCAGCAGAAGAAGGGCAGCCGGAACCAGTGCAGACCGGGCGCTCGCAGCTGGATCGAGGTGACGATGAAGTTGACCGAACCGAGCAGGGACGAGGTGATCAGGAAGATCATCCCGATCAACCACCAGGTCTGGCCCGAACCGGCGATGTCCGACAGCGGGGCGTAGGAGGTCCAGCCGGACTGGGCCGCGCCGCCGGGGACGAAGAAGCTGAACAGCATCGTGCAGCCGCCGAGGAACAGCGACCAGTAGCTGAGCATGTTGATCTTGGGGAAGGCCATGTCGGGGGCGCCGACCTGTAGCGGCAGTACGAAGTTGCCGAAGCCGCCGACCGCCAGCGGTACGACACCCAGGAAGACCATGATCGTCCCGTGCATCGCGCCCAGCTCGTTGTAGAAGTCGGGCAGCATGATGCCGCCCGGCGCCCGGGCGTCACCCAGCAATCCGCCGATGAACGGGATCGCCTGGCCCGGGTAGGCCAGCTGCCAGCGCATCAACATCATCAGGCAGAACCCGAAGAAGAGGAAGCACAGCCCGGTTACCGAGTACTGGATGCCGATCACCTTGTGATCGGTCGAGAATACGTACTTGCGCCAGAATCCGAGCTCCTCGTGGTGCTCGTGCTCGTGGGACGCTCCGTGGACGGTTTCTGCCATGGGACAGCTCCCCTCTACCCGTTAGGAACCGAAGGAACCGAAGGAACCGAAGGAACCGAAGGAACCGAAGGATCCGAAGTTGCTCAGCGCGAGGGCGCCGAGAGAGCGAAGTCTACGGACTTGGTGTCGCTGTCCCCGACGGTGACCGAAGCGGTCTTCGTGCCGAGCCGCTCGTGCCAGATCTCGACCTCGTAGGTGCCGGCGGGCAGGTTGCCGATCTCGAACTTGCCGTCGGTTCCGGTGACGTCGAAGAACGGGTGGGTCATCACGGCGATGTAGGCGCCCATCCAGGGGTGCACGTCGCACTTGATCTTGAAGATGTCCTCGGCCTTGTCGAAGCTGTAGTCGGCCTCTTTGACGTTCGGCGGCATCGCCTTGTTGAACGAGGCGTTGACCTTCGGCAGCGAGTGCACGTTGTGCAGCAATCCGTCGGAGTTGAGCACGCGGAAGGTCTGGCCGACCATCACGCCCATCACGTGGGGCTTGTACTGACAGCCGTTCTGGTCCATCACCACCGGCTCGGACGGCGTGGGGTGATTGCCGGCCGGCGCGTTCTTGATCTGCACGAAGATGTTGGCCATCGCGTTGTCGTCGCCGAGGACGAGCATCTCCGGCGGCACCGGACCCGAGTGCTTCTTGGCGCAACCGGGGTCGGCGTCCATCTGCAGCGGTCGCAGGTTGGGCACCTTGCCTTCGTACTTGACGGTGCCGGTGACGGTGCCGGCCCAGGCCGGCGTCAGGGTGACCAGGGCGACCAGCGCCGCCGCGGCGGCGATCGCGGTGATCTTGATCGGGCGCAACTTCATCGGAGACTCCTACTCGTTGGATGGATTGGGAAGCGACTCCAGACCCTCGAAACCGCCCGGAATCCCCGCGAGACTAGCAAGATGCCCGGACGGAGTAAAGGGTCAGAAGTTCTCGAAGGAGAGGGACTCGATCAGCCGGGGGTCCTTTTCCGGCACCAGGGACTGGCGGGGCAGTCTCCAGCCCAGTCCGGCGATGAACACGCCGCCGACCGCCAGGAAGGCGCACAGGTCGAGCAGCCCCGGGTGGAAGCTGTCCGAGTGGGTCGGCTGGACCAGCCAGTACATGTCGAGATAGTGCATTCCGAGCATCCAGACGGCGCCGACCGCCAGCAGGACGCGGCTGCGCTTGATCGTCCGGGGCATCAGGAAGAAGAACGGTACGCCGAAATGGCCGATTGCGAGGACTTTGGTGACCGTGGCCCAGTTTCCGTGGAAACGGTGCAGGTACCACATCGTCTCCTCGGGGATATTGCCGTACCAGATCAGGAAGTACTGGGAAAAGCCGATATAGGCCCAGAAGACCGTGAAGGCGAAGAGCAGCTTGCCCAGATCGTGGAAGTGCTCGGTCGTCACCACCCCGCCCAGGGTCCCGGCAGCCTGGATTCTCAGGGTGAACAGGATCATGAAGGCGAACGAGCTGAGCAGGCAGCCGGCGAAGAAGTAGACGCCGAAGATCGTCGAGTACCAGTGGGGATCCAGCGACATGATCCAGTCGAAGGCGGCGAAGGTGACGGTCAGCGCGAAAATGGCGATCGCCGGGGCGCTGACGTTGATCATCTTCCGGGTCAGCGCCGGGTCGCCGGTCGCGTCCTGCTTGCGCGAGGTCGAGGAGAACCACCAGCCGAGCAGCGACCAGACCACCAGGTAGAAGATCGCCCGGCCGTAGAAGAAGCTCGTGTTGAGATAGGGCTCCTTGCCCTGGAGCAGGTGATCCTCGGCGACCGCCTCGGGGTGGCTCCAGTGGTACAGGTCGTGGACGCCCATCAGCACGGGAATCGCCAGCAGGACGAACAGCGGCAGCAACGAGACGATGTTCTCGGCCAGGCGTCGTACCGCGATGCCCCAGCCGGCCTTGGTGGCGAAGTTGACCAGCACGAAGAACAGCGCGCCGAGGGCGATGCTGAGGAAGAACAGGAAGGCGACCAGCCAGGAGAAGTAGAACTCCGCCTTGTGGTCCTTGCCGAGCAGGAAGCAGCCGACCAGGCCGATCGCCGCCAGCACTCCGCCGATCAGCGGGAGGCGGGAGATCCAGGTTCCCGCCGGGAGTCGCAGCTGGTCGGCGGCGATGACGCGGGGGCCGTGGCTCATGACTTCTCCGTCGAGGCGACCAGTTCGATCTCCTCGGCACCGATCTGCTGCAGGAAGGCGCGGGTGCCCTCGGCGTCGAACTTGGGATCCCAGGATTCGATCGAGATGAAGAAGGCGTCGTCGCTGAAGCGCTCGAACTGCTTTGACTGGAACAGCGGGTGGAACAGCATCGGCAGCTGGTTGAAGGCGAACATGCCGATCACCGCGCCGAGAGCGGCGAACAGCACCCCCAGCTCGAAGGTGACCGGCACGAAGGCGGGCCAGCTGAAGAACGGCTTGCCGCTGATCACCAGCGGATAGGCGGTGGTGTGGATCCAGGCCTGTAGCGCCATGCCGATCGTGGCGCCGGTCAGCCCGGTCGCCAGGGAGATGAACGCCAGCTTCGAGGGCTTCATGCCCATCGCGGCGTCGAGGCCGTGGACCGGGAACGGCGTGTGGGCGTCCCACTTCGTGTAGCCGGCGTCACGCACCTGCTCGCAGGCGTGGAACAGCTCCTTGGTGCCCTGGAAACGGGCCAGCACGCCGTAGTGCGGCCCCTTGGGGAGCAGCGGGGTCATCAGCGCCATCGCCGCCTAGGCCCTCCCCTCGATTACAACGCGATCCTCGCCGTGATGCGGGTCGGCCTCGGGCAGCGCGGTCTTGACCTCGGCGGTGGCGACCATCGGCAGGAAGCGCACGAACAGGCAGAACATCGTGAAGAACAGACCGAAGCTGCCGATGAAGGCGGCGACGTCCCAGCGGGTCGGCAGGTAGTAGTCCCAGCTCGAGGGCAGGAAGTCGCGGTGCAGCGAGCTGGCGACGATGACGAAGCGCTCGAACCACATGCCGATGTTGACGAAGATCGAGACGATGAACAGCACGGCCATGTTCGTGCGCGCCGCCTTGAACCAGAAGATCTGCGGCGACAGCACGTTGCAGCTGACCATGATCCAGTAGGCCCAGGCGTAGGGGCCGAAGGCGCGGTTGACGAAGGCGAACTGCTCGTAGGGGTTGCCGCTGTACCAGGCGATGAAGAACTCGATCGAGTAGGCGTAGCCGACCATCGTGCCGGTGAGCAGGATGATCTTGGCCATGTTCTCGAAGTGTCGCAGGGTCAGGATCGCCTCCATCTTGAAGGCGATGCGGCAGATCACCATCAGCGTGATCACCATCGCGAAGCCGGAGAAGATCGCTCCGGCGACGAAGTAGGGCGGGAAGATCGTCGTGTGCCAGCCGGGGAGCTGGGCCACGGCGAAGTCCATCGACACGATCGAGTGCACCGACAGGACCAGCGGCGTCGCCAGCCCGGCCAGGATCATGTAGGCCTTCTCGTAGTGCTGCCAGTGACGGTTGGAGCCGCGCCAGCCCAGGGCGAAGGCGCCGTAGACCATCCGGCGAACGCTGGTCGTCGCGCGATCGCGCATCGTCGCCAGGTCGGGAATCAGGCCGACGTACCAGAAGATCGCCGAGACCGAGCCGTAGATGCTGACCGCGAACACATCCCACAGCAGCGGGCTGCGGAAGTTGGGCCACATGCCCATCTGGTTCGGGACCGGGAACATCCAGTAGGCGGCCCAGACGCGGCCGACGTGGATGCCGGGGAAGATCAGCGCGCACATCACGGCGAAGATCGTCATCGCCTCGGCCGAGCGGTTGATCGACGTGCGCCACTTCTGGCGGAACAGGAACAGGATCGCCGAGATCAGCGTGCCGGCGTGGCCGATGCCGACCCAGAAGACGAAGTTGACGATCGCCCAGCCCCAGCCGACCGGGTTGTTCAGTCCCCAGATGCCGATGCCTTCCCAGAACAGCCATGCGGTCTGCAGGCCGAGCAGGCTGAGCATCGCCAGGGAGGCGAAGAACATCGGCCACCAGAGTTTGGGAGTCGGCCCCTCGACGATGCCGGCGACGGTGCTGGTGATCGACTTGTAGTCGTGTCCACCCAGGATGAGCGGAGCCCGGCCCTCGAGAGGGTCGTGGCGCGCGTTGTCTTCCACCTGGGCGGCCGGGATCTTCGAGGTCACGTTGCTCTGTTCCCCACCATTAGCGGAACCCCGGTGGGCGACCCGCGAAGCGAAGCAGATTTAACAATGACGGGAATTGTGGGTCAACCCTTGATCGTCCTCGCGGGACCGATTAGACGATTCGCCGGATGCCGGCGCCGGGGTCGCAAGCCCGTTCCCGGAGGCATAGAATGCCTGCCGCGGAGGTCGTTTTGAGCGTCGTGGAGATCCCAGGCAGCGAGCGGCGCGGGGCCAGTCTGGTCACCGTCGGTTTCGGCACGACGGTGGCGATGTGGACCATCGGATACGCCGGCCGCCTCCCGGCGGTCCTGCTGCCCAGCCCGCTGCTCCTCCTCTTAATGCTGGCCGCGCTGGTGGGCGGTGGCGTCTTCCTGGGGCGCCATACCGGCCTGGGCTGGTCCGGCGGCGCCGGCGCCGGCGCCGTGAGCGGCGTCCTCAACCTGTTGATTCTAGGGAGTTTCCTGGGTTCCGACGGCGGCGCCGGGCTGATCCCGTCGGCCGCGATCTGGGTGCCGCTGTCGATCCTGCTCTCCGCGGCGCTGGTCGGGCTCGGCAGCTGGGCCGGATCGTCCTTCCTGCCCCGGTCGGACCCGTTCCGGGACTGGGCCTCGGGACTGGTTCGGGTCGCCGTGGCTGCAACGTTGTTGTTGCTGGCAGTCGGCGGTCTGGTGACCAGCACCGACTCCGGCCTCGCGGTGGTCGACTGGCCCAACTCCTTTGGCTACAACATGTTCCTGTATCCGTTTTCGCGGATGACCGGCGGGATCTACTACGAGCACGCGCACCGACTGTTCGGCGCCCTGGTCGGGCTGACGACGGTCGTCGTCGCGCTGCTGTTGCAGCTCACCGACTCTCGCCGCTGGGTGCGCCGGCTGGGCTGGTTCGCCGTGGCGATGGTGATCGTCCAGGGGCTGATGGGCGGGCTGCGGGTCACCGGCGGGCTGACCCTGAGCACCTCTCCGGAAGACATGCAGCCGAACCTGGCCCTGGCGATGGCCCACGGCGTCTTCGGCCAGCTGTTCTTCGCGGTGCTCGTCGCCCTCTCGGCGTTCACCTCGCGAACCTGGCGCAGCGCGCTCCAGCCGACCGCGCGGCCGTCGGCCGGGACCGACCGGTTCCTCGGCGTGTTCCTCGTCTTGCTGATGATCGGTCAGCTGGTGCTCGGCGCGGCCCAGCGACACCTCGACGTCCTGCTGATCGTCCACATGGCGACCGGTGTGGCGGTCGTCGCGCCGCTGCTGATCCACGTCGGCATGCGCGCGTGGGGTGTGAACGAGGAGTGGCCGTTGCTTCAGCGGCTGGGGCTGGCGATGGTGGCGGCACTGGGAGTGCAGATCATCCTCGGCTTCACGGCGTTCCTGTTGAAGGGTGCGGTGGCCTCGGGGACGCTGGGGCCGACGCCGGAGGTGACGGTGGCGACGGCACACCAGTGGCTCGGGGGGATCTTGCTGGCGCTGGCGGTGCTGGTCACGTGCTGGACGTTCCGGTTGGTGGTGCCACGCTCGAACAAGCCTTCTCGCGCGGGCTAGTTCGCCCGTCTGACGAAGAAACCGCCGAGACCGTCGCGCCGGGGTCGTGGCGCGAGGCTCGGCGGTACGCAGGAGATGCGGTCCGTTTACGGGCGGGCTAGTTCGCCGCCATCAGCACGACATCGTCGTGGGCGATCAGGCCGGCGAAGTCCAGCTGCTTCCTTCCGCTACCGGAGACCTTCCAGTAGCTCTCGATGCGCGGGGTCCCGTCCTGCTTGAAGACGTGATGGTGAACCCGTTCGCCGAGGGGGCGGTGGTAGCTGATCAGTTCCAGCTCCCGGTCGTCGTTGCGCATGAACACGAGATAGGGTCGATCGGCGACGCTACTCCGGGACTCGAACATCGCCTCTCTCGACGCTTCACTGGTGCGACTCGTGTAGGCACCGAGCTTCATGCCGTCGATCGCGATCTCCTGCATTCCCTGGGTCGGAGTGAAGGCTCGTCGATGGCAGATGGTCAGGCGGCCGGATTCGATGCGCTGGCCGTCGGGCAGGACCACCGCGGCCGGCAGGTCGGCGTTGAGGCAGCGTCCCACGTCACCGGCCATCGCCGCGCCGGCGGCGAGGGTCAGGAGCAGTCCGAGGACGATCGAGTGGCGACTACGGTTCTTCATGGCTTGCCCTCCCTGTGATGTTGCCGGGAGGGAATTGCAGGATTCGTACCGCTGCGGTCGCGAGGAAGAAAGCGCGGAACGGCGCACCGCGACGGACGATCGGCTGCCGAACGACCCGGTGGTCGTCACTTCCCCGCCACGGTTTGTGTGGAATGCGACAGTTCTCGGGCTGCGCATCCCGTCGAACTCAGGGCGAGGCCAGCAGCAACTCCAGCGCCTTGCGCGAGCCCTCCGGGTTGTGGTGCGCACCGGCCTGATCCAGTCGCTCGACGATTCCCCGCGCCTGCGCGGCCCATGCGCTGTCCGGCTGCTGATCGATCCGCTCCAGCACCTGCTGGCGCAGCCCGGCCAGGGTCTCGACGTACGTCAGGAAATCCGCCTGATAGCTCCCGTCGTCGTCGTGACAGTAGGAGCAGGTTTCGAGGGCTCCGTCGCGGGTGTGCGGATCGGACTCCGAGTGACAGTCCTCGCAGGCGACCATGCCGTCCATCCAGTCCGGTTCGATCTCGAACGAGGCCAGCTCCGCCAGGGTCGCCGAGATCAGTCCCTGGGTGGCTTCGTGGCAGCCACCGCAGCTCTCCGCGCTCGGAGTCGAGCCACCGGAGTGGCACTGATCGCAACGAACCTCGGTGTGGGGCCCCTCCAGGGGCATCGGGTGCGCGAAGTCGCCGGTGCTGAACGACTCGTTCTCGCCCTCGCCGCTGGAGACGAGGACGGTGTGGCAGTCCTCGCACTCGCTGACGATCGCGTCGCCGCCGTCGTCGACATGATCACCTGCGTGGCAGCGGAAACAGCCCGCGGAGTACATGTGCCCGATGTTGTCCGGGTAGGTCTTCCAGTCGACGTTCATGTACGGGAAGACGTTCGTGGCGTACATCTGGCGGGTCGTCTCGATCGCCTGGTGGATCGAGCCCCGTCGCGTCTCCCACAACTCGGGATAGCCCTTCTGGTAAAAGCGGGTCAGGTGCTCGCCGATCCGGGCCAGCTTCTCCTCCTTGTCCGGAGGGTAGGGCGGCAGCATCGCGGCGACCGCCTCGCGCTTGATGTACGGCAGGGTCTGGTCGATCCTGCCGTTGGCGATCGCGAAGTTGATCGACTCCTGCGGAGACTTGAACTCGTGAGCCGGCCGGTTGTGGCAGTCCATGCAATCGATCGTCCGGCGCTCGCCCTCCGGCGGGGGATCGGAGCCCGGCTTTCCGTCGGAGCGGTAGATGCGTTCGTTCCCGCTCGGTTCGATCCAGGTGATCCAGGGGATGTGCTGGAGCTTCTCGTCGGTGGCGATGTACTCGATCCGGCCGGCGAGGGCCATGTGGCGATGAATACCGTGGGCGCGTCCGCTGAACTCGTCACCGCCGCCGGTCTTCAGCAGCAGCGTGACGGTGTTGTCGGTGTTCTGCTCGTCGGAGGCGTAGTGCGGGAACTGCCGGAGTTGCGAACCGAAGAAGCGCTGGGGCCAGTGACACTGCTCGCAGGTGTCCCGGGCCGGGCGCAGCTCCGTGATCGCGGGAGGGATCGGCCGATCGTAGCTGTTCCGCGCGGTCGCCAGCACCTGACGCAGGCCGGAGACCTTGGCCTTGACGAACCAGCTCGCCCCCGACCCGATGTGACACTCGGCGCAGGTGACCCTGGCGTGGGACGAGCGCTGGTAGGTGACGGCCTCGGGTTCCATCACGTCGTGACAGGTTGCGCTGCAGAACTCGGTCGAGTCGGTGAAGTGGTAGCCGTGATAGCCGGTCACGGCAGTGATCGGCAGCAGCGCGAACAGTCCCAGAGCCAGGAACTTGACCACGCGCATCTGTCGCGGGTCGTTCAGGTCGGGGCGCGGGAGCAGTCGAATCCGCAGTGTCGGGTCCAGCCGTCGCCGGCGCCAGCTGCGAAAGACGACTCCGGCGATCATGAGGAAGACGCCGACCGAGAGAATGCAGGGCAATATCAGGTAGCCGACGATGTCGACGTAGGGATTCGCGGCCGGCGAGACGACGCTGAACAGGCCGAACGTGATCAGCAGGATCAGCGCTACCGAACTCAGCAGGAGGCCGGTGACCGTCAACGGGTTGGTCCATAGCGGTCTGGTGATCAGTGGGTCGTTCGAGAGGTTGCTCGAGTCGTCGCTCATGGGTACTAAGGTTACCTGAATCCTCGACGTATCGGTATATGCAATCACCACTCCAACAAGCGCGGATCGTCCGGCCGGATCGTGTCGTGCACAACCGAAGGAGTGGCATCGATTCTGCTACCAGTAGTCGATGAGACGGTCTCGCAATCACCCTTGCTCTCACGGAGCAGGGAGCGCACGGACCATGCGGAATTTGACGCTGTTATCGCTGCTCCTGTTTCTGGCGACGGTTCCCTCCGCGGCACAGGATTCCTGCAACGATTGTCACGACGATCCGGCCCCGGCGGAGTTCGCCGAGAGCGTGCATGGGTCATTTGACTGCGTCGATTGCCACAGTGACCCAGTCAGCGACGATCATCCGGCGGACGTCGGCAAGGTCGACTGTGGAATGTGTCACGACGACGTGCTCGAGGCCTACGCCTCCAGCGTTCACGGGCTGGCCCGGGAGAACGGAGCGACCGAGGCGCCTGGTTGCGCGACCTGCCACGGCGATATCCACTTCATGGTTTCGCTATCCGACCCGAGCTCTCCGGTTCACCGGCTCCGGCTGCCGGGGACCTGCGGCAACTGTCACGCCGACCCGGCGATCGTGGAGAAGTTCGGCATCCCGATGGCCCGGCCGCTGGATGCGTTTCGCCAGAGCGTCCACGGCCGGCTGACCGCCGAGAACGGCGGGGCGACCTGCGGCGATTGCCACCGAAGCCACGACGTGTACCGGGCCTCCGACCCGCGATCGAGTGTCTTCCACGCGAAACTCCACGAGACATGCGGTGCGTGCCACGCCGAGATCGCCGAGACCTACTCGAAGAGCGTCCACGGGACCGCGCTGGTCAAGGGTGCCCGGGAGGCGCCGGTCTGCACCGACTGCCACGGCGAGCATCGGATCCTCTCCCCCCGAGAAAAAGACTCGCCCGTGTTTGCGACGAACATCCCGAAGATGACCTGTGGTCGTTGCCACTCCGACCTACGGCTCGCCGAGAAGTACGACATCGATGTCAGCACCGTGCTCTCCCACGAGGACAGCTACCACGGACTGGCAGCCCGTTCCGGCACCGTGACCGTCGCCCACTGCGCCTCGTGCCACGGGGTCCACGACATCCTGCCCTCGTCCAACCCGCTATCCCACATCCACCCGGACAACGTCGCGGCGACCTGCGGCAACTGTCATCCCGGTGCCGGGAGTCGCTTCGCCATCGGCGCCGTTCACGTGCTCGCCAGCGAGCCGGAGCACGCCGCGGTCTACTGGGTGCGCTGGGTCTACCTGCTGCTGATCTACGTCACGATCGGCGGGATGATTCTGCACAACCTGCTGGACCTGATCCGCAAGACCCGCACGCGACCCCTCACTTCCCCGCCGTGGCCCTGGATCAGCCGCCGCGGATGCTGCTCGGCTTCCGGATCGCCCACGCACTGTTGATCGTCAGCTTCGTGATCCTGGCTTACACCGGGTTCGCGTTGAAGTATCCCGAGAGCTGGTGGGCCGCGCCGATCCTGATCTGGGAAGATCGGCTCGGGGTGCGTGGGCTGTTGCACCGCGCTGCGGCGATCGCGATGATCGCCGCGCTGGTGATCCACGGTGTGCACCTGGCGATCGATCGTCGGGCCCGGGACTGCATCCGGCAGATGCGTCCGGCTGGTGCGGACTTCCACGAGTTCTGGGAACGACTCCAGTACTTCGCCGGCACCCGCCGCGAGCCGCCGCGGGGCGCCAACCTCGGCTACGCCGAGAAGGTCGAGTACCTGGCGTTGATGTGGGGGATGGCGGTGATGGCGATCACCGGCTTCGCCCTGTGGTTCGACGACCTGGTACTGCGCTGGTTGCCCAAGTGGGTCGCCGACGTGGCGACGGTGATCCACTTCTACGAAGCGGTGCTGGCCAGTCTGGCGATCCTGGTCTGGCATCTGTACTTCGTCGTCTTCGACCCGGTGGTGTACCCGATGGACCCGGCCTGGTTGACCGGCCGGTCCGCTGCCGGGAGGGTCCACGAGCGTAGCCCCGAGCAGCCGGAACAGCCGGGGCCCGAGCCGGCGGCAGAGGTCGTTGTGGCCCCCGAGGCGGACCCCGAGGCCGGCCCCGAGGTGGACCCCGAGGCGGACGCGGACCCGGACACGTAGACCATCGCGCAGACGGTTCAGTCGCCGCCGTTCAGGCAGGGCGGAGAGCGCTCGAATCCGGCGGAGTCGGCACCCCAGCTGCCGACGTGCGGTCCGACCGGACGGTTGAGGTAGTAGAAGATGCCGCCCCGAGGGGGCGTGCGGATTTCGACCCAACTGTTCGTCTGGACCTCGATGGCGAAACAGAGCGAGGCGAACGTCGCCAGTCCCGATCGGAGAACCTGGTATCCGGTCGCGCCCGACTGGGGGCGCCAGGAGTAGGTCGACGTGTCGCCGGCTCCGAGAAACCCCGAGTTGCCCGAGGTCTCGTCGATCAGTCCGTACCCGCTGTCGCCGAGGCATTGGTTGTCCAGCCCGTCGTTGATCTCGGGCGCGTCGGGATGGATCGCAGGGTCGCCGTCATCGCAATCGCGACAGTTGCTCACACCGTCGTCGTCCAGGTCGGCGCCGCAAGCACCCCCGGTCGAGAAGGAGGCGAAGAGTCTCCCGGAACCTTCGAGGCCGACGTTGAGGCTGACCTCGCCCTGTCCGCTCCCCAGGATGTTCCCGTCCGGGTCTTGCACGACATAGTGACGTGAGGTGGGTAACGACGTGACCCGGATGCGTTGCACGGGATCGGGGTACCGGTTGTCGAAGACACAGGCGAACGAGTCGTTCGCCGTCGGCGCCGTGCAGTCGGCCTCGACTCCCGCGAGGTCATGCAGGCAATCGTGGCAGAACTTGTTGCCGCGCTCGTCGCCGAACATGTAGCTGTGGCCGACGAAGCTCCCGCTGCCCAGCCTCCAGGCATGCAGCGGTGTGTTCGGCGCGGTGACGTTGCCGAATTGCGACGTGTGAAAGAAGATCCCGCCGTCGATCAGACGTTCGTGGGTCAGCCGGTGGATTCGACCCCGCCCGAAGCGACCGAGGGTCGAGCCGTCGGCGAGATCGATGATCGAGGCCTTCCAGGTGTCGGCGTTGAACGACCCGTTGCGACCGTGGCTGACGACCGCCCAGTTGTTGCCGATCCCCATCTTGTTGATGTTGGCCAGGTTGTCGAACTCGTCGCCGAAGTCGGTGGTCATCCAGTCGACCTCGTAGGTCTCGCGGTCGATCTTGAGCAGCCGGCCCGGCCAGCCGGTCCAGGGGTTCGACAGCACGAAGAAGTGCGTCGCGTCGAAGGCCATGTCTCGCAGGTCGCCGGTCGGTACGCCGGCGACCGAGGTGATCGCGGCCCCGCCGCTCGTGTCGCAGGTTCCGTTCGGTGGCGCCGGGCCGGTGCCGTCGAAGTACGCAGCGCCGACGCCGTGGAGCAGGATCTCGTCGGCCAGCATCTGGCGAAATGCGCCCCGGGGCATCTTGCAGATCTGCATTCCCGTGTCCAGGTCGTAGATCGTCGTGAACACCTGGGAGAAGGACAGGCTATCCGGATCGCCCCAGTACGAGATCAGGCGCCTGCGGTCGAGATCGATCACCGGATTCCCGCTCCCTCGACGGTTGATCGGCGCGGGAAGTTCGAAGCGGAGTCCACAGTCCAGGTCGAGCACCTGCAGCCGGCCGGGGTCGCCGGTCTCCGGGTCGGCCGCCGACTGCAGCACCACGCTGTCGCCGGCGACGACGATCTGCGGCGCCTCGTCGATCTCGACGTCGACGCCGGAGTCGTACGCGCATTGCAGGAAGCCGCTGCGGCTGAACTTCAACAGATCGATCGTCCGGTTCGCCGCGGTGAAGACCGAGTCGTGACCCAGCGACGCACCGAGGCAGCCTCCGTGGCAGCTGGCGCTCCAGTTGGTCTCGCCGGTCTCTGCCTGGACCGAGTAGAGGATTCCGCCATTGGTGAAGTAGACGTTGCCCTCGGAATCGGTCGCCAGGCCCTGGGTCTCGGCTCCGTAGCCGAGGCTCCAGAGCAGGATGAAGCCCCGGGCTGTTCCGGGGAGTTCGAGGTCGACGATCGCCGTCGTGTCGTTTTCGCCGGCGTGAAGCAGGCCGGAGGGAACGATCAAGCCGCAGAGCACGATGGAGGCGAGGCCGCTGGACCGGAGCCGTGACTTCAGTCGTGACAGGAGTCGTTGCTCGGGCATCGGCAGTACTCGTGGGAAGCGGACACCTCCCCTATACGTCGAAACGAACCGCCGAGCCTGGCCAGTCTGCAATTGCGTGCGCCGGGAAAGCCCGGTCAAGGGGGAAGAGTCATGGCTTAGAAACCTTGTCCGAAACCCCGTGGGTGAAGTCCCACCCGGCCAAGGCCGTCGCCAGCCGGAACCGAGTGATGCGCGGGTCTGCGGGCGACCGCAGCCGCGAAGCGTTCACAGGAAGTGCATAGGCCGTGTGATGGAGCCTCGAAATAGACAAACCGCGAGTGCCGACGTTTTGCAATTGACGGAAGGCTACATCGCAGGCGTAGACGACGGATGCGTTTGCGAGCTCGCCGGGGTCTGAGAGCAGGGCATGTGCGCGAGGGTTTCCCGGGAACCCGGGAGGTCTCGTCGTTTCCGTCCGAGAGGGAGCCGCAATTCGGGCAGCGGCTGCAACGAGCCCGGGGCCGGAGGGAGAAGCGCTGTGATCCCTCTGGAGCGAAGCATCGGCGCATGGACGGTACCGCCAAGCGAAGGAGAACGAAGTGCGGCGGGATGGACGACGAGAAGTCGGAGCATCTGATAGTACCGAGGAAGCGGGGGAATGGTGCCGACCAGACCCCGTGGAGGGAAGCGGATGCCGTATCGATAGAACCGTTGGAGGGAAAGATGACCGACACACCGAGGTCGGAGAGCATCTCCACGAAACGACAGCGGATAGCCGAGCTGGCCAGGCAGGCGCCGGAAATGTCCTTCACGAACCTGGCTCACCACATCGACATCGAGTGGCTGCACGCGGCTTATCGTGCAACGCGCAAGGACGGAGCGGTCGGGCTCGACGGCCAGACGGCCGTGGAGTATGCAGCGCACCTGGAGGAAAACCTCGAGTCGCTGCTGAACGACTTCAAGTCGGGTCGCTACCGTGCCCCGGCCGTCCGGCGTGTGCACATCCCCAAAGGGGAACGAGGCAAGACCCGTCCGATCGGTATTCCGACCTTCGAGGACAAGGTCTTGCAGCGTGCGGTCGCGATGGTACTGGAGTGTGTGTACGAACAGGACTTCCTGGACTGTAGCTACGGCTTTCGTCCAGGCCGTTCCGCACACCAAGCGCTGGAGGCGATCCGGCGACAGGCGATGTCGATGCGAGGTGGGTGGGTGATTGATCTGGATATCCAGGGTTTCTTTGATGCCCTGGATCACGGACATCTACGCGCCATTCTGGACCAGCGGGTACGCGACGGCGTGCTGCGCCGTGCGGTGGGCAAGTGGCTCAAGGCGGGCGTGGTGGAAGAAGGGAGCTGGAAGCGGTCGGAAGCAGGGACCCCGCAAGGGGGTGTCGTGTCCCCGATTCTGGCGAATGTCTACCTCCACCATGTCCTGGACAAGTGGTTTGCGACGGAAGTGCGTCCGCGTCTTTGCGGCCGCAGCTTCATGGTCCGCTACGCGGACGACGTCGTGATCGTCGTCGAGCAGGAAGCAGACGCGCAACGTGTGATGGGCGTCCTGCCGAAACGTCTGGCTCGCTTCGGCCTTACGATGCACCCGACCAAGAGTCGGCTCATCCGATTCCGTCCTCCGTCTAGCCAGTCGGAGGACGGCAACGATGACGACGACGCCCCGCCGGGTGCATTCGACTTTCTGGGCTTCACCCACTACTGGGGGCGTACCCGGAAGGGCGGCTGGGCGATCAAGCGCAAGACGGCCAAGGACCGCTTTCGCCGCAGTGTGAGCGCCATCTATCAATGGTGCCGCTGGGCGCGACACCAGCCCATTGCGAAGCAGCACCGCATGCTGATACGGAAGCTGGAAGGACACCGGAGCTACTACGGCCTGTCCGGGAACTCCCGCGCCTTACAAGTCTTCCGCTATCGAGCCTTGCAAGCGTGGCAGAAGTGGCTCAACGAGCGATCGCAGAAGCCTTCGATGCCCAGGTATCGATTCTGGAAACTGCTGGGACGCTATCCGGTCCCGCTGCTCAAGCTGATCCCTTCGGCCAACCGCGCGTAGCGAATCTATCGTACGAGGAGCCGGATGCGGTAGTCCCGCACGTCCGGATCTGTGGGGGGCCGGGGCGGCCGACGCCCTGGTCTACCCGACAGACTCGCGCTACTCGTCGCGACTCCCGGCGCGGCCCCGGGCGCGACCCCGAGCCCTGTCCATCGCGGCCATGCGTCGCTCCGCCTCCTGCGCCTGGGCCTCCGCATCCTCGCCGATCGCGGCGAGCAGGATCTCGCGGCTGTCAATCAGCAGCGGCTCCGCCTCCTCGAAGCGCCGCTGCTCGGCCAGCGCGGCGCCGACCATGACCCTGGCCGCGGCGGTGCGCCAGTGCGACTCGCCGAACAGCTCCGTGCCCAGTGCCGCCGCCTCCCGCGCCACGGTCTCGGCGTCGGCGGCGTCGCCCGAGGCGATGGCGATCGCCGCCTGCTCCTGCAGGACCTCCAGCAGCAGTCGTCCACCCTGGGGCCGAGCCGACCGGCACGTTCGCGCCACATCGGCGATCACCGTCGTTCCGGCGGCCGGGTTGCCACGGAGCCGGTGGTTCCGGGCCAGGTAGAGGCCGGCGTTCAACGTTCCGGCATGCTCCGCGCCCTGGACTCGCGTCATTCGGGTGAAGACCTCTTGCAGCACCCGCTCGGCCTCGGCGTGATCGCCGGCGACCATGTAGGCGAAGCCCAGCTGACGCAGGGTGACCAGCGTCGCGTAGTGCTCGTCTCCGAAAACCTTCTTTGTGCCGGCGTAGGCGACCGGCAGCAGCTCCTTGGCCTCGGCCACGCGACCACAGGCGGCCAGCTCGCCTCCGAGGTTCGCCATGAAGATGATCGTCTGGGCATGTTCGTCGCCCAGGCCCTTCCGGCTTGCCGCATAGGCTTCCTCGAGCAGTTCGACGCCGTCCCGACGCCGGCCCTGGGCCCGGTAGACCAGCGCGAGGTTGTTCATCGCCGTCCACGTATCGGTGTGCTCGTCGCCGTGTACTTCGCGCATCCCGGCCAGGGCCCGCACAAGAATCGGTTCGGCCTCGTCGTAGCGCCCGGCATAGCGCAAACAATCGCCGAGGTTGCTCTGGACGTCGCTCAACGTCGCCAGATCCTGCGGCTGGCGACGTTCCTCGATGGCCAGCATCTCTTCGTAGACCCGAACGGCCTCGCCGAAACGCCCCGATCGCTTGTAGGCGAAACCGAGGTAGTACCGGGCATCGAAGGTCGACTCATGGAAGTCACCGAACTCCTGGGTGAACAGCTCGATCGCCCGGAGCGCGTGCTCGATCGAAGGGTCGAACAACCCCAGTCGGGCGTAGGTATTCTCGAGGGTGAGGTGCAGCCGTCCGGCGATCCGCGGGTCGTCGCCGAGCTGGCTATCGATCGTCTGCGCCGCCCGGTCGAGGACCTCTTCCGACAGCATCTCCATCGCGGTATCGGTCAGGTTGACGCCCTCGAGGGCGGAGTCCAGAGCCGCCAGCCGCGCGACACTCTCGGCACTATCCGGATCGGTCGGGTTCGCGGCGCGTGCGGCCCGGTCCCTGAGGTTGGCCTCGAGGGCGCTTCCCAGGCCGCCGGGACTGACGCTGCCGAGCATGTTCGCGAGAAACTCGGCGACGCGCTCGGAGGCGGCGGCCTCGCGGTTCGCCCGGTCGCGTTCCCGGGCGACGCGGCCGGCCTGAACGGCCATCGTCGCCGCGAAACCGATCAGCACCAGAACCGAGACCGCGGCGAGGGAGACGCCGGTTCGATGACGCCGGACGAACTTCTCCATCCGGTAGCGGGCCGATGGCGGGCGGGCGACGATCGGTTGATTGGTCAGGAACAGCCGGATGTCCGAGGCCAGCTCCTGCGGTGAGCCGTAACGCCGCGAGCGATCCTTCTCCAGCGCCTTCATCGTGATCCAGTCCAGATCCCCGGCGAGCTCCCGGGCCAGACTGGTCAACTCGGTGCGCCGCTTGCGTGCGGCCTCGACGCTCCGATCGCTGCGAGTCGTCAGTCTGGTGCTGGGGCGGGACGGCTCTTCCTCGCGGATCTTGCGCTTGATCTCGTCGATGCCCGCCGACGAATCGGTCGCTGGATCGTAAGGTAGCGCCCCGACCAGCAACTCGTACAGCATCACGCCGAGGGAGTAGACGTCGGTGCGGGTGTCGACGTCCTGGCCCGAGCGCTCGGCCTGCTCCGGACTCATGTAGGCCGGCGTGCCGATCATCACGCCGATCTGGGTGTACATCGTCTGGTCGGTCAGGCTGTGTGCCGTCGCCTTGGCCACGCCGAAGTCGATGATCTTCGGCACCGCCTCGCCATCCTGGATCGCGACCAGCACGTTCGACGGTTTCAGGTCACGGTGGATCACGGCCTTCTGGTGCGCGTGTTGCACGGCGTCGCAGACGCGGACGAACAGCTCGAGCCGTTCCCGGTTGGAGAGGGTGAAGCGGTCGCAGTGCTCGGTCAACGGGATCCCCGGCACGTGCTCCATCGCGAAGAACGGCCGGCCTTCCGGAGTGCTGCCCGCCTCGTAGATCCGGGCGATCGCCGGGTGGTCCATCAGCGCCAGCGCCTGGCGTTCCGCGGCGAAGCGAGCGACGACCTGCTTGGTGTCCATCCCGGCCTTGATCAGCTTCAGCGCCACCCGTCGCCGCACCGGCTGCTGTTGATCGGCGAGCCAGACCTCACCCATCCCACCTTCGCCGATCTTCTCCAGCAGCCGATAGGGCCCGATGGCCGGCCGTCCCGAAATCGGACCGGTCGCGGGCATCCCCAGCGTCGGGGCGTCGCCGTCTCCCTGTTCCGAGTGGTCTGTCATTCGGTTTCCCATCCGCCTGCACGAGGCTCGTCGATCGAACTGCGATTGTACTCCCGGCGGTCAGACCTCGGAGCGTCGCCAGGCCGAGGCCAGCGAGTCGGCGTACTCGTTCCAGCGTGAGCCGGCGTGGGCCTTCATCCATTCGAGGGTGCAACCCGGTCGGCTGCGTCGGAGCTTCAGCAGCTCCTTGACCAGGTCCAGGTTCTTCAGCGGCTCGCCCTTGCGGGTCCAGCCCTTGCGCTCCCAGCCCGGCGCCCACTTGTTGATCGTGTTGACGCAGAGTTGACTGTCCGAGAAGACCGTCACCGCGGCGTCCTCGGGCAGCGCGCGGAAGGCCTCGATCAACGCCTGGAGTTCCATCCGGTTGTTCGTCGTCGACGCCGCCTCGGCGCCGTGACCCTCGGCCTGGATCTCTCCCCGGGAGACCCAGACGAAGCCCCAGCCGCCGGGGCCCGGGTTGGGGTGACTGCTGCCGTCGGTGAACACGCCTGAATCCGGCCCGTCGGTGTACTTGGCGAGCACCTCGGCCCGGCTCAGGTTCTCCTCCTTCGACGCCGAGGCCTTCGCCGGGCCGCGCTTCGTTTTTGCCGTCGCGGAGGTCTTCTTCTTCGGCGAGTGATCGCGGCAGTACTTCGGTTCCCAGCCGGGGTACTTCTCCAGCGCGCCGTCGGGAATCGTGAACGACTCCTGGCAGACCTGACATGTGAACCTGGGCATCGCGGGGTCCCTCTTTTCGTGAGCGGCGGAGAGTATACAAACGCTCGATCCGGTGCCTGGAACGGGATTCTCAGCGGGCCGCTTGTCCGCACCCCGGGGCCCAGCCGGCCGCGGATTTCCCCCGGTTTCGTCCCGGAAGAGCCTTGTCCCGGCCAATTCCACAAATTCCCCCGAAAAGCCGCCTCCGATGACGTTTTTGTAGCGCAACGCTTTCATGGCGGAAGCCGAAAATCACTGTATATCGATAAGTGGACGAGGTCGGACCCCGGACGGTCCTCGGGTGGGCGTCGGTAACGAATGAAGATGATCGCAAGAACCCTGCTCGCGCTGGGCGTGCTCCTCGGTCTGCCGGTCTCCCCGGCGTCCGCGGACGTCGTGATCAGCGAGCTGATGTATCACCCTGCCGGGGAGCTCCCGGGCGGTGAGTACATCGAACTCCACAACACCAGTGGGGTGCTCGCCGACCTGAGCGACTGGTGCTTCGGCGGCGTGACGTTCTGCTTCACCGGAGCTCCGTTCATCCCGGCAGGCGGCTGGATCGTCGTGGCCGACGACGCCGCCGCGTTCCAGAGCCGCTACGGCTTCCCACCGGACTACGTCTTCGTCGGCGGCCTGGACAACAACGGCGAGCGCATCTCCCTGTTCGACTCCTCCCAGACCCTCGTCGACGAGGTCACCTTCCTCGACCGGCATCCCTGGCCGGTGACGCCCGACGGCCTCGGGCCGTCCCTCGAGCTGATCGCCCCGCTCGCCGACAACAGCTCCCCGCGCAACTGGCGGGCGTCGTCGGTCGACGGCGGCACGCCGGGCGCCGCCAACAGCGTGACGGCGGGCACGCCTCCGCCCTGGATCGACGAGGTGACCCACACGATCGAACCGGCCGCCGGTGCGCCGATGATCGTGACCGCCCGGGTCGTCGACGCGACCGCCGTCCAGCTGACCTACGTGATCGACTTCGGCTCCGAGGTCGCCCTGCCGATGCTCGACGACGGCAACTCCGCCGATGGAGGCGCCGGTGACGGCATCTACGGAGCCACGATCCCCGGTCAGGTTGCCGACACGCTGATCCGCTATCGGATCCGGGCGACCGGCCCCAACGGCGAGTGGAAGTATCCGCGAGTCGACGACACCGTGACCTACGACGGTTCGATCGTTCCCGACCCGGAGCTGGCGACCCAGCTTCCGGTGTTCCAGTGGTTCATGGATCCCGACCTGTATCAGGACGCCGTCGACAACAAGCTCGAGAACGACACCCGACCGGCGGTGCTGTACTACGACGGGACGCTGTACGACTCGATCCAGGTCCGCGTCCGTGGACAGAGTTCACGCTTCTGGGCCAAGCCGCCCTGGAAATTCCTGCTGCCCCAGGGGCACAACATGGCGGCGCCGGGGTTGATCGAGCGCACCGTCGACAACTTCAACCTGCAGAGCAACTGGTCGGACAAGAGCTACATGCGGGAGATCCTAGCCTGGGAGACGGTCCGCGACGCCGGCATGCCGTACAACCAGGTCTTCCCGGTCCGCGTCGAGCTGAACGGCGAGTTCTTCGGCCTGTTCAACTTCCTCGAAGACAACGACACCGACTGGGTCACCCGGAACCGACTGGACCCCGACGGCGCACGCTACAAGGCGTTCGACGAGATGCGGACCTACGCGACGATCGAGGAGATCGAGGAGCGCTACGAGAAGAAGAGTCGGGAATACGAAGGCCACGACGACATCTATCAGTTCATCCTCGACCTGAACAGCCTCGGCGGCACGCAGCTGCGCAACTTCCTGTTCGACAACGTCGACATCCCCACGACGCTGAACTACCTGGCGCTCAAGGCGATCCTGCACGACAACGACCACATCACGAAGAACTACTTCATGTACCGGGACACCAACGGCACCGGCCGCTGGAGCCCCCAGGCCTGGGACCTCGATCTGACCTTCGGTCGCAACTTCAACCGCGGCGGCGGGCTCAACGACGACCTGTGGGCCGACGTCGACGGACTTGCCGGAGAACCGATCACGGTCACGCCGAGTCATCCGCTGTTCGGCTCTTCGAAGCATCGCAAGATCAACAACATCTACAACCGCTTCATCAACCGGATCCTCGAGAACGACGAGATCCGTGGGATGTACTACCGCCGGTTACGGACGTTGATGGATCGCTTCCTGGTCGACGGGTACTACGAGCAGCGGATCGACGAGCTGGCTTCGCGATTCGCCGTCGAGGCCGAGATGGACCGGGTGCTCTGGGGCTGGTACGGCGATCCGCTGACGATGCTCGAGGCGACGCAGTCGCTGCGCAACGATTACCTCGAACCCCGCCGGGTGCACCTGTTCGCGACCCACGCCGTCTGTGACGTGCCGCCGGCCCAGCTTCCCCGGCCGCGGATCGTGATCAACGAGATCATGTACGCGCCACCGGGAGGGATCGATCACGAGTACGTCGAGCTGTACAACCCATCCCTGATCGACACCGTCGACATCTCCGACTGGCGCCTCGACGGGGTGGCTCTCCGGATTCCGCCGGGAACGGTGATCCTGCCGCGGGGCTACGCGCTGTTCGTCCGCAACGACACGGCGTTCCGCGCGCGTCACGGCTCGGGACGGTTCGTCGCCGGGCAGTACAGCGGATCGCTGTCGGACCTCGGCGAGGCGATCGTCCTGCGGGACGATCAGGGCACGGTGATCAGCTCGGTGGCCTACGGCATCTCGGCGCCCTGGCCCACCGCCGCGAATCTCGGCGGTTCGTCCCTGGAACTGATCGACGCCTCCCAGGGCACGTCGAAGGTCGCCAACTGGGCTGCGACCCCCGGGGGAACTCCGGGCGCCGCCAACACGAATCGAGGCATGATCACGCCGGTACCGGAGCTGTTCATCAACGAGGTCGTCTCGCTCAACAGCTCGACGATCACCGATGAGTTCGGCGAGTTCGATCCCTGGATCGAGCTGCACAACGCCTCGGCGTCGACGATCGACCTCGCCGGAATGACGTTGACCGACAACCTGGCCAGCCCGGGAGCCTGGAGCTTCCCGGCCGGGACCGAGATCTGCGGCGGCTGTCAGCTGCTGGTCTGGGCCGACGGTCAGGCCGCGCCGCTGCACACGACGGTGCCGCTGAACCCCGGCGGGGGAGTGGTCGCCCTGCACGACGCCGGCGACGGACTGATCGACTTCCTCGAGTACCCGGCACTGCCGACCGATAGTTCGTTCGGCCGCTTCCCCGACGGCGGGGCGGAGCAGCGCCGGTTCTCCATCGTCACGCCCGGACAACCGAACGACGTACCGCCGAGCCCGCTGATCCTCAACGAGTACAACGCGGTCTCGGATTCGAAGAAACTGGACAACCTGAACTCCGATCCGTTCTGGGGCCGCGTCGACGGCAACGGCGGCGACTGGTTCGAACTCGTGGTCACCGTCGATCACCTCGACATCCGGAACTGGACGTTGCGGGTCGAGGACGACCTCCTCGGCGGCGGATCGACCTACGATCTCGTCCTGAGCGGCAACAGCCTGTGGAGCGACCTGCGGGCCGGAACGATCCTGACGATCTCGGAGAACCTGCCCGACGACACCTCCTACGACCCGTTGCTGGGGGACTGGTGGATCAACGCCCGGGCCTCTTCGGCCGGCAGCGGCGTGCTGATCAGCGCCAACGATTTCGAGGTCTCCAACAACAACTGGCAGCTGACGATCCTCGACGACATGAACAACCCCGTCTTCGGCCCCGCCGGCGAAGGGATCTTCCCGCTCTCCGGTGTCGGTAGCGACGAGGTGCTGAAACTCGAAGAGGACCCGACCCCGTTCATCACGCCGCTGTCGGACTACAACGACGGGACCTCCAGCAGCTTCGGCCTGCCCAACGCCTACAGCGCCGGCGCCTTCGTCCAGGACTTCACCGCGCTGCGCGAGGTCGGCCTGAGCGGTCAGTGTCTCGACGATGACAGCGACGGCGACGGCCTCTGCGATTCCAAGGACAACTGCCCGGCGATCTCGAACCCGGCCCAGGGGGACGTCGACGGCGACGGCATCGGCGATCCCTGCGACACCTGCATGATCGATCCGGACAACGACCAGGACCTGGACGGCGTCTGTGGCGACGTCGACAACTGCCCGGCGATCTCCAACCCCGAGCAGGAGAACGGTGACGGCGACGCCGTCGGCGACATCTGCGACAACTGCGACGTCGACGCGAACTCGAGTCAGTCCGATCTGGATGGCGACGGGATCGGCGATGCCTGCGATCTCTGCCCGACCGATGCGCTCAACGACGGCGACGGCGACGGGGTCTGTACCGCCGTCGACAACTGCCCGCTGAGCGCCAACGCCGATCAGTCCGATATCGACGATGACGGGCTCGGCGACGTCTGCGACGCCTGCCCCGGCGACTCCGACAACGACGTCGACCTCGACGGTGTCTGCGGCGATCTCGACAACTGCCCCCGGCAGCCGAACCAGTCCCAGACCGATAGCGACTCCGATCTCGTCGGTGACCTGTGCGACAACTGCCCCCTGGACGAGAACACGCTCCAGGACGACTCCGACGGCGATCGTATCGGCGACGCCTGCGACGTCGACAGCGACGACGACGGCATCCTCGACGACGGCAACGACAGCGGCACCGCCGGTGACGCGAACTGCAGCGGCGGCAACATCGCCGTCTGCGACGACAACTGTCGCACGACGCCGAATCCGGACCAGGCCGATGCCGATGGGAATGGGCAGGGCGATGCCTGCGACGACGATGATGATGCCGATGGGGTCCCCGACGCTCTGGACAACTGCGTGGTCGACGCCAACGTCGACCAGCTCGACGGCGACGGCGACGGCGCCGGCGACGTCTGCGATTGTTCCGCGGCCCCAGGCGTGGCCACGCTACCGGTGCTCTCCGTCGATACCTTGCGTCTGGACGGAGCCGGCATCTCGACCCTGAGCTGGGTGCGCCACCCCCAGTGGACCACGGCGAACGTCTACCGCGGCACGCTGGCCCACGACTCCCCGTGGAGCTACGACGAAGTCTGTCTGGCCGCGACGGTCCCCGGCACGACGGCGGTCGACGCCGACCTCCCGGCCGCCGCGACCGGGTTCTATTATCTCGTCGCCGGCCGCAACGCCTGTGGTGACGGGCCGATGGGGCGCAACAGCGCCGGCAGCTTGCTCACGCCGCTGGCCGCTTGCGACATCGGCCCGGGCAATGCGGATCTGGACGCCGACGGTGTCCCGAATCTCGAAGACAACTGCCCGGAGATCTCCAACGCCGATCAGCTCGACGGCGACGGTGACTTCGTCGGCGATGCTTGCGACAACTGCGACGTCGACGCGAATCCGATGCAGCTGGATTCCGACGGCGACTCCCTCGGCGATGCCTGCGACATCGACGGTGACGGCGACGGCATCGACAACACGATCGACAACTGTCCGGAGCTGGCCAACCCGGGCCAGCAGGACGCCGACGCCGACGGTTTCGGCGACGCCTGCGATCCTTGCACCGACCGCGACGGCGACGGCCTGGGTGACCCGCCGACTCCGGGGGCTTGCGGCCTGGACCCGTTCCCCGACGATCCCGAGAACGACGCCGACGGCGACGGGATCGGCGTGCTCGACGACAATTGCCCGCTGGCGGCCAACCCGGATCAGGCCGACGAGGATCTGGACGGAATCGGTGACGCCTGCGACTACTGCCCGCTGGACATGGACAACGACATCGACGGTGACGGTGTGTGCGCCGGCCGTTGCGACGTGTTCGACGTCTCGTTGCTCGAGTTCGAGAGCACGATGGAGGGTGTCCTGGTCGAGGCCGGCCGCCCGATGAAGTACCTGGCCAATCTCGCCGACCCGGGCATCGGTCTGGACTGGACCCAGGAGGTCTACGACGACTCGGGCTGGGCCGACGGAACTTACGGCGCCGGTTACGACGTCGACGGCGACGCCGCGGCCCTGCTGACCACCGTCGTGCCGGTCGGTACGCTGTCGCTCTACACCCGGGCCAGTTTCGAGGTCGATGATGTCGGGATGCTCGAGGATCTGTTCCTCGGGGCAGACTACGACGACGGCTTCGTCGCCTGGCTCAATGGCGTCGAGGTCTACCGCTCGCCGAGCATGCCTCCGGGCCTGCCGGAATGGAACGCCGGGCCGACCTCCCACGAGTCCAGCAACGGGCCGATCCCGAACTACGGCGAGATGCTCGACATCTCGTTCCACGGTATCCCGCTGCTGCACAACGGAACCAACGTCCTGGCGGTCGCCGGTTACAACCGGATTCCCGCCGGAGCGCCCTCTCCCGATCTCGTGCTGGTTCCGCGGCTCGCGACCAACAGCGTACCGACGATGAAGTACCTGGCCAACGAGGGCGACCCGGGGCTCGGACTGAGCTGGACGGCGGAGCTGTTCGACGACAGTGGCTGGAACAGCGGCAACTTCGGCGTCGGCTACGAACTCTCCCCCGAGGGCGCCCACGGGTTGATCGCGACTCCGGTCAGCGGCGACGCGCTGTCGATCTGGACCCGTGCGCGATTCTTCGTGCCGAATCCGTCGATCCTCCAGCGAATCGTCGTTGCCGCGGATTACGACGATGCCTTCGTCGCCTGGATCAACGGTGTCGAGGTCTATCGCTCGCCGGAGGTTCCGCCGGGTCCGATCAGCTGGGACACGACGGTGGAGTCTCACGAGTCGAGCAACGGCAAGGAGCCGTTCCTCGACGAGCAGATCGACATCACGGCCAACGCCCGACCCGTGATCCACGCCGGAACCAACGTGCTGTCGATCGGCGTCTGGAACACCTCGGTCGGATCGTCGGATCTCGTGCTCTACCCCGCGGTCGGAATGAACCGCGAGGGCACCGACAACTGCCCGGACGACGCCAACGCGGATCAGGCCGACAGTGACGGCGACGGCGTCGGCGACGCCTGCGACAACTGCCCGGCGATCTTCAACCCGATCCAGGCCGACGCCGACGGCGACGGTTTCGGTGACAAGTGTGACGGCTGCGCGGGCAACGAAGAGATCGCCTGCGACGGCATCGACAACGACTGCAACCCGGCCACGCCCGACGTCTTCGATCAGGATCTGGACGGCTTTGCCTGCGATCTCGACTGCAACGACCTGAACATCCAGGTCTTCCCGGGAGCGGCGGAGATCTCGTGCGACGGCCAGGACAACGACTGTGACCCCGGCACGCCGGACATCGAGGACGGCGACGGCGACGGCTACGATTGCGACGTCGATTGCGACGACGAGGTGTTCGAGGTCAACCCCGGAGTGCCGGAGATCGGTTGCGACGGCATCGACAACGACTGTGCGGTCGAGACGCCGGACATCCTCGACGGCGACATGGACGGCTTCGCCTGCGACGTCGACTGCGACGACGAGACGGCCGGGACCCATCCGGGCGCCGACGAGATCGGTTGCGACGGGGTCGACAACGATTGTGACGGCGGAACGCCGGACGTTCGCGACGGCGATATGGACGGCTTCACCTGCGACGTCGATTGTGACGACGACGAGGCGCTGCGCAATCCCGGACTGGTCGAGGTCGGCTGTGACGGCCTGGACAACGACTGCGACGGCGGGACCGACGACCTGCTGGACCTCGACGCCGACAGCTACCTGTGCGACGTCGACTGCGACGACGACGACGTGAACGTGAACCCCGGCGCGACGGAGCTGGGCTGCGACGGGGTCGACAACGACTGCAACGCCGGGACCGACGACCTGCTGGACTTCGACGCCGACAGCTACCTGTGCGACGTCGACTGCGACGACGACGACGTCAACGTGAACCCCGGCGCGACGGAGCAGGGCTGCGACGGGATCGACAACGACTGCAACGCCGGCACCGACGACGTCCTCGACAACGACGCCGACAGCTACCTCTGCGACGTCGACTGCGACGATGACGACGTGAACGTGAACCCCGGTGCGACCGAGCTGGGTTGCGACGGGATCGACAACGACTGCAATGCCGGCACCGACGACGTCCTCGACAACGACGCCGACAGCTACCTCTGCGACGTCGACTGCGACGACGACGACGCGGACGTCAACCCGGGCGCGACGGAGCTGGGCTGCGACGGCATCGACAACGACTGCGACCCCGGTACCGACGACGTCCTGGACTTCGACGAGGACACCTACGCCTGCGACGTCGATTGCAACGACGCGTCGGCCGACGCTCACCCCGGTGGGGTCGAGATCGTCTGCGACGGTCTGGACAACGACTGTGACGAGGAGACCACCGACGTCGCCGACATGGACGGCGACGGATTCACCTGCGACGTCGATTGCGACGACGACGAGATCACGGTGAACCCCGGTGCGACGGAGCTGGGTTGCGACGGGATCGACAACGACTGCGATCCCGGCACCCTCGACCTGCTCGACTTCGACAACGACACCTACGCCTGCGACGTCGATTGCGACGACGACGACGTGGCGGTGAACCCCGGGGCGACGGAGCTGGGCTGCGACGGGATCGACAACGATTGCGACGCCGGAACCCTGGACCTGCTTGACTTCGACGCCGACACCTACGCCTGCGACGTCGACTGCGATGACGCCGACATGACCGTGAACCCCGGTGCGACGGAGCTGGGTTGCGACGGCATCGACAACGATTGCAACCCGGGCACGGCCGACGTGCTGGACCACGACGCCGATAGCTACGCCTGCGACGTCGACTGCGACGACGACGTGGCCGAGGTCAACCCGGGCGCGACCGAGGTGACCTGCGATCTGGTCGACAACGATTGCAACCCCGGAACCGCCGACCTGATCGACGGCGACATGGACAGCTATCTCTGCGACGTCGACTGCGACGACACCGAGCCGCTGGTCAACCCGGGCCAGACCGAGATCGGTTGCGACGGGATCAACAACGACTGCAGCCTGGCCACCCCCGATTTCCAGGATGTCGATGGCGACACCTACACCTGCGATCAGGACTGCGACGACTTCGACGACCAGGTGCATCCGGAGATGGTCGAGCTGGGCTGCGACGGAATCGACAACGACTGCAACCCGGCGACCCTCGACCTGCTCGACGCCGACGGCGACGCGACCTTCTGCGATACCGATTGCGACGATGCGAACCCGAACTGCGACGTCGATTGCACCGACGACGACATGGACGGCTACTGCGCGAACTACGACTGCGACGAGACGCTGCCGGGCTGCACCGACGATTGCTCGGACAACAACATGGACATGGAGCCCGACTGCGCCGATCGCTGCCCGGACGATCCGTTCAAGTTCGAGCCCGGCGAATGCGGGTGCGGGATCGCCGACACCGACGCCGACTCCAGCGGCACCGCGGATTGTCTCGAACTGTGGACGGAGACCTTCGAGAGCTACAACGTCGGGGACGATCCGACCGGCTGGGTCGATACCGGGGCCGACAACAGCCTGGTGCCGCTGCCGGCCAACGATCCGACGTTCGAGGTGGAGTCGATCCTCGGGTCGAACGCGCTGAGCACGAGCGACTCGTCGTTCAACATCCATTCCCACAATCTGGACCGGACGTTCTCTTCCTACGACCTGACGCTACGGTTGCGCAAGTCGACGACCCTCGCGGGAATCGGCGTCACGTTCCAGAGCCGCTACACCGATGCGGATGCGTACTATCGAGTGCGCAGCGACGCCGGCGCAGCCTTCGGCCTCTACCCCCACGGGTTCACGCTGCTCAGCGGGACCACGGTCAGCGGGATCACGCCGTCCCGGAACGTCTGGTACCGCATGCGCATCCGCGTTCAGGATCGCGGCGACCGCACCGGGATCCGCGTCCGGATCTGGGAGGATGGCAATGCCGAGCCGACGGTCTGGCACATCGACGCCGAGGACACCGCGGCCGGCCGGGCGCTCTCGGGCCACGTCGGTGTCTGGGCCGCCCGCGCCGGGACCAAGTACTGGGACGACTTCCAGGTGCGGCCGATCCCGTTGCCGCTGGACCCGGCCTGCAGCGACGAGGATCCGGACCTGACCGACAACGACATGGACGGCTACACCTGCGACGTCGATTGCAACGATTTCGACGATCAGATCCATCCAGGCGCCGCGGAGATCGGCTGCGACGGGATCGACAACGATTGCAACGTCGCCACCGACGACGTGCTGGACGGCGACGCCGACACCTATAGCTGCGACGTCGACTGCGACGACGACGACGTGACGATTCACCCCGGCGCGCCGGAGCTGGGCTGCGACGGGATCGACAACGACTGCAACGCCGGCACCGCCGATCTGCGGGACGGGGACAGCGACAGCTACCTCTGTGACGTAGACTGCGACGACGCCGACGGCGACGTCCATCCCGGCGCGACCGAGCTGGGCTGCGACGGGATCGACAACGATTGCAACGTCGGCACCTCCGACGTCCTCGACTTCGACGCCGATACCTACGCCTGCGACGTCGACTGTGACGACGACGATGTGGCGGTGCACCCCGGGGCGACCGAACTGCCCTGTGACGGCCTCGACAACGACTGCGACGTCGGCACGATCGACCAGATCGACGACGACATGGACGGGTTGGCCTGCGCCGCGGATTGCGACGATGCGAACCCGAACTGCGGGACGGACTGCACCGATGGCGACAGCGACGGTTACTGCATCACGT
The DNA here is from genome assembly GCA_942490715.1 of uncultured bacterium. Classification (GTDB taxonomy): domain Bacteria; phylum Acidobacteriota; class Polarisedimenticolia; order Polarisedimenticolales; family Polarisedimenticolaceae; genus CALNYP01. The sequence continues at coordinate 42,892 of CALNYP010000010.1, forward strand.
CGGATTGCGACGACGGCGAGGCGGCCTGCGACGACGACTGCAGCGACAGCGACTCCGACCTCACGCCGGACTGCCTCGACGCCTGCCCGCTCGACGGCAACAAGCTCGTGCCCGGCGAGTGCGGCTGCAACATCGCCGACACCGACAGTGACGCGGTGGGCGGTGCCGACTGCCTGAACAGCTGGAGCGAGGACTTCGAGTCCTTCGTGGCCGGCGATAACCCGCCGGACTGGGTCGACACCGGTCTCGAGAACAGCCTCGTACCGCTGCCCCTGGCCGACCCGCTGTTCCACGTGTTCGATCTCTCCGGGGAGATCGTCTACGGCACGATCTCGACCGACTCGAACATCCACTCCCACGCGACCGCGGCGGTCTTCTCGTCCTACGAGTTCAGCGGCCGGATGAAGATCTCGTCCGATACCGGCAGCATCGGCGTGACCTTCTCCAGCGACTACACCAGCTCGGATACCTACTATCGCCTGCGCAACAACGTGACGCTGCCGTTCGAGCTGTCGCCTCACGGCGAGAACATCACGCTGTCGGGCACGACGATCTCGGCGATCACGCCGGTGGCCGACACCTGGTATCGCTTCCGGATCCAGGTCCAGGACGACGGCACGCAGACCGCGATCCGCGCCCGGGTCTGGGCCGAGACCGATAGCGAGCCGACGGGCTGGGAAATCGACGCGATCGACACGAATCCGGGACGGCCCGTCGCCGGTCGGGTCGGGGTCTGGAGTCGCACCGACGGGCTCAAGTACTGGGACGATCTGGTCGTCGGGCCCCTCCCCTGACGGCTAGCGATCGGAGTGCCACGAGCGTGACGCACCTCGCTGCGTATCCCCGGTCCGCTTTTTCACAAAAGAATCGCTGCACCGATTCCCGTTTCGACGGAAATTGTCTTGAATCGTCCGGGAAAGTGCAGGTGTTAGACTGAGCCCAGTTGCAGGGCCGGCTGCCCTCCCAGACCGGACACGGATCTGTTCACTGTCGATCGTCCACGTTCCGGATTGAGGAAGAATGCCCCGTCGATCGATGAACGGGTTCGGCCTGGTTCTGGTCCTGCTGATCGCAGGCTGCTTCGCCGCGTCGGCGATCGCCGGCGACGTGGTGTTCAACGAGATCCACTACCACCCCGGCAGCGATCTCGATCGCGACGAGTTCCTCGAGCTGTTCCATCGCGGCCTCGACACGCCGGTCGATCTCGGAGGCTGGTGCATCTCGGCGATCGAGTTCTGTTTCCCGATGGGAACGACGATCGAGCCGGGGGCCTACCTGACCCTCGCCGTCGATGCCGCCGCGTTCCAGAGCAACCACGGTTTCCCCCCGGACCAGCTCTACGCGGTTCCGCTGGACAACAACATCGACCGGCTGACGCTTCGCGATGCGACGTTGCTGATCGTCGATGAGGTGGAGTACCGCGACGAGGGAACGTGGCCGGTCACACCGGACGGCCTGGGGCCGTCCCTCGAGCGGATCGCCGCCGGCATCGACGATGCGAGCGCCCGTAACTGGCGGGCCTCGCAGAGCGCCGGTGGGACTCCCGGCGCCGCCAACAGCGTGACGATGAACGGCCTGCCACCCTGGATCGTCGCGCCGACGATCGCCAGGGACGCGGCACCGGCGGAGCCGATCGCGGTCACGGCCGGTGTCCTCGATGCGACCCTGGTCGAGCTGTACTACCTCATCGACTTCGGCGAGTCCGAGACGATGCTTCCGATGCTCGATGACGGGATGAGCGGCGACGGTGCCGCCGGGGACGGCGTCTACGGCGTCGCGATCCCGGGGCAGCCGCTGGGCAGCCTCGTGCGCTACCGGATCGTCGCCACCGGCCCCGAGGGCGAGATGCGCTACCCACGGACCGACGACACCGTGACCTACGACGGGACGTCGATCGTCGACACCGAGGAGCTGACCGACCTGCCGGTGATGCGCTGGTTCATCAAACCCTCGGACTACGACGAGGCGCTGGCCCATCGTTTCACCGAGGAGACCGAGCCGGCGGTCGTGATCTACGACGACGTGCTGTACGACAACGTCGAGGTGCGGGTCCGGGGCCAGTCGTCGCGAAGCTGGGCCAAGCCGTCCTGGAAGTTCTTCCTGCCCCAGGGCCACAACTTCGCCGTGCCGGGGTACCTGACCCGGACCGTCGATACCTTCAACCTGCAGAGCGGCTACTCGGACAAGAGCTACGTGCGGGAGATCCTCGCCTGGGAGGTCTTCCGGGACACCGGCGCACCGTACAACGTCGTCTTCCCGACCCGCGTGCAGCAGAACGGGACCTACTTCGGGTTGTTCACCTTTCTCGAGAGCCCCGACGCCGACTGGGTCATCCGCAACCGCTTGCCGCAGACCGGCGTGCACTACAAGGCGTTCAACGAGCTGCAGACACGACCGACGCCGGAAGACCTCGAGCCGCTCTACGAAAAGCGCAGCCGGCTGGACGAAGACTACTCCGACCTCTGGGAGTTCACCAACCAGCTGAACGGCCTGGAAGGAGCGGAGCTGCGGGACTGGGTCTTCGACAATGTCGACGTGCCCTCGCTGATCAACTACGTCGGCGTGCAGGTGCTGCTGCACAACAACGACCACGTGACGAAGAACTACTTCGTCTTCCGCGACAGCGAGGGCTCGGGCCGCTGGTCGCTGCAGCCCTGGGACCTCGACCTGACCTTCGGTCGGAACTTCACCGCGGAAGGCGGCGTGCTCAACGACACGATCTGGGCCGATCTCGACGGCATCTTCAGTCAGCCGTGGGTCTCCCCGAGCCACCCGCTGTTCGGCACCGCGGAGCATCGCAAGGTCAACGCCGTCTACAACAACCTCATCGACGCGGTCCTGTCGATCGACACCGTCCAGGAGATGTACTTCCGGCGCCTGCGCTCGTTGATGGACCGCTTCCTGACCGAGGGCTACTTCGAGGAGCGGATCGCCGAACTCCAGCCGCTGCTCGCCGCCGAGGCCGAGGCCGATCGATTGCTCTGGGGGCAGTACGGCGAGTCGCAGACGATGGACGAGGCGGTGCAGATCCTGATCGACGACTACCTGGCTCCGCGCCGGGACCACCTGTTCGTGACCCACAGCGTCTGCGACATCCCGCCGATCCAGCAGCCGTCGCCGCGGGTCGTGATCAACGAAGTGCACTATGCGCCACCCGGCGGCCCGGCGCACGAGTTCGTCGAGCTGTACAACCCCGCGCCCTACGAGTCGATCGACATCTCGGGCTGGCGCCTGGACGGCGTGGCGCTGACGATCCCGCCGGGCACGGTCCTGCTGCCGGACAGCTACGCCTTGCTGGTCAACGACGACGCGGCGTTCCGTGCCGAGTACGGCGGCGGTCGGTTCATCGCGGCGACCTATCCCGGCGGGCTGTCCGATGCCGGCGAGTTCCTGGCCCTGCGTTCCCGGACCGGTGCGGTCGTCAGCTCGGTGACCTGGGAGGCGGTGGCACCCTGGCCGCCGTCCGCCGCGGGTGGGGGAGCGTCGCTGGAGTTGATCGACAGCGATCAGGACTCGGCGCTGTTCGTCAACTGGGCGGCGAGCGCCCAGCCGGGAGGGACACCGGGAGCCCGGAACGGAAGCGAGGGAGTCGTCGAGTCGCTTCCGGCGATCACGCTGAACGAGCTGCTGACGGTCAATCTCTCGCTCAACACCGACGAGGCCGGCGATCACGACCCCTGGGTCGAGATTCACAACGGAACCGACGGGTTCATCGACCTGGCCGGGATGAAGCTGTCCGACGACCTGAGCCTCGCCTCCTCCTGGACGATTCCGGCCACGCTGTTCACCGTCGTGGCCCGGGGCGACTCGCGGCTGTTCTGGATCGACGGTCAGCCCGAACAGGGGCTGCGCCACGCGTCGTTCGCGCTGAACCCGGCCGGAGGTGTGATCGGACTGTTCGACGAGGATGACCGATTGATCGACTACATCCGCTACGGCGCGCTCCCGGCGGACCACTCGCTGGCCCGCTTCCCCGACGGCGGTCCGGCCCGGCAGCTGACGAGCCTCGTGACCCCCGAGGGGCCGAACGATCTGCCGCTGGTTCCGCTGATCCTCAACGAATACAACGCCGTCGCCGCCGACGAGAAACTGGACAACCAGGGATCGGATCCGATCCTGGGCCGGATCAACGGGAACGGCGGCAACTGGATCGAGCTCGTCGTCACCCGGGATCACCTCGACATCCGCAACTGGTGGCTCCAGATCGCCGACGATGTCGGTGGCGCCCAGGCGGACTACTCGCTGGTCTTCACCGGCGATGCGATCTGGTCCGATCTGCGCGCGGGAACGATCATCACCGTGGCCGATGCGATCCCCGACGATGTCGGCTACGACCCGCTGATCGAGGACTGGTGGATTCACGTCCAGGCCGGACCGTCCGGCACCGGGCAGTACATCACTCCCTTCCCGTTCGAGGTCTCCAATCGCAACTGGCAGTTGACGATCCTCGACCAGACCCGCACACCGGTCTTCGGGCCGGCAGGGGAGGGGGTCCGGCCGATCTCCGGAGTCGGGAACGACGAGGTTCTCAAGCTCGAGGAGGATCCGGGTCCGTTCCTGTCACCCCAGGCGAACTACAACGACGGGACGTCGAGCACGTTCGGCGCTCCGAACCTGTACGCCGCCGGGACGCTGGCCCAGGACTTCACCGCGCTCCGCCAGGTCGGGCTGTCGGGGAGCTGCAACGGTCCGGACAGCGACCTCGACGGTGTCTGTGACGATGCCGACAACTGCGTCGCCGCCGCCAACCCGGATCAGGAGGACACCGACAGCGACGGAGCCGGCGACGCCTGCGACCCCTGTCCGTTCGACGATCAGGATGACGCCGAGGGCGACGGTGTGTGTGGCGAGATCGACAACTGTCCGGCGGTCTCCAACGCCGACCAGCTGGACGGCGACTCGGACCTGATCGGAGACGCCTGCGACAACTGCCCGGCAGCGGTGAATCCGGTGCAGGACGATTCCGACATCGACGGGCTGGGCGACGTATGCGACCCCTGCCCCGGCGACACGATCAACGACCCCGACGGTGACGGTGTCTGCGGAGCGCTGGACAACTGCCAGACGGTGGCAAACCCCGGCGAGCCCCAGCTCGACAGCGACGGTGATGGATTCGGCGATGCCTGCGACCCCTGTCCGGCCGACCCGTTCGACGATGGCGACGCGGACGGCGTCTGCGGGGATGTCGACGTCTGCGCAGCCGTACCCGACCCGGATCAGTTCGACGCGGACCTCGACGGCGTCGGCGATGCTTGCGACAACTGTCCGGACACCGGAAACCCGGATCAGAGCGACGTCGACGGCGACGGCAACGGCGACGCGTGCGACTCCGACAGCGACAGCGACGGCGTCCTGGACGTGACCGACAACTGCCCGCTGGTGCCCAACGCCGATCAGGGCGACCTGGACCTGAACGGTGCGGGCGATGCCTGCGACGCCGACGACGATGGCGACGGCTTCGCCGACGAGGGAGACAACTGCCCGACCACGTCGAACGATCAGACCGATCTCGACGGCGATGGCGTCGGGGATGCCTGCGATTGTTCGGCCTACCGGGGTGTCGCCGACATCCCGGGGCAGTTCGGCAACTCGCTGCGAGTGGATGCCGGCGGCCAGCTGCGCTGGGGCAGCGGGCCCCAGGCGCGCCTGTTCAACGTCTACCGCGGCGACTTCATCATCGGTGAGAGCTGGGTGTACGACGAGACCTGCCTGGTCGCGGACACGGCGGACCACGAGACGATCGACGCGACCGATCCGCCGCCGGGCCGCGGGATCTACTACCTCGTCGCCGGTCGCAACGATTGCGGCGAAGGGCCGGTCGGCCGCGCCGGTGCCGGGACCGATCTGTTCGCCGCGACGCCGTGCAGCGCCGGCCCGGTGACCGATTCGGATCCGGGTCCCGACGGAATCCCGGACCTCGGCGACAACTGCGTTGATGTCGACAACCTCGATCAGGCAGATCAGGACGGCGACTTCGTCGGCGACGCCTGTGACAACTGCATCGACCTGGTCAACCCCGAGCAGATCGACGCCGACGGCGACGGTGTCGGGGATCTGTGCGACTTCGACTTCGACGATGACGGGGTCCTCAACGTCGACGACAACTGCCCGACCAGCGCGAATCCAGGTCAGGGCGACCTGGACGGCGATGGCATCGGCGATGCCTGCGACCGCTGCACGGATACCGATGGGGACGGTCTGGGCAATCCGGGTTTCCCCGGTTCGACCTGCACGGTCGACCTGTTCCCCGACGATCGGGAGAACGACGCCGATCAGGACGGCGTCGGCGGACAGGTCGATAACTGCAACGGATCTCCCAACGCCGACCAGCGGGACGACGACCTCGACGGGGTCGGCAACGTCTGTGACCGCTGCCCCCTCGACCCGGACAACGACTCCGACGGTGACCTGATCTGCGGCGGGGAGTGCGGCGAGACCAACGTCACCTACCTCGACTGGCAGAGCCACGACCCGTTGCAGCTGGTCGCCGACGGCTCGGCGATGCGCTACCTCGCGAACACGTCGGACCCCGGTCTGGCCACCCTGGACTGGATCATGCCGGCGTACGACGACAGCGGCTGGTCGGACGGAATCTTCGGCGTCGGCTACGACGACGCCGGGGACGCGTCGGGATTGCTGACGACGACCGTCGCCTCCGGAGTCCGTTCGGTCTTCACGCGCACGACCTTCGAGGTCGTCGACCCGGCGGAGTTCGACCAGCTCTACCTGGGCGTCGACTACGACGACGGCGTCGTCGTCTGGCTCAACGGCTTCGAGCTCTACCGCAGTCCGTCGATGCCCGAGGGGGATCCGCGCTGGGACGTTCGGCCGGGCTCCCACGAGTCGAGCAACGGTCTCGTACCCGACAGCCCGGCGACGATCGACGTCACGAATCCCGGGCTGGTCGCCCTGCACGCCGGCACGAACACCCTCGCCGTCGCCGTCTACAACCACGAGACCTTCGAGGGGGTCCTGGACGACCTGGTCCTGGTGCCCCGGTTGACCGGCCTTCCCGAGCACGAGATGCGCTACCACCGCAACCCGGTCGACCCCGGGTTCGATGAGCTGTGGGTCGCCGAGGAGTTCGACGACTCGAGCTGGGACGTCGGCTTCTACGGGATCGGCTATGACATCGATGCCGTCGGTGGCGCCCAGCAGCTGATCGAGACCAACGTCGCCGGCGGTGTCTGGTCGATCTACACCCGCACCGAGGTCGTGATCGAGGACGTGGGTAGCCTGACCGAGCTGCTGTTCGGCGTCGACTACGACGACGGCGTGGCGCTGTGGATCAACGGAGTCGAGGTCTTCCGCTCGGCGGAGATGGGTGACGACGAGCTCGAGTGGGACACCCAGCCGGAGCTCCACGAGTCCAGCAACGACGTGGCGCCGAGGTTCGTCCCGTTCCTGGACATCTCCCAGGTCGCGATCCCGCTGCTCCACGACGGCGCGAACAGCGTGGCGATCGCCGTCTGGAACCGCGGCCCGGGATCCAGCGACCTGCTGCTCGTGCCGGTCTTCGCGATGAACGGCTTCGGCGTCGACAACTGTCCGCTGGTGGCCAACCCCGATCAGCTCGACATCGATGCAGACGGCGTCGGCGATCTCTGCGACAATTGCGCCTCGGGGTTCAATCCGCTGCAGACCGACACCGACGGCGACGGTGTCGGAGACGCCTGCGAGTAGCGCGGGTTCCCCGAAGGAGAACCCGATGACGAAGCGCAGCAAGGTGTCGTCCGGCGCACCGTGGGAGAAGACGGTCGGTTATTCCAGGGCCGTTCGCGTCGGCAACACGATTCACGTATCGGGGACGACGGCCCTCGACGACAACGGCGACCTGGTCGGCCGGGGCGACGCCGGGGCCCAGACCCGGCGGATCTTCGAGATCATCTCGGCGGCCCTCTCGCAGGCCGGCTCCGGTCTGGCCGACGTCGTCCGCACGCGGATGTACGTGACCGACATCTCCCGCTGGGAGGAGATCGGCCGGGCCCACGGCGAGTTCATGGGTGACGTGCAGCCGGCCAGCACGATGGTCGAGGTCTCGTCGCTGATCGACCCGGAGATGCTGGTCGAGATCGAAGTCGAGGCGCTGGTCTCGGGCCCCGCCGACTCGTGAGCTGGCGCCGCGACCTGCGGGCGATCGGCCCCGGACTCGTCATCGCGGCGACCGGAGTCGGCGCCGGCGATCTGGTCGCCGCCTCGGTCTCGGGCTCGCGGTACGGGATGGCGGTCTGCTGGGCGGCGTTCGTCGGGGCCGCGCTGAAGCTGACCCTGAACGAGGGCATCGCCCGCTGGCAACTGGCGACCGGGACGACGATGCTCGAGGGCTGGGTCAAGCATCTGCCGCGCTGGGTGCACTGGGTCTTTCTGGTCTATCTGACGATCTGGTCCTTCGTCGTCGCCGGTGCGCTGATCAACGCCTGTGGCCTGGCGGCTCACGCCATCGCCCCGGTGCTGTCGGTCGAGGCCTGGGGCGCGTTGCACTCCGTCGTGGCTGCCGGTTTCGTCTTCCTCGGTGGCTACCGTCCGTTCGAGAAGCTGATCGGCGTCTTCGTCGGTGTGATGTTCGTGACGCTGGTCGGCAGCGCGCTGCTGGTCGCATCACCGCTGCAGAGTTTGAGTGAGATGCTGCGCGACGCCGCGGTTCCCGCCGGCAGTCCGGTCTATCTGCTCGGTGTGATCGGTGGCGTCGGCGGCAGCGTGACGATGCTCTCCTACGGCTACTGGATCCGCGAGAAGGGCTGGGCCGGCCAGGACCGGCTACGCGGGGTCCGGGTCGATCTGTCGGTGGCCTACCTGTTGACCGGAATCTTCGGCGTGGCGGTGATGGTGCTGTCGGCCAACATCCTGTTCGGCAGCGGCAAGGAGATCGCCGGTGCCCGGGGTGTCGTCGAGATGTCGTCGATTCTCGGGGAGGTGACCGGCACGACCGGACGCTGGATCTTCCTCATCGGTGTCTGGGGTGCGATGACGACCTCGATGATGGGCGTCTGGCAGGGCGTCCCGTACCTGTTCGCGGACCTCGTCGGCCAGATGCGCGGCGGTGCAGCGGAGGCGCCGGGGGCCGGGGGCGTTCCCACGACCCGGACGCCACGCTACCGCGGCTGGCTGCTCTGGATGGCGGTTCCGCCGATGGTCTTCTTCTTCTACGAGCGACCGGTCCAGGTGATCATCCTCTACGCGGTGCTCAGCGCCCTGTTCATGCCGTTCCTGGCCGGCACGTTGCTCTTCATGAACTCGCGGCGCAAATGGGTCGGCCCGGAGCTGCGCAACGGCTGGCTGGCGACCACGATGCTGACGATCTGCCTGCTGCTGTTCGGCTGGATCGCCACCCGCGACATCCAGCGGGCGATTCTGCAGATGTTGTCGGGCTGACGGCCGGGTACTACACTCCCGGGCCATGAACATCATCATCGTCGGTGCCGGTGAAGGTAGGGATCCACATCGCGGCCTCGCTGCAGACCGAGGGACACAGTCTCGTCGTCATCGAGCGTGACGCGAAGAAGGTCACCGAGATCCAGAACAGCATGGACGTGCTGGCCGTCTGTGGAGACGGCTGCAACCCCGCGTTGCTCAAGGAACACGGCATCAAGCGCGCCGACCTGTTCTTCGCCGTCTCCGACAACGACGCGGTCAACCTGCTCTCGGCGCTGACGGCGAGAAAGCTCGGCGCCTCCGACTGCGTCGTGCGCCTGGGCAACCCCGAGCTGGGCAAGAACCCGCTGATCAGCCGCGACAAGGGCATTCGCGTCCTGATCCCCGAGCAGCTCGTCGCCGACGAGATCCGCGCGCTGACCCAGGTGCCGGGCGCGACGAAGGCCCGATTCTTCGCCGACGGCAGGCTCGTCCTGCTGCAGGCCCGTCCTCACGAAACCGCCAGCATCTACGACCGCCCGCTCAAGGAGATCGACGGCCCGGACAACTGGATCCTGACCGGGATTCACCGGACGTCGGGAACGATCATTCCCCGGGGAGACACACGGTTGCAGCGCGGTGATCTGCTGTACGCCGTCGGGCCGACCGGTACGATCCCCGACTACCTCAGGTCCCTCGGCATCGAATCGCGCCCGACCAGGCGTGTCGTCATCGGCGGCGCGGGACAGGTCGGCGAGACACTGGCCCGGCGACTCTGCCACGACAAGGTCGAGGTCGTGATCATCCAGCGCGGCAAGGACCGTGCGTTCGACCTGGCCGCGGACGTCCCCGAGGCGCTGGTCCTGCGTGGAGATGCGACCGACCCCGAGATCCTGCGCGAGGCCGGGGTCGAGGAGGCGGACTACTTCGTCGCCGCGACCCAGAGCGACGAGGCGAACCTGCTCTCGGCACTGCTGGCGCGGGAGTTCGGCGCCCGGGCCGTGGTCGCCCTGTACCACCGCCCGGAGTTCTTCGATCTGATGAATGCGGTACGCATCGACGTCCCGCTCTCGCCGAGGATGATGACCGCCGGATCGATCCTGCGCATGGTCCATCGCAGCGAGATCCTCAGCATGGACCTGGTCGAGGGCGGCGAAGCCGAGGTCGTCGAGTTCCAGGTGCCCGAGCGTTCTCGCGTACTCAAGAAGCCGCTGGCGGCCCTCAAGTTCCCGAGACAATCGATTGTCGGCGCGGTGATCCGCGGCGACGAGACCCGGGTGCCGACCGGCGGGTTCCAGTTCCAGCTCGACGATCGAGCGCTGGTGTTCACCCTCGTCGAGGCGTTGCCCGAACTGGAGCGGATCTTCCGCGGCCGATAGAAGGGGAGAGGAACGATGACGATCCAGGAACGACTCGCCGCCGACATGAAAGACGCGATGCGCGCCCGGGAGACGGACCGGCTCAACGTGATCCGCATGCTGCGCTCGAAGATCCAGGAGAGCGAGGTCGCGATCCGTTCGAAGCGCGGCGTCGACGCGAAGCTCAGCGAGGAAGAGGCGGTCGGGGCGATCTCGGCGTACGCCAAGCAGCGCCGGGACTCGATCGCGGCCTACACCGAGGCCGGTCGAGAGGACCTGGCCGCGAAGGAGCAGGCCGAGCTGGCGCTGATCACCTGCTATCTGCCGGAGCAGCTGTCCGAGGACGACGTGCGCAAGATCGTTGCCGACGCGGTCGCCGAGAGCGGCGCCTCCTCTCCGAAGGAGATGGGCGCCGTGATGCAGCTGGTGATGCCCAAGGTCAAGGGCCGGGCCGACGGCAAGCTGGTCAACCGCATCGTCCGCGAGGCGCTGGGCTGACCCGGTTTGCTCCGGGCACCCCTATGTAGTATTCTCGGTAGGTCCTATGTAGCATACTACAGAAGGAGCCTCCGAGATGGCCCGATTGAGCCACACCGCCGCCCTGATCCTCCAGGCCGTTGCCTCGGGCTACCGCTACGGCTTCGACGTGATGAACGCCACCGGGCTGCCCAGCGGTACGGTCTACCCCGCGCTGCGCCGGATGGAAGATGCCGGCTACCTGCAGTCGCGCTGGGAAGGTGAGCGCAAGGCGCACAAGGAGCAGCGGCCGGCCCGCAAGTACTACGAGATTCGCCGCCGTGGCGTCGACGTCCTGGCCGAGGCCGTTCTGCGTTACCGCCATCTGTCCCACGCCCTGCCGCCGGCGACGGACGTGCGTCCGGTGGAGGGCTGACGATGGGAAGGCGACTGATCCAGATCGCCTCGGTGCTGGTTCCCCGGCGTTCCCGTGAGGACTGGGTCCAGGAGTGGGAGGCCGAGCTGTCTCATCGGTCGGCCCAGCTCGACGCCTGGGGCGCCACGAGCGGCAAGGCGCGGCGGCGACTGACGTTGCATGCCTTCGGGGCGTTCCTCGATGCGGGCTGGATGCGGATCCGGGGCCTGCATGAAGGAATCCTGCTCGACCTGCGTCACAGCCTGCGCGGCTTCCGCCGCGAGCCGGGCTTCGTCGGCTTCACGCTCCTGTTGATCGCCCTGGGTATCGGCGTGAACGCGGCGCTGTTCGCCGTCGTCGATGCCGTGCTGCTCCAGCCGTTGCCGTACTCCGAGCCCGAGCGGCTGGTCCGGGTCTGGGACAAACGCAGCACCGATCCGACGGTCCGGGAATCCCCGTCACCGGGCAACTTCCAGTACTGGCGCCAGCACGGTTCGGCGTTCGAATCGCTGGCGTCGTGGTACCGCTCCTCGGTCGTGTTGCGATCGGGAGGGGATGCCCAGACGTACACCAGCGCCCAGGTCTCCAACGACTTCTTCCGCGTCTTCGGCGTCGCGCCGTTGCTCGGCCGCACCTTCACCGACGAGGAGGTCGACCGGGCGATCTACGACACGACCAACACCCACCGCGGAGAGGGGCCGGTCGTCGTGCTCAGTCACCACCTCTGGCAACAGCGGTTCGGCGGCGACGCCTCGATCGTCGGCCGGGATATCGAGCTCGGTGCCAAGGCCTGGCAGGTGATCGGCGTGATGCCCGATGGTTTCGCGATGCCCGATGCGGGCACCGATCTCTGGGTCGCCTGGAGCTTCGCCAGGGAGCGCCCGAAGGATCAGCACTACAGTCAGGTCGCCGGCCGGATCGCCGACGGGATGAGCGCCGACGAGGCATCGGCCCGGATGCACGCCCTGGCCGCCGAGATGGCGACGTCGTTTCCCGAGACCAACGAGGGCTGGGACGTCGAGCTCGTGCCGCTGATCGACCACGAGGTCGGAGCGGTCCGGAGCACGTTGTGGACCTTGCTCGCCGCGGTGGCCTGCCTGCTCGGCATCGCCTGCCTGAACATCGCCGGGCTCCAGGTCGTTCGGGCGACGGCGCGTCAGCGCGAGGTCGCCGTCCGGATGGCCCTGGGGGCGTCGCGCACCCGACTGATCCGCCAGTTCATGATCGAGGGGCTGATGCTGGCCACGGCCGGAGGCGCGCTGGGAATCCTCATCGCCCAGACGCTGGTGCAGCTGCTGCGCTCGATGGAGCTGGCCGCGCTTCCGCGGCTGGACGCCATCGCCCTGGACGCCCGGGTGATCGCCTTCGCCTTTGCCCTGACGGCGCTGACCGGCGTCGCCTTCAGCCTGGTCCCGGCGATCCTCGGCAGTCGCAAGGATCCGATGCCGGCGCTCAAGAACGAGGCGGTCTCGACGACGGCGTCTCGTTCTCGCCGCAGTTTGCGCAATGCGCTGGTCGTGGCCGAGGTCGCCCTGGCGGTGACGCTGCTCATCGGTGCCGGACTGCTGTTCCGCAGCTTCCGGCAGCTCTCGGGTGTCGACCACGGTTTCCAGGTCGACAACGTGCTGGTCCTGCCGGTCTTCCTCGACGGGGTGACCTACGGCCGCGGCGGAACCGGCAGCTCGCGGCAGTACTACATCGACCTGATGGAGCGGCTCGAGTCCCTGCCCGGCGTCGAGTCGGCCGGCGGGGCGACCGCGCTACCGTTGAGTCCGATGGGGCCCGACTTCTTCCGGCCGGTCTGGCGCGAAGGCCGGCAGCTGGGCACCGGCGAGGAGGCCCAGGCCGATATCCGCATGGCCACGCCGGGTTACTTCGACACCCTGGGAATTCGCCTGGTCGACGGCCGCCTGTTCGACGCCGGCGACAACATGGACAGCGGTCCGACGATCATCGTCAACGCCAGTCTGGCCCGCCGGCACTTCCCCACGGAACCGGCCGTCGGTCAGGAGCTGGTGATCGACTACGCCTCGATCGGGACCTATCCCTACCGGATCGTCGGTGTCGTCGGAGACCTGCACTTCTACGGACCGCGCCAGGCGCCCCGGGACGAGGTCTACATCCCCCACGCCCAGCGGCCCTACCTGATCATGAACGTCGCGGTGCGCACCAGCGCTCCCGCCGAGGCGATGGTCGAGACGGTCCGCCGGGCGGTGCTGGAGATCGACCCGGCCCAGCCGGTGCACAGCATCGTGCCGCTGGAACGGCTGATGGGCAACGTCGTCCAGCGCGACCGCCTGTCGGCGTTGCTGTTGATCGCGTTCGCCGTCGTCGCGTTGCTGCTGTCGGGTGCCGGGCTGTACGGCGTGCTGTCCTACCAGGTGCGGCAACGCTCCCAGGAGATCGGGATCCGCATGGCCCTCGGGGCCCGGGCCGCCGAGATCCAGCGCTGGGTGCTGGGCGACGGCATGAAGCTCGTCGGTGTCGGGCTGGTCATCGGACTCGGCGCGGCGCTGTTCCTGTCACGCTGGATCGCGGCCCAGCTGTTCGGGATCCGTCCGGCCGACCCGGCGACGTTGGCGACCGTCTGTCTGGTCCTCGGGCTGGTGGCGATGCTCGCCTGCTGGCTCCCGGCCCGGCGTGCGGCGCGCAGCGATCCGTTGCGGTCGCTGCGGCACGAGTAGCCGCCGAAACGAGTAGCCGCCGAAACGAGACTGGCCGGTCAGTCTTCCTCACGCCAGTCGATCAGCGGGATCGCATCGGCGATCTCGTAGCGGATCACCGTATCGAGCTTGTTCTCGATCTGGTAGAACAGCACCGCCTTGCGCGGCGCGATCGCCTTGCGGAACTTCGGCAGGTAGTTCAGGCGCGTCTTGCTCTCCAGCTTGTCGAGCTCGAGCCAGCGCTCCAGCATGACCATGATCGCCGCGTAGGGGATCTTCTCCGTGGTCAGCCAGCGCTCGACCATCTCGGCGCGTTCGGTGGCCAGCAGCCCCAGCTCCCCGCGGTAGCGCTCGTAGAGCGGCAGGAAGGTCTCGGACTCCTCCTCGGTCAGCTCGAGATTCGCCAGCTGGATCTCCAGCCGCTCGTTCTCGACGATCTCGCGGGTCAGCTCGATCCAGTCCTCGGCCTGGGCCGGGATCGAGACCAACGTGGTCAGCAGGGTCACGGCCAGTGCCAGTCGGAGGAGGTTCGCGGTCTTCATGAGTGCTCCTTGTTCGGATTCCCGTGCCAGCATAGTACGATCCGCCCGGCCCCGTCAGAGAGGCGGCCCGAAGGCTCGGAGGAACACGATGCGATCCCGGGAAGGCTGGTGGATCGCCGCGGCGATGTTGATCGGCGCGGTCGTGCGCATCGCGTACGTCGCCAACCTCGAAGTTTCGAAGTACGACCCCTGGCGCCACCTGGCGCTGATCCGCAACCTGCGCGACGGGGCCGGCTTCACGCTGTTCGGCGATCAGACCTATCTGTTCTATCAGTCGCCGTGGTACCGGATGGCGGCGCTGTTCCCGGAGTCGTTACGGACCGAATGGGTCGCCGCTTTCTTCAGTCTGCTCTGTGTGCCGTTCGTCTACGCCTGGGTCCGTCGGGATCTCGACGACCGGAACGCCGCCTTCTCCGCGGCGCTGCTCGTCGCGGCGTTCGGACCGTTCGTCCGTTACACCTGCCACGTGGGACCCGAGGCGTTCGCGATCGCCCTGGCCCTGGGCGCCGTCGCGCTGCAGCGCCGCCGGGAGGATCTGCCGTCGATGTTCGTCGTCGGCCTGCTGTTCGGCTGCGCGTTGATCGTGCGCATGAACTTCGTCTTCTTCGGGTTGCTATTCCTTCCGTTGCTGGCCCATCCTCGCCGGGTCGTTGCCGCGGGACTCGGCGGCGCGATTCCGCTGGCGCTGGCCTGGTGGCGCAACGCCCGGGTGATCGGCGAGCACGAGTTCCTGTTCTCCTGGGACGGGATCGCCGCCGCGGCCGGTCGCTTCGACTGGCTCTCGACCCTGGTGATCCAGAAGCATCCCGCCGTCGGCGAGGGGCTCCTGCGGCTCCACGAGCAGATCATGCCCGACCCCGAGTGGCTCGTCCGCTGGCCGGTGACGCTGTTTCTCGTCGCGGGCGCGATCTGCTTGCTGGCCTGTCGCAAGTACTCGTGGCAGATCGCACTCGGAATCGCCGCGCTCTACTTCGTGTTCCTCGACGGTTCGGGCACCTCGCGCTTCTTCCGGATCTGGCTCGGGATGTTCCCGGTCCTGCTCGCGGCGATCGCGGCGGTCGGTACCGCGATCGTGACCGGAGAACGCCGGACGTTCCGGGCGATCGGTGTCGGAGTGATCGCGTTGCCGCTGCTGCTCGGTGCCGGCGATCTGATTCCGCCGGAGCAGTTCCCCCTCGAACTGGTGACGCCGCCGCCGGAGCTGCTCGAGGAGGAACGCTACCTGGTCAACTCGGCCTTCTACCACCCCGAGGCGCTGATCTGGGCTCACCCGGGCAAGCGTTTCCTGGGGATGCCGTTGTTCGCCGAAGAGTTCGAGGCGTTCCTGGCCGCCTATCCCGACTACCGGACGATCCTCTGGCACGACTTCAGCGTGCAGCCGGAGCTGCGTAGCCATCTGACCCGCAGCGGCTGGCAGGTCGCATCCCGCGGGAGCAACGCCTACGGTCGGCAGTACGAGGTCTGGCGGGCGCCCGGTGTCTCCCTTGAGCGGCCCTGAGCCTGAGCGACCCTGAGCGCGGGGCCGCGCCGGCTCAGCGCTCGCCGCGGGCGAGTTCGAGCAATCGTCCGAGGATTCGCGGCCCGTCGGCGCGCAGCCCGTTGTGATCGTACTCGTCGGTGATCCAGGTGCGGATCCCGGCGATCTCCGCCGCACACTCCTCGGACCAGCGCCGCTCGACGTAGAGATCGTCGTAGTAGATCACCGCGGCGGTCGGGACCTTGTTCCGGCGCAGCGCGTCGACGTCGTACAGCGTCGGCCAGTCCTCTTTCGCGGCGAGGATCTCCGCCGCCTCGCGCAGCGGCCGGAGCTGGGCGTAGTCCTCGAACATCCACGGATAGACCATCTCGCCGGTGAAGTGGAGCCGGCCGCCGGGGTCGTAGGCGAACTCGGGGTGCTGTGCTCGCAGCCGCTCGGCCGACCAGCGTCCGGCAGCGCCCTGGCAGTAGATCGATTCGTGGAGGATCGCGTAGATCGGCTGGGCCGAGAAAGGCAACGCATGCTCGACACCGTGAAGGAAGCCGTACCCCGGGGCGCGTCCGCGATCCGTGTCGACGAACGCCGTTTCGAGCAGGTAGTGCACCATCTCGAAGCCGTCGCTCATCCCGAAGAAGGTCCCGAGTTGTTGCAACATCCGGACCGTCAGGCGACCACCGCCCGGAAGTCGAACGTCGGACTCGTGGAGCTGACGGGCGAGGCCGCGGACTCGCTCGGCATCGTCGGGGTAGCGTTCGTGGTACCGGCCGTTGCGATCGAGCACCCGGCGATAGGTCGCCTGGTAGACGTCGTCGATCGGCCGGGTCAACGGCGGAAGCCCGCCGGCGATCAGCACTCCGGCCAGTCCCTCCGCCGCCACGCCGAGGTAGTGGGCGGCGCAGAAGCCGCCGTAGCTCTGACCGAGGATCCACCAGGGTCGATCGCCGCACAGCTCCCGTCGCACGTGCTCGGCGTCGCGGACGATCGCGTCGGCGCGGAAGCAGGCCAGGTAGTCCGCCTGCTGCGCCGGGGTTCGTCCTTCGAGGGATGCAGCGGAGACCGGCGTGCTGGCCCCGGTGCCTCGCTGATCGAACAGCAATACACGAAATTCTTGTAAAGCTCGTTCGATCCAGCCGGTCGGGGTCAACGGACGCGGTGCGCCGAACCCGGGTCCCCCTTGCAGGAAGACGAGGTACGGCAGGTCGCTGTCTTCCCTGGAAGGGTGCACAACTTCGCGGGCGTAGAGCTCGATCGTCTCGTCGTCGGGTCGCCGGTGATTCACCGGGACCGTGAAACGATGATCGGTGAGGATCATCCCCGGAACGCGGTGAGAGCGGATTTTCATCGGAGCCTCCTCGCGGGGGATTATCCGCCAGATCGCCCCGTTGCGGCAGATCATCCGCCGAGAGCGGTCCGCTCTACTTGCGACATCCCGGCGATCGAGACAGAATTCGATTTTCCCCCTTCCGGTGGTCCTGCCGGAGTCCGAGGTATTGACGATGAAGATCCAGAGAAATCAATTCGCGGGAATCACCGCGGTCGCCCTGGCGCTGTTCGTCGTGCTCGCCGCCGGCATGGGCGATGCGATCGCGAAGAAGCCCAAGGTCGAGTACATGGAGCGGTTCTCCGGTCGCGCCTTCACCCTCGGTGTCGACACCGCACAGACCACGGTCAGCTTCAACATCGGTATCGAGCGCTGGTCCACCGAAGACGAGCGGCGTGCGCTGGCCACCGCTCTCGGCGAAGGTGGCAACGCGGCCCTGTCCAAGCTGCTCTCGGAGACGCCGGAGATCGGATTCGTCTCGGCGAGCAACGGCCGTCAGGGCATCAAGTACGCCCGCGAGATCGAGACCGCCGACGGCGGACGCCGGATCATCATCGCCACCGACCGGCCGCTGCGCTACACCGAGGTGCACTACAGCCTGCGCACCGAGGACTTCTCGACCTCCGTCGCCGACTTCACCCTGAACGAGAAGGGGAAGGGCGAGGGAACGATCGCGATCGCCGCCGAGGTCGTCTGGGACCGGGAGACGAACACCGTCGCCGTCAAGCAGAACGCGGCCCAGCCGGGACGCATCACGGTCCGGTCGAACAAGAAAAAGAAGTAGTCAGGCGGCGCAGACGAAGTCGAGCGTTTCGCGGAAACCGAGACGCTCGAGTTCGTCGCGAATCAGGCTGCGATTCTCGAGGCCGGAGACCGACACGATCAGCGGCACGCGGGGAAGCTCCCCGAGTGCCGCGACCGGGACGACCTCGGCGTTCCCGATGCGGTTGCCGACCCGCCCCGGGTGGACCTCGACGATGTGCGACGGCTCGTGCCCCAGGGCGATCAGCTCCCGGCGCAGCGCGCGTCCGGTGCCGCCGTGGCCCCAGAGGATGTAGCGCGGGTGGTCGGCGAGGAAGCCGGCGGCGAGGAACGCCGCCCGGCAACGGGTGAAGGCGGCGATGCTGTACCGCTCGTCGACCCGGGAATGCTGCCGCGGATGTCGACGCCAGCCGAGCCGTCGTCGCGGCAGCACCGACAGCCGCCGGCCTGCGGCGAGCAGCCGCAAGATCAGATCGTAATCCTCGGGCCAGCCGGCATCCCGGTAGCCCGGCGTTTCCAGAGCCTCCCGTCGCACCATCAATGTCGGATGGGCGATCGGGCATTCGACGAACGCCTCGCGACGGACGAGCGCCTCGTCGGTGATCCCGTTGATCCAGGACTCGTAGGCTCGAGTTCCCTCGGCCAGTCCCTCTCTGGGGAACATGCGGACGTGACAGCCGGCACCGGCGAGACCGGGATCGCCGTCGAGCAGGCCGCGCTGGTCGCGCAGGCGATCGCGATGCATCAGGTCGTCGGCATCCATCCGGGCGACGTAGCGACCGCGACACGCGGACAGCCCGGCGTTGAGGGCCGGCACCAGCCCCTCGCGTCCGGCCCGCATCAGCCGAAACCGGGGATCCCGGGCGACGAAGCTCTCGGCCACGGCGGCGCCGCCGTCCCGGGAACCGTCGTCGACGACGATGCACTCCCAGGCCGGCTCGGTCTGACGCCGGATCGATTCGAGGGCCGCCGGCAGGGTATCGACGGCGTCCCGGACCGGCAGCAGGACCGAGACGACCGGGGTCTCCGGGTTCTTTTCCGATGGATCGAATCCGGTCATCGAGAAATCCGTAAAAAAAGGTAAAGGCAGAAGGGGCGCCCACATTGTTCGCTACACTGGCCTCACTTTCCAGGGCCAAAAACGGACGGGCGCCGCGTTCCGCGCGACGAAGCGATGAATCGAGGGCCCGTTGTCGAGATCCGGCCTCGCCGTCCGTCGACAGTAAGAGAGTGTCGAGTCGCCTCAGGGGGATCGGGAACCGAGAGAGGAAGCGAGATGCCACGCCTGACCATCCACCGTACGAAGTTGCCCCGTCGGGTCGCCGCCATCTCGGCCGCGGTTCTCCTGGGGGTCGCGCTGTCGGGCAGTCCGGTGCGGGCCCAGGGGAGCGGGCTCGTCGGATTCACCGAGGCGGTCGAACAGCACGTCCGCGGCACCGTGCAGCTTCCCGGAACGGTCGAGTCCCATCGCGCCGGTGTCGTCGCCGGCGCCGCCGCGGGGATCGTCGAGCGGATGGATGTCCAGCCCGGCAGCCGTGTTGCCCGGGGCGACGTGCTCGTGCAGCTTCGCGATGTCGTCTACCGCATGCAGCTCCGCGCGGCCGAGGGGCGTCTGCAGGAAGCGCGCGCGCGGCTGTCCCAGGCCGACCGGACGATGCAGCGATCCCGGGAGCTGTTCGAAGACGAGATCGTCTCCCAGGAGCAGCTGGACGACGCGACCTCGGAGTTCACCGCCTGGCAGGCCCGGATCGATCAGACCTCCGCCGAGATCGAAGAGATCAAGGACTCGATCGAACGCAGTGTCGTCCGGGCGCCCTACGACGGCGTCATCGTCGACAAGAAGACCGAGGTCGGCCAGTGGATCGAGCGCGGCGCGCCGGTCGTCGAGATCGTCTCGCTGTCGACCCTCGAGGTGCGCATCGACGTGCCCGAACGCTACTTCGACCGGATCCAGCCCGGTTCGCCGGTCGAGATCGGCTTCGAGGCGCTGACCGGCTACGCCGTCCAGGGCAAGATCCGCGCGGTCGTACCGACGGCGATGCGCGGCTCGCGTTCGTTTCCGGTGCTGGTCTCGATCCAGGACCCCGAGGGCCGCGTCGCCGTCGGCATGCTGGCCTCGGCCTCGGTGCCGGTCGGTGAACCGACCCGCAAGACTCTCGTGCCCAAGGACGCCATCGTGCGTCAGGGCCAGTCGTTCGCGGTCTACCGGATCGACGAGAACGAGACGGTCACGTCGCTGACGGTCCAGACCGGTGCCGGTGTCGGCTCCTGGATCGTGGTCGACGGAATCGCCGCCGGCGATCGCGTGGTGACCCACGGGAACGAGCGGCTGATGCCCGGGCAGACCGTTCGCGCCGAACGCATGGAGTACCCCACACCATGAAATTGATCCAGGCCTCGATCCGTTATCCCGTGACGACCGCGGTCGGCGTGATCCTGCTCGTCCTGTTCGGAACGATCGCGATCTTCCGGCTCCCGGTCCAGCTGACGCCCGACGTCGAGGACGCCGTCGTCACCGTCAGCACCTTCTGGCCCGGCGCCAGCCCGGTCGAGGTCGAACGGGAGATCGTCCAGGAGCAAGAAGAACAGCTGAAGTCCCTCGAGGGTCTGGTCAAGATGGAATCGACCAGCTCCGACAGCAGCGGCAGCGTGACGATGACCTTCCGGCTGGGGACCGACATCGACGCGGCGTTGCTCCGGGTGTCGAACCGCCTGAACCAGGTCCCGCGGTATCCGCGAGACGCGCAGAAGCCGGTGCTGTCGACCGCCGATGCCGAGGCCAGCGCCGTCGCCTGGTTCTCGCTGGTGCTCCTCGATCCCGATCGGCCCTACGAGGGCGATATCGACCATCTGTGGCGGATGCTCGACGACCACGTCAAGCCCGAGTTCGAGCGGGTCCCGGGCGTCGCCCAGGCCGGGATCTTCGGCGGCCGCGAGCCGGAGATGCACGTGATCGTCGACCCGTCGAAGATGGCCGCCCGGCGCGTGACCTTCACCGAGGTCGCCCGGGCCCTGGATCAGGAGAACAGCGACTTCAGCGGAGGCGACTTCGCCGAAGGCAAGCGACGCTACATCGTGCGCACCGTCGGCGAGTACCGCTCCCCGGAGGAGATCGAAGCGATCGTCGTCGCCGTGCGTGACGGGGTTCCGGTCTACCTCCGGGACATCGGTCGTTCGGAGCAGGGCTACCGCAAGGCCGAGTGGGCCAGGTGTTCAACAAGGGCGTCCCGTCGCTGGCGATGAACGCGAACAAGGAGCCCGGCTCGAACATCTTCGACGTGATGGAGGGTCTCCGCGCCACCGTCGAGCGGGTCAACGCGGGGCGCCTCGCACCGCTGGGGTTGAAGCTGGAATCGGTCTACGACGAGACCGAGTACATCGACAGCGCGATCGTGCTCGTGCGCCAGAGCCTGTTGATCGGGGGCCTGCTGGCGATCGTCGTCCTGCTGGTCTACCTGCGTTCGGGTACCAGCACGTTCGTCATCGCCGTCGCGATTCCGATCAGCATCATCGGCGCGTTTCTGGCGCTGCTGACCACGGGACGCACGCTGAACGTGGTCAGCCTGGCGGGGCTGGCCTTCGCCGTCGGCATGGTCGTCGACAACTCGATCGTCGTGCTCGAGAACATCTACCGCCATCGTCAGATGGGGAAGTCACGCCGTGCGGCCGCCTTCGACGGCGCCAACGAGGTCTGGGGCGCGGTGCTGGCCAGCACGCTGACCACGATCGCCGTCTTCCTGCCGCTGCTGTTCATGAAGGAAGAGGTCGGCCAGCTGTTCGGCGACATCGCGATGGCGATCAGCTTCGCGGTGGCGCTCAGTCTGGTGATCGCGATCACCGTGATCCCGGCGCTCTCGTCGCGGATGCTCGGCGGCGCTCGGCGCAAGGAACAGGATTCGGCCAAGGCCGACGGGGACGGGAAAACGCGCTGTGGGGCCTGCTGGCCGCGGCCGGCCGCTGCAACGATCCAGGGTCGGGATCGCGGACCTGGTCTACCGGATCACCGGATCCGTGACCGCTCGGCTGGTCGTCATCGGCGGGTTCCTGGTCGTCGCCCTGGTCGGTTCCTGGCTGCTGATGCCCAAGACCGAGTACCTGCCGGTCGGCAACAACAACTTCGTCTTCGGGATCCTGCTGCCGCCGCCCGGCTACAGCCTGGAGGAGATGGCGAGCTTCGAGCAGGTCTTCGAGGACGGCGTCCGCGGGCTGAAGCCTGGAGTCACGAGCCCGGCTCGCCCGAGGCCGAGGCGCTTCCGGGAGGCGGTGTACGGGAGTGCTTCTACGTCGCCCGGACGAACATGGCCTTCGTCGGCGGGCGGGCCAACGACGCCCGCCGCGCGCGGGAGTTGATCCCCCAGTTCATCGAAGTCGGCGCGGGCATTCCGGGCTCGATCTTCGTGATGCAGCAGCAGAGCCTGTTCGTCCGCGGCATCGGCGGCGGCCGGGCGATCGACATCGAGATCACCGGGCCCGGATCTGGAGCAGCTGATCGGCCTCGGCGGCGAGGTCTTCGGCCAGGTGATGGAGGTGCTGCCCGGCGCCCAGGCCCGATCCGATCCCCGGTCTCGATCTCGGCAACCCCGAGGTCCGTGTCGTGACCCACCGGCAGCGCGCCGCCGAACTGGGGCTGAGTCACGCCGATCTGGGCTACGCCGTCAGTGCGCTGGTCGACGGGGCCAAGGCCAGCGAGTACCAGCTCGACGGCAAGCGCGTCGATCTGAAGCTGATGGCCGAGGAGAGCTACGCCCACCGGACGCATCTGCTGGAGCAGATGCCGATCGCCACGCCCGACGGCAGCCTCGTCACCCTGGGTTCGGTCGCCGAGGTCGACATGGTCAACGGGCCGGTGCAGATCAATCACCGCGAGCGCACGCGGGCGATCACGATCCAGGTCACCCCCGAAGACCGGATGCCCCTCGAGACCGCGATGGCGCTGGTGCGGGACGAGATCCTGCAGCCGATGCAGGACAGCGGCCGGCTCAGCGGGCTGTACCACGCCCGCCTGGCCGGAACCGCCGACAAGCTGACCCAGGCGCGTCAGTCGATCCAGTGGAACCTGGTGCTGGCGCTGGTGATCACCTACCTGCTGCTGGCGGCGCTGTTCGAGAGCTTCCTCTACCCGCTGGTGATCCTGTTCAGCGTGCCGCTGGCGGCTCTGGGCGGCTTCCTCGGACTGTTCCTGGTCAGCCACTTGATCGCGTACCAGACGCTGGACGTACTGACGATGCTCGGCTTCATCATCCTGATCGGCACCGTGGTCAACAACGCGATCCTGATCGTGCACCAGTCGCTCAACCACATGAAGGAAGAGATGGCGCCCCGGGAGGCGATCCGCGAGTCGGTGCGAACCCGCCTGCGGCCGATCTTCATGAGCGTCAGCACGTCGGTCTGCGGCATGCTCCCGCTGGTGCTGTTCCCGGGGGCCGGCTCCGAGCTGTACCGCGGGCTGGGGGCGGTCGTCGTCGGTGGGCTGATCGTCTCCACCGCCTTCACGCTTTTCCTGGTGCCGGCGCTGTTCAGCCTGACTCTGGATGCCCGGGCCTGGTTCCGGGACGCCCTGGCCCGGATCTCCGGCCCCGGAGATCGCCCGGAACCCGGCCTGAATCGCTGAAATCCCCCGTTGTGGACTTTCACGGTTCCGGGGCCCATGTTTTTCCGGGGTTCCTACCCGGCCCGGATTCGCGGTCCGGCATGAGGCATCCCGGGGTGACAGGTGAAGCGCAACTTCCTCATCGTCGCGGCAGACACCGCCGTCCGGGACCGGCTCGGAAGCGAACTCAAGGCTCGCGGGTTCTCGGTGACCCTGGCCGCCAGTGCCTGCGAGGCGACCCGGGTCGTGCGCAACGTCGCCGTCGACTCGGTGCTCGTGGAATCCCAGCTGCCGGATTCATCTCCCGGCGAACTCGCCGACCGCATCCGGCAACTTCGACCGAAGTGCCAGGTCTCGGTGCTGACCAGCTTCGAGCGAATCCGTAACACGCCGGACCAGATGCGTTTCGGTCCCGACGACTGGCTGCTCCACGGGGATCAGCTGTTCGACCTGCTCGCCTCGCCGATCGCCCGTGAGTCCGCCACCGATCCGTCCCAGGCCGAGCGCGGATGCGATGCGCTGATCCAGGTCGTCGACGTGCTCGTCGGCCTCAAGGAACTCGACGATCGCTACTTCGGCGGCACGTCGCATCAGGTGATGCGCCTGGTCCGCTCGGTGGCCGAGGCGTTGACCGACGAGCCACAGACCGTGCAGGAGATCGTCCTGGCGACCCTGTTGCGCGATATCGGCAAGTCCGCGATCGAGACCGACGACAACGAATCCCAGGGCGACCGGGACGTCCAGCGCAAGGCGGTCAGCGCCAGCCAGCGGCTGATCGAACACATCGACTTTCCCTGGAAGGTGATGCCGGTCATCCGCCACCATCACGAACGCTACGACGGAACCGGTTACCCCGATGGACTGCGCGGCCGGGAGATCCCGATGGGCGCCCGCATCGTCGCCGTCGTCGATGCCTGGGTCTCGATGACCTCGGCCCGGGAGCACCGGGCCGCCCTCGAGCCGGAACAGGCGCTCCGGGAACTGATCGCCAGTTCGGGCAAGCACTTCGACCCGGAAGTCGTCGAGGTCTTCCAGCGTGTGCTGGATCAGGCCAGCGGGTCACGCCTGGGCAAGAGCCGTCCGGTCGTGCTGGTCGTCGAGCCCCAGCAGGACTTCCGCCGTCTGCTGCGGATGCGGATGCTGAACGAGGGCTTCGAGGTCAAGGTCGCCTCGAACAACGAGACCGCGATCGGCATGATCCTCAAGCTCGCTCCCGATCTCGTCATCGCCGACGTCGACGCCGACGCGACGGAGACGTTCAACCTCCTCGAGGAGCTGCGCGGCGATCAATCGCTCTGCCGCACGCCGGTGATCTTCCTGTCCAACAACACCGATCGCCTGGTCAAGATCCGTGCGCTGCGAGCGGGGGTCGACGAGTTCCTCGGCAAGAAGCAGGGGCTCGAGGAGATCGTGGCCCACGTCGAGAACATCGTCACCCGGGAGCGGATCCGACGCGAAGGCGGCAGCAAGCAGCGCAAGGGGATCCAGGGCGACCTGGAGGACCTCGGACTGCCGGATCTGGTGCAGACCCTGGTGATCGGCATGAAGACCGCGTGCATTTCCCTCGACTCCCGCGGGCGCGAGGGTCACATCTGGTTCGAGAACGGCGCGCCGCGACACGCAGCCGCCCCCGGCGGTCTCAACGGCGAGGACGCGTTCTTCGAGATGCTGGCCTGGCCCGACGGCGAGTTCAACATCGAGCACGGCGTGAAGGCCAAGTTCATCAGCATCGAACAGGACGCGACGTTCCTGCTGATGGAAGGGCTACGGCGACTGGACGAGAGCGGCGAGCAGCAGCGAGCGCCCGCCGCCTCCTGATCGATCAGTCCGGCGTGCTCGCGGCGAGGATCGACTTCTCGATCTCGCCGGCGCAGACCCGGCAGAAATCGTCGAAGATGTTGCGCATGCGGCAGGTCGCCATCGGCCGGTAGTAGTTCTTGCCCCGGGGATCGCCGTAGGGGGAACACTCGCCGCACTGCGCCTCGCCGGCGTCGATGAACGCGGCGCCCCAGAACAGGCCGAGCTTGCCCTCGTACTCCGCGGAGAGCAGGTCGGGGTTGTTCGTGCAGACGGTCTGCGGGTCGTCCGACGGCGTGTCGACGATCGCCAGCTGGCCGTTGGCGCCCTTCTCGCCCGGCGTGGCCAGGCCGATCCAGGGCACCCGGCCGGCCTCGATCTCGGCGCTGGTCGTCACGTTGGCGAAGGTCGGCTTCACACCGGTGACCGGTTCGCAGCCGACGTACTCGTCGGCCAGTCCGACCAGGGCGTGAGCCATCTCGTGGGCGGCGAGGGCGACGAAACCGTCGGGCCCGCCGGTGGGGTACATGTCGACGAAGGCGGTGCCGGTGTCGTGATCGCCCCGGCCGCCGTAGACCGGGATGTTGACCAGCATCACCTTGAGCTCGACGTCGTCGACGCCGAGGCTGCAGGCGACGGCGTCCCAGATCCGGTGCGGCTGCGGTGTCCCGACGAAGCCGCCGTAATCCTCGTCGTGCCAGAAGCCGGTCACGTCGTAACAGGTCTGCTTCTCGACGCCGCGGGTCGGGAAGTTGGAGACTCCGGTATCCCGGGAGACCGCCGGGATCGCGTGGATCTGGATCCGGTCGGCGTGGCTCTGGTAGGGCTCCATCGCCAGCAGGCCGTCGGCGAGACTCCGCGCCTTGCGCAGGAACTTGCGCTGGTCTTCCTCGGCGAAGCCGTCGCCGAGGATCACGATGTCGAACGCCTCGTCCAGCGGTCGGGCGGCTGTCGGGTCCGTCGGGTGCAGCAGCACCGGAGAGCGCACGCAGGGCGCGCAGGTCGGCGTCGGGCGCTCGATCGGCACGACCGGTTGTCCCGGTGTGCGGAGGAACGCCGTCCCGGGCGGGACCGGCATGTCGAAGACCCGGACGTCCTCGGTGTCCGGATGCAACCCGCCGTTCAGCCCGCCACGCTCGGCGGCGTGATCCTTGTCGTAGAAGGTGTAGTTGTCGCGATGGGGGATGACCCGGGAGGGCCCCAGGACGTTCAGGTCCGCGTCGAGGGCCTCGAACAGGATGCCGTCGGCCGGCGGACGGGAACCGGCTCGCCGCCGTCGCACCGTACGCGCGCCGTCGAAGACGTCAGGGTCGGGTTCGTCGGAGGGGGACACGTGGAGAATCTCCACCTTGTCCCCGTCGACGCGGACGACGACGATCACCGCCTTCTGCTTCGTCCGGCTGCGCGGCTCCGCCGACGCATCGTCGGCGGTCTGCGCCGGAACCGGAGCGCCGACCAGCGCGCCGATCGCCAGCAGCAGGGCCGCGATGCGCCGGCCGCTCATCCCGACCGCTGCCCCGCGAACTGCATCAGCTCGACCATCATCTCGGGCATCGCCGCATCTTCCCGGAGCAGCGCGGACGCGCCGGGCTGGACCGGGAACTTCCCTCGGTGATCCATCGAGATCAGCTGGAACGCGCAGGAGAAGTCCGGGACGCGGTTCACGTCGGTGTTGCCGGGGATGTGCCCGATCGACACCGGGCAGACCATGCAGACATCCAGATAGCGACAGTCGCCGCACTTGCCGTACATCGAGTACTTGTTCTGCTTGCCGTGGAAGATCCCGGTCGAGCGAGAGGTCTCGTCGAAGACCTTCAGCCGATCGGAGAAGCCCGGGTCCCGATGGTCGCCGAGCTTCATCGCCTCGGCCTTCTCCTGCAGGAAGCCGGTGCGGTACTTCTGGTACGAATCGGCCAGGGTCACGCAACCGTGGACCTGTCCGTCGACATCGACCGACAGCGATTCGCCCCGGGGCACACCGCACATCGTCCGCCCGATCCGGCTGCTCGGCTCCAGTTCGCGATCTTTGCGGAACAGGTTGACCGGCACCTCGCCGGTGCGGGCGTAGTGATTCATGCAGACCCGGGAGATCCTGTCGAACTGCGCGTCGAGCTGCTCGTAGTACTCCGGTTCCCACGCGGCATAGTGGGTGAAGACCGGGTTGATCTCGATCGTTTGCAGCCCCTTGCCGATGAAGTACTCGATCGAGTCGGCGAGGTGCGGGATCGTCGGGCAGGTCAGTGTCACCGCGACCTTGAAGTTCTCGCGGAAGAAGACCGGGTGGGCCTCGCGAATGCGGTCGAGCAGCTGGTCGAGCTTTACGAAGGTCTGTGCGCCGCGCACCGCCTGGGCCTCGGGCACCCCGTCGAAGCTCAGCTGGGTGTTGAAGTCGTGGGCGACGAGGAACTCGAGAACCTCGTCGGTGACCAGCAGCCCGTTGGTGCTGATCGTGTAGTCGACCTTCTTGCCGCCCGCCTGCTCGCCGAGGTAGCCCACGGCGCGGCGGATCTGCGGGAACTCCAGCAGCGGCTCACCGCCGTAGAACACGACGTCGATCGGGTCGCGTTCGGAACGCAGCAACAGGTCGAGGGAGCTGCGCAGCGTCTCCCACTCCATCTGTCGCGGGTTCTTGTCGGTCTGGTAGCAGTAGCCGCAGCGCAGGTTGCACTGATCCGTCAGGACGACGTCGAGTGACTGAATCCGTTCGGGACTGGCCAAAACATCCCCCGTTCGCGTGCCGCGAACCTCCGGGATACAGGTACGGCGCACCGGTGCACCCTGCCATGCTCCTCGGAGATTCGCTGGAAAAAGAAGGCGTTTCGGACTAGTTGTCCTTGTCCGGCGGCGGGCAGGAGCCCGGCTTCTGGTTCGGCTCCGGCGGCGGGCAGACGTTGGGACGCATCGGCTGCTTGGCCTGGAACGGCTCGTCGATCTGCAACCCGGGGAACTCGATCGCTTCCTTGTCGGGGATCGAATGCAGCGCGACCCGTACGGCGCGACACCAGTCCTCCATCCGCGCGAGTGTGGTCGTCAGGTGCTCGACCGTGATCTTGCCGCTGTCTCCGGTCATCGTCGGTTCGCCCATTGCGTTTCCCCTTTGCGTGCCGGTCGCCCTCGGATCGACCGGGCTGGATGGAGTAGCGATCAGTACGCGCCCGAGGTCGCGTCCATTACCCAGATGTCACCTTTCATGTTCTCGACGATGTAGACGATCCAGCGACCGTCGGCAGACAGATCGAACTCGCCCAGGGCGTCGGGAAAACCGAAGTCGATCTCGAACCCCGGTGTTTCGACGGCGCCGGTCGCGAGGTTCACACGGCGGACGGCACGCTCGTCGTCGGAGGTCGTCATGCTGATCAGCAACGACTCTCCCGTACCCTCCCAGCGGACGTTCCATGTATCGAGTCCTTCCGTGACCCGCCGCGGCGCCGACGAACCGTTCGCCGAGACGACCCAGACGTTGTCCGATTCTCCCTCGGTTTCCCGGACGTAGGCAAGCATCGAGCCGTCCGGTGACCATGCAGGGTAGAGATCCCGGGACTTTCCCGAGGTCAACCGGGTCGGCTGTCCGACGGCCTCGCCGTCGGCGATCGCCTGAATCCACAGGTGGGGGTCGCCGTCGCGGTCCGAGACGAAGGCGATCCGACCGCCGTCAGGCGACCAGACCGGCTGCATGTCGTTGGCCGGGTGCTCGGTGAATCGCGCCGGGACGCCGCCGTCGAGGGCCACGGTCCAGATGTCGCGCCGGCCTTCGAAGTTGCGCATGTAGGCGACCGAGCGTCCGTCGGGTGAGAGGGTCGGGTGGCTCACCGATCCCGGCTGGTCGGTCACGAGTCGCGGTTCGCCCACGGCACCCGCGCCGTCGAGGGGCTGGAGCCAGAGGTCGTGGCGACCGCGCCGGTTCGAGGAGAAGACGATGCCGCTGCTGTCCCGGGCGATCGACGGTGTCGTCTCGACGCTGAGGGATTTGATCGGCACGCGCAGACCGGTCGAGCGATCCAGCAGCACGAGGTCCGTATCGCCGGCAAACGTCGAGTAGGCGATCCGTTTCGCATCCAGCGACAGTCCGGGGTCGGTCTCGGGGCCGGTGCCGAGGGTCAGCCGGATCAGGCCGTTCCCGTCGGCCCCCACACGCCACAGCGCCAGCGTGTCCTCGCGCATCGAGGAGAAATAGATGTGCCTGCCGCTGGGAGACCAGACCGGACCCCGATCGGTCGACTGGTCGGCGATCAGCAGCCGGGGTTCCGAGGCGCCGGAAGCCGGGACGGTCCACAGACCCCGGAACGCCGCGTAGCAGATCGTCCCGCCGTCGGGAGACCAGGCCGGCTGGATGTGATCCCAGGTCCCGTGATCGTCGCCGCTGAGGACGGTCACGTCGGCGGGATCGTCGAGGGGCGCGACCGCGATGCGCAGCTGGCCACCGGGTTCGATACGGGAGAACGCGATCTTCGTTCCGTCGGGAGAGATCGCCGGGTAGTCGGCGGAGGGGACGATCAGCACCTCGGAGCCTCCGAGGCGCGGCGTCTTCCAGATCGAGACCTCCCCGTTGCGATCGGAGACGAAGGCGAGGCTGCTGCTGTCGGGGTACCAGGCCGGCGAGCGGTCGGTGCCCGGATGTTCGGTCAAGGAGAGTGCCTCGCCGCCCCGGATGTCGACCATCCAGATGTCGGCGTTGCCGGACGCGTTGGACGAATAGGCGATCAGCCCGCCATCGGGGGAGATCGTCGGCTCACCCTCCCACCCCGGACCCCGGGTGATCTGCCGGGGGTGCCCCAGCGGCGGCGGAGCGCTGGACGGCTCCGGCCGGGTGAACCACCAGCCGGCGGTCGCGGCCGCCGCAGCGGCGACTCCGAGCAGCGCCGCGCCGGCCAGCAGGCGCCGTTTGCCGCCGGTCGGAACGGCGGGTTGCGAACGGGGCGAGGGAACCGGACCGACGAAGGAGGCCTGGCTCAGCTCCGCCGACCCTGAGAGCAGCGCCCGGCGCAGTGCGCGCACGTCGACCAGCAGGTCCGCGGCGGTCTGGTACCGCTCGTCCTGGGGTTTGGCCAGCGCCTTGCGGCAGATGCGGACCAGCTCCTCGGGCACCTCGTAGTTGAAGCGGGCGATCGCGTCGGGCTCCCGGTGCAGGATCGCGTCGAGGTACTCCCCCTGGGAGGTCGCCTGGAACGCCTGTCGGCCGGTGCACATCTCGTAGATCACCGCGCCCAGGGAGAAGACGTCGCTGTTCGGCGACAGCTCCTTGCCCAGCATCTGTTCCGGCGGCATGTAGGCCGCGGTGCCGACCCGTGCCCCGTGCTCGGTCAGGGACAGGCTCTTCGTCCGGTCGTTCTCGACGGAGCCGTCGGTCTGGAAGAAACGCACCAGCCCGAAGTCGGCCAGCCGGGCGCGCCCGTCGCTGCCGACGAGGATGTTGCTGGGCTTGATGTCCCGGTGCAGGATGCCCTTCTCGTGGGCGGTGCGCAGGGCGTCGGCCAGCCCCTCGGCGTGGCGCAGGATCTGCGGCACCGGCAGGGGGCCGGTGGCGTTGATCAGGTCGCGCAGGCTCTTGCCGTCGACGTACTCCATCGCCATGTAAGGCACGCTGTCGTGCTCGAACACCTCGAACACCGGAACGATATGGGGGTGGAGCAGCTGGGAGGACGCGCGGCCTTCCCGGAGGAAACGTTCGCGGATGCGCCGGTTGGAGACCAGGTCCGGCCAGGGAGACTTCAGCGCGACCGAGCGTTCGAGATTGACGTCCAGCGCCCGGTAGACGACGCCCATCCCGCCCCGGCCGAGCTCCTCGACGATCTCGTAGTGCGAGACCCGGACGCCGATGCTCTGCTCCACGGTCCGGTTCTGGAGTTCCAGATCCGGATCATCGGACGGCGGCCGAGGGGGCGATCCTTCACCCGTCACGAAGAGACCTCATGCAGGGGATTCTACTCCGAGAACCCGGCGATCTCGCGACCGCGGCGGCGATGCCGCGACGGCTCCAGGGATCAGGGAGCGTCGCCGAGGCGAATCCGCAGATCGGCGATCGCGCCGCCGTCGGCGAGGTCGAGGGACAGCTCGACCACGCCGGGGTGGTTCTCGAACCGGGAAACCCGCCGGTAGCGCAGGGTCGGGTCTTCCGGGACGATCGCATCTCCGACCCATCCGATCTCGCGGCCGAGCTGCCGGATGAGCTTCGCCTGATACTCGGCGAGGCGGCGGGCGTCCATCCGCTCCGCCAGCGCCGGTGTGAACTGCCGGTGCAACGTCTCCAGCCGACCGCGGTAGAACAGGTTCGAGAGCAGCCTGCCGTAGCGCAAGGCGGTGCGCGAGGACGGATCGATTCCGGCGGGCTCCGGGGCCAGCACGGCCCGGGCGGCGAACAGGATCCGTTCATCCTCCTCGCTGGAGGGACCGCCGGCGATCTCCTGCTCCAGCAACTGCACGAACACACCGAGATTCTGACGCCCCGACCCGTGATCCGGCGCGATCAGCAGGAGCTGTTCGAAGCTCGCGAACGATTCGCCGTAACGCTGACGCCGCGCCAGCGTCACGGCCAGCGTGTTGTGGGCGTCGGTCAGATCCGGGCGCAGCCGTACCACCTCGCGGTAGTGCTCGATCGCCTCGTCCTCACGCCCCTCGGCCAGCAGCGCATCGCCAAGCAGGTCGTGGGTCACATCCTGGTTCAGCGAGACCAGCTCCAGCGT
The DNA here is from genome assembly GCA_942490715.1 of uncultured bacterium. GTDB lineage: Bacteria > Acidobacteriota > Polarisedimenticolia > Polarisedimenticolales > Polarisedimenticolaceae > CALNYP01. The sequence continues at coordinate 75,304 of CALNYP010000010.1, forward strand.
CATCTCCAGGCGACCGATCGCCTCGCCGGTCTGGCCGTCGGCCAGTAGTTGCTCGATCTCCTTCAGGTTCGAGAAGCGGATCGACGGCGCCGTCCCCAGCGAAGTGAACGACTCGTAGATCCCGGCGAGGATCCCGCCGAGCAGCAGGGCCGTGCCGATTCCGAAGGCTGCCCGGAGCAACGGCAGGGGCGCGCGGCGTCCGTCGGTGTCGCCCATCGTCGTCAGACCGCCGGCGACGGTGCGGTGGCCGATGCCGCGGTGGCCGATGCCGCGGTGGCCGATGCCCGGACTCGACGATCTTGCGGTTACCGTCCTTGCGTCCGAGGCGCCAGATGAAGGCGTCGACGATGAAGTGGTGGATGTTGATCGCCGCGATCACCAGCAGGATCGCCTCGGTCCGTCCGAAGCCGGCGAAGACGTAGCCCAGCGGCAAGCAGTTGAACAGGCCGTAGCCCAGCAGCAGGCTGGCGCCGTAGAACCAGACGACGTGGTAGGCCCGGCCGTGCTGGTTGTCGGGGCGCGCCAGCTGATCCCGGACGTGGAAGATGATCACGATCGCCAGGTACTGGATGCCGTGGAAGATCGTCGCGAAGACGAAGGCGTCCAGCGGCCCGAGGACCAGGAACCAGACGCCGTTGGAGACGACGGTCATGATCGACAGCAGCGGCATCGGGCCGCTCCGGGCGCGCCAGACCTTGACGAACAGCAACACCGGGCTGATCGCGGCGGCACCGAACAGGATCGAGCCCAGCGTCGCCCGGGCCGAGACGAATCCGTCGCCGGCGGCGATCGAGGCCGGGACGAGCCAGTCGAGACCGACGTCGGGGCCGGTGGTGAAGTTGTAGAGGAACGGCAGCATCGCGACCCAGAACAGCAGCCGCTTGTCGGTGGTGCCGAGCAGGCAGCCCGAGCGGTAGGAGTACATCACCGCCAGCCCGTAGGCCTGGGCGGCGTAGTGATAGGGCGACCAGGTGAGATACAGCGACTGGAGATGGGGGCCGAGCAGGTCGGCGGCGAACATGCAGAGGGTCAGTACGACGATCGACAGCAGCGGGAAGACCATCGTCAGATACGGCAGCTGTTCCCTGGCGCCGGGCTTGGCGTACAGCCGTACCGTCGACGCGGCGAAGTGCGCGGCGTTGCTGAGCAGCAGGAAGTAGGGCAGGGCGGCGAGTCCGATCACCGGGCTGTCGCCGCTGCGGGCGACCATCACCGCCGTGAAGATCAAGCTCAGTCCGCCGCCGATCAACAGGTAGTCGAACGCCGGATGGACGAAGCTGCGTCCCCGCAGCACCTCACCGATCGCCGGTCTTCCGGGGCTACGCGCCATCGGATCCTCCCTGCGAACCGGGTACGTCGGTTGGCGTCCGGGTGCAACCCCCGGGAACCAGCAGCTTCGTGCGGGTGAAGGTGCCGCTGCCGCGGGCGATCTCGTCGCCGCTGTCGTCGACGAGCCGGGCCTCGGCGAAGAACAGCCGGCCGGTCGCGTGGGTCAGTGTCCCGTGGGAGATCAATCGCCCCCGGGTGACCGGTCGCATCATCTGGATCGTGAACGAGACCGTCAGCACGAAATGGTCGTCGACCATCGAGTTGGCGGCGAAGAAGGCGGCGTCGTCGAGCATCTTGAAGTAGACGGATCCGTGCACGGCTCCCGCCGCGTGGAACATCTTCGGGTCGGTCTCGATCGTGATCGTCGCCCGGCCCTCGGAGATCTCGATCTCCGGCGCGTAGTAAGCGTTGATCGGCCCCTGTCGGTAGGCCTGCTCGAGTCGCCGCCAGCGGGCTTCGTTGTTCGGGTCGTGGGTCATCGAATCGGCTAAGCTTACCCCGGGATGAGCGAAAACGGATCCGACGCCTCTGACGCGGGGCAAGAACTCCTCGACGCGATCCGTGAGGCCTGTTCCCCGGCCGAGTGGTCCCGGGGCGTGGAGATCGCCCGGGCCGGCGACGTGGTCGGCGTCGAGCAGGAGGACGACGAGGTTCGCCTGCGCGTCTCGACCGGGGGCGGGATGATCGCTCCGACGGTGCGGCTGTTCCTCGATGACGGCGACTGGGAGTGCAGTTGCCCGAAGTTCGAGGACGCCTGCGAGCACTGCGCCGCCGCGGTGATCTCCTGGAAGCGGGCCCAGGAATCCGGGACCACGGTCCAGTCGCCCCAGGAGGCCGGGGAGGTCCAGTACCGCTTCACGCGGATTCCCAGCGGACTGGCCCTGGCCCGCTTCATCCAGCGCGGAGATCAGGCGTTCCCGCTGGAGACGACCCTGGTCGCGGTCGCCAGTCATCGCGTCGACGGCCCGCGCTTCGTCGCCAGTCAGGGCGACCTCGCCGTCGAACTCGTCCTGGGTACCCATCGCAGCGGGCCGCTGCACCCGTCGCGAGTGGCGCCGTTGTTCAAGGCGCTCAAGCGTTGCAAGACGATCCTGCTCGACGACGAACCGATCCAGGTCTCGGCGAAGCCGCTGCTTCCGGTGGTGCGCCTGACCGATTCCGGTGACGGATTCCGGCTGGAGCTCGGCGAGGAGGGCGGCGTCATCGAGCGCTTCGCCAACGGCATGGCGCTGTGCGACGGCGTGCTACGCCCGGTGGGCGAGGTCGGCCTCAACGCCCGGGAGACCCAGGAGCTGACCCCGGGCCGCTACGTGCCGGCGGGCGAGGTCGGTGAGCTGATGACCGCGATCCTGCCCTCGCTGCGGCGGCGGGTCAGCGTCGTCGTCGAGACGACCCGGCTGCCCGAGTCGGCCAACGATCCGCCGCGGATCCAGCTCGACGTCTCCCGGGACGGCGAGCGACTGAGCGTGCTGCCGACGCTGGTCTACGGTTCGCCGCCGATGGCCCGGGTCGACGGTGGACGGTTCGTGCATCTCCAGGGGCCGGTGCCGATCCGCGACGAACCGACCGAGAAGCGCCTGACCTATCGCCTGCAGGAAGAGCTGGGCCTCGCCCCGGGCCTCCGCGAGGAGTTCGTCGGCTCCTCGGCGGTCGCCTTCAACCGCAAGCTCGAAGGCTGGGAGTCGACGATCCAGGGCACCGGCAACGACTACTTCCGCCTCGTCGCCCCCCTGACCCCCCGTGTCCAGATCGAAGACGGCCGCCTCGACGTTGCCTTCGAAGGGGAGGGGGACGTGTACCAAAACCGGGGTTTCGGGGACAGTCTTGGCGGCGGGTCTCGGGCCGGGGTCAGCGCCGACGCGGGTGCGGTGATCCGGGCCTGGCAGTCCGGGGAGTCGCTGGTGCCGGTTCACGGAGGAGGCTACGCGCCGATCCCGGCCGACTGGCTGGCCCGCAACGGACACCGGATCGCCGATCTGCTCCAGGCCCGAGACTCCGAGGGACGGGTCCAGCGAGGGCAGCATCCCGGAACTCGTCGACCTCGCCGACGATCTCGATCTGCCGGTCCCGACCGAATTCCGCCAGCTCCGCCGCGTACTGGATCGGCACGACGAGATCCCCGAGGCCGAACTCCCCGCCGACCTGACCGCCCAGCTGCGACCGTACCAGCGCATCGGCGTCTCCTGGCTGACGTTCATGCGCCAGGCCGGCCTCGGCGCCCTCCTCGCCGACGACATGGGGCTGGGCAAGACCCTCCAGACCCTCTGCGCCCTGAAGGGCCGGACCCTCGTCGTCGCCCCGACCAGCGTGCTGCACAACTGGGCCGGCGAGATCGACCGCTTCCGCCCGGGGCTGAGCCAGGCGATCTACCACGGGCCGAAGCGCGAACTCGACCCCGATGTCGATGTCACGCTGACGACCTACGCGATCCTGCGCCTCGACGCCGACAAGCTCGCGGCCGAGAAGTGGGAGACGATCGTCCTCGACGAGGCGCAAGCGATCAAGAACCCCGAGAGCCAGGTCGCCGCCGCAGCTTTCGGACTCGAAGCCGACTTCAAGGTCACGCTCACCGGAACCCCGGTCGAGAACCGCCTCGAGGAATTGTGGAGCCAGTTCCACTTCCTCCAGCGCGGCGTGCTCGGCGGGCGCAAGGAGTTCCAGGAGCGCTACGCTGCTCCCGTCGCCGCCGGTGACGCCGGGGCGACCGACCGGCTGCGCCGCAAGGTCCGGCCGTTCGTGTTGCGCCGGCTCAAGCAGGAGGTCGCCCCCGATCTGCCGCCGCGGACCGAGGTGGTCCTGCGCTGCGACCTCGGCGAGGCCGAGCGCACCGCCTACGACACGATCCGGGCCGCGACCCTCAAGGAGGTCGTCGCCAAGCTCCAGGAGGGCGGCGGCGTGATGGCGGCCCTCGAGGCGTTGCTGCGGTTGCGCCAGGCCTCGTGCCACGCCTCCCTGGTGCCGGGCCACGAGGCGGCCGGCTCGGCCAAGCTCGATCTCCTGCTGGAGACCCTCGACAGCGTCGTCGCCGAGGATCACAAGGCGCTGGTCTTCTCCCAGTGGACGTCGCTGCTCGACCTGACCGAACCGCACCTGCGCCGGGCCGGCATCCCGTTCACCCGCCTCGATGGATCGACGAGAGACCGTGGCGCGGTCGTCGACGAGTTCCAGTCGCCCGACGGCCCCCCGGTGATGCTGGTCTCCCTGCGCGCCGGAGGCACCGGCCTGAACCTGACCGCTGCCGACAACGTCTTCCTCCTCGACCCCTGGTGGAATCCGGCCGTCGAGCAGCAGGCGGCCGACCGGGCCCACCGCATCGGCCAGCTGCGACCGGTGATCGTCCACCGCCTGGTCGCCCGGGAGACCGTCGAGGAGCGGATCCTCGAGCTGCAGGAATCGAAGCGCGCCCTGGCCGACGCGGCGCTGGGCGAGGGCGATCGCGCGGCCTCCCTGGGCCGGGAGGAACTGCTCGACCTGCTCGGCGCCGAACTTGTCTAGAATGGGCCGTCCCAGGAGGTCCCCGTTGAGCGCAGTCAAGCCCCCCGTTGCCCGCAAGGTCGAAAGCGTCGTCCAGCGTCACGGCCAGGAGTTCCACGATCCGTACGCCTGGATGAAGGACAAGGACGACCCGGCGGTCCTGGCCCATCTCGAGGCCGAGAACGCCTACGCCGACGCGATGATGCAGGGCAGCGCCGAGCGGCGCGAGCGGCTCTACCGCGAGATGCGCGGCCGGATCCAGGAGACCGACCTGTCGGTGCCGGTGATCATCGGCGACTGGGAGTATTACTCCCGCACCGAGACCGGCAAGCAGTATCAGACCCACTGCCGCCGACCGGTCGATCCCGCCGATCAGCGCCGGGACGCCCCCGACGCGAAGCACCCGGCGCCGGACGAGCAGATCATGCTCGACGAGAACCTGCTCGCCGAGGGGCACGACTACTTCCACCTCGGCGCGTTCGAGATCAGCCCCGACCAGCACCTGCTGGCCTACGCCGTCGACCACGACGGAGGCGAGGTCTACACCCTGCAGGTGCTCGACCTGCGCACGGGCGAACTGCTGCCGGACCGGATCGAGGGCGCCTACGACTCGATCGAGTGGGCCAACGACAACCGCACGCTGTTCTACAACACGCTGGACGATTCCCACCGGCCCTGGCGCATCTGGCGTCACCGAATCGGCGAGCCGCAGCAGGACGACCGGCTGATGTTCGAGGAGGCGGATCAGCGTTTCTTCGTCCAGGTCTACAAGACGAAGAGCAAACGCTTCCTCGGGGTTCACCTGAGCAGCCACACGACCAGCGAAGTGCACCTGCTCGATGCGAATCACCCCGAGGGCGACTTCGAATTGCTGCAGGAGCGCAAGCAGGACGTCGAGTACTCCGTCGAGCACAGCGGAGACCGGCTCTACATCCTGACCAACGAGGGGGCGGTGAACTTCCGCCTCGAGGCGGCGCCGATCGACGATCCGTCCCCGGCGAACCGCGTCGAACTGATCCCCCACTCGCTGGAGGTCAAGCTCGACGACATCGAGGCGTTCCGCAACCACATCGCCGTGGTCCAGCGTCGCCACGGACTGCGCGGCGTGCGGGTCTATCGGATCGCCGGCTGGGAGGGACACGACATCGAGTTCCCCGAGCCGGTGCACACCGTGCGCACCGGCGGCAACCCGGAGTTCGACACGACCACGCTGCGCTACGTCTACTCCTCGCCGATCACCCCCGCCTCGGTCTACGACTACGACATGCAGACTGGCCAGGCCGAGCTGCGCAAGCGCACGCCGGTCCTCGGCGGCTACGATCCCGACGACTACGCCTGCGAACGACTGAACGCGATCGCCGCCGACGGCACCCCGGTGCCGATCTCCCTGGTCTACCGCCGGGGACGCGAGGTCGAGGACGGCGGCCCACTGATCCTCTACGGCTACGGCTCCTACGGTGCCTGCGTCGAGCCGGCGTTCGACAGCTCGCGCCTGTGCCTGCTCGACCGCGGGGTCGCCTACGCCATCGCCCACATCCGCGGCGGCGGGGAGATGGGGCGGCCGTGGTACGAGTCCGGCAAGCTCGAGCGCAAGATGAACACGTTCACCGACTTCATCGCCTGTGCCGAGCACCTGATCGAGCAGGGCTGGACGACACCGGGCCAGCTGGCGATCCGGGGAGGCAGCGCCGGCGGCCTGCTGGTCGGCGCCGCGATCAACCTGCGGCCGGAGCTGTTCCGGGCCTGCGTGGCCAAGGTGCCGTTCGTCGACGTCGTCAACACGATGTTCGATCCGGACCTGCCGCTGACGGTGATCGAGTACGAGGAGTGGGGCAACCCCAACGACGAGGACTCCCACGCCCAGATGCTGGCCTACTCGCCGTACGACAACGTCCGGCCCCGGGCGTATCCGGACCTGCTCGTTACCGCCGGACTGAACGACCCCCGGGTCGGCTTCTGGGAGCCGGCGAAGTGGGCCGCCCGGCTACGGGAGATGCGGACCGACGACGGTGTGTTGCTGCTCAAGACCGAGATGGGCGCGGGCCACTCGGGTCCCTCGGGACGCTACGACTACCTGAAGGAGCTGGCGCTGGAGTTCGCCTTCGTGCTGGAGCGGCTGGGCGTCGCGGAGCCGACGGCGGCGTCGACGACCTGATCGCGACGCGATTCTGACCGCGGCGACGGCCTAGGCGACGGGCCGGGGCGGAGTCTTCTTCGGCGCGCGGAAGGTGATGTCTTCCCACTCGCCCTCTTCGATCACCTCGAGGGCCGGGTTCCGTTTCCGCAGGTAGCCCACGACATCCTGGACCAGATCGTCGGGAGTCGAGGCGGCCGAGGTGATGCCGACGGCGGTCGAGTTCTCGAACCAGCTCTCCTGGAGATCCGACAGACCCTCGATGCGCTTGGCGTTGCCGGTCAGCCGTTCGGCCAGCTCGAGCAGACGCATGCCGTTGCTGCTGTAGTCGCTGGTGACGACCAGGAACAGGTCGACGTGAGTCGCGATCCCCTTGACGGCGTCCTGCCGGTTCTTCGTCGCGTAGCAGAGGTCGTCCCGGGAGGGCACGACGAGATTCGGGAAGCGACGCTTGAGGATCTCGACGGTGCGGTTGGTGTCGTCGACACTCAGGGTCGTCTGGGTCAGCACGATCACCTTCTCGGGGTCGGGTACCTCGACGGTGTGCGGGTCGGCCAGCGCCGGGTCTTCCTTGCGGTTGCCGAGGACCGAGACGACGGTCGTCTGATCCGGCGCCTCGCCGTAGGTGCCGATCACCTCCTGATGCCGGGTCGAGTCGCCGATCAGCAGGATGTGATAGCCCCGGGCGGCGAACTTCTTGGCCTCGCTGTGCACCTTGGTCACCAGCGGGCAGGTCGCATCGAGAGTGCTCAGCCCCAGCTCGTCGGCCTGGCGGCGAACGACCGGGCTGACGCCGTGAGCCGAGAAGACGACGGTGCGGGCCAGCTTCGAGCCGCGATCCCGCGCCTTGCGATCGAGGGACTCCAGGTCGTCGAGGTCCTCGACGAAGTGGGCGCCGTGCTCGACCTCGAGCCGGTCGACGACGGTGTCGTTGTGCACGATCGCGTGGTAGACCGGGAGCTCGCCCTCGCCGGTGTCCCGGTGTTCGGAGGCGGCACGTTCGACCGCCTCGATCGCCATCACCACGCCGGCGCAGAATCCACGGGGTTTCGCCAGATAGAGCTTCTCGACCATGCCGGGGATTATAGCGAGCCACGGCGCAAACCGCCGTTTCGGGATCCGTCGGCCTGTTGAGTGGCTGGGGATTCAGGGATCAAGGCCCCCGGGGGGGGGGGGGGGGGGGGGGGGGGGGGGGGGGGGGGGGGGGGGGGGGGGGGGGGGGGGGGGGGGGGGGGGGGGGGGGCGAAACCCGTTGTGTCCAAGCATGCAGACACCGGCGTATGGTGAAGGCGCAAGGGGCAAGTCCGAGGTCGGCAACCAAGGGATGGCGGGGGGGGGGGGGGGGAGGGGGAGCCACGCCACAAACAGGGGTACCGATGAGCAGAGCGATTCCGCTGTGGGCGGGGGAATCAGGGGAGAATACCGCGGGGGCGGCGACCCCCACTCAGGACGGGCGGGGAGGCGGCGGGCGGGGGGCGGGGGGAGCGCGGGCGATCGGGTGGGAGGGGGCGCCGCGCGCGGGGGGCGGGCCGGGGGGGGGGGGGGGGGGGGAGGCGCGGGGGGCGGGGCCGCGCGCGCGCGGCGCGGCCGCGGCGCGGCCCGCGGGCGCCCCGGACAGCCGACCAGTCCGGGCCCGGGGGGGGGGGGAGCGGGGGGGGGGGCCGGGGCGCGCGCGGGGGGGGCGAGGGGGGCCGCCCGCCGCGGCGGGGGGGGCGGCGCGCGGGGGGGGGGGGGACCCGGGGGGGGCGGCGCGCCGGCGGGATACGGGGGGGGGGGGGGAGGGGGGGCGCGCGCCGGCGGGGGAGCGGGGGGGGCGAGGGGGGCGGGGGGGGGGGCGGGGGGGCAGTGGGGAGGTGCCGGGCGGGAGGGGGCTCGCGCCAAGCGGGGGGCGCAGCTGCGCGCGGCGGGCGTGGCGGGGAGGGGGGGGGGCGGGGAGCCGCTCCGGGGGGGGGGGGGGGTCGGGGAGCGGGCGGCCGGGGGGGGAGCCCCGTCCGGCCCAGGGGCCCGTAGCGGGGCGGGGGAGGGCGCGGGTCCCAGGGGCGGGAGCAGGGGGAGGGAAGGCGGCACCCCAAGGACTGGGGACGGGGAGAGGGGGGAGGGGAAGAGGGAAGGGGAGGGGGGGGGAGAGGGAGGAGGGGGAGGGGGAGGGAGGGGGAGGGAGGGGGGGGGGGAGGGAGAGGGGAAGGGGGGGGGGGGGGGGGGGAGGGGGGGGGGGGGGCCGATGGGCGCACCCGCACTAGTCGTCCTGGCCATCGCACTTGGATGGGTCCCTGATTCAATGGCTGGCGTCGGTGAGCAGGTCCTCTACCCACCACGGTCGGTCGGCGTTGGGAACGAGCCATATGGGATTGCAACGTCGGACCTCGATGGCGACGGAAACCCGGATCTTGTGGTCGCTTGTATCGCGTCCAGCTACGCCTTTGTTCTCTTCGGTCGAGGCGACGGATTCTTCGACAGCACAAGGCTGCTTGCGGATGTTAATCACGGAAGTGTAGTGATTGGCGATTTCAATGAGGATGGCGTCGGGGACATCGCACTGGGTTCCACTGGTAGTGTTTCGGTGTTTCTTGGAACTGGCGACCGGGAGTTCACTCCGAAGACGGAATTCCAATCCTCCGGTGGCGCCTATGATCTTGCGTCTGCGGATTTCAATGGTGACGGACACACCGATCTCATCGGTGGAACCTCGAATTCAGTTGAATTGCTACTCGGGGCGGGGGATGGGTCCTTCTCGTCAGCGGCCCAATACCTACCCACGTCGATCGGGCTCTCGATTGTTGTTGGTGATTTCAAAGAGGATGGCTTTCAGGACTTCGTGTCGGATGGTGCACTGTGGTTTGGCAACGGGGACGGGACGTTTGTAAACAGCGGAACCGGCGTCGGTGGACTCAATGATCCCGTTGCATACGACTTCAACGAAGACCAGCATCTGGACATCGCCGTCGCTCACCAAGCGGGGGTAATGATCCAGTTCGGGAACGGACAGGGCGAGTTCTCAGCACCAGTCCAGGTGGATGATTCGAATACGAGCGCACTTTCGCTTGCGGATATGGATAGAGACGGTCGTCAGGACCTTGTTGCGGCAAAATATACAACGCTTCACGTTGGTCCCTCTGTGATGACTGTCCTGATCTCGAACGGTGACGGCACGTTCGAACCCGCGGTCGACTATCTAGCTCCTTTCACGAGTGGTCGTCTAACGAGCGCAGATTTTGACAGAGATGGTAGCGTTGACATCGCCTCGTCTAGCCTCTTCGGGGGTGTGGGAACGAATCCGATCGCTAAAGGGCAGTTGTTTACCACCCCGGGTATTGCGTTCACGATGTTCGGCGACGGCCATGGTGGCCTGGTTTCGCGACGCGTAGCGCTCGGCGGCGATACCACGCGCTGGTCGAGTTCGGTGGCGGCGAGTGATCTTGACGGTGACAACGAAGACGACCTCGCTGTCATTGTCAGCGGCGACGAAGTAAGCGTTTTGCTGGCCGAGGGTGATGGCTCTTTTCTGGAGCAGTCGGTGCTGACGGTGGGATCTGGCCCACGGGCGATCGTTGCGGGGCAGCTGGACGCGGGGGACGTGACGGACCTCGTGGTTGCCAATTACGACTCGTCGGACCTGTCAGTCCTGATCGGAAACGGCGATGGCACATTCGGCAGCGCGTCAACGATTTCGCTGGGTCGCGCCCCCAGGAGGCTCGCAGCGGCCGATCTCAACGGCAACGGCGTCCTGGACCTGGTGACTGCAAACCCGCTGACGAGCGATGTGAGTGTCCTCCTCGGCGTGGGAGATGGAACGTTCGCTCTCCCCGTTACGATCGAAGTCGAGGGCTCCCCGACGGCCGTGGTAATCGCAGATCTGGATGGCGAGCACGGTCTCGACATCGCGTTGTCGACGGTTGGCGCAGTGTCCATTCTTCCCGGAAACGGCGACGGTACGTTCGGGGCGGAGAGTCGGTTGCCGGCTGAGGTGCAGGGCCCGATAGGAGCGGGGGACGTCGACGGTGACGGCGATACTGACCTCGTGGTGGGTGGCTTCGGTGAATCTTTCTCGGCGTTGGTCATCTATGGCAATGGCGAAGGTGGCTGGTCGGATTCGGTGCCACTGGACGTCACGATCGGTGTCGGTGAAATCGCGATCGACGACATCGATGGCGATGGGCGGATCGACGTCATCCTCACCCACTCACTACCGATGGTCACCGTGATACCCGGAGCCGAGGATGGACTAGGGCCTCCGCTTGAGTTCACCGCAGGAACCAATAATGGCGTGGCGGTCGGCGAGTTCAACCGCGATGGGAGGATGGATCTCGCGTCCACTCATTCGAAAGGACTCGCCATCCTGCTGAATCAAGCGCCAGTGCTCCTGAAGGTTGGCGCAGACAAGGGCAGCCTGACCTGGCCCATCCTCGTCGGCTACGACCGATTCAACGTCTATCGCGGGGATCTTTCCAGCCTTCCGATCTACGGTGGCGCCGCAAAGGCGGTGTGCCGAACGGACCAGGACCCTGACGCCACCGACAACCTGTTCCAGGATGATGAGATACCTGCCGTCGGAAACGGATTCTTCTACCTGATGTCACGCGTCAGAGACGGTTTGGAATCGGACCTTGGTCAAACGAGTGCCGGAGTGGACCGATCGCCGGACGTCCCGTGTCCATGACGCCGATTGGAGACTTGCCATGAACCCGACAACCAGGACCGTTGCTCGTGCCGTATTGATGGCAGCCATTGCGGTCGTCGCGACCACACCGAGAGCCATCGCCGAATGCAAGAACGCACGGCTGGTCAGCACGGTCCTCCCGGATGGCCCGCAAAGCTACATCCTGACACCAGGGGTCACACCTGGCGCCAGCGAGTCCTCCATCACGGAGCACTTCGAAGCGTTTTTCTGGGCACTGGGCGCAGGGGCCCCCGCGTTCGCATCGGGTGTCGACAGCGGGACGTTTACTGCGATCGGTGCTGAGGACTCCGGCTGGGTGCACCGCCCTCTGGGCTATCCGGCGTACCTGCACACGACGTGGTCGGCCCGCAAAGAGATCGATGGCTTTATCGATACCGAGAACATCCAGCGCGTGCACGGTGTTGCTTCTCTCCGATCAGGTCGACGGTGAAGGATACGGGCCGCGGCACCGGACCCAGGGCAACTACTCGTTCGCGCAGAGCGAGAGCCGCGCCAGTGAGCTGGCACGGATTCCGGTCCCGCAGGCTACCGACGTGGCGGAAGTGTCGAGGGTGGTGACCGCCAGCGTATTGGTCCCGCTGCCGCCGGCAGGGCTGTACCTCGACCCGGGTTGCTCCAGCGAGCTTGTGCGGGGATACCGAATCTATGCACAAGTCGTAGATCGAGGTGCGTCAGCGCCACTCGACCGCTCCCGCTTGCGGCAACCCAGCAGCCAGGGGCAATGGCGCCTCGTCGACGGTGGCGAGAACCCATCGGGCCAACCGTTGACCGGTGGATCCACGGCCAGTGTCACGATTTCTTGCTCGGCCGATTCGGACATTCACCTCGCCGCTTCCCTGGCCTTCGACAGCGGGTTTGAGACGTTGCACCTGTCCAAGAGCGGGCCGCGGATTCGTTGTGCGGACTGAGCCCTTCTCGGTACGTCAGGTATCAGAGAGAGCCACCCCGATTACCTGCGACGACGTTTCAGCGGCTCACATCCACCTTCTCCCGCCTGGGCCCGCAGGATGCCCAGGTTGTTGTGGGCGATCCAGGCGGCGTCGTTCCGGATCCAGCTTCGAGCCGCGATCTCGCGCCTTGCGATCGAGGGACTCCAGGTCGTCGAGGTCCTCGACGAAGTGGGCGCCGTGCTCGACCTCGAGCCGATCGACGACTGTGTCGTTGTGCACGATTCGGGATCAAGGCCCGAAGGTCGATCGTGCCCCGGCTACGAAAAAGCCTTCGAAGATCGGCTGTCGAGGGCGAAACCGTGTCAAGCATGCCGAACCGGCGTATAGTGCAGGCAAGGGCAATCGAGGTCGCACCCAAGCCACCTCCACGCCACACAGGGAGTACCGATGAACAGACGATTCCGCTGGGGGGGGGGGCTCTTTCTGAGTGCAATCGTGGTCCTGACCGCGGTGTCCGCTAGCGAATTCGATCTGAGCTATCCACTCAAGACGGCGGAGGAGGTGGAGTCCGGCAACTGTCCGGGAACGCCGGCGTCAGGATGCATCTCGAATTCCGGGACCAACAGCCTTTGCCTTCCCTACTTGCCTCGCTTCGCCACGTGTACTTCGAGCAGTTCCCTTTGCCTGGAGGACGCAGACTGTGGCGGTAGCGAAACGTGCGATACGCCAACGGCGTCGGATCTGCGCGACCTGATCAACGACCAGAGTCCAGGAACCACGAACGCGGTCATCTCGATTTCCAGGTTCGTCAAGGCTACCGATCTACTCCAGACGTATGCCGGTGTCTCGATGGCCAACAACTTCGATCTGATACCGGGCGAGGGGTATCGGGTCCAGGTGAACGACAAGATCGATGGCGACGGATCGGGCTCGAACGACTTCGAGTTCCAGATTACCGGACGCGATGACCCGAATTTCACTTTCAATCTGCACGAGGAGTCCGGGACCACGCCGGTGTCGGCTAGCGGAACCACGGACTACTGCCCCCCGTACCACCGGACCGCCGACACAGCATCGGACCTTGAAAATCAGATCAACGCCTCGCCGAACGGCGGTGCTTTCGCTGAGGCCTCAAGGTTCTTGATCGGGAAGACGACCTCGAGACATATGACGGCACACCCGCCGACGATTTCGACTTACTGTCCGGCGAGAGCTACCGTGTTGTAGTGACTAAGGACGTTACCACCTGTGCGCCCGAAGTCTACGACCTCGCGGAACTCGACGAGGTCACAGTTGAGATCGAAGGCAGAGCACCGGCGCCTTGCAATGCGCTCAACGATGGTGGGTTCCTGAGCATCGCCAATACGGGTGGCACGTATCACCTTCGGGTCTCATGGCACGGGGGCGACGCCGTAAGGGAGGAACCCCCGGACCGCGATAAACCGTATTCTAACCTCGTGTTTCTCCCGACCGCCGGTCACCCAACGGCTTGCGGATTCGGCGCCACTGGCGGCTGTGCCGACACATGCCCAAATGATGAGAGAACGATCGCTGGTTGCGAGCACGTAGGCTGCTTGAAGTGTGGATGCGAGATCACCGACGGAATGATGGGCCTCTGTCGCGACGCTGAATACGAACGCTGCGACGATCAGAATCCTTGCGACGTTGGTGACGGGCCTTGTGAATTCCTGGGGCGTGTCGGACCTGGGGAGCGATCGAACAAAACCTGTAATCAGACCATCTGTACTGAGAATGACCCTAGCCAACCTCCAGATCCCGAAGACCCTGATCCCTATTGCCCAGACATCGACGACGCGGCCGAAGATACGAACTGCTGCGATCAACAGTTTAACAACGGAGCCCACTGCGACGACCCGCTCGAGGTTAAGTGCACGAACGTTGAGTCAGGCTATGAGTTTGTCGTGACCGAGATAAGCGATGACGGCGTGAATTGGGTCGACCTAGAGAAGAGCGGGATCGTCCTTCCTTCCCCGACGACTCCGAGGGAGTCCAAGTGCTGCGACTTCGTGTGCGTGGATCTGACGGACCCCCCCGCCAACCCTCCGGCGAGCACGCATTGCGAGAGCTGCGAATCGGATAGTGACTGCACCGCCAACGAGACCTGCATCTCTAGTTGCAGGGGGACATGCAGCACCACGGGGGCCGATTGCTTCTCGACCTCTGACTGCGAGACGGAATCGACACCCACGGCGGCGGAAACCTGCGATTTCCATTGTTCATGACGTGGGTCAGATCAGCGAGGCGGTGACTAACTAATGATGCATTCTCAATCAATAGACTTGAGCAGGCATGTTGTGGCGCACCCGATGGGCGCACCCGCACTAATCGTCCTGGCGATCGCACTTGGATGGGTCCCTGATTCAACGGCTGGCGTCGGTGAGCAGGTCCTCTACCCACCACGGGCGGTCGGCGTTGGGAACGAGCCATATGGGATTGCAACGTCGGACCTCGATGGCGACGGAAACCCGGATCTTGTGGTCGCTTGTATCGCGTCCAGCTATGCCTTCGTTCTCTTCGGTCGAGGCGACGGATTCTTCGACAGCACGAGGCTGCTTGCGGACGTTACTAGCGGAAGTGTGGTGATTGGTGATTTCAATGAGGATGGCGTCGGGGACATCGCATTGGGTTCCATCGGTAAAGTCTCGGTGTTTCTGGGAACGGGCGACCGGGAGTTCACTCCGAAAACAGAGTACGTCAATTTTGCCGGTGGCCCATATGATCTTGCATCTGCGGATTTCAATGGTGATGGCCACGTGGACCTCATCGGCGGTGATGATAATTCAGTTGGCTTGCTTCTTGGGGCAGGTGACGGGTCGTTCTCAAAGGCACAGTTTTCCGCGGGGGCCCAGTGGTCGATTGTTGTCGGTGATTTCAACGAGGACGGCTTTCAGGACTTCGTGTCGGATGGTGCACTGTGGTTTGGCAACGGGGACGGGACGTTTGTAGACAGTGGCACGTTCGTAGGCGGATTCGATGATCCCATTGCATATGACTTCAACGAAGACCAGCATCTGGACATCGCCGTCGCTCACCAAGCGGGGGTAATGATCCAGTTCGGAAACGGACAGGGCGAGTTCTCAGCATCAGTCCAGGTGGATGATACGGACACGGACGCTCTCATCCTTGCGGACATGAACAGGGACGGGCGTCAGGACCTCGTCGCGGGGGACTCCTCCGCCGAGTTGTTCGGTGTTCATGTCCTCACTGTTCTGATCTCGAACGGCGACGGGACGTTTGAGCCCGCGGTCCATTACCCGGCACAATTCTCGGGCGGTCGTCTAGCCAGTGCGGATTTTGATCGAGACGGTAGCGCTGACATCGCCTCGTCTAGCCTCATCGAGCAGGAGAGCGCGGATCCAGCCACCAAGGGGGGCTTGTTTACCAGCCCGGGTATTGCGTTCACGATGTTCGGCGACGGCCATGGTGGCCTGGTTTCGCAACGCGTATCGCATGCCGGCGATACCACGCGCCCGGCGATTGCGGTCGCCGCGAGTGATCTTGACGGCGACAACGAAGACGATCTCGCTGTGATTGTCAGCGACGACGAGGTGCATGTCTTGCTAGCCGAGGGTGATGGCTCTTTCCTGCAGCACTCGATGCTGACGGTGGGGTCTGGAGCACGGGCGATCGTCGCGGGGCAGTTGAATGCAGGGGGCGCGACGGACCTCGTGGTTGCCAATTTCGACTCGTCGGACCTGTCAGTCCTGATCGGAAACGGCGATGGTACTTTCAGCAGCGCGCCGAACGTCTCGTTGGGGCGCGCGCCGTGGGAACTTGCAGCAGCCGATCTCGATGGAGACGGAGTACTGGATGTGGTGACTGCAAACCCCCTGACGAGCGACGTGAGTGTCCTGCTCGGCGTGGGAGATGGAGCGTTCGCACTCCCCGTTACCATCGAAGTCGAGGGCTCCCCGGGCTCCGTAGTCGTCGCGGATCTTGACGGCGGGGGAGGCCTCGATATCGCTGTGTCCTCCAGCGGAGAAGTGTCCATCCTCCCCGGAAACGGCGACGGTACATTCGGCGCAGAAATCAGAGTTCCGGCTGGCGTGACCGGCTTGATGGGAGCGGCGGACCTCGACGGCGACGACGATACGGACCTCGTGGTGGGTGGCGCCGGCGATTCATTCTCGGCGGTGGTCATCTACGGCGATGGCGAGGGCGCCTGGTCGTCACCGGTGCCGCTGGACGTCCCGACCAACGTCGCTGGAGTCGCGATAGACGACCTCAATGGCGATGGGCGGAACGACATCGTCCTCACCAGATCAACGTCGATAATCTACGTGATACTTGGAGCCGCGGATGGATTTGGGCCCCCGCTTGAGTTCGTCGGGGGGAGCGCTCGTGGCGCCGCGGTCGGCGAATTCAACCGTGATGGACGCTTGGACCTCGCGTCCACTCACCGCAAGGGGATCGCAATCCTACTGAATCAAGCCCCGGTTCTTCTGAAAGTAGGCGCAGACAAGGGCAGCTTGAGCTGGCCCGTCCTCGTCGGATACGACCGATTCAACGTCTATCGCGGGGATCTGTCCAGCCTTCCGATCTACGGTGGCGTCGCAGAGGCGACGTGCCGAACGGACCAAGACCCTGACGCCACCGACAACCTGTTCCAGGATGATGAGATACCTGCCGTCGGAAACGGATTCTTCTACCTGATGTCGCGCGTCAGAGACGGCCTGGAATCGGACCTTGGTCAGGCCAGTGCCGGAGTGGACCGATCGCCGGACGTCCCGTGTCCATGACGCCGATTGGAGACCTGCCATGAACCCGACAACCGGGACCGTTGCTCGTGCCGTACTGATGGCAGCCATTGCGGTCGTCGCGACCACACCGAGAGCCATCGCCGAATGCAAGAACGCACGCCTGGTCAGCACGGTCCTCCCGGGTGGCCCGCAAAGCTACATCCTGACACCAGGGGTCACACCTGGCGCCAGCGAGTCCTCCATCACGGAGCACTTCGAAGCGTTTTTCTGGGCATTGGGCGCAGGGGCCCCCGCGTTTGCATCGGGTGTCGACAGCGGGACGTTTACTGCGGTCGGTGCTGAGGACTCCGGCTGGGTGCACCGCCCTCTGGGCTATCCGGCGTACCTGCACACGACGTGGTCGGCTCGCAAAGAGATCGATGGCTGTATCGATACCGAGAACATCCACAGCGCGTGCACGGTGTTGCTTCTCTCCGATCAGGTCGACGGTGAAGGGTACTTCGCGCTGGCGTCCGCGGCACCGGACCAAGGCAACTACTCGTTCGCGCAGAGCGAGAACCGCGCCATTGAGCTGGCACCGATTCCGGTCCCGCAGGCTACCGACGTGGCGGAAGTGTCGAGGGTGGTGACCGCCAACGTATTGGTCCCGCTGCCGCCGGCAGGGCTGTACCTCGACCCGGGTTGCTCCAGCGAGCTTGTGCGGGGATACCGAATCTATGCACAAGTCGTAGATCGAGGTGCGTCAGCGCCACTCGACCGCTCCCGCTTGCGGCAACCCAGCAGCCAGGGGCAATGGCGCCTCGTCGACGGTGGCGAGAACCCATCGGGCCAACCGTTGACCGGTGGATCCACGGCCAGTGTCACGATTTCTTGCTCGGCCGATTCGGACATTCACCTCGCCGCTTCCCTGGCCTTCGACAGCGGGTTTGAGACGTTGCACCTGTCCAAGAGCGGGCCGCCGATTCGTTGTGCGGACTGAGCCCCTTGTGCAACCATCTCCCGGCCACCCGACGCCCCTCCTTTCGAGGTGCCGTGCCGGTGTCGGCAGGAGCCATCCCGTGATCGAAATCGGAAAGAAAGCGCCGGCGTTCACCCTCGAAGACCAGAACGGCAACAAGGTCGCCCTGAAGGACCTCGCCGGCCAGTGGGTCGTGCTCTACTTCTACCCCAAGGACGACACGCCGGGTTGCACGATCCAGGCCTGCGAATTCACCGCCGGGATCAAGGGCTTCCAGGGTTTGAAGGCCAGGGTACTCGGCTGCAGTCCGGACGACGGCGAGAGCCATCGCAAGTTCATCGCCAAGCACAAGCTCAAGATCGACCTGCTCTCCGACCCGACCCACAAGACGATGGCGAAGTACGGCGCCTATGGCGACAAGGTGCTCTACGGCCGGAAGTTCGTCGGTGTGATCCGTTCGACGACGATCATCGACCCGGCCGGCGAGGTGGCCCATCACTGGAAGCGCGCCAACGCCAAGGGGCACGCCGAGAAGGTCCGGGCCAAGCTCGAGGCGTTGCGCTAGGACCAGGAGCGCCTAGCGCGACAGGCCCAGTTGCCGTGCGGTGGCGAGGTGAGACTCTGCGGCCTCGGTCTGGCCCAGTCGACGCAGCAGCAACCCCAGGTTGTGGTGCGCCTGGGCGTGCTGCGGGTGCTCGGCCAGCAGTGCCTCGAACGCGGCCCGGGCCTCGACCTCCCGGCCCGCCGCGGCCAGGGAGGTCGCCAGCCGGAACCGGAGATCGGCGTTCGACGGTGATCCGGGCGACGAGAGTCTCGAACCCGGCCACCGCATCGTCGAAACGACCCTCACGGAAGGCGACGTTGGCCTGGCCGAGCAGTACCCGCGGCTCCGAGGGCTCGATCGCCGCGGCGGCACGGTAGGCCCCGGCGGCCCGCCCCGCGTTCCCCAGCTCCAGGAAGGTGTCGCCCAGCAACACCCGGGTGTTGAGATCGTCGGGATCGAGCTCCGCCGCTTGCGTGAGGTAAGGCAGCGCCTGGTCCGCATGTCCCGTGCGCAGCAGCAGCTGGCCCAGGTTGGTGTGCGCGCCGGCGTGGTCGGGCTTCAACGCGATCACCCGCAGGAAATGTTCCCGGGCCGGGTCAACCTCTCCCGCCTGGGCCCGCAGGATGCCCAGGTTGTTGTGGGCGATCCAGGCGGCGTCGTTCCGGGCCAGGGTGTCGACCCACAGCGTCCGACGATCCTTCAGCGCCGGGATGCGTTGCCAGCTCCCGGCGGTCAACAATCCGAGGACGATCGTCGCGACGGCGACGTAGGCCAATCGCGGCGCTCCGCCGGCGTCGGCGGCGACGAGGCGTCCGGCGAACGATCGCCCGAGGAACGCCGGACCGAACTGCGTGACACGCCGAAGCGCAACCGCCACGAGGATCAACGGGCCGACCCCGGCCAGATACTGAAAGTGATCGGCGACCCAGGAGTAGCGCATCGGATAGACGTTGAAGAAGCCCAGCGCCGGCGCGAGGGCGACGCTGTAGTGCAGCATCGCCGCGAGGGGGCCGCGACCGAACCGTTCGCGGAAATGCCAGAGGCCGAGGATCGACGCGGCGGCGGCCAGCGGCCAGAGCCACTGGACGACGTCGCCCGCGTCGACGGCCCAGCGAACGTAGATGAAGCTGAAGTCGGTCGGCCAGGCCAGCTTGCCCAGGTAGAACCACCAGACGCGACCGGCGAGCACGACGCGGTCGAGGAGGCCGAGGGACCACTCGGCGCCCAGCGCACCGACCTGGTGCTTCTCGAGGAAGGAGGTCAACGAGGCCAGCAGGGCACCGCCCAGCAGCATCACACCGCCGTACAGCCGCATCGGCACGCCGATGCGCCCATCCCGCCACCAGACGGCGATCGCCCAGCTGACCGGCAAGGTCGCCGCGACCGTCTTCGACAACAGCGCACAGACGAAGAACAGCAGCCCGAGCAGCACGATCCGCGGCGTCGGCCGCTTCCCCGGCGTCAGCCAGCAGTACAGCGAGGCGAAGTAGAACAGCGCGCAGAGGACGTTCTTTCGCTCGGTGATCCAGGCCACCGATTCGACCTGGATCGGATGGACGCCCCACAGCGCCGCGGCGAGCCAGGCGCAGGGGACACCCAGCCGGCGCAGCACCAAGTACAGCAACAGCGCCGAGAGCGCGTGGAGCAGGACGTTCGTCGCGTGGAAGCGCCGGGCATCGGCGCCGAACAGCTGGTACTCGATCCAGAACGACGTGTGGGTCAGCGGGTAGTACTGGGGGGTCGTCCCGGGGTTGGTCCAGATCGCCTGCAGCCCGGCGGCGTCCCGTAGGGCCAGGTTGTCGGTGACGTACTTGTCGTCATCCCAGATGAAGTCGTTGTGGATCGAGGGGAACTGCGCGAGGAGAACCAGCAGCAGCAGACCCAGCGCCGCCTTCCCGGGGAAGGCGCCATCGCTCACTTCCAGAGTTTCCACCACGGTCGCACGCCGATCTTGCGCTCGTATCTCCGCAGCTCACGATCCAGCGGGCGCAGGGCGTCGATCGAAGCGGCACTGCCGTCCCGGCGGTCGACGCAGACCGGCGCCGGGCCGATCACGGCGTGCATCAGATCGCCGGTCTCGGTGAACAGCCGGGTGTTCCAGAAGAAGACCCAGCCCCAGGGCTTCTCGACGGTGGCGTCCTCGACGAGGGCCGGTTCGTTCTTCGGCGGCAGCAGCGACCCGGCGATGTAGTTCAGCGCCGCCCGCTCGGCCTCGGCCTGGGAGATGGCGTCCTCGGTCTCCGCGGGTGCCGTCGGGAATTCTCCCCCGGCTCCCGCCGTCTGCATTTCACCGTGACTCGTTCCGGCTTGCGCGCTCATCGACTCCCACCTGTTTTCAGGGACACAATGATGCGCCGAGCGCCGTCATGCAACCTTGACAACCCGACCTCGAGTTGCTCCGCTGACGGGCGACGGCAGGCCCGCCCTCGCTTCACGAACCTGGGCCGGTCCACCCTGGCCCGCGGACCACGCCACCCGGCGTCGCGCCGGTGTGATCGCCGTCGCGCAGGACCGGGACACCGTTGACGAGGACGTCCCGCACTCCCGTCGAGAAGGCATGGGGTGCGTCGAAGGTGGCGTGGTCGATCACCGTCGCCGGGTCGAAGACGACGACATCGGCGAAGTTTCCGGCGATCAGCGCCCCGCGCTGCTCGATCTTCATGTTCTGCGCCGGCAGCGAGGTCATCCGTCGCACCGCCTCGGCGAGGGAGATCACGCCCTCCTCGCGAACGTACTTGCCTAGCAGCCGGGCGAAGTTTCCGTAGGCCCGGGGATGCGGGTTGCTCCTGAGGAAGTCGCCCTCGGGAGCCATCGAGGCCTCGTCGCTGCCGAAGCTGACCCAGGGCTGGGCGATCTTCTTCTTCAGGTTCTCCTCGGACATGATGAAGTAGACCGTGCCGACACGACTGTCGTCCTCGATGACCAGGTCCATCGCGGTCTCCTCGGGGCTCTGGCCGCGCTCGGCGGCGACCTCCGCGAGGGAACGACCGGTCAGCGGTTTCAACTCGTCGTTCTTGAACGCGACCAGCAGCAGGTTCTCCGCCGATCCGGCCGCCAGGTACAGGTTCTCCCACTCGTCGGAGGGCTCGGTCATCTCCCGGGCGACCCGGGCCCGGATCGCCGGATCCTTCAGCCGCTCGGCCCACGCGTCGTAGCCACCCTCCTGGACCCAGGGCGGCATCGCCGCGTCGAGCCCGGTGGCGCCGGCGGTGTAGGTGTACATGTCCGCGGTGATCGCCAGCCCCTCGGCCCGGGCCGCCTCGATCCGGGCGAACACCTCGTCCAGCTTGGCCCAGTTTTCCTGGCCCGCCGCCTTCAGGTGGTAGATCTCCGCCGGAACTCCCGCCTGTCGGGCGATCTCGATCAGTTCGTCCACCGCCTGGAGCAGCTGGTTGCCCTCGCTGCGCAGGTGCGAGATGTATCCGCCGCCGAACTCGCCGGCGACCTTGCACAGCTCGATCAGCTCCGCGGTGTCGGCGTAGAACGCCGGGGCATAGATCAGCGACGAGCCGACGCCGAGGGCGCCCTCCTGCATCGCCAGGCGGACGTGGCCACGCATGCGCTCCAGCTCGTCTTCGGTCGGCGGCCGGTCCTCGTAACCCAGCTCGTGGATGCGCACCGTCGTCGCGCCTACGTAGGAGGCGACGTTGGGAGAGACGCCCCGGGCTTCCAGGTGCTCCAGGTACTCGCCCAGGGTGGTCCACTCGATCGGGTAGCGGAGATCGCCCTGCTGGTCGAGGGCCTCCGCCTTCATCGTGTCGCTCCACGGCCCCCAGGAAGCGCCTTCGCCGAAGACCTCGAGGGTCACGCCCTGGCGGATGTCGCCCTGGGACTCGCCGTCGACGATCAGCGACTCGACCGCCCAGCTGAGCACGTTGATGAAGCCCGGGGCGACCGCCAGGCCGCTGGCGTCGATCTCGGTCCGACCGGTCGCGCCGCCGATGTCGCCGATCGCGACGATCCGGTCGCCGTCGATCGCGACGTCGCCGACCCGGCCCTCGTCGCCCGAGCCGTCGTAGATCGTCCCGCCACGGATGACGACGTCATGGACCGCTGCCGGCCCGCCGCAGCCGGTCATGACGGCGCCGACGACCACGACCAGGAGTGCGAGACGCACTCCGCCTGGGCCAACTCGCCGAGATCCAGAACCGCGCATCGGCATCCCTCCGGGAACAGGTGATCGGGCCGGCGCATTGTAACGCGGCGACGGGGCACTTGAGCGAGAGGCGGGGAGTGCCTTATCGTGCTCGTTCGTCAGGAGGAAGCTGTACTGCGCTGCGTCAACATCGGTCCGTGGTTTCCCCGGCTGATCGCCGTCACCCTGACGGTGGCCGCTGCGATCGGTGGCGTGCGAGCCGAGACGCCGCCCGGCGATCCCGTTCCCGCTGGGTATCGCGGCCTGCCCTTCCGGACCCAGGATGCCGAGCCGATCGAACCGGGCACGCTGATCCTCGATATCGGCGCGGCCTATCGCGACGCGGCGAAGGATTTCGGCATGCCCGACCGGGAGAGCCAGTGGAACCTGGCGGCGACCCGGGTCACGATCGGGCTGGGGCGGATCGTCGAGGCGCAGCTCGACGGCGCGATCGTGATCGTGCCCGAGGTCGACGGCAACACCCACACCGACTCCGGCGACTGGACGCTGGGGACGAAGGTGCGTTTCCTGGCCCCGGGCAAGCGGCGCCCGGCGATGTCGTTGCTCTGGGAGGTCAAGCTGCCCAACGCCTCGAACGAGAAGGGCGGCGGTACCGACGAGGTCGATTTCTTCGGCCACATCCTGATCGGTCGCCGCTTCGCCGAGCGGCGAAACGCTCTCCACGCCAGCCTGGGCATCGGCTTGCTCGGGGACCCCGCGGCCAACGGCGCCCAGGACGACGTCTTCATCGGTAAGCTGGCCTGGCAACACGACGGCGGCCTGGGGAAGACGGTCTGGGGCGTAGAGGTCGAGGGGCGGGACGGCTTCAAGACGAACGACTCGCCGTTCTACGCCCGTGCCGTGTACGGCCGTCGGATCGGCCAGCGCTGGTGGATTCACGGTGCGTTCGGCGCCGGCTTGAACGACGAGTCCGACGACTACAACGTGGATGTACGGCTACGGCGGAGCTTCCGGGTAGGAGACGGAGAATGATGAACGGACCGGTCGTCGGCATCGGCGAGCTGTTGTGGGACTGCTTCCCGGGTGGACGTCACCCAGGCGGCGCTCCGGCCAACGTCGCCTTTCACGCCTCCCAGCTGGGCCACGACGCGGCGATCGTCTCCCGGGTCGGCGACGACGAGCTGGGCCGGGAACTTCGCGACTACCTGAGCGACCACGGGCTGAGCACCGGGTTCCTGCAGGTCGACCCCGCGCGCCCGACCGGGACGGTCACCGTCGATACGACGAACCCCGAGCGCCCCGCATACACGATCCACGAGGATGTGGCCTGGGATGCGATCGAGTTCACGCCGCAAGTCCAGGAGCTGATGTCCCGGGCGGCGGCGGTCTGCGTCGGCACCCTGGCCCAGCGTGGGCCGGTCAGCCGGAGCACGATCCAGGCTTGCCTCGAGGCCGCCGGACCGGCCCTCGTCGTGTTTGACGTGAACCTTCGTCAGTCCTGGTTCGATAAGCCCGGAATCGAGGCGATTCTTGCCCGGGCGGGGGTATTGAAGCTCAACGTGGACGAAGTGGCTCCGCTGGCCCATGTTCTGGAACAGGGCGCCACCGAGCCCGTGGGATTCGCTCGTGAGCTGATCGCACGCAGCCCGGTGGAACTCGTCTGCGTGACGCGGGCCGAGCGGGGTTGCCTGCTGGTCGGTCCCGGAGAGATCCACGATCTCCCCGGAGTTCCGGTCCAGCTGGCCGATGCGGTCGGGGCCGGCGACGCCTTCACGGCGGCGCTGATCTCGGCCCGGCTCCGGGGCTGGTCGACGGCGCGCAGCGGCCGCTTCGCAAACGCGATCGGTGCCCTGGTGGCCTCACATGCGGGCGCGATGCCGGATGTGAGACAGGAGATGACCAGGTTGGTCGAGCAGGCTGAAGGAGGCCGGCTGGACGCAACCGGGTGAGGGGACGGTTGCATGCCGAGTCGGGGTCGTCTGTACGTGATGCTGATCAGTGCCCACGGGCTTCTGCGTTCGCGGATGCCGGAGCTGGGGCGCGATGCCGACACGGGAGGACAGATCCTCTACGTCGTCGATCTCGCGAAGGCGCTGATCGAACATCCGTGCGTGGAGAAGGTCGACCTGGTCACGCGCCAGATCGAGGACCCACGGGTCGACGACGATTACGCCCAGACGATCGAGCCGGTCGTTCCCGGCGTCAACGTCGTTCGCGTGCCCTGCGGTCCGAATCGCTACATCCGTAAGGAAGCGCTCTGGCCCTACGTCGACGGGTTCGTCGACAACTGCGTGCACTACCTGCGCGCCATCGGCCGGGCGCCGGATCTCGTCCACGGACACTACGCCGACGCCGGCTACGTCGCCTCGCGCCTGACCGGTCTGCTGGACATGCCGATGGCCTTCACCGGGCACTCCCTGGGGCGGGTGAAGAAGGAGCGCCTGCTCGAGCAGGGGCAGACCACCGAATCGGTGGAGAAGCGCTACAAGATCGCCCGGCGCATCGAGGCCGAGGAGACCGCGCTGAACCACGCCTCGTTCGTCGTCGCCAGCACGCACCAGGAAGTCCAGGACCAGTACGAGCGCTACGAGTTCTACCAGCCCCGGCGCATGCTGGTCGTGCCCCCGGGGGTCGACCTGGGTCGCTTCCGCCCGCCGGAACGGGGCAAGCTGACCGATTCCCCGGTCTACGACAGGGTCGCGCGCTTTCTCGAGGATCCGCGGAAGCCGATGATCCTGGCGATCTCCCGGGCCGACCCGCGCAAGAACATCGCCACGCTGATCAAGGCCTTCGCCGAGACGCCGGGACTGCGCGAGCAGGCCAACCTCGTCGTCGTCGCCGGCAACCGGGAGCGTATCCGCGATCTGGATGAAGGCGCCCGTGAGGTGATGTCGGAGCTGATCGAGCTCGTCGACGATCACGACCTCTACGGCAGCGTCGCCTATCCCAAGCAGCACTCCCCGGCGGACATTCCGGAATTCTACAAGCTCGCCGCCAAGACCCACGGCCTGTTCGTCAACCCGGCGCTGACCGAGCCGTTCGGCCTGACCCTGCTCGAGGCCGCCGCCAGCGGGCTGCCGGTGGTGGCCACCGACGACGGCGGGCCGCGGGATATCGTCGCCCACTGCCGCAACGGCCTGCTCGCCGATCCCCTCGACTCCGCGGCGATCGGCAACACCTTGCTCGAGGCGATCTCCGATCGCGCCCGCTGGAAGAAGTGGTCGCGCAACGGGATCAGCGGTTCGCGGAAACACTTCAGCTGGTCGGCCCACGTCGACAAGTACATGCAAGGCGTGCAAGCCGCCGTCAGCCACCGGGAGAAGCGATCGCGTTTCTTCGGCGGCAAGGGCCGGCTGATCACCGCCGACCGGATCGTCGTCTGCGATATCGACAACACCCTGGTCGGCGACGGTCCTGCGCTCAAGCGGCTGCTGGCGCTGCTCGACGCCGCCGGCGAGCGGGTCGCCTTCGGCGTGGCGACCGGCCGCTCGGAGAAGCTGACCCGCGAGGTGCTCGAGGAGTGGAAGGTCCCCGCGCCGCAGCTGCTGATCACCGACGTCGGAGCGAAGATCCAGTACGGCCCGCAGCAGGTCGAAGATCGCGGCTGGCAGCGCCACATCAACTACCGCTGGCGGCCCGATGCGCTGCGCGAGGCGATGGCCGAGCTGCCGGGACTCGAACTGCAAGGGCCCGAAGGCCAGGCCGAGTTCAAGATCAGCTACGAGGTCGATCCGGCGAAGGTGCCCGGCGTCGAGGCGATCACCAGACATCTGCGCGCCAAACGCCTGACCGCCCGGCCGATCTACTCCCACGGCAAGTATCTCGATCTGCTGCCGATCCGCGCCTCGAAGGGCATGGCCCTGCGCTACTTCGCGCTGCAGTGGGGCATCCCGCTCGAGCGCTGTCTCGTCGCCGGCGACTCGGGCAACGACGAGGAGATGCTGACCGGCAACACCCTGGGTGTCGTCGTCGGCAATCACGACCCTGAACTGTTCCGACTACGCAGTCACCCACAGATCTATTTCGCACCGGGGCACTACGCCCAGGGCATCATTGAAGGGATCGACCATTATGAGTTCCTGGGCCGTATTCGCTGGGACGCGGGAGAAACGCAAGAGCGATCGTCGCAAGACGAAGCTGAATCCGCTGGCGCTGGAGCTGAAGCAAAGCCGGGAAGAGATCTACCCGCTGTTGCGGCGCTTCGCTGACCGGGCCAAACCGTTTCTGCTCCGTACCGAACTGATCGACGTGCTCGAAGCGCACGCGGCGGAAAACTCCAGCTGGTCGGCGAACGATTCGCCGTTCGCGCTGATGGTGCGCCAGTCCCAGGAAGCGGCGACCGACGGCGCGTCGATCGACTTCGCCGTCCGTCCCGAGATCGGCCGCTGGAACTTCTGCCGGTTCCATCTCGAGGCCTGTGAGTTCGAGGAGATCGACGTCTCGACCTACCTCGCGTTCAAGGAGCGGCTGGTCGCGGTCAACCCATGCTCCGAGAGCGCGCCGCTGGAGATCGACTTCACGCCGTTCCAGCGCGACTTCCCGCGGATGCAGGAGCCGCGCTCGATCGGTCAGGGCATGTCGTTCCTGAACCGGCAACTGTCGGTGAAGCTGTTCCGCGACGGCGGAACGGCGAAGCTCGTCGACTTCCTCAAGCTGCACCGCTACCGCGACCGCCAGCTGATGCTCAACCACCGCATCGACGACGTCGCCTCGACCCAGGCCGCGCTGCGCAAGGCCCAGGGTTTCCTCAAGGCGCTGCCGGCGGACAAGCCCTGGAGCGAGATCGCCGAGACGATGCGCGACCTCGGCTTCGAGTGCGGCTGGGGCAAGGACGCCTCCCGGGCGTTGAACACGTTGCAGCTGCTGTCGGATCTGCTCGAGGCGCCCAGCCCCGAGATGCTCGAGGACTTCCTCGGTCGCGTTCCGATGATCTTCAGCCTGGCGATCATGACGCCCCACGGCTACTTCGGTCAGTCCAACGTGCTCGGGCTGCCCGACACCGGCGGCCAGGTCGTCTACATCCTCGATCAGGCCCGGGCCCTGGAGAAGGAGATGGTCCGGCGCCTGGACGAGCAGGGGCTCGACGTCGACCCGCAGATCCTGATCGTCACCCGGCTGATCCCCGACGCCAAGGGCACCGCCTGCGACCAGCCCCGGGAGCGGGTCGCCGGGACGCACAACGCGTGGATCCTGCGCGTGCCGTTCCGGGACGAATCGGGCGAGGTGATTCCCCAGTGGATCTCGCGCTTCGAGGTCTGGCCCTATCTCGAGCGTTTCTCCCACGAGGTCGAGCGCGAGCTGCGCTCGGAGACCGGCGGCCGGCCGGACCTGATCATCGGCAACTACTCCGACGGCAACCTCGTCGCCTCGCTGCTCTCCCGGCGAATGGACGTGACCCAGTGCACCATCGCCCACGCGCTGGAGAAGACGAAGTACTTGATGTCCGATCTGTTCTGGAAGGAGAACGACGACCAGTACCACTTCTCCTGCCAGTACACCGCCGACCTGCTGGCGATGAACACGTCGGACTTCATCATCACCAGCACGTTTCAGGAGATCGCCGGCACCGATGACTCGGTCGGGCAGTACGAGAGCCACGCCGCGTTCACGATGCCCGGCCTGTACCGGGTCGTCGGCGGTATCGATGTCTACGATCCCAAGTTCAACATCGTCTCACCGGGCGCCGACACCGACGTCTACTTCCCGTACACCGAGAAGGGCCGCCGGCTGCAGGGGCTGCACCCGCAGATCAAGGAGCTGATCTACGGCGAAGGCAACGGCCAGGCCCACCGCGGCACCTTCGTCGATCCGACCAAGCCGCTGATCTTCACGATGGCGCGGCTGGACCGTATCAAGAACCTGACCGGCCTGGTCGACTGGTTCGGAAGCAACCCGCGGCTGCGGGAGAAGGCCAACCTGCTGGTCATCGGCGGCTTCATCGATCCCGACGACTCCAACGATCACGAGGAACGCGCCCAGGTCGAGGAGATGCACCGGCTGTTCAAGCAGCACAAGCTCGACGGCAACGCACGCTGGATCACGGCCCAGTCCGACAGGGTGTTCAACGGCGAGATCTATCGCTGCGTGGCCGACACCGGCGGTGTCTTCGTGCAGCCGGCGCTGTTCGAGGCCTACGGCCTCACCGTCGTCGAGGCGATGGCCTCGGGGCTGCCGATGTTCGCGACCTGTTACGGCGGCCCCTCGGAGATCGTCGTCGACAACGAGTCCGGTTACCACATCGACCCCAACCAGGGTGCAGCGGTTGCCGAGAAACTGCTGCAGTTCTTCGAGGCCTGCGAGACCGACGCCGAGCTGTGGAAGCGGATGTCGGCGAGCGGGATCCGGCGCATCGAGGAGAACTACACCTGGAAGCTGTACGGCGAGAAGATGATGACCCTGGCCCGGGTCTACGGCTTCTGGAAGTACGTCACCAACCTCGAGCGCGCCGAGACCAAGCGCTATCTCGAGGCACTGTACGAGCTGCGCTACCGGCGGAGTGTCCAGGAGATGGAGTAGGCCTCGGGTTAGAATGTCCTTCCCATGTTGATCGGAACATCGCGGAAGGAGCGGACAGATGACGGTGATCCAGGCCCAGAGTCTCGACGGCGGCAAGATCGATCTCTCTCAGGAAACGGTGGACCAGCTTCGCGGCGCAATGGAAGGGCCGCTGCTGCTCCCTCATGACCCGGGCTACGACGAGGCCCGGGCGATCTGGAACGCGATGATCGATCGGCGCCCGGCGCTGATCTGTCGTTGCATCGGCACCTCCGACGTCATCCGTGCGGTCAACTTCGCCCGGGAGAACAAGCTGGCGCTCTGCATGCGCAGCGGCGGCCACAACATCGCCGGGCTGGCGGTCGCCGACGGTGCGCTGATGATCGACCAGACCCTGCGGCGTGGCGTCTGGGTCGACCGCGAGGCCGGTCTGGCCCACGCTCAGGGTGGCTGCCTGCTCGGCGACGTCGACCAGGAGACCCAGCTCCACGGCCTGGCCGCCACCCTGGGCTTCGTCTCCCGGACCGGGATCGCCGGCCTGACCCTCGGTGGTGGATTCGGCTACCTGAGCCGCCGTTTCGGCTGGACCTCGGACACCGTCGAGTCGATGGAGGTCGTCACCGCCGACGGCAAGCTCGTCCGCGCCAGCGAGAGCGAGAACGCCGATCTTTTCTGGGGGCTACGCGGCGGCGGCGGCAACTTCGGAGTCGTCACCAGCATCGCTTACCGACTGAACCCGGTCGGCCCCGAGATCTTCGGCGGCGCGATCGCCTGGCACGGTGACCGGGCCGACAAGGTGCTGGAGCTGTTCGCGGAGCTGACCGCCGCAGCGCCGCCCGAGGTGACCTACGTCGCCGGACTGCGCAAGGCTCCGCCGGCGCCCTGGATCGCCAAGGAGGCTCACGGCAAGTCGGTGGCGCTGATCTTCGTCTGCGACACCGGGCCGATCGCCGAAGCCGAGCAGCGCGCCCGGCGGCTCAAGTCCTTCGGCTCGCCGGTGGGCGACGTACTCCAGCGTCGTCCCTACTGTTCCCAGCAAGCGCTCCTCGACGCGACCCAGCCCAGCGGGCGTCGCTACTACTGGAAGTCGGAGTACCTGCCGGAGCACGATCCGGAGATGTTCCCGGTGGTGATCGAGCAGGCGAACCGGATCGCCTCGCCGCACTCGGCGATCCTGCTCTTCTCCCTCGGCGGAGCGGTCGGGCAGCATCCGACGGAGCACTCGCCGGTGGGCAATCGCGACGCGAAGTACGTCGTCAACGTCGCCGGTTCCTGGGATTCGCCCGACGACGACGAGACCCACATCGGCTGGGCCCGGAGTTCGTGGGAGAAGCTGCGCCGTTTCTCGACGGGCGGGACGTACCTCAACTTCCTGACCGAGGAGGAGGCCGGGGCGCGGCTCCAGGACGCCTGGGGCGACAACTACGCCCGGCTGATCGAGATCAAGTCGAAATGGGATCCAGGCAACCTGTTCCGGATGAACAAGAACATCCAGCCCGCCTAGGCCGGCCGTTGCTGGCGGCGACGATCGATCGGTTGTGGGACGGGGCGCGGGCACGAGCCGGCGAGGTCGTCGGGCTGTCGGCGACCCGCCAGGGCGCGGCGTTGCGGGTCGAGATCGACGCACCGTTCCACGACGACCCGGCGCCCTCGCCGCCGGCCGGGCGCTGCCCGGGGCTCTGGGAGCACGAGGTCGTCGAGTTGTTCCTGGTCGGGCCGGACGAGGGCTATCTCGAGCTGGAGTTCGGACCCCACGGGCACTTCCTGGCGTTGCAGTTCGCCGGGCGACGCCGGCTCGTGACCGATCTGCTCGAGGTCGACGACTACCGGGTGGAGTCCCACGGGCCGCGGTGGCGCGGATTCGCGACGCTGCCGATCGCGTGGCTGCCCGAACCGGTGAACCGATGGAACGCGTTCGCGATCCACGGTAGCGCTGAAGAACGACGGTACCTCGCGGCTCACCCGGTCCCCGGCGACCGGCCCGACTTCCATCGCATCGATCGCTTCCCGGCTATTTGATGTAGCCCAGCGCCCGCAGCATCTCCAGCGCCTCGGAGTCGTCGGGGATCGACTCGGCGTCGAAGGGTTCACGCTCGACGAAACCCTCGTAGGTCGGGATCCGCTGGATCGGATGGGCCTCCCAGAAGCCGGGATCGACGATCTCCTCGAGCACGCGCCCGGTCATGTCGTCGGGCACCGGCATGCCCAGCAGCGCCAGCACCGTCGGCGCGACGTCGTAGATGCTGGCCTCGACCCGCACGCCGGCGATCACCGGGCCGCCGGCGGCCAGGAACAGACCGTCGAGGGCGTGAACACCGGACTGCCCGATCGTCACCTGTCCACCGGGGAGCCCCGCGGTGAACGAGTCCTGGTTCTCGTCGACCGGTTCGTCCGACGGCAGCTCGCCCGAGGCCTGGAAGCCGTGATCGGAGACGACGATCACCACCGTCTCCTCGTCGACCAGCGGCAACAGCTCGGCCAGGTAGCGGTCGTTGTGCTCGTACATCCCCGGCACCGCGCGGCCCAGTCGCCGCGCCGCGTCGGGATCGACCACGCCGTCGCCGAAAGCGTCGGGCTCGTAGAAGTGCCAGAAGGTGTGGGAGACCGGGTCGTTGGCGACGAGGAACAGCTGGGTCAACTCGGGCTGACCGTCGGCGAGCAGCTGCAGCGCCATCTTCTCGTACGAGCGCTGGGCGCAGTAGGCGAACTTCAACACGCCGAGCCAGTGGCGGCGGATCGGTTTGGCGATCGACCGCATCTCGGCCAGCTCGGCTTCGTCGAAGTCGGCCAGGGTGGAGATCTCGTCGTAGGGCGCGTCGTCGGGATCGACGACCAGCGGGCCGAGCTGTTCGACCAGCTCCGGCGGCCAGGTCAGCCAGCCGTCGCGCACGGCGCCGGTCCATTCGGCCCAGCGGCCGCGGGCCAGACGATCCGAGACGTTCCAGCCCTGGACCTCCTCGGCGGGCCAGCTGGCCCACCAGCCGATCACGCCGGTGGAGCGGCCGAAGGCCGAGGTCAGATTCCAGAGCGCCAGCCGTTGCCGGTCGATCGACGAGACCATCCGCTCGCCCCGGGCGACGCGGAAGCGCTTGATCGCATGCTCTTCCCGGGAGACGCCGGTGGCGATCGTGGTCCAGATCGCCGGCGAGTAGAGCGGCTTCTCGCTGAGCAACGTGCCGGAGGAGCCCCGCTCGAGCAGCCCGGCGAAGGTCGGCACGCGTCCGTCGTCGACCAGCGGCTGGAGGATCTTCAGCGTGGCGCCGTCGATCCCGACCAGCAGGATCTTCACACCAGTCGAGGGCGCGGCGTCGGCCATCCTCTGCAACGGACTCTTCGGCTCGGGGTCGGAGCCACAGGCCAGCGTCAACGTCAGCAGCGTCAGCAGCACGAGTGTCGCGAGTGTCGCGAGCACGACCGTCCGGGAGCTCCCGTGACGCATCCGCTCGGCGGCGTCGCCAGGCGATCGCAACATCAGTCGACGTAACCGAGGCCGCGTAGCATCTCGACCTCCGACTCGGGGATCACCGGCTCGCCGGGGTTCGTCGGGTCGCAGCGGTAGAGTCCGGCGTGGTACTCGAGCAAGGCCTGGCCCAGTTCCAGGGCGCGGTCCGGATGGCTCTCGAGCAGATTGACGTTCTCGCCAGGGTCGTCGGCCAGGTTGAAGTACTCGTAGACGCCGTTGGAGCCCCAGATGAACTTCTCGTCGCCGTCGTACAGCGCCCGGGTCTCCCGGAACCACGGCGAGAAGTCGACGTCGGGATAGAGCTGGCGCACCATCCGGACGCCGTGGCGCGAGGCGCGGGGATCCTCGGCGAAGCGCTCCCGCCCGGCCGCGCTGTCGAACAGGCTGACCGCGGTAAGGAACGCACCCGGTGCGGGCTCGACGCCGGTCAACTCCAGCAGGGTCGGGAACAGGTCGAAGCTCATCACCGGATTGGCGTCGCGGCCGGCCTCGAACGCCCGGGGGTAGTGCACGACCAGCGGAACGTTGAGCAGCTCGTGATACAGGGAGTACTGATGGTCCATCCGCCGGTGCTCGCCGAGGTGTTCGCCGTGGTCGGAGGTCAGGATGACGATCGTGTTGTCCAGCCGGCCGCGGCGATCGAGTTCACCGAGCAGGTTCTCGAGTAACCGGTCGAGTTCGAGCAGTGTCGCGTCGTAGGTCCCACGGATCAGCTCCAGCTCACGCTCGGTGTAATCGTGAACGCCGAAGACGTACTGCCAGATCGTGTCCCAGGAGCGATCGACGGTGTAGGAGTCCTCGAGGTCCTTGCCGGACAGCATCGCCTCCCGGGCCTCCTGGCTCGGGACCCACGGTCGATGGGCTTCCATGTAGTTGAGGAAGACGAAGAACGACTCGTCCTCGCCGACGCTGTCGAGCCAGTGGGTCGTCGCCTCCTGGGCCAGCTCGCCCGAGGCCTTGATGTGCCAGCCTTCGCTCTTCGCCTGGCCCGACTCGACATCCGCCAGCAGCCCGGGAAGCTCGCTGCTGGTGTCACCCGGCGCCAGCTTGGCCTGGACGATCTCCAGCGCGCGCTCCTTCAGCCCCTCGGACCACGGGTGCTCCTCGACCTCGAAGCCCTGGGCCAGACCCCCGGTCGTCGAGACGTGTGGGTTCGCCGAATAGAGGTAGGTGCGATAGCCGCTCTCCTGCAGCAGTTCGGCGATCGTCGTGAACGAGTCGTGGAGCACCCGGTTGCCGTTGTGGGTGCAGTGCTCGCTGGGCAGCAGCCCGGTGAACATCGAGGCGTGGGACGGCAGCGTGTAGGGCGCAGGGGAGACGACGTCGTCGTAGACCCGGGCGCCCCTGGCCCACTCCTCGAGAAACGGCGTCGTCTCCCGCTGGTGGCCGTAGAGGCTCATCCGATCGGCGCGGGCCGTATCCCAGACGATCCACAGGACATCGGGACGGCCCGGATCCTCGGGTGTGCAGGCGGCAGCCGGGAGCAACAGCGCGACAAGCGCCAGCCGGATCGTGAGTCGTCGCAGCATGATCGGTCGTTTCTCCAGGGGGTCGGGTCGCCGGGCAGTCTAGTCCCCGCCGGGCGAACGCTTCAACATACGACCGGTGTCCGGCCGGCTCCAGAACGGGATCACGAGAAAACGTCAAAAACACCCGACCAGCGCAGCGACCAGAGCCAGACCAGCAGGAGCGTGAGCGCCGCGGCCAGGCCGATGCGCCGAGGTCTCCCGTCGACCTCTCCGTCCTTCGCGGCGACGATCAACCCCGCGGCGGCGAGAAACAGGAACGGCACCAGCGAGAGGCGGAAGCGGCTCATCCCGAACGTCGGCAGGTGCAGCGCGACGAAGTAGGCCACCGCCAGCCACAACAACCCCCGGGCATTTTTTTTTTTTTTTTTTTTTTTTTTTTTTTTTTTTTTTTTTTTTTTTTTTTTTTTTTTTTTTTTTTTTTTTGTCGCGGCCGGGTCAACACCAGCCCCCACAGGCCGCCGATCGCCAGCAGCATCCAGCTGCCGGCGGCGACGACGGTCAGGAGTCGTTGCTCTCCCGGCGTGAACTCGCGGCCGTAGAAGCCGGAGCGGGCGTGACGGATGACGAACGAGGTCGGGTTGAACAGATCGGCCAGCTTGGTCGGGATGCGGGCGATCATCAGCCCCGGATGGCTCGCCGCGAAGCCGATCGCGTTGCGCGTCTCGCAGCGATCCCGGTCGACGACGTTCTCGTCGGTGCAGTTCGGTCGTCCGCCGAGGGTGCCGACCCGGGTGGCCCGCGGGCCCATGCCCATGTCCCAGTTGTTCGGCAGCGGATCGTTGGCGCCGATGTACAGGTTCCGGCCGAGGGTGGCGTCGATCAGCATGAAGCGCTCCCAGCGCACCCAGTTGTGCACGGTCCAGGGCAGCACCGGCAGCAGCAGGCCGACGACGAGCAACCCGGCCAGTCGGAGCCTGGCCCGGTCGACCGGCTTTCCCAGACCCGGCCAGGCCAGCCAGATCGCGCAGAGCAGCGCGAAGTACAGACCGGCGCCCTTGGTCATCGCCGCCGCGCCGAACAGCACGCCGCTCAGCAGCACGTTGACGACCGCCGGGCCACGCGGCCGGACCAGGAACCAGATCGCCAGCATCAACCAGAACAGGAAGATCGTCTCGGCCCACAGCAGGTGGCTGTAACCGACGAGGTTGGGGTAGAAGGCGAAACCGGCGGCGGCGAGCAGGCCGGCCCGCACGTCGTAGAGCCGCCGGCCGATGCCGAAGACAGCCAGCGCCGTGACCGCCGATGCGACGCACTGGATCGTCGTCACCGCGAAGCGCGGGCTGTCGAACCAGGCGCGGCAGGCGGCGATCAGATAGGGGAACAGCGGCGGCCAGAGGTAGCCCTTGAGCGGCAGGTACCCCTGGCCCTCGACGATGTTGCGGGCGGTGAACCAGTAGCCGCACTCGTCGAAGGCGCAGCGCAGGTCGCGGGTCGACCAGGCCAGGTAGAGCTTGAGGGCGGTCGAGAGGGCGACGATCAGGGCGAGCCCGACCCAGATGTGTCTCGGAACGCGCTCCGACGACGTCATCGATTCCTCCGGACCCCTAAACACAAAAGGCCGCGACCATGGTCGCGACCCTTCCGGTGTCTCGATTGGCGGAGCCGACGGGACTCGAACCCGCGATCTCCGGAGTGACAGTCCGGTGTGTTAACCAAACTACACCACGGCTCCGCTCTCGGGACCGGGCTAACCTAGCACCCGAAATCGCGAAAAGCAATGTTCCGCGCCTACGGCCGGGGGGGCCGGATCACTGGACCGGCTCCAGCCGTCCGGCCGCCTCGTCCGGGGCACGCACGTAGCGCAGGAAACGCCGCTCCGGGAAGGCCCGGAGCAGCTTCGGCGTCGCCTCCCCGAGGTCGCGGGCGAACAGGACATCGGCCTCGGGGTCGATCCGGATCCCGTTGCGCAGCAGGTCGCCGACCCCCATCGGCCACAGCCGGCCGGTGGGCGCCCCGACCAGCACGACGGCCCGGGTCAGTCCGGCCGCCTCGACCTGGCGTTCCAGGTCGAGACGCTCGTCGACGACCTGCTGCAGCCGGGCGGCCTGGAACGGCAGGGAGAACACGGCGAACACGAGGCCGGCGAGGAGGGCCAGTCGGGCCTGGCCCGCCCGTCGCGGCGAGTGCTGGATCCCGGAGCCGCAGGCGAAGTCGACGGCGATCAGGGCGACGAACGGGTAGGCCTCGAACCAGAAGCGCGGACCGTACTGGGTTCCCCCGAAGGCGAAGTAGAACAGGTGTCCCACGGCGAGCAGCGGGAGCGTGAGCGCCAGCCACGGCAACAGATCGGCGCGCCGCCAGACCGAACCGCGTCCGCCGCGGAGCAGCGACCAGAGATAGAGCGGGAGCAACGTCGGCGCGGTCCATTCCAGGAACAGCAGCAGCCGGCGAGCGAACTGTTCGAGGGCGATCCACGGTGTGTGGCCCTTGACGAACCCCA
Source organism: uncultured bacterium (assembly GCA_942490715.1). Taxonomy (GTDB): domain Bacteria; phylum Acidobacteriota; class Polarisedimenticolia; order Polarisedimenticolales; family Polarisedimenticolaceae; genus CALNYP01. The sequence continues at coordinate 112,055 of CALNYP010000010.1, forward strand.
GCCCCTCTTCGGGATCGACCCAGGTCGTCACGAGGGTCCAGGGGCTGCCGGTGGTGCGCAGGTTGTAGTAGAGCAGGAAGCCGATCGCCGGCAGCGCGCCGAGTCCGACGAACAGCAATCGCAGCAGGTCGCGCCGGGGATGGGCGACGACGAACCAGATCAACATCGGCGCGGCGACCAGCAGCGCGGTGAACGGCCGGGTGATCAGCGCCCCGCCGAGACAGCCACCGGCGAGCAGGCCGACGACCGTGAAGGGCAGCCGCCCGCCTCGGGTCTCGGCGTCGAGGGTCGACAATCGCAGCAAGCACCAGGCGAGACCGAGCAGCAGCAGCAGCGTCAACGTGTGCGAGCGCCACGACGCCGACGTGAACAGGAAGAAGCCCGAGCCGGCCACGACGACGGTGGCGATCCGCGCGACGCGACCGCCGCGAAGTTCCCGGGCGAGTTGATGGAACACGATCAGACAGAGCGCGCCGAGGATCGGGTTGACCAGGCAGCCGGGAAAACGCACGGCCCGGGCCGCGGCGAGGAGCAGCGACCAGCCGGGGAGGAACCGGCTGACCCAGCGACCGTCGCGCTCGCCGATGTGCACGAACGAGAAGAACTCCTGGAGCGGATGCGTCTCGTTCCAGAAGCGGCCGGCACCCAGGGTGTCGGCGAGAAAGAGGTAGCCGTACTCGTCGGCGGAGTTGGGAAAGCAGCGCAGGATGTAGGTCGCGAACAGCGCCGAGAGGGCCAGTCCGAGGATCGCCGTCACCCGGATCGCGACCCGGGGCCGACGATCGCCGGCACGGTCGAAGCGATCGATCCAGCTCGACAGCCGCCGCGGTCCGATGGCGAACATCGTCAGCAGGATGACGACGACCAGGCCGACCTCGACCAGTGGCGAGTTGAAGGCACCGAAGGGGTCGAGTGGATGGACCCGCATCAACGAACCGGATAAAATGCGAGGATCTTGAGCCGGCGCATCTTATTCTACCGAGACCTGCGGAACTTCTCGGGCGGCCATCTCAAGGTCTACCATTACTTCCAGCACCTCCTGCAGTCGGAACGATACACGCCCCGGATCGCTTTCGGGCCGGACACCGTCTGGGACGAGTTCAACCCCTGGTCCGGGCAGCGGGAGCAGGTCGTCGACTGGGACCCGGAACGCACCGACCTCGTCTTCCTCGCCGGAAAGGACTGGGAATACGCGCTGGCCCACGGACTGGAGGCCTCGGGGCGCCCGGTGGTCAACCTGGTGCAGCATCTGCGTCACGCCGACCCCGAGCAGCCGCTGCGCCGCTACCTGGGACGTCGGGCGTTGCGGATCTGTGTCAGTGCCGAGGTCGCCGAGGCGATCGGTGGGACCGGCGAGGTGAACGGGCCGGTGATCACGATCCCCAACGGGATCGAGGTCGCTCCGTTGCCCGACGACTTCGCCTCCGCAACGCCGCCGGGCTCCGCCGGTCGCGAGCCGGTCCTGATCCTGGCGACGAAGCAGACCGACTTCGCCCGCGCCGTCGACGACGGGCTGCGGCGTGAAGGCGTGACCACCCGGCTGCACGATCGCTTCATCCCCCGAAAGGAGTTCCTGGCCCGGCTCGGTCGCCATGCGCTGGTCGTCTGCATTCCGGATCCCGAGGAGGGTTTCTACCTGCCGGCCCTCGAGGCGATGGAGCGGGGAGCGTTCGTCGTCTGTCCCGATTGCATCGGCAACCGGAGCTTCTGCCTCGACGGCGTCACCGGGTACCGACCGGCTCACGATGTCGCCGCGATCGTCGCCGCCACCCTGCGCGCCCGGGAGCTGCCGGACACCGCGTTCGCGGCGATGCGCCTGCGGGGACGGGAGCGAGCGGAAGACCACTCCCTGGCCGGCGAGGCCGAGCGCTTCCTCGCGGCTCTCGACGAGTTCGTGGAGACGAACCATGGCTGAGCCGCGGGTCGACTTCCTGATCGCCGGAACCCAGAAGGGCGGCACGAGCGCCCTGGCCCGTTTCCTCGGGCAGCACCCGTCGATCTGCATGTCCGAGCCGAAGGAGTGTCATGTCTTCGACGACCCGGCGTGGGCCGTGGCCGGCGCCGGGGCTGACGCTGGGGCCGGCGCCGCGATCGAGCGCTACGCATCGTGCTTCGCGCATCGCACCGGCGAGACGATCGCCGGTGAGGCGACCCCGATCTACATGTACCTGCCGGAGATCCCCCGGCGGGTCGCCGACTACAACCCGGCGATGAAGTGGATCGTCCTGTTGCGCGACCCGGTCGAGCGGGCGCTCTCCCAGTACGCGATGGAGGCCGGGCGGGGGACCGAGAGCCGCTCGCCCCTCGAGGCGATGCGTACCGAACGTCAACGCCTGCAGGCGGCCGGCGACGATCGCGGCGAGGAGTCGTCGTGGCGCCGTCACTCGTACGCCGATCGTGGCCGCTATCGGGGGCAGCTCCAGGAGATCCAGCGTGTCGTCGGACGCGAGCAGTTGCTGATCCTGCGCAGCGAGCGGCTCTGGAGTCGACACGCGGAGACCCTCGCCCGGGTCTGGGACTTTCTCGGCGTCGACGAACCGGCGCAGCCGCCGACCCGGGAGCGGGTCTTCCCGACGGTGGTGCCCGAGGGCGTGAGCGCCGAGGCGCTGGCCGAGGCGCGAGCCTATCTCGAAGCAGAGCTGGCCGACGAACGTCGCTGGCTGGAGATCGCCTACCCCTCGGGCTGAGCGCGATGCTCCTCGGCGATCTGTTCCGGTTCGACGGCCAGGCGGCCGACGCCGTTGCGGCCGGTCTCCTCGTTCCAGACATAGACGACGACCTGGGCCGGCGCCTGCAGTACGACCTCCGACAGCGCGACGGAGAAATGAACGCCGTCGGCCTGGAACTCGGTGTGGTGCATCACGACTCCGTCGGCGTCGATCAGCTCCAGCACCGCCGGGCCGCGTAGCTCGTCGTCGAGGATCGTTCCGCGGACGGTCGCCCGGTCGCGATCGACGTTGTACTCGAGTTCGATCGCCCGGGGCGGCAGTCGCAACGCCAGGGCCGGGTCTCCCAGCAGGTTGTAGGTCTCGACGACATCACGTCGGTCGAGTTCGGACTTGGCGGCGATCATCGCCTCGCCGGCGGTCGTCGAGGTGCTGAAGGCGCGGACGAACGCACTCTGCAGCCGCCGGTCGGGGTTGTTGCGCCAGCTCGCCCCGACGAAGGCGACCGCGCCGCGGTCGGCGAGTCGGACGAACTTCTCACCGATCGAATCCTCGCTGGGGTGATCGAACGGAGCCGAGTAGCAGGTGAAGCTGAGCACCACCGGCAGCTTGTCGTTCGGCTGCAGCCGGTCCAGGTCGTCGAGCGAGAACAGGTCGCGAGTCTGGGTCAGGTCGCGGGGGCTGGTGCGCCAGATGAACCGGCCGCCGTGGCCGTAGAAGTAGACGAAGTACTGCCCCTCGTCGATCGCCGAGAGGATTCGTTCGGTGCTGCCGGCCTCGCCGTGGGCCGGGTAGATTCGCCGGGGCGCGATGCCGGCGTCCAGGGCATCGTCGACGATCTGGTCGCTGATGTGCTGGAAGACCGGCTGCTCGTTGGTGATGAACAGCGCCCGGTTGCGCCAGGGTCCGACGTTGGGTCGTGCCTCGTAGGCAACGATCTTGTCGACGATCGCGGTGACCTCTGCGGGGGCCGTCACCGCGAAGCGTCCGATCGCCATGTCGGGCTGGTAGTCGCCCTCGTCCCCGTCGACCGAGACGAAGTAGTTGTCGCTGGCCGAGTGACCGGAGCCGCCGACGTAGTTCCAGGTCGGGATCAGGCCGCGGGTGTTACCGTCGACGTTCTCGTAGGCGATCCCCTCGGTGCGCCCCACGCCGAGGTTCTGGAGCGGGATCGGCTTGAAGGCGTAGCGGCCGATCTCCACGTCGTCGTTCTTGAAGTCCCAGCTGGCGTCGCCGACCAGCAGCACGAAGCGCGGAGCCGGTCGCTGCCATTCGTGGTAGGCGTGGGCCAGGAAGTCGCGAATCGCCCGGGGGTCGCGGACGCCGTGGTTGAACTGGTCGTAGATCTCGTCGATCGCGACCCTGGCGACCGACAGCCCGCCGGCTTCGCGGTACTGCGCCAGCGGTTCGACCGCCTCCTCGAGGGAGGGGTGGGTGATCAGGATGTAGTCGGCCTGCCGGGTCGCCGAGGCCAGGTCACCGTCGTGGAGCGGGGCGATGCCGGCGGGTGAGAAGATCGCCGTTTCGTCGGCGGCCAGCAGGCTGCCCACCCGAGCGCCGACCGGCACGGTCAGCCCGGTCGCGCCGTCGGTTGCGGGGAAGACGACGCGGAGGTCGTCACCGGCGAAGATTCGCCAGTTGCCGGCGGTCGACGAGGTCGTCAGCGTCCAGGATTCCCGGCGCTCGGTGAGCACGAAGCGTTCCTGGCGACCGGCGCCGAGGCGCGCCGACTTCGGGTAGCGGATCTCGAACGCGTTGAGCAGCGAGACGTCGACGATCATCCGACCCTCGGCGTCGTTGCGCCGTGCGGTGCGTAGTTCCAGACGATTCGAGCCGGCGCGGAAGTGGGCCAGGTCGATCGCCAGCTCGACCTCGTGGTCGGTCTTCCCGTCCCAGGTCTCGCGGCTGACCAGCTTGTCGTTGATCAAGACCTCGAGCAGGTGATCGGGAACCGGGTCCGGATCATGGCGGCTGCGCCGCAGCTGGGACCAGCCACGCAGCTTCAGGCCGAGGGTGACCGGGGTTCCGGAGTCGATGTCGAGGTCGGCGAGATCGATCTCGTGGACGAACGGCTCGTCGTCGGTCGGCGCGAACTTGTGCCAGTACCAGAGCTCCTGTTCGTCGGGAGCGCCGGAGAAGCGCATCAGCAGCTGGTCGACCTCGACCCGTCGATGGCCGATGTAGCCGGCGTCGGAGGGCGATGCGGCCGGGCGGATCGATCCGCTGACCGGTTGCATCCGCCGCGGTTCGTCGCCTGCGAGCTTGAGGACGTAGACGTTGTGGTTCGAGTACTCGTGGTGGTAGCTGTGCTCTCCGGTGAGGATCGTCGCGACGAACTCGAACCGGTCGCCGGGTCCGAAGCTGCCGTCGCCGCCGTCCTCGACCCAGATCGCCACCGGTTCCCCGAGGTTGTACAGGGACAGCCCCGACGAGGCGATCTCGTCGGTGGTGCCCAGGGCCGGGGCCAGTTCCTCGAAGGTCACCTGGTAGGCGCCGGGGGTCGACGTGTAGATCTTGACGCCCGCCTCGGGCGACCGGCAGCAGAGCCACACCGCGGCGAGGATCGTGAGACGGATGGGAGTGGGGGACATCCAGCGGGCTCCGGGGAATCGGGGGCGCTCCCCCTCGTTGATGGTAGCACCGGCCGCGCCGCGACGAACCTCTCGGGAGCGGGGGGTTATCGGGTGGATGCCGGGTGGTTGCTATGATCGCCGACATGGTGCGTCGTCGAGGTTTTCACGGCCGAGGAGGGGCGCTCGCTGCCTGCGCGGCGCGGATTGCCGGTTGCGCGGCGTTGCTCACCGGTTGCGTCACCTTGTTCGCCGGCTGCGCCCCGCCGGCGGGAGTACCTCCGGTGGACGACCTCGATATCGTCTTGATCGTCATCGACACGCTGGGTGCCGAGCAGGTCGGTTTCTACCACGGCGATCCGACGGCAACCCCTGCCCTGGATCGGCTGGCCCGGGACGGCGTCGTCTTTCGCAACGCGTTCTCCAGCGCACCGTGGACCCAGCCGGCGGTCGCCTCGATCTTCACCGGGCGGATGCCCTCGCGTCACGGTGTCCAGAACATCCGCGATGTTCTCGGCGAGGAGGAGCAGACGCTGGCCGAGCTGCTGCGCGGCCGCGGCTACGGGACGAGCGGCGTCGTCAGTCACGAGCTGCTTCGAGGCGAACTCGGATTCGCCCAGGGGTTCGAGCGCTACGACGAGTCGGCGATCGGCGGGCACCAGGCGATCGTCGGCGAGGCGGTGACCGACCTGGGGATCGCGGAGCTTCGTCGCACGGCGGCCGCCCGGGCGACGGAGGGGGCGAACCAGAACTTCTTCCTGTTCCTGCATTACTTCGACCCGCACTTCTACTACCACGCTCATGCGGCGTTCGACCGGACGTCGGAGTACGACGGGCCTCTGCGCGACGTCGAAGATGTCTGGGCCATTCGCGAGGCGCGACCGGAGTTGCGCGAGGAGGACGTGGCGTTTCTCGTCGGTCGCCACCGGGAGGAGATCGCCTACACCGATCAGCAGATCGGTCGTTTCCTGGCCGAGCTCGACCGGCTCGAGCTGGACGAGAACACGCTGGTGATCGTCGTCGGCGATCACGGCGAGGAGTTCATGGGCCACGGCTGGATCGGTCACACCCGCACGCTCTACAACGAGTTGACCCGTGTGCCGATGATCGTGTCGTTGCCCGGGCGTTTCCCGCATCACGTTGTCGAGGAGCCTGTCTCGACGATGGACCTGCTGCCGACGCTCTCGGCCGGCATGGCTGAACCGCCGGCACTGACCCGGCAGGACGGGCAGTCGCTGTTCGCGGCGCTCGCGAACGTCGACGCCCACGAGTTGCGGCTGCGGGCGCCACGGGATGTGCTCTCGGAGGTGGCGTTCCTGCCGCCGGGGTCGCAGCAGATCGAGAAGCTGGCCTACCGGACCTCGGCGGTGCGTGGCACGCACAAGGCGATTCACGACCGGCTGACCGACGGCTGGGAGTTCTTCGACCTGAGCCGGGACCCCGACGAGCAGACGCCCCTCGATGCCGATGCCTTCCCGGTCTTCCGGGAACTGGCCCGGGCGATCCTCGCCTGGGAGGAGGCCGCGCCGCCGCCGGATTCCCGGGAGACCGAGCTGGAGCTGGACGCCGATCAGCTCGAAAGGCTGAGAAGTCTGGGCTACGTGCGCTGACTGCGGGAGGTTCGCCGCGCCCGATCGCCGATGCAACCCTTCGGGACCGCCGGGACACGTATCTGGGGGTATGGTCGGTCTGGAGGTAGCTCGATGATTGGATCACGCAGGTTCTCGTTCGGTGTCGTCCCGCTGGCCCTGGCCCTCGGTGTCGCGGCGTCGCTGGTCGCCACGGCTTTCGCAGCGCCGGCTTCGGCCGACGACTACGGCGCCCTCAACCCCGCCGCGCCTCCCGAGACGGCGCAGTACTCCTTCTTGATCGGCAAGTGGAACTGCCAGACCCGTTCGATGCGGCCGGACCAGAGCTTCGTGGAGGGTACGGCGACCTGGACCGGTCGTTACGTCCTCGACGGCTGGGCGATCGAGGATCTGTGGATCTCGGCGCTGCCTCAGGGCGGGGAGTTCCAGGGCAAGAACATCCGCTCCTTCAATCGCGAGACCGGCAAGTGGGACAACCGCTGGCTGCCCCAGGGCACGCTGCAGTGGAAGTACTTCGAGTCCGAGATGGTCGGCGAGACGATGGTGATGATCGGGAAGGGTGAAGACGCCCGTGGAGAGTTCGTCGACCGCAATACCTTCTTCGACATCACACCGACCTCGTGGAAGTGGCGCAAGGATCGCAGCTACGACGGTGGTGAGAACTGGCTCGAGGGGGTCGGCAACATCGAGGCGACGCTGGCCTCGGCCTCGGCCTCGGCCTCGGGCTCGGGTTCGGCGCCGGTCGCGTCGGTGCTCGACTCGGTCGAGCACGGCTTCGTCGACAGCGGCGGAGTGAAGATTCATTACGCCGAGATGGGTTCCGGTCCGCTGGTCGTGATGCTCCACGGATTCCCGGACTACTGGTACACCTGGCGCGATCAGATGGCGGCGATGGCTGGCTCGTACCACGTCGTCGCCATCGACCTGCGGGGTTACAACCAGAGCGATCAACCCTCAGGGGTCCCGGCGTACGCGATGACCAACCTGATCGGCGACGTGGCCGCGGTGATCCGGCACTTCGATGAGGGGCCGGCGGTGCTGATCGGCCACGACTGGGGTGGTGCGATCGCCTGGTTGACGGCGGCTTTCGTGCCGAACGTCGTCGACCGGCTCGTTATCCTGAGTACGCCCCACCCGTCGGCGTTGCGGCGGGAGCTGAGCGGCAACCAGGAACAGAAGTCCGGTAGCGACTACGCTCGGCGCTTCCAGGAGAAGGACTCCCACAAATCGCTGACCGCCGAGGGGCTGGTCGCGGTGCTCGGGGTCGAGGATGCCGAGACGGAGAAGCTGTACCTCGAGGCGTTCCGGCGCTCCAGCTTCGAGGGGATGATGGCCTACTACAAGGCGAACTACCCGCGCTCCGGCGGCTCGGGTTCGGGGTCCGGGTCCGGCTCGGCCGGTGGTGCGCCTCCCACGCCGAAGATCAAGATGTCGGTGCTGGCGATCCACGGCCTGGACGATCAGGCGTTGCACCCCAAGGGATTCGACTCGACCTGGGAGTTCGTCGAGAGCGACGTGACGTTGGTATCCTTGCCGGGCGTCGGACACTGGGTTCAGCGCGAAGCGTCGGACAAGGTCACGGCGACGATCCTGAGCTGGCTCGCGGAGTGATCCGACGGCGTCCGATCCCGAGGAGGCCTGTATGAGGAATTCGAGAGCGCTGGTAGCCCTGATCCTGGTCCTGGCCCTGACGGGCCTCGCCGGAACCACCGAAGCGGTCGCCGGTGACAAGAAGGCGGTCAAGAAGGCGACCGAGAAGTTCTACGAGGCCCTGAACGAGCTGTTCAAGGGCGAAGTCAAGCCGATGAAGAAGGTCTGGTCCCAGAAGAAGGATGTGACCTACATGGGTCCCGCCGGGGGGATGCAGATCGGCTGGACCGAGGTCCTGGCGAACTGGGAGGCCCAGGCCGCGCTGATGCTCGGCGGCGAGGTCCAGCCGTCGGAGATCGTCGTCTTTGCCGGTGACGAGATCGGTGTCTCCCAGACCACCGAGGTCGGCACGAACCTCAACGTCGATGGCCAGACGGTCGACGTCAAGATCCGCGCCACCAACATCTTCCGCAAGGAAGGTGGCAACTGGAAGATGATCGGCCACCACACGGATCTGCTCCCGGAGCTCGCAAACTAGCGGCACCGCGGACCAGTAGCGCGGCGGACGAGCAGCGCCACGGACCGGTCGCACCACGGAAGCCAAGGGGGTCTTGGTGTGAGAGCTTGATATTGTATGGATCGATCAATACAATACTCGTATGCCACGACCCCAGAAGCTCATCGAACGGGAAAATACCCGGAAAAGGCTCGTCGAGGCCGCCGCGGCGCTGTTCCACGAGCACGGATTCGCCGCCACCGGCACCTCGGAGATCCAGAAGGCGGCCCGAACCGGGGCCGGCAGCATGTACCACCACTTCGGGACCAAGGAAGGCCTCCTGCTGGCCGTCCTGACCCACTACCGGCGCCGCTTCCGGGACGAGATCGCCCCGCCGCCCTGGGAGGGGCCGGAAGGCCCGGCGATGTTCGGCCCGCTCTTCGCGGTCCTCGGCTTCTACCGCGAGTTCCTGATCAAGACCGATTTCCGGCTCGGCTGCCCGATCGGCAACCTGGCCGGCGAGCTGTCGGATACCCATCCCGAGGTTCGCGAGGCCCTCGCCACGACCTTCGACATGTGGCGCCGGGAGATCCAGCACTCGCTGAAGGGAGCCCGGCCCTATCTGCGCACGGCGATCAGTACCGAGGCGCTGTCCACCTTCGTGCTCTCGGTGATGGAGGGCGCCGTCATGCAGTCGAGAGTGCACCGCAGCATCGAGCCCTACGACCAGAGCCTGCTGGTCGTGCGGGAGTACTTCGAGCAACTGCTGGAGGAACCGAGTGATGCAGATTACGCTGACTCTTCTCGCAACGATGACGATCCTGACGATCCCCGCAGCGATGCCGACGCCTGAGACCGCCGCTGCCCGCTCGGTCGACTTCGAGGCGACGGTCCGGACATCGCCCGCTGCGATCTACGAGGTGTGGACGACGGCGGCGGGAGCCGAGTCGATCTTTCCCGGTGCGAAGGTCACGATCGCGCCCGAGGTCGGTGGCGAGTACACCGTCGCGTTCGACCCCGACAACGACCCCGAGGGGCTGTTGCTGGGCACCTCCGGCTGCCGCATCCTGGCGCTGGAGCCGGGCAAACGGATCGTCGTCGAGTGGAACGGCCCACCGAACATCGAGGTGATGCGTGCGCGTCCGTATCCGACGTGGATCGAGATCGATCTGCTGCCGGTCGAGGACGGGAAGGCGACGCATGTCACGCTGTCTCACAAGGGCTTCCAGCGAGGCGAGCAGTGGGATGCCGGGGTCGAGTTCTTCACCGCGGCATGGGGACGCACGATGGAGATCTTGCGACAGCGCTACGAACCATGAGGCGGGTGCTGGGTCGGTTCGCTGTGCCCGCCGACTGCAGGGCAAACTGAGCTCAGCCGGAGAGAAGCTGGAGCGTGGCGACGCGTCGTTGCGCCCTGCGCGCCTCCCGTTGTCTCGTTGTCCCGTACACTGGCTTCAGGGAGGCTCACATGTCGAGCTACGAAACGATCCGAATCGAGGAGCACGACGGATACGCGGAGCTGATTCTCGACCGTCCCGACCGGCTGAACGCGATCGACGAGCAGATGGCCGAGGAGTTGTGCGATGCCCTCGGCCGGATTGCGACCCGCGAAGAGGTGCGCGCCGTCCTGCTGCGGGGCGAAGGACGTGCCTTCTCCGCGGGCGGTGATGTGAAGGCGATGTGCCAGGAGCTGGAGGACGCCCCGGGTGAGTTCTTCGAGGAGCCGCTGCGGAAGATCCACCAGGCGGCGCGCGCGCTTGCCGAACTGCCACGCCCGGTCGTCGGGGCGCTTCACGGTTTCGCATCAGGAGCCGGCTTCAACCTCGCGTTGAGTTGCGACCTGCTGGTTTGCAGCCGTGAGACGCGATTCAACCAGGCGTTCATTCGCATCGGCGTCGTGCCGGACACGGGTGGCACGTTCTTCCTGCCGAGACTTGTGGGCAATGCCCGCGCTCGAGAGATGTTCATGCTCGGGGAGTTCATCGACGCCGACACCGCGCAGGCGATCGGGATCGTCAACCGGGTGGTGGCTCCGGACGACTTGCTGGACGAGGCACGCTCGCTGGCGGCGAGGCTTGCTGTGGGACCGACACGTGCCTATGGCGAGATCAAGCGGTTGATGCTCGACGGATCGTCGAGAAGTCTCGCGGAAGCACTCGATGCGGAGCGGGACGCCCAGTGTCGGATCGGCCAGACCCAGGATTTTCGCGAGGGGATTCGCGCGTTCGTGGAGAAGCGTACGCCGAAGTACACCGGGCGTTGAGACGGCCCGCCCCTGTAACCGGGGGCGGGCTCGGACCGGGCAGAGCTACTCGCCGGCGAGCAGGTCGTCGACGGCAGCACGGAGCCCTTCGGTGCGGGCCTTGCTCGCACCGACCGTTCGGAAAGCGACCTTTCCCTCCTGGTCGATGACGATCGCGGTGGGCGTGCCTGCTACGCCGAGATCCTTCGCCAGCTGGTCGCCATCCACCGCGAACTCGATCGCGGGGCGCTTGCTCATGTACTCGACCGGGTCTCCGTTCTCGAGGATGTTCACGGCGATCACCTGCACCGCGTCGTCCTTGTAGTCACGGATCATCGCTTCGACGGCGGGCATGTTGTTCGAACAGGTCTTGCACCACGTGGCCCAGAACTCCATCACGACCACGTTGCCTTTCAGGTCACTGGAACTCCAGCTCTTGCCGTCCGGGTTGCGCAGATTCCAATCCGGCGCAAGGTCGCCGACCTGGGCCGGGCCCGCCGCTGCGGTCCGGGTGAGGGTTGTGAGCAGCAGCACCGTCACTCCGAGAATTCTCGTGAACGGTGAGAGGGTCACTGGAGCGGAGCGGGTTGCATTCTTCGTGATCATGACTGGACCTCCGTTTCGTTGTCCGAGTGGCAAGGGTCGGCGCAGCGCCGGCCTCGGGGAGGTAAACAAGAAACTGGATGAAGTGATTGCCGGTGGCGCGTAAAAGGGGCGTCAAGGATCGAGCCCGGCCCCGTCACAAGGGGCAGGTCGCAACACGTTGACTCGCTCTGCAACGGTCTGCAGGATCCAGGGGCTGCGGTCTTTCGTGGGTCATGGTGGATTGAGCCGAGCACGATCGAGGCGTGGGATGTTCTCCGTTGACTTGTTGGGGCAACGCGATTTCTCGACTTGCCGCCCGTTTTGTTCCCTGGGTAGTACTGAAGAGCACCAGGATCTCTGCCTCCGCCAGCGAAATCAGCGAGCCTTCCCGAAGCCACAAAGTCCGGTAGGCGGTACGGATACAACGGGCCGCATGAACCACCCGATACGATGCGCAGACGAACTCAATCCGTCGAGATTCTCTCGAAGGAGCCGCTGTACTGTTCGATCGCATCGATCACTATCTGGGGTGTGACCGCGAAGAACTCTTTCCGCGGGTTGACGAGGTTGACCCGTTCGGCGGAGAATTGCCTGTGCAGATACTTCTCGAGGGCCGGCGCGTCTTGAGTGAATACGAATGCGTGGATGTCGAAGAGTTCAGGCACCGATGCGTCGCCAAGCTCCTTGACCCGATCGTTCGGATCGGCTCTCCTGGTCATTCCGATCTTGCAGATTCCTTCTCCGAAGGAGAGAGTATTCGATATGACGTAGACGTACCCCGCTCGTGTCGTCTGTGCTAACGAGATGGCTCGCTCTTCCCGGTGCCTCAGGATTTCGAGCTCCCGCTTGTGGAGCTCCAGGAGGCGCATTTGTTCCTCGCTGGCTGACTCGATTTGGCGCAGTTCTTCCTCTATGAGCCTCTCCATCTCAATTCGATCCTTCTGCGCTTTCTTGGCCGCAGCCTTGATTCGTGCCTCTTCCCGTTCGGCTTCTCGCTCGATCCTCCTCTCCTCCCGCTGCTCCTCTTTCAATGCTTGAGCCAAGCGCCTCGCTTCGTACTGCAGCCTCAACTCTTCAATCTTGGCTTCCAGGTAGGCGGGCTGAAGGTACGTCTTGACCGTATGCCCCGAACTGTTGATGGCGTTGAACGTATCTCTGACTCGTTCAACGAGCCGACCAATGTTGTTCCAGTCAGCGAGTGCCGCGGCGGCCCTAAAGTCGTTGTCTAGGCAGCGAATCCTAAGTTTGATTTCGCGATTGAAGAGTTTCTTAGCCGCGGCTTTTCGGTTGTTGACGACGACATTGTCGCCCATGCCACAGATGCAGGCCGTTTTGTTCTTGACGAGTGCGACCGCATGTTGCTTGGCGTGGGTCAATCTTCCCTCGAGCGCTTCGAGGTGCTCCCCCTTCCCGATCGGCTGATACGCGACGGTGTCCATCGTTCCGACGCCGATGTTGTACTTTGCCAGCTGGTGCTCATTCTCTCGTAGTTTGCCGATCCACTCAGAATACAGGCCCTGGAGGGTCGCGTACTGGTCGCTGCGTTCTTTTAATCGGGATTCTTCAGCGAAGATGGGTTGATAGGTCGTGGCGACCTTCGCGTGGCTGGCCGCCACGGGTGAAAGCATACGTCTCGCCCAGGCAAAGAAGCCGATAGCCGCTACCATGAGGAATAGCGATGTGGCAGCCAGGAACACCTTCAACCGCCTCAGATCGTTGAAGGGAGAACGGAGGAGGCGGTGGCGGCAAACATTTTCTCTTCGCGAAGACTTTGCCGAATTAGTTGACTCTCTCGGTACTCCTTGGCTTCGATCTCGAAGTGCCAGTCAGAGTTCACGCCAAGTGTGTTCAAGGCGGATTGCACTTCCTCGACGGGTACCTCGAAGAACTCCTTGCGGTTGTTGTTCTTGTTTACGCGTCGGTTGTCGAACCTCTGGTGGAGCTCTTTCTCGATTGCCGGGGCATCGTCTACGAACGCCAGCGTGTGCACGTCGAATCTGAACGGCACGCTCGCATCTCCCAGTTCGCGTACCCGCTCAAGCGGCTCCAGCCTACGAGTCATTCCGATCTTCACGATTCCTTCTCCGAAACTGCCGATATTCGAGATTGCATAGATGAAACCTGCCTTGGTCAGCTGCGCTTGGGACTTGGCGCGTTCAAGCCTCTTTGTCAGTGTTTCGATTTCCTCCTGAACGTTCTGTATCTCAAGTGCGATCGCCGCTCGAGTCTCACCAGCTCTGTCCAGGGCCATTCTCTTGGCCTTCTCGAGGAGCGCTTGGCGAACGGCAAGCTCTTCCTCGAGCTCGTCCGCGTCGGTCGCGCCTTTGTTCTGCTGTCGAAGGATTGCCTGTTGTTTCTTTCGTTCCTGCTTGAGCGTCTCTTTCTTGGTCAGCTCTCGGTGCCAGATTCTCAGTTCTTGTTTCTTTAGTTCCTCGTACTTGTAGGAAATCTCCACTCCCGCCGTTTCGCCGAGTCGCGAAAGCTGATGGCGTAGTCGATCCAATTTGCGTTCCGCGGAGTCAAACGATGAGTGTCGCATTTGTTTGCGAATGAAGTCGAACTCCGCGTTGTAGGCTCTCAGGAGCAACCACTTGTATGCTCTGAGCATCTCCTGGCCTTGTTGCTCGCTGCCGAACCACGACCAATTGGAGAACGCGGTGGTGGCGGCGCCTCGAGTGATGGTCCGGTATTGGAGGTCGCGGTTGACGTTGACGCGTTCCTTGAGTGTTTCGCTGTCGTCGAACTTGAACACCGGGGGCAGCAGCCCGACTGCAATGTGGTTGACACTTCTGGAAGTCGTTTCCATGGCGGCGCGCAGTCGGTTGTAGTGCGCTGTGCCTGTACGGATCTTGGACTCGATCAACGCTATCTCCGCCCGGAGCTTGGCGACGAGACTATCCACTGTTCCTTCGGACAGCCTTTGAGTGCGGGCTCGGATCTCTTTCGCAAGCGAGTGTCTTCGGGCGAGCGTTCTTGCGCCCGATGCGAAGAGTATGACGCTGGCAATCGTGGCTACGGCCGTCAGTGTGAGTTCAGTTGCGCTCACTTGCTCAGTCCTGTGAGTGTTGCCCCTCTACTTCTCTCAGCATACCTGATTCTCGGAACATAAGAGGTGCGAGTCAATTGTCCAGCGCCCTGGTCTCTGGTGGGTGTCTACGGGCACGGATTCGTACTCGGGCGTTCGATCCCCGAGCCGGTGAGCCCAAGTCCACTCTCACTTTCATTGGCGCCCGTGGTCAGGTAGAACGCCACCTTCCACGGATCAGGGATCGCAACGTCCTGGACAAAGGGATCATTGAGTCCGCATTGCTGTGCCGCCAGCGGGTTGGAACCCGGCAATTGCGTATACACACCTGCCGCGATGAGTGTATCGAGATCCCCTCGGTAGCTATTCCAAATCGCGTAACCATCTTCGTCCTGCCAATTCACGTAGTCGGATTGGAAGAAACGAATGTAGATAATCCCGTCGTCGAGGTCGCAAAAATCGCCCTCGAAGTCGTTGTCGTGGTCTGACTGCGACAGGTTCCGCTCGAGTGGGCAGTTGTCGCAGAAATCACCAATCGCATCGTCATCGAAATCGGCCTGGCTCTCATTGTGATCGAAGGGGCAATTGTCACAACGGTTCGCGACAAGGTCGCCGTCGGTGTCTTCGCCATGATCGTCATCGTCCACAATGTCATTGCAGTCGTCGTCGATCGAATTGCAGGACTCGACCGCACCTGGATTCACCGCGGCATCACCATCGTTACAATCACCTGCGCAGATGCGATAGTTATCGCCATCGCCGTCGGCTTCGTGGAACGGCGCATCCGGCCAGGACGCGGCGTAGCAGTCATTGTTGATGCCATCGCATAGTTGCGGCGCTCCCCCAAATGTCGTGGCGTCCGCATCGTCACAGTCGCCCGAGCATGCCCGAAACCCGTCCCCATCGTTGTCGTGCTCGTCAGGGGGCAGCATGGGCCAACCGGGATCCATGCAGTCATTATTCGCGCCATCGCAGAGTTGCGGAGCTCCCGGATATACCGAAGGACTAGTATCGTCGCAATCATTCCCGCAATCACCGGAGAATCCGTCCCCGTCCGAATCGGTAGTGCAATCGCATGCGAGCGTCGTGAACAATAGTTGTTCGCCACGGGCAACGAAAACGGCGAGTCCCTCGCCGGTCCAGATAGGTGACAGAACACTGACTTCGTCGCTCCATGCACCGATCTCTATAGCCTCACCCACTGCAGTGGCGTCGATCGACACTCGGCTGTACCAGGCGCGAGTTACTCCATCTAGTCGATCAGTCCAGATCACCGCATACTCGTCGCCGCTCCACGCGACTCCAGAAACCTTCGCCTCCGCAGATAGTTCGCTTGCGAGGAGGGCTTCTTGGTGAAAGTAGTTAATTAATGTAGAAAACCTTAGCTGCCGTTCGCCAGGCTTACTCCCTTCGTCGGTCCATGCGAATGCGCCGCGCTGCGTTCCGTGTTGCCAAGCAATACGTAGGCTTTGTGGCAACACAGTATCGACACCGACACTCGACGGGAAGAAATCAAAGGGGTCGGCGATCGTCGACGGGAGATTGAGTATCACTGAACCAATGGCCAATGTGTACACAGTGCTTCCGAAAGCAGCACTTACCGGTGGGGACGGCATCGGTTCGGTGCTCCCGCCTACCCAACCTATCGTCCCCGTTCGCACGTCAAGATCATCCAGAGCAACCAGTGACCCGTTGATGAAGGGCGTCCCATCGTCCGCTAGGTGCCGCCAGGTGACGACCAACGAGGACCCGTTCCAGGCCACCTCTGGCGGGCTGAGAATCATTGCGTCGGAATCCTGATAGATCTCATCCGCGCCAAGCGAGACGACGTCGGCAATCGTATCGACGATACGATCAAGACGACCCGCTTGGATCTCAAACGCGGTGGCTCCCTCCAACTGGCTCCACGCAAATGCGAAAGTGTCTTCCGCAGCCACAATCGACGGCCCGCTCGCTTGGCCGCCTGTGTCGGACACGCGGATCTCTGGCCCTTGCGGCACACCGTCGGCTCCAAGCTCGCGGAAATAGATTTCGTGGCCTCCGTGGCGTGGGTCCTCCCAAACCAGGCCGAATCGATCACCTGCCCATGCAACGTCGAAGCCCCTAGCGCCCGGCAGCCCAGCCATAAGTTCCTGCCACCCGTCAGGCTCAGCGTGATCGCAGAACCCAGAGCAGTCGGGGAACTCATCGAATCTGACATCACAATCGTTGTCGATACCGTCACACGTCTCCGGCGCCCCAGGATGGATTGAGGCTACAACATCGTTGCAGTCGCCTTCGCAGCGGTCGACGCCGTCTGCGTCGATGTCACGGCAACCGCAGTTGACTTCCGCGATGTAGGACTGACCATCAAGGTTAACCAGTGTTGCGAGACTGTCGCCGGTCCAGACATAGCGGTCGCTGGGTGCTGGACCGGGGAAAGAGCGCTCTCGCTCTTGTGGTGGCGACGCTCCGAGAACAAAGGGACCTCCGCCATCGTGACGGCGGTAGATGACGAGCAAATCGCTTGCGACGCCGACTGCCTGGGGATCCTCCGGGTGGTCTGGCCAGGTCTCATGATCAGGGGAAGGGGTGAGAGCTGGTACGACTACGCTCTCCAGCGGGTCGCCATCCGGACCGAAGGTGTGGATGTACCCCTTGTGGTCGTCCGTCATCGCGTACACGAAGCGGTCGCCAATCCACTCGAACTGAGTGGTTGGACAGTGACCACGTTCCTGCCCACCGGTGAATCTGTACAGCGCGAGCTGAGTTCCATCATTGCCTAAAAAGAGAAGGTGGGTCGCTTCGTGCTCTTGGTCAACTGGTGCACAGTAGGCGATGGCGTGAGCTGCACCCGAGGACGCGACAGCTTCCACGAATCCGGACGGTGCTTCGCCGCTGGGTAGCGGAAGCGGTAGCGTCATCGTGCGCCCGACGCGCCCATCGCGTTCCACGAACGTCATGTGTGCGTCAAACTGCAGGCCAGCAATCGTCAGATGCCCGGTCATGTAATCGCGGCCCGTCCACGCCGGCACTTGACAGTCTGGTGTCGCCGCGGGAAGGTCAGTTGCGACGAGCAACACTTCGCTTTCAGGTGTTACGCGGGCCAATTGGCTCCGACTGATCTGGATCGCGAACTCTGATCCGCTCCATACGGGGGTCGTGCAACCGTTGGGTATCGCCGACGGGCCCGACAGCGTCTGGCCATCCCTGGCAATCGTACGAAAGCCATCTTCGGCTGTGACACCCCAATACTGGCCAGTCCACGCGCTTGGGCCAACGGCGTCGATTTCGGTCAGTGTGTAGGACGACTCATCGGGGAAACACCGGCTGTTGCAGCCATCAGCATCATCGACCATGAAGTTGCAGTTGTTGTCGCGACCGTCGCAGGTTTCCACGGCCCCCGGGTAGACGCCCGGGTCGCCATCGTTGCAATCGCCGTCACGAAACGATTGACCGTCGCCATCCAGATCGGCGCTTCCGCAGAACAATGAATGGAATACCAGAGCCCCATTCTCTGTCCAGACAAGACCATACCCACTCCCGGCCCAAGCCAACGACGGAAACTCGGAGTCCGATAGCGTCTGCGTGACAGCGAAGGCGCCATCCATCGAGACGCCGCTTCCCGCAACCTTTCCAAAACGAATTTGCTTCGGGCCATCATTACTTTGCCAGACCACGGCAAACGTGCGTCCGTTCCACGCAGGTCGCTGGGAAACCGAACCGGCGACTCCATCGGTCAAGGGTTGCAGCGGGCTAGTCGGCTCACCTAGGGAGTCAAACGTTCGGAAGTAGGTTTCGTGATTCCCCGAAGTGCCGCGTCGGTCGGCCCAGGATACTGCGTACGTGTCGCCGGTCCAAACGAGTCGCGGAACCTCGGATTGGGCGGGGTCATCTGTGAGTTGAACAGGCGGAGTCTCGAGCGTCCCGTCCGAGCGGATCGTCGAGAGGAAAATCTCGCGGTTGCCAGATGTGTCGTCTTGGTAGACGAAGCTGAACGCGGAGCCGTTCCAGGCCACATCAGACCACGCTGTCGCTCCTGGCGTCGTGGTCGCGCGGACAGGTTGAGTCAGAATCGAACCGTTCTCATCAAGAGCCGCGAAGTAAATCTCGCGATCACCTTCTGCAATATCCCGCAGGTCGGTCCAGGTGAGACCCCACGCCGTGCCAGACCATGCAAGTCGCGGGTCGCGGGCTCCGGAGGCACTTCCGGAGATAGCAACAGCGGGCACGGCCACGATCGAGTCAGCGGCGACCGCGGCGAAATAGACCCTGCCGCCGTCCGCCCATGCGACGCCGAAACCAGTGCCATTCCAGGCCACGGCCGGCCGCCCTGGTTCACCGCCCTGGCGGATCACCACGTCGTTTCCAAACTTTTCACCTGCCCCGTCGAATCGTGTCAGCCGCACTTCGGGGCCGCTCGTGAACTCGCCAGTCCAGGCAATACCGTAGATGGAACCGCTCCAGGCAATATCCCCGCGCGCCTCGGCAGTCGTATCGTCCCCCACTTCGACCGGTACGCCTTGCAGGTCAACTTCTGAGCAGTCCCGAAAGCACGCGATCTCGTCGATCGCGCCATCGGGGTCATCATCGTCGTCACGGCCATTGCAAATTTCGACCGAAGGCGTTGCTTGACAGGTGTTTTCGCATCCGTCGCCGGGGAGGGTGTTTCCGTCGTCACATTGCTCCGGCGGCTCACTCTGGCCATCGCCGCACTCAGAACACCCAAAGGCGAATACGTACGCAGCGCCAGCATCGATGTCGGGGGCGTCGCCACCATGGTCTCCGATGGCGATAGTGTCTCCGTTGATTGCGATTGATGCCCCGAAAAGGTCGACGACGTCATTATCTGAGGCTATCAGTCTGGCCACGGCACCCCAGGCGTCGATACCCCCGGTGTTCCTTGCGTGTACATACGCGGCGCCCCCATTTCGGGTACTCCTAACTCCGAGGGCTATGGTGTCCCCGTCGATCGCCACCGAGGCACCGAACTCGTCTTCCGACGTGGAGAGAGCCGCGACTTCACCCCAGTTGGCCTCGCCTCCTGCGTCCCTCTCGAACACGTAAGCCGCATTCCTGCCACCGGGCTCATGCGCTCTGCTGGGTCCAACAACGATTGTGTCCCCACTAATCGAAAGGTAGCCGCCGAAATGATCCATAGCGGCCGCGTCGGACGCCGTTAGTTTCGCAACCTGCCCCCAGTTGTCTGTACCACCCCAGTTTCGCTCGAACACATACGCTGAACCAGAGTTATCGCCTGCGTCGTCGGTGAAGACTGCCCCAACCACGGCTGTGTCGCCGGAAATGGATACGGCCGACCCGAAACGATCCGAAGCAGAACTGTCGGTCAGCGTCAGTTTGACCAACTGGCCCCAATTGTTCGCACCCCCCGTGTCTCGTGTGAAAATGTAGGCGGCACCGGAATCCGCAGCTGAGTCGTCGCGACGTGGTGCGCCAATGATCGCCGTGTCCCCACTGATGCTGACAGACGCACCAAAGAAATCTCCACTAGCTACGTCAGAGGATGTCAGCTGTTGCGTTTCCTTCCAGCCGATGCCTTCCTCGGCGGTCCGCTCGAACAGATATGCCGAACCTGAACGAGGCCCAACGTCGTCGGAGAGGGAGCCGACCAGGAGACGGTCGCCGCTGATCGCTACGGAGTGCCCGAACGAGTCTCCAGCCTTCGCGTCCGACGCCGTCAGCTTGGCCACTCGGCCCCAACGAAATGCTCCTCCCGTGTCCTGCTCAAACACGTAGACGGAACCCGAATCCACGCCCCGATCATCATCCCCGCGAGCCCCGGCGACCATCATGGTCCCACTGATCGAAAGCGGCCATCCGAAGCGATCTGTGCGGGCCGCATCGGCCGCGATCTTCTTGGCGGTTTCCTTCCATTCGCAGGCAGCCGGTATGAAGCCACCAGCCGGAGCAGAACTGCTCGCCGAGGCGATTGGGATGACCATCGCTGCCACTACTATCAGCGAGCGTGGGCGAGTTGAAATCATGGTGCCGCCGGCCGCGGGGAGTCGAACTCGGAGCCGCTTTGCTGCGCTCAATACCTAACCCGCACTATTCATGAAGGCGCGCCAGCCCGGTGATCGTACCGCGAAATCGCGAGGGCGGAGCAGAGGGAAGGCAGTTGGCGGGCCAGGTGCTGCGGATTCGAGTCGAAGGGCATGCCGCAGCCGCCCTGGAGCGGGTGACGCGACGCACGAGTCCCCGAAACGATCGGAGCGCCACACTGTCGGAGGTAGCCAGCCGCGTTTCAGCCGGCACGCGCGGCGATCGAGGAGATCTTCTGCCACAGGTCGAGGTATGGAAAGGATCGCGGCAGGTGGAGCACGATCCGTCGCACCGATACGTCGACGTGCGCACCGATCTTGAGCAGGCAGATGCGTAACGTTTCGACCTGAGCTCGAGCCAGTCGCGTCCGCTTGGCCCACAGTCGAACTTCCTGCAGCAACGCGTAAGCCGCCGCGGTCAGCAGCACACGAAACTGGTTGGCCCAGAAGCGGGTGCAGCTGGTGCGACCGATGTGCATGCCGTCGTGCAGCTCCTTGATTCGATTCTCGACTTCGCCGCGCTGGCAGTAGAACTCGTAGACGCGCTTGGGTACGCAGCCGAGATTGGTCACGACGAAGCGGGCGTTGTCCTTCAGCTCGCGACTGGGGTGGTGGACCACCTCGGCCTTGTAGACGACGCGACGCTGGTGTGTCCAGGTGCGCGCCGCGTAGAACAGGTGCCCGTACTCCCGCGCGGTCTTGCATCTTGTGCGGGCGCGACGGCGCACTCGTCGCAGGGCCTCGGCGACCTCTCGCTGCAGTACCGAATTGCTCGAATATCCTATGACGTAGCGCAGATTCTCGTCTTCGAAGAACTCGAACAGATCCGGACTGGCGAAGCCGCCGTCCAACCGCACGATGATCCGCACGTCAGGCCAGCTCTCGCGCAAACGATCCACGATGCGCCGCAGCATGCCGATCGCACCGAGACTGCACGGAGCCGTGCCCGATCGAAGCATCGCGGCGCACAGGTATTGCTCAGGCTCGTCGTTGAATCGGATGAAACCGAGCAGCGGCAGGTAACAGTAGTGATCGTAGAACCCGTTGAACAGCGACAACTGCTGGCCGCCGTGCGTGGCGTCGTCGGTAACGTCCAGGTCGATCGTGATCTCTCGAACCTTGCGACGTAGTCGATTGCGATGCCGATCGACCACGCGATCGAGCAGGGCGTGCGACATCCCGAGCAACTCGCGTCGACCGACTGAATTCTCGAAACGCGACAGCGTCGGCTGCGAACCGAGGTCTTCGCCTTCAATCGGGTCGCGATCGATCAGCATCTTGTGGACCGGATCAGCGGCCAGTCGCGCTGCGTCATTGCAGTCGGTGTATCCGGCAGCCAGGCCGTAGATCCGTTGGCCGAGCAGGTCCGACGTCGTGTGCACCACCTTGCCGGGCTCGCGGTCGTCGGGTGCCCACTCGGTGAATGCCGACACCACGCCGAGACGACGCTCGGCCGCTTTCAGCAGGATCGCGCCGCCGTCCGAGCTGCCGTGGTCCACGTCGAAGCGCGCAACGACGGGCTTATCAAACAGGTCGGGAAACAAACACTCTGTCGTGGTAATCTTGAGCACGCGAAAGCCTCTTTGCGTCTGATGAAAAACGTTGTGGTAACCGTTTTCTATCACGCTGGAGGCTTTTCGTTTGTCTACTCTTCGCTACATCTCATGAATTATCCGGGCTAACAATTGGGTCGGTAGCTGGAAACAAAAGCATGAAGCGTCCAAACCAGGGTGTTGCGGGCTCGCAACCGATCCAGCCACGGTCACCACATCTGCCTTACAGACGTCACTGTACGGAGGGCGAGTTGCAGTCTGCGAAAGCTGAGTTTCAAACCTCGAATCAGGCCTTGGCGTCGTGCGGAACAAAGGTCTCTCGGAAAGATGAGCCGAAGTCTAAGGATCAGTGTGACTTGGTTGGTGGGCGGTACTGGATTCGAACCAGTACCGATGTGGCCTGACTCATCCAATTTGCTCTCCGGGATTCCCGGTGCGATTCAGGTACGAGGCCTCCCTCAGATGGACAGGGGCTTGGTTCAGCCACGGACACTTGGTGGGATTGTGGTGGGCGGTCACGGATTCGAACCGTGGACCCCCTGCGTGTAAAGCAGGTGCTCTAACCAGCTGAGCTAACCGCCCGACGGGACTCTCGACCCGGGGCGCAGTCTACTCCGCCGAACTGCCACCCTCAAGTGCCCGCCACGGCAGCCACGAGCCGCACCATCGCCCGATCTTCCGATCTGCTTCAGCCCATGAGATAATGCCCGCTTCTCACCCACGGAGCCGCGATTCATGATCGATCAGACCTTTGCACACTTCCGGATCACCGCGAAACTCGGCGAAGGAGGCATGGGCACCGTCTATCGCTCCGAGGACACGAAACTCGGTCGCGAGGTCGCCCTCAAATTCCTGCCCGAGGCGTTCGCCGCCGACGCGGAACGGCTGGCCCGATTCACCCGCGAAGCCCAGGCCCTGGCCTCCCTCAACCACCCGAACATCGCCGGCATCCACTCCGTCGAGGAGGCGACGCCGGAAGGCTCGACGGTCCCCGTCGTGTTCCTGGTCATGGAGCTGGTCGAAGGCGAGACTCTTCAGGAGCGGATCGCGAAGGGCCCGCTCGGTGTCGACGAAGCGCTGAAGATCGCACTCCAGATCGCCAACGGACTCGAAGAAGCCCACGAGCGCGGCATCATCCATCGTGACCTGAAGCCCGCCAACATCAAGTTGACGCCGGCCAGGCAGGTCAAGATTCTCGACTTCGGGCTGGCCAAGGCCTTCGATCCCGACGCGCCTGGCGACTCGTTGCCCTCCGGTCAACCGGCCCAGCGGCTGTCCCTCTCGCCGACGATGACGGGTCTGGCGACCCAGGCCGGCATCCTGCTGGGCACGGCAGCCTACATGAGCCCCGAGCAGGCCCGGGGAGAATCGGTCGATCGCCGATCCGATGTCTGGGCGTTCGGTGTCGTGTTCATGGAGATGCTGACCGGGCGCGTGGTGCACCAGGGAAAGACGTTGTCGGACACGCTGGCGTCGGTACTCGCCCGGGAGCCCGACTGGGACTCGCTACCGGCCGACCTCCCACGTCCGGTGCGTCGACTGCTCGATCGATGTCTGCAGAAGGAAAGCCGCGAGCGCATGCGCGATATCGGAGAGGCGCGTATCGCGATCGAACATTTCCTCGCCCACCCGGAGACCGCCGTCGAGGAGCGCGCGGATACGGGTGCGTCGACCGTGGCGGTACCGCTATGGCAACGTGCGATGCCCTGGGCGGTCACCGGGCTCTTCGCCCTCGGGCTCATCGCCACGTGGATGGTGCTGGGTTCCGCTACTGGACCGTCATCGGCGCCGATGCGGGTCAACCTGAGCCTTCCCGCGGACCAGATGCTGTTCACGGGCTATGGCGCGAGTACAGTCCTCTCGCCGGACGGGTCGCGGTTGGCCTATGTCCTCGGGCTCGGTAACGAGCACCGGATCGAGATCCGACAACTCGACCAGTGGCAGGGAACGCTGGTCGTCGAAGGCCAGGGGGCGGACAGGCCGTATCAACCCTTCTTTTCCCCTGACGGTACCTGGCTCGGATTCAACTCGACTACCGAGATGCGCAAGGTTCCGGTCACCGGTGGAACCTCGATCAAGCTGTGCGATATCAGCCGGGCGCGAGGGGCCAGCTGGGGTGAGGACGGAACGATCGCGTTCGCCCCCGATCCGGGAAGCGGACTGATGCGAGTCTCCGAAAATGGTGGAGAGCCGACGGTACTGACCGAACTCGACGCGGCAAGCGGTGAGCTTTCGCACCGGTGGCCGCAGTGGCTTCCCGGAGGCAAGTCGGTCCTGTTCACTTCTTACCGAACGGGCATGGACGACCAGTCAGGCCACGTCGAAATCGTCGACGCCGAGTCGGGCCAGCGCACCGTGGTGCATCGGGGAGGGTCGTACGGCCGCTATCTCGAAACCGGGAGCGGGGCCGGATTCATCCTGTACACCCATTCGGGTTCGCTGTTTGCGATTCCGTACGATCGCAAGAAGCTGCAGGCCACAGGATCTGCCTCGCCGGTCATCGAGGGTGTGACGTTCGGATCGAACGAGGGCAGCGCACAGTTCAGTACGTCGGCCAACGGCACCCTGGCCTACGCGAGTGGCGATGCCGGGACGGCAGGGCAGATCGCGATGGTTCGATTGGGTCACGAGGGAGACACCGAGCCGTTATGGCCCGAGCATCAGGTCTTCTCCAATCCGCGATACTCGCCCGACGGCGTTGATCTGGCCGTTCAAGTCGCAAGCGAAGGGCAAGCCGACATCTGGATCTACAACGCCGAACGAGGAGTGCCTACCCGCCTCACGTTTTCGGAGTCTGACGACCTGAGTCCCGTCTGGTCACCTGACGGTGAGTACGTTTACTACGCCGCTGAAGTGGATGACAAGTACGTCATCAAGCGAAAGCTTGCCGACGGCACCGGCGACGCCGAGCTGATCTATGCGTCCGAACGCAACGTGTCGCCGGAGTCGGTTTCTCCAGATGGCACGCAGCTCGTTTTCGTCGAGATGGTTGTTGCGAACAACATCGATATCGGAATCTTGCCGCTGGCTGAGCCGGACGAGCCTCGGATGCTGCTGAACAGCAAGTTCATCGAGATAGCTCCGCGAATATCTCCGAACGGCCGATGGCTCGCCTATTGTTCGGAAGAATCCGGAACCTTCGAGATCTACGTTCGTGCGCTGGACGGGCGCGGCAAGTGGCAGATTTCGTCCGGGGGAGGATTCTGGCCGATGTGGGCACCGGACGGGAGCAAGCTCTATTTCCTGAATGGCCGAGCGCTCCGCGTCGCTGACGTCGATCTCGATCAGGCTACGTTCCGCGCAGGCCGAAGCCGGGTCTTGCTGGAGACGGATTTTGCGAACACCGGCATCGATAGCCCGATCGATATCTCTGCCGACGGTCTGCACTTCGTCACATTCCAGGACAAGGGTGCCGACTCCAGCGATACGCATCGGCATGTCGAGCTGGTGCTGAACTGGGCCGACGAACTGCGGGCCAGGTTCGGGAAGTGACGGAGGCTCCCGGGCCTGGCGCGGGGCCGCCCCCCGTCGCCCCCCCCCTGCCCCCCGTTGCCCCGTCGTCGCCCCCCGGGCGGTGCCCTCCCCGGCGCCCCTGCCTGGATCCAGTTGACCCGCCACCGGCTAACTGCTTACATGATTCGTATGCGGACCTTTCCCTCCTCACGAGCCGTGACCCTGGCCCTGGCCGTCGTGTTCCTGCTCGAACCGGCCAGCCTGCTGGCCCAGCAGGCACCTGCGGCCGATCGCCGGACGACGTTGCAGGGCACGGTGATGATCGATCGCCGCCACCGGGTCGTCGGTGCGGTGGTCCAGATCCGTCCCGAGGACGATCCGACCCGGGTCTACCTGACGTCGACCGACGACGATGGTGACTTCGAGATCAAGAAGCTGCCCGAGGGGACCTACCGGTTGACGATGGACCGGGTCGGCTTCCACCCGGTGCTCAAGGACGGCGTCTCGGTGAAGTTTCCGTTCCGCGCGGTGGTCGAGGTGACGATGATCCGCAACCAGGACGACGTCGTGCCGGCGGTGCAGCGTTCGGACATGGACGGCGGAAGTCCGATCACGGTCACCGGCATCGTCTCCGAACGCGCCGGTGCGCCGATGGCCGAGGCGCGGCTGCGGATGGTTCACCCGGTCGGGGAACTCGATCCCCACGAGGCCCAGAGCGACGCCAACGGTGGCTTCACGATCGACCGTCTCGCACCGGGGCGCTGGGAGCTGGAGATCGACGCCGTCGGCTTCCTGCCCCTCGACGTGCAGGTCGACCTCACCGAGGATACGCAGATCGAACTCTGGCTGGTCCGGCAGCCGGCGGATTACGAGCCGTCGCCGCTGGAGCTGATGCCGCCGGAGAAGCCGACCCCGCCGCCGGGCTTCGAGTCGACGCCGACCGACGGTTGATCTCTCGACCGTTTCCGTCCGACCAACCGACCGCTGATCAGCCGCCGACCATCGAGGCGCGCACCGCGAAGTAGCCCCGCCGCGCCCGGATCTTCACGCCCGGGCGATGGGATTCGACCTTGAGCTTGATCCAGCGTCCGTTCCAGTCGTTGTTGGTCGTCGAGTAGGTCAGGTAGTACTGCTTGCGCAGCTCCTCGGCGATCTTCGCGTAGGCCTCGGACAGGTCCTCGGCCCGCTTGACCACGAACAGCTTCCCGCCGGTGACCTCGGAGAACTCCTTGAGGACGTCCTTCCGCGCGCCGAACGAACCGCCGCCGAGGGCGATGGCGTAGATCAAGGTGTTGTTCGATTTCGCCTCTTCCAGCACGCGGCGGAAGCCGAACTGGCTCGAGGTGTCCTCGCCGTCGGAGAGGACGATGATCGCCTTGCGACCCTGGATCTGTCCGATCTTGCGGTAGGAGGCGTGCAGCGCATCGTAGATCGCCGTGGCGCCGATCGGCTCGGTACTCTGGATCGCGTCGCGCAGCTTCTCGTGGTCGCCGGTCAGGTCCTGGATCAGGAAGACGTTGTCGTCGAAGTCGATCACCAGGGCGCGATCGTCGGGACGCAGGGTCTCGACGAAGTCGCCCGCCGCGCGGTGCACCTCGCGGATCTTGTCGTGCATCGAACCGGAGGTGTCGATCAGGATCGCCATCGTGATCGGCCGGTCCTCGTGGTAGAAGTCGAGCACCTTCTGGTTGGTGCCGTCCTCGAAGACCTGGAAGTCACGGTCGGTCAGATCGGTGACGTAGTTGTCGTCCTTGTCGGTCGCCGAGACCCAGAGGATGACCCGGTTGACCCGCTCGATCGTCGCGAACTTGAGCTTGCGGGTGATCGAGGCGTCGCTGACGGTGACCCCCTCGGCGTGATGGGCGATGACGCGGATGACCCAGGACTTCGACTCCTCACCGAAGTCGTGGAAGCACTCGAAGGGCGGCTCGCGGTCGACGAAGATCACGTTGTCGCCGACCAGGAACTCGACCTTCTCGACATCCGCCAGATCGTCGATCTTGACCTCAGCGACGATCTTGGTCTTGCCGAAGATCACCTCCTGGTTCACCGGCTCGGTGATGGCGACCGAGAAGCCGCGGCGTTGCTGGGCGTCCTGGCCCAGGAGATGGGTCGTGCCGCCGGCGATCACGGCGACGCCGAGGATGAGGGCGGCGAGGCGGGTGAGTCCGAAGAGCTGCTGGAACGATTCGCGGCGGTAGAACTTCATGGGTGCATCCCTTCGGTGGTGTCGTCGGTCTTGTCGTCGCCGGTTTTGCCTGTCTCGCCGGCCTCGTCGGTTTCGTCGGCTCCCGCAGGGGGAGGGGGCGTCGCCGGGGCACGGGGCGGCTGGGGG
This sequence comes from uncultured bacterium, assembly GCA_942490715.1. Lineage (GTDB taxonomy): Bacteria > Acidobacteriota > Polarisedimenticolia > Polarisedimenticolales > Polarisedimenticolaceae > CALNYP01. Next base: position 140,200 of record CALNYP010000010.1, read on the forward strand.
ATCGCCTCCGGAGCGATCTGGCGCAGGATGCGGCGCAGCCGTTCGGCGGCCTCACCCCGGGAGCTGCGGACCAGGTACTTGCGGTAGGCCTCGACCGCCTGATCCTCGTCGCCGAGGCGCAGGTGCGAGTTGCCGAGATAAAGCAGGGCCGACAGGTGGTCGGGGTTGCGCTCGAGGGCCAGCTCGTACGCGCCGACCGCGTCGTGATCGTCGCCGAGCAGCGCCAGTGTCACGCCGTTGTTGAAGGCCGCCTCGGCGCTGTCGGTGTCCTTGGCCAGGTTCTCGTACAGCACGTGGGCCGCGCTGTACTGACCGGCCTGGAACAGCATGTAGGCCAGCCGTTCCCGCTGTACGGGTGTGGTCAGGGCGTGGCTCTGAAGCTCGGCAGCCTCTCGCCACAGCCCGCGACCGGCGTACAGCAGCGCCAGGGACTCGTACTCTTCCGGCGTCGCCGAGCCGGACTCCGCCGCCTGGCTCAGCCGGATCACGTCGGCCTTTTCCTGCACGACGAGTTCGCGGAACGAGGTCAGTCGCAGACGATTGCCGGCGTCGAGTCGGTCGTCCTCGAGGGCCAGTTCGATCTGGGTCACCGCCTGGTCGTACTCGCCGCGACGGCGGGCGACCTCGGCCAGCCCCAGGTTGGCGTCGGGCAGCCCGGGGTCCAGCGCCAGCGCCTTGCGGAACGAGACCTCGGCCGCCTGGAGGTAGCCCTTGACCAGCTGCAGTTCGCCGAGGGTCGCCGGGTGGGTTGCCGACTTCGGCTCCAGCTCGATCGCCTTCTGGATCGTCGCCACCGCCTGGTTGTCCAGGCCGAGCCGTCCGTAGGCCAGCGCCAGTCGATTGAGGCCCGGCGCGAAATCAGGCCGGATCGAGACCGCCTCCTCGAGAAGCAGCACCGCCTCCTCGAAGCGGTTCTGCTGGAGGTAGAGGTCGCCGAGGTGCGTGTAGGCCGGGGCGTATCCGCGATCGCTGGCGATGGCCAGGCGATACTCGGTGATCGCCCGGTCGGCATTGGACTGGGACTCGTAGACCCGCCCGAGCCCGTCGTGGGCCGCGGGGAAGGCCGGTCGGATCTTGAGGGCGCGGAAGTAGCTTGCGGTCGCCTCGTTGAGATCGCCCATCTTGAGGAACGCGTCGCCGGTGGCGACGTGGGACATCAGGTGGGTCGGGTCGAGGTCGATGGCGATGTCGAGGACGCCGAGGGCCTTCTGGTACTGACGGTCGCCGATGTAGGCCAGCCCCAGGTAGTAGTGAGCGCGGAAGTTGTTGAGCGCCGCGGAGGCGGCGGACTCGAGCTTGGCCACGGCGACGGCGTACTCGCCGCGCTTGTAGGCCGAGACGCCCTGGCCGACGTTCTTGAACGCCATCGTGCGCACGTCGGCGGCGCGGCCGGCGCGGACCACGGGAACGAAAAGCGTCGCGGTGAGCAGGACGGCGACGGCGAGGGTCGCGCCGAGTCTCCGGTTCATGCTGGCTGCCTCCGACCCGGGGGCCCCCTCGCCCAGCCGGTTTTTCAGTGTATCCCGGATCTCGCCGGCGGGCATCCGGTGGGTCGGGTGCCGCGGGTTGCCGCGGGTCGGTTGCCGCGGGTCGGTTGCCGCGGGTCGGTTGCCGCGGGTCGGTTGCCGTGGGCCGGAGCGTGGGCTGAGCCGCGAGGCCGCGGACGTCTTCCACGAGAGTCTGCAATTGCGGACCTCGGAGTCCGGGCCGGAGCCGGAGGGGGAGCCGTGAGTGTCCGTCACCAAGGTCTGAATCTGCGGGAGTCCATGGACTGGGGCCGAACCGGAGCGCGTCGAGCGGACAAGTGGCACCAGAGTCTGCAAATGCAGACTGCCGGGTCAGCCGGAAGCCGGAGCCTCGGGTCGGGGACGTTTGCCAAGAGAATCTGCAATTGCAGACTCCGGTGCCGCCCGGGTCGGCAAGGAAACCGAAGCCTCGGATCGCCGACATTTTCCCCGAGAGTCTGCAATTGCAGACTGCCGTTCATGAAAGAAACCAGGGGGGGCGGCCACGCGGTACATGCGCCAGGCGCGCAGGCTAGCAGGCGGTACATGGGCCAGGCGGACAGACGGTCAGAGGCCGCCGGCGCTAGTAAGCGTTCTTGTTCCGGAACCCACCGGCGACGGTGCGCCAGAGGATCTTCGCGTCGAACAGGACGCTCCAGTGCTGGATGTAGTGCAGGTCGTGCTCCAGCCGGGTGAGGATCGAGGTGTTGCCACGCCAGCCGTTGACCTGAGCCCAGCCGGTCAGCCCGGCCTTGACCGTGTGGCGGAGCATGTAGGTCGGCATCTCCGTGGCGAACTCGTCGACGAACACCGGCCGCTCCGGACGCGGGCCGACCAGGCTCATCTCGCCCTTGAGCACGTTCCAGAGCTGGGGCAATTCGTCGAGGCTGGTCCGGCGCAGGATCCGGCCGATCGTCGTGCAGCGCGGGTCGTGATTGCGGGCCCAGACCGGGCCGGTATCGCGCTCGGCGTCGTCGCGCATCGTGCGGAACTTGACCAGCCGGAACAGCTTGCCGTCCCGGGTCACCCGGGTCTGGAAGAACAGGGCCGTACCGTTCGAACTCAGCCGGATCCCCACGGCGATCAAGGCCAGCAGGGGAGAAAGCACGATCAACGCCAGCCCCGACAGGGCGACGTCGGCAGCCCGCTTGAGCAGACCACGCCAGCCGAAGACAGCCGGCTGGTTCAAGGAGAGCGTCGGGAAGTCACCGAAGGAGATGACGTTGCTCTTCACGTGAGCCCAGCGATAGGCATCGGACATCGGCCGCACGCCGACGACCTCGGCGTCGAACTCGGTCAACAGGTCGTCGACGGAGGTGCTCGGGCCATCGTGGCCGATCAACACCAGACTTTCGGTTACCTGGCCCAAACTGGTCCCCACTCCCCTCATCCGAGATCGTTGCCCGACTCAGAATAGCTCATCCTGCGCTCCTGTTCCGCGCGAATCCGCCGCTTCCGGGCTCGCCCGAGCTCGTCCCGGGAGTTCAGGGTCTCGCGGATCAGCGCCTGCATGCGATTCTTGTAGTCCTTGCGGTCGAAGGCCAGGGCATGCTCGCGCAGCGCCTCGGGATCGAAGCTCGCCTCGTTTTCTTCGAAGTATCCGACCGCCGTCGCCAGGGATTCAGCGGTGAACTCGTAGAAGAAGACCCCGGTCGGCGCCGGGTGCCTCGAGGAGGGGTGGTCACCGATGCCGGACAGGAAACTCTCGTGACGGTTCAGCGGCCGCACGGTATCCAGGGCTCCCGCCCGGCCGAGGGCGATCACCGGCCGGCCCGTCGCCTGGGCTTCGAGGGGCACGATGCCGAAGTCCTCGGCGCCGGCCTGGATCACGGCGCGACAGCCGCGGTACTGCTCGCGCAGCTCCTCGTCGGTGACCCGGCCGGTGAACTCGACCGTCGGTCCGGCGCTGGCCGCGAACTTGCGCCGCAGATGGCCGTCTCCGACGATCCGCAACGGCTTGCCGGTCTTGTTGAAGGCCTCGATCGCCAGGTCGATCCCCTTGTACGGGACCATCGCAGCGACCATCAGGTAGTAATCGCCCGGCTCACCGCCCGCCCCACCCGGGGCACCCGGTGTGAAGAAGTCGGTGTCGACCGGCGGATGAATCACCGTCGAGGAGCGCCCGTAGTACTTCTCGACCCGACGGGCGACGAAGCGTGAATTCGCGACGAACCGGTCGACCCGGCTGGCCGACGCCACATCCCACGTGCGCAGGTAGTTCAGCAGGGGCGCGAGGGCGAAACGATAGGCCGCGCTGCGGTTGCTGAAGTACTGGGGCCACTGGTCCCAGGCGTAACGCATCGGCGTGTGCACGTAGCAGACGTGCAGCGCGTCGGGCCGGGTCAGCACGCCCTTCGCCACGCAGTGGCTCGTGCTGACCACCAGGTCGTAGGGGCTGAGGTCGAGGGACTCGATCGCCGACGGCATCAGCGGCAGCAGGAAGCGGTACCAGCGGCGCGCGCCGGGGACGTGCTGCAGGGGCGAGGTCGTGACTCGCCGCTCCTCGACCAGGGGCGACACCGAACCCGGGACGTGTATCAGGGTGAACAGGTCGGCGTCGTCGTACAGCTCGCACAACGCCTCAAGGCACTTCTCGCCACCTCGGCGTCCGGTCAACCAGTCATGTACGAGGGCTACTTTCATCGGGGGGACGATGTCTGGTCGACCGATCTTCCGGAACGGAACACGGTATCGAGGACGCGACTCATTATAATCACCATCGGCCCGAAAGTAACCCGTTTCAGCCGTTCTGCGCTCCCGGAGGAAGGTAATGCCCGCGCCGGCGACGGACCACCAGGGGGGCGTGACCCTCGATGCCCGGATGGCCTACCATTCGGGAATCGGCCGCTACGTCCGGGGGCTGCTCGGAGGGCTGCAGCGCCAGGCTCCGTTGCCCTCGATCACCCTGCTGGCCCCCTCGGGAAGCGACATCGGGCGCCGCCTCGGCCTGCCCCAGATCGCCTTCAATGCCGGGATCTACTCGATCCGTGAGCAGATCGCCGGGGGCCGGCTGCTGCGCCACCGGGCCGCCGCAGGGGATATCGTGCATGTCCCCCACTTCAACACCCCGTGGCGGCTGCCGGCCCGCAGCGTCGTGACGATCCACGATCTGACCCACCTCGAGTTCCCGGGCTTCTTCCCGGCGGCACGGGTCGGCGCGGCACGGATCGCCCTGACCCGGGCGCTGCGGCAGGCGGGAGCGGTGATCGCCGTCTCCGAGGCGACCGCCGCCTCGATCCGGCGAAGGTTCCCGGGGGCCTCGGCCAGGCTCCAGGTGATCCCCCCCGGCGTCGACGAGGCGTTCCGGCCCCGAGACGAAGCCGAGGTCGCGCCGCTGCGGGATCGATGCCCGGGCGGCCCGATCGTGCTCTACGTCGGCAGCTCCCGGGGACACAAGAACCTCGCCACGCTCCAGCAGGCGATCCAGCAGCTTCGCGCAGACCGCCCGGGCCGGGCGCAGCCCCAGCTCGTGGTCGTCGGCGACGAGACGATCCCGGACACACTGCCCGGGGCGAGCCTGGTGCTCCGCGGACTCGACGACGACACCCTGGCCGCCTGGTACTCCGCCGCGACCGTGCTGGTGATGCCGTCGCTCAACGAAGGCTTCGGTCTGCCGGTCGTCGAGGCGCTGGCCTGCGGCACGGCGGTCGCCGCGTCGGAGATCCCGGCCCTGCGGGAGACCGCCGGTGATGCGGCGGTCTACTTCGACCCGACCCGGGTCGAATCGATCCGGGACGCAATCGAACAGATCCTCGACGAAGACGACGAGACCCGCCGCAGCCGGGAGCAGGCGGGGATCGCCCGGGCCGCGGGCTTCGACTGGGATACCAGCGCCCGGCGGACCCTGGAACTCTACCGGCGGGTCGCAGGTGCCCCCCGTTGACCTCGAGGACGCCAGCGCCGCCGGCGAATCAGGGGAGAGCGTTGCAGGTCGTCGATGGCCTGCTGCTGCTCTACGCCCTGTCCGCCGGCTTCTCCATCGCCGTGGCGCAGCAGGCCGGGACGATCGCCGGATTGATCTGGCTGGTCTGCCTCTGGCGCTCCCGCGGCGGCGCGGGACGTCCGGGCGACCGCTTTCCCGTACTGGCCCCGCATCTGGCCCTGGCGCTCTGGACCCTGGTGGCGATCGGCTTCTCCGCCGCACCGCTGCTCGGGCTTGAGGAGATCCGCACCGAGTGGGCGCGGTACCTGCTGATGGTCACCGTCGCCGATCGCCTGCGGGACGGCCTGCTGGCCCGCCGGGTGTCGACGCTGTGGATCGTCGCGCTGTTTCTCGTCGTCGCCTCGGGGCTGTGGCAGACGCTGCGTCAGGGGATCGCCTTCCGGATCGAGGGAACCCTGGGCCACTTCATGACCTACTCCGAGGTGGTGATGCTGATGGCGCTGGCGGTTGGCGGTCGCGCGCTGTTCACCCGCCGGCCCGTGGTCCGGGGGCTGGCCGCCGCGGTGCTCGTGCTGGCCGTCGCGGCGCTGATCCTGAGCCAGACCCGGGGAGCCTGGCTGGGCTTCGGCGCCGGCGCCGCGGTGCTCGCCTTCGTGCGGGACCGGCGCTGGTTGCTGGCCCTGCCGGTGATCGGAGTCCTGGCCTTCGCGGCGGCTCCCGAGTCGACCCGGGCCCGCTGGAACGGGATCCTCGACCTGCAGGACATCACGACCAGCGAGCGGGTGTTCATGTGGCGGGAAGGGGCGGCGATGACCCGGGATCATCCGCTGGTCGGCCTCGGGCCGGGCAACATCCGCGGCGCGATCGAGGAGTACCGGCTGCCCGACGACCCCTGGCTCCCCGAACGCCGCTGGACCCACCTGCACAGCAACGTGGTGCAAATCGCCGCCGAGCGCGGTCTGCCCGGGCTGATCGCCTGGATCGCGATCTGGGTCGGCTTCTGGATCGCCGCGGTCGCCCGGCGGCCTGGGCCGGACGATCCGCAGCGCGAGCCGTGGGCGGTCGGCCTGGCGGCGACGGCGGCGTTCCTGGTCGCTGGACTGACCGAGTACTGCTACGGCGACACCGAGGTGGTCTACCTGCTCTACTTCCTGATGGGCGGCGCGTTGATCCGGGACCGGCCCGCCACCGGCGACACGGCGGCGGCGTATGGCATCCTGTCCGGCGAGAGGTGACCGGCTTGTCCGAGACCGCAGTACTGGAGCTGGAAGGGGTCTGGAAGCGCCACCGCCGGTGGCTTCTCCGCCCGGAGTCCCTCAAGGAAACCCTGATCAAGAAGCTCAAGGGCGTGCGCCCGGAGTACGACGACTTCTGGGCCCTGGCGGACTTCTCGCTGGCGGTCCGCCAGGGTGAGGCGGTCGGCTTCTGCGGCGCGAACGGGGCGGGCAAGAGCACGCTGCTCAAGCTGATCGCCGGCATCGAACCGCCGACCCACGGGACGATCCGGCTTCGAGGCCGGCTGGCCACGCTGCTCGAACTCGGCGCCGGATTCCTGCCCGACCTGACCGGCCGCGAGAACATCGTGCTCAACGGGGCGATCCTCGGCCTGTCCGACGGCGACCTGGAACACAAGATGGCGACGATCGTCGACTTCGCCGGCCTCGGCGCGGCGATCGACAGCCCGGTACGAACCTACTCCTCGGGGATGTACATGCGCCTCGGCTTCAGCATCGCCGCTCACGTCGATGCCGACCTGATGCTGGTCGACGAGGTGCTCGCCGTCGGCGACGTGGCGTTCCAGCAACGCTGTGCCGACTGGCTCGTCGAGGCGCGTGGGCGCGGCACGGCGATCGTCGTCGTCTCCCACGATCTGGGTGTCCTCACCCGCAGCTGCGATCGTGTGGCCTGGCTCGACCAGGGGCGCGTCGTCGCCTTCGGGGAGCCGGCCGAGATCGTCGAGCGCTACGCCCGGGCGCAGGGCCGGCACGCGCCGGCAGGAGAACCGGTGTGAGCGGCGAAGCGCTCGAGACGGCGTCGGCTCCGGGTCAGCCGCCGGGGCACCCGCCGGGGGCCACCGTCGGGGCAGCCGCCAGGGCAACCGCCGCGTTACATCGTCGAGGGGACAGCGGATCCGTGGCGCGACTGGGGCCGGGTCGCCGGGCTGGTGCGCCACCTCGCGCGACGGCACCTCGCCGCGCGTTACCGGGGCTCGATGCTCGGCTTCTTCTGGTCGCTGCTCAACCCGGTGCTGATGATGCTGATCTACACCATGGTGTTTCAGTACATCTTGCGGCTGTCCCAACCCGGCGTCCCGTACCCCGTCTTCTTCCTGACCGGCCTGCTGGCCTGGAGCTTCGTGCAGACCGCGACCCTCAACGCCTCGATGTCGATCGTCGACAACAGCACGCTGATCCACAAGTCGCGCTTCCCGCGGATGGCGCTGCCGGCGAGCGCGGTGCTCTCCAACGCGTTCAACTACATCGTTGCCGTGCCGATCCTGGTCGGCTTCTGCTGGATCTTCGGGATCGCTCCGGGCTGGAAGCTGCTGTTGCTGCCGCTGGCGTTGCTGCAGCTCGGATTGCTGGCGCTGGGGTTGTCGTTGCTCGCCGCCTCGATGACGCCGTTCTTCCGCGACCTGCTGCAGCTGCTCGAGGTCGTGTTCATCGGCTGGTTCTTCGCCACGCCGGTGCTGTATCCGGTCAGCCTGCCCCGGACGAACCTGCCGGAGTGGATCCGGTCGTTCTACGAGTGGAACCCGATGGTCGGCGCGATCTCCTTCGTGCGTACGGTCTTCCTCGACGAGGAGATCGTCACCGGCACCTACGCGGTCTCATGGGTCGGCACGCTGTTGATCCTCGGCCTGGGCATCCTGGTCTTTCGCCGCCTGGCCCCGCGCTTCGCCACCGTGGTCTAGCCGCGCCGCGCCTGGCGGAACCGCCCGAACAGCAGCCGGATCCTAGACGCCACGCCACGCGGAGTAGAGCGAGGCGACCAGCGCGGAGCCGTGCTTGCGCTCGTAGGCGGCGCGGCTGCGCCGGTAGGCCTTGCGTCGCTCGTCGTCGCCCAGCGGGCTGCCGCCTTCGATGTGCATGCAGACCGCCCGGGGCTCGACCCAGATCCCGCCGCCGTCGGTGACGAACCGGCGGCAGAGGTCGACGTCTTCGAGGTAGAGGTGAAAGCGTTCGTCGAAGCCGCCGGCGCGGCGAAAGCGATCGCCGTCGACGAGCATGCAGGCGCCGCTGATCCAGTCGACGAACAGCGGTCCGCGGTCCAGCAGGGCATCCAGTCGGCGCACGACCGTCGCATCCCGTCGCGCCGTCGCCTGGACCAGACGCTGGCGCCGCAGATCGACGAGCCAGCCCGGGAAGCGATCGAAGGAGGGCTGAGGCGAACCGTCGGGGTACTCGATCCGTGGACCGACCGCCGCCGCGTCTTCCGTGGCGGCAAGCGTCTCGACGAGCCGGGAGATGCTCCCGGGACGCATCGTCGTGTCCGGGTTCAGCACCAGCAAGAGCGCAGCGTCGGACTCCAGCAGCAGACGGTTCTGGCCGGCACCGAAACCGAGGTTCTCCGACGAGCGAATCAACGTGACCGCGGGATGGCCCGACGCGACGGTGTCGGCGGTGCCGTCGGTGGAGCCGTTGTCCAGCACCCGCACGTCGAGTTCGAGCTCCGGCGCCGCGGCGTCGAGGGAGTCGAGGCACGGCCCGATCGTGGCGACGTTGTCGAAGGTCACGATCCCGACCCGCACTCTTGGACGGTCGGCGGCGTTCATCGGCGTCCGGCCGCGCGACGAATCTGCTCCAGGGTCTCCCGGGCGACGTCGTCGATGCTGCGTCGCCCGGCGAACTGCGTCCCGCGGGCGGCGGTCTCTCGATGAAAGTCGTCGTCGTCGCGCAGTCTCTGCAGCGCGGTGGCCAGGGCGTCGACATCGCCGAGGCCGACGAGCAGCGCCGCGTCGGCGTAGATCTCCCCCAGCGCCGGCGCGTCGGAGACGACCGCCGGAACGCCGAACTGCATCGCCTCGAGGGGCGGCAGGCCGAAGCCCTCGTAGCGCGACAGGTAGACCAGACAGCGGGCCGTGCGGTACAGCCCGGCCAGGTCGGCGTCGGAGGCGAAGCGCAACCAGGTCGCCCGTCCCTCGAGTCCCGCCTGTTGCAACGTGCGGTCGAGATCGCCCGGATCCCGTCGCCGATCCTCGCCGACGATCACCAGACCGAACGGTCCGGGGATCCGCGCCAGCGCCTCGAACAGCTCCGTCATCGGCCGCCGGTCGAAAATCGAGCCGACCGCCATGGCGAACGGTCCGTCGAAGCCGATGCGCCGGCGCAGCTCCGCCGGTGGGGTCGCGTCGACCCGGCCCAGCCGCGGGTCGGCGCCGTGGGGCACGACCTGGATCCGATCGTCGGGCACGTCGAGGCGTTCGATCAGCTCTCGCCGGGTGAACTCCGAGATCGCGACGACGCGGGTGGCCCGTGTCGCCGAGATGCGATTCAAGCGGCGGAGCCGGGCGCCGTGACGGCGGCCGAACCACTCGGGGTGGGCGTGGTACGAGAGGTCGTGAACGGTGAGCACCGCGGGTCCGTCCCGGAACACCGGCATCGAGTCGGCCGGCGCGAACAGGACCTGGGCCGGATCGTCGCGCAGCGCCCGGTGCAGGACCCACTGCTGCCACCAGGTGTCGCTCATCGCTTCCCGGCCGAGGGGGCGATGCACGAACCGTGGGCCGGCCGGAAGCTCGATCGAGGGTGTGCCCCGGGTGAAGACCACGAAGGTCTCGTCGCCGTCGATCGCCGCCCAGCCGCGGAGCAGGCCGTCGAGGTAGCGGCCCACGCCGGTGACGTTGCCCTCGAGTTCGCGGCCGTCCACCGCGATGCGCAATCCGTTGCTTCGAGTCATCGGTCGTCGTGGAGTCGGTGGCGGTCGAGGGTCTGCCGCCGCCATTCGTCGAATTCGGCGCTCCAGCGGTCCTGCAGTTCCGACGCCGGAGCCTGTCGCGGTTTCCCGGTGATCAAGCCCAGCGTCTCGCCGAGCCGGTCGGCGAATTGCCAGCGCCGGGAGCGCAGCACGAGGTCGAGAAGCGATCGCAGCTTCGCCGTCTGATCCAGCGCCTCCAGCAGCGACCGGCGAAAGGCCTCGTGCTCCTGCCCCGCGGCGTCGAGCCGCTGTTCGAGCCGCTGTTCGAGCCCCTGCACGACGCTGGCGTGCCGCTGTTCGAGCTCCTGGACGATCGCGTGTTGACGGGCGAGCTCACCGTCGAGCTCCTCGCCGCGGCGCTGCAGCGCCGTCGACTCGGCGAAGAATCCGCGAAGGAACTCGATCACCTCGGGGCGGGGTGGATCGGGTGTTGTCTCCAGAGCGGAACCGCTGGCGACGCTCTCGGCGAGGGTCCGTTGATCGGCGGTCAGCAGGGGAGTCTCCTCGTCGTCGCCGCCCTTCTGATGCTGCAGCCGGGGATCGATCGACGCGGCCAGCGCGGCAGGGTCCGGGTCGTGCAGTCCCGTCACGCCGAGGGACTCCAGCTGCTGCCGCAGCCGTCGCGCCGCCGCGGCGGGCTCCCGCATCAGCGTCGCGTGATCGACGACGACCTGGGGCAAGCCGACGGCGTTTCGCAGCGCCGAGCGGACCTGCATCTCCCAGATCGCCAGTCCGACCTGCAGCGGGAAACCGTCCCGGGAGCGCAGCGAGGCCGCGACCTGGACCGGGCGCCGGTGAGCGTGCACGCAGACGGCGTCGGTGAGGGCCGGCCGCCAGAGCGGGAACAGCGTGCACAGCCGCGGATCCTTGATCGCCCAGGGGCGCTGCCGGTCGAGAGCGGCCACGATCTCCCGGATCCTCGCTTCGAGTTCGTTGCGCGTGCCCGGGTCGAGCCGTTCCAGGTCGTCGGTTGCCGAGGTGCGCCAGTCGACGTCCAGGGCGCGAAAGGCGTCCTCGTCGAGACGCCAGACGTCCCGGCGTTCCCGATCGCCCAGGGGGTTGTCGGGTCGCACGGGGAGAAAATCCTCGGCATCACCGAGGTGGCATCCGAGCAGTCCCAGGATGCCGGTCAGGGCCGAAGTGCCCGACCGATGCGTCCCCAGTACGACGACCTGCATCGTTCCTCCGGTCCTTCCGTGCCGCAGGCTACCACAAGGGTTTCCTGCTATTCTCTAGAGTCGTTTCGACTTCCCGGAGGAACCCATGACGGTCCGCATCCGCACCCTCGCCGGCTGGCTGCTGCTGGCCCTCGTAGCGACCCTTTCCGCGCCGCTGGCGGCGGATCGCGAATGGGAGACCGTCGACTGGGATCAGGTCCGGCGCGACTGGAAACAGCTCTCGGTGGCGGAGCGGGATCGCTACATGCGGCTGGGTGAGGACCGTGCGAATCACGCAGGCCGGAGCACGACTCCCGGACTCGCCAAGCAGGCGGCCGAGGAATGCGTCCTCGCCGAATACGTCGTCTTCGGTCGGATCAACCCCGACGCCGGCGGAATGATCGGCCAGCTGCCCTACGCCGACACGAACACGACGATCGGTCGGTTACAGAACGTCAACCTGAGCCAGTTCGGCGCCTGTGCCGGCGGCGGCGGCCAGTTCACCAGTACCGGAACCGGCCCGGACCTGGTCTACAAGGTGACCACCGACATCGACTGCGATCTCCGGGTCACCCTCGATCCGCTCCCGCACACCGATAGCGAGACGATGGAGCAGGTGCCGGCCGAGGATCTGTCGCTGTACGTCATCGGCGAGTGCAGCGACCCGGCGTTCACCTGTTCGAAGGTCAGCGACCTCGGCGGCCGAGGCGTCTCCGAGAGTCTGACCTTCAACGCGCTGAGCGCGCGGGCCTACTACATCGTCGTCGACGGGTTTGCCGGATCGTCCGGGGACTATCGCATGGAGGTCGACGAGGCCGGGGGCGTCGGTTGTACCCTCGTCCCGGTCGAGCTCCAGAGCTTCACGGTCGAGTAGCGTCGTCCGCTTGCTTCTCGCCGCCGGGCCGCTTGGCCGCCGCCCGGATCACCGGCGTGAACGCTTCCCGCACCCCTTCCATCGAGATGCTCTCGATCCAGTAGTAATGGTCCTTCGCCGGGTCGATCTCCTCGTCGACGAAGACGTAGTCCGTCGCGACGTCGGTCGTCCCGGCACCGGCGATCGGCTCGGCGGTGATCCGCTCCCACGGCCCCTCCTCGGTCATGCCGCGGTAGACGTCGAAGCCGAAGTTGTCGATCTCGCTGGCGGTCGTCCAGCGCAGGGTGTTCGACAGCGGTGGCTCCTCGGGCGGAGCAGCCTTGCCGGCCTTCTCGTCTTCCGCAGACGCCGCCACCGCGGTGAAGGCCGCGACCAGCGCCAGGCAGCACAGCGATCGGAAACAGGTTCGATGCATCACGTTTCAGGCCTCGTCCCCAGATTAGCACGGGCCGATCTTGCCACCTCCGGCGGGGACCGATAGTCTGCGGCTACGCCATGCCGAGAACCTTCACGCGTCTCGCGGGGCCTCTTTCGAAGTCGCCGCTTTCCGCCGTAGTCCTGTCGCTCGGCCTGCTGTCGTTTGCGGGATGCGGGCCACCGCAGCGTGTGGTGCACGATCTGGCGGCGAAGGCCGAGGGGTCGGGATCGCTGCTCGGTGCCCATGTCGAGTTCGACGGCGCGGAGCCGGCGTCGCGCCGGGTCGCGCCGGGCTGGTCCGCCCCCGAGGAGTCCGACGGACGCACGTATGTCTGGGCGCTGGGGCTCCGTGCCACGCTGCGTGCGCCGATCCTCGTTCAGGACCCGGCGTGGCTACACTTCCGCGCTCGCCCCTTCGAGGTCGCCGACGGACCACCTCAGACCGTCTCCGTCGAGCTCGAGGGGACTCCGCTCGGCAACCTGGCGCTGGAACCGGACTTCGCCGACTACACGCTGTCGATCCCGCCGTCGGTCTGGACCGATGCCGTCGTCGAGACGGGCGACGAAGCACTCGTCACATTCCGGTTCAGCCGGTCGTCGGTACCGGCCGACGAGACACCGGGAAACCAGGACCGGCGAGATCTGGCGGTCGCCTTCGATCGTCTGATCCTGTCGACCGAGGCCGACGCGGCCGTGGCGCTCTCCGTCGAACGGCCGTCCCGCGAGATCGACCCCGGCCGGATCCGTCAGCGGGCGGCCAGCGAGTGGATCGTCGCCGTCGGCGTGCCTGATCGGGCGCCGCGCCTCGAGTTCGCGCTGCTCGGTAGTCCGACGAGCACCGGGAGGATCGCCGTCCGACTCGCGGATGGCCGGGAGGAGGAGCTCCACGTCGGTCCGGCCGCCGAGAGTGCGGTGCGGCAACGCATCGACCTCGACGCCTACGCCGGCGAACGGCTGGAGCTGCACATGCAGGTATTCGACGACGAGCCGACGGCGTACGTCGCCTGGGACGAACCGGTCGTATCGGGCGCGGTGGCCGTCGGGGATCGGCAGACCCAGGTCGTCTGGATCGTCGTCGACACCCTGCGCGCAGACGTTCTCTCCTGTTACGGAGGGGAGGCTCGCACTCCGAACATCGACGCCCTCGCCGCATCGGGTGTTCTGTTCGAACGAGCTTATGCTCATGCCCCGATGACCGTGCCGAGTCATTCGTCGATGTTGACGTCGCTGCTGCCGACGGAGCACGGCGCAACCAACAACGGGATGGTGCTCGGCGAGCGGCACGTGACCCTCGCCGAACTGATGCAGGACAGCGGGCGCCGGACGGCAGGTTTCGTCAGCCTCGGTGTGCTGGATCGCCAGTTCGGTTTCGCGCAGGGGTTCGACGACTACTACTCGATCTTCGGCGACGACTGGTGGAAGACCGGCGCCGAGGTCAATCAGGACGCGCTCCCCTGGATCCGGGATGCCGCCACCGATCCGTACTTCGCCTGGGTCCACTATTCGGATCCTCACGAACCGTACGCCGCGCCGGACCAGGCCTTCGCCGAGGTCGAACTCTCGCTCGGCGCCGCGCCGGTCGCCGCGGTTCCGATCGACGGCCGCTCGCAGACGATCCCGATGACGCTGCGGCCGGGTGAGAACCGGTTGTCGTGGAACGGTGACGTGGAGGCGCCCCTCGCCCTGCGCGGAGTTCGCGCCGATCCTCCGGTGACGATCCGCTGCGGAGACGACTGCCGGCGGAGAAGGCCGTCCCTGGGACGGGAGTTCGACGTCGAGTCGGGCGGCAGCCTGGTGCTCGATCACGACGGCACGCATCCGTTGTCGATCGACCTACGCGTCCGTACCACGGCGATGTTGACGATCCCGGGCAGTCGAGAGGCCTACCGCAAGGAGGTCGAGTATGTCGACCGGGAGATCGGCCGGCTGCTCGAGGCGATCGACCAGGCCGGCAACCGTGAAGGTACGCTGATCGTGCTGACGTCGGACCACGGAGAGGGGCTCGGCGATCACGGCCTGCTGGGCCACGTGCACCAGCTCTACGACTCGCTGACGCGGGTGCCGCTGATCGTCTCCTGGCCCGGACGGTTTCCCGGCGGTCGGGTCGTCTCCGGATCGGTGTCCCATGTCGACCTGCTACCGACGATGGTCGAGGCACTGGGATTGCACGATCCCGTCGAACGCGTCGGCCGGTCGCTCCTCGGCGTCCTGGAGCGGGGCGAGCCGTTGTCGCCGGAGATCGTCGTCTCCGAGACGTTCCGGCCCGAGTCCCGGCGGGATCTGCGGTCGATCGTCCAGGGTCGCGTCAAGCTGATCCGTGACGTCGAGGCCGACAGCTACGAACTGTTCCGGCTGGAGCAGGACCCGGCCGAGCTCACCGACCTCGCTGACCGCGACGAGCAGGCCGTTGCCCGGCTGCGCGAGCTCCTGCGCCGGCGGGTCGAGCAGGCCGAGGGGCGCGCGGTGATCGGCAAGCAAGGCGAACTCAGCGACGACGACCTCGAACGCTTGCGGGGACTGGGGTACGTGAGATGAACGAGCCCCTCGCGTTCTTCACGATCGTCGCGCGCAACTACCTGGCGTTCGCGATCCGGCTCGGCGAGACCGTCCGCGAGCAGCACCCCGGGGCGTCGTTCACGATCTGGTTGCTCGATCCCGGCGAGACGCCGGCGGTTCCCGACGGCGTGACGATTCGCGCGGTCAGCGAAGCGGTCGCCGCCGACGAGCTGGAGACCCTGCATTTCTACTACGACATCCTCGAGCTGGCGACCGCGGTGAAGCCGCGCTGCTTCCAGCGTCTGTTCGCCGAGGGCGCGGCGCGGGTGATCTACCTCGACCCGGACATCGAGCTGTTCGCGCCGCTGGCGACCGTCGAGGCGGCGCTGGACGAGGGCGCGTCGGGTGTCGTGACGCCTCACGTGCTCGCGCCGCTCGGTACCGCCGACGCCAAGCCCGACGACCTGGAGATCCTGCAATCGGGGATCTACAACCTCGGCTTCCTCGCCCTGGCCGCGGGCTCCGAATCGTCGGCGCTGCTCGACTGGTGGTGGGGCTGGCTGCGGACCCAGTGCTTCGTCGACAAGTCCCGCGGGACCTTCACCGACCAGAAGTGGATCAACTTCGCCCCGCTGTTCTGGCCGTCGATTCACGTGCTGCGGGACACCAGTTGCAACGTCGCCTACTGGAACCTGCCCCAGCGCGCACTGACGATCGACGGCGAGGGCTACCGTGTCGACGGCCGGCCGTTGACGTTTTTCCACTACAGCGGACTCGACCCCGAGCGTCCCGAGGTGCTGTCGAAGCATCAGACGCGACTCGACGTCCGGCGGGGCACGGCGCTGGCGCGCATCCTCGCCGGCTACGCCGGGAGGATCCTGTCCCTGGGACACCGTGAGCTGCGCGCGATCGAGCCGCCCCGGGCCGCGTTCTCGAACGGGGTCCCGCTGGACCCGATCGCACGCCACGCCTTCCGGGCGGCGCTCGCCGAGGGCCACGAGTTTCCCCGCCCGCAGGAGCTCGGTCTCGGGAGCTTCTTCTCCTGGCTCGGCCGGCCCGTCGGCCGTGACGCCGCCGGTGGCTCGCCGCGACCGATCACCCGTTACGCGATGGCGATCTACAACATGCGCGTGGACCTGCGCGACGCGTTTCCCGACCTGTTCCAGGCCGATCGCGACGGGTTCCTGGGATGGGTCGAAAAGCGCGCGGTCGACGACCTCGGTGCGGCACCGGAGCTGCTGGCGATCGCCCTGGGTGGTGGTCGTCTCCGGCCCGACGAGTCTGACGAGTCCGAGGATCCCGATGAGCGCGCAGCCCCTTCGCACAGCCGGGTCAACCTGGCCGGGTATCTCCGGGCAGCCCTGGGACTGGGCGAGGCGGCCCGGGGCTATGCCCGGGCGATGGAGGCGGTCGGGATCGAGGTCGCACGGATCGACACGACCTCGCTCTGTTCCAGCCCGCGTACCGGAGAGTCGGAGGGGGATACCAGGGTCCCGCAGTTCTCCGAGGCCTCGGTCAACGTGATCCACGTCAACGCCGATCAGCTGCTTCACTTTCACGAGACGATGCCCCGCGACTTCTTCCGCGGCCGGTACAACGTCGGGATCTGGGCCTGGGAGACTCTCGAGTTTCCCGAGGAGTGGCACGATCGATTCGCGTTGCTGGACGAGATCTGGGTCGGCAGTCGGTTCATCGCCGACGCCCTCGCGCCGGTTTCGCCGTTGCCGGTCGTCGTCGTGCCCCACGTCGTCGAGGTGCCCGAGCTTGCGCCGGACCGCGCCCGTTTCGGCCTCGCGGACGACGAGTTCCTGTTCCTGTTCTACTTCGACTTCCACAGCACGCCGGCGCGCAAGAACCCGATCGGAACCCTGAACGCGTTCCGTCAGGCGTTCCGGCCCGACGAGCCGGTGCGACTGGTGCTCAAGTCGCTCAACGGCGCGAGCCGGCCCGAGGCGCTCGAGGAGCTGCGGGCCGCAGCCGACGGTCTGCGGGTGACGATCCTCGACGAGGCCCTCGACGGTGACGATCGCTTCCGGCTGCTGCGTAGCTGCGACGCCTTCGTCTCGCTGCACCGTGCCGAGGGCTTCGGCCTGGGGATGGCCGAGGCGATGGCCTGCGGCATGCCGGTGATCGCCACCGACTGGAGCGGCAACACCGACTTCATGAACGCCGGCAACTCCTTTCCGGTCGCCTACGAGCTACGGACGCTGGCCCAGGCCGATCCGCCCTATCCCGCCGGCACGCGCTGGGCCCACGCCGACGAGGCCGACGCCGCACGGCGGATGCGCCAGGTGCACGACGATCGCGAGGCCACCCGAATCGTTGCGGAGCAGGGTCGACGGCAGATCGCCGAACACCATTCGGCGGCGGTCGTCGGCGAGCAGATTCGCCGCCGACTCGATCGCATCGCGAGCTTTCCCCGGCGAGAGGCGTGGGCCGACCCGGGTGTCGCCGCGGAGCCGGGGATGCCGGTGCGGAGTCTGGCCTACCGGGGGCTTCGCGGGATCTGGCGTGGCGTGCTGCGGGTCACGCCGGATCGGTATCACCCTCGGCTGCACCGGCTGTCGATGCATCTACGACGCAAGCTGCCCGTCGGTTAGTCCGGACGGGTCTCGTAGGTCGCCTGGAGAATCTCGAAGGCGTAGGTCTTGCCGTCGCGCATCGCGACCCGGTGCCGCCAGGCTGCCGGCGGGTCGAAGCGAAAGGACAGGGTTCGGTGACGGCTGCGCACGAGGTGCAACGTGACGTCGTCCCGGCTGCCGTCGAGGGCGACGACCATCTGGGTCAACCCCTCGATCGGTAGACGCGGGCCGCCGCGGTGTCGGGCGTGCTTCCACCACATCATCTCGTCGACGTTGTCGAACTCGTAGCGGGGCGGTGCGTCGAAGCGGGCCTCGAGGCGGTGCGGGCGGCCGGGAATGTCGATCAGGTCGGCGGCGCGGATGGTCACGCCCGCTCCCAGCCGACGCCGGAGCGAGGCGGTCGGGAACAGCCGGCCGTGGGTCGGCTGGGTGTCGCTGGCCAGACTGCGGATGAACGGGTTCGCGGGCAGCACGATGTAGCCGGACTCGGTGTCGCCGAGGAACAGGCAGGACTCCGGATCGTCGACGTAGCGCCGGGCCATCCCGGCGATCAGCGAGGCGTCGAACAGCGCCGCGGCCCGTTCGACGTCGACGGAATCCCGGGCACGGATCAACGCCTCCCGCGCCGGCAGCTGATCGAACCCGTGGATCGTCTCGATCAGCCGCATCGCCTGGTCCAGGGCCGAGGCCTGGTCGCCCCAGGAGGTGCGTGCGCCCATCCGCGCGAGGCGGTAGACCGGAGTGGCGTAGCTCTGGAACAGCGTGCGCTGGTCGGCCGGGTCGGGCACTTCGCCGAGCTGGGAGTCGATCCACACCAGCATCTTGAGGATCAAGGTCGGGTAGGTCTCGAGCATTCCCGGTCGGCGGCGATCCCGGTCGGGAAACGGCAACGACGGGTGCCCCGCGGCACCCAGTCCGGCCAGCAGCGCCTCTCCGCCGACTCCGGACGGCTCGGCGGCGAGGGCCGCACGCCCTCCGGGGGGCAACTTGAACCCGAAGCGTTTCTTGATCTGACTGTCGACCGGTCGCAGGCGCACCGGCTTCGAACCGACCACGACGGGGATGTCGATGCCCAGCAGGAACGGATCCTCGCCGGTCATCCGGGCGACGTTGGATGCCACCTCGGGAAGGCCCAGGCCGTGGATCGAGTCGATGACCCGGCCTTGATCGTCCAGGACGACCAGCGTCCCGGCTCCGCCACCGGCACCGGCACCGGCACCGGCACCGCACCGCACCGCCACCGCCACCGGTACCGCCCGCAGCTCGCGGCAGATCGACGCCGATGATACGCATGTCAGGCGCCGATCTCCGCGCGGATCCGATCGGCCAGCTGCTCGGTCAGGCTGCGCACACGCAAGGGGTCCTTGCCTTCGACCATCACCCGCGCCAGCTTCTCGGTGCCGGAGTAGCGCAGCACCACCCGGCCCATCCCCTCGAGGGCCTTCTCGACCTCGGCGACGACGGGTCCGATCTGCGGGTGCGCGCGGAGGTCGGGCTTCTCCCGGACCGCGACGTTGATCAGTTGCTGGGGGTAAGGTTCGATGCTGTCGATGATCTCGTCGAGACTGCGCTCGTGGTCGACCAGCGTGTCCAGCAGCAACAGCCCGGTCAGCATGCCGTCGCCGGTCGTCGCCCGGTCGAGGAAGATCAGGTGCCCCGACTGTTCGCCGCCGAGCACGAGCCCTTCGGCGATCATTCGCTCGAGGACGTACTTGTCGCCGACCGAGGCCCGGTGCAGGGTGATTCCCTCCTGGGTCAGCCGCTCCTCGAGCCAGAAGTTGCTCATGATCGTCGCGACCAGGCCGTCGCCGCGCAGCCGGCCGGCCCGCTTGAGTCCGACGCCGGTGATGAACAGGATGTGGTCGCCGTCGACGATCCGGCCCTCGCCGTCGACCGCAAGACAGCGGTCGGCGTCACCGTCGAAGGCCAGGCCGACGTCGGCCCCCTCGGCCTTGACCCGATCCGACAGCTTGTCCAGGTGCAGCGAGCCGCAGTCCAGGTTGATGTTGCGCCCGTCGGGAGCGGTCCCGATGGCGATGACGTCGGCACCGAGGCTCTCGAACAGCTCGGTGGCCAGCGCGCTGGCCGAGCCGTTGGCGCAGTCGATGCAGATGCGCATGCCGTCCAGCCGGCCCTCGGCGACGGTTTCCCGCAGGTGGTGGACGTAGTGCCGGACCAGGGCCTCGTCGGTGACGACCGGCTCTTCGGCCTCGCCGGGGTCCGCGCCGTCGCCGTCGAGAATCCAGGCCTCGATCTGCTGTTCGATCTCGTCGGACAGCTTCATCCCGCGCCCGTCGAACGCCTTGAGCCCGTTGTCGGCGAACGGGTTGTGGCTTGCGGAGATCATCACGCCCCCGTCGAACTCGCCCTCGGCGACGCACCAGGCCAACCCCGGTGTGGTGACGACGCCGGAGTCGATCGCCGTCGCACCCTGGGAGCGGAGGCCGGCAGCCACGGCATCCCGGAGCCAGGGGCCGGACTCCCGGGTGTCGCGGCCGAGGAGCAGTCGGGCCGGCTGTCCGTTGCGGGCCAGCGCGACCGCGAGGGCCGCGCCGAAGCGGCGGACCGTCGGCGCATCGAGGGGTGTATCTCCCGCGACGCCGCGGATTCCGTCGGTGCCGAATAGACGTTTCATGGAACGACGCTCCCGTCCAGGACGCGTACACGGGCGGTCGCCTGGCTCATCGATTGAATCATGATGCGGTCGTGATCGGTGAAGGGCTCACCGTCGGCGAGCAGGGTCAGTTCGAGATCGTAAGGTTCGGGCCGGGGAGTCAGCGTCGAGCCGTCCGCCTGGGCGGTCATCAGCTGGGGCAGGATCCGGTCGAGCAGGTGCGGCGGGCCGGTCAGGGTGACGCTGATCTTAGCCGGAGTGAACGCGACCTTGAGGCGCGCGCCGGAGAGCACGACCTTGATCTCTTCGAAGCTACGTTCCACCGGGGTCGCGTCGACGATGACCCTCACCGACGGCGAGATCGCCGCGACGAGCCGCACATGAGGCTGGGCCGGGACGGCGTTGACGACCCGGGTCTCCGGTTCGGTGAGATCGGCGAGACGAATCGGATCGGTCTGGATAACCTCCAGCTGTTCCATCTCCGACTCCGGGCCATCGACCTCGAGGGTCGCTGGCTCGGTCCGGGCACCGTAGAAGGTGTAGCCCTCGGGTGGCACACCGACGAACGTCGGTTCGACCGGCAGCGTCTTGCGTACCCGGCGGTCGACGACGAGGCTGAGCCGGTTGGGGTTGATGAACTCCAGACTGACATCCCGGGGGATGCCGGCCAGGTGTTCGACCCCCAGCGGAATCTCCCGGGAGCCGACCAGGCCATCGCGCAGGTCGACCGAGACCCCGAGCCGCAGGGCGTCCAGACGCCGGATCGCGGCCGACCCGCCGCGCAGCCGGACCGTCACCGTCGTCGGGGGGTCGGTGGCCAGGACCCGATCCGAGGTCAACCGGAGGGTCAGTGGCGCCTGGAAATCCTGGACCAGATCGCGTTCTCCGGTGACCGAGGCCCAGACCCCGAAGGCCAGTGCGAGGGCCAGCAACTTCAGCGGCCAGTTGCGCAGGAGGAAATCAGGCATCGGTAGGCTTCGGTGAGATGACCCGGCGGATCTGGCGCTTCTTCGATTCGACCCGCGGGTTCAGCGCACGGTGGAGCAGCACGGAGAGTCCCTTGGCATCGAGATCCTCGCGGATCGATCCCCCCTCGGCCAGGGAGAGCACACCGCGCTCCTCGGAGGCGACGATCACCAGGGCGTCGGACTCTTCGGTGATGCCGATCGCCGCCCGGTGACGGGTACCGTAGGTGCGCGAGAGACTCGGACTGATCGTCAACGGTAGATAGCACGAGGCCGCCTTGATCCGTCCCTCGGCGATGATGGCGGCGCCGTCGTGCAGTGGCGAGCGGCGGGTGAAGATGTTCAGCAGCAGGTCGTAGGAGACGATCGCATCGAGCTGGATCCCGGTCTCGATGAAGCTACGCAGGCCGATCTCGCGCTCGATGACGATCAGCGCGCCCAGCCGCTTGCTGGCCAGCGATGCGGCGGCGAGGGTCACCTCTTCGATCAGGTCTTCTTCGACCTTCCGTGGCAACAGCGCGGCCAGCGGGTTCTTCCCGAGGATCGCCAGCGCCTTGCGGATCTGGTTCTGGAACAGGACGATCACGGCGAGGGGCACGTAGACGAACAGGCTGCCCAGCGCCTCGTGGACCGCACCCATCTGCAAGATGCCAGGTCCGGTCACGAACCAGAGCAGCACCAGACCGAGCAGGGCCAGCAGCACGTTGAGGGATCGGGTACCGCGGATCAGCAGGATCAGCTGGTAGATGATCACCGCGAGCACGAGGATGTCGAGAACCGACCACAGGGTCAGTTCCGTCAGGTGCATCGCGCTGATCCATCGCTCGATCATTTGCGCCGGCGTCCCCTCGTTCCTCGCGTTCCTCGCGTCCGGTCGGTAGCCTTCCGGTCAAATCCGGTGCATCGCATCCATGATGTCGACGGCGCGGCGGGTCGGTCGTACGTCGTGTGCGCGGATCAGGTGTGCTCCCTGGGAAACCGCGTGGGCTGCCACCGCCAGACTCGCCTCGAGCCGCTCGTCCACATCAAGGTCCGTCACCTTCCCGATGAAAGACTTCCGGGAAGCACCGATCAAGATCGGTCGGCCGATCCGCCTGAAGACCGCCAGGTCGCGGAGTAGTCTCAGGCTTCCCGCCGCCGATTTACCGAAACCGATGCCCGGATCGAGAACGATTCTATCATCGGCCACGCCGGCGTTGCGCGCCGCATTCGCCCGATCGCCCAGGAAAGCGACGACCTCGTCGGTCACATCCCCGTATCGCGTGTCGCCCTGCATCGTCTCGGGCGTGCCGCGCATGTGCATCAGCACGATCGGCACGCCGCGCCGGGCGGCCAGCGCGGCCATCCCCGGGTCGGAGAGGGCGGAGACGTCGTTGATCACGTCGGCCCCGGCGTCCAGCGCGGCCTCGGCGACGGCGGCCTTGCGGGTGTCGATCGAGATGCGAATCGCCGAGCGCCGGCGGAGGCCCTCGATCACCGGGACCACCCGGCGGATCTCCTCGTCGATCTCGACCTCGACCGCTCCGGGGCGGGTGCTCTCGCCGCCGATGTCGATCCAGTCCGCGCCCTCGGACTCCATTCGCTGGGCGGCGGCCAGTGCCGCGTCGAGCCCGGCGTGCAGCCCGCCGTCCGAGAACGAGTCCGGAGTGGTGTTCAGGATGCCCAGGACGCAGGTGCGCCGTCCCAGAGGCAGTGTCGTGCCGTCGGCGAAGCGCAGCGAATGGTCGGGGCGTTCAACCACCGCTTCGGGTGGCCGCGGCGATCACGCGGGCTGGTTGCCGGGCTCGGGGAGGACCCCCGGAGCGTCGTCGTCTTCCTTGGACTCGCTCGCCGGAACCTGGCTCGGTTGGGGCGCCTCCGCCTCCATCGCCGCCGGTCGCAGGGGGAGTTTCTCGCCCCGGATCAGCATCGCCACCTCGTCGGCGTCGATCACCTCGCGCTCCAGCAGCGCCTCGGCGACCCGCTCGAGAGCTTCGCGCTTCTCGGTGAGCAGCTTGGTCGCGGCGTCGTAGCATTCGGTGATGATCCGCTTGACCTCGCTGTCGATGGCGACGGCGGTGTCTTCGCTGTAGTCCCGGTGCTGGGAGATCTCGCGGCCGAGGAAGATCTGCTCTTCCTGCTTGCCGAAGGTCAGCGGCCCCATCTTCTCGGACATGCCCCACTCGGTGACCATCTTGCGGGCCATCTCGGTGGCACGCTCGAAGTCGTTGCCGGCGCCGGTGGTCATCCGATCCATCGTGATCTCTTCGGCCACGCGGCCGCCCATCAACACCTGGATCGTCGCCATCAGGTAGTCGCGGGAGTAGGTGTGCCGGTCGTCGACCGGCAGCTGCATCGTCACGCCGAGGGCGCGGCCCCGGGGGATGATCGTCACCTTGTGCAGCGGGTCGGCCTCGTCGAGGGTGATCGCGATCAGCGCGTGGCCGGCCTCGTGATAAGCGGTGGCGCGCTTCTCGTCGTCGCTGAGGATCAGCGACCGGCGCTCGGTGCCCATCAGCACCTTGTCCTTGGCGACCTCGAAGTCTTCCTGGGTGACGGACTTGCGGTTGCGGCGGGCGGCGTAGAGCGCCGCTTCGTTGACCAGGTTGGCCAGATCGGCACCGCTGAACCCCGGGGTCGAGCGGGCGACGACGCCCAGATCGATCGACTGGGCCAGGGTGATCTTGCGCACGTGGACCTTGAGGATCTCTTCACGACCGCGAACGTCGGGCCGGCCGACGACGACCTGACGGTCGAAACGACCGGGACGCAGCAGGGCCGGGTCGAGGACGTCCGGACGGTTGGTCGCGGCGATCAGGATCACGCCTTCGTTGGTCTCGAAGCCGTCCATCTCGACCAGCAGCTGGTTGAGGGTCTGCTCGCGCTCGTCGTGCCCGCCACCGAGGCCGGCGCCGCGGTGACGGCCGACGGCGTCGATCTCATCGATGAAGATGATGCAGGGGGCGTTCTTCTTGCCCTGTTCGAACAGGTCGCGGACGCGGGAGGCGCCGACGCCGACGAACATCTCGACGAAGTCCGATCCGGAGATCGAGAAGAACGGCACGTTGGCCTCGCCGGCGATGGCGCGGGCGAGCAGGGTCTTGCCGGTTCCGGGAGGTCCCATCAGCAGCACGCCCTTGGGGATCTTGCCGCCGAGCTTCTGGAACTTCTGGGGCTCCTTGAGGAATTCGATGATCTCCTGCAGTTCCTGCTTGGCTTCCTCGACGCCGGCCACGTCCTTGAACGTGATCTTGCGGCCCTGGGAGGAGGTCAGCTTGGCCCGGGACTTACCGAATGACAGCGCGCGGTTGCCGCCGCTCTGCATCTGGCGCATGAAGAAGACCCAGACGACCAGGAACAGGACCATCGGTGACCACATCAGGAGCAGCCCGAACATCGAGCTGTCCCGGGGTTTCTCCGAGGTGATCTTCACGCCCTGGGCGCGCAGGTCGCTGAGCAGCTGGTCGTCCTTGACGACGTAGGTGCTGAAGGTCTTGATCGGTCGACCGTTACTGGAGGGTTGGTTGTTCTTGAACTTGCCGCGGATCTCGAAACCGACCTCGTCGCCGGTGATCGTCAGCTCGGAGATCTCTCCGGCCTCGACGGCGCGATAGAAGGCGGTCTGGTCCAGCTGACGGCGAGTGTTGCTGGCGGTGTCGAAGATCTGGTAGCCGATCACGACGGCCGCGATGACGACGAGCCAGATGACGATGGTCTTGAGGTGAGAGTTCACGTCGAGTTTCCCTGGGATTCTAGGCAGCCCCGGCCCATCGCCCGTTTCGTACGCCCGTGGCGACTTCCCTCATCAATATATAGAAGCACCCACCCAGGTGCCATTTGGGTACAACGGCGGCCTGGTCAGGTTTCTTCCACGTACGATATGTAGGGAAGATTGCGATAGAGACCGTCGGAGTCCAGTCCGTAGCCTACCACCCATCGGTCGGAGATCGGAAATCCGACGTAGTCCGCCTGGATATCGACCTGCCTGCCCGATGGTTTGTCCAGAAGTACCGCGATCCGGACGCGACGGGGGTGTCGCGCCTTGAGGGTCTCGATCAGGCGGCTCATGGTCCGGCCGGTGTCGAGGATGTCCTCGACGATCAGCAGGTCGGCGTCATCCACCGGAAACTCCTCGGGGAGAACCACTTGAGAGGGATCGCCGCCCCGGTTCACCGAGATCACCGGCACGAAGGCATGGCGTACCGGCATCGGCAATCGTCGGACCAGATCGGCGCAGAAGATCCACGCGCCGTCCATCAGGGTCAGGACCGACAGGGTCGTTCCCTCGGGGGTATCCGATGCGATCGCGGCCGCCATCGCTTCGACCCGGAGGCGGATGTGTTCCTCGTCGAGGAGGATCTCGCTGGAGAGTCTCATGGGGGTCAAATGTAGCGCCTCCGGGGGCGCTTTGCCTGGGTCGATTTCCGGCGCGGGCCCGGGGGAGCGGAGCCCTCACGGGCTGGTGGAAGCTGGGGGTCTGGTTCGTCGACCGTTCCCCCGGGGGGCGGGTGGGCTGGGTGGCCTCGGGGATGCCGGGCTGCTCCGGTCCCGAGATGGCGTGCAGTCTGCAAATGCAGACTCCGGCCCTGGGGTGCACGGCCCCGTCTGCAAATGCAGACTCCGGTCCCGCGTGATGCGGCGCGGTCCGCAAATGCAGACTCCTGTGGTGGTACGGCCCAGTCTGCAAATGTTGGACTCCGGTCCCCTGGGGTGTGGCCAGTCTGCAAATGCAGACTCCGGTCCCAGGTGTGTGCGGCCCAGTCTGCAAATGCCGGACTCCCGGTCCCCGGGTGCGTGCGGCGCGGTCTGCAAATGCGGACTCCTGTGGTGGTGTGGCCCGGTCTGCAAATGCAGACTCCCAGCCCAGGCCGATCGTTACACCACCGAACCCGAACCCGAACCCGCGGCGATCGCGATGCGTCCTCGCGCTTTCCTGGCCGTCAGTTTCGTCGGCAGGTCCAGCGATCCGGGCCCCGGGCTCGTCGCGAGCCGCAGCAAGGCCTCGATGTGCCGCGCGGTGACCCGGCGGGGGTCCGCGCCGGCACGGACCAGCAGTAGCCGGGCCGCTCGAGCCGCGATCGGCAGGGGAGCGGTCGCCAGCGCCTGCGCATCGATTGAAAGGAGGCCGGCCCGGGTGGCGCGAGAGTGTCGGTCCAGCCAGGCTGCAGACTCGCCATCGAGGAACTCGGCATCGCTGCGCAGCCGCTCCGCGGCCTCGACGACGTGCCGGGCGGCCCGGGGATTCAGCTGGCGGGCGAGCTCGGGCATCAGCAACCCGCGCACCCGGTTGCGATCGAAGCGCAGGTCGTCGTTGGTAGGATCGTCGCGATAGGGGAGCTCGTGACGGTCGAGCCAGCTCCGCAACTCGAGACGTTCGATTCCCAGCAGTGGACGCACGAACGGTCCCGGCCCGCGGCGGCGGATCCCGGCGAGAGCCGCGGCACCGGCGCCCCGGGCGAAACGCATCAAGACCGTCTCGGCCTGGTCGTCGAGGTTGTGCCCCGTCGCGATGAGGTCACCGTCGCAACTCCGGCACGTTTCGATCAGGAACCGACGGCGAACCCGCCGCGCCGCCTCCTCCGGCGACTCGCCCTTCCTCCGCTCGGCCTTGACGTCTCGACGGTCGCCGACAAACGGGAGCTCGAGGCTCGCGGCAAGGCGGCGCACGAACGTTGCATCGGTGCGGGACCCACGACGGAGGCCGTGATCCAGATGAGCGACGGTGAGGCGCAACCCTCGGCGAGGGGCCAGCCGCGCCAGCAGGTGCAGCAGGGCGACCGAGTCACCACCGCCGGAGACTGCGACGAGCAGGGCGCTACCGTCATCCGGGATCAGCTCGCGTGCCGCTTCGAGGAACGCAAGTTCGACCCGGTCGGCCATCAGGCGAGCGCCATGGCTCCGTCAGCCCTCGCCGTCGGGGAAGACGCGCTGTTCCAGCGCCCGGGCCTGATCGGTCTTGCCGGTGCGGTCGAGCAACTCGATATAACGTCGGGCGACGATCCGGGCGCCGGCGTGCTCGATACCGACGGTCTGTTCGAACATCTCGCTGAGGGCCTCCGCGTACCGACAGGCGGCATCGTCGTCGCGATTTGCACCGTTCGTAGAAGGCGACCGAGGCTGAACAGCGGATGAAGCCAGGTCCGGATACGGGCCCGCCCAGATTCGCCTGGAGCAGATCGATCGCGGGGAGGTAGCAGGTCCTGGACTTTCCAGTTCCCGGCAGTTCGCTTCACAAACAGCAGGCGCCAGGTTGTTCAGCTGAGAGGCGAGTTCGAGAGGTCGCGACTCGACGAGCGGCTCCAGCGTGGCGACGGCGGCGAGGTAGAGCTGCTCGGCTTCCTTGTACTTCTTCTGTTGCCGCAAGATCAGCGCAAGGTTGCCCTGGGCCGCAGCGGTGAGCGGGTCGGAGCCTCCGTGATTCGCGATCGAGATCCGCAGCGCCTGCCGGTACATCTCGGTCGCCTGTCCGGCATCGCCACGCTGCTGGTAGACCTGGCCGAGGTTGGTGTAGCCGATCACCAGGTTCGGATGGTCGGCGAGCAGCGAAGCTTGCATGATCGTCAACGATCGCTGGAACCGGGCCTCCGCCGCGTCGACGTCGTTCTCGATCAGGTCGAGGGTGCCGAGTGCGTTCAGCGACTCGGTCAGCTCGCCGGAGTCCGGTCCGAACGCGGCCTCCCGCAATGCCAGCGCCTTGCCGTAGTACTCCCGGGCCCGGGTCAGATCGCCGGAAGCCTGGTGGGCCATCCCGACACGGTTGTAGGTCGCCGCCAGCTCCGGATCCTGCTCGCCGGCGTGGGCTTCGTGAATCGCCAGCGCCTCCCGGGAGGTGGCCATCGAGTCCTCGAAGCGGCCCGCGGCTCGCTCCGCCCGGGCGCGCCCTTCGAGGGCTTCGAGCTTCTTCTTCCAGGCGTCCTCGCCGCTACCGGCGAGACCGACAGCCAGGTCGTACATCTCCAGCGCACGGTCGACGTCGCTGACCCGCTCGGCCAGGGCCGCGGCCTCGTAGGCCTCGGTCCAGGTCATCGCCGGCTCCGCGGGCTCGCCGGCACACCCCGGCGACAGCACCACCAGCGCCAGGCAAAAACACAACAAGAACCGGCCACGAATCGTATTCATCGGCGCCACCATAGCAGGGATCGGACGGGTCGGAAACGCAATGGCCGCACCCGGTTGATCGGTGTACTCTGCTGCGCGCCACCCCCTACCCGCCGCAGAAGGTACGCAAGATGCCGACGAATGTCTCGGAACCCGATGTCCAGGAGGCGCTCGAGCAGCGCAATTTCCTGCGCTTGCGGGAACTGTTCGCCGAGATCGAGGCGGTCGATGTCGCGGTTGCCATCGAAAGTCTCGCGCCCGCAGAACGAGCGGTGGTCTTCCGGCTGCAGCCCCGGGACCAGGCGGCGGATACCTTCGAGCACCTGTCGGCCGAGGCCCAGGAGGGGCTGATCAAGGCACTCGGCCGGGAAGAGGTCGCGGCGGTCCTCAACGACATGTCCCCGGACGATCGCACCTCGGTCCTCGAAGAGCTGCCGGCGTCGGTGACGAAGCAGATGCTCGCGCTGCTGACCCCGGACGAGCGTGCGATTGCCAAGAAGCTGCTGGGGTACCCCGAAGACAGTATCGGCCGGCTGATGACGCCGGAGTTCATCTCCGTCCGTTCGGACTGGACGGTGCAGCACGCCCTCGATCACCTGCGTCGCAACGGCGAGGACAGCGAGACACTCAATGTGATCAGCGTCGTCGACGAGCGGGGCAAGCTGATCGACGACCTTCGCGTGCGCCAGCTCCTGCTCGCCGACCCCGCGGCCTCGATCTCGTCGCTGTGCGACGGCAACTTCATCTCCCTCGAGGCGATGGCGGATCAGGAGTCGGCGGTCCAGGTGTTCAAGGAGTACGACCGGGCCGCGTTCCCGGTCACCGATACGCGAGGCGTGCTGCTGGGCATCGTGACCTGGGATGACGTTCTCGACGTCGCCGAGGAAGAGGCGACCGAGGACATCCAGAAGCTCGGCGGTTCCGAAGCGCTCGAGCAGCCCTACATGCAGGTCAGCTTCATCGGCATGGTGCGCAAGCGCGCCGGCTGGCTCGTCTTCCTGTTCCTCGGGCAGCTGTTGACCCTCAACGCGATGGGGCTGTTCGCCGACAAGATGCGGGAGATGCTCGTGCTGGCCCTGTTCGTGCCGTTGATCATCTCCAGCGGAGGCAACAGCGGCTCCCAGGCGGCGGCGCTGGTCATCCGTGCGATGGCCCTCGACGAGGTCGACCTGCGGGACTGGTGGAAGGTGATGCGCCGGGAGGTGCTGTTCGGCCTGTCGCTGGGGATCACGCTGTCGCTGATCGGCGCGCTGCGCATCGCCGTCGGTGATTTCGGTCAGCAGTGGAGCTCCGTCGCCCTGGCGATCGGAATCTCGCTGATCTGCGTGGTGCTCTGGGGCGTGCTGATCGGTTCGATGCTGCCATTCCTGATGCGCAGACTCGGGGTCGACCCGGCGACGACTTCGACGCCGTTCGTGGCGACGATCGTCGACGTGACCGGGCTGTTCATGTACCTGATGATCGCGACCGAGCTGCTCTGACCCCGACCGGCTATCCAGATTGATTCCATCCAGCCTCCAGCTTCGATTTGCTTCGCTGGATCGAGAATCATAGAATATGATTCATGGTGAACCGGAGGAACGACAGGCACCGGATCTCCGCGACGGACCTCGCTCGAGGTCTGTCCGATGTCCTGAACCGGGTCAGCTACGGACGCGAGTCGTTCGTCGTCGAGCGGGGTGGACGAGAGGTCTGTGAGGTCAGCCCTGCCCGGTACTCGTCAGGATTCACCGGTGCCGATCTGGTCGACCTGCTGCGAGGACTTCCGGCCGTGGGCTCCGACTACCTGAAGCAACTCGACGATCACCTCGCCTCCCAGCCCCCTGCCGAGGATCACCGTTGGAGAAAGTAGGCGCGCTCGTCGACACGAGCCTGTTCGTCGCCGCGGAACGCGGACAGCTCGAACTGCACTCCTTTGCCGAGCGTTATGCCGATACAGGTCTGTTTCTCGCGGCGATCACGGTGTCGGAGTTGCTGCACGGTGTTCATCGACTGCGCGCATCGAAACGACGTCTTCGCGCCGAATCGTTCGTCGAGACGATCCTGACCCGGGTTCCGGTTCTCGCATTCGATGTCGTTTGCGCCCGCGCCCACGCCCGGCTCGGCGCCGACCTCGCCCGTCGCGGGATCACGATCGGTGCCCACGACCTGATGATCACCGCAACCGCCGTGGTTCACGGACTGACGATCTTGACCAGCGATCGCCGCAGTTTCGAGAAGGTCGCCGAAGTGCGTTGCGAGCTTTGCTAGACTCGACCTCGACCGGCCCGTTGTCGGCCGAACGCTTTCTTCCAGAACGGCAGCAGCAGCAAAGCATCCCGCGGTCGTCACCATTCGCGCACCTGCTGTTGCCGGCCTCCGCCGCTGACGGTCTTCAGTCCGGCGAGCTCCCCGGAACCGTCGACCGTCGGAGCGTCGGCGTAATGGTCGAACCAGGGCAGGCCGTGCTCGGTGTAGGCCTCGGCCGTGATCGGGGACGGCGGCGGTGCCTGGCCGGTGATCTCCCGCCAGGCCGCAGCGTTGGCGAGGTGCACGAAGCACCGGCTCGATGTGCGCAGGTCCCAGTCGGCCATGTCGTAAGGATCCTCGAAGATCTGCTGTCTCATCCGGCCGCCCGGCGCAAGGCCCATGTGCGTGCTGAGCCGCTCCATCGCGCCGTGTTTTGCGACTCCCAGGCTGATCTCTTCATGCCCGAACCGGCGTCGAAACACCTTGGCTTTCATCGGGTACGCGGCGATCTGCAATCCACCCCAGCTGGCCTCTCCGGTGATCTGTTCCTCGGCGGTGTAACCGTCGCCGAGGGGCATCGCCACGAACTGGCGGATAACGTCCTTCGCCACGCAGTAGCCGTCGAGCCACGGTTGCTCCGGGATGACGACGTAGTTCTGGGGATCGCGGTGCACTCCGTCGTCCCAGGTCTCCCCGGTCACCGCATTGATCTTGCCCGTACCGATCTTGACCAGGAACGGATAGCGAGCGCACCCATCGACAAATGGCGAGTCGAAGTCGATCCAGAGCGCCTCGGCCTGGTGGATCGGTAGCATCACGCCGCCGTGCTCCTTCCAGGATGCCGGAAGACGGTCGGCATGGTCGTCGACGTGTCGCATCGGGAAGGATCCGAGTCCGGGAGGCAGGGGATAGGTCGCCGAGTCGTCGGGAATACGGAGCGTGCGCTGCAGATCGATGCGCAGTTCGGCTCGGGCATGCACCTCGGGAAAGCGGAATACCAGGCTGTCGTCTTTGAGTTCGATCATGAGTTCACCTCTTGTCCTTCTTCTCTTTTTTCTTCTCCGACTACCCCGTCCATGGCTACCAGCGACCGTCACGGACCTCGCGCACGACGCGGAGCACGGCGTGGTCGGGCAGCTGCCCCAGCTCCCGGATCAGTGCGGCGAACAGCTCCGGGCGCTTGCGGATCACCGATTGCAGATCCGACGACACCTTGCCGCCGAGAGCCAGGAGCAGATCGGGATCTTCCCCGAGCTCGGCGGCGATCCGCCGGACCGTCTCCTCCGACGGCGCCGCCTCGGCACCGCGCTCGACCTTGGACAGGTACGAGGGCTCGACCCCGATCCGCTGAGCGGTCTGGCGCAGGGAGAATCGCGGGTCGCCCTGGCGCAGCCCCTCGCGCCGCTCGCGCAGATAGCTTCCGAACTGATTGGGGGTGGTCATAGCGTGTAGTATATACAACACGCTACACATGTCAATCACCAAAAAAGCCAGGAAACAGACTCTCTCGTCAAGACCAACCCGGCAGAAACCCGGGTCAGTCGCCGATCCGGAACGCCGCGACCGCCACCGGTCGGCCACGTTCCTCGAGCTTGCGGGCCAGGCTGCGGATCAGCTTCGGCCAGCCCGGCTGCCGGGTCCAGGAGTCCCTGGGCACGCGCCGGCTGCGCAGCGGTCGCCGGGTGAGCCGCTCGGCAAGCTCCGGCCGCTCCTTGCCGGTGATGTCGATGGCGACGCCCTCGAAGGTCGGACCGTCCTTGTAGATCGCCAGCAAGCCGAAGGCGTTCTCGCCCTCGGTCTCGGCCTTGAGATGCAGCAACGCCACGCGACCCCGATGACTGTCCTCGAGGTGGGCCAGGATGCCCTCGACCAGGGGATGCCCCGAGGCGTAGAAGTCGATGCTCTCGTCGGCGACCGCCTCCTCGCGGTCGAAGGTGCCGAGAAAACTCGAGCCGCCGACGACACCGGGCAGGCTCTCGACCCGGGCGTGGGTGCCCAGCTCGACCGAGTGCCGCGCCGCGCCGCGATGGGGCTCGACCTTCAACGAGAGTTGCTCGCAGGTCGCCAGAACGACCTCCTCGACCTGCTCGTCGAGGTCCCCGGGGATTCGCGAGAGGATCTCCGCCTCCATCGCCGAGACGTAGGGGTCGCGATGGAGTTCGTGATACGCCGCGGACTCGACGCGGTCGTAGGCCTCCCTGGCACCCTCGACGATCGCCTGGAAGTGCGACGCGTCGTTGATGTCGGCATCGGACAGCGCCAGCTCTTCGACCGCGGCCTCGACGGCGGCCAGCTCGCGTCCCAGCCCACCGAGGGGGTGGCGGAACAACCCCAGACTCTCGTAGAGGTCGACCACAGCGGCACCGATCCCGCTCGGCGGCTTGAAGTAACGGATCTCCACCGGCCGGTCCCGGCCGATGCGATCGAGTCGACCGATTCGCTGTTCGACCAGCATCGGGTCCCACGGCAGGTCGAACAGGATCAGCCGGGTGCAGAACTCGAAGTTGCGTCCCTCCCCGCCGCACTCCGTCGAGATCAGCATCGAGGGGCCGGCCGCGGTCCGGAACTGAGCCACCTCGATGTCCCGTTGCCCGGGGGAGAGATCCTCGTGGAACACGCCGACACGCAGCTGGGCGCCGCGGCTCATCGCGTCACGGATCGCCTCCAGGCTCTCGCGGTGGGCGACGAAGACCAGCGTCTTGTCTCCGTCGGCCCGCCAGCGTCGCGCCGACTCGACGAGCCAGCCGATCCGTGGGTCGTCGGCCATCGCCTTCTTGGCCAGTGCACGGGCCGGCCGCTCCTTTTGCCGGTCGAGCAGGGCGTCGAGGGCGTCGCCGGAGGCCAGCGCCCGGCGGATCCGGCGCGCCTTCTTCCTCGCGGCGACGGCGTTGTCCGCCGGGAGCGCGCGCATCGCCGCCTCCAGCTTGGCGATCGGCGCCCATTCCTCGGCGTCGAGGGCGACCGCTTCCGGCGCTCGCGGCGGCAGTCCGCCGATGTCCTGGCGACGGGTGGCGCTGGTGCAGGGCGGCAACGGCTCGCCGCCGGCCAGCCGCTCGTCGATCGAGATCTCCTCGGGAAACTCATCGGGTCGCAACAGCTGCAGCAGCCGGAAGAAACCGTGGGCGTCGTCCTCGAGGGGTGTCGCCGTGAGCAGCAGCACGTGGCGGCCGGTCGCCGCGATCGGTGCGATCGCCCGGTATTTGGGGTCGCCGGGGTGTCCGGGAGGCCGGTGGAGATGGTGCGCCTCATCGACGATCAACATGTCGATGCCGGCCTCGACGGCGGCCTCGGTCAGGTACGGTTTCTCGACGAGCATCTCGATCGAGATCACGACGTTGCGATGGGCTTCGAAGGGGTTGAACCCTTCGCCGTAGACCTTCTCGACGTCGACCAGACGCTTCTCGTCCATCAGCACGAAGACCTGGTGGTACTTGCGCCACAGCTCGCCGAGCCACTGCACCGTCAGCGTGTCCGGCGTGACCACGAGTGTGCGATCGGCGCGGCCGGTGCGCAGCAGGTGATTCAGGATCAGGCAGGCCTCGACGGTCTTCCCGAGGCCGACCTCATCGGCGAGCAGCCAGCGCACCGGGTCGGTCCGGGTCGCCCGCTCCGCCGCGTAGAGCTGATGCGGGAAGATGCGGATGCGTCCACCGAGGAACGACCCCAGGCCGTCGGCCTCGCGCAGCCCGGCCAGGTGCAGGGAGTCGAGGCGCAACGCGAAGTTCTCGAGCTTGCTGATCGAGCCCTGGGCCAGCCGCTCGGTCAGCGAGTCGGCGACGTCGATCGGCCAGACGTCGCGCTCTTCGACGACGCGGTTGTCGGTCAGGGTCACGCCGTTCTCGTCGACCGCTTCGACGATCACCGACTCCCCGGTGGAGATGAGCAGCGCCCGCATCCCCTCGCGAAGCTCGAGGGGCTGAATCGCGTCGGAGGTCGCCGCCAGCCGCAACACCGTTCCGTTGTCCGGGAAGGTGACGATGACGGTCCGGCCCTCGATGTCGCTGACCAGTCCCGGACCCAGCTCCGGATTGAACCGGTGCCGGAGCCGGTCGCCGATGTTCCAACTCATGCCTGTCTCCCGGGGGGTGGATGCCGGTCGCCTGCGAGGCGACAACTGGGCAGCAACGCGAATAGTAGTCGAAATGCCCGGTTTTCACACATGACGAATAGAATCGGGGCCGGCGTGTATCCCCTGGTGACACAGGAGAGCGGAGTGAGCGAACAGGCGGCGATCAGCGAGCAGGAGCTGGTCCGACGAACCCGGGCCGGGGAGTCGGCGGCCTTCGGCGAACTCGTTCAGCGGCACATGCGCCGGGCCTATTTCTCGGCGCTGGGGCTCGTCGGCTCTCCGGAAGACGCGATGGATCTGTCCCAGGAGGCGTTCGTGCGGGCCTATCGCGCCCGGCAGCGCCTGGATCCCGAGCGACCGTTCTACGGCTGGCTGTACCAGATCCTGCGTCGGCTCTGCTTCAACTTCGTCCGCGATCGCCGCAGCCGCCGGGAGAAGCTCGGCAGCGCCACCCCCTGGCTGATCGCCGAGGCGGGCGATCGTGCGCGGCGGATGGGCCCCGCCGAGAGCGCCGAGCGCGCCGAGCAGGTGCGCAAGCTCCACGGTGCGATCGAGACCCTGCCCGACCGGGAGCGCGAGGTGCTGGTCCTGAAGGAATTCGAAGGACTGCGCTACCGCGAGATCGCCGAGCTGATCGACATCCCGATCGGGACCGTGATGTCCCGGCTGTACGCTGCCCGGCAACGACTCGCCGGGGCGTTCGAGGAGGAGATGTGAGCGGCACATCCCACGACCATGACGAACGGGCGCGGCATCTGATGATGGCGGCCCTCGACGGCGAACTGGCAGCGGGCGATCGCGCCGAGTTCGATCGCAGGCTCGACGACGATCCGCGATTCCGCGCCGAATGGGAGCGGATGAACCGGGTCAAGGAGGTGACGACCGAGATGTCCTACCGCAAGCCGCCCGAGGAGAGCTGGAGTCTGTACTGGGACTCGATCTACAACCGCACCGAGCGCGGGCTGGCCTGGCTGCTCGTCGCCGTCGGTTCGGTCGTGCTGACCGGATACGGTCTGTGGCAGTTCGTCCGGCTGATCTTCACCGACTCGAGCGAACCGCTGTCGGTGCGCATGGCGATCTTCGCGATCCTGTTCGGCGGAGCGATCCTCGTGCTGTCGGTGTTCCGGGAGAAGTGGTTCGCCTACCGCAAGGATCCCTACAAAGAGGTGGAACGATGATCGTCACTCCGTCGGCAACCATCGCGGGGCACCGCATCACGAAGACGCTCGGGCTGGCCCGGGGGAACACGATCCGGGCCCGGCACATCGGCCGGGACATCGTCGCGGGGTTGAAGAACATCGTCGGTGGCGAGATCGAGGAGTACACGAAGATGATGGCCGAGGCGCGGGAGCAGTCGATCGACCGGATGATCGCCGAGGCCCAGGGGTTCGGTGCCAACGCGATCACCGACGTGCGCTTCGCCACATCGTACGTGATGGGATCGGCGTCGGAGATCCTGGCCTACGGCAGCGCCGTCGTCATCGAGCCGGAGTGAGCAGCGCGGCCAGCCCCTCCCAGGAGACAGGATCGAGGGCGTAGAGCGCCGTCAGGTAGAGCCGCGCCTGATCGTCGGGGAACTCCCGGAACAGTCGTTCGACCGCCGGCGTCAGCTTCTCGACGGTCAGCGGTTCGACATCGTGATCCTCGGAGATCATCCCGTCGTCGTGGGGGATTCCGAGTTCGTCGAGAAACGCCGTGAGCAGCGGCTTGCGGTGCTTCAGGTGCAGCGCCAGCAGCAGCGACGAGGCCAGCGAGTCGTCGGTCGGGATCCGCAGGACGTGCTTGATCCGCTGTTCGATCGGCAGCTTGCGCACCGCGACCTCGCGATAACGCAGCTGGGCGGCGATCGCGACATCCCCCTCGCGCCGGGCGTCCCGGTCCGTGTACAGCGCCTGGGCCGCCAGGGTGCGGGTCTCCGGGTCGAGTCCGGCCCAGAGCTGCGACGGAGTGAGCGTCTCGAGGGGTAGTTCTTCGATTCCCATGGCGCGGATTCTAGCCTATCCGGTAGCATCCCCGCCGTGAGTTCCTCTGTATTCGATTCCGCCACACGGATCGCCTTCGCGCCGGCGACCGTCGCCAACGTGAGCGTCGGCTTCGACGTGCTCGGCTTCGCCCTGGACACCGTCGGTGACACCGTGCGCGTCACCCGGGTCGCCGGCGACGAGCAGGTCGTCGTCGACGGGATCGAGGGCGTCGTCACCGATCTGCCCAGAGACCCGGCGAAGAACACCGCGTCGGTGGCGCTGCTGGCGCTGATCGAGGCGGCCCGCCCCGGTTGCGGCTTCCGGATCACCGTCGAGAAGGGGATCCCCCTCGGTTCGGGAATGGGGGGCTCCGCGGCCTCGGCCGTCGGCGCCGTCGTCGCGGCGAACGCGCTCCTCGACGAGCCGTTGCCCCTCGATCGCCTGCTGATCTGCGCCACCGAGGGAGAACGGGCGGCGACCGGTGCGGCCCACGCCGACAACACCGCTCCGTGTCTGTACGGCGGCCTGACCGCGGTCGTCTCCAAGGATCCCCTCGAGGTCTACCCGGTCCCGTTCCCCGACACGCTGCGCTGCACGCTGGTCCACCCGCACATGCGCATCGACACCCGGGACGCCCGCGCGGTGCTCCGCGAGTCGATCGGCCTCGGCGAGCATGTCGACCAGTCGATGCGGCTGGCGGGGTTCCTCGCCGGCTGTCACTCGGGCGACCTCCCGCTGATCGGTCGCTCCCTGCGCGACGAGATCGTCGAGCCCGAGCGCTCCCGGCTGATCCCGGGTTTCGACGCGGCTCGCGACGCGGCGCTGGAAGCGGGCGCGATCGGCTTCGGGATCGCCGGCTCGGGCCCCAGCGTCTTCGCCTGGTCCGCGGACGACGCGACGGCTCGGTCGGTCAGCGCCGCCGTCGTGAAACAGTTCCGTTCCGCCGGTCTCGAGACCGACGCCTGGGTCTCGCCGATCCGCGCCCGGGGGGCCGCCTGCATCGAGCCCGCTTCGTGAAGTACGTCAGCACCAGAGGGCAGGCAGCTGCGGTCCGCTTCTCCGAGGCGGTTACCGCGGGGCTGGCTCCCGACGGCGGCCTCTACGTGCCCGAGACGTTTCCGACGTTCGACCTGGCGACGTTCGATCCCGAGGCGCCGTTCGCCGAGCGAGCGGCCGGTTTCATCGCGCCGTTTCTCGCCGGCGATCCATTGCTGGAGAGTCTCCCGGCGATGTGCGAGCGCGCCTTCGATTTCCCGGTTCCGCTGGTGCCGCTGGGCCGGACCGACGGCGGAGCTCATTCCCGGGGCAGCTCGGTGCTGGAGCTGTTTCACGGCCCGACCGCCGCGTTCAAGGACTTCGGCGCCCGCTTCCTGGCCGAGTGCTTCCAGCAACTCGCCGAGGTCGGCGGCGAGCCGCGCACGGTCCTCGTCGCCACCTCCGGAGACACCGGTGGCGCCGTCGCCGCTGCGTTCCACGGCAAGCAGGCGGTCCGCGTCGGCGTGCTGTATCCCCGGGGCGGCGTGTCGCCGCGTCAGGAGCACCAGCTCACCTGCTGGGGCGGCAACGTGCGCAGCTTCTCCGTCCGCGGCGTGTTCGACGATTGCCAGCGGCTGGTCAAGCAGGCGTTCCTCGACGTCGAGTGGAAACGTGCGGCCGGGCTGACCTCGGCCAACAGCATCAGCATCGGTCGCCTGCTACCCCAGGCGGCGTACTACGCGGCGATCGGCCTGGCCTACCAGGCGTCCCACGGGACGATCCCGAACTTCGTCATTCCGTCCGGGAACCTCGGCAACTCGGTCGGCGCGTTCTGGGCTCGCCGTTGCGGTTTCCCGATCGGCCGGATCCAGCTCGCCTGTAACGCCAACCGCACCGTGCCCGACTGGTTCGCGTCGGGGGAGTGGGCGCCCCGGCCGTCGGTGGCGACGCTGGCCAACGCGATGGACGTCGGCGACCCCAGCAACATGGAGCGACTGTTCCACCTCTACCCGGACCGAGACGATTTCCTGGCCGGCGCCTCGGCGACGACGGTCGACGACGAGGCGATCCGTGCCGCGATCGCCGCCGGGCCGGCACGCTGGGGTCGGATCTGGTGTCCCCACACGGCAACCGGGATCCATGCCCTCGAGGCGCTGCCCGAGGGCGACTGGATCGTCGTCGCCACGGCTCACCCGGCGAAGTTCGACGAGATCGTCGAGCCGCTGATCGGCGGAGAGGTCGCGCCGCCACCGGCGCTTTCTGCACTGTTCGAACGCGAGAGCCACAAGGTGGAGATCGAACCGGACCTCGCGACCCTGCGACGGGAACTCGAGCGGCAGGACTGAGCGGAACGGCCGCGAGCGTCCGCCGATCCGTCAGGAAGCGCCGGCCTCGCGCCGGGCGTTCGAGGCGCGGAACAACAGCACCTCGCGACCGTCCTTGCGGTACTCGACGAAGTCCATCAACGCCTTCATCAGGAACAGGCCCCGCCCGTGGTTCAGGTGGACCCTGTCGTTGCCACGGGGATCCGGCACCTCTTCGGGCATGAAGCCGGGGCCTTCGTCACGAACCAGCACCAGCAGCCCCTCGGCCTCGGAGCCGTAGCAGCGGACGAAGACGTTCTTGTCCGCACCGTAGGAGTTGCCGTGGATCACCGCGTTGGCCAGCGCCTCGCGCAGGGCGATCTCGAGGTCGGTGCGATCTTCCTCGGTGAAGCCGCAATCGGCGGCGACCTCGAGGATCGCGGACACCGCGGTGTTGATCGAGTCCTTGGTGCTGGGCAGGACCGAGCGGTGCCGGATCGCATACTCGCTGCGATCCAGGGGCCAGGGCGATTCGCCCTGGGGCTGTTCCGGCGTCACGCCGCTACCGTTGCTCACGGTGGCTCTCCCACGAACTGAACTTGCTCCGGTCGACTCCAGCATAGCCCACCGTCAGCCGACTCCGACTGCGAAATGGGCCGAATCCCGACCCGGGAGTATACGGAAATTGAACGGTCGGGGTCTGGCAATCTCGCAATCGTGGTCCGCAGGGTTGCCCGGGAGCGGCCCGGGGCGGTAGGCTCCGGTCCCCGAAGCGAGTGGTGATTGCGTGCCCCGCAACCGATGAGGAGAGGGCGATGGCCCGGCAATACTGGCTCTTCAAATCCGATCCCGACACCTACGGATTGCCGCACCTGAAGAAGGAACGTGGCAAGCGGGCGATGTGGGACGGCGTCCGCAACTATCAGGCACGAAACCTGCTCCGGGACAAGGTCAAGGTCGGCGACGGCGTGCTGTTCTACCACTCCCAGCTCAAGCCGCCGGAGGTCGTCGCGCTGGCCGAGGTCGTCAAGGCCGGCTATCCCGACCCGACCCAGCACGATCCGAAAGAGAAGTACTTCGACCCGAAGTCGGACCCGTCGAACCCGCGCTGGTTCGTCGTCGACATCAAGCTCACCGAAGAGCTGAAGCACGCCGTCACGTTGCCGCAGATCAAGGAGACGCCGGGACTCCAGGAGATGGTCCTGATCAACCGCAGCCGTCTCTCGGTGCAGCCGGTGACCCCGACCGAGTGGAAGATCATCGTCAAGATGGGCCGCTCGGGAGCGTCCTCGCGGCGCTAGCGCCCCGGCCCTTCCTCATGGGGCATTCGCAGCACCGAACGGGTGCGCCGGTTGACTCCGGAGGACGGGCCGCGTAAATAGGGCAGGCCTTGCCGTCCGCATACGCCCGGATCCAGGTCGGATCGCGGGAGGGAGACGCCAGATGTCGCAACCGAGTCAAGCGCAGTTCTTCGGTCACCCCCGGGGACTTTCCACGCTGTTCTTCACCGAACTGTGGGAACGTTTCAGCTACTACGGCATGCGAGGTCTGCTGGTCCTCTTCATGACCGACCTGGTCGCCAACGGCGGCATGGGCATGACGACGGTCAAGGCGTCGGCGATCGTCGGCCTCTACACCTTCGGCGTCTACGCGCTGGCGCTGCCCGGCGGCTGGATGGCCGATCGCCTGCTGGGCAAGAAGAAGGCGGTGCTCTGGGGCGGCGTGCTGATCGCCGCGGGGCACTACACCCTCGCGGTCCCCAACGACATGGCGTTCTACACGGGACTGGTGCTGGTGGTCCTGGGAACCGGACTGCTCAAGCCCAACGTCAGCGCGATCGTCGGCGATCTCTACGGCGACGACGGGGCCAAGCGCGACGCGGGCTTCTCGCTGTTCTACATGGGCATCAACCTGGGCGCCTTCCTCGGCCCGATCATCTGCGGCTGGCTCGGTGAGGGCTACAGCTGGCACATGGGCTTCGGTGCGGCAGGTGTCGGCATGACGCTGGCGCTGATCCAGTACGTGCACGGCGGCAAGTATCTCGTCGGTGCCGGGGAGCTGGAGGTCGAGGCCGGAAGCGATCAGCACCGCAAGGACTGGCGCAACTTCTACATCGGCTTCGGTAGCATCGTCGCCGCGATCGTGGTGTTCGTGATGCTGATGCGCAGCGGCGCGATCCCGCTGAGTCTCGTCGAGTTCGTGCGCTGGACCGGCGGGCTGGTCGTCCTGCTCGTGGCGATCTACTTCGGCTACGTGCTGGCGTTCGAGTGCCGCAACGCCGACGAGAAGAAGCGGATCCTGGTCATCGTCGCGCTGTTCTTCGGAGCGGCGATGTTCTGGTCCGGCTTCGAGCAGGCCGCGACCGGCCTGAACGCCTTCGCCAACGATCTGACGAACCGGGTCGTCTTCGGCTGGGAGGCGCCGGCGAGCTGGCTGCAGTCGATCAACCCGATGTTCATCATCATCATGGCGCCGGTCGTCGGCTTCACCTGGGTCAAGCTCGGCTCCCGCGCTCCGTCCCTCGGCGTGAAGTTCGGCCTCGGGCTGGTCCTGCTCGGTGTCGGCTTCCTGGTGCTGGCCTGGGGCGCGACCTTCACCGGCGACGGCCTGGTCAGCCCGATGTGGCTGGTGGTGACCTACTTCTTCCATACCGTCGGCGAACTGTGTCTGAGTCCGGTCGGGTTGTCGGCGACGACGAAGATCTCGCCCAGCCGGCTGGTCGGGCAGATGATGGGGATCTGGTTCATGGGCTCGGCCCTGGGCAACCTGATCGCCGGACTCGTCGGCGGCCTGGTCGAGGATCTCCCGCTGTCGAGCCTGTTCATCGCGGTCGGCGGGATCGCCGCCGGTGCCGGCCTGCTGTTCTTCGTGATCTCGGGGCCGATCAAGCGCCTCGCCGGAGACAACGCCTAGACTCGCGAGCGTCGCCTTGACGCTACCCGGAGCGGCGATGCTGGAAGCGCTCGAGGTCCACAAGGTCTACCCCGGTGGCGTCGAGGCGCTGCGTGGCGTCTCGCTCCGCGTCGAACGTGGCGAGACCGTCGTCCTCATCGGCGAGAGCGGCTGCGGCAAGTCGACGCTGCTGCGGACCTTCAACCGGCTCGTCGAACCGACCAGCGGCGAGGTGCGCATCGACGGCCGGCCGGTGACGTCGCTGGATCCGATCGCCCTGCGCCGGGCGACCGGATACGTCCAGCAGGAAGGCGGGCTGTTGCCCCACTGGAACGTTGGACGGAACGTCGCGCTGGTCCCGGAGCTGCTGGGTCACGACGCGACCACGCGCCGGGATCGGGCCGACTCGCTGCTCGAACTGGTCGGCCTCGCGCCTGCCGTGTTTCGCGATCGGTATCCCCGGGAGCTGTCCGGCGGGCAGCGGCAGCGGGTCGCGTTCGCCCGGGCGGTCGCGGCGGATCCCGACGTGATCCTCCTCGATGAGCCGTTCGGTGCCCTCGACGCCCTGACGCGCCGGGAGCTGCAGCAGGAGTTCCTCGAACTCCGGCGTTCGCTGAACAAGACGATGCTGCTGGTGACCCACGATCTGGCCGAGGCGTTCCGGCTGGCCGACCGGGTCGCGGTGATGCGCGACGGTGAGGTGCAACAGCTCGGCAGGCCCGACGAGCTGCGCAACGCTCCGGCAGGGGAGTACGTCGCCCGCCTGCTCCGGCGCGCCGGGGAAGGCGCGTGACCCGAGTCCCCCAGCCGTTCCGGGCCGCGGCACTGCTCGCCGGGCTCGGCGTGGCCTGGCTCCTTTCGAGCGCGGCGGTTGCGGGGGAGCGGATCACCGTCGGTTCGAAGAACTTCGCCGAGAATCGACTGCTGGCCGAGATGTTCGCCCGATTGATCGAGGAGCGCACCGAACTCGAGGTGTCCCGGCAGTTCGATCTGGCCGGTACCCAGGTCTGCTTCGAGGCGCTCCGGAACGGATCGATCGACCTCTATCCCGAGTACACCGGGACCGGCCTGGTGACGTTGCTGGGGCACGAGCCCGGCGGCGGGAGGAGCGAGACCCTCAACCACGTGCGCCGGGAGTTCCGCGATCGCTGGGACCTGATCTGGTTGCCGCCACTGGGCTTCGAGAACGCCTACGAGCTGGCGGTGCCGGTCGAGATCGCCGAGCGCTACGAGCTGCGGACGATCACCGACCTGGCCCGGGTCGCCGGCGAGCTCCGGGCCGGAGTGGGGTACGAGTTTCGCGAGCGTGACGACGGCTTGCCGGGGTTGCAACAGGTCTACGGGCTGAGCTTCGGCGAGGTGCGCTCGATGCAGCAGGCGCTCAAGTACCAGGCCGCCGCCGCCCGGGAGATCGATCTCCTCGACGTCTACACGACCGACGGCCGATTGCTGGTCCACGACCTCCTGGTGCTGGAAGACGACCGGGGTTTCTTCCCGCCCTATCAGGCTGCGCCGCTGATCCGGGGCGACCGGCTCCGTGAGCACCCCGCGGTCGGTCTGGCTCTGGCCGAGCTGGCCGACTCGCTGGACGAAGCGGCGATGCGCGGGTGGAACCTGCGCGTCCAGGAACGAGGAGAACCGATCGAACGTGTGGCCCAGGAGGCGCTGGAGGCCCTCGGCCTCGTCGGCGAGCGTCCGGTGGAGGCCGTCTCGACGTCGGAGGTGTCGTTCCCGGGGTACCTCTGGGCCGAGCGGGCCCAGCTGGCGGCGCGCACGGCGGAGCACATCGGCCTGACCCTCGTCGCACTGCTGCTCGGCGTCGCCGTCGCGCTGCCGGTGGCGTTGTTTCTCGAGCGCCATCGGGGCCCGGCGGAGAACGTGATCCGGCTGATCG
The DNA here is from genome assembly GCA_942490715.1 of uncultured bacterium. Lineage (GTDB taxonomy): Bacteria > Acidobacteriota > Polarisedimenticolia > Polarisedimenticolales > Polarisedimenticolaceae > CALNYP01. The sequence continues at coordinate 184,014 of CALNYP010000010.1, forward strand.
GCGTGGCCCAGACGATTCCCTCGATCGCCCTGCTCGCCTTCATGATCCCGCTGTTCGGCATCGGCGTCGTCCCGGCGCTGATCGCCCTCTGGATCTACTCGCTGTTTCCGATCGTCCGCAGCGCCTACACCGGATTGCGTGACGCCGGGCAAAACGCCGTCGATGCCGCGCTGGCCCTGGGGATGACCGAGCGGCAGGTGCTGCAGCGGGTCCGGTTGCCCCTGGCGGCGCCGGTGATCCTCGCCGGTGTCCGGACCGCGGCGGTACTGACCGTGGGCACCGCGACGCTGGCCGCGTTCATCGGCGCGGGTGGTCTCGGCGAGCCGATCGTGAGCGGTCTCCAGCTTGCCGATACCGCCCGGATCCTCTCCGGGGCGTTGCCCGCGGCGCTGCTCGCCCTGGTCGTCGACGGGCTGCTCGGTCGGCTCGAGCGGGCGCTGCGCCCGCGGGGAATCGAGCCGGATGCGGTTGCCTGAGGGCTCGTGCCGTCCGGGGATACCCGTACGTCAGGTCTCGTGGCTATCGGGAATTCAAGGTATTTGGACGCCGTATCACGAAACGGTTGTCGATCGACGTGGCATCGGCAGGGAGCGTGGAAATACAATGAGAATTACGTAGATTCTAAGCATCGAGACCAACGGGCACCGTACCGGCACCTCGAAGGACGGGAGCGCACGATGAGCAACCAGCCAAGCGACAAAGAACGAGAATCGATGGAGGTCGCCGAGGCGGCCCGCGAGACCGAGTGGAAGCAGGCCAGCTTCATGAAGGAGATGTTCCTCGGACGCTTCCGGCTGGACCTGATTCACCCGTTCCCGACCCACGCCGAATGGCGTCCGGAGTTCGTCGAGTTCCGGGATCGCTTCACGACCTTCCTGCGAGATCACGTCGATCCCGTGGCGATCGACGCCAGCGGTGAGTACCCGCCGGAAGTGATCGACGGCCTGCGCAAGCTCGGCGCGTTCGGCATGAAGGTGCCCAAGGAGTACGGCGGCCTGGGGATGACCCAGTCCGAGTACTCGAACATCATGGAGATCCTCGGCAGTCACGACGCCAACATCTCCGCGTTGCTCTCGGCCCACCAGTCGATCGGCGTCCCGCAGCCCTTGAAGATGTTCGGTTCGAAGGAGCTGAAGTCGAAGTACCTGCCGCGCTGCGCCGCCGGCGCGATCTCCGCGTTCGCCCTGACCGAGGAGACGGTCGGTTCCGACCCGGCCGCCTTGAAGACGACCGCCGAGCTCAGCGAGGACGGCAGCCACTACGTGCTCAACGGCGACAAGCTCTGGTGTACCAACGGCACGATCGCCGAGCTGTTCGTCGTCATGGCGCGCAACAAGAACAAGAAGATCAGCGCGTTCGTCGTCGAGGCCGACTGGGAAGGCGTCAGCGTCGACTACCGCTGCCGCTTCATGGGCATGAAGGCGCTGGCCAACGGCGTGATCAAGTTCCGCAACGTCAAGGTTCCCCGTGAGAACGTGATCGGCAAGGAAGGCGCCGGGCTGAAGATCGCCCTGGTGACGCTGAACACCGGTCGACTCTCCCTGCCCGCCGGCGCCGTCGGCGGCGCGAAGCGTCTGCTCAAGGACTGCCGCAAGTGGTGCGGCGAGCGGGAGCAGTGGGGGCTGCCGATCGGCAAGCACGAGGCGATCGCCCACAAGCTGTCCGACATGGCGGCGACGCTGTTCGCGATGGAATCGATCTCCCACATGGCCAGCGAGATGGCCGACCGCCCGGGCTACGACATCCGCCTAGAGGCCGCCGCGGCCAAGGAGTGGAACACCGTCAACGGCTGGCGTCTCGTCGACGAGGCGATGCAGATCCGCGGCGGACGGGGCTACGAGACCGAGCTGTCCCTGGCCGGTCGCGGCGCCGAACCGATCGGCATCGAGCGGATGATGCGCGACGCGCGGATCAACACGATCTTCGAAGGCTCCAGCGAGATCATGCACCTGTTCATGGCCCGTGAGGCGGTGGACAAGCACCTGCAGGTCTCCGGCGTGATGATCGATCCCAAGAAGAGCATCGGCGAGAAGCTCGCGGCCCTGCCGAAGATCGCCGCCTTCTACGGAACCTGGTACCCGACCCGCTGGCTCGGCTGGGGCCGCTGGCCGCGCTACTCCGAGTTCGGTAGCCTGGCGCGCCATCTGCGCTACGTCGAACGCAGCAGCCGCCGGCTGGCCCGTCAGGTGTTCCACGGCATGCTGATACACGGACCGAAGCTCCAGCGCAAGCAGGCGTTCCTGTTCCGGATCGTCGACGTGGCCAACGAGCTGATGGCGATGGGCGCTTCGATCTCCCGGGCCCAGGCGCTGAAGAGCGCCGGCCTGCCCGAGGCCGCCGAGGCGCGCAAGCTGGCCGAGATCTTCTGCCGCTCCTCCCGTCGCAAGGTCAAGCAGCTGTTCCGCGACATGTGGAGCAACGACGACGACGCCAGGTACGCGGCGAGCCGCGACGTCCTCGCCGGCAACCAGGCCTGGCTCGAAGAGGGCATCGTCGAGCGCAAGCCGCGACTGGCCGCGGTCCAGGAAGAAACCGCGGAGCGCAACGTCTCCTGACCTTCGTCGTGACCTGATCGGCATCGCCCTGCCCTGGGGTAGACTCGTCCCTTCTCGGGGAGGGGATCGCGATGACCGACGTACTCGACGGCAAGACCGCCGGCGCAGGCCGCTGGCCGCGCCGCGACATCCTGAAGATCGTCGGAGCGCTGGGTGCGACGTCGATCTTCGGCCGTGCCCTCGTCACCGTGGCGGCGGAGCAACCTCAGGTCTCCGACGCGATGGTGCGCGAGGCCGAGTGGATCTCCGGCGTCGGGTTCACCGACGACGAGCGCAAGCTGATGCTCGAGGGGGTGAACGAGCTGCTGGAGTCGTTCCAGGCGCTCCGCGAGCTCGAGATCGCCAACGGCGTCGCTCCGGCGGTCGCCTTCCAGCCGGTCGGAAACAACGACCCCGGCCAGCGCGGCGGAACGGTCCGGCTCTCGAAGTCCGTCGCGGCGACCCGTCCCGCCGACGACACCGACCTGGCCTTCCTGCCGGTGACCGAACTGGCGGGGCTGATCCGCTCGCGGCAGATCTCCTCGGTCGAGCTGACCCGGCTCTACCTGTCGCGGCTGAAGCGCTTCGACCCGTCGCTGCACTGCGTGATCACCCGCACCGACGAGCGGGCGTTGCGACAGGCCGAGCGGGCCGATCGCGAGATCGCCGCGGGTCGCTATCGTGGACCGCTCCACGGCATTCCGTGGGGCGCCAAGGACCTGCTGTCGGTCGCCGGGTACCCGACGACCTGGGGCGCGACTCCCTACAAGGACCAGACGATCGACGAGACCGCCACGGTGGTCCGACGCCTCGACGAGGCCGGCGCGGTCCTCGTCGCCAAGCTCTCCCTGGGTGCGCTGGCCTGGGGCGACGTCTGGTACGACGGCACGACGAAGAACCCCTGGAACGTGGAGCAGGGCTCCAGCGGGTCGTCGGCCGGCTCGGCCTCGGCGACCTCCGCGGGGCTCGCCGGCTTCACGATCGGTACCGAGACCTGGGGCAGCATCGTCTCGCCGTGCACACGCTGCGGCGTGACCGGGCTACGACCGACCTTCGGACGCGTCAGCCGCCACGGGGCGATGGCGCTCTCCTGGACGATGGACAAGATCGGGCCGATCGCCCGCAGCGTCGAGGACACCGCGCTGGTCTTCGACGCGATCCAGGGCCGGGACGGGCTGGACACCAGCGTCGTCGACCGACCGTTCTCCTGGCCGCTGGAGCGGGACATCCGGACCTTGCGGGTCGGCTACGTCGCCTCGTTGTTCGAGGAGGATCGCAGCGAAGGGATCGAGGACGAGGAGCGCCGGGCCAGTGTCCAGGAGTCCCAGGAGTTCGACCGGCGATCCCTGGAGATCCTGCGCGGCATGGGGCTGAACCTGGTGCCGATCGAGTTGCCCGACGAGTACCCGGTCCGCAACCTCTCGTTCGTGCTGACCGCCGAGGCGGCGACCGCCTTCGACGAGTTGACCCGCAGCGGTCGAGACGACCTGATGGTGCGCCAGATCGCCAACGCCTGGCCCAACGTCTTCCGCCAGGGTCAGCTGATCCCCGCGGTCGAGTACCTGCGGGCCAACCGGGTGCGGACGCTGGTGATGCAGGAGATGGAGCGCAAGCTGGCCGACGTCGATCTCTACGTCTGCCCCAGCTTCGGTGGCATCAACCTCCTGCTGACCAACCTGACCGGTCACCCGGCGGTCGTCCTGCCCAACGGCTTCCGCTCGAGTGACGATACGCCGACGAGCATCACGTTCAACGGACGGCTCCACGGCGAGACGGAGCTGCTGGCCGTGGCGCGGGCCTATCAGCGGGAAACCGACTACCATCTTCGCCGGCCCCCTGTGGGCCGCTAACGGATCCCGGGCTCTGGCGGCCCGGCGACAGCGACGGAACCCACGATGAATCCCGAACCCTTTCGCACTCGACGCGGCCAGTTCATGGAACGGCTGGCCAAGGGGCTGATCCTCGTCCGCGGCGCAGGTCCCGACGGCAAGGTCAATCCCAACTTCCTCTACCTGACCGGCCTCGATGCCCCGGAGGGAGCCCTGCTCCTCGCGCCGGGCGGGACGCGGGTCCGTGCCGGGAGGAGCAACCCCGGACCGGGCTACGTCAGCGGGGCGGTGGTCCAGCAGGTGCTGTTCCTGCCGCCGACCGATCCGCTGGCGGCGCGCTGGGGCGAGGGCAGCCGCTACACCTACGAGCGCACCGATCCCGATCGCATCGGTGTCGACCTCGTGCTCTCGACGGCGCTGATGTCGGCGGTGCTGACCGGTTCGTTGAGTTCGGCAAAGCGCCTGCAGTACATCCGGGGGTTTCCGGTCTCGCTGCAGGGCGAAGATGACGACGACACACGGTTCACCCGTCACATCGCCAGTCGCTTCCTCAACGTCGAGCTGCGCGATGCCACTCCGGACATCGAGGAGATGCGCCGGATCAAGGACGAGACGGAGATTGCCGCGATCGAGAAGTCGGTCGGTGTCGTCGCCGAGGCGTTCGAGCGGGTCTTCGACGTCGTGGCCGAGGGGCTGCTCGAGCACGAGATCGAGGCCGAGATCGCCAGGGTCTACCGCAGGCACGGTGGCGTCCACGCGTTCGATCCGATCGTCGCCGCCGGCTCCAACGCGCTGGTGCTGCATTACACGGCCAACGCGACCCGGCTCGAGCACGGCGACCTTCTGCTGATCGATACCGGTGTGTCGATCGGTGACTACAAGGCGGACATCACCCGCACGATCCCGGTCGACGGCAAGTTCAACGACCGCCAGCGCGAGCTGTACGACGTGGTACTCGCGGCGCAGCAGGCGGTGATCGACGACTGCCGCCCCGGTGTGTTGATCGGCGACCTCCACGCACGAGCCCACGAGACGATCGCCGCCGCGGGGCACGGTGAGTACTTCGTCCACGGCATCGGCCACCACCTCGGGCTGGAGACTCACGACGTCGGCGACATCTACCGGCCGCTGGAGGCGGGCTGCGTGATCACCGTCGAACCCGGGGTCTACCGGGTCAAGGAAGAGATCGGGATTCGCATCGAGGACGACGTGCTGATCGAGAGCGACGGCGCCCGGGTGCTCGGTCCCGGAATCCCCAAGACCGCCGACGAGGTCGAAGCGCGGCTGGCGCGGCGCGGATGAGCGAGCTTCCCGAGGGGGTCTCGCCGGTCGACCCGCCCGAGCCGCGCCCCAGCGCCTCGGCGATCGTGCTGCGCCGCGGTGCCGGCGCGTCGGCGCCGCTGCTGGTCGTGCGCTCGCGCAAATCACGTTTCATGCCGGGGCACCTGGCGTTCCCCGGCGGCGGACTCGATCCGGCCGACGGTCCGCGGGACGTTGCGGAATCCTGGCGTCTGTGCGCCGCCCGGGAGCTCCACGAGGAGACCGGCCTCGACGCCGCGGCGGGGAGCTGGTTCGACGCCGGCTCCCGCACGACGCCGCCGATGTTTCCGGTGCGTTTCGAGACACGCTTCTACGTCGTCGAGCTGGACGAGGACTGGACGCCCCCGGACGAGCCGCCGTCGGCCGAGGTCGAGGGCTTTCGCTGGGTCGAAGCGGCGACGATCGTCGAGGAGTGGTCCCGGGGCAAGGCCCAGGTGCCGCCTCCGGTGTTGCCGATCCTGCGCACCCTCGCCGAGCTGGAGACCGATGACACGGCGGGGATCGCCGAGGCGATCGGTCGGACCAACGCGCAGGAGGATCGGGCGCCGCGGATCGAGTTCGTCCCCGGCATCTGGATGGTCCCGCTGCGTACCGCGACCCTGCCGCCGGCGTCGCACACCAACGTCTGGATGCCCGGCGGCCAGACCTTCGCGATCATCGACCCCGGTGCCACCGACGATGACGAACACCAACGACTCCTCGAGGTGATCGCACGCCGCACCGCCCTGGACCAGCGGCCGGTGGCCGTGATGCTGACCCACGAGCATCAGGACCACACCGCCGGCGCCGTCCGCCTGGCCCGGGAGCTGGACCTGCCGCTGTGGGCCCACGCCGACGTGCTGGCCGGTCTGGCCGGCGCCGGGGACTGTGCGACCGAGGCCCTGGGCGAGGGCGATGTGGTCGACCTATCCGGGATGACGTTGCGGGTGCTGGCGACTCCCGGTCACGCGCCCGGCCACCTGGCGTTTCACGTTCCCGAAGCCGACGCGATCATCGCCGGCGACCTCGTCGGCGGGATGTCGACGATCCTGATCGACCCGGTGCGCGGTGACATGGGCCACTACCTCGCCTCACTCGCCCGTCTCGCCGGTTCGGGCTGCCGGACGTTGCTGCCGGGCCACGGTCCGCCGTTGCCGGTCCGCGCGGCGCGCCGGCTGATCGAGCACCGCCAGCAACGCGAGGAGCGCGTGTTCGAACAGGTCCGGTCGGGAGCCGAAACCCTCGTTGCGATCGCCGGCGGAGCCTATCCCGACCTGCCCGACGTGCCGGTCGCCCTGACCGGCCCCCAGGCCCTAGCGCACCTGATCCATCTCGAACGAGAGGGCCGGGTGCGTCGGCTCGACGACGGCGGCGAGCGCTGGAGCCTCGGCAGTGAGTCCGGCGGCGCGCGGGAGACCGGCGCCGAGATCGAGCAGATCCTGCGCAAGACCTTCGAGCCGACCCTGCTGGAGATCCGGGACGACAGCGCCAAGCATGTCGGTCACGCCGGCGCGACCTCGGGCGGTGGGCACTTCCACGTGACGATCGAATCGGCCCGCTTCCAGGGGTTGACACTGCTGGAGCAGCACCGGGCGGTCAACGAGGCCCTCGCCGGGTTGATCGGCGGACGGATCCACGCCCTGGGTCTGACCACCCGCGGCACCGACGCAAGCTCCTAGTGCTAAGCTTTCACGGAGTTTCGTCGCCGGAGGAATCCATGAAGATGAGTCGTGTGATCGGTTGTTTGCTCCTCACCGTGCTGGCCGTCGGCGCGAGCGTCGCCTACGCCGCGAAGTCCGACCTGGGGCAGATCGACTTCCCGAACTCGGGCGCGCCCGAGGCCCAGGATGCGTTCATGCGCGGCGTGCTGCTGCTGCACAACTTCGAGTACGAGGACGCCCAGGAGGCGTTCGAGGAAGCGCAGAAGATCGACGACGGCTTCGCGATGGCCTACTGGGGCGAGGCGATGACCTACAACCATCCGCTGTGGCGCCAGCAGAACCACGAGGCGGCTCTGTCGACCCTCAAGCGCTTTGCCCCTGACCCGGCGGCCCGGGCCGAGCGGGCGAAGACCGAACGCGAGCGGGGCTACCTCGGCGCCCTCGAGATCCTCTACGGCGAAGGGGAGAAGGTCGACCGCGACGTGGCCTACAGCGAGGCGATGGGCGCGCTGTCGGCGAAGTACCCCGACGACCTCGAGGCCAAGGCATTCTACGCGCTGTCGATCCTGGGCACGATGCAGGGTGAGCGCGACTTCGCGGCGTACATGCGCGCCGGAGCGATCGCCGAGGAGGTGTTCGCCGCCAACGAACTGCACCCCGGCGCGGTGCACTACATGATCCACTCGTACGACGACCCGATCCACGCACCGCTGGGGGTCCGGGCGGCACAGGTCTACGCGAAGATCGCGCCGGCCGCCTCCCACGCCCAGCACATGATCTCGCACATCTGGGTCGCCATGGGGCACTGGTCCGAGTCGGTCGATGCCAACGTCAAGTCCTTCGAGGTCTCGACCGAACGGCGCAAGGCCAAGGGGCTGGGCACCGACGCGATCAACTACCACTCGCTGCACTGGCTCGAGTACTCGTACCTCCAGCTCGGCCGGTTCGACGACGCCCGCAAGCAACTGGAGATGATGACGAAGTACGCGGAGGAGACCCGCACGTCACGGGCGCTCTGGTACCACTCGGCGATGCGCGCGGCGTACATGGTCGAGACCGGAGCGACCGACGTGCCCGACTCGATCGACCTGTCGACGACGCCGATCACCGCCGCCGCCGCCGATCTGTACGCCAGCGGCGCCGCCGCACTGGCAGCCGGGGACACCCGGGCCGCCGAGGCGTTCGCGAGCCGCATGAGCCTGCGCTACCAGACGGCGGCCGACGGCGAGCTCTGCGGCCGCACCGGCGGTTACGAGGACACGACGAAACGCGACCTCGCGGTGGCCGGCGTGATGCAGGACAGCCTGCGGGCGATGATCGCGCTGAAGAAGGGCAAGACCGACAAGGCGATCGAACTCTTCGAGCGGGCGACCGCCGCCGAGTCCGCACTCTCGGTCGACTTCGGTCCGCCGATCATCGTCAAGCCCTCTCACGAGCTGTACGGCGAAGCGTTGCTGGCGATGGGCAAGCCCGACGCAGCGAAGGAACAGTTCGAGCTGGCCCTGTCCCGGGCGCCCCGGCGCAGCCGGTCCCTGGCCGGTCTGGTCCAGGCGGCACGGAGCAGCGGAGACACCTTGACCGCCTCGAAGAGCTGTGCCGAGATCGAGATGATCTACGCCTCGGCCGATCCGCGGGTTCGCGAGCCGCAGTACTGCCGCTGACGTCCGGGAAGCAGCTTCGGGTTGCGGCGCCGTCCGGATCTAGGGAGTGTCGGCGCCTTCGATCAGCGTGCCGATCGCCGCGGCGATGCGGAAGCCGACGAACCGCTCTTCTCGGTCCATCCCGCGGAACGTCTCGCCGGTCGGCGTGAGATCGACGGCGCCGTCCAGGTAGGAGCCACCGCGGATCTGGCGTAGCAGCCCGTCTCCGCTACCGGGGTTCTCGACCCACTCGGCGGCGTTGCCGCCCTGATCCCAGGTGCCCCAGCCGCTGGCGCTGGCCGGCCCCGCGCCGGCCACCGAGGTCAGGTTGCCGATCACGCCGCCCCAGACCGCGCCACTGGCGTAGTTCGCGATGTTTCGACCGGGGTTGGCGATGCTGCCGTCGATGCTGGCCAGCGCCGGGGTCGGCGGCGTGGCGCTCCTCGTCGGGAACGGCCACTCGGTGGCCAGGTACGGATCCTGGTAGGCGGCCTGATCCCATTCCGCCGCGGTCGGCAGGAAGAAGGCGGCCCCGTCCTCGCGCTGGACCGCGGCGAGGTCGCCGGTCAGGTCGTACGCGCCGTCCTCGGTCGTGCCGGCCTCCTGGCTGCCGGACGGGCGGCCGTTGTGCATCCAGTTGACGTAGCGTGCGGCGTCGAGCCAGGAGACGTAGTTGACCGGCTTGTCGGCCATCATCGGACGTGCGGTGTAGACGAACCGGTTGCCCTGGGTCGTGCGCACGATGCCGCCGCGAACGTCCTGGCCCATCTTGGGGTTGTACAGGCCGTTGGGGTCGTCCGCCTCGGCGACGGCGTTGAGGAACTCGGCGTACCGCGTGTTGGTCACCTCGGTCGAGGCGATGCGGAACGTGTTGGCGATCGGCACGAAGCGGCAGACGTTGCCGACGCCGTCACCGTCGCCGTCGAGCTGGTTCGGGTTCGCCACCGTCGGACAGTTGTCGGAGCTGCTGCAGTGACCGTCGAGGTCGGGGTCGTCGAACGGGTCGGTCGGGCAGACGTCGCAGAGGTCCCCGCGGGAGTCCATGTCGGCGTCGTCCTGCAGCGGGTTCGCGATCGACGGGCAGTTGTCGACGTTGCCGCAAACCTCGTCGCCGTCCAGGTCGTTCTCGGGGTCGTGGCGGCAGAGATCGCAGGCGTCGCCCAGGCCGTCACTGTCGCTGTCGGCCTGGCCGCCGTTGCGGACCAGCGGACAGTTGTCGTCGAGGCAGGCGTTCCCGGGGAAGCCCGGGTCGCCGAAGCCGTCGTCGTCGGTGTCGGTGCAGAGGTCGCAGGCGTCGCCGAGCCCGTCGACGTCGAAGTCGAGCTGATCGGCGTTGGCAATCGCCGGACAGTTGTCGCCGCTGTTGCAGATCTCGTCGCTGTCCGGGTCGTTCAGTGGGTCGTCCGGGCAGACGTCACAGCCGTCGCCGAGGCCGTCGGCGTCGGTGTCGTGCTGGGCCGGGTTCACCAGGTCCGGGCAATTGTCGAGCATGCAGGAGCTGGCCGGGAAGCCGGGGTTGCCGAAGCCGTCGCCGTCGGAGTCGGTACAGGGGTCGCAGGCGTCGCCGAAGAAGTCCCCGTCGAGGTTCTCCTGGCCGGGGTTGAAGTGGTTGGCGCAGTTGTCCTCGTCCTCGCACCAGCCGTCCTCGTCGATGTCGTTGTCGGGGTCGAACGGGCAGCTGTCGCAGACGTCGCCCTGCAGGTCGAAGTCCATGTCGGCCTGATCCCCGTTGGCGGTGTTCGGACAGTTGTCGAACGGGCAGGTGTTCAGCGGGAAGCCGAAGTTGCCGAAGCCGTCGCCGTCGGAGTCGGTGCAGCTGTCGCAATCGTCGCCGAGGCCGTCGGCGTCGAAGTCGGCCTGATCGTTCGCCACGTCGACGCAGTTGTCCGCGGGGCAGGTCGACGCCGGCAGGCCGGGGTCGCCGAAGCCGTCGCCGTCGACATCGGTGCAGGAGTCGCAGGCGTCACCGTCGTCGTCGTCGTCCCGATCGCTCTGGTCCAGATTGGCGACCAGCGGGCAGTTGTCCTCGAAGGCGCAGAGGCCGTCCCCGTCGGGGTCGTTGATCGTATCCATCGGGCAGGCGTCGCAGAGGTCGCCGACGCCGTCGAGATCCTCGTCCTGCTGACCGGGGTTGGGGATGTCCGGGCAATTGTCCTGGGCGCCGCAGAGCCCGTCGCCATCGAGGTCGACGCCGAAGTCGAAGGGGCAGTTGTCGCAGGCGTTGCCCAGCCCGTCGCCGTCGGAGTCGGTTTGATCGTTGAACACGCTGGGGCAGTTGTCGAGCCCGCACAGGTTCGCGGAGTAACCCGGGTTGCCGAATCCATCGCCGTCGAGGTCGGTGCAGCTGTCGCAGAGATCACCGAAGCCGTCCGCGTCGGCGTCGACCTGGCCGGGGTTGAAGACGTTGACGCAGTTGTCGAAGTCGCTGCAGAAGCCGTCGACGTCGAGGTCGTCCTCCGGCGCGCAGTCGCAGACCAGCGCCCCGCCGAGCAACGGTAGATCCCGCGGCGCGACCTGGCCCTCGCCGCCGCTGTCGAAGCTGCCGGTCACCGGCGCGCAGTTCGTCGCGCGGATCAGGTAGTTGAAGGCCTGGCCGGGAGCCGGCGTGCGAGCGTCGATCGCCCAGGGCTGGGCGACGTTCTCGCCGAGACAGGTGAACTGGGCCAGCTCGTAGCGGCCCCCGCTCAGCCGCAGGCGCATCAGGTCGCCGCGCATGACGTCGTAGTTGCCGGCGTCGACCTGGGCATCCCAGGCGAGTCCGCTCTTGGCCGGTCCGATCCGCAGGCCGGTGACCGCCGACGGACGGCCGCGATGAACGCAGACCAGCTCTTCCTCGACCGTCTCGCCGCTACCGGCGAGGTTGCCGGCCGCGAGCCGTACCGAGTAGATGCCGGGTTCGGTGTACTCGAAGGTCGGGTTGGCCAGATCGCTGTCGTCGATGCCGTCGTTCTCGAAGTCCCAGCTCCAGGAGGTCGGCTCGTTCGACGACGTGTCGGTGAACTGGACCGACAGCGGTGCCGGACCGGCCAGCGGGGTTCCGCTGAGGCTCGCAACCGGAGGCCGCAGCCCCTTGCGCATCGTGAACTGGTCGAGGATCGCGCCATCGTCGGCGAGGTAACGCAGATCCAGGCGGTCGCCGGCGAAATCGAGAACCAACGAGCCGAGCCGGTTGAACGAGACGAACATCGCCGGGTGGTCCAGTGGTCCGCCGGTGATCTGTCCCGACGCGCCGGCGACGGTGTAGATCGTTCCCTGGTGCGGCGCCGGACCGATGTCGGCCTTGATGTAGGGCGGATCGTTGCCCGACCCGGCGTCGACGATCATCTCCGGAGCGAAGGTCTCGGACAGACCGTAGTGCCCGTCGATCAGGAACGACCGTTCGTAGCTGTGGCTATGACCGCTGAGCACGAGATCGACGCCGTGATCCTCGAGGATCGGAACGAGGTTGGTCCGCATCTCGATCAACCGATCCTCGAGATCCGAGTCATGGGAGCCGCGGCTGTAGGGCGGGTGATGCCAGAAGGCGACGATCCAGTCCTGGCTCGTCATCGCCAGGTCCATCATCAGCCACTGGGCCATCACGCCGTCGGGGGCCCGGGGAGTCCCGTGGGAGTCGAGAACGACGAAGTGCACGTTGGCGTGATCGAAGGAGTAGTAGGCCTCGGTGCCGGAGCCGTAGCCGCCGGCCTCGCCGGCGATCGGCAACGAGAACATGTCGAAGTACGGGCCGGTCTCCGTCGACGAGCTTGACGAGGCGGCGTCATGGTTGCCGATCGTCGGCCAGAGCGCGGCGTTGCGGAGCATCGTCGGGAAGATGTCGAACAGCGCGCGCTGGTAATCGGAGTCGGAGCCGTCGGGGTAGGCGTTGTCGCCGAGCATCAGCCACAGATCGGTCTCGGCGCCGGCGGCGAAGGAGTAGTACGCATCCCGGACCGCCCGCACGTTGTCGTTGTAGGTGCCGCTGTCACCGAGGACCCAGGCCCGGAACGGCGTCGCGGTTCCCGTCGGCGGCGCGGTGCGGAAGTGGTACTCGGGGCCCTCGACCAGGGTCACGACGTCGCTGCCGACCGCGTAGTAATAGCGCGTGTCGGCGGCCAGTCCTTCCACGAGCACGGCGTGGTCCATCGCCGGTTCGTCGACCTCGACGACCCGGTTCAGGTGATCCGGGTCGAGCCCGTAACGCACTACCGAGGGCACCTGGACATCGGTGCGCCAGCGCACGGTGATCGAGTCCTCGGTGGCGGTCTGCAGGTAGGGGCCTCGGGTCACCGTCGCCGTCTGGTTCAGCGCCAGGCGCGGGACCAGCACCAGGTCCGATGAGCCGGCGCCGGTGTTCCAGATCGCGATCGAGAGCAGGTTGGTTCCGCCCTGCAGGACGGGGAGGGCGGTCGGCGTCACGTCGGTGAGCGGTTGGTAGATCGGTGTCGGCCCGTTGCTCGACTCGTGTTCCGCCGGGATCAGGTCCCAGGGGAGTTCACCCTGCGGAACCTCCGGCGAGCGATGCACCTCGACGCCGTTGATCCAGGCGACCCAGCCGTCGTCGTAGTCCGCGCCGATCACGACGCTGGTCACCGACGCGAGGTCGTCGACCTCGAAGGGGATGCGAGCGTAGATCGAGCGCTTGCCCGGCCCGACGTTGGTCGCGAGCAGATCGCTGGCGAACGGCGGCATCGCGCCGACCTCGTATCCGACGCCGACGCTGCCGCTGGGCCAGCCGGAATCGTCGAAGCCGGGCTGAGCCCAGTCCGTCCCGATCCCGGGGTCGGTGTCGTTGGCCAGATACTTTGCCGTCGAGCCGGCCTCGACGACGACGGTCACGTCGCCGGCGGCCGCCGGCGAGTTGTCCGGCGGAGAGCCGTGGGTCCACGGTCCGAACCCGGCGACGAACAGCAGGAGGAACAGTGGTCCGGCGAACCGTCCCGGCAGCGGGCGCCACGATCGGCGCCACGATGGTCTCGAGTGCTGCACCGTACGCCTAGTCCTCGTCCACCGGCGGCGGAAGGCGGTTCAACGCTTCCCGGGCCGCGGTCTCGATACGCTGCATCGCGCGGTTGTGTCGACGAGCGGGGGGCAGCGCCTCGATCGCGGCCAGCGCCTCGGCGTAGGCCGTTCGCGCCTGGTCCGGCCGGCCGTCGGCCTCGAGGATCTCGCCGCGACGCAGATCCCAGGTCTCCCGGCGCGGCGAGGCGTCGGCGAGTCGTTCGATGCGCACCAGTGCGGCGTCGGTCTTGCCGGCCCGCAGTTCCAGATCGATCGCCAGCAACTCCAGCGTGATCGGTCCTTGCAGTTCGACGAGTCCCTGCTCCAGTCCGCTGAGCGCGCGTTCCAGGTTGTCGTTACCCGCGGCGGCCAGCGCGTGAGCGCGTTCGATGTACATCGTCGGCGTGGAGTGACCCGCGCCGGCGAGGGCCAGGGCCCGATCGAAGTCCTCGGCCGCGGGCAGGTACTTGCCCAGGGCGACCCGGGCCCGACCCCGCTGCACGTGCCCCATCGCGTGATCCGGGCGAGCCGAGAGAAAACGGTTGGCCGCCCGCAGCGCCTCGGCCGGTCGGCCGGCATCGAGTTTCAGGGTCGCCAGCAGGTAGTCGACCTCGACGAGCTGCGGGTCCTTCTTGCGCGCCGCGGTCAGATCCTTGCGCGCCAGCTCCCAGTCCCGATGGATGCGATGCAGGTCGGCCCGGCGCAGATACAGCTCCGCCTGCCCGGGTTCCCGCGCGATACGCACCGACAGGTCGGCGATCTGCTGATCGACACCGCGGTGCGCCAGGAGGGTCCCGGGCGAACACAGCACGGCAGCGACCAGGACCCAGATCGCCCCTGCACGGAGGGGGGGTGAGTGTCCGTGGTTCATGACTCGCCCCCTCAATCTACGAACCAACGGGGGTGATTTCAGCGCAATCGACGCACGGAAAACGGCGTTTTCTTCGGATTCCCCTCATTGGAAAGATCGACGAGGCGTGGGGCATAATGTGCCGCCATGAAGACCCACAGATTCGGCCTGTTTTTCGCGCTCGCGCTGCTGGCGCCGCTGCTGTTCGCCGAGGAGGCTCCGGAGCCCGAGGGCGACGAGTCCCGGTTCCTCACCCGCATCCGGCGCCTGACCTTCGAAGGGCGCCGAGCCGGGGAGGGCTACTTCAGCGGCGACGGCCGCAAGCTGGTCTTCCAGAGCGAGCGCGTCGAGGGGAACCCGTTCTTCCAGATCTTCGAGATGGATCTGTCGACCGGGGATACCCGGCAGGTCTCCCCGGGGCAGGGCAAGACCACCTGCGCCTTCATCGACCCGGTCAGCGGCGATCTCCAGTTCGCCTCGACGCACCACGACCCGCGCAGCGAGGATCTGCAGAAGGAGGAGATCGAGCTGCGCGAGAGCGGGCAGGAGCGTCGCTACGCCTGGGACTTCGACCCGGAGATGGAGATCTACGTCGCCGACGCCGAGACCCTCGCGTTGACGCGGTTGACCGACGTGAAGGGATACGACGCCGAGGGCAACTACTCACCCGACGGGAAGTGGATCGTCTTCACCTCGAATCGCCAGGCGTTCGAGGGCAAGCCATCGGACGAGACACGCAAGCAGCTCGAGGTCGACCCGGCCTACTACGCCGAGATCTACCTGATGCGGGCCGACGGCTCGGAGCAGCGGCGTCTGACGACCTGGCCGGGCTACGACGGCGGGCCGTTCTTCATGCCCGACGGCGAGCGGATTCTCTGGCGCCGTTTCGACGACAAGGGACTCGTCGCCGACGTCTGGACGATGAAGCTCGACGGTAGCGATCAGCGGCAGCTGACCGACTTCGGCTCGATGAGCTGGGCTCCGTTCCCCCATCCATCCGGCGACTACGTCATCTTCACCTCGAACAAGCACGGCTTCGAGAACTTCGAGCTGTTCATCGTCGACGCAGCGGGAACGAAGCAGCCGGTCCGGGTCAGCTTCACCGACGGCTTCGACGGGATCCCGGTCTTCGGCCCCGACGGCGAGACGTTGCTCTGGACCGCGACCCGCAAGACGAAACAGGGCCAGCTGTTCCTGGCCCGCTGGAATCACGAACACGCCCTCGCCGCCCTTCGCGCGGCCCCGGCACGGGGAGAGAGTCGATGAAGCACGCAGTACGCAGCCTGGCTGCGCTGGTGGCCGTGACGGTCATCCTGAGCGCGGCGACGACGGTGAGTGTCGCCTCGCGCAGCGATCTCGAACGCGACGTCGCCTACCTGTCCTCGGAGGAGCTCGGCGGCCGGCTGACCGGCACCGACGGGGAAGCCCTGGCCCGGGACTACATCGCCGAGCAGCTCAAGGCGATGGGTGCGCAACCTCTGAACGGCCAGAAGCAGTACCGCGTGCCGTTCGATTTCACCGCCGGGATGCACGACGACGGCAGTCAACTGTTCCTGCTGCGCGGCGACGAGAAGCAGCGCTGGGCCGACACCGAGCAGGTGCAGGCGCTCTCGTTCTCCGACAGCAAGTCGATCACCGGCGACGTGGTCTTCGCCGGATACGGGCTGTCGCTGCCGGAGAGCGAAGACCTCGGCTACGACAGCTACTTCGGGCTCGACGTCGAGGACAAGATCGTCGTCGTCCTGCGCTACTTTCCCGAGGAGACCGAAGGCGAGCTGCGGGCGGCTCTCGCCCGCCACTCGGGTCTGCGTTACAAGGCGCTGCAGGCCCGGGAGCGTGGCGCGAAGGCGATCGTCGTCGTCACCGGCCCGCGCTCGCCCAACGCCGGCAAGACGGTACCGATGACGTTCGACACGGCCCTCGCCGGTTCCGGGATCGTCGCGGCGAGCATCGGCGGCGAGGCGGCGAAGGCGCTGTTCGCCGGTCACGAGAAGGGCTCCCTCGAAGAGATCCAGAAGTCCTTCGACGACGGCAACCCGCACATCACAGGCTTCGAGCTTCCCGGGAGGCAGCTGACCCTGGACATCAAGGTTCGCCGGGAGCGGCGCGAGGGCTACAACGTCGTCGGGCTGCTGCCGGCCGCCGAAGGCCGGGGCGACGAGCCTCCGCTGATCCTCGGTGCCCACTACGATCACCTCGGTGATGGCAGCAGCGGGAACTCCCTCGCCGACAAGGACGACAAGGGCGGCATTCATCATGGTGCCGACGACAACGCATCCGGGGTCGCCGCGGTGCTCGAGATCGGGCGCCAGCTCGCCGGCCAGAAGCGCTCCCGGCCGGTGATCCTGGCGTTCTGGTCCGGTGAGGAACTGGGGCTGCTCGGTTCGAGCGACTTCATCAAGAACAGCGGGATGACCGCCGACGAGATCTTCGCC
This sequence comes from uncultured bacterium, assembly GCA_942490715.1. Classification (GTDB taxonomy): domain Bacteria; phylum Acidobacteriota; class Polarisedimenticolia; order Polarisedimenticolales; family Polarisedimenticolaceae; genus CALNYP01. The sequence continues at coordinate 201,242 of CALNYP010000010.1, forward strand.
TACGTGAACTTCGACATGGTCGGCCGGATGCGGGACAACCGTCTCAGCCTGCAGTCCGTCGGCAGCAGCAGCGTCTGGCCGGGCTTGATCGAGCGGGCCAACGTCGCGGCCGGATTCGACCTCGGGCTACAGGACGATCCGTACCTGCCGACCGACTCCACGTCGTTCTACCAGGCGGGCATTCCGTCGTTGAACTTCTTCACCGGCAGCCACGAGCAGTACCACAAGCCCTCCGACCAGGCGGCGACGCTGAACTACGAAGGCCTCGAGCGCATCTCGGACTTCGCCACCGCGCTGGCGTCGAAGCTGATCGCCCAGGCCGACCGGCCGGACTACGTCACCGTCGCACGCCAGAAGGAGCGCTCGGGAGATCGCGACTCCGTCCGTGCGTTCACCGGCACGATCCCCGACTACACCGCCGAGGTAGAGGGTTTACGGCTCAGCGGCGTGATCGAGGGCGGGCCGGCCGACGAGGGCGGGCTGCAGGGTGGCGACGTGATCACCGAGTTCGGTGGCCAGGCGATCGCCAACATCTACGACTACACCTATGCCCTGGATGCGGTGAAGATCGGCAAGCCGGTCAAGATCGTCTTCGTCCGCGAGGGCAAGTCGATGGAAACGACGATCACCCCGACCAGTCGCCAGTAGCCAGGCCAAATGGTGCGAAAACAGGGCGAAAGAGGGCGGCCCCGGGCCTGATAGAATCCCCCCATGCAAGACACCTTTCCGACACTCGAATTCGGCGAGCGAGCGCTCGTCGACCGGTCCCTCTCTGACGACGCCCAGGGCCTCGTCGGTTCGGAGATCCTGAAGATCGCTGGGGATATCCGCGCCCTCGTTGCCGCTGGCAGCCCGGTCTGCAACCTGACCGTCGGCGACTTCAACGCCAAGTACTTTCCGATCCCCGCAGCGCTGGCGGATCATCTCCACGAGGCGGTCCGCGCCGGCGAGACGAACTATCCGCCGTCCGACGGCGTGCTGGCCCTGCGCAAGGCGATCACCGAGTTCGTCAGCCGCGAATGGGGCGTGCAGTACCCGGTCGATTCGGTGCTGGTCGCCAGCGGTGCACGGCCGATCCTGTATGCGGCGTATCGCTGCATCGTGAATCCGGGGGACAAGGTCGTCTACCCGGTGCCCTCGTGGAACAACAACCACTACGCCTACATGTCCCACGCCGAGGATATCTGCATTCCGACCCGTGCCGAGCACGGCTTCATGCCCACGCTGGATCAGCTGGCGCCGCATCTGTCCGAGGCGCGGGTGCTCTGCCTCAACAGCCCGTTGAATCCGACCGGCACGCTGATCGGCGAGTCGCAGCTCCGTGCGATCACCGAGGCGATCGTCGAGGAGAACGAGCGGCGCACCGCCGCCGGCCGCCGGCATCTGTTCCTGGTGCACGACCAGGTCTACGCCTCGCTCGTCTTCGGCTCGGCGAAGCACCACATGCCGACGGCGCTGGTGCCCGCGGCCGCTCCGTGGGTCGTCAGTCTCGACGGCATCTCGAAGGCTTTCGCCGGCACCGGCCTCCGCGTCGGCTGGGTGCTCGCCGCCCCTGCCCTCGTCTCCCGCATGAAGAGTTACCTCGGTCACGTCGGCGCGTGGGCTCCGCGACCCGAGCAGGTGGCGGTGGCGAAGTTCCTGCGTGACGCCTCCGCCGTCGCCAGCTTCCGCCAGGAGATGGACGGCCGCGTCCGCGAGCGTCTCAACGCCCTGTTCGACGGCTTCGAGGCGATGCGCAAGGACGGTTACGACGTGGAGTGCATCACTCCCCAGGGCGCGATCTATCTCTCGCTGCGGCTGGGGTTGATCGGCCGGACCTTCGAGGGCAGGACGATCGAGCGCAACGACGAGATCCGCCGGCTGGTCCTCGACGAGGCCGGGGTCGGGATCGTGCCGTTCCAGGCTTTCGGTCTCCAGGAAGAGACCGGGTGGTTCCGGCTGTCGGTCGGGGCGGTGTCGCTGGAGGAGATCGCGGAGATGTTCCCGCGGTTGAGGGCCTTGCTGGATCGGTTGGGCTGAGCCCCCTGGTCTGTGGCTTTGTCGGTTGCCGGTCGGGGCTGACGGAGGGTGGCGGGGGCCACTGGGGGCGGTGACCCTTCCAGCTCCCGTCCCGGGTCCTCCCCGTTTGCGGTATTGCGCTGTCGCCCTCACGGTGCGCCCCGGCATTCGGATGCGTCTTCTTGCGCACAGTGGGGAGAACCCGCGACGGGAGGGAAGGGTGCCCCACCGTCCCCAAGGCCCCCGCCACCCTCCGTCAGCCCCGACCGACAACCTTCCCTGGCCCACACCGAGGCTCACCCCCTCCGATCCACCTGGCCTCACCGCGACAACGTCAGCCGACTCCTCCCCATCAACGCCGCCACGGACCCTCAACCCTCCACCACCTTTGCCACACCCAACCTCTCGTGCGATGTGCTGAGGTCTGTGGCTTTGTCGGTTGCCGGTCGGGGCTGACGGAGGGTTGCGGGGGCCGCTGGGGGCGGTGACCCTTCCGGCTCCCGTCCCGGGTCCTCCCCGTTTGCAGAATTGCGGTGTCGCCCTCACGGTGCGCCCCGGCATTCGGTTGCGTCTTCTTGCGCACAGTGGGGAGAACCCGCGACGGGAGGGAAGGGTGCCCCACCGTCCCCAAGGCCCCCGCCACCCTCGGTCAGCCCCGACCGACAACCTTCCCTGCCCCACACATGGGCTCACCGACACCGCTCCGAACACGCGAGTCGCAGCGTCCCAGGGGCAATAGCTCGCCTCGACTCGGTCATTCGAGGCGGGGCGCTGTCGGACACGGATTGCAAGCAGCAACCGATGTGACCCATCGTTGATCGACTCCGGCGACATGCAGGCGGTGTCTCGCCATCACGAACACGACCTCCACGCCTCACCACGAGCAAGGCGCAGTAGTGTCGATACGGATCGAAGGCGGCGTGGGAGGGGCCCGCTGGGGTGTTTGGGCCCGACTGGGAACTGGCAGAACGACAGCGTGACACAGTGAGGGGCCTAGTCACCCCAGCGGGCCCCTCCCACGCCGCCTGAGCACCCTATCGATGCTCACAAGCCTAAGGCTTCATGGAGGTCGGCTGCGGCCCGTCTTCCTTCAGCAACCGGTCGATGATCCCCTCCACCGTGGCGACGTCGAAGCGGCCGAAGTGGTTGAAGCGGAGCATGCCGTTCTTGCCGATGATCGCGATCTGGGGAGTGCCCTCGGCCTCGAAGTTCTTCATCGAGATCGGCGTCTCCTGATCCCGGGGGTCGTAGGCGTCGATGCCGACGGGATGGGTGATGCCCTTCTTCAGGATGAAGTCGCGCAGGCGCTGCGGGGTCTGGACGTCGTGGCCCTCGAAGACGGAGTGGATCGAGATGATCAGCACGTCGTCGCGATCGCCGTACTTCTCGTCCCAGCGCTGGAACAGCGGGATCGAGAAGTTGTTGCAGCCGGGGCACCAGAGCTGGAAGAAGTCGATCAGCACCACCCGGCCCTGGTGATCGGTGACCTGCCCTGGGTCGCCGTTGAGCCACTGGGAGATCTTCCACTCGGGGGCTTCGCGATCCTCGAGGACCGTGCCGGCGAAGGCGCCGGTGGTGAGGCACAGGATCATGGCGACGCTGGCGATGGAGCGGATGGCGGACATGTACGTGGGACCTCTGTTCACGGGGCTCTGCCGCCCCGTCGACTCTCACGACCGACTGCAACGATACATCCCGGACGCGAACCGGGCAAAGCTACCCGGCGTGGGGCTCGAGTTCGACGCCGAGGGCGTCGGCGATGCGGTTCACGTAGGCGTAGTAGCCGACCAGCATCGCCAGATCGAGGATCGCCCGGTCGTCGAGGCCCGCGTCGCGCAGCGGGGCCAGGTCGGTCTGCTCCATCGCGGCCGGGGTTCGGGTCAGCTTGAGCGCCCAGTCGACCAGCGCCCGCTCCCGGGGGGGCAGGGGATAGCCGTCAGGGTCGCCGGTGACCCCGGCGACCAGCGCCTCGTCTTTCGTGAGTCTACGGAGCCCCGCCCCGTGATGGGTGATTCAGTAGTGGCACTCGTTCGCCGCGCTGACGGCGACGGCGACCAACTCCCTCTCCCGGCGGGAGAGCGGTCCCGGACGGTACATCAGCGTCTTGTAGAGTTCGAAGTGCTCGCCGAGGGTGCGCGGGTGCAGCGAGTGGATCGCCAGGATGTGATCCAGCGGCTCGTCGCCCGGCGCGATCCTGGCGTAGAGATCGGCGAGGTCGCCCTCGGCCTCGTCCTTTCCGATGAAGCGGATCCAGGCCACCGTGCCCCCTGTCGGCCTCGGCGCTGCCGCCGCCGGAGGCTCTCCGCCGGCCGCCGACGGTGGTGTAGAATCGAGTCTGCCCCAGACGGGGCAGGGATCGAAAATGGTAGCGGCGCGTGGAGTTGAACCACGGACCTAGGGGTTATGAGTCCCTCGCTCTAACCAACTGAGCTACGCCGCCACTTTTTTCGATACGGCGGGACACTTTAGCCCTGGCATCGGATGGATGCAAGGAGACCGATGAGCGACCACGAGGAGCTCTGTTTTCAGTGCGATACGCCTGACGAGTCCCGGGCGCACTACAAGTGCCCGGTCTGCCACAAGCGATTCTGCGAGGATCACGCCTACGTGATGAGCGGCCGCTCGTTCTGCAGCAAGGGATGTTCCCAGTATTTCTTCTTTTCCGACCCTGACGACTGATTTCAGGGCGGTCCCGCGGGGCTCCGGGGGCGGCCCGGTACCCGCGGCCCTGTGGTGGCGAGGTTAGCGATGTTCCCGACCCAGCGTCCCCGCCGGCTCCGACGGACGGCCGCGCTGCGAAACCTGGTCCAGGAGACACGGCTCGACCCGGCGAGCCTGGTCTACCCGCTGTTCGTCCGCCACGGCAAGGGGGTCCGGGACGAGATCCCGTCGATGCCCGGCAACTACCATTTCTCCGTCGACACCCTGGTCGAGGAGGTCGGTGCGGCCCGGGACGAAGGTGTCCGGGCGGTCCTGCTGTTCGGCCTGCCGGATCACAAGGACGAGAGCGGCTCCGAAGCCTGGAGCGACGGCGCCGCCGTGCAGTCGGCGGTGCGGGAGCTGAAGCGCAGCTACGACGACGTGGTCGTGATGACCGACGTCTGTCTCTGCGAGTACACCAGTCACGGACATTGCGGCGTCGTCGAGGACGGCGAGGTGCGCAACGACCCGACCCTCGAGAGCCTGGCGCAGGTCGCGATCTCTCACGCCCGGGCAGGCGCCGACGTGATCGCCCCGTCGGACATGATGGACGGACGGGTGGCGGCGATCCGTCGCGGACTCGACGGGGAGGGGTTCGCGGACCGGGTGATCCTCTCCTATGCCGCGAAGTATGCGTCGGCCTTCTACGGTCCGTTCCGTGAAGCGGCCGACTCGGCACCGAGTTTCGGCGATCGGCGGAGCTACCAGATGGATCCGGCGAACGCCGACGAGGCGCTGCGGGAGGTCCGGCTGGATCTCGAAGAGGGCGCCGACATGGTGATGGTCAAGCCGGCGCTGGCCTATCTCGACGTGATTCATCGCGTCCGCGAGGAGTGCCGGGTGCCGGTCGCGGCGTACAACGTGAGCGGTGAGTTCTCGATGCTGGTCGCGGCGGCCGAGCGGGGCTGGATCGACCGCGATCGAGTCGTGCTCGAGACCCTGACGTCGATCCGGCGCGCCGGCGCCGACATCATCCTGACCTACCACGCACGCGAGGCGGCCCGCCTGCTGAGGCAGGGTTGAGCCCTCGGGCGCAGCGCCCGGAGGCTCCGCGCCTCTTCGAGGCCGATCAGCTCCAGTTGCGGCGCACCGGCGCGGCGCGGCTGCGGGACATCGCCGCCCGCAGCCCCGAGGCGGCGTTGACCATCGGCGAAGCCCGGCGGATCGAGGAGGAACGCGCCCTGTCCCGACTTCGGACCCAGGGTGTCGACCTGTGTACCCGGTTCGGGCTGCGCTGGAAGTGCCTGATCAAGGAGCGGGACGGCGTCAACGGCCACTACGGTATCTGCTACGAGGACGGCGAGATCCGGATCCGGCTGCGCCACGCGCGGACCGGTCGGCTGCTCAAGGAATCGAGCCTCGTCGATACCCTGTGTCACGAACTGGCCCACCTGAAGCACCTCGATCACTCGAAGCGCTTCCAGCGGCTCTACGAGAAGATCCTGGCCGAGGCGCGTAGCCTGGGCTACTACCGTCCCGGCCCGACCGAACTGCGACGGCCCCAGCAGCTGTCCCTGTTCGGCGGCGGCTGCGGAACCCTGATCCGGAGAAGACGCTGATGTCGAGACCGTTCGAAGAAGCCCGCCGGTACATTCCCGGCGGCGTCAACAGCCCCGTTCGCGCCTTTCGCGGAGTCGGCGGCGACCCGATCTTCTTCGCCAGTGGACATGGTTGCCGGGCGACCGATGTCGACGGCCGAGAGTACATTGACTACGTCGGTTCGTGGGGGCCGTTGATCGCCGGACACACTCACCCCAGAGTCGTCGCGGCGCTGCAGGAGCAGGCCGCCAGCGGAACGACCTTCGGCGCACCCTGCGAACTCGAGACCGAGCTGGCCCGCCGCGTCTGCGAGCGCGTGCCCGGCTGCGAACGGGTGCGTTTCGTCTCCTCGGGGACCGAGGCGACGATGTCCGCGATCCGCCTCGCACGCGGCGCGACCGGCCGCGACGAGATCGTCAAGATCGAGGGCTGCTACCACGGTCATGTCGACTCGCTGCTGGTCCAGGCCGGCTCCGGCATCATGACCCTGGCGATTCCCGGAAGTCCCGGGGTGCCCGGCCCGCTGGCGGCGCTGACCCATGTGGTGCCGTTCAACGACCCCGCCGCCGTCGCCAAGCTCCTCGACGAACGTGGCGACAAGATCGCCTGCATCATCGTCGAACCGATCGCCGGCAACATGGGCGTCGTACCGCCTGCCGACGGCTACCTGCAGGCGCTGCGCGAGATGACCACCCGTCACGGAGTCTGGTACATCCTCGACGAGGTGATGACCGGCTTCCGCGTGCATCCCGCCGGCGCCCAGGGCCTCTACGGCATCACGCCCGACCTCACCTGCTTCGGCAAGGTGATCGGCGGCGGGCTTCCCGCGGCGGCGTACGGCGGCTCGGCCGAGCGGATGGAGCAGATCGCCCCGACCGGCCCGGTCTACCAGGCCGGCACCCTCTCCGGCAATCCGCTGGCGATGCGCGCCGGCATCGAGACCCTCGACCTGCTCGCCGAGCCCGGCGCCTACGCGCAGCTCGAATCGATCTCGTCACGCCTCGAAGTAGGGCTCAACCGCGCCGCCGAATCCACCGGCGTCAAGGTGACGATCCAGCGCGTCGGCTCGATGATGACCGCCTTCTTCACCGACGCCCCAACCGTCCGCAACTTCACCGACGCCTCCGCCTGCAACACCGACCAGTACGCCCGCTACTTCCACGGCATGCTGGAGCGCGGCATCTACCTGGCCCCCTCCCAGTTCGAAGCCGCCTTCCTCTCCCTGGCCCACACCGAATCCGACATCGACACCACCATCGAAGCCGCAGCCGAGACTCTCGCCACACTGTAACGAAAGCGACCCCCCACGCCCGTCTTCACCCGGCGTCGATCCACGACCGAGGTGACACCCCTCTTACCCGAAGCGAAAGACCCGCTGGAACCGTCGTTTTCGCGATGCGGTGAGTCGAAGCAGGGGAGGCAATCGAAAAGGATCGAAGGGCGTGGGAGAGGGGCCGGTGGGGTGTTTGGGCGCGACTGGGAGCCGGCGGAGCAAGTGCGAGACAAAGCGAGCGGCCTAGTCACCCCACCGGCCCCTCTCCCACGCCCTGAGCACCCTATCGCAACCCTACTTCTTGACCCGCTCCGAATAAGACCCATCCAGCGTACTGATCTTGAGCACCTCCCCCTCGTTGATGAACGAAGGCACCTGCACGATCAGTCCGGTGTTCATCGTCGCCGGCTTGCGCTGTGCCGAGGCGGTCGCGTCCTTCACGCCGGGCTGGGTCTCGACGACCGTCATCTCGACCACGGGAGGCAGGTCGACGCCGATCGGCGTGGTCTCGTGCCACTGGACCGACAGGAGCATGTCGGCCACGAGGTAGTTCACGGCGTCGCCGATGTCGTCGGCGGTCAGGTGGACCTGCTCGTAGGTCGTCGTGTCCATGAAGTGGTAGCCGTCGGCGTCGTCGTAGAGGTACTGCATCTCCTTGTTCTCGAGGAAGGCCTTCTCGACCCCCTCGTCGGAGCGGAAGCGCATCTCGGTCTGGGTGCCGTCCATCAGGTTGCGTAGCTTGGTCTGGACGTGCGCCCGACCCTTGCCGGGGGTGACGTGATCCATCACCAGCACCTTGTAGAGACCGTTGTTGAGCTTGAGCACGTTGCCCTTGCGGATCTGGGTTGCCTTCATCTGTCTTCCCTCTTCTGGTTCAGTCCGCCCGTACCTGTAGCGTCGTGTAGGACGGGAGAATCTTTTTCACACCGTGATCCTGGAAGTGGATCGTCAATTTGAGTTGCTTGTCGCGTCCCTCGCGGTCGAGGATCTGGCCGTTGCCGAAGGTAGGATGCCGGATCTGGGCGCCGACCGCGAATCCGTCGTCGGGATGGACCTCGGCCAGTGACGCTTTTCGCGGTGCCGGGACCGCCTCCCTGCGCCGGGCCGCCGCTCGGGCCGCCGAGGATCCGGAGTAGCCGCCGTACGACGAGGATCGCTCGTAGTTCCGGCCGGAGGCGCCCCCACCGTCGAAGAATCCGGCGGTCTCCTGGGGCGTGATCTCGCGGATCAGCTGCTGCGGAATCTCCTCGAGAAAGCGGGACGGCGGGTTGGGCAGCAGGGCACCCTGCAGCCTGCGGAAGCGCGCGTTGGTCAGGTACAGCCGCTGCCGTGCCCGGGTCATCGCCACGTAGCACAGGCGGCGCTCCTCCTCGATCGCGGCGTCCTCGCCCCGGGACATCGCGTGGGGGAACAGGTTCTCCTCGAGGCCGATGACGAAGACCGCCGGGTACTCCAGCCCCTTCGCGCAGTGAATCGTCATCAGCGTCACGCCGGGAATCTCGCCGACCTCGTCGGCGTCGGAGACGAGGGCCGAGCGATCGAGGAAGCCACCCAGGCTCTCCTCCTCGGCCTCCTCGGCGTACTCGACCGCCGCGGAGATCAGCGCACGGACGTTCTCCATCCGCTCGCTGCTCAGGCCGGGGTAGAGCTTCTCGAGGTGTGCCGGGAAGTCCAGCGCCTCGACGATGTACTCGAGCAGCGCGGCGGGCCCCTCTTCCTCGGTCCGTTCCTGCAGTCGCTCGTACAGTTCGAGGAACGCCGCGAGGTTCTTCGCCGACCGCGATGCGAGCAGTCCGTCGGCGAGCACCTGCTTCGAGGCCTCGACCAGGGAGAGCCCCATCGTCTCGGCCACGCGATCGATCGCCTGGCGGGAGGTGGCGCCGATGCCTCGCGCCGGCGTGTTGACCACCCGGCGGAAGGCGACATCGTCCCGGGAATTCGCGATCAGCTTGAGGTAGCCCAGCAGGTCCTTGATCTCACGCCGGTCGTAGAACTGCACCGAGCCGACGATCTGGTACGGGATGCGATCGCGGCGGAAGATCTCTTCGATCTGTCGCGACTGGGCGTTCGTGCGGTAGAGCACGGCGATGCCGTCGTGTCCGTACTCGTCGGCGATCCCCCGGACCTGCTGCGAGACCCAGGCCGCCTCGACGCGATCGTCGGGGGCGCAGAACAGGTCGACCTTGTGGCCGTCGGCGTTCTCGGTCCAGAGCGTCTTGCCCTTGCGGTTCAGGTTGTGGGCGATCAGTCCGCCGGCGGCCTGGATGATCGTGCTGGTCGATCGGTAGTTCTGCTCCAGCCGGATCGTGTGGGTGTCGGCGTGATCGCGTTCGAACTCGAGAATGTTCCGGATCTCGGCGCCGCGAAAGCGGTAGATGCTCTGATCCTCGTCGCCGACGACGAAGACGTTGCCGTTGACCTTGCTCAGCTCACGGATCAACAGGTACTGGGGCCGGTTCGTGTCCTGGTACTCGTCGACCAGCAGGTGTTCGCAGCGCGAGGAGTACTCCTCGGCCACATCGGGGTTCTTCCGGAACAGCTCGAGGGTGCGCAGCAGCAGGTCGTCGAAGTCGACCGCCTGGCTCTGGCGCAGCGTCTGCTCGTAACGTTCGTAGATCCGCGCCGCCAGCTTCCACTCGGGGGTGAACGCCCGGGACTCCATCTCCGACGGCTTCTCCATCGCGTTCTTGGCCCGGGAGATGCGCGAGAGGATCGAGCGCGGCGTGCCGCCCTCTTCGGAGCCCTCTTCCTTCAACAGCCGGCGGACGAGGGAGATCTGATCGTCGGTGTCGTAGATCACGAAACGCGGGTCGAGACCGATCCGCGATCCCTCGCGACGGAGCAGCCGCAGGCAGAGCGAATGGAAGGTGCCGATCCAGCTACCGAGGGCGTCGGCGCCGAGCAGCGCCTGCACGCGATCGCGCATCTCGCCGGCAGCCTTGTTGGTGAAGGTGACGGCGATGACCCGGGAGGAGGGAACGCCGACGTTGCGGATCAGGTGGGCGATGCGATGGGTGATCACACGGGTCTTGCCGGAGCCGGCCCCCGCCAGCACCAGCAGCGAACCCTCGCCGTAGGTCACCGCCTCGCGCTGGGGCTCGTTCAGGCCGGCCAGCAGACGGTCGTCGACCGGCCGACCGCCTGTCGGCTCGGGAAACAGGGAATGTTCGGGATGCTCCGGTGGATTCACAGCGACTCCGCGGGGCCTATTCTAGCAACCGCAGAGCGTTTCGGCCGTGATCGGAGCCGGGAGGAGGGGACCGAGAGGAAACCCGGCAGCACGCCGGATTTCCCCTCGCAAAACCTGAGTGCTAGCCGTCTTCCTGGGCGACTTCTTCGGCTTCCTCGGCGCGGGTGTAGGTCGACTTGACCGCGGTCCACCAGTTCTCGCCGTTGTCGATCGAGACGATCACCTCGACCTTGAAGCTGTCGTCGGTGATCTCCTTGAGCTGGGTCCGGGTCATCACGGTCAACCCGCTGACCTCGAAGCTCGTCCCGGTCTCCTGATTGGAGACCGTCAGCGTGCCGTCGTCACCGATCTCGCCCTCCTGGATGTCCATCTGACCCCGGGTGTCGTCGATCCGGGTCACACGATACTTCTTCCCGAAGCGGTCGTAGGAGAACGTCCGCATCACCGCCCCCTGGGCGGTCTCGTAGCTCTCCCGAACGAGGGCACGCTTCATCAAGAATTCGATCTTCGACGTTCGCTCGCTCGGGGCGAACTCGGCCTGCGGGCTCTGACGCTGCTCGTCGACGACGTTCCAGTCCCCGGCCATCGAATGAAAGATATCCATGCCGGGTGGGGCGGGCATGCGGAACATCGCCTCGTCCACCGTCGGGTTCAGCTCGACGTTCTCGACCACCATCACCCGATCGCGGGTGTACCACTGGCTCTCCACGTAGTGCGCCAGCATGATCCCGTCGACTTTGCGGAAGTCGTCGAAGATCGTGCGCTGCTCCAGCGCTCGACCGAAGTCGGAGCCCGGCGACGTGCGGGCGAACTCGAGGTAGGTCTCGGGGTCGAGGTGCCAGGTCTCCTCGGACTCGTCGGCGCGGGTCAGCTTGATCGCGATCGTCGGGAAGCCCTCGTATTCGCTCTCACCGATCAGCTCGACCTTGTGGCCCTTCTCCGCGATCTCGAAGAACGGTGTGGCGAAGTCGACTTCACGGGCGATCACCGGTAGGTCGGCGCCGCCGATCTCGGCCGCGCCCTCACCGAACCAGTGGTTCTCCCACCAGGCCTTCTTGCCGTCGTTGCCGATGATGGCGAGCTTGTCCCCCAGCATGTGGTCCATCAGGTACCTGTCACCACGGGCCCTGGTCAACGTGAACGGATGGACCAGGCTGAAGGCGGTGAAATCGCCGGTGAGACGCATCGACTCGACGCTGTCCCAGCGGGCCTTGCCGCCCTTGGCCTCGATGTGCTTGGCGATCACTTCGTCGACGGTCGTCGCCGCCGCCGGTGCGGCGACCAGGGCCACCGTTGCGATCATCGCGAGCCAGTTTCGTTTTCCGAGCATGGCTGTGTCCTCCTCAGCCCTTCAGGTCGTAAGCGACCATCTCGGTGTGATTGCGTAGATAGATCTTGCCCCGGGAGATCGACGGCGCGGTCCAGCACTTGCCCTCGAGGGCCTGAACCGATCCTTTCTCCGTGTAGCCGTCGGGGGTCGCCTCGAGCATCAGCAGCTTGCCCTGATCCGACAGCACGAACAGCTTGTCGTCGGCGAGAACCACCGAGCCCTTGCCCAGACCGCGCTTGCCCCAGGCCATCGTTCCGTCGGCGACCGAGATCGCCTTTAGGGTCGCGTTGTCGAAGCCGTAGATGTGATCCCCGTGGACGACCGACGCGTTGAAGTGGTTGCGCATCAAGTTCGTCGTCCAGAGCTCCTTGACCGACTCCTTGCCGTCGGCACCGACGGACACCTCGAGCAGGTGTCCTCCGACACCCTCGGCGCCGGAGTGGAACAGCTTGTTCGGGGGGATGTGGACCGGCATGGCGTGGGTCTCGCCCTGGGGCCAGTCGTGAGCCCAGACCTCGGTGCCCTCCTCGTCGATGCAGTAGAACTTCTGGCCGACGCTGAAGACGTAACGATTCTCGTCGCCCATCTTCACCCGCAACGGCGAGCTGTAGCCGGCGCGAGTCTCCTCGCCGCCGAAGCTCCAGGCGATCTCGCCGGTCTTGGTGTCGAGGCCGACGTAGGACTTGCCCTCGTTGCCGCCGGCCTCGATGACCAGGTGGCCGCCGTCGACCAGGGGCGAGGTCGAGAAGCCGAAGCGCGGCAGCGCCGTGCCGAACTTCTCGGTGAGGTTCATCTGCCAGACGACGGCGCCGTCCTTGGCCTTCATCGCCACCAGATCGCCACGGGAGCTGAGCATGAAGACCATGTCCTCGTGGACGGTCGGCGTGGTTCGCGGGCCGTTGCCGAACTGGTCGTCGAACTTCTCGGCGATCGCGGTGCGCCAGAGTTCCTTGCCGGTCTTGGCGTCGAAGGCCGCGGCGAACTCCTTCGGTCCGTCGTCGCCGTCTCCGGCCATCGCGGTGTAGAGCCGGTCGCCGACGACGGAGATGCCGGAGAAGCCCTCCCCGATCGGGACGCGCCAGACTTCCTTGGGGCCGCTGTCCGACCATTTCTTGGCCAGACCCTTTTCGGGTGAGATTCCGTTGCGCTCGAGGCCGCGGAACTGGGGCCAGTCCTCTCCGCCACCGGCGGCGACCAGCGGGCCGACGGCGATCGCGGCGCCGAGGGCTAGAAATGCCCAGAGTTTCGGTTTTCTTCGGTTCATTCGTCGTGTCTCCCTGCGAGGATTCCTGAAAAGATTCGCAGCATGATACGACGGTTTGCGGCCGATTGTTTCCGGCTCCGTGGCCGGCTCCGTGGCCGGCACTCGCGGCCGGGGAGGGACCCGTTGGGTTGACCGGCCGCTCATCGCTCTGCCCGTGGTAGTGCGGGGCCGCCTCGACGCGCCCAAACGCCCCACCGGGTCCCTCCCCGACCGCGAGTGCCGGGAACGCGGCAAGCCAAACGGTGCGGCACAGAACGGAGAACCGGGAACGCGGCGAGTCAAACGGTGCTGCACCAGACGGAGTGCCGGGAACGCGGCGAGTCAAACGGTGCTGCACCAGACGGAGTGCCGGGAACGCGGCGAGTCAAACGGTGCTGCGCCAGACGGAGTGCCGGGAACGCGGCGATTCAAACGGTGCTGCACAAGACGGAGAGCCGCGAACGTAGCGAATCGAACGGACCGGCCCACAGCGAATCGAACGGACCGCGCTGGAGCGTCAGGTGGGGCTGGGCTGGCGGGGTCTGCTATTCGACGGTGACGCTCTTGGCGAGGTTGCGGGGTTGGTCGACGTCGCAGCCGCGGAGGAGTGCGATGTGGTAGGCCAGCAGCTGCAGGGGCACGACCATCAGCAGGGGTGAGAGCATCGGGTGGGTCTTGGGCACGGTGATGACCGAGTCGGAGCGTTCGGCGATGCTGCCGTTGCCGTTGTCGGTGACCGAGATGACGATGCCCGAGCGGGCGCGGACTTCCTCGATGTTGGAGAGCATCTTCTCGAAGACGGCGTCGTCGGGGGCGATGGCGACGACCGGCAGGTTCTCGTCGATCAGGGCGATCGGACCGTGCTTCATCTCGCCGGCGGGGTAGCCCTCGGCGTGGATGTAGGAGATCTCCTTGAGCTTCAGCGCGCCCTCGAGGGCGATCGGGTAGTTGACGCCGCGGCCGAGGTAGAGAAAGTCGCCGCAGTGCTGGAAGGTCTTGGCCAGCTCCTGGATGTGGGAGTCGTCGTGGAGGTAGTGCTCCATCTGCGCCGGGATGTGGTACAGGAAGCGGATGATCTCCTTGAGCTCATCGTCGTCCAGCGTGCCCCGGGCGTGACCGGCGGCCAACGCGAGGCAGCGTGATCGCGACGAGCTGGCTGGTGAAGGCCTTGGTCGAGGCGACGCCGATCTCGGGGCCGGCATGGGTGTAGATCGTGCCGGTCGCCTCACGGGTCATCATCGAACCCTGGACGTTGCAGATGCCCAGGGTCTGGGCGCCCGTGCTTCTTGGCCTCGCGCAGCGCGGCGAGGGTGTCGGCGGTCTCGCCGGACTGGCTGATGTAGACCGGCAGCGTCTTCTCGTCGACCAGCGGCGAGCGGTAGCGGAACTCGGAGGCGTAATCGACCTCGCAGGGGACGCGGGCGAGCTGCTCGATCAGGAACTTGCCGACCAGGCCGGCGTGCCACGACGTGCCGCAGGCGACGATCGCCACGCGATCGATTCCGTTCAGGTACTCGTCGGTCAGGTTCATCTCGTCGAGGATGACGCCGACGATTCCAGCGAGACGCGGCCGAGCATCGTGTCGCGCACCGCGCGCGGCTGCTCGTGGATCTCCTTGAGCATGAAGTGCTTGTAGCCGCCCTTCTCGGCCATGATCGGATCCCAGGGGATCCGGGTGATCTCCTTGACGATCGGGACGCCGTCGAGGTTGGTGAAGACCGGACCGTCGGCGCGGATCTCGACGACCTCGCCGTCTTCCATGAAGACCATGTCCTTGGTGTGCTGGAGGATCGCCGGGATGTCCGAGGCGACGAAGAACTCACCCTCGCCGACCCCGACGACCAGCGGCGGTCCCAGGCGGGCGGCCAGCAGCAGGTTCGGCTCGTCGGCGTTCATGGCGACGAGGGCGTAGATCCCCCGCAGCTTGGGGAGCACGGCGCGGAAGGCGGCGGGCAGGGCCGAGCCGCTCTGGCGCATCTCTTCTTCGAGGGCGTGGGCGACGATCTCGGTGTCGGTCTCGGAGAGGAACTTGTGTCCCTTGGCCTCGAGGTCGTGCTTGAGTTCGAGGTAGTTCTCGATGATGCCGTTGTGGATCACGACGATCCGGCCGGTGCTGTCCCGGTGCGGATGGGCGTTCTCTTCGGTGGGGCGGCCGTGGGTGGCCCAGCGGGTGTGTCCCATGCCGAAACGGCCGTCGAGGGGATCCTTGGCGATGACCTTCTCGAGGTCGCGCCAGCTTGCCCCCGGCGCGCGCCGGATCGACAGAGCTGGCCGTCGTCGTCCACGACGGCGATCCCCGCCGAGTCGTAGCCGCGGTACTCCAGCCGTCGCAGCCCCTCGACGAGGACCTCGACCGGGTCTTTGGGTCCGATGTAACCGACGATGCCGCACATATGGACCCCCTTCCGCGGCCGGCCGAGTTCACCCGGCTCACATCCACCTTCGAGCCGGAATATAGGGCCGGGTCACCATTTTTTGCCATCGGCAGATGGCCAGGCGGCGAAAAAGGCTACTTTCCCTTTTTCCGGCTCACCCAGCCCGCGATGTTCTTCTGTCGGCTCCGGGCGACGGCCAGCGGATCCGGCGGGGACGTCCTTCGGTCACCGTGGAGCCCGCGGCGACGTAGGCGTCCCTCGCCGACCCTGACCGGGGCCACCAGCTGCGTGTTGCTGCCGATGAAGACGTTCTTGCCCCATGATGGTCGGGAACTTGTTCTCGCCGTCGTAGTTGCAGGTGATGGTGCCCGCGCCGATGTTGCACCCCGGGTCCGATCTCGGCGTCGCCCAGGTACGTCAGGTGGCTGGCCTTGCTGCCCTTGCCGAGGCGCGTCTTCTTCAGCTCGACGAAGTTGCCGACCCGCGAGTCGTTCTCGAGGATCGAATCCGGTCGGATGTGGGCGAACGGGCCGATCGCGACATCGCTGCCGATCTTGGAGTCGAGCAGCACGCAGTGGTCCTTGATCTCGACGCCGGTTGCCGATCCGGCAGTCGGCGATCCGCCTGAACCCGAGCGATCGACGCAGTCCTCGCCGAGCACCGTGTCGCCCTCGATGATCACGTCGGGGTAGATCACCGTGTCGCGTGCCGATGCGAGGCGCGCGGATCGATCCAGGTGCGGGCGGCGTCGAGCAGCGTCACGCCGGCCGTCTGCAGTTCTTCCGCCTTGCGCCGGTAGAGCTCCATCGAGGCGCGGGCCAGTTCCCTGACGGGTGTTGACCCCCAGCAGCTCGTCGGCGTCGGCGTGCAGACGGCTTCCACCTTCTCGCCGCGCTCGATCAGGGCCCGCGCGGCGTCGGTGATGTAGTACTCGCCCTGGGCGTTGTCGGGCTTGAGCCTGCTTCAGCGCACGAGCAGCAGCTTCTGGCCGTCGGCGCAGTAGATGCCGCAGTTGATCTCGCGGATCGCCTTCTCTGCGCGGGGTCGCGTCCTTCTGCTCGACGATCCGCGCGACGCCGCCCTCGCGCGTCGCGCACGATGCGGCCGTACCCGGTCGGATCGTCGAGCCTCGGCGGTCAGCAACGCGTCAGCGCCGCGCCGGACTGCGGTGCCGGTCGATCAGCTTGCGCAGGGTCGCGGGCGCAGCGTCGGGCAGGTCGCCGTTGAGGATCAGCAGCGGTCGCGTTCCCTGCCGGTTCCGATCTCACGGGCGGCCTGCAGCACGGCGTGTCCGGTGCCGAGCTGCTTCCGCTGCAGGGCGAAAGCGTCGCCCATCGGCCAGCGGCCTTGCGAACCTCGCTCGGCCTGGTAATCCGACGACGGTGACCACGCCGCTGCGGCTCGAGAGCGCCAGGCGGCATCGAGCGACGTGGGCGACCATCGGCCGGCCGGCCACCGGGTGCAGCAGCTTGATCGTCTTGGAACGCAGCCGCGTGCCCTGGCCGGCGGCCAGGATCAGCACGGTCAGGGGCGCGGCGATGCGGCCATGCTCAGGCTCCGGTGGGTGTCGGTTCGATGATGTCGATGAAGGCCGGCTCCTCGCGGATCGCGCTCGAAGTCGGAGTCGTTGACGGCCTGGAAGCGGATCGTCGGGTCCACGCGAGATCGCCTGACGCAGATCGCCGACGGCGGCGCTCGGCGTTGCCCTGAGGGCCCAGGCGCAGGCGCGGGCGTAGAGGTACTGCGGACGGAGGTCGGGTCGTCCTGACAAGGCCCGGTCGAGCAGCCGACGGCCTCGTCGTGGCCGCCGTCGTTGAGACTTGCATCACCGCCGCGGTAGTAGCGCTCTTCGGCGGCGTTCTCGTCGGTCCCCGGGGCGATCGCTGATCGGCGATCTTGCGTTGACGCAGACACCGGCTGCACCGGCAGCGCTCGATCTCGCGACCTCCGGTCCAGCCTCTCGATCGATTCGAAGGCGGCGCTCTCTCGCCGCGGCGTACTCGCCACTCGTGCAGCTGTCCGACAGCCGCCGCGAACATCCTTCAGCGCCTCCTCGTAGGCATCGGTTCAACTTCTGAGCCGCCTACCGGCTTCAGGGTTCTTCGGTCGCCATGGCGAGGTGGTTCCTCCGTGGGAGTTCGGGATCGACGGTTAGCGTCCGTGGGCCGCGAATCGGTCCCAGGTCCAACGCGGCATGATAGCCAGCGAACCGTGCATGATAGCAAGCGGTCGCCCAGGATTCACCCGAAGTCCCCGAAAGCCGGGGTCCGCCCGAGGCTAGACATATCCCGGATGGTGACGGTCTACGATCGGGCTGGGCAGCAATCTCGGGTGACCGCCGGGGCCACCTGCGCCGGGTCTGAGGGGCTCTGGCCGGCGGGCCTGTTCCCGGCTGGCGATCTCGTCGGTCTGGGAGACCGAGCCGGTCGACGCCCCGGCACCCTCTTGGTTTCTCAACATGGCCGTCCGGGTCGCACCGACCTCGAAGCCCGGTCGAGGAGCTGCTGGACGCGCTGCTGCGGATCGAGGCCGACGATGGGGCCGAGTGAGACGGGGAACGCAACGGCCCCGCGGACGCTGGACCTGGACCTGCTGCTGGTGGGCGAGCTGCGGTCGAAGACGCCGCCGGCTGCAGCTGCCGCACCCGCGGATGTGGGAGCGGCGCTTCGTGCTCGAGCCCCTGGCCGAGATCGCGCCCGAGTCTGCGCAACCCGTCCGGCTCGGCGGAACCGGACGGCGAGCGCCGGCGCGGCGACGAACGGTGGCCCGGAGCGCAGGAGTCTTGCTTCCGTGTCGGTCCGGCTTCCCTGCCTATAATCACGGTCCACGGAGCTTCGCGGGTAGGGCCGCTCTCCACGTATGAAGTTCAGATCGATCGCGGTTGAGGGGCCGATCGGCGTCGGCAAGACCTCGTTCGTCGAGCTGCTGGCGAACAAGTTCGACGCCCACAAGGTCCTCGAGGATCTGGACAACCCGTTCCTCGAAGCAGTTCTACCGAGGATCAAGCAGGGTGCGGCGTTCCAGGCCCAGCTGTTCTTCCTGCTCTCGCGCTACCGGCAGCTGCAGGAGCTGAGTCAGCGCGACCTGTTCCAGCAGGTCACGATCTGCGACTACATCTTCCCCAAGGACAAGATCTTCGCCTACCTGAACCTCGACGACAGCGAGCTGCTGATCTACGACAAGCTGTACGCGATGCTCGAGGCGCAGGTCCCCAAGGCCGATCTGGTGATCTTCCTCCAGGCGGACACGCGGGTTCTGATCGATCGGATCAAGCGGCGCCGCCGCGACTTCGAGACCGAGATTTCCGAGGCCTATGTCAACGAGGTCAACAAGGCCTACAACTACTTCTTCTTCCACTACACGCAGACGCCGCTTCTGGTGATCGACACCACGTCCATCGACTTCGTCCACCACGAGGAACACCTGGACGAACTGATCGAGCAGATCCGCAAGATGGACCGCGGCGTGCAGTACTACCGTCCCCTGGGATCCTCCGCCTGACAATGGCCTGTTCCCTCGGACCCAGTGATCCGGCCACCCGGCAGGACCCGCGGCGGGGAGAACAAAGGGAGGCCGCCATGACCGCTCGACCGAAACGGGTCACCGTTCCCGCATTCCGTAAACGCAAGCGCGAAGGTCCGCCGCTGGTGGTGCTGACCGCCTACGACGCCCCCAGCGCCCTGGCCGCCGAGGCCGGCGGCGTCGACGCGCTGCTCGTCGGCGACTCGCTGGGCAATGTGCTGCTGGGATACGACACGACCTTTCCGGTCACGATGGACGAGATGCTGCACCACGCGCGGGCGGTCAGTCGCGCGCGACAGCGGGCGCTGCTGATCGCCGACATGCCCTGGATGTCCTATCACCTGAATCGAGCAGGACGCGGTGACCAATGCCGGCGCGGTTCGTTCGCGACGCCGGCGCCGACGCCGTCAAGCTCGAGGGTGGTCGTAACCGGATCCCCGCGATCCAGGCGATCCTCGACGCCGAGATCCCGGTGATGGGTCACCTGGGGCTGACGCCGCAGTCGGTGCTGGCGATGGGTGGCTTCCGGGTCCAGGGGCGCGACGACGAGGCGGCCGAGCGGATCCTCGACGAGGCCCGGGCGCTGACCGACGCCGGAGTGTTCTCGATCGTGCTCGAGGGGATTCCCTCGGAGCTGGCGGCGAAGATCACCCGGGAGGTCGACGTGCCGACGATCGGCATCGGTGCCGGCGACGGGCTGCGACGGCCAGGTGCTGGTCTACCACGACCTGCTGGGCATGTCGCCCGAGCAGTCGCCCAAGTTCGTGCGCCGCTACGCCGAGATCCACGAGCGACTAGGTCGAGGCGATCCGGCGCTGGGCCGAGGACGTCAAGCAGGACGTGTTCCCGGCGGTCGACGAGACCTACCGCTGAATGGAGATCGTCGGTGGGCGACGTACGTCCAGTCGATGCGCGAGATCACCCGGCAGGCCCGGGGACGCGGCCAGCAGATCGGCCTGGTGCCGACGATGGGATACCTCCACGAGGGACACCTGGAGCTGGTGCGGGCGATCAAGCTTCATTGCGAGCTGGTCGTCATGTCGATCTTCGTCAACCCGACCCAGTTCGGCGAGGGTGAGGACTTCGACAGCTACCCCCGGGATCTGACCCGCGACGCCGATCTCTGCATCGCCGAAGGGGTGAACTACCTGTTCGTCCCCGAGGCGCCGGACATGTACCCCAACGGCTTCGGCACCTGGATCGAGGTCACCGACCTCTCCGAACGCTGGGAGGGCGCCTCCCGGCCGGGCCACTTCCGCGGCGTGGCCACGGTGGTGACCAAGCTGCTCGAGGTCGTGCGGCCGTCGGTCGTCGCCTTCGGCGAGAAGGACGCCCAGCAGCTGGCGGTGGTTCGCCGGGTCGTCGACGACCTGATGCTGGACGTCGAGATCCTCGCCGTTCCGATCGTCCGCGAGGAGGACGGGCTGGCCCTGTCGTCGCGCAACGTCAAGCTGAGCAGCGGTGGCCGGGCCGCCGCGCCGGCGATCTACCGGGCGCTGCGAGCGGCCCGGAGTGCGATCGAGGAGCAGGCGGTGACACCCGAGGAGGCGCTCGGCATCGCAAGGAGCGGGATCGAGGCCGAGACGGTGCTCGAGGTCGATTACCTGGCCCTGGTCGACCCGAAGGACTTCACGCCGGTGACCGAGGCCCGGGGCGAGGCGCGGCTGCTCGCCGCGGTCAAGGTCGACGGGATCCGCTTGCTGGACAATCTGGGCGTGCGCTGGCCCGCGGAATCGCAGTGAATTCCGGGCGATCTGGACGACGGGCCGGGTCGGCCGCTAGACTGAACCGGTAATCTTCAACAGGGCGTCCAGCCGACTGGCGGGCGACCCCGACGGAGCGATCGAATGAAAAACCGACGGATGCTTCGGGCAAAGGTACACCGCATCGCGGTGACCGAATGCGACCTGCAATACGAAGGTAGCCTGACACTCGATTCGGAGTTGATGGAAGCGGCCGACATGCTTCCCTACGAGTGCATCGACGTCTACGACGTCGACAACGGCAACCGCTTCTCGACCTATCTCATCGAAGGGCGCCCCGGCAGCGGCGAGTGCTGCGTCAACGGCGCCGCGGCGCGGCTCGTCGACCGTGGCGACAAGCTGATCATCGCCTCGTTCCTGACGCTGGACGACGACGCCGCGGCGGAGCACCGTCCGCGGATCGTGTTGATCGGCGAGGATCAGAAGATCAAGACGGTCAAGGACGCCGAGGCCGCCGGGGTCCGCGTCCCGTCCTGATTCAGGCCCGCCCCGCTGCCAGCTCCAGCAACGCCTGGTAGACCCTGGCGGTCTCTTGCCGGGTCTGTTCGAGGGTCGTGTCGGTGTCGATGACGAAGTCGGCCTGGGCGACCTTCTCCTCCAGGGGCAGCTGCGCGTCGATCCGCGCCTCGGCCTTGGCCCGGGAGTAGCCGTCGCGATCGGCAAGCCGTTCGATCTGGGTCTCGCGATCGCAGGCGACGACGATCAACCGTTCGAAGCGGTCGTGGATGCCGGTCTCGACCAGCAACGCCGCGTCGTAGATCGCGATCGCCGCGCCGGACTCCGCCGCTCCCTCGACCAGCCGCCGCGTCGATTCGGCGTGGATCTTCGGGTGAACGATCGCGTTGAGGTCGGCCATAGCCTGCGGGTCGCCGAAGACGATCTGTCCCAGGAGATCCCGATCGATCCGCCCGTCGGGGTCGAGGATCTGCTTGCCGAAGCGCTCGACCACGCCGTCGTAGGCGCTGCCGTCGGGGGCGATCACGTCGTGGGCCACGGCGTCGGCGTCGACGACCCAGGCGCCGAGCTCGCTCAGGTAACGGGAGACTGCGGACTTGCCCGACGCGATGCCGCCGGTCAGGCCGACGATCATCGTCACCCCGCGGCGTCCCGCTCGGCGCGGCGTTGTGCGGACTCGAGGGTGTTGTTGAGCAGCATGGCGATCGTCAGCGGCCCGACACCGCCGGGGACCGGGGAGAACCAGCCGGCGCGCTGGAGCGCATCGACCGGACGGACGTCACCGACCAGGGTGCCGCCCTTCTCACGGACCGCCTTGAGTCGTTTCTCGTCGTCGCCGAACAGCTCGCGGCAGCTCTCTTCGTCTTCGACACGGTGAATGCCCACGTCGACGACCACGGCGCCGGGCTTGATGTAGTCGGCGGTCAACATGCCGCGACGACCGACGGCGGCGATCAGGATGTCCCCCTGGGAAGCGATCGCCGGCAGGTCGCGGGTGCGGGAGTGACAGACGGTCACGGTACAGTTTTCCCGGAGCAGCAGCACCGCCATCGGCTTGCCGACGATGTTGCTGCGACCGACGACGACGGCGTGCTTGCCGGACATCTCGATCTCGTGGCGCTTGAGCAGCTCGATCACGCCGGCCGGCGTGCAGGAGACGAAGCCCGGCAGGCCGATCAGCAACCGTCCGACGTTGTCGGGATGGAAACCGTCGACGTCCTTGGCCGGGTCGATCGCCTCGATGACGCGCTGGTCGTCGATGCCGTCGGGAAGCGGCAACTGGACCAGAATCCCGTGGACCGCGTCGTCGGCGTTCAGCTTGCCGACCGCCGCGAGCAGTTCCGCCTCGCTGGTCGAATCCGGCAGCCGGAGCACGTCGGAGTTCATCCCGCAGGCCTTGGCCTGCTTGGCCTTGTTCCGCACGTAGATCTGCGAGGCAGGGTCGTCGCCGACGACGATGACCGTCAAACCCGGGGTAATGCCGTGGGATTCCCGCAGGCGGGCGCAGCCCTGGGCCGTCTCTTCGCGAATCTGCTTTGCGGTCGCCTTGCCGTCGAGGGTCCGGGGAGTCTCGGTATCAATCATCGTTTCCGTCTTCCTTCCGCTTCTTCTTGTCTTGTTTCTCGGGCTTCGGGCGTTGATAGCCCATCGAGAAACGCAAGATATCACCGGTCGGAAGGGTGAGCACAGGCTCCAGCTTCATCCACTTGGTCTTCGGGTGTACCGCCTTGAACATCAGCAATCCGGAGATCGATTCTCCGGGGCTCAGCAGCACCGGATCGGCGATGATCGCGTCGCCGATCCTCTCGTAGGCCGGCGGCAGGGCCTTGCCCGCCACCCGGTAGAGAAAGCCCAGATCGTTCAGCCCCAGCGGCGACTGGATCTCCCACTCCCGATTGGTCACCAGCCAGGTGCTCCCGGGATTGAACGAGATCTGCCCGGCGGCCTGGTTCTCCAGTTCGATCACGAAAGAAATGTAGTAATCGGGCTGATCGATCCGCGTGGCGAACGGATCGACGGCCACTCCGGTGATGTGCTCGATGTAGGCCAGCCGCTGCGCACCATCCAGCTTCTGCGCCCGGAACGCCCCGAACGGTCCCTCCAGCGCCCACGTGTTCCCGACCAGCGTCGGCTTCCCCGGCCCCACTTCATCCGGCGCCGGCGGCTCCGGCAACATCACCACCGCTCCCGGGATCTCCGGTGCCGACTGGTCCTTCGACCCGGCGCGGGCATCCGTGAGGATCCCGGCCAGCGCCAGGGCCAAGCAGCCGATCCAGAATCGAGGGTGGCCGTTTCTCGGGGTGCTCATCTGGCAAGTATAGGTTCCTGGGGCTTGCCGGTGGCAAGCATCACGCGGGCGGAGGGGGGACCCGGTGGGTTGACCGGGCGCTCATCGCCCCGCCCTCGCAATGCGTGGCCGCCTCGACGCGCCCAAACGCCCCACCGGGTCCCCCCTCCGCCCGCTCAACAACCGCCCGGCCCGCCGTCCCCGGATCCTTCCCGATCACCTCCGCAGACCCCGACGGATCGGCTCACGGTTCGTTCTCGAGCGGATCGGACGGGTTCGCCGATTGCGGATTCCCGTATCGCGGGCGGCAGTGCCGTCGGCATCTGGCTACGCGGCAGGTGGTGGGGAGGGACCCGGTGGGGCGTTCGGGCGCGCGGTAGGCTGGCCGCCCGGTGGAACTAGGGTTTCCCGGGCGGGAGGAGCCACAGCTCATCTCCAGCATCGGGATCGCGGCCGGTGAAGAACAATCCGTCGGGTGTCCACAGGCACCCGTCGATCACCCCCGAACGAGGGCCAGGCCACACGTCAGCATGCAGGCGCGCACCCGGCGCCGAGTCATCGCTGATCCACCATTCGCTCCCGTGACGGCCGTCGGTAGCGATGAACAGCACCGATCCATCGCTCGGGTTCGGGCAGATGCGACTCGGGGCCGACCCGCCACTTCCGACGCGCACGTCCGCGATCATCCGAGCGCCTACCTTTGTCGTCGCCCACAGCTCGTGCCCATGGGTTCCGTCGTTGGCCGCGAACCAGACTTGATCGCCGGATACCGAGAGTTGCCGGGGGGACGAGCCCAGCGGGCCGGGCCAGATGTCTCGGACCATGCGCGTACCGTCGTGGGTTCCGTCTGATCGCCAGAGTTCCCGCCCGTGGACGCCATCGTCATGGGTGAAGAAGAACGTGTTCTCGGTCGCGATCCACGTGATGGGTTCATCGTACGGTGAACGTCCAGGTGCGAGTTCGCGCACGAGGCGAGTGCCTGCCCGGGTCCCGTCGGTTACCCAGAGCTCGTAGCCGGTGCCGGTCGAAAACGCCGAAAGAAAAACCCGATCGCCGACCGTGGCGAAGATGCGGGGTTCCGAAGTGTCGTCCAGCAGCTCCAGGGGGGATCGACGCGCTCCCGCCGATACGGCAACCAGCCGACCTCGGGAAGAGGCGATGATCGTATCGCCGAGAACCGCCATGCTGTTCGGCGCACCCCATGCGATCCCGGACGCGAGGTCCGCCGCGAGCACGGTGCCTTCCGTGGTGCCTGTCGTCACCCACAGCTCGGCACCGTGAATCCCGTCATTGGCCGCAAAGTAGGATCGCGTTGGATCGTTCGCCCGGTAGAAAACGGGCAATCCCGGAGTCGCGCCCGGGCCGAACGAGCGAAGCACGCGGCTGGTCGCCCCATCGGTGATCCACAGCGCACCCTGGCCCTTCCGCCTTTCCTCCCATCGATTGAATACGACCTGAGGGCCCGCGCTGTCGGCTGCGGGAGGCGGAGGGTTGAGTCCGTGGCCTTCTTCGAACAGATGGCCGAGAAAGACGGATCCATCGACCGTGCCATCACTGCCCCACAGCCCTCGAAGGAGCGCGCCGCGTCCTTGCACGATGACCCTTCCGATTCCCGCGAAGAACAGGTCAGGGCGCGATCCCGCGACGTCGTCGCTACCGTTGACCGTCAACTCGGCGTTGCTGCCATCCGTCGCCCACAGCTCCCGCCCCGATTCCACGCTGGAGGCGGCGAACAGCAACCGGTTCCCGATCTGGTGGAAGTCGGCCGGACGCGACGAGGCCGGGTCTCCGGAAAAGGAGAGACCGCGGTGGATGTCGGAAACGAGCTCGGCACCGCCTACCGACCCATCGCTGCGCCAGAGCTCCTGCCCTGACGCTTCATCACCTGCGTCGAAGTACACGTTCCCATCGAACGCTACGATCGATGACGTGGCAACGGTCTGGCCCGGAAACTCGTCGAGGACGACGGTGCCGTCGGGGGTTCCGTCCGTGATCCACAAGACGGGATTCGAGAAGCCCGCGGCGCCGCCGGTGAAAAGCAACGACTCGCCGAGCGTGGTCGAAGGGATCGCCGGTGCAAGGGAGTTGATGTGCGAGGTGTATTTACGGCTGATCGGCAGCGTAGTGGCTTCGGTCCCACCGCTGACAAGAAGTTGCCCCCCCTCGGTCACCAGCAGCAGGAATTCATCGGTGGCATTGACGATATGGTGTCTCGAATCGCTGGCGAGGACGATCTTGGTCCCGCTGGCCGTTCCGTCCGTGCACCACAAGCCACCCCGCGCCGACAAGAGCCAGGCTCCCTGAAACCTCCGCCACGTCGTGGGAAACTCGGCGGCCAGCATCACGGTGCCCTCGGCCGTTCCGTCCGTGCCCCACACCGCGTCGCCCGTCCGAAACACGAGAGTCGAATCGACAAGGAACATGGGCGAAAGAAAGTACGGCCCGTAAGTGTCATCCAGGTCCACAATCTGATTCGTTCCCGCCGGCGTACCGTCCGATCGCCACAGTTCAAAACCATGGGTGCCGTCGTTCGCGATGAAGTACAGCGTGGAACCGTCGACGAGTAGCCGCGCGGGATCCGAGCCGCGCGGCCCCGGGCGGATATCCATCACGAGCTCGCACGAGCCCGACTCCGGCTCGTACCGCCACAATTCGAAGCCGTACGAGGTGTCCGACATGGGAAAGACCAGCCCTGCTCCGAATGCTTTCAGCTCCGCCGCGTTGATTCGACTGTCGTCATCGAACTCGACGACGACCTGTCCGCTGCCCGAGGAGTCCATACTCCAGAGGCGATTGCGTTCGGCGAAGTAGGTGACGCCATCCAACGAGACCGGGTGGAAGGAGGTGACCCCCGAAACCGCCTCCGGCCCCGGTCGCAGGTCGGCCACGCGGCGAGCCCCTGCGAGCGAAACCGCAGGCCAGGCCACGGCGAAGAACATCGCCAGCGTGACGAGGGTCTTCCCGCCGCTGATCGATCCCATCGTTCGATGGAATCGAAGGCTTCTCGCGAGCTTGAGCATCCGGTTGTTCCGACGGTTCGGAGTTTCGACTCCTTGTCTGTGGTGATAATAGCAGTCCGAGGGGGGAGGGGGGAGAAGCGGGGGGGGCTGTCGGCCTACGCCCGGCAGTTCCTCGACCAGATGGAGAAGCCCGACGTCGAGTCGATCGAGGGGCTCTCGCCGGCGATCTCGATCGAGCAGAAGACCGACGTCGCGCAACCCGCGCTCGACCGTCGGCACCGTCACCGAGATCTACGACTACCTGCGGCTGCTGTTCGCACGGATCGGCAAGCCCCACTGTCACAGCTGCGGCAAGCCGATCGCGTCGCAGTCGGTGCAGCAGATCGTCGACGAGCTGATGGCGCTTCCCGAAGGCAGCAAGATCCAGGTGATGGCGCCGATCGTCCGCGGCCGCAAGGGGATCTACAAGAAGGATCTGCGAGAGGCGGCGCGACAGGGCTTCGTCCGGGCGCGCATCGACGGCAAGCCCCACGATCTGGCCGACGAGATCGACCTGGACAAGCAGAAGAAGCACACGATCGAGATCGTCGTCGACCGGCTGATCGTCAAGCCGGGGCTGAAGAATCGCCTGACCGATTCGGTCGAGACCGCGCTGGCCACGGCCGACGGGTTGGTGGTCGCGGACATCGGCGGCGGAGAGGACCTGCTGTTCTCGCGCCACCTGGCCTGCACCGAGTGCGGCGTCTCGCTGCCGGAGCTGGTCCCGCGGATGTTCTCGTTCAACTCGCCCTACGGCGCCTGTCCCGAGTGCGACGGCCTGGGGGTGCGGAAGACGCTTCACCAGGACCGCGCGCCTGTCGTCGACGACCCGCAAGTCGCCTGCGCGAGGGGGCCCTGGCCTGGGGCGATGCCAACTGGTACCAGGTGCTCGAGTCCAGCCTGTTCAAGGCCTACAAGGTCGACCCGGCCACGCCGTACGCCAAGCTCCCGGCGCGCTTCAAGAAGGTGCTCTGGGAGGGCTCGGGGACGCGGGAGTTCGAGTTCACCTGGAAGGGACGTCGCTCGACCTACAAGTACCGCAAGCGCTGGGAGGGCATGCTCCCGCTGCTCGAGCGCCGCTATCGCGAGACCGACTCCGAGCGGCGCCGCGAGGAGCTGGAAAAGCTGATGGCGATCCCGCCCCTGCCGCGACTGCGACGGCGCACGGCTGCGGCCGGAGAGCCTGGCGGTCAAGGTCGGCAAGAACCATCGCCGAGCAGACCGCGCTGTCGGTCTCCGAACGCCGCGCGTTCTCTCGAGGGGCTGAAGCTTCGGCGAGCGCGAGCGGTCGATCGCCGAGCCGGTCCTCAAGGAGATCCGCGAGCGCCTGGGCTTTCCTCGAGAACGTCGGCCTGGGCTACCTGACCCTCGACCGCTGCGCGGCGACGCTGTCCGGCGGCGAGAGCCAGCGCATCCGGCTGGCGACCCAGATCGGCTCGCGGTTGACCGGCGTGCTGTACATCCTCGACGAGCCGTCGATCGGCCTGCACCAGCGCGACAACCGCCGGCTACTCGACACGCTGACCGCATGCGCGACCTGGGCAACACCGTGATCGTCGTCGAGCACGACGAGGAGACGATCCGCGCGCCGCCGACTGGGTCGTCGACCTGGGGCCGGGCGCCGGGGAGCTGGGCGGCGAGGTGGTCGCCGAGGGTACGCCGACGCAGATCGCCCGGAACAAGCGAGCCTCGCTGACCGGCGCGTATCTCTCGGGGCGCGAGTCGATCCCGGTGCCCCGACAGCGGCGCGAAGGCAACGGCAAGGCGATCACGGTCGTCGGCGCGCGCGAGCACAACCTGAAGCACGATCGACGTCGCGCTTCCCGCTGGGGGTGCTGACCTGCGTGACCGGCGTCTCCGGCTCGGGCAAGAGCACGCTGGTCAACGAGATCCTGCATCGGGGGCTGGCCCGCGGCAGCTGCACGGCGCCGAGGCGAGCCCGGCGCGCACAAGCGCGATCGACGGGCTCGAGCACATCGACAAGGTGATCGACATCGACCAGTCGCCGATCGGCCGGACGCCGCGGTCGAATCCGGCGACCTATGTCGGCCTGTTCACGCCGATCCGCGAGCTGTTCTCGATGGTGCCCGAGTCGCGGATGCGCGGCTACAAGCCGGGCCGCTTCTCGTTCAACGTCAAGGGCGGCCGCTGCGAGGCGTGCGAAGGCGGCGGGCTGCTCAAGATCGAGATGCACTTCCTGCCCGACGTCTACGTCACCTGCGACGTCTGCAACGGCAAGCGCTACAACCGCGAGACGCTGGAGATCCTCTACAAGGGCAAGAACATCTCCGAGGTGCTGGAGATGCCGGTCTCGACCGCCCTGGAGTTCTTCCACGCGGTCCCGCAGATCAAGGTCAAGCTGCAGACGCTGCAGGACGTCGGCCTGGGCTACATCCGGCTGGGGCAGGCGGCGACGACGCTGTCCGGCGGCGAGGCCCAGCGCATCAAGCTCTCGAAGGAGCTGTCGCGCCGCGCGACGGGCCGCACGCTGTACCTGCTCGACGAGCCGACGACGGGCCTGCACTTCGACGACGTCAAGAAGCTGCTCGACGTGCTGCATCGAGCTGGTCGACCAGGGCAACACGGTCATCGTCATCGAGCACAACCTCGACGTGATCAAGACCGCCGACTGGATCATCGATCTGGGGCCCGAAGGCGGCGAGGGGGGGCGGATCGTGGCCCAGGGGCCGCCCGAGGCGGTCGCCCGGACCAAGGGCTCCCACACCGGGAGGTTCCTGAAGAACTCGCTGTCCGGTTGACACCCCTTTTGCGGTTCCACTACCCTGAAGGTCCGTGGGCAGACTCCGTCGACGGAACCAGAACAATCCCGATGTCTTCTCCCGGAAGGGCACAGGTCCGACCCGGGTACGGTTCGTAGGAGCCAGCAATGTCCGCGATCAAGGAAAAACTCGCAGCTCAGATTCCGGGAAAGCAGCAGGAAGTGAAAGCGTGGGGGCAGGGCGTCACGGGATCTCCGAGGGGGGGGGCAGGGCTGGCGCGACCTCGGAGGCGGTTCCGAGCATCGTCACCGAGACCGCTTCGCGGCTCGCACCCCGGAGGGGATCCGCCGGGCATGGGGCGGAAGGCCGCCGGGCGCGAGGGGCTGTTCGGGGGCTGCTCCGACCGGTGAAATGCCGACCCAGGACCAGGTCGCCGGATCACCGCCCGTGGCGTCCCACGAGACGCTCCCGGCACACGTCTGCGCCTGTCTCGACGCGTTGCCGACCGATACCCATCCGATGTCCCAGCTCTCCGCCGGCATCGTCGCCCTGCAGTACGACTCGATCTTCGCCCGCAAGTACCGGGACGGGATGCCCAAGACCGACTACTGGGAGGCGACCCTCGACGACGCGATGGTGTTGCTCGGCCGGCTCCCGACGCTGGCGGCCTACATCTACCGCCGGAGCTACAAGGACGGAGAACATCTCGGGCCGGCCGGCGCCGACCTGGACTGGGCCGCCAACACGGCCCACATGCTGGGGAACCCGGGCCACGAATTCTCCGAGCTACTCCGGCTCTACCTGACCGCGCTGGCCGATCACGAGGGTGGCAACGTCAGCGCCCACGCGACACACCTCGTCGGATCGGCGCTCTCGGACCCGTACCTCTGCCTCGCCTCGGGAATCAACGGCCTCGCCGGCCCGCTCCACGGACTGGCCAGTCAGGAAGTGATGCGCTGGATCGTCGGCGTGAAGGCCGAGCTCGGCGGCGGCGTCCCGACCAAGGAGCAGCTGACGGAGTTCGTCTGGAACACGCTCAACGGCGGCCGGGTCATTCCCGGGTACGGCCACGGCGTGCTCCGCGCGACCGACCCACGGTACATGGCCCAGCAGCGCTTCGCCGAGGAGCACCTGCCCCACGACGAGAACTTCAAGATCGTGCGCATGCTGTACGACGTCGTCCCGGCGATCCTGACCGAGCAGGGCAAGGCCAAGAACCCCGTGGCCCAACGTCGACGCCCACACCGGCTGCCTGTTCGTGCACTTCGGCTTGGAGGAGTACGACTTCTACACCGTGCTGTTCGGAGTCTCCCGGGCGATCGGTGTGCTGGCTTCGCTGGTCTGGGATCGGGCGCTGGGGTTGCCCCTCGAGCGGCCGAAGAGCGTCACGACCGAGTGGCTCCGTTCCCAGGTCCGTTGACGCTGTCGGTCTCGCGCTCGGCGTCGGGATCCAGGGATTTGACCAGCCCGGCATAACGGGGTTCGATCCGGAAGCCGTAGGCGTAGAAGAACTCCGGCCGGAAGAAGCCGGTGGTCACGTTGCGCACACCGGCCGCTCGCAGCCGGTGGAAGAACTCGCTCATCAGGCCGTCGGCGACACCCTTGCGGCGGTAACGGTCGATGACGACGATCTTCTCGAGATGCGCCGTGCGGCCGCCCTCTTCGATCTCGTAGTAGATCCCGGCGATGATCCGGTCCCGCTCGCTCATCGCCACCAGGTACTGGTGTTCGGCGCGGAAGCGCACGTCGAGCCGGGCCCCGACGAACAGGCTGTGCAGCCGCTCGACCTCCTTGGGGCTGAGGGCGTGGCGCACGTTGTAACGCTGGCCGTCGTCGTCCTCGAGGGCCACGACGATCTCGCTCTGCTGCCGGCCGCCGAGATAACTGCTGACGAATCCGGCGGTGTCCTCGGGGCGCAGGTGCGGGAACGACATGCGGGTCAGGAAGTACTCCTCGTCGGTGCCGCCGGGTAGCCGACTGCTCAGCTCCGCCAGGGCGTCGACGTAATCCTCTTCCGCCAGCTCACCGGCTCGGATCCGGCGGATCAACTCGTCGAGGCCGGCGACGAGACCCTCGGGCGCGTTTCGCAACACGGTATCGCGGAACAGCCGGAAGCGCGCCTCGGGGTAGTGTCGCGTCAGCCGGTCCAGACCGTAGGTGGAATAGAGCTCCATCAACGTGGCGACCCGGGCCTGAACCGTGGGTCCCTCGCCGAGGTGTTCCCAGCGCAGGTAGCGCTCGATGGCGAAGTGCAGGCGCATCGGGCGGAAGCCGCGATGGCGGGTCTCCTCGATGTAGCTGCGCAGCCCGGCGGCGACCTCCGGCGAAGGTCGGCCGGTCCTCAGCACGTCGCCGAACGATTGCAACGTCTCGTCCTCTCCGAGGATCTCGGTGATCGCCGACAGCACCAGTCGCAGATCGACCTGTCCGCCGAGGGCCGGATACTGTTTCTCGGTGGGGCGCACGAAATCGTTGAGGAACCCCTCGATCATCGGTGCCAGCCCCTGGTGCTCCCGGCGCGCCGCCAGGGAGACGATCCGTGCGCCGACGTGGTAGTCCTCGGTGGGTACGACGATGTTGGACATGCTCGGGTCGCCGATCTCGACGCGCCGGCCGGAGCGGTTCCAGAAGTCGACCCAGGCGCTGATCGTCGACCAGGCGAGAAACGGCCAGGCCTGACTCAGCTGCTCCTCGGCGCCGCGGCGACGGGACAGTCGTTGGAGGGCGCGGTCCAGGGTGTCGCCGCTGATGAACTCCTCGCTCCACAGCCCCTGCTCGGACCAGTAGCCGCCGAAGTCCTCGACCAGCGGGCCGCGACCGCCGGGATCCCCGGCGAGGATCAACCAGTTGATCTCCTCCTCGACCGACTCCCGGGGCAGCTCGTGGGTCAGGTTGGCCGCCAGGTCGTGGGAGCCGCGGAAACGGGTCTGCACGGTGATGCGGTAAACGGACTTGCCGTGGCGGGAGCCGAGCAGGCGGACCCACACGCCGCCGGGCGGGATGTCGCTGAGGTGGATCAGCAGGTTCGACGAGAACAGGAACAGCGCCTCGCGGAGGAACGCGGTGTCGCGAATCGCCGACATCAGGCGAGCTTGATCCTCCTCGGCGATGCCGTCCTCGAAGGCGACGACCTCTTCCCAGCGATACTCGTGCCCGTCTTCGGGGTCGACGGCGATGCGCCGGGTCGAGCCGAGCCAGTCGCGGAAGCCCTGCAGCAGCCAGGCGACCGCGCCGGCGGCCTCGGAGCGCACCCGCTCGTCGAGGGCCGACAGCCGCACCCGGATGAGCACGGCGCGCAAGCGGGAGTAGCTGATCGGGTGCGCCGCGCCGTAGGCGGCGAGGAACCGCAGCAGCGGCACCGCCAGTGGATCTTCGTCGCGGGCGCAGGCGGCGAGGGCCAGCTCGACCAGCACCTCGACCTTCTCCGGGGAGAGGGAGGGTTCGGCCAGGTCGGGGATCGCGTCGTCGGCGAGCAACTCGGGATGGCCGATCAGGAATCGCTCGGCCATCTTCGCGAAGCGAGCTTCGCTCTCGGCCGGGAGCAGCAACCGGAAGGCCCGTCGCCGCACCCGGAGCGAGGACGAACCGGCAGCACGGGTGAGCACGAGACGGCAGGCGCGACGCAGGGTCGACGACTTGCTGCCGAGGATCTTGTCGATCAGCTCGAGGGCGGTCAGGGAGAGGCTCTCCTCGGAACCGATCATCCGCGCCGCCAGGTGCAGATCGAGGAGTGTGAACTCGGAGCGTCCCAGCGCCTGCTGTACCGCGGCTATATCGTCGGGGTTTTCCTCTCCGGGGTCGGCGCGTCGGCGCCACTCGATTCCGCGGAACGGCCGGCCGGGCCGCTGTCGATCGGAGAGCTCCAGCGGCAGGAAATCGACCAGCTCGGTGTTGCCGAGCCAGAGCGGAGCGCTGGTCAGCAAGATGCCCAGGTTCAACGGACCCGGAGGACAGCGGTACAGACCGTCGCCGATCCGCACGGTCGACGCACTTCGTCGTTCGACGGTCAACGTGGCGCCGGTGGTGGCCCAGACCAGCTTGCCCTGGTCGACCCGGACGTCCTGGGCGGTCATGCCCAGCACCTGGAACAGCCAGTTCGGCAGGGTCAGGGTCACCCCATCGACGGTCAGGTCCGCGCGCTGGTACAGCTGCCGCACGACGTCGGCGAAGTTGCGCTCGACGTTGCGCCGGCGCGGGGTGCCCTTCTCGGTCAGCTCGCCGCGCTCCAGATCCAGGTCACGATCGATCATCGCGAAGTCGACCACGCGCTCGAAGGGCGAGAGGAACTTGTTGACCGAGACCACCAGGGAGCGGAAGTGGTTCCAGACCTCCCGCTCGCTGAGCTTGGACAGGTCCGGCTCACTCTGGGCCGGGTTGGGATAGATCAGCAGGGTGTTGTACTCCCGATGATCGCCGACGAGGAAGACCCGCCCGATCGATCCGAAGTCGCGGAACATCGACTCGACACGCTGGGGCGCGATCGTCTCGCCCTTGACGTTCTTGTAGATCTCCTTCTTGCGATCGATCAGCCGCAGATGACCTTCGTGATCCCGCTCCATCAGGTCGCCGGTGTGTAACCAGCCGTCCTCGGTCATCGAGGCCTCGCCCGCGGGAGGGTCGAGATAGCCGATCATCACGTACGGGCCGCGGACCAGCAGCTCGCCGTCCTCGGCGATCTTGCACTCGATCCCAGGTAGCGGGAGGCCCAGGGAATCCTCGCGGTACTGGCCCGGCGGGGTCATCGTGATCCCGCCGGTCGCCTCGGTCATGCCGAAGCCGCTCATCAGCTCGACGCCGTTGCGCTGGAAGAACAGGAAGGTCTCGGCCGGGAGATAGCCGGCGGCGGACAGCCCCCAGCGCAGCGCGCCGCCGGTGACGTCGATCACCGCACGCTCGATCTGGGCGTCGGTCGCCTCGTCGGGGTCGGCTCGCTCGGCAATCGCCTCGTGAAGCTGCATCCACTTCTTCGGCACGCTGATGAACACGGTGGGGCGGAAGCGGCGCATGCCGCCGAGCAGCGCCTCGACCGACGGGTTCTCGGCGAACGCGTAGGTCGCCCCCCAGAAGACGCAGCCGAGCATCTCGAGAAAGCGGCCGAACGTGTGATAGAGCGGCAAGAAGCAGAAGAAGCGGTCGTGCTCGCCGATCTCCGGCAACGCCAGCGCCCGGGCGAAGCGCTTGAAGACCAGGTTGCGCTGGGAGAACTGGATCGCCTTGGGCTGGCCGGTCGTTCCCGAGGTGTACATCAGCGTCGCCCGAGCGTCGATCCGGACCGCATCGCCCCGGGCCCGCACGAGGGAGGAGGGGATATGTGTCGCCCGGGCCGCCAGGTCATCCAGGGAGAGCACGCCAGGTGTGGCGGCGGCGGCAGGATCGATGGCGACGATCCGGTCGAGGGTGGCGATCTTCTCCCGGACCTTCAGCACCTTGTCCAGCTGGCGCTGGTCCGACACGACGATCGTGCCCGCGCCGGAGTGCTCGAGCATGAAGCCGACGTCGGCCTCGGTGGCATGGGCCGGGATCATCACGTTGGTCAGGCCGGTGGAAAGACAGGCCAGGTCGGTCAACGCCATCTCGATCCGGTTCTCCGAGAGGATCGCGATCGGTGGCGGCTGATCCGAGGAGTCCAGCGAGAGCAAACCGCGGGCGAGGAAATCGACCCGGGTGGCGACCTGCCGCCAGCTCAGACGACGGACACCGTCGCCCCGGGGGATCTCGAACAGCGTCCGGTCGCCGTACTCCTCGCAGCGCTGGCGCAGCAACGGGCCGACGGTGAAGTGGGAGGCCTCGACCAGCGCGAGGGTGCGATCGGCCCACGGGCCGCGCTCGTCGGGCGGAATACGCCGCAGGACCGATGGGCGACGGAGCAGGTCGAGCACACCCCAGCCGTTTCCCCGGGCGGCATCGGCGGACTCCGCCGGCCCGCTCTCCAGGAGGCGCACGGCGCGGTCGGCCAGGCTGGCGATGCGATCGAGATCGATCCCTTCGAGCAGGGCGTCGGGTTCCCGGGATTCGCGAACCAGGGCGACCGCTTCGCGATCGAGCTGCAACGCGAACTTGACCGCCGTGTCCGGTCGACCCGCGTGATCCAGTGCAGACCGGATGCGTGCGATCTCGGGGGAGTCGAGCCGTTCGCCGGAGCCGTCCATCATCTAGTAGGGAGCCACTAGACGCGGATCGTGCCTTCGAACATCCGCAGGCTGCAGGCGCGGCAGAGTGCCTCTGACTTGGTGTCGAGGTCCGGCAGCGACTTGCTGGGGGCGAGAATGCAATCGGGGTTGCCGCACTCGGGCATGCCTCGCAGGCGACCGGCCATCCGGACGATCTCCTTGATCAGTCGCGATCGTTGCTTACCGGGGTCGGCAGGACGCCGGTAGAACGCCTCGCGGAGCCGCTTGACCGAGACGATCGCGAGCCCCTTGGGCTTGACCAGCGCGGCGTAGACGCCGTCGGTCTTGTCGGTGTACAGATCCGCGTCGGTCACGAAGATCCAGCCTCTGGGTTTCATCGGTGGCTTCTCGTCGGGGTCGGCGGCGCCGACCAGGGTTCCCGGCTTGAGCTGCAGCACCGCCGTGCGCAACTCCGCCATGATCGAGATCGCACGATGCTGACCGCGCTCCGGGTCCTCGGAGGTTCGCGGGACGCTCAGGGAATCGCGGAGCTCGACCGGCTCACGGAGGATCTTGGTCACCCGGGAAGCGGCCGCCCGGATCTCCTCGGGTTTGAACTTGCCGACAGGAACGATCGCGATGTGGAAACCGGACACGGCTCACCTCCGCCCCAACTGTACGCGCCGGACCCGTCGCCGTCCAGATCGACCGCCCCGGACTGGTGTACACTCCCGGTTCCCGTGACCTGCCAGGCGAGTTTCGGCTCGATCAGCGGCGGTTTCGGTCAAAGAAGGAGGTCCGGGGCGTCTGCCCACCGGACCGGACCGGGAGGTCGGCCGTGAGTGCGAGAGATCGGGCCAGCGATGTCGTCGTCGTGATTCTCGGTGGTGGCCGCGGCACGCGCCTGGCCCCGCTGACCTCGCTGCGGAGCAAGCCCGCCGTTCCGATCGCCGGCAAGTACCGGCTGATCGACATTCCCGTCAGTAACGCGATCCACTCGGGAATGGAGCGCATCTTCGTCCTGACCCAGTTCAACTCGGTCTCGCTCCACCGGCACCTGAGCCGTTCCTACAAGTTCGACATCTTCTCCCGGGGGTTCGTGCAGATCCTCGCCGCCCAGCAGACGGTCACCGACGACTCGTGGTTCCAGGGCACCGCCGATGCGGTCCGGCGCAACAGTCGGATCGTCGACGACCATCGCGGCGACATGGTGCTGATCCTGGCCGGCGACCATCTGTACCGGATGGACTACCGGGAAATGCTCGAGGAACACATCGAAACGAAGGCCGAGATCACCCTGGCCCTGTTGCCCTGCTCCGAGGAGAATATCGGCAACTTCGGTGCGGTCCGCGTCGACGAGACCGGCCGCATCGTCGAGTTTCGCGAGAAGCCCAAGACGGCGGCCGAGCGCGAGGGGATGAAGGTCGCGCCGGCTCTGCTCCGGGAACGCGGCGTACCCGAGGACCGGCCGTACCTGGCATCGATGGGGATCTATCTGTTCGACAAGGGTCGGCTCAAGACCGCCCTGGACAACGACCTGATCGACTTCGGCCACGACGTCATCCCGTCCTGCGTCGAGAAGTGCCGGGTCCAGGGACACTTCTTCGACGGCTACTGGCGGGATATCGGTACGATCAAGGCGTTCTACGACGCCCACATGGACATGACCCAGCCTGAGCCACCGTTCGATTTCCACGACCCCGACTGGCAGTTCTACACCCACCCACGCTACCTGCCGGGATCGCGGCTGACCGGCTGCCGCTTCAACAACTGCGTACTGGCCGGCGGCGCGAAGATCGAAGACTCGACGATCGAATCCTCGGTCGTCGGCGTCCGGACGACGATGCGGCGGGCGACGATGAAGCGCGCGCTGATCATGGGCGCCGAGGATTTCCCTCCGCCCGGCCGCGAGGGTGCGCCTCCGGTCGGCGTCGGCGAGGGCTCGTTGATCCAGGACGCGATCATCGACCTCAACGCCCGCATCGGTCGCAACGTACGGATCGTCAACAAGCAGAAGCTGACCGAGGCCGACGGGGATAACTACGTCATCCGCGACGGAATCGTCGTCGTGCCGAAGAACGCGGTGATCCCCGACGAAACGGTGATCTGACCCCGGGCGACATCACGGGCAGGGGTGGGTGTTGGGCCGCTCCATGCCGTTGCTGTCCTGCCCCAGGCCGCCCTCGATCCCCGCGCTGTTGCCGCTGACCAGGTAGAACACCAGCTGCCCCGGGGCCGGGACGGTGAGTTCGTCGAAGAACGGTTCCGCCTGGCCGCAGACCCGGTCGGCCAGCGGTGGCAAACCGACGACCTGGGTGTAGAGCCCGGCGGCGATCAGTGCCTCCATCTCGCCACGGTAGAGATTCCAGCTGTCGAACCCGACCTCGGGCTGCCACTCGATCCGGCTGCCGTCCGCCGACGAGATCTGCACGTTTCCGTCGTCGAGGTCGCAGGAGTCGCCCTCGCCGTCGGTGTCGCGGTCGCTCTGGGAGGGGTTGCGAATCAACACGCAGTTGTCGCAGGCGTTGAAGATGCCGTCGACGTCGCTGTCCTGTCCCGCCGCGTCCTCGTCGACCACGCCGTCGCAGTCGTTGTC
Source organism: uncultured bacterium (assembly GCA_942490715.1). Lineage (GTDB taxonomy): Bacteria > Acidobacteriota > Polarisedimenticolia > Polarisedimenticolales > Polarisedimenticolaceae > CALNYP01. Next base: position 239,343 of record CALNYP010000010.1, read on the forward strand.
GATCCCGTCGCAGAACTCGGGGGCGCCGGGCAGCACGGTGTCGTTGCGGTCGTCGCAATCTCCTGCGCAGGCGGACAGGCCGTCGTCGTCGCCGTCGGCCTCGTCCTCGGGCAGCGCCGGCCAGCCGGGATCGTCGCAGTCGTTGTTGGCGCCGTCGCAGATCTGCTCGGCGCCGGGGAAGGTCCGGTTGTCGTCGTCGTTGCAATCGCCCTGGCAGCTGGAGACGCCGTCGGCATCCGAGTCGATCTCGTCCGGCGGGGGAGCCGGCCACTCGGGATCGTCGCAGTCGTTGTTGCGTCCGTCGCAGATCTCCGGGGCGCCGGGGAAGACCGAGGCCTTGGAATCGTCGCACTCGACGCAGCCGGAGAAGCCGTCGCCGTCGACGTCGACGCAGTTGCACTCGAGGAAGCGGAAGGCGATCGCCTGGTCCTCGCTCCAGCTGAGGCCGAAGCGGTCGCCGGTCCAGTTCAACGATGGGAAGGTCGAGTCGACGGAGGTGGCCGGCAGCGGGGTCGCCTCGACGGTCGGGACACCGTCGGCGCTGACCGCGGCGTAGAACAGGTTGTCCGCCCCGGCGGCGTCGTTCTGCCAGACCAGACCGAACTCCTCGCCGGTCCAGGCGATCTGCTGGTGGGTCGAGCGTCCCGGTCCCGCCGTCAGCGGGATCTCCGGCGCCAGCTTGTTGCCGAGCACGTCGAGCTGGGCGAAATAGGTCTCGGCGTTGGCGCCTTCGCCGCGACGGTCGGCCCAGGTCAGACCGTACTGTTCGCCGGTCCAGAGCAGCTGAGGTGCGTCCGACGACGCATCGTCGAAGGTCAGCCGCCGCGAAGCGCCCGGCGTCCCGTCGACGCCGACGCGCTGGAAGTAGATCTCGCGGTTGCCGTCGCTCTCCTCCTCCCAGACGACCGCCAGCGTGCTGCCGTTCCAGACGATCGAGGGCCTGGCCGAGCGGCCCGGCGTGCTGGTGATCCGGGTCGGCGCTACCTCGATGTCGCCGTCGAGGCTCAGCCGTGCGTAGTACAGCTCCGCCTCGCCGTCGGCGAAGTCACGCAGATCCTGCCAGATCAGGGCCCACGACTCGCCGGTCCAGGCGATGACGGGGTTCTCCGAGACCGACGGCCCCGGGATCAGCACCTCCGGCGCCGGGTTGTGGCCTCCGGAGTTGACCAGGGCGAAGTAGATCTGGGGACGGCCCTCGCGCTGGTCGTGCCAGGTGACGCCGTAGTGCGTTCCGTTCCAGGCCAGGTTCGGTCGCCCGGCGCCGCCGACGGGCCCGGTCGAGATCAACCCCTCGGTGCCGATCTTCTGACCTTCTTCGTCGAGCACGGCGAATCGGTACTCATTCTGGTCGTTGCGGACACCGCCCCAGACCACGCCGAAGCCGGAGCCGGTCCAGACCGAGCTGCCGATCGTCGACGTCGTCGGCAGACCGGCGATCAGTTCGTAGCCGCCGAAGACGTTGCCCGGGTCGCAGCTGCCGGCACAGAATCCGCCGTCGTCGACCCGGCCGTTGCAGTCGTTGTCGATCCCGTCGCAGATCTCGATCGCGTTGGGGAATCGTGCCGGGTCGTCGTCGTCGCAGTCCGGCTCGGTTCCGCCGCTGCAGGTCAGGCTGCCGAACCGACCGGCGCCGTCGAGGTCTTCGTCGACGCAGGGCTCGGGCTCGCAGAAGCCGGAGCAACCGTCGCCGTCGACGGTGTTGGCGTCGTCACAGCCTTCCGGCGACTGGACGATCCCGTCGCCGCAGATCGCGAAGGCGAACTGGTACGCCGAGCCGGAGTCCGGGAGCGGCGCGGCGTTGCGGGAGGCGCCGACGATGACCCGATCCCGGTCGATCGAGATCGCACCGCCGAACTCGTCTCCCGGCGCCGCGTCGGAAGCGGCGAGGGTGAGTACCTCGCCCCACTCGTCGAAGCCGCCGGCGTTGCGCAGGAAGAGGTAGCCGCTGCCGGCGCCGCTGAAGGCGGCGTCGCCATGATTCGCTCCGACGACGACGGCGTCACGGTCGATCGATACCGCGGCGCCGAAACGTGTCCCCGGCATCGCCTCGGCCGTCGTCAACTCTCGCACCTCGCCCCAGTTGCCGGCGCCGTCCTGGTTCTCGTCGAAGATGTAGGTCGATCCGGTGCCTGACGCGGTCCCCGGAGCGCCGATCGCCGCCGTGCCACCGCTGATCGCGACCGTCGCGCCGAACTCGTCCCCGGCCAGTCCGCCGGCCGGCGTGAGTTTCTTGATCTCGCCCCAGGCGTTCTCGCCTCCGGCGTTGCGTCCGAAGAGGTAGGCCGCACCGACGCCGGCTCCTCCCACCGGCGAGGCGCCGACGAGGATCTGGTCCCGGTCGATCGAGACCGAGCGGCCGAAACCGTCACCGAGGGAGGCGTCGGCCCCGACCATCGTCGTCAGGTAACCCCAGTTGCTGGCGCCACCGACGTTGCGTCCATAGAGGTATGCCGCTCCGGAACCGCTACCGGTCGGGCCGCCGCGGTCGGAAGTCACGACGATGCGATCCTCGTGAATGTCGACCGCGATGCCGAAGCGGTCGCCGGCTCCTGCGTCAGGCGCGGTCAGCTTGGCGGTCTGGTTCCACTGGTTCAAGCCGCCGGCATCCCTGTGGAACACGTACGCGGCGCCTGACTGGGTCCCGCTGTCGTCCCTGCCGTAGGCGCCGACGACGACGGTGTTCCCGTCGACCGAGACGGCGACGCCGAAGCGATCGCCGTCGGCGGCATCGAGGGGCAGCAGGCGCCGGACGAAGTTCCAGCCGTCAGGATCGCGCTGGAAGACGTGCGCCGATCCCGAGGCATCGCCGTCGACCTCGTCATGCCAGGCACCGACCACCGTGAGTCCCTCGGCGATGGCGACGGACCGGCCGTATTCGTCGCCGGCGCCGATCGTCGGGGCGACCAGGCTCTGTTCCTCGGTGACGATCGGTGAGATCGCCACAGCGAGAAGTCCGGCTCCGAGCAGCAGAACGGACAGGCACAGCATTAGCCTGGGACGGCGGATCTCGGCACGCATGGCTCCCCCCAAGGATTTTCTGGTCCGAGTTCTGGTTATACCCCGAGCGACCCGTTCCTGGCACGGCTCGACGACGATTCCAGGCAGAAACGGACGTCAGCGAATCAGCCCTTGCTGCCCGTGGTAGAACAGGCCGGCCAGGGCGCCGGTCATCAACGTCGCCAGCGTCGCGCCGAGGAGCGCCCGGGGACCCAGCGCCGCCAGATCGTCGCGGCGCGACGGGGCCAGCGCCGAGATCCCGCCGACGAAGATGCCCATCGAGGCGACGTGGGTGAAGCCGCAGAGCGCGTAGGACAGCACCAGCAGGGTTCGCTGCGCGATCTCGCCGTTCGTCGCCAGCGTCGAGAGCTGCTGATACGCGTAGATCTCGGTGAGGACGATCCGCTGTCCGAGCAACCGGCCGGCCTCCTGCAGGTCGGCGCCTTCGATCCCCAGCAGGAACGCCACCGGAGTGAACAGCCAGCCGAGGATCCGGGCCAGGTCGATCGCGCCGCCGAGAGAATCGGCGAAAGGAGTCGTCGCCGCGGTCAGGCCGAGGTCGAGGATCGCGACCACACCCAGTACCGCGATCAGCATCGCGCCGATGCCGGCGGCGAGCTTGACGCCCTCCCAGGCGCCGGCGGACAGCGCGGCGATGGCGTTGCCCGGGCGGTCCTCGTCGGCCAGGGGAGGTAGTTCGCCCCGGGTCTCGGGAGTCCCGGTCTCGGGCAGGATCAGCTTGGAGATCATCGCCGCGGCGGGGATCGACAGCACCGAGGCCGAGATCAGGTGGCCGGCGATCTGCGGGAAGACCTCCTTGAGGAACAGAACGTAGATCGCCAGGGTCGTCGAGGCGACGGTGGCCATGCCGCAGGTCAGCACCGTCAACAACTCCGAGCGCGTCATCCTCGTCAGGTAGGGGCGGATCGTCGCGGCGGACTCGACACCGAAGAAGACGTAGGACGCGCCGGCCAGGGACTCGGCGCCGGAGAGGCCCAGCGTGCGATGAAACAGCTTGCCGAAGCCCCGGACGACCGGCTGGATCAAGCCGAAGTAATAGAACAACGCCATCAGCGAGGCGAAGAAGATCAACGCTGGCAGCACCTGGGCGGCGAGGATGAAGCCGACCGAGGGTTCGCCGGTCGGGCTGGTCTGTCCCGGTGGCAGGGCCAGGGGACCGAACAGGAAGGCGGCGCCGGCGTTGCCGCTGGTCAACACGGCGACGACGATGTCGTTGAGCCCGTACAGCGCAGCCCGGGTGAACGGCAGCAGGAAGACGACGACGCCCAGGGCGAGCATCAGCGCTCCGGAACCGGCGACGGTGCGCCAGGCGACCGGACGTTTCCGGCCGCCCGCCAGCCAGGCCAGGACGGCGATTGTCACCATGCCAATCAGAGAGATCGCGTTGAGGCCGCTCATCGCCGCTATTATGCTTGCTCAGTCGAGGGCCGAATATGAAAGTTCGTACAAGCTGCAATCGGGACTGCCCGGACGCCTGCGGGATCATCGCCACCGTCGAGGAGGGCAAGATCGTCAAGCTGGCCGGCGACCCCGACCATCCGGTGACCCGCGGCTTCCTCTGTTACCGCACGAACCGCTTCCTGGAGCGTCAGTACGATCCGGAGCGGTTGACCTCGCCGATGCTGCGGGACGGAAGTCGTCACCGTCCGATCGGCTGGGACGAGGCGCTCGATCGCATCGCGACGACGATGTTGAAGATCCGCGACGAGGACGGCGGCGCGGCGATCCTGCAGTACAAGAGCGGTGGATCGCTGGGGCTGGCCAAGCACATCACCGAGGCGTTCTTCGAGCGCTTCGGGCCGGTGACGGTCAAGTCCGGCGACATCTGTTCCGGTGCGGGGGACGCGGCCCAGGAGACCGACTTCGGCGAGGTCGACAGTCACGACCTGTTCGATCTCGAGAACAGCCGCGCGATCGTGCTCTGGGGCAAGAACCCCTACGCCAGCAACGTCCACCTGCTGCCGTTGTTGAAAGAGGCTCGCGAGCGCGGCGTGCGCATCGCGCAGATCGATCCGGTCCAGCACCGTGGTTCGGAACTCGGCGAGCTGTACGTGCAGCCGCGACCCGGTGGCGATGCGGCCTTGATCCTGGGGTTGATCCGGCGTGTGTTCGAGACCGAGCGGGTCGACCCCGGCGTCGAGTCCTATTGCGACAACGTCGATGGCCTGCGGCAGCTGGCCTTCTCGAAGTCGATCGAGGAGTGGGCCGCGATCGCCGACGTCAGCGTCGGTTCGATCGAGGCGTTGCTCGATCTCTATTCGACGAAGCCGGCGACGATCCTCGTCGGCTGGGGGCTGGGGCGGCGCCGGGTCGGTTCGGCCTCGGTGCGCTTGCTCGACGCGCTGGCGGCGATCACCGGCAACATCGGGGTGCCCGGCGGCGGCTGCTCCTTCAACTACAAGCGTCGGGGTGCCTTCGACCTCTCCTTCTTCCGAGGAGTGGACGCCGCTCCCCGGGCGATCCCCGAGCCGTTGCTCGGCCAGGGCATCCTGGAGGCGAAGGATCCCGCGATCCGCATGGTCTTCGTCCATCTGGGCAATCCCGTGGCGATGTTGCCCGACTCGGCGACGGTGGCCCGGGCGCTGCAGAGCCGGGAGTTGACGGTCGTCGTCGACGCGTTCATGACCGACACGGCGAGCTGCGCCGACATCGTCTTGCCGACGACGACGATGCTCGAGGACAGCGACCTCGTCGGTTCCTACGGCAATCACTACCTGGGTAACGTGCAACCGGTCGTTCCACCTCCCGACGGCGTGCTCACCGACTTCGAGATCATGCAGCGGCTCGCCGAACGGGTCGGACTGGCCGACGAGTTCTCCGGCAGCATCGAAGACTGGAAGCGGCGGATGCTGCGGCGCGTGGCCGATCACGGTGTTTCGCTGGAGGCGCTGGAGCAGGGGACGCTGCGCAACCCACTGGCGCCGGTGGTCCAGTTCGCGGAGCGCAAGTTCCCGACGGCGACCGGCAAGATCAACCTGATCCACGCGATCGATGTCGACCCGCCGCGGACGGACGCCGAGCGGCCGTTGCTGCTCACGGCGATCTCCACCGCGAAGTCCCAGGGCTCGCAGTGGCCGTCTCGTCTGCAGCAGGGACCGGCGAGGGTGACGATCCATCCCGACGCCGCCAACGGCTTTGCCGAGGGCGACGTGATCACCGTCGAGTCGGCGATCGGCGCGATTCCCGGCAAGCTCCGCTTCGACGCGACCCAGCGTCGCGATGTGGCCCTGATGGACAAGGGCGGATGGTTCCGGCGTGACCGTTCGGCGAACGCGCTGATCCCGGCTCAGTGCACCGACGCCGGCGGCGGAGCGGTGTACTACGACACGCCGGTGCGCTTGATCGCCCGTCAGGACGCCGGCTGATGCCACGTCACGCCTTCGAGCCTCCCCGCGGACGTGTCGAGATGGTCTCGATCGAGTCCCAGGCGGTGGCCGACAACCTGGTCGGGGATCCGGCGACTCGCAGCGTCGCGGTCTACTTGCCCGAGGGGTACGAGGATAGCGACGCCGATTACCCGCTGTTCGTCGCCCTGGCCGGTTTCACCGGTAGCGGGCTGAAGCAGCTCAACTGGCAGCTGTTCGGCGAGAACCTGCCCCAGCGCGTCGATCGGCTCGTCGCCGCGGGTGAGATGGGGCCGGTGATCGTGGCGATGCCTGACGGATTCACCGGGTTAGGTGGCAACCAGTACGTCGACTCCGTGGCGCTCGGGCGCTGGGAGGAGTTCGTCCTGGAGGAGATGATCCCGTTGCTGGAGAGCCGCTTCCGGGTGCGCGCCGATCCGCGTTCCCGTGCCGTGTTCGGGAAGTCGAGCGGCGGCTACGGGGCGATGATCCACGGGTTGAAGCACGGCGACCGCTGGGGCGCGATCGCCTGCCAGTCCGGTGACATGGGGTTCGAGATCGCCTATCAACGGGATTTCCCGATGACCCTGAGCGCCCTGGCCCGCCACGATGGCGACCCGCAGCGCTTCGTCCAGTCGATGCTCGACGCGGAGAAGCTCGCCGGTGGCGACATTCACGCGTTGATGATCCTGGCGATGGGCGCATCGTACGACCCCGACCCCGATGCGGCCCTCGGGATCCGGCTTCCGGTCGATCCGCAGACGTGCGAGCTGATCCCGGAGCGCTGGGAGCGCTGGCTCGAGCACGACCCGCTACGGTTGATCGATCGCGAGGCGTGCCGGGAGTCGTTGAAGAAGCTCCGGGCGGTCTACATCGACTGTGGCTCCCGGGACCAGTACCACCTGCAGTACCCGGCGCGGGCGTTCGTGCGCAAGCTGAAGGCGCTGGGGATCGGGCACACCTACGAGGAGTTCGACGATACCCACTCGGGGATCGACTACCGTCTCGATCGGTCGTTGCCGTTCCTCTACCGGGGTGTGTCGGGGTAGGTTCTGCTCCTGCGTCAGCGACCCGGCGGTCGCCGCCGAGACCGCCTGCCGCGGGACGGCTTGCCTGGGAGCCGCGATTCGTGCGCTAATGGGCGGGTCTGGTGCCGCATGGAGGGATACAGCCCATGGACCAGAAACTTCCGCCCGTCGCGGTGCTCGTGACCCATCGTGTCGCCGACTACGATGTCTGGAAGAGGGTCTTCGACGACCATGCGCCCGCTCGCCAGGAGGCGAGTATCGTCGCCCACGATCTGAATCGTGTCGTCGGCGATCCCGATCTGCTCTACATCTACTGTGCGGCTGTCGATGTCGGCAGGTTGAGGACGTTTCTCGAGGGCGCCGACCTCGACGAGACGAGGCAACGGGCCGGCGTCGTCGGCGACGCATCGGTGACGTTGCTGAAGCCGATGACGGCGGATTACATCGCCGACGAGCCGCTACCTGCGA
>CALNYP010000011.1:0-16270 GCA_942490715.1 uncultured bacterium
GTGCAGGAGTTTCGTGCCGGGCGCCAGTTGCATCGCGGCATTATAGGGCTCCGGGTTAGACTCGCACCGTCATGATCGACATCGCAGGCATCAAGCGAGCGGTGGCCGCTTCGACCGCGCTGGGCACCTGTTCGGCATTCGGGGACTGGATCTGGGCCCGCTACATCCCTGACGGCGCCGTGGTTCCCGGCATCGTGCACGGCCTGCTGGTCTTTCTGCTCCTGGCCGCGGTACTTGCCGCTGCCGCCGGGACGCGCACCGCCGCGATGCGGCTGCTGCCGACGCTGCCGCTGGTCGGCTGCGTCATCGCGAGTGTGTTCTACCCGCTGGCCGGAATGCTGGGCTACCTCGCAGCGCTGCTGGTGACCTGGATCCTGATGTGGCTAGCCCTGGCGTTGCTGCAGCGCTGGGCGCGAGGCGGAGGGGAGTCGACAGGGCGGGCGCTCGGACGCGGAGCCCTCGCCGCGATCCTGTCGGGCCTCGCGTTCTGGGTGGTCTCCGGCATGTGGACCGCTCCGGATCCGTCACCGAACTACGTCATCCGATTCCTGATGTGGACCTTCGCCTTCTTGCCGGGATTCATGGCGCTGTTGATCGGCCAGCCGCCGAGTCGCAATACGCAGCCGTAGGCCAGGACGCAGCCTACTCCTCCTTCACTCGGGGCGCGTCGAACATTCCCTGGGGCTGATGCAGCACCGCCATCGTCGCCCGACCACGGTCGTCGGTCTCGAAGGCCACGCTGACCTGCCGGACCTCCTTCAGGACGAAGCGGCCGCTCAGATCCGGTTCGAGCGTGTAGGGTCGGCTGCCCGGGAACCGTCATCGTCAGCTTGCCGCCGGACAGCTCGACGTTCAACTTCGTTCCCGTCGCGGTCTCATACGTGGCGACCAGGTTGCCGAGGTACGCCGGGTCGAACATCCTCGAGTCGGGTCGCTTGCGAAAAACGATCGGATCGGCGCGGGCCTCGAACGTCGACTCGACGAAGGAGATCAGTCCGTCGACGTTGCCGCGGAAGATGAACTTCTGGTTGTCGAACGTCGGGTCGTCGCCGGCGTCGGTCCCGTTCCAGACGTCGTAGTGCCAGTGCTCCAGCGGTCCCGTGATGCCGTTGTAGACGACGGCGAGGCCGTCGCCCCGCTCGATCACCCGCAACGTGCCGTAGCCCGGATGCTCGAACTCACCCACGTAATCGCCAGCCGGATGGGAGGGCGCCGTCCCGGTCACCCGGGTCGCCTCCTGTTTCTCGGTGGCCTCGCCCTGGACCTCCTTGCCCTTGCGAATCTGTTCCAGGGACTCGCCGACCCAGTCGATCTCGTCGAGCCCGAGAACCCGATCGGCGGCGTGCTGGGTCAGCAGCGCGGGAAGGCCCGCCCCGCGATTGTTGAACGCAACCAGGCCCAGGTCGTCGTCGGGAAACAGCACGACCGACGTGATGAAACCGTCGATTCCACCGCCGTGGTGCACGCGCCGGTGCCCACGATACGTGTCGATCATCCAGCCCATGCCGTACGTCGCCGGAGAGATGTCCGGACGGTTCGGTGTGGCTCCCGTGGTCATCTGCGGCGAGTGGATGTCGGCCAACGTCGAGGCCTTGACCAGCGGAAGGTCACCGGTCATGCCTCCGCGCAGGTTGAGCAGCAGCCAGCGGGTCATCTCGTTGACGCTGGGAGTTGACCGAGCCCGCGGGCCCGACCATGTCGATGCTGCGGAACGGGATCGGTTCGAGTTCGTCGTCATCGTTCTCATGGTACGGCAGCGCGTGGTCGTCATCCTCCTGCGAATCGGCGACCCGGAAGTTGCTGCGTGTCATACGAGCGGGGCGAACAGGCGCCGCATGACGACCTCTTCCCACGTCGACTCATCCAGCTTTCCGGCCAGATAGCCGGCCGTCATGTACATCAGGTTGTTGTACTGGAACTTCGACTGCAGGTCCTCGGTCAACTCGAGGTGCGCCATGCGCGCGATGATCTCGGCGCGAGTCGACTCGTTGTTGTTGTACCAGACCAGATCGTGGCGCGGCATCCCCGAACGGTGAGTAACGAGGTCCCGGGGTGTGATGCGGTCGGAGATCACCGGGTCGCTCAGCCGGAACTCCGGCAGGTAGTTGCGGGAGTGGGCCTTCGTCCCACTCGAGCTTGCCATCGTCGACGAACATCCCCAGCACCGTCGAGGTCATCGCCTTCGTCGTCGAACCGATGGCGAACAGCGTATCCGGGGTCATCGGCAGCTCGTTCTCCAGGTCGCGATAGCCGACGCCCTCGGCGAACACGACCTCGCCGCCGGCAACGACGGCGAGGCCGACGCCGGGGACGTTGAAATCCTTGACAGCCTGGGCGATGAACTCCTCGAAACCGTCCAGCGCCGCCCGGGCCGCGGTCGCCGGGTCGTCGGCGCGGGCCAGTTCGAACGGGAATTCGCTGCCGCTCTGGCGAAACGTACCGGTGATCCGTGTGCCGTCGTCGGACAGGGCTCCGTCGAACGTGGGGTCGCCGGGAATGCCGGGGATCTTGAAGCGCAGCGCCGTCCCCTGGACGAACAGGTCGGTCAACGCGAGATCTCGCAGGCCCTGGGCCGGGATCGAAATGTCGCCACTGATCGACTCACCGGACGTGACCAGGTCGACGTCGATCTGCAACGACTGGCCGGGTACTTCGATCGCGCCCTTCCAGTGACCGTCTACGGATCTTTGCGCGATGGCCGGGGCGGTGACGACCACCGCGACGAACAGGAGGAACAGGAGGTTGCAGGAGAAACGTGTCGGAACGCGCATGATCGACCCTCCGTGCTTTCGGTTCACCGACCGGCCTGCGGCGATCAGACCTTGCTACTTCGGGGGGCGACGAAGCCTGGCTACTTTCCTGGGCGACGGAGCCTGGCGAAGATCGTCGGCTCCCACGGACGGATCGCCAGCACGGCGCTGCAGCCGTGACGCTCTTCCTGGGGTTGCGACGAATCGTGGCGCACGGCCTCCTCGAACTCCCGGGCGACCCGGTCAATGGTGCGACACAGATTGTCCCGGGCGCCGGTCGAGAGCGAGCCGCTGACGAAGCGCAGGACCTCGGCCGTTCCGTCGAAGCTGCCGTCGAGAAACTCGTCCTGGATCTGATCGCGAAACAGCCGGCGCACCGGGCCGTCGGCGCGCCAGGAGAAGTTGCGTGCGGTGAGCAGCCGGACACGGTTGGACGGTCCGAGTTCGATGATCCGCAGGCGATCCAGCCGGACGAGCAGGCGCTGGGCCTCGTCGGGGGTCACCGAATAGAGCTGGCAGATGTCGAACGGCTCGGCTCCGTTCAGGAGCAGGTAGGCCAGCAGCAACAACCGGTTGTCGGCGACTAGCTCGCGCTCCTGTTCCAGGGTCAGTCGGGTCAGGAACTCGCGGTCGGCGTCGATCTGCTCCACCAGGTCGGCGAAGGATACGCCGGCCATGTCGGCGATCCGCTCCAGTCGCTGGACCGACAAGGACTCGCGGGCGAAGAGCCGCTTCACGCTGGCCTCACTCAGCTCCAGGTGAACGGCGACGTCGGCGTAGGTCAGCCCGGCCGATCGTAGTGCGCGTTTGAGGGCCGTGTGCATCCGGGCGGTCTGGTTCATGGGTCGTCTCGACCTCCTGAAGTCTCATCATGCGATACTCGTGGACGCATGATACGCCACTTTGGTCAATGAAGTTGCCATATGCGAGACCCTGGCGCATCCTGACCTTCAAGGAGGCCGAGGAATGCTCATGCTCTGGTCCTGGACCGTACTCCTGGCGCTGGCGGCGATGGCGGCCGGCTTCTACGAGAACCGGCGGCTTCATCGTGCGGTGCAGACGCTGGACCGGCGCATGGGGCTCCTCGAGCAGTCGGCTCGACCGGCGGCGACTCCGGAGCGGGCGCTGGCTGCGGATGCCGCACCGCCACCGGCGCGGGCCTCGGCCCCGATCGCCACACCGGATCCGGTGCGTACCTCTCGGCCGAGTTCCGTACCGCCGGCCGCGCCCGGTGCACCGGCCCCGGATCGCTCGCTGCCAGCCGCCGCTCCTCGCCCCAGGGCCCGTGTCTTTCCGGTGAACCTGCGTCTTCCGCGCCTCAACATCGCCGCGGTACTCGGCGTGGTGATCTCGCTGATCGGTTTCGCCCTGCTGCTCAAGTTCGCGATGGATCAGGGCTGGCTACGACTCTCGACCGAGGCCCGTCACCTGCTCGTCGGTCTGGCGGGAACCGGCTTCGTCCTCGGCGGCTGGCGACTGCGGAGCGGCCACCCGGCCTTCTCGCGATCGCTGATGGGTGGCGGCGTCGCGACGCTCTGCCTGACGATCTACAGCGCAGTGATGGTGTTCGAAATCCTCGACCGTGCCGTCGGGTTCGGCACTCTGCTGCTGGTGGTCGGCGGTGCGGCCGCTCTGGCGTCTGCACTTCGATCACGGACACTGGCGGTACTCGGTTTGATCGGAGGGCTGGGCGCTCCACTGTTGCTTCCGGCTGTACCGGCTCCACTCGCCACGGTCCTCGGATACTACGCGCTGTTCGCGACCGCCACTCTCGCGCTGTCCCTGCGCCACGACTGGCCCCCGCTGCGACTGCTCTCCTTCCTGGGGACGTTCGGATCGGCAGCCCTGTGGATCTCGCTTCACGAGTGGTTCGGAGATCCAGCCGGAGCGGCCGTGCAGATCTGGATCGGCCTGCTGTTCGCGGTCTTCTTCGGCATGGTCGTGGCTGCGCGTCGCCGCGACAACAGCGCTCCCCTGTCCCTCGTGGACCGGCTGGTGCTGTTCGGAACTCCGTCGTGCACCCTGGGTCTGTTCGCCTTGTCGGCCGTAGAACCGGAAGGGCTCGCGATCCGTTCGCTCTTGCTGGCAGCAGCCCATGGGATCGGCGCATTCGGATTGCGTGGGGCTGACGAGGCGTCCCGCGGGGTCTCCCGGTCGTTCGCGGCGATTGCGTGCGCGCTGGTTGCCCTGGCGATTCCCCTAGGTCTCGACGGTGATCAGGTCACCGCGGCCTGGGCTACCGGCGCCGCGCTGCAGGTCTTCGTCGCGACCCGTCAACGACGACCGAACTACGTGTATGCAGGTGTCGCCCTGTTCGCACTCACGGCCCTGTACCACCTGGGGCAGGCCGTCTGGGTGTCCCCCGGCGCGATCCCGTTTGCTCACGGTGCGTTCCTCTCCGGGGTCTGGCTGGCACTGGCTGCGCTGCTGGCGTCGTGGTGGATCGATCATCGACCCGAAGACTTTCCGCTTCCCGGATGGTCCCGACGATGGATCGCCTGGGTGCCGTTTGCGATCGGGATCGCCGCGTTGTGGGCAACCCACTGGATCGAGATCGCCCGCGAGGTTCCGGGCGACGCACGGCTCCCGGCGATGCTCGCGCTGCTCGCGGCGACGGCGCTGATCGGGAGCAGGCTCCGCTGGCGACGGTTCGATCGGTTCAACCTCGGCTACGCGCCGCTGCTGCTGTTGATGGCCGGCGTGACGGTCATCCACGAGTACGGTTCGCATCCGGCCGTCGGCTGGAACTCGCTCGCCTGGCCCGGCGCTCTCGCCGTGCTGGCCTTCGCGATCTCCCCTAGCCGGCGGGCGTTCGACCGCTGGGCCCTGCACGCCATCGGACTCGGTCTCGCGGGCTGGGAACTGCACTACCAGGTCGGGCGATTCCTCGATGGATCGTGGCCGCTTGCGGTCGTGGTCCTGGTGCTGGCCGGCTGGATGTTCTTCGCGACCCGCGGGAGAACGGATGCTGATGCCGGGGACCGCTGGATCCTCACCACGTCGGCGGCCTCGTTGATCGTGCTGCTGATCGTGCTGCAATCGGGCGACGGTTCGGCCCCGCCGCTTGCCTTCTGGCCCTTGCTCAACCCGGTCGATCTGGCCACGGTCGCTGGGCTGGGGTCGCTGGCGTGGACCCTGCGCCGCGACGGCCACGGGCGAAACGTGCTTCGGCTGCTCGGGCCGGCGGGGCTGGCCTGCGTGTCGATGACGGTGTTGCGAAGCGTGCATCACCTGGCCGGCGTTTCGTTCACGCCGGTCGCCCTGCTGGGGTCGATGACCGCCCAGACCTCGTTGACGGTGACCTGGGCCGTCGTCGGATTGCTGGCCATGGTCGTCGGCACGGCTCACGCTCGGCGTGAACTGTGGATCGGCGGCGCCGGGCTGATGGCGGTGGTGGTGGGCAAGCTGTTCCTCGTCGACATCGCCGGCGTCGACAGCGGGGCCCGGATCGTCTCCTTCCTCGGGGTCGGCGCGCTGCTCCTGCTGGTCGGCTACAGGGCGCCGGTGCCGCCTCGAGGTGCTGGGGACAGGGCTCCGCTGCTCCCGGATACCCGGATAGGCGACCACCCTATGTGACACGGCGTGGTCGGACGCCCGTCGGGGTTCGTGGCCGAGCTGGAGTAGGCGCTTTCGGGAACGCCCTCGATCTGGCCGGTCAACTCGGTTTCTGCCTGCCGGGAGGCGAATTCGCATGGTCCCGACCCATGAATCAGCGTAGGTTTCAGCGATTTCTTGAGTTTCCGGGGGGGGATACCATGATCCGCGTACGAAGCGCAGTCGTATTGATGACCGTGGTTGTTTTGCTCGCTTTGCCGGCTTCGGCGGCCCGCCTGCTTGGCGCAAGAAAGGCTGGCGGCGACAGCAGGCTTTACGAGATCGCCCCGGCGACGGCGTTCGTGACGCTGATCGGATCGATTGGATTCGCGGGTGTCAGTGGCATGACGCTGCTCAACGATGGGCGGCTCGTTGCCTCAGCTTCCGGGCTGGTCAACGGCATCGACAGCGCGCTATTTATCGAGATCGATCCCGACACCGGCGCAGGAACGCTGATCGGTGTGATCGGCTCCGTGAGTGCCGGCACATGTAATCGGATGCCGGATCTTGCCTACGACGCGGCGAACGATGTTCTCTACGGCTACGGTGATGCTTGCGCCATTGGCAAGGAGGGCCTCTACACGGTGAATCCGATCACCGGCGCAGGGACGTTCGTCGGGGCCAGTGGGTTCTCGGGCGGCGGAAACGGCCTGGATGTCCACCCGACGACCGGGGTCCTCTACGCAACTCCCTTCGACTTGCAGTCTCTCGTCACGATTTCCCCCCTCACGGGAGCGGGAACCGACGTCCCGGGGTCCGCCGGCAACGTACCGTTCCGGATCAACGCTCTGGAGTTCAACCCTACCGGAACGCTGCTCTACGGATCGTGGAATGCGAGCGGCATTAGCCGTCTCGTGACGATCGACACGTCGAACGGCGTGGGCACACCTATCGGAACGATGCACGATCTGGACGGCAACCTGTTCGGCTTCGATGCGCTGGCGTTCCTGCCGGAGGGCGCCTGTTGCACCAACGGGCCCGGAACCGAGACGGAGTGCGAGGAACTTCCCGCTTCCACCTGCGACAGCAGCGGTGGACTGTTCCTCGGCGAGGGCTCCGTCTGCGCCGAGGTCATCGACTGCTTCGCGCTGGTAGTTACCTACGAAGCGATCTCCGCTCGGGAAACCGAGGGGGGCGTGCTGGTGAGCTGGACCACCGCGACGGAGGTCGACACGGTCGGTTTCCGTGTTCTCCGTGAAAGCTCGCGCCGGGGGGAAAAGACGCTGACGGCGGTCTCACCCGTGATCCATGCAGGTGGGACCGGTCTGAACGGCATGAGCTACGAGTTCCTCGATAACTCGAAGGCCGCGCAGACGGCCGTCCACTACTATCTGGAAGATATCGACTTCTGGGGCCGCGTGACCCAGCACGGTCCGGTCGCCGTGCGACGGATCCCTGGTGGTGCGGCGAGGGTCAAGGCGCCGAGATCCCCGGCAGACCCGAAGTAGGTCCCAGCACAGCTTGGTCGGCTGCCGCTCACCGGCTTGCCGCTCAGGGACTGCACGACTGAACTTGCGGCTCCCTGGGGGACCTGCGCTCGTTCGTTTCGGCGATCTCGCCTGAAGGAAGGGGTGCCATTGGATTCGCCATGCGGACATCGTGACCGACCAAGGTCAAACCGGCGCGACACGCGGGGCACTCTACCGACCCCTGACCGAGTGAAACTGCCCGACGACGCGTTCGCCCAGGTTTCACTTTTTCGTCAGAAGCCGGTCATGACTTCAGGGGCCGATTCGCCGAGTCTGGCCTCCTGGAGGTGGTCATGCAGCGGACGGTGGTCGGAATTTTCTTGGCGTTGCTTCTGTGCGGTGCCGGTTCGGGCTGTGAGCAGACGCCGGCGCCTCCGGCTGCTGGCCTTCGTCCCGGGGACTGGTGGGGTGGATTCGGGCTGATGGACGGCGACAAGCTGCACTGGAGCCACATCATGGCGACGCTACGTGTCGAGGGCCGGACGGTCACAGGCGACGGTCAGTACGCGGCCGGGCCGGATCAGGGGATCTCGGACAAGACGGTCGAGATCTCCGGGAGGTTCGAAGGGGAGCGGCTCAGTCTCCGGCTGTCCTACGGCGGAAAACGGATCGACTGCGAGGCGACGTACGACACAGAGTCCGCCTCGGGAACCTGCCGTGTCGACGGGGAGGAGCTTTCTTTCAGGCTCATCCGGGTCTCGTCGTTCGACCCCGAGGAGGTCAAGGCGATCCAGGCGGTCTATCAATTCGACGAGGGACGTCGGATCCTGGTGGGGCAACTCGGCCCGATGCCGATGATGCTCGAGCTTCCGTCGGGGGTCTTCCGGGTGCTCTTTCCCAAGGGCAACAGGACGTGGGTCGCCGGACCGCGGCTGCTCGTCGGGGCTCCGGAGGAGTGGCGTCTCATCTTCACGGGGGACGGGGTGACCGTCCAGCGCAGC
Organism: uncultured bacterium; assembly: GCA_942490715.1. Taxonomy (GTDB): domain Bacteria; phylum Acidobacteriota; class Polarisedimenticolia; order Polarisedimenticolales; family Polarisedimenticolaceae; genus CALNYP01. Next base: position 8,755 of record CALNYP010000011.1, read on the forward strand.
GGCGAAACGCCGCAGCATGGGAAACGACGCCCCGGCTACACGGAGGAGCCGTTCGCATTCGACAGCGAGTACGACGGGGCCACGCTGCGCGGCACGCTGACCTTGCCGCACGGCCCGGGGCCCCATCCCGGAATCGTGTGGGTGCATGGCTCCGGACATACGCCGCGAAGCGAGGCCATGTTCTTTCCTCTTTACCTGTCCGATCTCGGTTTTGCGGTGCTGGCCTTCGACAAGCGTGGGGTCGGCGAGTCGGAGGGAAGCTATTCGATGCCGGACGGTACGACCTTCAGCGCTCCGTTCCTGAGGCGACGGGGAGCGGATGTCGCATCGGCGATGAATGCGTTGCGGCGTCACCGCCGAACTACCGATGGGCCGGTCGGTTTGTTCGGTATCAGTCAAGCGGGCTGGGTCATCCCGGTCGCCGCTTCGTCGACGGAGTGCGCGTTCACCTTGACGATGAGTGGTGGAGCCACTCCGCTGAGCCAGGAGGAGTACTTCAGCGCGCTGACCGACGAGCTGAGTTCGGACGCCTCGCTACCGTCGGTCGAGGACGCGCTGGCGAAGGTGCGCGCGCGGGAGGCACAGGGCCACGACTGGAGCACCGACTTCGCGACGCAACGGTGCCCGGGCCTGTGGCTCTACGGATTGAATGATCGTATCAACCCTTCCCAGTTGTGCGTCGAGGCGCTGGAGCGTGTGAAGTCCAAACACGACAAGGACTTCACGATCGTTACGTTCCCGGACGGCAATCACCCGCTGATGCAGAGCAAACTGGGCGGCAAAGCGGAAAGCCTCGTTCTCTCCCAGTTCGTACCGGGCATGTTCACCACCATCGAGGCCTGGCTCGACGGGAGGTGAGTCGGGGACGTGTACCAAATGGGGGTTTCGGGGACAGGCACCATTTTGCGGTTTTGGTACACCTCCCCCTTTCTATCGCTTTCTTTTTGCCCTGGCGTGCAGCGAGACCGTCCCCGAAACTGCCGTTTCGTACACGTCCCCTTTTCCCTCCGCTTTCGGGTAACCCAGGCCACACAACGCTGCGGCGATCTCGTCGAGTGCGAGCGGGTCCTCGATCGTCGCCGGCATCGTCCACGCCAGCCCGTCGGCAATTCTGCAGATCGTCTTGCGCACGATCTTTCCCGAACGGGTCTTCGGGAGTCGTTCGACCACGGCTGCCTGCTTGAATGAGGCAACGGGGCCGATCTTGTCGCGCACCAGCTGGATCACCTCGGTGACGATCTCCTCGTCAGCCCGCGAAACCCCCGCGTCGAGCACGATCAGACCCACCGGCAGCTGGCCCTTCAGTGCATCGGCCACGCCGACCACTGCACACTCGGCAACATCGGGGTGTGAGATCAACACCTCTTCCATACCGCCGGTAGAGAGACGGTGACCGGCGACGTTGATGATGTCGTCGGTGCGAGCCATGATGTGGATGAATCCATCCTCGTCGATGAACCCCGCGTCGTCGGTTTCGTAGCAACCCGGGAACTTCGTCAAGTAGGTCTCGACAAAGCTCTCGTCGTTCTGCCACAGGGTGGGGAACGCCCCGGGCGGCAACGGCAACCGGCACACGATCTCTCCCATCGTTCCGGCAGGAACCTCTTTGCCGTCGGGATCCACCGCGCGCACGTCCCAACCCGGCACGGCGGGACCGGCCGACCCCGGTTTGACGCGCAGGAGCTCGATGCCGAGGCAATTGGCCGCGATCGGCCAGCCGGTCTCGGTCTGCCACCAATGATCGATCACCGGCACTCCGAGCTTCTCCTCGGCCCAGGCCAGCGTCGCCGGATCACAGCGTTCGCCGGCAAGGAACAGCGATCGAAACCGCGACAGGTCGTGGTCGCCGATGAGGCTCCCCTGCGGATCGTGCTGCTTGATCGCGCGAAACGCCGTGGGAGCCGTGAACAGCGTCGACACGCCGTGGTCGGCAATCACACGCCAGAAGGCACCGGCGTCGGGAGTACCGACCGGCTTCCCCTCGAACATCAAGGTCGTGTTCCCATGCAGCAGCGGTCCGTAAACGATGTAGGAATGGCCCACGACCCAGCCGACGTCCGATGCCGCCCAGAACACCTCACCGGGCTCCACTCCATAGATGTTCTTCATGCTCCAGTGCACGGCCACGGCGTGACCACCGTTGTCACGCACAACCCCCTTGGGCTTACCGGTCGTGCCGGACGTGTAGAGCACATAGAGCGGATCGGTCGCCGCGACCGGAACGCAAGTGTGGGGCTCCGCACCGTCGAGCACCTCGTCCCAGCTGAGGTCGCGACCGGAAACGAAACTCGCAGTAGCCATCGGACGCTGGAGAATGATGCAGCGCTCGGGCCGGTGGCGAGCCTGCTCGATCGCAGCGTCGAGCAACGGCTTGTACTCGATGATCCGCTTGCCCTCGACACCGCAGGAGGCGGACATCACGACTCGGGGCCGGGCATCGTCGATCCGCACCGCCAGCTCCCGAGGCGCGAATCCACCGAAGACGACCGAGTGCACCGCTCCCAGCCGGGCGCAGGCGAGCATCGCCATCACCGTCTCGGGCACCATCGGCATGTAGATCAGCACCCGGTCTCCGGCGCGGACCCCCTGGGCCGCGAGGGCACCGGCAACTCGAGCCACCCGATCGCGCAGTTCAGCGTAGGTGAACCGTTGCACGACACCGGTCACCGCGCTGTCGTGAATCAGGGCCGGCTGTTGCGCCCGCGTCCCATCGGCATGCCGGTCGAGGGCGTTGTAGCAGGTGTTGAGTTCCCCGCCGGCAAACCAGCGGTAGAACGGGGCCTTCGAGTCGTCGAGCACCCGATCCCAGCGTCGCGTCCAGTCGACCCCCTCGGCCGCCTTGGCCCAGAACTCTTCGGGGTGCTCACGCGCCCATCGATAGGTTTCCTCGTACGTGGCCATGGTCGTGCCTCTCCAGGGGCATCCGGCCCACCTGGAGAATAGCCGCTGAAGAGTCCGAGAGAAATAAGGGAAACGACGGAGATGGACGGGTCCGTCAGCGCAACCGCATCGCGATCTCACCGAGGAGTTCGGCCAGCGCACCGCTGCGCCGCCGGGCGATCGTGTCCGCCCCTCCCTCCGGCGAGTTCAGATTCGCCGCCAGTGACTCCAGTCCGCCGGCCAGCTCTTCGTCCGTGGCCCCGGTTTCGAGCCGAGCCGACGCGCGCTCCAGGGCCTGGTTGATCTCGCCGATCAGCGACTCACCCATCCCGCCATCGCGACCGAGCTGGTCCAGGTAGGCACGAGCGACGACCGGCTCGGCCGGCCAGCGGACGCGGAACTGCTGCTGCGGATTGAACACTCCGCCCGCGTCGCCGAGGGCCGAAGCGGCGATCTCGTTGTCGGACAGGTACTCGCTCACCTCGAGGGACAGCACGTCGAGGCCACGGGCGATCTCGGTGCCGTAGATCTGGCCATCGTAGTAGTACGTCGACCAGTAGCCACCGAGCACCAGATCCTCGGCATCGATCGGGCCGCGGTCGAAGTAGGCGATCTCGACCGGGTTGGCCGAATCGGTGAAGTCGACGATCGACAGGCCACCCTGATACCAGGCCTGGACGAAGATGTCGCGGCCCGGAACCGGCACGATCGAGCCGTTGTGCGCCACGCAGTTCTCCTGCTCCAGTTGCGGCGCCGGCATCTTGTAGTAACCGCGGAACTCGAGCTTGCCGTCGACGATGTCGTAAATCGCGTCCGCGCCCCAGGTCAGCGGGTCGTAGGCACGGCACCGCGGTCGTCCGCCGCCGCCCCACTCGTCGGTGAAGATAACCTTGGTGCCGTCGTTGTTGAACGTGGCCGAGTGCCAGTAGGCGAAGCCCCTGTCGACGACCTCGTCGATGCGCGTGGGGTTCAGCGGATCCGAGATGTCGAACAGGATGCCGTTGCCGGAACAGGCTCCGGCGGCGATGCCGAGTTCGGGAAAAACGGTGATGTCGTGGCAGTGGTCGGTGACGCTAGGTCTCCTGGGTCTCGTCACCGTGATCGCCGCCGTTCCAGAGTCCCGCCAACACGCCGGTTTCCGGATCGGCGAACACCGCCGGGCTGGCGACGATGCGCGCCTTGGACGGGTCGCTCGACCGGGATCTCGATGACGTCGATACGGAACAGCGCGGTGCGGGCGTCGCCCGGGGATTTCACCGACGCAACCTGCGAGTTCTTCCTCATCCCGCACCGAACTGGTGCCGGAGTTGTAGACGATGATCTTGCCGTCCTCGCCCGGGCCGGAAACCACCGAATGCGTATGCGAACCGCGGCAGGTCTGTACCTGGCCAACCTGCTTTGGCCGTTCCAGGTCGCTGATGTCAAAAATACGCAGCCCGCGGAATCGCTCGGGACTGACGTCGTCGTCGACGCCTCCGAGACCGCAGTCAAGCCGCCCGCGGGTCTCTTCCACCGACATGATCAGCAGATCGCCGACGATCGGAGACGTCGCCCTGGCCGCCCGGGCAGACCACGGAGCTGACGAGGTCGGGATGCCGTCGTCGGTCAGACGGTAGAATGTTGAAGCCGTGGTAGCTGCCGGCGACCATTACGTCACCGGAAAAGGCCATGTCGGTGTTGGCGAAGCTCAGCAGCGGCGAACGGTCGTCAGCGTCGTCCTCTTCTCGTCCCCACCTCCATCTTGCCGGCTCCTCGGACCATCTTCCGGCGTCCCTTGCCGTGCCCTCGGTCCTCTCCGCTCGGCCTCCTCTTGCCGTGCTCCGCGGCCTCCGGCTCCCGACATCCGGCCAGCCCCATCCTCTTCATCCGATGCGGCGGCAAGCCTGCGGGATTGTCCGGATCGAAAAAGCCCGGCGGTTTGGGCAGGGCTGCGACCAGTTTCAGGTTCATGATTGCCTGCTCGGCGTCGAGGAAGCCGGCTGCGAGGGTTGCGCGCGGATCGTCCGACAGGCTGACCAGCAGGTTGTTCATGCGCTCGATCTCGGACGTCTGGTCGTTGACGATGTCGGTTCGTGAACTCGAACAGCACCGGATCGTAGGCCGAACCCGGCTGTTCGAGCAGCTCGTCGACCATCGTCACCGCGCCTTCGTGATGGGGGATCATCAGCTGCAGAAACAGGCTGTCGAACGCCGTCTCCTTGGATGCCGGCGAGCTCCGCCATCTGCTCCGGCGAGGCCATGCCGGCCATCTTGTGGGTGGTGTGCATCGCATCGTGGGCGAAGCCGGCCAGGGCCAGGGCCACCAGTGATGTTCGGACGAAGGCGCGTCGGAAGCGACGATGAAGAAACTCGGGGGTTGCCATCATGGATCGCGGCTCCTCTTTCCCGGCCTCGTCGACACCTGTGCACCCGATGAGGACACGCTGTCCGTGGAGAATGCTCGGAAGACGACCGGAATGTGCCCGGCGATTCTACCCAGAATCAACGACCGGGGATAGCCTGGTCTGCTCTCGTCCGGCGGTACAGGGTTTCCTCGACCCTCGTCAACAACTCGACAGCCCGCTCGTCGTAGAACGGAAACAGCTGGAGCAACAGCACGACACCGATCTCGTTCTCCGGATCGATCCAGAAGTGCGTGTTGGCGATTCCGCCCCAGCTCAGGCTACCCGGCGGTCGGCCTGCGGCACTCTCGCCGACCGTGATCTGAAAGCCGAGCCCGAAGACGTCCCTGCCGGCCCCGAGGGGAAAGGCCTTCGCGAGGCCGGGCATCGCCGCCGGCTGCTCCACCACCGTCAAGCCCTCGAGCTGGTCACGGGCCATCTCGTCGATCGAGGACTCCTCGACGGAGCCTGACCCCGCCAAGGCTTCCGCGGCCCAGGATCGGCTGGATGAACCGGCCGCCGTCTCCGGCCATCGAGAGCAGTCCGCCGTCACCACGGATCTCGGGCTCGTACGGATCGGGGTTCGGCTGCCCGACCAGCCCGGTGTCGCCGCGACTGTACGCCGCCACCAGTCGGTGCCGATCCTCGGCGGCGAGATCGAACGATGTGTCGTTCATGCCTAGCGGGTGCGTGATGCGCTCGTCGAGAAACTCGGGCAACGACTGGCCGGTCACCGCTTCGATGATCCACCCCAGAAACGCCGTGCTCGAGCCGTAGGTCCATTTCGCGCCTGGGTCGTGAAGCAGCGGACGCTCCCTGGCCGGTATGGACGTGCTTCGCGCAACCTCCAGCAACTCGTGACTGCAGAACGAGTACCCGACCCCGGAGGTATGGCGAAGAAGATCTCGAATCGTGATCGGACGCGACGCCGGTCGAGTGACCACCGACGCGTTCTCGGCGTCGACACTCACCAGGACCTCACGGCCCGCGAGCTCGGGCAGGTAGTCGGAGGCAGGGGCATCCAGCGCCAGGAGACCCTCTTCGACCAGGATCATCACCGCCAGCGACGTGATCGGTTTCGTCATCGAGGCGATGCGGAAGATTGCATCGACCTGCATCGGCCGCGACCCGTCGGCATCCATGACACCCGCTGCGCCCGTGTAGAGGACACCGTCGCGATCGACCACCATCGCCACGACGCCGGGGATGTCGCCGGCTGCCACGGCGGACTGGAGCACCTCGTCGAGGGCCAGCCTGGCGTCGTGATCGAGGAGTTGCGACGGCTCTTCATTGACGCATCCACAGACCAGCACCATCGTGAGTATCAGGCAAGAGGCGCGCACGCTATCTCCGAACCTCGGCGTCGACATGAGGCTCTACCCCCTTCTGGATCAGCGAAGGCGCGGCTTCCGTGGCCGGTGCGGTTGTCATCCGCGAGATCACCAGCAGAGCGGCGAAGTCGAACAACGCATGAACCACGGTCGGCACGAGGATGTTGCCGGTCAGCAGCAAGAGCGCTCCAAGGTACAGCCCGATCAGGCCGGCAAAGAGCGCGTAGCCGGCCGACACCCAGTGCAGTACACCGAACAGGATGCTGATCAGAATCAGGGCGATCCAGGGGTTAACGATACGAGCGAGGGAACCCTGCAGCAGCCCGCGAAAGAACAGCTCCTCGCCGACTCCGGCCATGATGGAGATCAGGATAATCTCCAGCGCGGAGCAACTCGCGAAGAGTCCGGCTACCGCGTCGCGCACCACGGATCGGAGTCCGGTGAACAGGGAGCTTTCCGAGCGCATGCTCCAGACGACAAAGGCCACGAGTGGGAGGGTCGCGGCCAGCGCCAGCGCCCCGGACCCGGCGTCGATCCGCGCATCCTCGAGAATCGGCGTCCCGATCCACCAGCCCACGGCGATCGCCACCCCCGCCAGCACTGCCTCCACACCAAGCACGATCAACGTCATCCGGTTCATCGTCCCGGTTTCCTCTCGGGTACTTCCCGGTTGCGAAGAGGCATCAGGGCCAGGGTCAGCGAAACGAAGGTGTCCTGCGGCGAGGGCTCGGGCGTCCTGGGGCCGCGAGACAGCATCTTCTCGATGTGACGTAGATGGCGATTGAGCTCGGCCAGCTCGGCCCTGGTCAGGCGGCAGTGAAATCGCCCCCCGATAAAGTTGCGCTGAGGGCCCGAGGTGCGGGCCGTCGAGTCCTCGAACGCCGCCTTCAGATCGCCCACGGCCATACGAAAGGACATCGCGAG
>CALNYP010000012.1:0-39028 GCA_942490715.1 uncultured bacterium
GGGGAGATCCTGTCCCACGAGCCCAAGAAGATGGACGCCGAGAAGACGTTCGAGAGCGCGATGGGCGTCGTCCGCGAGGGATCGAAGCGCCGCGAGGACGCGTTCACCAAGGCGTTCGACCGGACGAAGCGCCAGGACGATCTGCTGGAGAAGAAGTTCGAGGAAGCCCGTCGCAAGGCCAAGAACGACAAGAGCAAGGGCCACAACCCGATGGACTTCGACTAACCGCCCGTTCCCGCCGTTCTCTTCGGACGATCCTTCAGCCGATAAACGAAACGCAATCCGGACCAGACCTCGTCGATCGCGCAGATCTTGTTGTCGACGAGCCCCTGGGCCAGACCGAACCCACGGACATCGCTCTCCCCGACATCGGTCGAGACGCCGGAAGACTTCTTGGGCCAGGCGACCCACAGGCCACCGGCCGTCGTCAGCCGTCGGGCGTGGCGCGGAAACTCGCGCTCCAGCCGGGACCGGCGGTCGGCGAACAGGACGATCACGTCGAACGGCCGGGAACCCCGCAGCCCGGTCGCCAGCGTCACGCCCTCGGGGAGCGGCTGCAACGTGTGGCCGACGAAATCGGCCGGCGCCCCGGCTGCGAGAACCCGCGCACCCTCACGGATTCCGAGCTTCCGGAAGAGCGGGGTACCCGAGTAACCTGCGGTCCCCATCGACGCGTCAGCCCTCGTCGCCATCGACGAGATCGTCGTCGTACATGTCGTCGTCGTCGAAATCCTCCGAGGCCGGTTGCGTGTCGAGGCCTCGCTCACGCCGGGTGGCATCGTACAGCTCGGGCCGGTCCGCCTCGTCGAACGCCAGCTGCATCGCCGACTCGATGATCCGGGAGAGGTTGCCCTTCATGCGTACGATGACCCATTCGTCTTCCTCGGCGACGACGACCAGCATGGCGCGGATGATGTCCTGGTTATCCTGGCGTGTGAGCACGAAGACGTCCTCGCCTCGCTCGTGCACCCGCACCAGCGGGGTCCACTCGTCGGAAAACAGATCCATCGACAGGGGGCGCCGATTCTCGTAGCCGTGGCGCAGGCCGACCACGTCGTAGACACCGACCTGCACCTTCTTCAACCCCTTCAACTCCGGAACGTCTTCTTCGCCCGACCACTTGACCGCCTTCTTCGCGATGTAGGTCCCGAACCGCCCGAGGGTGATCCCGATCTCCTGATCGAGCTCGACGCCTGCCGCATCGCTCAGATCGTCGCGGACGTTGTTGGGGCCGTGAAACCAGCACCCGGTCGTGGTCAGCCCGACGATCGCCGTCAGCAGCAACAGGTCGCGGACCCTCGTGTTCCCCTTGATGTTCATGCCTAGTCCTCCCACCCGTCGATGTCTTCCAGTCCCGGGAGGTTCCACTCCCCGGCAATCCGTTGCAGAGCCTCCAGGTCGATCTTCCCGGCGACGTTGACGAACACGAGTTCCCCGTCGTTCTTCTCGAGCACCATCACCACCAGCCCGGAGATCTCTTCTTCGGTATTGAGGATCAGGACGCTGACCTCACTGCTCTCCTCGCGCACCCTGGCGATCCGTTCCCAGCCCCGCTGGATCAGGTCCTTTTCCGTCTTGCGGATCACGTCGATGATCCGCTCGACCCGGGCGTCTCCCGCTGCGTCGAGCACGAGCGCATCGATCGACTCCAGGCCGCAGGCGACCTCCTTCAGCTCTTCTTCGAGGCCGGCGCAGAACAGCTTGATCAAGGTCGAATGCAACGACACCTCGACCCGGACCGCCTGCTCGCCCCCGGCGAGCTCCATGAACGTTGTCTTGTCGACCCAGCCGGGACCGCGTTTCTTGGTCTCGGCCGCGTGGGTCGCCGGAATCAGGAGCAGGACCGTCGCGATCACGGCGAACAGCGTCGCCCGGCGGCGGTGGGCCGGAGGGTGCGCGAAGAGTCGGATCATGTCTGAGATTTCCTCTCTGCCGGGCGACCCGGCAGCTTCACGGGAACACGTTGCAACGCCGGCGTCACCTCGTGCTGGATGACGTCCATCGCGCCGCTGGTGCTGCGGCGCAACGCTTCGGCGGTCTGCTGCAGCGCCCAGCGCGCCTCGACCATCGCCTGTTCGAGTTCGGCCTGGGAGACCTGTTCCGGAACGGGTGCCGCCGGCCACGCGCCCCAGAGCCCGAGTGCCAGAACCGCAGCCGCGGCAGCCGCGCGCCAGTCGAGCCCCCAGCGGGTGACCCGCCGTCCGAGCGACTCGCGGCTCGTACGGGCGAAGACCGCGTCGAGGTCCTCCTCGGAGAAGATCAGCTCCGGTGCGGATCGCAGGACGCTCTGGACGTCGAGCAGCTCCCGCTGCGCCGTCTGGCACTCCGGGCACTCCGCGAGATGAGCGTCCAGCTCCGCCCGCAGCGCGGCGTCCATCAACTCGCCGTCGAGGGTTCGGTGGATCCGCTCACGGAACGGAGCGCATGGGTGGTCGTCGGGTCGGTTCATGGTGCCACTCCCGCGCGGATCAGCTTTCCGCGCAGCTTCTCGCGGGCGCGATGCAGTCGGGCCTTCAACGTTCCCAGCGGAAGGTCGAGCGCCCGGGCGATCTCATCGTAGGCCAGTCCCTGTACCTCGCGCATGATCACCACTGCACGATCGGTGGCGTCGAGAGCTCCCAGAGCGATGTCGATCGTTCTGCCGATCTCGCCGGATTCGGCCAGCTGGGTCGGACCCGGTTTCAGATCGGCATGCATCGGCAGGATCTCCTCACCATCGACCTCGGAACGGACCTTGCGGCGGCGAATGCGGTCGATGCACAGGTTGTGGGTCGTGCGCATGAGCCACGTCCTGGTCCGGTCGCTTTCGACCTTGGACCAGTTCTGCCACAACCGGACCAGCGCTTCCTGGGCCACGTCTCGGGCCTCCTCGGGGTCTCGCAGCATCCGGGCCGCGAAGGAGAGGATCCGATCTTTGTGTTCCCGCGCGGCCTGTTCAAACGCCACATTTTCCATCACCCAACCCTAGAACGGGCAGATCGAGGGAAAGTTGCATGATGTACGGCCTCCCCGAGGGTGGGTCGCGGAGGGTGCAGAATCAGGGGACTTTTCAGCATTTGACACACGGTGATCCGCTTCCCAAAATGGTAAGCCTTTCGTGGTTCACACCGATAGCGTCACCTTACCAGGGGGTCACCCAGATGCGCAGATTCCGTCTCGCCGTCTTCACGTGCGTCGCACTCGCGACCATCCTCGCGCCGGCCGTCCAGGCGCAGTCGAGTCCGACGTCCGGCCAGGACCGGATGTTCCTGAGCTTCTTCGAGGAGGCAACGCTGGTCGAAGGTCAGTGGTGGGAGGGTGATCTCCAGTACTCCGATCTGGACACCCTCGACACCTGGGTCCTCCGCGGCGTCGCCGCGTTCCGGCTGCGCGACAAGTTCGAGGTCGGCGGAACCATCGGCTTCGGCAGCTCCGACAGCAACGTCGACGGACTCCCCGACGGCACCGGCGCCACGGACCTCGATCTTTACGGGAAGTACTACTTCGGCGGCAAGGCCGAGTCGAAGACCGAGTGGGCGGCGGGTGGGCTGTTCACACTCCCCACCGGTGACAACACCGCGGGACTCGGGCAGGACGCGTTCCGCCTGGGTGGTTTCGGATCGATGCGCCTTCGCGGCAAGCGTGTGATCTACAACGGCAACCTCGGCTTCGCGATCAACGGTGACGCGGAGTTCCCCTCCCTGCCGACGGGGAAGGCCGACGGCGAGTTCTCGGTACGTGCCGGCTTCGGCGTGATCTTCCCGCGCTCGGACAAGCTGAGCTGGGTCCTCGAGACGAAGTGGGAAAGCAACACCTACGACGACGGAAGCAACATCTGGAGCGTGCTCGGCGGCGTCGACTGGCGCGCCGGAAGCCGCGGACTGATTCGTGCCGCCGTCGACGTCGGCCTCGAAGACGGTGCTCCCGACCTGCGGGTGACGGCCGGCTACGCCCAGACGTTCTGAGATCGTGACCGATGAGGCGGGACGGCCGAGGGCGATCTGGCCTGCGCTGATCTTCCTGCTCGCCGTCCTGCCCTACGCCAACAGCCCGACGAACGGCTTCGCGCTGGACGACTTGATGCTGGTCCGGGACAACCCGGAGCTGCGCTCGCCCGTCTCGTGGTCCGGCCTGTTCGCCGGCCCGTACTGGCCCGGCAATCCGGCGGCCGCGCTCTACCGGCCGGTGACGATCGCCTCCCTGGCACTGACCCGCTTGCTGTTCGGCCCGTCGGCCCTCGGCTTCCACGCCGTGAACGTCCTGCTGCATGGGCTGGTCTGCGTGCTGGCCTGGTTTGCGATCCGTCGCCTCGCTAGCCCCTACGGCACGGCGTTTCTGGCCGCGGGCTGGTTTGCGCTGCACCCGATCCACACCGAGGCGGTCGCAAATATTGCGGGGCGTGCCGAACTGCTCTGTGCCGCGGCTGTCCTCGCCGGATGGCTGGTGCACCGTGCCGCGGTCGACGCGAGGGGGGGCCGCCACGGTTTTCTCGCGTTCGCGGCGGCAGGGTTGTACCTGATCGCGCTGCTGTCCAAGGAGAGCGCGATCCTGGCGCCGCTGCTGTTCCTGCTCGACTCCGGCGGCGATGCGGGACGGGAGAACCGCGGCCGGCGACTGCTGCCCCTGTACGCCGTCGCGCTGGCGATCGGCGTGGCGCTGCGCTGGAACGCGCTGGGCAGCCTGTCCGGACCGCAGACGACGATCTTTCTCGACAACCCGAGTGCGTTCGTCGGCGGGCTATCGCGGGTGCTCACCGGGCTGTGGGTGCAGTTGCTCTACATCGGCAAGGTCTGCTGGCCCGCCTCGCTGAGCTCGGACTACTCCCACGCGTCGATCCCGGTCGTCGCCGGTTTCGGCGACCCGCGCGCCTGGGCCGGCCTCGCCATGGCCGCGGCGTTCGTCGTCGCCGCGGTGCGGTGCTGGAGACGATCGCGCTGCGCCGTGGTCGCCCTGGCGATCTGGGTTCTGTTCTTCCTACCCTCCTCGAACCTGCTGTTTCCCGCCGGGACGCTGATGGCCGAGCGGCTGGCCTACTTGCCGTCCCTGGGCGTCTGTCTGCTCGCGGCTCACGGGCTGGCGAGGATCGCGGCGACCGGCGCGGGTCTCGCACCTCTGGTTCATCGCCGTCGGCTACGTGTCGGCGTGGTCGTGGCGACGGCGGGGATCGTGGCCGTTCTCTTCGCGGTCAGGACCGTCGCGCGGAACCCGGACTGGCGGGACAACCAGACCCTCGCGTTCCACGACGTCCTCGTGAGGCCGGACTCGGCCAAGCTTCAGTTCGGCGCAGGCCTGGCCTGGAACGCAACCGGCGATCCAGAAGCCGCCGAAGCTGCATTCCGCACCGCGGTCGAGATCTATCCGGAGTACGCCCAGGCGCACTTCAATCTCGCCCAGTTGCTGATGGGTCGGGGCAGTTTCGCCGAGGCGATCGTCCACCTCCAGGCGGCAACGAGGATCGCACCAGGCAATCCACGACCCTACAAGAGCCTGGCCCCGCTGCTCGAGCGCTCCGGTGACGTCGAGGGAGCCCTGGTCGCCTACGCCGCCGGAGCCAGGCTGGATCCCGCCGACCTCGGACTGCGCTACCGGCACGCGACACTGCTGGTCTCGGCAGGGCGAACCGCCGAGGGCTCCGCGGCGTTCGAGGCGTTGGTCCGCGACGCGCGGGGCACCGTCGAGGGGGCGATGGCCGGGGCGAACGTCGCCGAACTGCGCGGCGAACCGGACCGGGCGGCCCAGATTTACCGCGCCATTCTGGGCGAATCCGGGATTCCCGCCGCCGTCCGCCACGAGGCCGGGCGACGATTGCAGGCGCTGGAGAACCGGCCGGGGCGTTGAAGCAACGGCCGACCGGGGCCACGAACGGACGTGCTCCGCTCGAGGTGCTACCCTTCCGTCGACGCGCGATTCCGCGTGTATCCAGGAGGTTTTCGCAATGACCAAGTCTCGTGCCGGCGCTCTGCTCGGCCTCGTCCTTCTTCTCACGGCCGCCTGCGCCCCCGCGGTCGAGACCGGCGGCGAAGCCCCGGCGATGATCGCGCGGGAGTCGCTGTTCGGGAACCCCGAGAAAGCCCAGGTCCGTGTCAGCCCCGACGGCAACCACATCAGCTTCCTCGCGCCGGTCGACGGCGTACTCAATGTCTGGGTCGCCCCTGCCGGCGACCCGACGGCAGCCCAGCCGGTTACCCAGGACACCAACCGCGGCGTTCGGAATCACTCGTGGGCCTACTCGAACGAACACATCATCTACCTGCAGGACATCGGCGGCGACGAGAACTGGCGCGCCTATGCGACCAACGTCAACAGCAAGGAGACGATCGACCTGACGCCCCTCGACGACGTCCAGGCGCAGATCCAGGAGGTCAGCCACAAGCACCCGGGTCAGATCCTGCTGGCGATCAACGATCGGGATCCCCGGCTTCACGATCTCTACCTGGTCGACCTCGCCACCGCCGAGCGGACCAAGATCGAGGAGAACCCCGGATACGTGGGCTGGGTCACCGACGACGACTACAACGTCCGCGTCGGCGTCCAGCCGACCCCCGACGGCGGCATGATGCTCCACCGCAAGACCGCAGCCGGCGCGTGGGAAGAGATGGCGGCGATCCCCGCCGACGACCTGCTGACGACGAACCCGCTCGGCTTCGATGCCAGCGGTGAGCGCCTCTACATGCTCGACAGCCGCGGCCGGAACACGGCGGCATTGATGGCGGTCAACATGACCGACGGAAACTCCGAGCTGATCTACCAGCACGAGAAGGCCGACGTCGACAACATCATGATCCACCCGACCACCTTGGCGATCGAGGCCGCCTCGGCCACCTACGCCCGGCGTGAGTGGACGGTGCTCGACGAAGCGATCCAGAAGGACCTGGACTACCTGGCCGGCGTCGCCAACGGTGAGATCGAGATCCTCGATCGCAGCCACGACGATGCTACCTGGATCGTCGGTTACGAGCTGGCCGATTCGCCCTATCGCTACTACTTCTACAATCGCACTTCGGGCGAAGCGAAGCTCCTGTTCACCAGCCGGCCGGGACTCGAGACCGAGACCCTCGCGCCGATGCACCCGGTGGTGATCCCCGCCCGGGACGGCCTCGAACTCGTCAGCTACCTGACGCTGCCGACCGAGACCGACACGAACGGTGACGCGCGGCCGTTCGAGCCGCAGCCGATGGTCCTGTTCGTCCACGGCGGCCCCTGGGCCCGGGACAACTGGGGCTACAACTCGTGGCACCAGTGGATGGCCAACCGTGGCTATGCCGTTCTCTCGGTGAACTACCGCGGCTCGACCGGCATGGGCAAGGACTTCACCAACGCGGCCAACATGGAATGGGCCGAGAAGATGCACGATGACCTGATCGACGCCGTGAACTGGGCGGTCGCCGAAGGCATCGCCGATCCGGAGAAGGTCGCCATCGCCGGTGGCTCCTACGGCGGATACGCAACCCTCGTCGGCCTGACCTTCACGCCGGAGACCTTCGCCTGCGGCGTCGACATCGTCGGTCCGTCGAACCTCGTCACTCTGATCGAGTCGATCCCGCCCTACTGGGAGCCGATGATCGAGCTGTTCGCGACTCGCGTCGGCGACCCGCGCACCGAGAGCGGCAGGCAGCTACTCACCGAACGCTCGCCGCTGAGCCACGTCGACAAGATCCAGAAGCCGTTGCTGATCGGCCAGGGCGCCAACGACCCGCGGGTCAAGCAGCACGAGTCGGATCAGATCGTCACGGCCATGCAGGAGAAGAGCATCCCGGTCACCTACGTGCTGTTCCCCGACGAGGGACACGGCTTCGCCCGGCCGGTCAACCGGCTGGCGTTCAACGCCGTGGCCGAGGCGTTCCTGGGTGAGTGCCTGGGCGGTCGCGTCGAGCCGATCGGCGATCTCGATGGTTCGACGATGATGGTGCCGACCGGCGCCGACCAGATCGCGGGACTCGACGAAGCGCTGAAGAAGAGCACCGAGGAGACTCCCGAGACCGGCGCCGGCGCCGGCAAATAGTCTCGACGGACGGATAGCAACGCCGCCATCACCCCCGGGTGGTGGCGGCGTTATTCGTTCTCCCGCCTCGGAAAGCCCAGCGTCTCCAGTCGTTCGACGAGCTGGGGACCGGCGCTCTTCGTACTCACATCACGATCGATGTAGACCACGCGGCCGTCGCGATCGATGTAGAACGTCTGGCGCGCGGCGTACATCCCCAGCGCGCGCAGCACGCCGTAGGCCTTCGCGACCTGCTTGCCCGGGTCACTGAGGATCGGATAGTCCAGCTCGAGAGACTCGGCGAATCTCCTGTTCTTCTCGGGCTTGTCGATTCCGACGGCGAAGTACGCGACGTCGTACTTGCGGATCTCGTCGCCGCTCTCACGGAGCGACCGGCATTCGGCCGTTCAGCCGGGTGTCGACGATTTGGGGAACCAGGCCAGCACCACCGGCCGGACCCCGCGGAACGACTCGAGGGAATAGGTCTCGCCGTCGGACCCGACGAGGGTGAATCCGGGGGCTTCATCGCCCACCGCGATGGCATCGCGCATGGTCTGGCTCCGGTAGCCGGCGAGGGCGAGGACCGCCACGACACCGGACAGGAAGAAGATCAGTATCGTTCGTCGCTTCATCCGTCGATTATGGCCGGGATCGCCGGCCAGCGCCTGGAGTAGTATCGCCGGGAATCAACCTGCGGGAGAGAACGTTCTCGCGGAAGGGGCGTCGATCACGCGTCGCCACAACGGAGGACTCGATGAAACCGTCTCGCTTCCGGCTCGCAGCAGCGGGGATCGCCGTCACGTTGACGCTGTCGGCATCCGCGCTGGCCCAGGAAAAGCCTGAGCTTCCCACTCCCCCCGACGACATGCCCGACGCGTTCCAGCAACTGTTGCCGCGGGGTCAGATCGCCTCGGTCGATGCGCCGGAGTTCATCAGCGCCGCAGAGGCCGAACTGGGCGACGACGCCTGGGTCCTCGGCGTGGTGATCGACGGGCAGGCCCGGGCCTACAGCCTGAACCTGCTCAATCGCCACGAGATCGTCAACGACCGTGTCGGAGAGACCGCGTTCGCGGCGGTCTGGTGACCGCTCGCCAACACGGCCGTCGTGTACGGCCGCAACTACGGCGAGCGTGAGCTGACCTTCGAACCCAGCGGCGGGTTGCTGCACGCGGCACTCGTCATGCAGGACAAGGAGACCGACTCCTACTGGCCGATCATGACCGGCAAGTCGGCCTCGGGTTCGTTCAAGGGGACCTCGCTGGACGAGTGGCCGGTCGGCGAGAAATCGACCTGGAAGGACTGGCGCGATGCTCATCCGGAGACGCTGGTCCTGTCCGTCGACGGCGTCGAGCACATCGAGAACAACCCCTACGACAACTACTTCACCTCGTCGGACGGTTTCCGGAAGATGGCCGCCGAGGACGACCGCCTGGAGACGAAGGCGCCGATCTACTCGTTCCAGCTCTCGGGTGCCGCGTACGCGGTTCCGTTCGACGCCTTCACCGATGGCGGAAGTTTCGAGGCCGATGGAGTTCCGGTGTTCGTCTACCGGCCGAAGGACGTCGCGATCTTCTACTCATCGATCGCCTACCGCGCCGGGGACGGGAGCTTCGTGAAGCAGAAGGAGCGCTGGACGCACCAGCCGTCCGGCGCGGTGTTCGATCCCGCAGAGGGCCGGTTCGTCGGCAAACTCGAAGGGGTTGAACGGCTCGAGGGCTTCGACACGTTCTGGTACATGTGGAGCCTGACGCATCCGGAGTCGCGGATCCTGGAGTAGCTGCCGTCGAGCAGGCCTCGTCAGCGCTTCAACAGAGCCGGCAACTCGTTGACCGACGCGATCCGCGGCGCGGTGCAGTCCAGGTGGTGCCCGTGAGGATCGACGAGGATCGGACAGATACCCGCGGCCCGCGCCCCTTCCACGTCGACCGACGGGATATCCCCGACGTGGATCGTCGTTTCCGGCTGCGCCTCGAGCCGCTCGATCGCGATGGCGAAGATCGCCGGGTCCGGTTTCTCGACGCCGACGACGTGGGAGTCGACGACCACATCCAGCAAGCCGTCGTAGCCGGCACCGTAGAGGTCCTGCTCGACCCGGCCCTCGGCGTTGCTGACCACACCGATGCGATAGCCGGCATCCCGCAATCCTCGGATCGTGTCGGCGACACCGGGGATTCCGACGGTCCAGAGTCCGAAGCGCTGGTGGGCTTCCCACAGCGAATCGATGATCTGCTCGTGATCGCCGGGTCCGACCCCGACGTCGGCCAGGATCAGCCGGAAGAAATCACGCCAGGCCTGACCGACGCGGCCGCCACGACTGACGAGGCGATGGATTTCGAGACGGGCCATCGCCTCGGCCCGGGTCAACTGGTCGATCGTGACCTCGATCCGCCTGGCCTCGACGAGGCGGCGGACGTACGGCAGATCGACGTCGACCAGCACACCGCCGGCGTCGAACAGGATCGTCTCGATGCGCGACGGGATTTTCCCGGCGGAGGATTCAGTCGTCAAATCGAGCCCCGCAGCCCGGGCAGACGTCGTCGCCGTCCCGCACCTCGTGTCCGCAGTCGCCGCAGCGGAACAGGTCGGCGTCGCCGTCGCTTCCGGCAAGATTGTCGTTTGCCGGAGCCGGCTCGACGGCGAGCAGTGCTGCGGCCTCTTTCCCCTGCTTCACGTCGATGCGAAGCCAGTACTCCTCGGCGACCGCGCTCGGCGACTCGGCACTCGACGGGGTTTCGGCCGACGGTCGCACGGCGATCTCCCAGTCGAGACCACCGGCGGCGAGTTGATCCCGGGCCTCCCGGGCCTCGTCGAGGCTGAAGAAGCCGCAGTAGTCGGCCATCTTCGCCGGCACCGGCGCACCGGAGATCGGTGCGGTCGACGGAGCGGCCTGGGCCGACGGGCGACCGGAGTCGAGCTCCTCGCCGAGTTCGTCGACGAGATCGACCTCACAATTCGCACAGCGGCTGAAGCCGGGACGAAACTCGTCCTTGCAACTGGGGCAGAACACGGCGCTCAGGCTAGCAGACCGGGACACCGCGGCTCAACGCCGATCCTCACCTGCGGGGTCGTCGGGGCGGCTTGAAGAGCTGGCGGCGAATATGGTCCTGGCACGGCAATCCCTGACGGACCTTGTCGATCTGGTCCAGGTCGATCTCGGCGTCGACGAATCCAACCGCCCGGGGCAGGCGTCGGACCACGGTGCCCCACGGATCGATGATCGCCGTTTCGCCATGGGACTCACGCTTGGCATTGTGTCGACCGACCTGAGCGGGAGCGACGACCCAGCACTGGTTTTCGATCGCCCGGGCCCGGAGCAGGGGCAACCAGTGATGCGGACCGGTGTACGCCGTGAAGGCCGCCGGGATGAACAGGACGTCGGCGCCGCCCAGCGCCAGCTGGCGGTAAAGCTCGGGGAAGCGGAGGTCGTAACAGATCGACAATCCCAGCCGGGCCAGCTTCGTGCGCGCGATCACCGGCTCGGAGCCCGGGGCGACATTCGCCGACTCCAGCAGGGTCACGCCACCTTTGATATCGATGTCGAACAGATGCATCTTCCGGTATTCGGCGAGGATCGATCCGGTCGGGCCCAGCAGCAACGAGGTGTTGTAGATCCGCCGGCTCCTGGGGATCTTCTCGGGGTACGAGCCGAGGAGCAGGTGGATCTTCAGCTCCCGGGCCAGATCGCGCATCGTGCCGACGATCCTCCCGTCACGGGCCTCGGCGACCTGTCGCGGGCTCCCTTCGTAGAGCAAGAAGGCGAAGTTCTCCGGCAGGGCAACCAGCTCGGCGCCGGACCCGGCGGCCTTGCGGACCAGGGCGGCGGCCCGGGCCAGGTTCGTCTCGACCCGATCGGTCGAGGTCATCTGGATCGCCGCGATGCGAAATTTTCCCCGTCTGGCGCTCATTTCTGGACTCTCCCCGGAAACGAAAAAGGGCATTATCCGGCATTCTGAGCTCTGGGGCATACTGCGGCCGGCGTGGCTTCGCCGAGAACCGGGATCATCGCGTTACTTTCGCCTTCGAGACTGTTAATCATCAGAAGCCAGGAGCGTTCTATGGGTGATGGAAACAACAGGGAGGACGCAGTGCAAAGCCTGGCCAACCAAGTCCAAGACTCCGGGCCCGTCGCGGATCTGTCGGTGATCTTTCAGGAACACCACACCCGCGTGTTACGGGCCGCCCAGCGGATCACGGGAAACCGATCCGATGCGGAGGATGTCTTGCAGACGGTGTTCCTCCGGCTGGCGCGCCGCGAAGGGGGCTCGCCCCTCTCCGACAGCCCCGGCAGCTACCTCCACCGCGCTGCGGTCAATGCGGCCCTGGACATCGTCCGGTCGCGCCAGACCCAGCGTGCCAGCGCGCTCCAGGACGTCGAGCCGCTGTTGCCCGCAGATTCGGGCCCGTCCCCTGACGAACAGCACGGACTCACCGAGGTCAAGGCCGAGATCCGCAAGGCCCTGTCGAAGATGAGTCCCAAGTCGGCGGAGATCTTCGCGCTGCGCTATTTCGAGGGCTTCGGCAATCACGAGATCGCCAAGATGCTCGGAACCTCGCGAAGCACCGTCAACGTCATCCTTCACCGCACGAGACAACGCCTCAAAGACGAAATCAGCGACTACCTGGGAGAAGCACAATGAACCGCAAAGTCGATCTCGACCAACTGCTCGATCGGGCCGTCGACGAGATTCGCGACGACGTCCTCGATCCGCAGACCGAACTGGCCGCGGCGGCTCGCGTCTGGGAACGGGTACGAGCCGAAGCCGAGAAGCAACAGGGTGAGTCCGCCGACGAACGGAAGATCCGCGACTGCGCGGATTTCCAGGCGTTGATCCCCGCCTATCAGCAGGGCGCGCTGAGCGACGCGCGCGAGCTGCTGTTCGAGGATCACGTCCGCGATTGCGTTCCCTGCAGACGCGCCGTCAAGGCCACGCGGACACAGCGTAGCCGCAAGGCCGAACCGGTCGCCGAACGCTCGAACTGGGTCTCGAACCTGGGCTGGCGCGCAGCCGCAGCCGCCGTCATCTTCCTGGCGGTCGTCGGCCTCAGCGTCAACACCGGCGTGCTCAAGGTGCGGTCGGGCGGATTGATCCACATCGAAGCGATCGACGGCGAGCTGTTCCGGGTAACCGGCGACGGCACCGTCCCGGTCAAGGCCGGCGATCAGGTGCAGTTGGGCAAGGGCGAGGCGCTGCGGACCGCGAAGGGTTCCCAGGCCGTCATCCGGCTCGAGGACGAATCCTCGGTCGAGATGAACGAGCGCTCCGAAGTCGGCATCCTCGACGAAGCCTGGGTCTGGAATCGCAAGAAGAGTGACGCGATCCTCGCGCTGGAGCGCGGCAGCCTGATCGTCGAGGCCTCCCCTCAGGGCTCCGGCCACCTCTTCGTCGAGACCGACGACTCGACGACCGCCGTCACCGGTACGGTCTTCGCCGTCAACCACGGCATCAAGGGCACCCGCGTCTCGGTGATCGAGGGTGAGGTCCACGTCAACTACCCGGGCGCGAAGGAAGTTCTGCACCCCGGCGATCAGACGACGACCCAGGACAGCCTGTCCCGGATCCCGGTCGCCGAGGAGATCTCCTGGAGCCGCAATCGCGAGAAGCACCTCATGCTCCTCGCCGAGCTGACCGACCTGAGCACCGAGATCGACAAGGTACTCCAGCCGAACCTGCGCTACTCGACCGATCTGCTGCAGCTGGTCTCCGACAACACCGTCATCTACATCGGCCTGCCCAACGTCACCGGCTCCCTCGAGGAAGCCGAGCGGATCCTCGACGAGAAGCTGGCCAGCAGCCCGGTCCTGCAGGAGTGGTGGAACGACAACGTGGTCGCAGACGGCCACGAGAAGGAGCTGCGCGAGCTCGTCGACCGCGTACAGGAGTACGGCGCCCACATCGGGGAAGAGCTCGTGATCACGCTCGGCCTCTATCCCGACTCCGAGGGGTCGGGTGAATCGACCGTCGACGCTCCGCTGATCATCGCCCGTCACGACAACCGCCAGGCGCTGATCGATCTGGTGAGCGACGACGCCGCCAAGAGCGACGCAGGCCGGCAGATCGTGCTCGTCGCCGGCGAACGCCCCGACTTTTCCGCTCAGAACGGCGACCTGTTCATCTGGGTCACCGATGACCTGGTGACGGTCGGCTTCGAGCGCGAGTCGATCCAGTACCTGGCCAACGACGTGATGATGGCCGACAGAAGCCGGATCCGACCGACCGACGGGCTACGTTCCCGTCTGGCGCAGAGCTACGATCAAGGCGTCGAGTGGATCGTCGGCGTCGACTTCGAAGCGATCCTGGCCCAGGTGGCCGAGGAGGATCGCAAGGAAGACGGCACGATGGCCGGCCTCGGGCTGATGGACATGCAGTACCTCATCGGCGACCGGCGCCAGGCCGGCGACCACGCCGAGAATCGCGTCGAACTGACGTTCTCGCGGACTCGCCGCGGGATCGCGGCGTGGCTCGACGCACCGGCACCGGTCGGCGCGCTGGACTACATCTCGCCCAACGCCACCCTGGCCGCCGGCTTCGTGATGCAGGAACCGACCAACCTCGTCGACGAGCTGTTCGGAATCTTCAACAAGCTCGACGACGGCTTCGAAGAAGGCCTGAACGAGTTCGAGACCGAGCACGGCATCAGCATCCGCGAGGACATCGCGGCCCAGCTCGGCGGCGAGTTCGCCTTCGCCCTCGACGGACCGATCCTGCCCACGCCGTCGTGGAAGCTGGTGGTCGAGGTCTACAACCCCGAGCAACTGCAGAGCACCATCGAGTGGGCGATCGGCGAGATCAACGGGCTGGCGTCGGACGCCGGGCACAAGGGGCTCGGACTGACGACATCCACCTCGGATGGCCGGAACGTCTACGAGCTGAAGTCCCTCGATACCGGGATCTCGGTCTACTACACCTACACCGAGGGCTACCTGGTCGTCGGCCCATCGACGGCGATCCTGAACGCCGGCATCCAGACCCGGCAATCGGGGATGACGCTGACGAATTCCGCTGAATTCCAGGCGCTGCTGCCGGTCGACGGCGAGGTCAACTTCTCGGGTGTGGTCTATCAGAACCTCGGCACGTTGCTCGGCCCGCTCTCCGCGTTGACCCGCGCCACGTCCAGTCTCTCCGAGGATCAGCACAAGCTGGCGACGGCGATGGCCAAGAACGCCAGACCGTCGCTGACCACCGCGTATGGCGGCGATGATCGCATCGTTTTCATCTACACCCACGAGGGTGGTCTGATCAGTTCCAGCCTGGCCAGCTTTTTCAGCCTCCAGAGCCTGGCGAGTGTGCAAGAATTGATCGGGCAATCGCTATAGCACTGAACGGCGGCCCGGAGTCACCATGCTCCGGGCCGCCATGAAGAAACACTCCGTTTCTCAGCGATCGCCGGAACCTCAGGGGCCGGCGATTCGTTTATCTGGGCATGGAGCAACGCGATGCTCCGGAGGGATGCCTTGAGATGAGCGCCGTCATTGAACTCGACGGGTTGGGTGTGAAGTTCGGCAGCCGGCAGATCCTGCAAGGGCTGACGGTCAAGCTGGCAGGCAAGTCCCTCGGACTGCTCGGCCCCAACGGCGCCGGCAAGACCACGCTGCTTCACACGCTCCTCGGTTTCCACGACGCCACCGAAGGCACCGCACGGATCTTCGGCCACGACATCGCCACCGACATCCGTTCGATCCGTGCCGCGACCGGCTACATGCCGGAACGCGATTCGTTCATCGCCGGGATGTCGGCGGTGCGGCTGACGACGATGATGGCCGAGCTGAGCGGCCTACCACCCGCAGGAGGCGCTCGAGCGGGCCCACGAGGCGCTGTTCTACGTCGGCCTCGGCGAGGCGCGCTACCGGCCGCTGGAGTCCTACTCGCTGGGCATGAAGCAGATGGCCAAGCTGGCCCAGGCGATCGTCCACGGCCCGAAGCTGCTGTTCCTCGACGAGCCGACCAACGGTCTCGACCCGCCCCATCGCTCGCGGATGATCCGGCTGATCAGCGAGATCCGCGACCGAGGCGAGGTGACGATCGTGCTCTCGTCGCACCTGCTTCGCGACGTCGAGGAGTGCTGCGACGAGGTGCTGATCCTCAAGGACGGCAAGATCGCCACGTACTGCAACCTCGAGGCGAGGAACGCAGGCCAACCGCAAGTTCATCGAGGTCGAGACGTCCGGCGACGACGAGGGCTTCGCCGAAGAGATCGGCAAGCTGGGCTGCGAGTGCGCTCAGTTACCGGCTCGGACGCATCAAGATGGTGCTGCCCGAGGGCATTGGAATTCGCGATCTGTATCGGATCGCCGCCGAGAAGAAGATCCAGATTCGACGGCTGGACTACAAGCGCGATTCCTTGCAGGACATCTTCCTCAAGGCGATGGAGTTGGACCGTGGCAGTCTATGAGCGCACGTATCATCCGTACACCGGGCCGGTCACCGAGAGCCGCGACCGTTTCCTGGTCCTGCCGCAGTACGCCTTCAAGGAGGTCTTCAAGTCCAAGCTGTTCATCGTCCTTCTTCTGATCGCCTGCTTCATCGTCCCGCTGGTGATCCGCGTTGGATCTACGGCTCCCGTACAACTCCGAAGGTGATCGAGTACGCTCAGTCGAATGTTCGGCGAGGGCTTCGAGCTGCAGTTCGCCTCTGCCGCAGTACACTGGTTCTTCCTGGCTTCATGATTCCGCAGAGCGTGCTTCTTCCTGATGGCCTTGATCGTCGGCCCCGGCGCTGGTCTCGCGGGACCTGCGCAACAACGCCCTGCCGCTCTACCTGTCGCGGCCGTTCACCCGCGGCGAGTACATCCTGGGCAAGTTCTCGGTGCTGGCGATCCTGCTCTCGGCGATCACCTGGGTCCCGGGCTGTTGCTGTTCTTCCTGCAGGCCTACCTGGCCGGCTGGGGCTGGTTCACCGCGAACCTGCGGGTCGGCATGGCGATCTTCCTCGGCAGCTGGCTGCTGATCCTGATGTTGACGACGATCAGCCTGGCGCTGTCGGCCTACCTCCGCTGGAAGATGCTGGCCCAGGCCTCCTTCTTCCTGCTGTTCATCGTCGCCGGGCGCGATGGGCGGCATCATCAACGTGACCCTGTTCAACACCGACTGGGGCAGCGTGTTCGACCTGAACATCGATGTTCGTGCATGGTCTGGCCGGCATGTTCGGGGTGGCCTGGATCCACCGGTTCCGGCCACTTCCCCGGTCTCGGCGGCCTGGGGCCATGATCGCCTTCTGCGCTTCGTCCGTCCTGCTGTGGCGCAAGGTCCAGGCCTACGAGGTGGTCGTCGTGAGCGAGTCACCGGCAACGCCCGACCAGGAGATCGTCTTCGACAACGTCTCGAAGTTCTACGGCGAGGTCCTCGGGGTCAATCGCGTCAACCTGACGATTCCACAGGGCATCACGGGCCTCGTCGGCCCCAACGGCTCCGGCAAGACCACGCTGATGAACCTGATGACCGGCCTGCTGCAGCCCAGCGAGGGCCAGATCACGGTCCTGGGCTCCACCCCGGCCGACCCCGAGCGGCTGTTTCGCAATCTGGGCTACTGCACCCAGTACGATTCGTTCCCCAAGGGCTTCACCGGCAGACAGTTCATCAGCGCCTACCTGCGAGTCCACGGCCATGACGAGTCCGAGGTCCGGCGATTGACCGAGCAGGCCCTCGAACGCGTGAACCTGGTCGATGCCGCGTCGCGCAAGATCGCCGCCTACAGCAAGGGCATGCGCCAGCGGATCAAGCTGGCCCAGGCGATCGCCCACGAGCCGAGTGTCCTGATCCTCGATGAGCCGCTCAACGGCCTCGACCCGATGGCACGCAAGGAAGTGATCGACCTGTTCCAGAGCCTGGCCCGGGACGGCAAGCACGTGATCATCTCGAGTCACATCCTGCACGAGGTCGACCTGATCTCCGACCAGGTGATCCTGCTCAACGAGGGCTACGTCGTCGCCGAGGGCAACATCCGCGGCGTGCGCAGCGACATCCAGAAGCACCCGATGAAGATCCTGATCCGCTGCGACAATCCTTCGAAGCTCGCCTCGCAGATGTTCGAGCGCGACCACGCCGTCGAGGCGAGGATCGACCCGGATCGCCAGGGGCTGCTGATCAGTACGCGGGATGCCGATGCGTTCTACCTGATCTTCAACGAGATCGTCCTGGCCAACGAGCTCCGCGTCCAGTCGGTTCAGCCGGCGGACGACGATGTCCAGGCGGTCTACGACTACCTGATCGGCACCGACAAGGACAACTCATGAATCCGATCTGGCTCAAACAGGTGCGAGGCGTGATGCGCCTCGAGTTGCGCAAGACGCTCTTCTCCGGCCGGGCCGTGCCGCTCTACGGGCTGGCGCTGTTGCCGGTGGCGATCATCACGCTGTTCGTGCTGGTCAACCTGGCCTTCAACGACCCCGATGACATCCCGTACCGCAGTGCCCCGCTGTTCTTCGCCGGCATCTTCACCTTCATCTCCCGCGGTCTGCTCTACCTCGGCTGCGTCTGGACCTTCACCAACCTGTTCCGTGGCGACATCCTCGACCGCAGCCTGCACTACTACTTCCTGTCGCCGATTCGACGGGAGGTGCTGGTGGCCGGCAAGTTCGTCGCCGGGTTCGTGACCACGTCGGCCTTCTTCGTCTTCAGCGTCGTGGCGTCGATGCTGATCTTCTACAGCTATTACGGCATCGGCCAGATGACCGACTACCTGTTCAGCGGGCAGGGACTCGGCCACATGGTCGCCTACGTCAGCATCACCGTGATGGCCTGCCTGGGCTACGGCGCGGTCTTCATGCTGATCGGCCTGTTCCTCAAGAACCCGATCATCCCGGCGTTCCTGATCTTCGGCTGGGAGTGGATCAACCCGTTCCTGCCGGCCTTGCTCAAGAAGTTCAGCGTGATCTTCTACCTGGAGTCGCTGCTGCCGGTCCGGCTGCCCTCGAGTCCCTACGCGGTGATCGCGGACCCGGTCCCGATCTGGCTCGGGCTGCCCGGGTTCCTGCTGTTCACGGCGGCCACACTTTCGGTTGCCGGCTTCATGATTCGCCGCCGGGAGATCTCCTACGCCGACGAGTGACCTCGGGGCCCGCGGTCACTCCAGATCGGCGCCGCAGAGATCGAACGGGCCGAGGAATGCCCGGATCGCCGCCGGATCGGCGACCGTGCCGCTGCGATCGATCGCGCCGTTCTCGTCGGTACGGCTCGACTCGGGGCCGGTCCAGATCGCGATCCGGCCTCGTCGTGCGCGGTCGCCGGAGCAGCGCAGCAGCAGCAGGGTCGTCAGCTGCTCACCGTCGGGTTCGTGGTCGTCGCCCTCGGCGTCCACGCCTTCGATGTCGACCTCGCCGGCCACCGCGGCCCAGTTCGCCTTGAGCGGCCCGATGTCGAAGGCACCCTCGTCGATCTGGTCGTGGGACGACGCGTGCACCCGTGACGTCTTGAGGTAGTCGATCAGTCCCACCTTGCCGTCGTACAGCTCCTGGGGGTCGCGCCGGAGCCGCAGCCCCTCGATGTAGACCAGCGAGTGATCCTCGGCCTCGAGGAGTACGAAGTCGCCGACGAACGGGATCGGCATCGCCAGCGTGGGCTCGTAGCCCTCGGGGAGTCCCCGGGTACCGAGCATCTCCTCGGTCGCCTCGGCCAGCGCCGCCGGGTCACCCAGGGTCCTCGCGATGCCGAAGCCCCACCAGGCTCCGGCGACGCCGAGAAGGAAGGCACCCAGACCGAGCACGGCGCATCCGCAGCCGATCCACTTCCAGACCGAGCCGCTACTTCCCTGAGACGCCATGATCGATCACCTTTCCCTCGGGAAACTTCCGCGGCTGTGGCCGTCGGCGGAGACCGGCCCAGGCACCGACACCGAGGAGACAGACCAGCAACAAGATCGGAACGACGATCGCGGCGACAGAGCCGACGAGCGCGGCCAGGTCCTCGCCGATGGACAGGAACGGGTTGCCGATTCCCGCGGTCGTGACCGTCGAGACGACCCTGGTCTTGGCCTTCACCAGATGCACGGCACCGGAAGAGGTCGCACCGAGCAAGATCGCCAGTACCGTGGCGGTCAACGGATCGAGATCGGTGACGACCGAGGCGACGAGAACGATCCCGGCGATCGGCTTGATCGCGAACTGCACCGTGTCCAGAGCGTTGTCGACGACCGGCACCTTGTCGGCCAGCAGCTCGACCAGAACCGCCACGCCGAAGACCACGAGCGCTGGTGTCGTCGCCAGCCAGGCGAACTTCGTCGAGAGCGGAATGACATCCAGTCGACCGGCAACGCCGACGACCAGCAAGGGAAGGAACGCGCGCAGACCGGCGCTGGCCGCAAGGCCAATGCCCATGACGAGCTGCACGGCGACGGCCAGTACCTGCTCACCTCCGCCCATGGTGCCTCCTACCTGATGTGACCCAGTCGTGCGATGACGGTCTCGACCCGTTTGCGGTAGGTCGTCATGTCCGCCACCTCCAGCGCGGCACGCGCCTCGGCCAGCTTCTGGGCCAGTTCCTCCTGCTCGAGGGCCAGGCACGCCTGGTGGGCCTCGTCCAGTTTGGCCCGAATCCCTGCGATTTCGCCGACGTGCAGCGCATTGAGGTGAATGACGAGTTGGTTCGGATTCATGCTCATCTACGCTCGATCCTCATCGGGAGGTACGAAGTTGCCCCAGCGGCGGTTCCCGCGGCCGTCCCGCGGATGCCGGGGCTCCAGTCGCCGCTGTTGCGGCCCGGGCGAAGTTCGCATATTACTAGGTCCGCACGGCCACTGCCGTGCCCGTGTGAGGGGCCGCGCCCGCCTGCCACGAACCTGAAAACCGTGGTTTTTCCTGCCGCTTTTGGCTGTATAGTGAGACCGCGGTGGGCGCTTCTTAATTTGTGATGCTCAAGAAAATCCGGGAGTTCTTCGGAGGTCGCAGCCCGGCCGCGACCGAGATTGAGACCCCGCGTCCGCCCGTTCACCACGGCCCCAAGGTCATTCATCGGCCGATCCCGGGGTCGGATCTCGATCGAGATGCCGTCAAGATCATCGAGCGGCTGACCCGCTTCGACCACGAGGCGTATCTCGTCGGAGGCTGCGTCCGGGATCTGCTCCTGGACGGGCACCCGAAAGACTTCGACATCGCGACATCGGCGACGCCGAAGCAGATTGCCCGGCTGTTCCGCAACAGCCGGGTCATCGGTCGGCGGTTCCGGCTGGCCCACATCTACTTCCAGAACGGCAAGATCATCGAGGTCGCGACGTTCCGCTCCCGTAACGGCGCGGACTCGGCCGACGCCGCCGAGGGCGAGGACCTGCTGATCCGGGACGACAACGAGTTCGGCACGCCGGAAGAAGACGCCCTCCGGCGAGATTTCACGATCAACGCCCTGTTCTACGACGTGAACTCGCAGAACGTGATCGATCACGCCGACGGCCTGGCCGATCTGCGCCGGCGACTCGTGCGCACGATCGGAGATCCGGTCGTCCGCTTCCGCGAGGATCCCATCCGCATCCTGCGGGCGATCAAGTTCGCGGCCCGTCTCGACCTCGAGATCGAGAAGGAGACCCTGACCGCGCTGCGGGAGAACAGCGCCGAGATCCCCAAGGCCGCCGCCCCGCGGATCCTCGAGGAGATCATGCGTTTCGGCCGCGAGCGGGCGGCGCGCCGAAGCTACGAACTGCTCCGTGAGACCGGTGTTTTCGAGGTGATCCTGCCCGAGCTGGCCAGGGCCTATCGCGACTCGGAGGCCTGGGAGTTCTTCCTCGACCTGGCTGCCGCGATGGACGCACGGCGACGGCTCGAACTCGAGGTAAGTGGCGGCGAGATCTTCGCGGCGCTGTTGCTGCCCCTCGTCGCCCCCCGGATGGGCTGGCACACCGACGGCAGTGTGGACCAGGCGGCGCGGATCGACATGCGCGACGTGATCGACGACTGGCTCCGTCCGATCTCCCTGCGACTGCGCATCCCTCGACGAGAACAGGAGCGCTGCCGGCAGATCCTCGGCACGCTGTACCGGATGGCGCCGTGGGTCCGTGTGCGTCAATCGACCCGGAAAGCACTCCTGCGCCGGATGTCCCTGCCCCAGGCCAACTGGATGCTCGACGTTGCCGGCAAGCGCTTCGGCGGCGAGCTGGGCGCGACTCATCAGGAGTGGGCGCAGCTGCTCGTCGATGCGCCGCCGGCGGTGCCTTCGGCCCGGGAAGAAGAATCCGGCGAACGCGGCCGAGGTGGACGACGAGGTCGCCGGGGTGGACGCGGCCGGGGACGCGGCCGCGGGCGGGGCGGCGAACGTGACTCCTCGAGCAGCGAATCCGGCAGAGCATCGAAGGGTGAATCCGCAAGGGCACCGAAGGGCGAATCCGGGAGGGCACCCTCCCGCCGACGCCGTCCGGAAGGCGATCGACCGCCGGCGGCTCGCTCCACGGAATCCGGCCGGCAAAGCGGCTCCAGGAACACCGAGACCCAGCCGAAGGAGTGGAACGACGACTACTTCTTCGACGCCCTGCCCAGCGTGCCGGACCTCGAGGGTGACGTTCAGGGAGACCGCTACGGTGCACGGGAGGTCGACGGGTCCCGGGAGACCGACGACGCGGAGCGACAGACCGGCGAAGCCGGAGGCGGGGAAGTCTCCGCCGAAGACGATGGGGATGGCGGGGATGGCGGGGATAGCGGGGACGGCGGGCGGCCGCGCCGTCGGCGCCGACGCCGGCGACGGCGCGGCTCGGGCAAGTCCGAGGGCGGCGGCCAGTAGCGCTCCTCTTGACGTCACCCGGCCCTCTGGGTCAGAATTCGAACCATGGTTCAAGATTTGAACGATGGTTCGGTCCCTGACGGAACCGAGCGCATCCGGCGACGTGCGGAGTCCCGCAGACTGGAGATCCTGCGCGCCGCGGCCAGGGTCTTTCGCCGTCAGGGATACGCGTCGACCGGGATGCGCGAGATCGCGGCCGAGGCCGAGCTCTCGCCGGGCAACCTCTATCATTACTTCGCCGGAAAACACGAGATCCTGTTCTTCTGTCAGGACCGAGCCCTGGACCGGATGCTGGCCTCGCTGGAGCAGGCCCGCCTCTCCGGCGCGTCCCACACCGCGCAGCTCCACGAGGTCCTGCTGGCCCACGTGTGCTGCTTGCTCGACGACCTCGAGGGCTCGGTGGCCCACCTCGAGGTCGACGAATTGCCGGCGGAGTTGCGGGGACAGATCGTCGCCAAGCGCGACCGCTACGAGGGCGGCCTGCGCAAGCTCGTCGCCGCCGGTGTGCGCAGCAAGGAGTTCTCGCGCTGCGATGCGGATCTCGTCACCCGGGCGATGCTCGGTGCACTCAACTGGTCCGCGCGCTGGTTCCGACCCGACGGGACCAAGACCGCCGCGGCCGTCGCCGAGTCGATGGCCGATTACCTGATCCGAGGCTTGGCCGCCGAGCGGACCGGCCCGGCGTGCACAGACGACACCGGAGGGACCCGATGAGCGACCCACGGCGGCAACGCGGAACGACGCGGCTGCGCGTCAACGGCGAGGACCACGAGGTGCTGTTCGCATCGCACAAGACGCTGCTCGAGGTCCTGCGCGAAGACCTCGACCTGACCGGCACCAAGCACGGCTGCGAGCTGGGCGAGTGCGGCGCCTGCGCCGTGATAATCGACGGCGAGCCGGTGCTCTCCTGCCTGGTGCTCGCGCTCGAGTGCGCGGACGTCGAGATCACCACGGTCGAGGGCCTGGCCGCGACGCCCGGCTGCACCCGCTGCAGGAGGCCTTCGCCGACCTGGGCGGGTCCCAGTGCGGCTACTGCACGCCGGGCATCCTGATGACCGCCAAGGCGCTGCTCGAGCGCAACCCCGATCCCAGTCGGGAGGAGATCGCCGAGGCGCTCTCGGGCAACCTCTGCCGCTGCACCGGCTACCAGCAGATCTTCGAGTCGGTCGAGCAGGCCGCGCGGATGCCGGCGACGAAGCGCGCGGCGACCGGTCGAGCGAGAGTGCAACCGACACGATGAGCAAACCGACGAAATTCAACCGTCGTCGGCAAGCCGCGGCCGCCTCAAGGTCGACGGCACGGGCCAAGGTGACCGGCCAGACCCACTTCGCCGACGACATGTCCTGCCGCGCATGCTGCACTGCAAGCTGCTGCGCGCCCCACATGCCGCACGCGCGGATCGTCTCCATCGACACCGCCGCCGCCGAGGCCATGACGGCGTGCACGCTGGTGCTCACCGGCAAGGACCTGCCGATCGAGTTCGGCATCCTGCCGGTCAGCCAGGACGAGGAGGCGCTGTGCGGCGACAAGGTGCGCTACGTCGGCGACCCGGTCGCCGCCGTGGTCGCCCGGGATGAGTTGACGGCCTACGAGGCCCTCGACCTGATCGACGTCGAGTACGAGGCGCTGCGCACGATCGCCGACCCGGCGGAAGCGCTTGCGACGCCGGAGCCGCGGATTCACGAGTACGGCGAGGAAGGCAACATCCACAAGCGCGTCGCCCTGGAGTTCGGCGACGTCGACGAGGCGCTGGCCCAGGCCGACCACGTCTTCGACGACACCTTCTTCTACGAAGGCAACACCCATCTACCGCTGGAGCAGCACGCCTCCCTTGCGGCGGTCGACCCCGACGGCAAGCTGACCCTCTGGTCCAGCACCCAGACGCCCCATTACGTGCATCGCGCGCTGGCCAAGGTGCTGGAAATCCCGGCGGCGCACATCCGCGTCATCGCCTGCCCCAACGGCGGCGGCTTCGGCGGCAAGAGCGACATCTTCAACCACGAGATCGTCGTCTGCAAGGCCGCGCTGGCGCTGGGGCGTCCGGTGAAGATCTGCCTGACCCGCGAGGAGGTCTTCTACTGCCACCGCGGCCGGCATCCGGTGGAGATGCACTCGAAGACCGGCGTCACCAAGGACGGCAAGATGACCGGAATGCACCTGCAGACCCTGCTCGATGGTGGCGCCTACGGCTCCTACGGCGTCGCCAGCACCTTCTACACCGGCGCGCTGCAGACGGTGACGTACGAGATGGCGAACTACCAGTTCCGCGGCGCCCGCTACTTCACCAACAAGCCGCCCTGCGGTCCCAAGCGCGGCCACGGCACGGTGCAGCCGCGGTTCGGCCAGGAGGTCCAGCTGGACAAGATCGCCGAGAAGCTCGGCATCGACCCGGCCGAGCTGCGTCTGCAAGAATCGTCGAGCAGCCGAACACGGTCACCGCCAACTGGCATGCGGATCGGCACCATCGGCCTGGCCGAGTGCATCGAGAAGGTCGTCGAGCGGCTCCGACTGGAAGAACAAGCATCGCAAGCTACCCGAGGGTAAGGGCGTCGGTATCGCCTGCGGCTCCTACCTGTCGGGAGCCGGGCTGCCGATCTACTGGAACAAGATGCCCCACTCCGGCGTGCAGCTGCAGCTGGACCGCAGCGGCGGGGTGACGGTCTTCTGCGGTTGCGACCGAGATCGGCCAGGGCTCCGACGACGTCCTCGTCGGCCTGGTCGCCGAGGTGCTGGGCATCGAGCCCTTCGACATTCGCTGCGTCACCGGCGACACCGACCTGACGCCGGTCGACCTCGGGAGCTACTCGAGCCGCGTCACGTTCATGATGGGCAACGCCGCGATCCAGGCGGCCGAGCGCGCGCGCGAGATCGTCGCCACGGCGGTGGCGCGAGAAGCTCGAGGTGCCCGCGGCGCGTCTGGTCTTCGCCGGGCGCCGGGTCTTCGACACCGAGGATCCCGAGCGCGGCATGAGCTTGGCGCGAGGCGGTCGTCTGCGCCGAGGAGGCGCACGGCACGATCGGCACGCACCGGCTCCTACACGCCGCCGCGCATCCGCCGGCGCGCTTCAAGGGCGGCGGCGTCGGCCCCTCGCCGACCTACTCCTACAGCGCGGCGGTGGTCGAGGTCGAGGTCGACCCCGAGACCGGCTGGCTGTGGGTCCCCAAGCTCTGGATCGCGCACGACATCGGCCGCTCGCTCAACCCCACGCTGGTGCGCGGGCAGGTCGAGGGCAGCGTCTACATGGGCCTCGGCGAGGCGATGATGGAGGAGTCGGCGTTCCGCAGGCTGCCACCTTCGAAGTCGAACGCGCTGGTCCACAAGTTCCCGTCGATGCTCGAGTACAAGAGCCCGACGACCCACGACATGCCCGAGGTCGAGGACCGAGATCATGGAGGGTCCGGACCCCAACGGCCCGTTCGGCGCCAAGGAGGTCGGCCAGGGACCGCTGCTGCCGATCATGCCCGGCGGTCGCCAACGCGGTCTTACGACGCGGTCGGCGTGCGCGTCGACGAGGTCCCGATCACGCCGGACAAGGTGCTGGAGGCGCTGGACGACAAGGCCAAGGGCGGCCCGGCGCGCTTCGGGCCGAAGCGCGTTCCCCGAGATCGACTGGCCGGAGGCGTTGCAGGTCCCGCCCCCGTGGGAGGGCGGCGACGGCAAGGCGACCAACGATCCCGACCGCAAGCGCGCGGCCAAGCTGGACGAGGTGGCGCCGGTCATGATGCGCCTGCCCGCTTTCACCTACCGCGCCCCGACGCACGGTCGCCGAGGCGGCGAGGATCCTCGCCGGCGAGGGCCCCGCACGCGATGCTCGTCGCCGGCGGCACCGACCTCTACCCCAACATGAAGCGGCGCCAGCAGGTGCCGAAGACGGTGGTCGCGCTGCGAGCGCAGATCGACGAGCTGCGAAGCGGTCCACCAACGGCGACGGGCTCGACATCGGCGCCGGGCTGACGCTGACCGACCTCGTCCGGGACAAGCCGCGGCGCGCGAGCAGTACGCCGGCCTGTGGCAGGCCGCGGCCCAGGTCGCCACGCCGCACCTGCGCAACATGGGCACGATCGGCGGCAACCTCTGCCTCGACACGCGCTGCACCTACTACGACCAGAACCTGGAATGGCGGAAGGCGATCGACTTCTGCATGAAGAAGGACGGCGAGACCTGCTGGGTCGCCCCTTCGAGCAAGCGTTGCCTCGCGGTCTCCTCCACCGACACGGCGCCGGCCCTGATCGCCCTCGGTGCCCGGGTGCGACTGGTCTCCGTCGACGGCGAGCGGACGGTCGCGGTCGATGACCTGTACCAGAACGACGGCATCGACTACATCCCGGCCGCCGGCCGGACGAGTTGATGGCCGAAGTCCTCCTCGACCCCGCGACCGGCTGGAGATCCAGCTACTGGAAGCTGCGTCGACGGGGCTCGTTCGACTTCCCGGTGCTGTCGGTGGCGGCCGCCGTCCGTCTCGACGCCGGCGGCGGTGTCGAGGAGGCCCGGATCGTGCTCGGTGCGGTCTCTTCCCGGCCGATCCATGTGCGCGAGGCCGGCGCTGCCCTGCGCGGAAAGCCGCTGACCGACGCCTCGATCGCCGAGGCCGCGTCCCTCGCCGCCAAGCCTGCGCGGCCGATGGACAACACCGACTTCACGCTGCACTGGCGCAAGCGGGTCGCCGGAGAGTTCGTGACCCTGGCGCTGCGCGAGCTGCGCGGCGACGACGTCGAGGAGGCGCGGATCCGCTACGCCCGGCACCGACTGGAATCGGCGTTGTAACCTCGCCGGCCGCTCCTCCGTATGCACCTGACGAGAGCCGGCCAGGGGGGGGTGAGATGGACACGACGGAGTTCTTCGAGGCGATCGGGAACGGCGACCAGGATTCGCTGATCCGGTTGATCCAGCAGCAGCCGGCACTGATCCACGAATGTGCCGCACCGCCGAACGCCGGCGACAGCGGCCTGCGCCTGACCGGTCTACACGCCGCGATCTACGCCGGGCAGGACGCGGCGTTCCACATCCTGGCCAACGCCGGCGCCGATCTCGAAGCGAAGAGCACCGAGGGCCGCACTCCGCTCCACGACTCGATCGAGTTCGGACGGGCGAAGATCACCGAGTTCCTCCTCGACAAGGGGGTCGAGGTCGACATCTGCTCGGCGGCGATCCTGGGCCAGATCGATCGCCTCGTCGCGCTGCTCGACGCCGACGAGGGCGCGGCGAACGACCGCTCGACCGGGCTCAGCCCGCTGGGCTGGGCAGCCTACGGCAACCGTCCGGACAGCGCGGCGATTCTCCTCGAGCGCGGCGCCCGGATGGACGACGGAGAGCTGCTCTGTGCCGCGTCGGTCGGTCATGTCGAGGTCGGCCGTTTCCTGATCGAGAGCGGCTACGACCCGGACCGGATCGACGAGGGGTCCGGCGGGGCGGCGGTTCACGCCGCGGCGACGATGCGCTTCACCCGGAACGCGGTCCCGTTCCTGACGCTGCTGGTCGAGAAGGGCGCCGATCTCAACCAGCTCACTCCGGCGGGAAAGACGGCCCTGGATCTGGCCGAGGCCTGTGCCCGGCGACAGGGCGACGACGACCTCGAAGGCGACGAGGGCCCTCGGCGCTACGATCTCGTGATCGAGTTCCTCCGCTCTCGCGGCGGCCGCAACTCGAGCTAAAACCTCGAAAACGCGATCTTTTCGGGCCCCGCGGGATCGAGGTCGGCCCGTCCCTCTCCCGGATTCCCCTGCCCGGTTGCCGGTTTCGTAATCGGAACCTAAGTTCCGTCGGCGAAGGGGAACAACATGAGAGAGACCGTGAGAACTCGTACCGTCAACCATGGATCGTTCATCGTCGATCGCCAGGGCACCATCCTCGGCTTCGATGAGGGGCTCGAGGTCCTGACCGGCTGGCGGGCGGTCGACGTCGTCGGGCGCGTGCAGCAGTCGAATCCCGAGGAGAACCCCGGAACCGGCTTCATGCTGTTCGATGGGGAGGTCCCCACTCCTGCGGATCATCGACCGGTGGATCTCACGCTCCACACCCGCGACCTGCGCTGTCTGCGGGTCGAGGCGCTGGCGACACGTCTTCAGGGATCCGGCGATCGGATCCTGGTCTCGATCCTCCGTGTGGTTTCCCGCTCCGCGGACGAGGCACGGGCACCGCTGTGTGCTCGCCGGGACTCGCTGACCGGTCTGCTCGACCGCGACGCGTTCGAAGGTCGCTTGACCTCCGACGTGCGCAGAGCACTCGACACGGCCCGCCCGCTGTCGCTGGTCCTCGTCGATGTCGACGGACTGCGCAAGGTCAACGACCGTCTCGGCCGGGAAGCCGGCGACGAGGTGCTGCAGCAGATCGCCGGGATCCTCCGCGTCTCGATCGACGACGAAGGACGGATCTTCCGTGTCGGCAACGACGACTTCGCCATCGTGCTTCCCGACGCCGGGCGCGGGGAGGCGCGGCAGATCGCGGCCAGCCTGCGTTCGATCGTCGAGCGCTACCGCCTGTTCCCCAAGGGTCCCAGCGGGGTCTCCACCCGGATCACGATCAGCCTCGGCGCCGCATCGGTGCCGACCGACGCCGATTCCGCCGCCGATCTGCTGGAACGAGCCGACGACGCCCTCAACGAGGCGCGCACGATGGGCCGCAACCGGGTCTGGTGTTACCTGCGCCGGCCCCGGGTTCCGGTCCAGGTCCCGGTCTTCTTCGACGGGGCCGATCGGCTGCTGGTCGGCTACAGCCGCGATCTGTCTCCCAGTGGCCTGTTCGTCCAGACCGCCGCGACCGTCCAGGTCGGGATGCGCTGCGCCCTCGCCTTCTCGCTGCCCGGGACCGAGGACGCGGTGAAGGTGATCGGCCGCGTGGTGCGGACCGTCCCTCCGGAAGAGTCGTTCGATGCCGAGAACCTCCGGATTCCCGGCATGGGCATCGAGTTCGAGCGATTCGGCGGATCCAACGACCGCCGGGCGATCGATCGATTCCTCCACGGGCTGGAATCGACGACACTGCGGCCCGAGACCGGCGACCTGTCGGTTTCCTGATCGCCCCCGGGGTCGATTGTCGCCTATAATTCGGCGGTCATGCCGACCTCGACCCTCGTCATCGTCATCGGATCCTGGATCCTGCTCGCCGGCCTCAGCCTGCTGGCCTACCGGTTCAATCGCTCCCGGAGTCACGATTGAGCCCGATCCTCGTCGGTCTGCTGCTCTACCTCGCCATGATGATCGCCGTGGGCGTCGTCGCGTCGCGGTACGTGAAGACCCTCGACGACTACGTGCTGGGCGGTCGCCGGCTGGGGCCGTGGGTCGCGGCGATCTCGGAGCGCGCGTCGGGCGAGTCCTCCTGGTTCCTGCTCGGACTTCCCGGCGCCGCCTACGCCGTCGGCTTTCGGGAGTACTGGGACGTCATCGGTATCGCCTGCGGCATCCTCGCCTCCTGGACCTTCATCGCCATCCCGCTACGCCGCGCCACGGCAAAGATGGGGGCGATCACCCTGCCGGATTACTTCGAGCTACGCTTCGGCGACAAATCGCGATTGTTGCGTGTGATCTCGATGGTCGTGATCCTCGTCTTCTACACGATGTACGTCGCCGCTCAGCTCTTCGGCGCCGGAAAACTGCTGAACGCGACCTTCGGCATCGATCCGGTCTGGGGCATCATCATCGGCGCCGCGGTGGTCGTCTTCTACACGTTGATGGGTGGCTTCCTCGCCGTCGCCTGGACCGATCTGGTCCAGGGACTGCTGATGACCTGCGTGGCGGTCGTCCTGCCGATCGTCGGACTGATCAAGATCGGCGGCCCCGGGAAGCTGGTCGAGGCGCTGGCCGTTCGCGGCCCGGACTTCCTGGGGGTGAGCGGCGGGAATGTCGGCGCGGCCTTCCTGTTCGGCACTGTGGTCGGCGGCATGTCGTGGGGCTTCGGCTACCTCGGGCAGCCGCACCTGCTCACCCGCTACATGGCGATTCGCAAGACCTCGGAGTTGCCTCAGGGGCAGCTGATCGCGATGGGCTGGACGCTGCTGTCGTACTGGGGTGCGCCGATGATCGGTATCGTGGGCGTGGTGATTCTCGGCCCGGACCTGGCCGACCCGGAACAGGTGATGCCGCTGCTGGCCAAGGCGCTGGTACCCGGCTGGATCGCCGGGCTGATGATCGCCGGGGCGACGGCAGCGATGATGTCGACGGCGGACAGCCAGTTGCTGGTGGCGACCTCGACCCTGGTCGAGGATATCTACGTACGCATGTTGCGCCCCGACGCCCCGGCGAACCGGCTGGTGCTCTACTCGCGCATGGCGACGATCGCGATCGCCGCGGTCGCCTTCGGCCTGGCGCTGGCCGCGTTCTACGGCGCGAACCTGATCGACGGCATGGTCGCCTACGCCTGGACCGGCCTTGGCGCCTCGTTCGGACCGGCGCTGGTGCTCTCGCTCTGGTGGAAGGGCACGACACGCCGGGGCGCGCTGGTCGGGATGATCGGCGGGATGGTCGCGACGGTGATCTGGCAGAACTCCGCGACGCTCGGTGCACTGCTCGATATCAAGGCGGCGGCGGTGCTGATCAGCGCGTTCCTCGTCGTCACGGTTTCGCTGTTGACAGCGGTCGACAACGACTCCGCGCCCGGGCTCCACGGCTAACGCCATGGCCCAGTGGTTGATCCCGGTGACGCTGGGAATGTTCCTCGGATTGAACGTCCTCGGGGTGCTGACCTCCTACGCGGTGATCCTGATCCAGCCCGACAGCCTGAAGATCCAGCAACGCCAGCCGGTGCTGGAGACGCTGACCCGACGGTTGCCACTGATCGCTCTCAATGTGGCGATCATCTGCTCGATCACCGCGGTGAGCATCTTCGTATTTCAGGACTGGTTCGTGCTGGAGCGGCCGGCGTGGTGGGCACTGCTGGCCCAGGTCGCTTACGTCTCGGTGATCGACGACTTCTTCTTCTACCTGATCCACCGCTGGCTGCACCAAAGCCCGACGCTGTACCGGCGGATTCACAAGATCCATCATCGAGCCCACACGCCGGTGCCGATCGAGTACCTCTACGTCCATCCGCTCGAGTGGCTGATGGGCTTGACCGGTGTCGTCGCCGGTCTGGTCTCGCTGGCGCTGATCGGTGGCGGTCTGAACGTCTGGACCTTCCTGATCTACTCGGGGCTGCGGCAGCTGCACGAACTGCACATCCACTCGGGGCTCAAGTCCCTTGCCGGCCGCTTCATCCCGTTCTGGGGGACCTCCGAGCACCACGACCGGCACCATGAGAAGCCGACCCAGGGCAACTACTCGGCGACCTACACCCTGTGGGACCTGGTGTTTCGCACCCGGATCCCCTGACCGGCCGGAGCGGCCTTGCACCGGCCGAGATCCGGGGTTAAATACGCGACGTGACCCCTGCGCTGCAGAAGCTCCTCTCGCTCCCCCGGGACCTCGGCCATCCGGTGCCGGACGGTGGGCGGATTCTCGACCTGGGCTGCGGCAACGGCGAGCGGGTGCGCATTCTCCGGGAGCACGGCTTCGCGAGCTTCGGCTGCGACATCGCCTTCAAGGACGGGCCGCACACCGAGGAGCTGGCGGCGGACGGCATCCTGCGCAAGATCGAGCTGACGCCCTACCGACTGCCCTTCGACGACGCCAGTCTCGACTTCGTCTTCTCCGAGCAGGTTCTCGAGCACGTCCAGAACTACGACGAGACGCTGGCCGAGCTCCGGCGGGTACTCCGGCCGGGCGGCATCAGCCTGCACATCTTCCCGGCGAGGCTGCGGCCGATCGAAGGCCACGTCTTCGTACCGTTTGCCAGCATCTGCCGCTCGCCGGCCTGGTTGCGGCTCTGGGCGATGCTGGGTGTCCGCAAGCCGTCGCAGAGACAGGCGCCGGCGGCGGCCGTCGCCCGTGAGAACGCCGAGTACCTGAACCGCTACACCAACTACCTGACGCGGCGACAGATCACCGAGCATGTCGAGCGGCACTTCGAACACTTCGGCTTCGAGGAGCTGGCGGCGCTGCGCTACACGAGGCTGGCACCGGCCGCGCCGGTCCTGCGCCGGGTGCCGTACTTCGGCCGGCTGCTGTCGACCTTCCAGACGCGGGTGCTGTTTCTGAGACGCTCGGCGACGGTTACTGGAAATGGAACGAGATCGGCAGCGTGACGATCGTCGGCACCGGGCTCCCGCCGACCCGCGCCGGTTCGAAGCGCCACTGCTGTACCGCCTGCATCGCCGCCGGCTCGAAGCCCACGTTCCGGCGGCTGGAGTGAGAGACACAGATCTCCGCGACCGCCCCGGACTCCGATACCAGCAGTTGTAGCTGGACCTGCCCCTCGAGTCGGGCGATCCGGGCCGGCTCCGGGTACTCCGGAGCGACCCTCGACTCCGCGATCGGCGAGGGCGCGCGGATCGGCGAACCCGTGGGAACCGCCGGCTCTCCGGCGCGACTCGAGATGCATGGGGATCCGGCCAGGGTGTACGAGAGCTCGATCTTCCCGCGCATCGACTTCTTGCCGGCGATGAAGA
The DNA here is from genome assembly GCA_942490715.1 of uncultured bacterium. Taxonomy (GTDB): domain Bacteria; phylum Acidobacteriota; class Polarisedimenticolia; order Polarisedimenticolales; family Polarisedimenticolaceae; genus CALNYP01. The sequence continues at coordinate 33,134 of CALNYP010000012.1, forward strand.
CCTGGAGTTCGAGCGTCTGCACGACGCCATCCCGGGGGTAGGAGACCCAGTAGGTTCGCCAGTCTCCCTTCCGTCCGTCGGTATTCCGGAGCGCCAGCGACCAGGGACGCGGCGTGGACGCTCCGGAGGATTCGAGGGTGCGATCGATCGCGTCTCGTACACGATCGAGGTCTCCTCCGCTCTGGATACAGTGCTGGAAGCGATCTCCGTCGCCGCGCGAAAGCGTCTCCGCGCCGCAGGAGGTTGCCTCGAGGGTCAGCCGCAGCTCGTCGATCAGCGCCGTGAGCTCGGGAACGGGCTGGGCCTCGGGTCCCGGCTGCTTGCCGCAGTGCCCGGGCCGGGAGGCGGACAGGAACACGACGAGCATCGCGATCACCGACATCGTGCGAGTGCTGTGCTTCAAGGTTCCCCCTCTTGCGTGCCGCCCCCCCGGGCCCGATCAGGAGCCGGCGGTCGTCGCGGCCCGTGGGCGTGTGAGAATCGCCAGAACCAGCGAGAAGGCCACCGCCGGGATCAACAGCGTGGCCAGTGCGGGAAACACCTGGGCCAGCGCCAGCTGCTCGCTGATCCATCCACTGAACATCGCGCCGAACGAACCGGCGCCGAAGGTGGCGAAGAAGTAGATCCCGTATCCCAGTCCACGCAGCTTCGGCGGCGTGAACTCCGACACCATCTGATTGCCGACGGGCTGCGTCCAGAAGTGGAAGAACGCGACGCCCATCGCCAGCGGCACGAGCACGGAGCCGGTGAGGAAGCCGATCGCGATCAGGAACGGGATCTGGGCCGCGGCACCGATCAGGAAGACCAGCGCCGGCCGCGTGCCGCGATCCGCGACTCGCCCCGACGTGTACATGCCGAACAGGCCGACGATCAGCGCCGCGGTCGTCAGGGCGCCCCCGAGCGCCGTTCCCGACGCCGCCCCATCGGTGTACTGGGTCGCGAAGAACTTGGGCAGGAAGGTCGTCATGCCGCGGTAGACCATACCCATGAAGACCGCCGCCACCAGCAACAGGGCGAAGCGGCGGCGGTTCCCCTCGACACGCCGGTGATCTCTTCCGCTGACGTCGCACTCCGGCAACCGGGTCGCCAGGAAGCCGATCACGAAGCCGGCCAGCGACAGCGCCACCAGCGCCCAGCGCCAGCCGAACAGAGCGCCCAGTGTGCCGGCGATCACCGTCGCCGTCGCCACTCCGGTGTTGCCGGCCATGCCGTGCCAGGCGAAGACGCGGCCGGTGTTGGGCAGGGCGTGGGTGATCAGGGAGGTCCCGGCCGGGTGGTAGATGCTCAGCGCGAGTCCCATCGCCGCCGCCGCGAGGCTGAACAGCGTCAGGCCCGGGCTCGCCGCCATCGCCAGCAGCGCCAGCGAGGCGCCCCAGAGGCAGACGACCAGCAGCGTCCGGGAGCCGAGGCGATCGACGAGCCAGCCGGCGGGCAGCGAGCCCAGACCGAAGAGCAGGCCGTAGAGCGTGACGACCCGCCCCATGGGGAAGTCGCCGGCGCCGGAACTCCGACTGGATCAGGATCAGCAGCGCCGGAACCGCGAGTTCGTAGACATGGATCAGCCCGTGGCTGGCACAGGTGGTCCAGAGGACGTGGCGCTGATGAAGGTTCATCCGGCCCGGGAGTGTAACGCACTCCCCTGCCGGTCAGTCCTTCCAGATCCGCTTCCACCAGGCGTTCTTCGCCCGGGGACGCTGGCCGTTGGCCTTCATGCGCTCCCGGACCTTCTCCGGATCCCAGCCGGTCAACGAGGCCATCGTCGCGACCTCGCGCTCCCAGCGATCGGGCAGTCCGGCGCGGTAGCTGTCGGCCTCGGGGCAGCTGGCGGCACCTTCGTAGGCGTGACGGAGCACGTAACGGGCCTGGAAGTTCGAGCGGTCGCCGGTCTCCTGGAAGCGCAGGTCCTCGGGGAAGGTCCGGCCGTCGTAGCGCACGTGAAGTCGGGTGATGAACACACCGTTGCTGCCGCCGCCGCCGCCGCGGCGACGATTGCCGGGCGCGGTCCACCAGGCGCCGAGCTGCTGCAGCTCCTCGTTCGAGAGCGGGTCGGCCGCGCACGGGTCGCAGCTGGCCATGTTCCAGGCGTACTCGAGGAACACCGCGCTGCGGTTCTCCTTTTCGACCTGGCGGGCGAACATGTCGCGGTAGACGTCGCCGAACTCGTTCTTGACGAACACGGGGAGGTCCATCCCCGAAGGGAGCCGCACCGTTCGGTAGTTCGTGGTCTCGACGCGACCCTCGGGGGTCAGCAGGAAGACGAACAGCTCCTGCTCGCCATCGGCGTTGAGGGTACCCAGACGGATCGGCAGCATGAACTTGGGCGACTCGTAGGCGACCTGGATCGGTCGCAGCTTCTTCACGCCGAGCTTCTCCTGCTCGCCGAGGTTCACCTTGGCGACGAAGAAGCGCATGCCCTGCTTGAGGTAGCTGCCGAGCACCGCTTCGGCACCGTCGGGCAGCCGGTAGCCTTCGGCGCGCAGCCAGGTCGTCAGTCCGTCGCTCTGCTCGGCGGAGAGAATCTGGATGTCGTACTCGCCGACGGTATAGCTCGCCTCGACGGTGACGCCGAGGCTATCGTCGAAGTCCCTCGGTGACGGAGCGTCCTGCCGGATCGACTTGGCCGCGCTCCGCTCCCTGAGCATCTCTTCCTTCTCGTAGCGGCAGGGGTCGGGGTCGAAGTACTCGACCAGCCGCGGCGCCGAGTAGGCGTCGAGGTGATCGAGGACCGCTCGGTCACCGACGTGGATCTGTTCGCGCTCGATGAAGGTCGGCACCGGGATGACGATGCCGAACTCCTTGGGGCTCCCCTGGTAGTCGTTGGCCATCGTGATCACCGTGCGTTCGCCGCTACGGGCGATCGCGACGCGACTGGCGCGGTTGAACAGCTTGGCGTCGGCCTTGGCGACGTAGAAGCCGCAGAAGGCCCGGGCCGGGGCGGCGCCGATCAGCAGCGCCACCGCGAGAACGGTGAGGGAAAGTATCTTCTTCATGTCGTGACTCCTCTGGCGAACTCGCCGGTCGGCGAGATCTGCGGGGGGTGGGTGTCGCCGGCGGTGACGGATCGACGGCGACGGGAATCCCAGGTGAAACGTGTGCCTGGCAGCAGGCGGTCGAGAACGGGAACGAACAGGGAACAGGCGACGAGGGCCAGCAGCGGGCCGTTATTGCCGTACTGGACGAACTGGATCCAGCCCGCCCCGAGGGTGACCATCACGGCGAGCAGGATGCGGCCGATCCGGGAGTCGGGCGTGGTGCGCGGGTCCGAGATCATCAGGAACGCGAAGAGCAGCACGGCGCCGCTCTGGCACTGGTGGAACGGAATCTGCCAGGGGTCGCCGAGCCACAGGGCACGGCCGAACAGTAGCGCGGCCCACGAGGCCAGGAAGGCCCAGGTGATGTCGCTGCGCTCGGCCCGGTGCACGACGAGGCCGCCGAGACCTGCGATCAGGAAGGCGAAGAAGGCCGTGCTGCCCCACTGCCCGCCGGAGATCCAGGCCCGCTCGAACAGCAGTGTCGTCAGGGCGAGGCCGAAGGCGGTCGGGTTGAAGACGTGCTTGTCGCCGCGGCGGATCAGGAACTTGCTCGCGATCGAGATCACCGCGGCGAGAGCCGCAAGTTGCGGCAGATCGGTGCGCAGGAGCAGGCAGAGGCTCAGGCCCGAGATCAGCGGACTGCGCGGGTCGAACCTCGGTAGCCGGAAGGTGCGGGTCAGCAGCCACTGCGTCGCCAGTGCTGTGGCCAGGATCGTGGCGATCCGGGCCGCCGAGACGTCGAAGCCGAGCCGGAGCGTGCCCCAGGCCAGCAGCGTCGACAGGATCGTGATCTGGTAGATACGTGGGTCCATTGCTCACCTCTCGGAGCGTTGGACACCACCACCTCGGTTCGGTTCCCGGGAGGGCACAGAAAAGTGCCCCATCCCGCCGTTCCGGGGGAAACCGGGGCGTTTTCCCGAACCAGGCGGCACCCATATCGTCTGTCGGGTAGACCAGGGCGTCGGCCGCCCCGGCCCCCCACAGATCCGGACGTGCGGGACTACCGCATCCGGCTCCTCGTACGATAGATTCGCTACGCGCGGTTGGCCGTGGTAACGGTGCTTATGGAGTGGAAGCCGCCTCTCAGGTATATTTTGCAAAGCATGCCAGAGATCTGACTGGTGGTGAGGCGGCACTTCTTGGGGGACTGCCACAGGCCCCAAGTCGCTATGCCCCGCATCGCCACCTAGAGGCAGCCCGCAAGAGGCAGCGCTATGTTCTGAACCGGATGGCTGCAGATGGTTATGTGGATTCAGAGACGGCACGTGAGGCATTTGAACAGCCTCTTTCCATAGCCGGTGGAAGTCAAGAGTCTCTGGGGGTTAATGGCTATTTTGTCCAACTGGTAAGAAAGCAGGCGGAAAAGATTTTAGATAGCTCCCTCAACCGTGCCGGAGTCAGAATTTTTACCACCATGGATTCCCTGGAACAAAAACAGGCTGCAATGGCTCTGCGTCACGGAGTGGACGAATATTTCCCGGAATTGAATAAAGTGCAGGGGGCAATTGTTTCCATGGAGGCCTGTAGCGGCAAGGTCAGGGCTCTCACAGGAGGGCTTGATTTAACAAAAGTGCCTTTGGTAGGGCCACTCTTGCGAGACGTTCAGCCGGATCAGTTTTTAAACCGATTCTTTACAGCACTGCTTTTCTGAAATGGCTTTAGCCCCCGATCCATCATTCTTGATTCGCCACTTTTCCGTTCGCGGAGGAGATGGCAAAATGTGGAACCCGAAAAACTTTTCCGGGAGATACTGCGGCGAAACAAGCCTCTCTGAGGCACTGGTTCATTCCCGAAATATTGTAGCGATCAAACTGTTGCAGAAAGTAGGTGTCAAGGAAGTAGCAGAACTTGTCAAAAGTCTGGGCATTCGACCTCCCGTCACTTCGGACCTCTCGCTGGCACTTGGTGCGACAGGAGTCTCTCTTCTGGAAATCACTACAGCCTATTCACCTTTTGTCTGTGAAGGGAAATATGCTGCACCTCTCCTGATCACAGCCATTGAGCGTAATAATGGCAAGAAAATTTACCAGGCGCATCCGATGATAAAACAGGTGCTGGATCCATCTGTTGCAGCTGATATAAAGGGCCTCCTGACTGAAGTGGTGAACAGCGGTACTGGAAAAAGGGCCGCCGGTCTGACAGCTCCCAGAGGCGGAAAAGACTGGAACCACTAATGAAAACGAAGATGCCTGGTTTGTCGGATTCATTCAGGAGCGTCTTGGCGGGGTATGGCTTAGCCATGATGACAATTCAAGTCTTGGCAGTGGTAAAAATGGTGGGGCTGTGTCGGCACCTATCTGGCGTGATTACATGGATGGGACAGGCGAGTATTGAGAAACAGGTATGGGGGGGAATATAGGGGAGATTATAAACAGCTGTTACAATGGCGATGGTCCGGAAAAATTTGAAAAGGCCGTCAGGCTTTTCCAGGAATACGGAGAAGAGGTATTGCAGTATCCAGAGCTCTCTTCTCAAATTACAAGAGTCAGGGCTGCTGCCGCAGCACTTGACATGCATATGGCAGCGATGGAGATGGGGAAGGTATTACACCCGGTGTGCTGCGACTCCTAATGGCGGCTGCTGGTGCGTATATGGGGCATGAAAATACAGACGTGCTCCAGATTGTCTTAAACACCCTGGCGGGAGTGGAGGTCAGGGTGGTAAAAAAATGATGGAGTCGAATGCTGCTTTCTAGGAAAGAAAGGTTGTCTCTTTCTTTTGAAGCCAATTTTCTGTGTCAGTTATCTCTGTGGCCAAATTCAAAAGGAGTCGGATGGCCTATCCATGGACATCCTCGGTCAGAAAACGGGGGATCTTTCAGGTGTTCAGGGGGAAATTGGCTTAGGGCGGCTTATCAGCTATT
>CALNYP010000013.1:0-28497 GCA_942490715.1 uncultured bacterium
GCGATCGGTCTCGGCCCAGCCGATCGCGGCGATGCGTAGCGCCTTGGCGCCTCCTGGAATCCGGTCGAGCCCGGCGCCCTGTGCCAGCTCGTCGAGCTCCTCGGCGTCGAACCGACGCTCCTCGGCGCCGGACCAGGACGAGGGCGGACTCAGCATCTCCGAGAGCAACAGCAGGAGATCGGCCTGGGCCAGGTAGGTCACCGGCGCCGCTTCGCGAACTTGCGTGGTCATGGGCTCACCTCGAACTCGGTCCAGTTGGACCAGTGCTTGCGTCCACCGACGTTGCCGGTGCCACCGTCCCAGACGGCGACGCCGAGTTCGCCCCGGCCACCGCTCCAGAACTGGTAGTCCAGCTCGTCGGAACTCTGTAGCGGCCGGGCCAGCACGACCGCCCACTCGCCGTCCTGCCAGACGCCCCGGCCGACCGACACCGACTCGGGGTGGGAGGTCAGCGTGCCGTAGCCCTCGGCGGCCAGCTCTTCGACGGGGACCGCCCGCTGGAACTGGGACATCGGGTTGCCCGCGCTGTAGGCGGCGAACCAGGCGTGAGAGCGCGGGTCCTGGAACGACGCCGGCACCTCGTAGGGGCGCCCCTCGGCGAACCAGTAGAGGTCGGCCCAGTAGTTCGGGTGCAGGTCCTGGACGTCCTGGAAGTGCTCGTCGATATCCTTCTGCCACAGCGCCTTCCAGTGCAGGATCTGCACGAGCTGCCCGCGGTCGCCCATCGTGAAGTTGGCGTTGCGGACCATCGGAAACTGCAGCGCCACCGCGTCGGTGAAGCGGCCGCTGTCGACGTTGCCGTCGTTGGTCGCATCCTTCCAGCTCAGCCGCCAGACGATCGACTGCCCGTCGGTCAGCCCCTGCAGGCTCACCGTCTCGATCGTCGCCACCTCGAGCATCGGTGCGGTGACGGTCTGCGGCTGCAGCGGGATCTCCTGGCGCTGTGCCGCGGACCAGCGTTCGTCGTGGGGGTCGGTCATCGGCAGGCCGTCCTCGATCCGCGGAACGAACAGGCGGCCGATCTCGGCGCAGGCGTCCCGGCGTTCGGCGGCCCGGGCGAGCCGCGCCGTCTCCTGGCTCCGGTCGTGATACCTCCCGGCCCAGACGACGGCGAGCACGACGACGATCGTCGTGATGCCCAGGGTGACCAGGAACGTCGCGAAGGTGTAGCCGGTCCGTGGATCACGTGGTGTTGTGTCGGTAGACATCGTGTTCCTCGTCGTAGAAGTTGCGAACGTGAGTCGGTTCGGTGAACGGGACCCGTGAGATCTCCTCGCCCTTGTCGTCCCAGCCGATCGCCTCGTCGCCTTGCACGTCGAAGCGCGTGATGATCCGTTCGGTCGAACCGAACAGCAGCAACGCGCCGAGCAGGCGCCGGTCCTCTTTCAGGTTGCGATAGAGATCCTTGGCCCGGTCGACACCGGGGCCGAACAGTTGCTCGAGGAACGGAGTCGGGACGTGGACCGGCGGGATGTAGTAGACGTTGGGGCCGGTTCCGTGCTGGGGATACAGCGGCAGCGCGAGCTTGCGGAACTTGATGATGTAGTCCAGCGGGTTGTCCTCGCGGGGCTCTTCACGGGTGGTGAGGAAACCGTGGAGCCGGATCTTGCCGATGCAGGATTCGACGCAGAGTGCCGAGAGGCCTTGCTCGACACGCGGGTAGCAGCCGATGCACTTCTCGCTGATCCGCGAGACCATGTTGAAGAAGACCTTCTTGTACGGACAGGCCTTGACGCACTCCTGATAGCCGCGGCAGCGCTCCTGGTCGACGAGCACGATGCCGTCCTCGTCGCGCTTGTAGATCGCCTTGCGCGGGCAGGCCGGCGAGACAGGCCGGGTTGTCGCAGTGGTTGCAGATCCGCGCCAGGTAGAACATCCACATCGGGTGGACGCCCTCGAAGTGCGCTCCCATGTCGACCTCGCCGGTGATGTCGTCCTCGCCGATGTTCGGCGCCGAGTAGTCCTCGATCACCGGACGGTGGCCGTGGGGCGGCTGCTTCGGCCCCTCGGTCTCGAAGATCGTCGCGCTGGCCAGCTTGTCGCCCTTCCACTTCGCGGTGTCGGTGATCTGCAGCAGCTTGGTGTCCCACTGCAGCGGATAGCCGCCGTAGGGTTTGGTCTCGACGTTGTTCCAGAAGATCGTTTCCTGCCCCTTGCCGCTGGTCCAGCAGGTCTTGCAGGCGACGGTGCAGGTCTGGCACTCGATGCACTTGTTGGTGTCGAAGATGTAGGCGACCTGACGCTTGGGCGGCGGTGCATCGTACGGGTATTCCATCTCCCGCCCGAGCTGCCAGTTGAATCGTTTGCTCATGATCGTCTCCCCTGGTCAGCCATCACGCACGTCCGACGAACTTGCCGGCGATGAAGGAACGAAGCAGATCGGACTCGTAGGTCGGCCGGAGTCCCAGCCGGGCGGGTCGCCAGAGACGCTCGCCGTTGGTGCCGCCGAACTCGGCGCGGCTGATCTTGACCATCGACTCCCGGGGGGCGCCGGTCGGGCAGTGCACGTCGGGTACGAAGCCCTGGGTCATCTTCTGTCCGAGCAGCCCCTTGACCGTCAACGAGTCGGTCATCCACGTCGGTTTCAACCAGCCCCGGGTGCAGCTCTGATGGCTTCCCGAGCGGAACAGCGACTGGTAGTCGGTGGTCGGCGACTTGGCCAGGCCGGTGGCGCTCTCCTCGGAACCCTTCACCGAGCCGTAGGTCGATCCGTACATGTTGTGCCACATGCGGGTCACGCCCCGGGGCGTCCCCGGGTAGTAGCGCGCCCGGGCCATCAGCCGGGCGACCTTGTACCAGCGCGGGTTCTTCTGCCAGCCACGGAATGGCCGGTCGTGCGGGTCGGCGTCGATCCAGATGTAGTCGCCGTCCTCGATCTCGAGGGCCTTGGCATCCCTGGGGTTGATGTCCAGGTACATCTCGTTGATGAACGGCATGCGCTTGTCTTCGCGGTAGATGTCGCCGAACGGTCCGAACCAGATCGCGACGATGTCGGTGTCGACCGCGGTCGTGTGGGCGCCGTGACGGTACTTCGGCGTGTGGAAGATGAAGTCGAACCCCTCCTCGTGGAGCGGGTGCTTCGTGCGCATCAGCTCGTCGCAGGTGAGCACCACATGGCGCGCCTGGCGCGCGTCGGCGCCCAGATCGGCCGGGTCGACGCCGTAGTCCCGGGGGACCATCGGCCGGAGCAGCTCGTGGGCCGCGGCGACGATCACGTTCGGCTCGTGGAACGTCGAATCGATCGGTTCACGGTGGACGACCATGTTCTCGCCGCTGTCCATGAACTCGGACTCTTCCCGGTAGAACTCCAGCCGACCGGTCTTGGTGTACCAGGGCTTGTCCTCGTTGGCCTGTTCCCAGCCACCGATCTTGGGGTAGGTCCGGGTCTCGAGAATCGCCGGGATGCCTTCGTTGGCCAGCTGCTCCAGCCGTTCGATGGTGTGCCCTCGGGTGGCGTTGGAGTGATCGAGGATGCGCTGGATGTACGGGCGCATCTGGCCTTCCTCGAGGAACTTCCAGTAGCGATCGTGACGCTTGTCGCCGGTCTGCTGGCCCAGGGCGCGGCAGATGCCGGCGGCGACCTCGACGTCGCCCCGGGTGTCGTGAATTCGCGGCAACGGTGTGGCCGGGAACACGTAGAGGAACGGGTTCGTCACGCTGATCGTCATGTCCGGGCACTTCAACTCGGCCCAGCTGTCGACGGGGAAGACGACGTCGGAGTACTCGCAGCTGGCGGTCCACCACCACTCGTTGATCGCGATGAACTCGACCCTGGGGAAGATGTTGACGATCGAGTCGTAGTGCCCCTTGGCGTTGCCGATCAGCGAGTTGGAGTTGGAGACGTGGATCGCCTTGCTCGGCGTCGGGATGTGGGTCTTGCCGGTCAGCACCGTCTTGCCGGCGCGCAGGATCGTGTCGCCGTGGTTGAAGTAGTGCACCGACTCCGGCTTCCAGTAGCGCTTGCTGCGGGCCGGCTTCTTCGGGTCGAGCTCGACGTCGAACGGGTTCTCGGCGATGTACTGGCCCAGGCCGTTGAAGAACGACGCGCGGTAGTTGCCGGCGTACGAGCCGACGTTGCCGCCGATCTTGCCGACGTTGCGAGTCATCGCCGCGATCAGGAAGATCGCCCGGTCCTTCAGGTCACTGTTGAAGAACTGGTTGGGGCCCATGCCCATCACGAACAGCGTCTTTTCCGGATTGGCGGCGATCTGCCGGGCCAGGGAGCGCACCGCACTGGGCGGAGCCCAGGTGATCCTGGAGACGTTCTCGGGTGTGTAGGTTGCGTCGAGCAGTTCCCGGGTGGCGTCGAACACCGTGCGGCAGCGGACCGTCCCGCCGTCGGCCAGCTGGATCGTGAAGCTGCCCTCGAGCTTGGGCTTGATGCCCAGCTTGGTGAAGTGGGCGCCGATCTGATCGCGGTTCAGCGCTGCCGGCCCGTTGCGGTTTTCGTCCCAGACGACGTAGTCGCCCCACTCCTCACGCTTGGCCTCGGTGACCACCGGCCCCGGTTGCTTGTGGATCGCCGGCCCGACTTCGCCCTGTCCCAGGACGATGACGTTGTTGGACAGTGTCGCGGTCTTGTAGCCGGGAAAGACATCCTTGGCCCGGAGCAGCTGTCCGCTGTCGAGGCGGACGAGCATCGGCAGGTCGGTGTGGCCCCGGACGTGCTCCGCGTCGTAGAGCTTCTCGCGCATCATCACCTGGGCCACGCCCAGGGCCAGCGCCGGTGTCGTACCCGGCCGGACGATGATCACCTCGTCGGCCTTGCAGGCGGTCGCGCTGTACTCGGCGGAGATGACGACGACCTTGGTCCCCTTCATCCGCGCCTCGGTCAGCCAGTGGCTGTCGGGCATCTTCGTCGTGATCCAGTTCATGCCCCAGACCAGCGCGAGGTCGCAGTACTCGACGTTGCACAGATCGAAGTCGACCGTCTGCTGTCCGGTGACCATCGGGTGACCAGGGGGCAGATCGGTGTGCCAGGAGTAGTTGTCCCAGCCCCGGGCGCCGACCGAGTCCTCGGCTCCCCCGCCGCGGATCTTGTCGTCGAGGAGCGCCATCGCGTTGGCCAGCCGGTACTGGGCGAAGACCCGGGTCATCCCCAGCGGCGGCATCCCACCGCGGAACTTCAGCACCTGGGTACCCGCGCCGCCGGTCGCCTCGACCATCACCGGGTCGAAGCCCTGGGCCCGGAGTTTTTCCTGCCCCTCGGTGCCGGTGTAGCAGCGGGCGATGTTCTCCAGCGCCGCCGCCGACATGCGGAAGGCGTCGTCCCAGGAGACGGCGACCCAGGGATCCTCGCCACGCTTGAGGTACTTGGCATCGACGGCGCCGGTGGTCTCGTCCCGGGGGAAGCCCTCGTCGTGCCAGGCCTTGAAGCCGCTGCGCACCAGCGGCCGCTTGCAACGCCGGTCGCCGTAGAAGCGCCGCACCAGCGCCAGTCCCTTCTGGCAGCAGCGGGGATCCCAGCGCCGGCTGGCCGGGGTTCCGCCGAGGTCCGTCGCCTTGTGGTAGCCGTAGGTCGGCGCGATCCGCGTCACGACACCGTTCTTCACGTAGCCCCGCAGCAGGCAGTTGTGGGTGTCGTTGGGCGCGCAGAGAAAGACGAAGGAGGAGTCGGAGTGGTAGAGGTCGCGGTAGACCTTCTCCCAGTCGCGGTTCGGGTACTCGAACAGCGGGTTGCCGACCCGCAGCGGTCGGAGCGCGTCGGCGGCGGCGAAGGCCTGCTCGGTCAGGAGGAGAGAGCCGGCACCGGCGGCCGCCATGCGGAACAAGAAGCGTCGCCTGCTCCAGCGGGATTCTCGTTTCATCGGTTCTGCCTCCATCACACGATCAGTGGATGCCCAGATGTGTTAAGTAGTCAAAAAAACTCACCGCTGCCCGAGGTCGGCCACCGAGGTCTCGGTGAGCATCTCGTCGAGGGCGCCCTGGGCCCGGGCCCAGTAGGAGTGCAGCGGACAGGGGTTCTCGCTGCCACACTTGGCCAGGCCGAAGACGCACTCCCGGTCCTTGGTCCGGTCGACGCCGTCGAAGATGCCGAGAATCTCACCAATTTGAAGACTTTTCGCGTCGGGACGGAGCTCGAAGCCGCCGCCCCAGCCCTTCTCGGAGTCGACGATTCCCCGCTTGCGCAGTTGATTGAGGATCTTGGAGAGGTAGTTCGGCGGGATCCCGGTGGCCCGGGCGATCTCCTCGCCGCGGGTGCGCTGCCCCTGGTTGTCGACGAGGTAGCCGAGGATCCGCAGCGCGTATCGGGTGGTCTGACTGATCATCTCTAGCCCTCAGAGCATGAGGTTATCCCTTGAGTACCCACGAGTCAAGAATGATCGCGCAACAATCTCGCGACCACCCGGGTCAGGGGGCTCGCCGCCAGACGTACGTCCGCCGGGGCTTCCAGCTCCCATCGGGCTGAATATCGAAGGATTTCGTGATGTGGGTCCCGTCGGGTGCGTCCTCGGACTCGTGGCCGACGGTAAAGCTCGAGCCGTCGATCCCGTGGAACGTCTGGGTCATCCGGGTCTGTCCGGCGCCGGTGTGCTCGATGATGCCCTCGCCGACCACGCCGCTGGCGCCGAACTGGTAGGCCATCGCCTGGCCCAGGCCGGGGTGCCAGACCGTGCGGAACTCCCAGAAGGTCCCCTGCTCCTCACCGTCTTGCAGGCCGAACAGGCGACCGGTGAGGCTCAGCTCGCCGAGTCCCCAGCGCCACTCGATCCCGTAGCCGTCGAACGGCTCGCCCTCGGCCCGATACCCGCTGTTGTCGGTGATCCAGCGGCCACCGTCCCGGGCCAGGAAGCTCATGTGGTTGCGCAGCCAGCTGGGGATCGTGCGCATCTTCGCGGTCGTCGCCGGCCGGGCGATACCTTCGTGGTTCATCTTCAGGGCAGCGGGGTCGCGCCCCATCTGCCCGGTCTGGGTCCAGCCCCCCGCCGGGTCGTTGACGATCACCAGACGCTGATGGAACGTCGTACCGTCGATCCACTCGAAGGAGCCGCTGAACTCGAGGGTGTTCTCATCGACGAAGCGACCGCGCTGGGGCAGCACCACCGCGCTCTGGTTGTCGATCCAGTGGCGCACGTACTCGCCGTTCTCCTCGTCCCAGGCGATCCGGGCCGACCCGAACATCGGCCCGATCGGTGTGTCGAGGAGATCGCTGCGTTCCTCGAGCCAGACACCGCCGGGCAACCATTCGATCACCAGCCGATTGACCGCCTCGTGAACCCGGTCGCCCATGTAGGCCTTCTCCTCGACGTCCCACTCGCCGACCAGGAAGTCGAGCCGGCGATGCTCCTCGCCGGGTTCCATCTTCTTCGGGGTCGCGCCCAGGAACAGCGGCAGGGTCAGCAGGAGCGGGAGGGTCCTGGGAAACAGGCTGCGGCGGTTCCGGGGAAACAGGCTGCGGCTCATCGTCGTTCTCCTCGTTCGTCCGGGCACGGCACCCGGAAAAAGAGGATGTCGCGAACCGCACGAGGAGGCAATCGAATCGAGGTGGAATGGACCGCAAGAGATCCGCAATCAGCCCGGCATCACCGCGGCTACGACGGATTGGCCACGCAGCCCCCCGCTTGCCGCCGATAGCCGGTGTCACAGGTCCAGCGGTTGCCCGAGTGGTCGATGTGGGCGTGTTCCGGCAGCACCAGCGCGATGCAGGCTTCGCCGTGTTTCTCGTAGCCCCGGTCGCAGCGCCAGTCGCGACCGGAATCGGCCAGGTAGCCGTGGGCCGGCACCTCGACCGCGGCGCAGGTGTCGGACGCCTTGCGGAACCCGCGACGACATTCCCAGTCGTGCCCCGAGGTTGCCAGGTATCCGTCAGCGGGGATCGCGACCGCGTTACAGGATGCTCCCCGTTTCACATACCCGCGCTCGCAGCTCCAGCGGTCTCCCGAAGACTGCAGAAAGGCGTGTTGCGGGACCTCGAGCGGGACACAGGACGACTCGGCCTTGCGATAGCCACGGTCGCAGCTGAAGTCGTCTCCGTGCAAGCCGAGGAAACCGTGGGCCGGCACCTCGACCGCGACACAGCTGTCGCCGACCCTGCGGTGGCCACGCTCGCATTTCCAGTCCCGGCCGCTGGCCGCCAGAAACCCGTGAGCGGGAATCTCGATCGCCACGCAGGCGTCGGCCTCCTTGCGGAATCCGTGGTCGCAGTCCCAGCCGCCGCCGTGACGCTTGGCGTGGGCGTGAGCGGGAAGCTCGGCGGGGTCGGCCTGGGCCTGGGCCCGGGGCAGCGACACTTGCATCAGACAGACCAGCAGTAGCAGCGGAAGCGAGCCTTTCATGGAGTCTCCATCGACCGGAGCGCGGCGCCCGCCTCCATCGCCCGGTGGAGTCACACTGGTCCAGCGCGGCGGTTCTGTCAATCGACTGGATGAGGTTCGAAACCGGAATAGCGGTAGGTGTTGCCCTTGCGCAGCTTTTTGCCGAGCACCGTGACCTCGGAACGGAGGTCGACAGCCCGGGGCAGCCAGGCCTCACCAACGGGACGACTGGCGATGCGCAGCTGCAGCTCGTCGATGCTGGCGCCGATCTTCTTGATCCGGCGCACGGTCTCCATCTCGAACTCGACCAGATGGTAACCGTCGACGGAATAGCAGGAGCTGCCGCGGATCGCGAAGCGCAGGCGCTCCTGGGCCGAGCCGCGGCCCGGGTCCGGTCGAGCCGCGAACATCGTCCGGTGGCAGGGGATCCCGTCGATCTCCTCGAGACCGACGTAGATGTGATCCTGTCCGCGGATGATCGGCAGCAGCGCGATGTTCTCGCCGAGCGGGTTGTTCAGCTCGAGGTCGGCGGCCTGACCGTAGTGATTCGTGAAGCGGGCCTTCTTGCGGTGCTCCTTGACCTCGCCGGGGGTCGGCTCGCGGCCGTCGATCTGTTCCAGGGCCTCGTCGAAACCGTCGGCGGCCGGCGTGACCTGGAACTCGAGCTCCTGACGGAACGTCTCGTTCCCGTCGGCGTCGAAGCTCTGGCGCAGCACGCTGCGGCGGAAGGCGTGCTCGCGCCACGCGGCGATGTCGCCGCGCCAGACCTCGTCGATCTGCCGGCGCATGTCGTCGGCAGGCAGTGGAGCCTGCGCCGCCGCTGACGGGAGTAGCTTTGGAGCCTGCGCCGCCGCTGACGGGAG
The DNA here is from genome assembly GCA_942490715.1 of uncultured bacterium. Classification (GTDB taxonomy): domain Bacteria; phylum Acidobacteriota; class Polarisedimenticolia; order Polarisedimenticolales; family Polarisedimenticolaceae; genus CALNYP01. Next base: position 9,119 of record CALNYP010000013.1, read on the forward strand.
TAGCAGAGGCACCGCGAGCAGGAGAACGTGCGCGGCCGGCCCCGGGGGCAGGCTCCCTCTCACCGACGCTCGTTGCCCTCGCCCCATCGACCGCGTCCTCCGCGGACATGATAGCGGCCCCGGTCAGTTCGCGAGCGGAGCCCGGCGTGCGGACTCGGCTTCGGTTTCGAGAATGCGCTCGAGGGCGGGATCCCGGGCGGCCTTGAAGTCGGCGTAGCTCATCGGGACCGGCCAGTCCGGTTCGAGGGAGCCCACGGCGAGATTCCAGCGCGAGCGGTGGCGAGCCATGTGGCAGACGTCGGTCCGGCAGCCCTCGGCGATGTCGTGCAGCTGCAGGGCGTAGCCGATCGGATAGCCGCTGTCGGGAAGCCGGAACGGCGTGCCGGTCTCGGCCCAGAAGCGCGGGGCGTCACCGACGTGTTCGCCGACGATGACGCTGCGTTCCGGATCCGCCGCCTTCGGATAGAACGACGTGTAGATGCCCGCCGAGAAGGTGGCGCTGTCGGTGATCACGTAGACCTTGCCCTCGGAGGCGGCGAGGGAGGGCAGATCCAGGGCGAACTCCGCGGTCCTGGTCAGATCGCCGCCGGGGTTCTGGCGGTTGTCGAGGATGATCGAGCGAGGTCGGTCCCTGGCGAGCCACTTGCGCACCCGGCCGGCGAACTTGCTCACCGATTCGCCGCCGGAGCCGAAGTTCGAGCGCAGCTGGACGTAGGCGATCGCTCCGTCTTCCAGGAGGAGGTATCGAAACAGTTCGTCCCGCTGCTGCAGGTACAGCGGCAACTCGGCGACCTCGTCGTGGACCCGGACCCAGTCCTGCTCTCCGCGGAACGGCTGAGGATGGAGGTTGTGCCAGGGAAATCCGCGTCCGATCGTGCCTGCGCCGTCGACGGTCAGCCGGACATCGAACGCCGCTCCCCCGGCGTCGATCCCTCCCAGCGCGAGGGTCTCCTCGCTCGGGGAGATCCCGATCGCATGGAGCAGCGGAGGGCAGAGCATCAGGCCCGGCGCGACGTAACGGCGGAAGTGGGCGGTGGTGCCACCGTGGTACGGCAACAGCAGCTTCTCGATCTCGGCGATCGGGCGACCTGCGATCGTCTCGATACGCGCACCGAGCAGGTTGGCGTGATCGTTCCGGACACGGACGACGTACAGACCGTCGGAGAACCAGTACGCCCGCAGGGGCACGAGGCCGAAGCTGTCGTAGACCGGCTGGCCCGTGACCGCGGTGTGGCCGTTCTCGGCGAGGCCGACGATCCGACGCAGCTCCATGTAGAACGAAGCATCGGTGAACTCGACTTTCTCCTGCCTGAGATCGGCGATGGTCTGCAAGGCCTGGCGGCGGCGTTCCGCGGTGAAGCTCTGCTCGAGGTCGACCCACTCGACGAGTGCCGCCAGATCGGCGTCCCGGGTGTACTCCGATTCGCTGCTCTCGCTGGATGGCGCGGGGCCGGCCGACAGGCTCGCCGAGGTCGCCAAGGCCAGGGCCAGCAGGAGAAGCGCCAGGGTTCGAGGGAGCCGGCCGATGGGCATGGAGATCCTCCAGGGGAAACTTCCCCTGGGTATACGGGATCGGTTCGAGAAACGATTCGAAGATTCGAACGATTCGATGACGCTTCGCTCGACGGGCCCCGGTGGTAGGATCGCGCGGCGGAATCTGGAAAGCAGGGGAGAACAGCCATGGATTCATCGACCCGGCAGCGGCCGTTGCCCGGAAGCCTCGCAGTCGCGATCGTCATCGTGGCCTTGTTCTTGCCTGTGGCCTGCGGCCCAGCCGGCTCCGGAGAAGAGGCCTCGCCCGGCTCCTCTCCGGCAGCCGATCCGGCGGCGGCGCCGCGGACTCCCGCCGAGCAACTCCTGGCGCGATCGATCGCGTTTCACGATCCCGATGGTGTCTGGGGGACGCGACCGGTCGAGATGACCTGGGTCGGCACGGGAGACGACGGGGCGGAGCGACTGCGGTTCGAGATCGCCGTCGATCCGGGGCGGGAGTCGTTCGCGATGGACGGACACTACCGCGGGACGCCGGTCGAATACGAGGTCTCCGGGGGCGTGATGCAGGTCCGGGTCGACGGCGAGGACGCCCTCGACGAGGCAACACGGGAGAAGCTGGTGCTGGCCCGGGAGGACGGGATGTTCTGGCGGAACTACTTCGGCTTCCTGGCCGGGTTCCCGATGAACCTGCGCGACCCGGGCACTCATCTTGCCGCCGAGGTCGAGTCGACCGAGTTCATGGGCCGGGTCGTCGACGCGCTGCGGGTCACCTACGACATCGAGGTCGGCAGCGACACCTGGGTCTTCTACTTCGATCCCGACAGCGCCGAGCTGGTCGGCTGCCGCTTCACCAAGGCCGACCCGGCGCAACCGGGTGAGTACCTCGTCTTCGACGAACGGGTCGAGGCCGGGAGCCTGCGACTACCGAAGATCCGTCGCTGGTACATGAACGACGACGACCGATACCTCGGCGACGACTCGATCACCCGCCTCGCCATCGGAGGCTAGCGGGGGGGACAGCGGGGGGGGACGGGTACGAAAAGGGGGTTTCGGGGACACCCTTGACCAGCGAGCCGATATCGCGAGAAACCCGTAGACCGGTTGCGCGCCCGGCGCTACCATTCCGGCGCTTTGGAATGACCACCGTTTCACAGGGCCTGGTGCAGGGTGCACATCTGGGTCCCGTGGGGTGCGAGATGCTTCCAGAATCAACCTGCTTTCTGTCCCGGCGTCTCGAGGGTCGCCAGATCGAGGACCGCGGCGGCCGCGGCGTGTTCGCCAGGGAGCCGATCGCCGCCGGGGAAGTCGTCGCCGTCTGGGGCGGCGAAGTGGTGACCGGTGACTGGCTGCGACGGAACGGGCCGGAGTGGACCCGCGTCTCGCTGCAGATCGAGGACGACCTCTTTCTCGTGGCCCAGCGCGAAGGTCCCGCCGACTGGGTCAATCACTCGTGCGAGCCGAACGCCGGCATGCGCGGTCAGATCGTCCTCGTCGCGATGCGCGACATCGAGACCGGCGAGGAGATCTGCTACGACTACTCGATGACCGACGCCTCGGACTACGACGTGCTCGACTGTCGCTGCGGCACTCCGAGCTGCCGGGGTCGCATCTCGGGCCGCGACTGGCGCAAGCCGGAACTGGCCCACAAGTACCGCGGGTACTTCTCGCCCTACATCCAGCAACTCATCGACCGCGAGCAGAGCCGGCAGAGCCGGACCCTGCAACGCGCGAAATCTCGGACGAGTCAGCGCTGATTTGCAACCGAAGTTCCGCCCCGAGCGTAGTAGCGAGAGAACGCTGCTACCGAGGGGAACCCCATGCCTGCCTTGAAATACGCCTTCCGCCGACTGCTCCAGACGCCTGTCGTCACCGCCGTCGCGATCGTCTCGCTGGCCCTGGGCATCGGTGCCAACACGGCGATCTTCTCGCTGTTCGATCAGCTGGTGCTGCGGTCGCTGCCGGTTCACGAGCCCTCGCGACTGGTCAACCTCGCCAACCCGGGGCCCAAACCGGGATCGCAGTCGTGTAACAACGCCGGCGGTTGCGACGAGGTGTTCAGCTACCCGATGTTCCGCGACCTCGAGGCCAAGGGTTTCGCCGGTTTCACCGGCCTGGCCGCCCACCGGACCTTCGGCGCGAACCTGGCCCTCGACGGCCAGACGGTCAGCGGAACCGGCACGCTGGTCTCGGGTTCATACTTCTCGACCCTCGGCGTGCGGCCGATCCTCGGTCGGCTGTTCGGTCCCGACGACGATCGAAACCTCGGCGGACACTTCGTCGCGGTGCTGAGTCATCGTTACTGGAGTAACAACCTGGGCGCCGACGCCTCGGTGCTGAACCGGACGATGGTGGTCAACGGTCATCACCTGACCATCGTCGGCGTGGCGGCCCGGGGGTTCGAGGGGACGACGCTGGGCACACGGCCGGACATCTACGTTCCGATCACGATGCGCGCGGAGATGGTCCGGGGCTTCGATGCCTTCGACAACCGCCGGAGCTACTGGGCCTATCTGTTCGGGCGACTGGCGGACGGTGTTTCCGTCGAACAGGCCGGCGCCGAGATCAACACGACCTATCAGGCGATCGTCAACAACGTCGAGGCGGAACTCCAGAACGGCATGAGCGACGCGACGATGGTGCAGTTCAGGGCCAAGCAGGTCGACCTCACTCCCGGGGCCACCGGTCAGAGTTCGATGGATGACGACGCGGCGTTGCCGCTGACGATGCTGCTGGGTGTGACCGGGATCGTGCTGCTCATCGCCTGTGCCAACGTCGCCAACCTGTTGCTGGCCCGGGGCGCTCAGCGTGGCCAGGAGATGGCGGTACGTGCCTCCCTCGGCGCCAGCCGGCGTCAGCTGGTGCGGCAGTTGCTGACCGAATCCTGCATGCTCGCGGCGATCGGCGGACTGGCGAGTCTGGTCGTCGCCCGCTGGACGCTTGCGGGTGTGACCTCGATCCTGCCCGTGCAGACGACCGACATGCTGCTCTCCGCCCTTCGCCCGTCGGTGCTGCTGTTCGCGGCGGGGCTCTCGGTCCTGACCGGGCTGCTGTTCGGGCTCTACCCGGCGTTGCACAGCACCCGGGCGAACCTCGTCACCGCGTTGAAGAGCCATTCCGGACAGCCCTCGGGAGCCCGGGAGGCGGCGCGGTTCCGCTCGATTCTCGTCACCGCGCAGATCGCGCTTTCGATGACCTTGCTGGTGCTGGCCGGCCTGTTCATCAAGAGCCTGGGCAACCTGAGTCGCGTCGACCTCGGATTGTCCGCCGAGAACGTCGTCACCTTCAGCCTGTCGCCGGAGCTCAACGGGTACGAGCCCGAACGCTCGCGGGCGCTGTTCGACCAGGTGGTCGAGGCGGTCGACGCGATCCCCGGCGTTTCCAGCGCGACGGCGAGCCTCGTCCCGGTGCTGGCCAACAGCAGCTGGGGCACCGACGTGTCGGTCGAAGGGTTCGAACGCGGTCCGGACATCGACTCGAACTCGCGTTACAACGAGATCGGTCCCGGGTTCTTCTCGACCCTGGGCATGCCGTTGATCGCCGGGCGGGAGTTCACCGACGCCGACGTCGGCGAGACCGCCACTGTCGCCGTGATCAACGAGGCGTTCGCCAGGAAGTTCCGGCTCGATAGCGCCGACGTCGTCGGGAAGCGCATGAGCACCCGGGGCAGCAACGACCTCGACATCGAGATCGTCGGGCTCGTCCGGGATGCCAAGTACAACGACATCAAGACCGATGTGCCGCCGGTCTTCTTCACCCCATACCGGCAGGATGCCACCGTCGGCTCGGTGACGTTCTACGCCAGGACGGCGAGCGACCCGGCGCCGGTGCTCCGGGCGATCCCCGACATCGTTCGCCGCTTCGACGCCAATCTACCGGTCGACGACCTGCGCACCCTCGAGCAACAGATCACCGAGAACGTCGGCCTCGATCGGTTGATCAGCACGCTCTCGGTGGCGTTCGCGATCCTGGCCACGTTGCTCGCGGCGGTCGGGCTGTACGGAGTGCTGGCCTACACCGTCGCCCAGCGCACCCGTGAGTTCGGGTTGCGGATGGCGCTGGGGGCCAACGGCGGCAACGTGCGGGGCATCGTGCTGTGGCAACTGGGCAAGATGACCCTCATCGGCAGCGCGATCGGCATCCTGGCAGCCCTGGGCCTCGGACACTACGCCGAGTCGATCCTGTTCGGAATGGCCGGGCGTGACCCCTGGGTGATCCTGCGGGTCGCCCTGCTGGTCTCGGCGGTCGCCCTCCTCGCCGGCTACCTCCCGGCCCTCCGCGCCTCGCGAGTCCACCCGATGGAAGCCCTGCGTTACGAGTGAGTAAGAGGGGGACGTAAGAGGGGGACGTGTACCAAAAGCGGGTTAAGGGGACGGGTACAAACCGCCCGCTAGCCCCCGGCCTCGAGAAACGGAACGAGCGCTTCCAGGTTCGCCTCCGCATCGGCCTCGCCGATCTCGAGCAGACGCGTCAGGTAGTCCGGCTGGAACATCAGCAAGCTGAGGACGTCCGGACTCGAGGTCTCCCGGGTGCCGAGGCTGCGGGTCAGGAAGCGGAACGCCTTCGGCAGTTGCGGCTCGAACTCGGCGCTGAGCTGTCCGAGGTTCACCGAGGGACGCAGGAAGCGCAGGTCGACCTCCCGCAGCTCGTCACGCGCATCGCCAGGTACCTTGCGAATGAGTTCGTTGATCCGCTCCAGGTGATGGGCGTCGTCCTCCAGCACATCGAGGAAGATCGCATTCAGCAGCCCACCGGCGATCTGCGCCGGCGGGGGATAGCCGGAGGTCATCTGTTCGCCCCGCTTGCCGTAGGCGCTGGAGACGGCCAGGATCCGATCGGCACCGAGATGAATCGCCGGCGCCAGGGGAGCCGCGTGACGGATGCCGCCGTCGCCGTACCACTGCCGCTCCAGTTTCACCGCGGGGAAGATGAACGGCAGCGCCGACGACGCCATCACATGCTCGATCGTCAGCTCGGCCTCGCGGCTGATGCGATTCGGGCGCTCCCAGGACTGGATCTGGCAACCCTCGACCCAGGTCACCGTCTGCCCGGTCGCGTAGTTGACGGTCAGCAGGGCGAGCGACTTCAGCTCGCCGGATTCCAGCTTGCGCCCCACGCCGCCGAGCTTTCCGTCGGCATCGCCGATCAACCCGGTCAGCAGTTCCCGCAGCGGTTGGGTGTCGGTCAGGCCGCGCACCTGAGGCGCGAGCGATCCGCCGCCGGTCGACAGCCGCCAGATCCAGCGCAGGAAGTTCCCGACGAGCCAGCGACTGTCGACGCGCAGCACATCCTGCAGCCGGAGCCGGCTCCACAACCGGGCCAGGCCCTCGGTCGCCTCGACCAGAGTGCCCGGATGCGAGGCCAGGTAGGCGGCGTTGATCGCCCCGGCCGACACGCCGGTGATGATCGGGATCCGCAGATCGGGCATGCGCCGGGCCAGCCGCCGGAGGAAGCCGACCTGATACGCCGCACGGGCGCCGCCTCCCGTGAGCACCAGCGCGAGCCCTCCACGGGCCGGTTGTGGGCAGTCGACCATGTGTTCGATAATGCTCAAGCTGAACGAAACTAGCAATCATTCCCATCGCCGATCGCTGCCCGGCCGTCGGGCAGGGAGGACTCGATGACACGCCGACGCATCCTGATCATCGGCGCCGCCGGGCGCGATTTTCACAACTTCAACACGGTCTACCGGGGGCAGGCCGACGCCGAGGTCGTCGCCTTCACCGCAACCCAGATCCCGGAGATCGACGATCGACGCTATCCGGCCGAACTCGCCGGCGCCGGCTACCCCGACGGCATCCCGATCGAGCCGATGGAGCAGCTCGAGGCGATCATCCGCGACCGCGCCGTCGACGAGTGCGTCTTCAGTTACTCCGATATCCACTACGTCGACCTGATGCAGATCGCCAACCGCGTGCTGAGCGCCGGTGCGGACTTCAAGCTGCTCGCCCCCGCCCGGGGCCATCTACGCAGCTCGAAACCGGTGATCGCGGTCCTGGCGGTCCGGACCGGTTGCGGCAAGAGCCAGACCTCGCGCCGCATCGTCGAGATCCTCCGTGCAGCGCCGGCCGCCCCGCGGATCGTCAGCATCCGGCACCCGATGCCCTACGGCGATCTGCGCAAGCAGGCGGTCCAGCGCTACGCGACGATCGACGACCTGGCGAAGCACGAGTGCACGATCGAGGAGATGGAAGAGTACGAGCCCCACGTCGTCGCGGGCAACGTGATCTACGCCGGGGTCGACTACGAGGCGATCCTGCGCCAGGCCGAGCAGGAAGCCGACGTGATCCTCTGGGACGGCGGCAACAACGACCCCAGCTTCTACGCCGCCGATCTCACCCTGGTCGTCGCCGATCCGTTGCGCGCCGGCCACGAGCTGACCTACTGGGCCGGGGAGACCAACCTGACGATGGCCGACGTCGTCGTTATCAACAAGTGCGACTCCGCCTCGGCGGAGCAGATCCAGGCGGTCCAGGCCAGCATCGAGAGCCGCAATCCCGACGCGCAGGTGATCCTCGCCGACAGCGTGCTCACCGTCGAGGACGAGTCGTTGGTCCGGGGCAAACGGGTGCTGGTGGTCGAGGACGGACCGACGCTGACCCACGGCGAGATGGAGATCGGCGCCGGCTACGTCGCCGCGGAACGCCTGGGAGCGGCGGAGATCATCGATCCCCGGCCGTTTGCCGTCGGCAGCATCGCCGAGGCGTACAGGAAGTATCCGCAGATGAAGCAGATCGTGCCGGCGCTGGGCTACTACGGCAAGCAGCTCGAGGAGCTGAAAGCCACGATCGACAGGGCCGAGTGCGACAGCGTGGTCATCGGTACGCCGATCGATCTGCGTCGCGTGATCGACTTTTCGCGGCCGGCCACCCGGGTACGCTACGACCTCGCCGAACGTGACCCCGACGCGTTGAAAGCGGCGATCACGTCCGTGCTACGCTGATCGTCGATGACGAGCGAATACAAGAAGCGAGAGTTCTACAGCCTGGGGAACTGGTCGATCGGCGACCACACTCTCAAGGCCTACGGGATCTCGGCCCGCAAGGATGGGAAGCTCGAACAGCCGTTGATCGACGCCGGAAGGGAATACGCCGAGGGACTGCTGCTCGCCGCCGCCGAAGCCGAAGGCGAGTCGGAACGACTCGGATACAGCATGATCCACCGGGGCACGCTGGGTGCGTGGTTGCTGATTCACTGGTGGGCCCACGAGGACATCTGCTGCGGCCGCCTGGCGCTGGCGGCGACAGGAACGACCCACTTCGAGTCGATGGACGACCGACCGCTGCTGGCCTGCGTCTGGGAGCAGGTCGTGATGCAGCACGAGCGCGACGCGTGGGTGCGTCACATGTTGTCGGCGACTCCCGACGCGCCGGGCTACCTGAAAGACACGCTGCCCCATGGGCTCTACTAGCGAGATCACAACGCGTCCCTTCGGTCGCGACGACGTCGGCGAGTTGCTCGAGCTGATGCTCGGGCTGGCCCGTTTCGAGGGCTACATCGATCACTTCCGCGTCACCGAAGACGACCTGGTGCGTCACGGGCTCGGTCCGGAGCCGCGCTTCGAAGCATTCGTGGCGCAGCGCCAGGGCAGCGGGCCGTTGCTGGGGACCGCGGTGGTCTACCGGATCCCCTGGACCTACGACATGCGACCGACGTTGATCCTGAAGGAGCTGTACGTCGATGACCGGGCCCGGGGACAGGGCGTCGGCGAGACGCTGATGCGCCGGGTGGCGGCCCGGGCGCTGGAGCTGGACTGTCCGCGAGTCGGCTGGACGGTGCTCAAGACCAACGTGCGCGGCGCCGCGTTCTACCGCGGGCTCGGGGCGGCGCAGGATGCCGTCTGGGATTCATGGGGCCTCGACGAGGCGTCGATCGCGGCGCTGGCCGGCGGGGTGCGGTAGGCGATCGCGTAGAGCGCGCCGCAAACTGGCCGCCGGCTAGTCCCCGTCGGGAAGCCGTTGCTCCCAGTTCAGCACGACCTCGATCGTGCTGTCACGCACCTCCTCGTCGGGCACCTGGAACAGGAAGCGGCCGTCGGCGACGGCGATGAGTCTCGGTTGGCGGAAGAAGATGTGGGCCCCGTCCTCGACCGACAGTGGGCCGTCGAACAGGCGCACCGGAATCCCGGCCTCGAGGGTGCGACCGTCGTCGGTTCGATCGACGGTGACCGCCATGATCCCGTAGTCCGGCGAGACGTAGTACAGCTCGCGGCCGTCCTCGCTCCAGACCGGTGTGGAACCGCCGCCGGCGGAGATCATCCGTTGTTCCGACGAGGACGACGGCGAGGACGAACCGCTGCCGGGGACCGCGCGCACGTAGACCTCGTACGATCCCGACTCGTTCGAGTGGTAGGCGATCCAGCGCGAGTCCGGCGAAACGGAGGGCGCCGATTGCAATCGGCCTGCGTCGCTGAGCAGGATCGGCTTGCCCTCACCCGTCAACGGCAGCATCCACAAGTTGAAGTCCGTCACGGGGTCCCACGAGCTGAAGGCGACGAACCGACCGTCGGGGGAGACCGCAAGATCGGAGATCGAATCCAGCTGCTCCTCGTTCTTGTCGCCCAGAGCCTCGACCAGCCACTCGGACGTGCCGCCGTCGACCGGTACCTGCTGGATCCCGGCGTCGCTCGAGTACACCGCACGCCGACCGTCTGCGGACCATGCGAGGTTGAGATCGACCTGGGGCAGCAGCAGCAGTCGGGTCTCCGACTTCCGGGAAAGGTCCATGCGCCAGATCGACGAGTCCTGGGCCGAATAACGGGTGAACAGGATCTGCCGGCGATCGCCCGAGAGGGTCATGTTGCCGTAGTCGCCGCCGGACACGATCGTTTCGATCCGTTGACCTCGCCGATCGTATGCGTCCAGGCGTGAGTCGACCTGCTGCCGCTCCAGGTACATCAGGACGCCATTGTCCGAAACGGAGAACGCCGAGCGCGCGGTGCGGGGGAACGTATCTTCGATGTTGCGGGCCAGCGGAAACGGTGTCCCGGTGAGCGATCCGGTCTTCAGGTGGAAGGGTTGCACGAGCAACGTCGTCTCCCTGACGTATAGGGCGTGGTCCGGCGGCACGTAGATCTCGCTCAGGCCATCCTCGAGCCGGGTCACCTCGTCCGAGTCGAGGGAGCCCAGGTAGCGGCGCAGGATGCGGGACGAGGCCGTTCCGTGCGCCGAATAGACGAACCTGCGGCTCCCTTCGACGAAGTGCGGGAAGCGATGCGTCGCCTCGTCATCCCGGAACGTCGTCACCGGCTGCGACGCACCGCCGGACGCGGGTACCGCGTGGAGCACGTCGAAACCTTCCGGAGTGAACAGGATCGTGCCGTCGTGGCTCCAGGCGCCTCCCCGACCGTTCGGCGCATCGGCGATCGTCCGGATCGTCTCGCTCGCCAGATCGATCGTCCGCAGCTTGCCGCTGGAAAAGAACCCGAGGCTGCGGGAGTCCGGCGACCAGAACGGGAACCAGGCGCCCTCGGTGCCGTCGAGCTGGATGCTCTCGGGAGAGTCGAGTCTTCGCACCCACAGGCTGCGCGCGGCTTCGCGGCTACTGCCGACGAAGGCGACGGCGGAGCCGTCGGGCGCCGTCGCGAATTCGGAGAACTGGTAACCGGTCGGCGGATTGATCTCGAAGTGCACGATCCCGGCCGGAGCGCTCGCCGGTCCGGTCACCGTCGCCGCGATCGCCCAGATCGACACCGCTGCTGCGATCGCCCAGGGCAAGGCGCGGAGCCAGGCCGGCTGTTTCGTCGCCGATGCCGCGCCGGCAGCGGGCTGTGTCCCGGCGACGGTCGCCAGTCTCTCACCGGTCGGGTCGGTCAGCAGCTCCTCGATCTCGAGTCGTGCGTCGGCAGCGTCACGTAGCCGACGTGCCGGATCCTTCGTCAGGCAGCGCTCGAGCAATCGCCGCAGGCCGGGGTGCAGCGGTGTGGGCAACGCATTCCAGTCCGGATCGCGCTCGATGATCTTGGCGATGATCTCCGAGATCACCTCGCCCGGGAACGGCTTGCGCCCGGTGAGCATCTCGAACAGCAGAGCCCCGAAGGCCCACATGTCGGTGCGGCGGTCGGTCGGTTTGCCCCGCGCCTGCTCAGGGCTCATGTAGGAGGCGGTGCCGAGGATCGCCCCGGCCATCGTGCCGGCGACGGTCATCGTCGGCGAATTGCTCAGGCTCCCATCACCCGACGCGGCGCCCTGGCTGAACGCCTTGGCCAGGCCGAAGTCCAGCACCTTGACCTTGCCGTCGCTGGTCAGCTTGATGTTCGCCGGTTTGAGATCGCGGTGGATCACGCCGGCCTCGTGGGCCGCCGACAGCCCTTCGGCAATCTGCGAGGCGACGGCAAGCGCCCGGGCCGGCGTCATCGGTCCCCGGGTCAGGCGATCGGAGAGGTCCTCGCCGCCGATCATCTCCATCGCGATGAAACGCACATCGCCCGACGGGGTACTGGCGTTGTGCAGGCCGTAGACCGAGGCGATGTGCGGGTGGTTCAGCGAGGCGAGGAGCTTGGCCTCGCGCTCGAAGCGAGCCAGCCGTTCGGCGTCGGCGGAGAACTCCTGGGGCAGCACCTTGATCGCCACCTCGCGGTCGAGGCTGGTGTCGGTGGCGCTCCAGACCACACCCATGCCGCCTTCGCCGATCTTGTCGATCAGGCGGTAGTGCAGGAGTTGCTGACCGGGCTGGATCAACGGGGAATCTCCGGCGCCTCGGCGGAGGCAGGCCGCCGATCATACCTCGATTCGATGTGCGACGACGGCCGGCCCTTCCATACGTAGCAAGCGGGGAGACCCGTTATAGTTCGCCCATGTCACCGTGGATCGCTCACGCCTGTCGCCGGTTGGCGGTTGTTCTCCTGCCGGCAACCTGCCTGACCGCAACTCTCGCCGAGAGCCCGGCCCAGACCCACCGCCTCGAGAGCGTCAAGTCATCGGACCCGATCCAGCTCGACGGTCTCCTCGACGAACCCGCCTGGCAACGAGCCCCGTCGCCACGAACTTCACCCAGCGGGAACCGCTCCCCGGCGCCCCGGCGACCGAACGCACCGAGGTCCGGATCATCCACACCGACCGCGTCCTTTACATCGGCATCCACGCCTTCGACCGCGAACCGGACAAGATCATCGCCCGGGAGATGCAGCGCGACGGCGCGCTCTTCCGCGACGACTCGGTGATCGTCGTGCTCGACACCTTCGATGACGACCGCAACACCTACTTCTTCGAGACCAACCCCAACGGCGCCCGCACCGACTCCCTGGCGACCGACGAAGGGCGTAACACGAACTTCCAGTGGGACGGCGTCTGGGACGTCTCGGCGCGGATCACCGACGACGGCTGGGTCGCCGAGATGGAGATCCCGCTCTCCACGTTGCGTTTCAAGTCCGGTGCGACCGAGTGGGGCCTCAACGTCCGCAGGCAGATCCGTCGCAAGAACGAGGAGGTCTACTGGGCACCGATCGGACTCGACGCCGGCATCTTCCGGGTCTCGCTCTACGGTTCCCTCTTGGGTGTCGAGGGCTTCACCAAGGGCATCAACCTCAACGTCAAACCATTCGTCACTGCCCAGTCGACCGAGAGTGACATCCCGCTGGCCAACCCCGACGACGACACCTTCGACTACGGCCTCGACGTCAAGTGGGGCGCGACCCGCGGCCTCAGCCTCGACCTGACCGTCAACACCGACTTCGCCGAGACCGAGGTCGACGCGACCCAGGTCAACCTGACCCGCTTCTCGCTGTTCTTCCCGGAGAAGCGCGAGTTCTTCCTCGAGAACTCCGGCATCTTCGACTTCGGCGCCGAGGGTGGCGGTGGCCCGCCGCTGGTCAAGCTGTTCTTCTCGCGCAGGATCGGCATCGGCGAGGGTGGACAGCAGGTGCCGATCGACTGGGGCGTCCGGCTGACCGGCCGCGCCGGTCCGTGGAACATCGGCGTACTCAACGTGTCGACCGACTCCCTGGTCGCACGACCGGACGATGGATTCGCCGCGGTACCGGAGAACAACTGGGGCACCGTACGGCTCAAGCGCAACGTCGGCGCTCGCTCGAGCATCGGCATGATCTACACCGACCGCAACGGCGAAGGCGACGACCGCAACCAGGTGCTCGGCGGCGATTTCGACTGGAAGCCAAGTGCCCGGCTGGCGATCAACGGCTTCATCGCCCAGAGCGAGGACAGCGACCTCGAGTCGGGGAGCGATACGGCGTCGGCCCTCTCGGCCCAGTGGTCCGGGTCGGTCTGGAGCTGGAACGCCGGCTACGTCGACATCGACCAGCGTTTCGAGCCCGAGTCCGGCTTCCTGCTGCGCCGCGGCGTGCGGAACTACACCGCCGAGACCGGCTACTCCCCACGCCCCGATATCAAGGGCGTGCGCAGCCTGAAGTTCGAGGTCGAGGGCGACATCTTCGTCCGCGACGACGGCAGCACCGAGACCTCCGAGTTCCAGGTCGAACCGCTCGGGGTGACCTTCAACTCCGAGGACGAGTTTTCTCTCTACGCCACCCGGAACTTCGAGGGGCTGCTCGATCCGTTCGAGATCGTACCGGGCAACGTGATCGCTCCCGGTGAGTACACCTTCAACGAGTACGGGGTCCGGTTCGACAGCAACAGCAGCCGCCGGTACTCCTTCGACGGCAGGCTGCAGACCGGCGAGTTCTACGACGGCGACCGGGATACCGTCCGCCTCGGTTTCCTCGCCCGCCCCAACCGCTATCTGCGCTCGGAGACGACCTGGGAGTGGAACCAGATCGACCTGCCCGCGGGGTCGTTCCGGACCAACATCGTCCGCGAGCGGCTCGGTCTGGCCTGGAGCCCCCGGCTGCGCGCCGACGCCTTCGTCCAGTACAACGAGCTGGCCGAGCTGCTCGGCATGAACTTCCGGGTGAACTGGATCTACGGGGGGCCGACCGGGGGAGGGGGACCGGAAGCGTCAAGTTCAACCTATCAGAAAAATTGTTCCAGAAGTGAGTCGTGAGTCGGTGAATCAGCCGTGTAACGGTGGGAATCCGGTCGTTTCAGTTTTCTTCATCTTTTCTCCTTTGTCTCAACACGGCCCCGGGTGCCAGCATGATCGGGTCACCGAACTTGAACAGGAGCTTTCCTTGATGCTGAACCATCGCCAGACCCGACCCCTGGTCCCGATCATCGTTTTTGGATCCTGCCTCTGTGCCGCCCTCTGTGCCGCCGCCTCCTGGGCCCCGGCTGAGGCCCAGACGCAGGCCCAGGCCCAGACCCAAGCCCAGGCCCAGGAGGACCCAGCCGATCTGGCCACCCGGGCCGGCGCGGCGATCCAGGCCGGCGACTGGAGCCTGGCCGCCGAGCTGTACGCCGAACTCACCCAGGCCAGCCCGGAGAACGCCGTCGCCTGGTATCGACTCGGTGTGGCGACCTCACGATCGGGGGGCGATGGCGCCACCGCTCGTGCCGCCCTCGAGAAGGCGGTCGACCTGGGCTTCAACGCCGGCGCCGCCCTGTTCGCGATCTCCAAGTCCTACGCCACCGAAGGCAACGCCGACGGCGCGATCGAGGCGCTGGAGCGACTGGCCCAGCAGGGCCCCTCGGCCTTCGTCGTCTCCCAGGTCGGCAGCGACGAGGCGTTCGCCTCGCTGCGCTCGAATCCGCGCATGCAGGCGGTGCTGGTCCGCCTGACCCCCTGCACCAGCGAGGAGTACCGCCAGTTCGACTTCTGGATCGGCAACTGGAACGTCGTCAACCCCCAGGGGCAAACGGTGGGCACGAACCGCGTCGAGGTGGCGATGGACGGCTGCGTGCTGACCGAGAGCTGGGAGTCTGCCTCGGGCGGACAGAAAGGAATGAGCATCAACTACTACGACCGGGACAAGGGCACGTGGTCCCAGGTCTACCGGGACAACTCGGGCAACGTCACCCAGTGGCCCGAGCTGGTGGGCGGCCTGGTCGACGGCGCGATGGTCCTCGACAGCGGCCCGGAGACCCAGCCGCGGAGCCGCTGGCACTGGAGCAAGGGCGAGGACGGACGCGTGCGGCAGATGGCCGAGCAGACCACCGACGGCGGCGAAACCTGGACGATCGTCTGGGATTCCTACTACGTGAAGATGGAGGAGTGAGGGGGCTCGCTGACCCCCTCCTTCCTCACCGGTCACTCGTGGCCGTCACTCCGAAACCTGCCGCGCGACCACCGCTGCGTCCAGGGTGAACGAGTCGAAGTCCCGCAGACAGACCGAGAACGAGACCTCGGTCGACTCGTCGGGCCCGAGCACCTCGTCTTCGTAGCCGGCCAGCCCCGGCGCGATCGAGATCGTGCTCCCGGTGCCGCCCGGCGCGCCGTCGGCGTTCTCGACGATGTTGCCGTTGGTGATCAGCGTGACGTCGACCGACAGCTCGCCGAACGAGCGGGCGCCCATGTTCGTCAGCCGGGCGACGAAGTCCATGCGTCCGACGAAGCCGTCCTCGTAGCCCAGGTCGAAGTCCTCATGGGGCATGCAGCCGACGGTGTCGGCCGTGTAGCGGAAGCTCGGTTCGAGTAGCTCCAGCAGCGCCTCCGGCGCGCCGAGGGTCTCCAGCCGCGGCGCCGCCAATCCACCGATGTGGGAGATCTGGCCGTTGACCAGACCGTCGCCGTCACCCGGGCCACCGTCGGTCACCGTGACGGTGATCGTCCCGCCACCCGCGTTCTGGATCCCGAGGGTCTCCCAGCCGCCACCTCCCTTGCCCGGCCGGGCGCGACGGTTCGTCGCCGCGGGAGTCCGCAGTTTTCCGCTCTGCTTGGCCGAGGGAGACGGACTGGAGAAGGCGTAGTACTCGTAGCTCTGGGGAACGCCCGAAACGAACTCGAGGGTCAGATCGACGGTCGCACCGGGAACCAGACCGGTGATCTCGCCGCCAACGAGGCCGCTGACGAAGTCCCGGTCCGGTTTGGTCCCCTGATCGACGGCCGGGTCGGCATCGTCGAGGGGCTCGACGTCGGTCAGCGCGATCGGTACGATCGACGAGGCCCGGGGCTCGTCGGGAACGTCCAGGCCGATCGGCAACCCGCCAAGGGCGCCGGCAACCTTGACCGCGTCGGGATCCTCGAAGTTCGGAATGCCGTCGCCGTCGCTGTCCTCGAGCCCTTCGACGGCGTTCAACGCTCCATCCGAGTCGACGTCGGCGAACTGGGTGATGCTGCCGGAGCCGCCTGCCGCGACCTGGGTCAGCTGGACCGTGTCGAGGATCACCGGCGCCGCGAGGCACTCCTGGCCACCGTACAGCTCTTGCCTGTGTCGTTCGAGCAGACCTTGCAGACCGGATCGTTCGTCCCGGAGCAGGAGACGTTGGTGATGTTGCACCTCCCGTTGTTCTTGCAGAACCCGCAGCTTCCGCCCATCGCCGAGACGTTCAGCGTGACCTCGTCACCCTGGACCTCGATCATCGCGAAGTGCACCGGCTCGTCGATCTTCAACCTCCAGGGGCTGCTCAGATTGATCACCTTCGCGGGGGTGTTCTTCGTGTAGTCGAGGGGGCTCGTCGTCACCGCGTCGTACCAGCCGGCGCCGGCGGATCCGGTCTTGATCTCCCAGATCGTGTGGGGAACCGTCGGAGGCGTGTCGTTGGCCAGATTGACCGGATCCGACGCGAAGGCCTGATTGATCTCCCGGCGGCTGTACTGGTGCTCGTGGCCGGAGAACATCGCCGTGGCTCGACTGGCCACGGCGTCGATGTAGAGGTTGCGCTCCGGCTTGTTGTTGTCCATCGACTCGGCCAGCTCGCCGTTCGGGCCGTAGGGGAGGTTGAACCTGGCGTTGTGGGCGCCCAGGGCATAGGCCGGCTCGTGATGGAAGAAGAAATTGTGGCGAATCGCCATCGGATCCTGGGCGGCGAGCTTGCCGGCGACCCACGCCCGCTGGGCGGAGCCGAGCTGATGCCCGACACAGTCGAAGTCGTCGACGGTGCTGCCCGGAGTAGCGTGGGCCAGCGGGATGCAGTCATCGTTCAACGCGAAGAATCCGGCGTTGAAGATCTCGCAGTAGTAGACCGTGCGTCCGTACTGAGGGTCGGAAAAGTAGTCGCAGTTCGAGTCGACCAGCACCTCATTGCAGGAACCGACTGCACACGGCGAGGTGGCGCTGCAGGCGGAGTTGTCGTCGCAGCGGAACTCCTTGACCTTGGCATTCGCCACCGGGTCGAAGAAATCACCGTAGGCCGCGAAAGGCGAGGTCTGGCAGGTTGCACCACCGGAGCAGGACCCGGAACAAGGGGCTCCCGTGTCGACGTTGGAACAGGTCAACGTATTGCGCTCGTGCCCACCGAATACCGGGTAGAGCAGGTCCTGGACGAACCCGCTGCCCATTCCCGTGTAGTGCGGCGGATCGTCCTGTTCGATCGTCGAACGCCAGTGATCGAGCTCCAGCGAGACCTGATCGTAGCTGTCGGTTCCGTAGATCATGTCGCCGCTGAAGAAGGTGAAGTTCGGATTCTGATTGGCGACCTCGGTGAAGATCTTCTTCAACGCGTCGCCGGCAACGCACTCGTCCAGCCGGGTGGCACTGCACAGATTCGAACCCCGGCTGTCGCCCATCACGGCGAACTTGTAGGAGACGTCGCCGGTGTCGACGTAGGTCCGGAAGAACAGATCGAAGCTCGTCGGGGCCCAGGAGACACCGTCGTTGCTGAAGGTCCCGCGACCGGCGGGATACTCGTTCGAATTCGAGCCCATCCAGTTGCCGCGCCCCTGCCCGGCGCCGTGGGGCACGTCGGCGTACTGCACGACGATCGCGTACTCGGTTCCGGCCGTGATCGAAACCGGTGGGTTGAACTCGACGATCTCCGAGAGCATCAACGAGTCCGCCGTCAGCACCTTGGTCGCCAGGATCGTCGGCGACGGCGTCTGGCCCGCGGCCGCACGAATGGTCACCGTCAGTGGATCGGTTGCGGCCAGCTTGATGTCGAAGATGTCGGCGGTCACACCGACCAGGTGTCCCGAGACCCCGGCCGTGAAGGTCTGGGCCACGAGTTCGAACCCCTCGTTGATGTTCGCGCCGAGGGGCATCGGCCTGGGCATCGTGTAGACCTGATCCAGAACGACACCGGAGTGAGCGGGCAGCGACAGACAGAGGCCGACCGTGAGCAAGAGTCCGATCTTCGCCGGCTGTCGGGACGTGCTCATCGGTCACCTCCCTCCGCGCGCCGGGCCTTGGTCGGCTCGACCCGGAAGCGGAAGGACTTGACCCGTGGCTCCGCCGGCTCCTGCTCTTCGACGGTCGCAACGGTCGCCGAGGAGATCGTCAACACGACGAGTTGATCCCGGGAGCCTTCCCGCTGACCGGGCAGGACGAAGAACGCATGGCCGGTCCTGCGCCCCAGCGCCGCAAGCGCCTCGTCGGCAGGCAGCGCCTCGAGTCGCACGTCGATCCGCTGCTCTTCCGGGAGCTTGAGATCCGCCACGTCGAGCTCCAGTTGCTCGGCCAGCTCGAGGACGACCTCCCGCAGCGAACTGTCCTTCGCCAGCAGCGTCACCTGCCCGGAGTCGACCTGCAGGGCAAACGTCCCGGCGGTCGGCGACTCTGCGGGTGTGGCCGGCGTGTCCGGGTCCGTCGCGGGCGTGGCCGGCTCCGCCGACACGATCGTCGAGGCTGCGCACAGCAGCAGCGCCAGCGTGCACGGAATCGCCAGGGGTCTGGTCAGCGTCCGAAGGAACATCGCGAGGCCTCCTTGTCGAGTCGTGGCGAGGTCTCTACCTCGCCTCCCCCAGGCAACCGGCGTCGCTTCCGGCCAGGAGGTAGAACGTGATCGGAGAACTGGAGAGCGGAATCGTCAGACCGGAGGCACCGGATGGTGCAACTCCGACAACGCTGCCGAAGGCGCCGCCTGGATCGTCATCGTTCAGGGCGACGTACTCGTCGGCATCCGGAATATCCAGCCAGGTCAACACCAGCTCGGTCCGGCCAG